>JAJZBQ010000024.1 GCA_021798835.1 Pseudomonadota bacterium | reverse complement strand
ACTCCTGACCAAGCTCATTGACAGTCTTCAAACCACGGATTGCCTCCAGGCCAACCTTCGCCTTGAACTCCGCCGAAAATACCTGTCGCTTCTTCCTTTCACCCATCTCCAACACTCCGTCCAATGGGTCTCATCATAACTTAATTCACTGTCCAAAAATCCGGGTCCACTATAGCGGTTTCCTGCTCTACGGGTGCCTAGGCAACAGCGTTTGATATTGCCGGCGCAACCTCTGCCTTCAGATTCTGAAAATCATCTTTGCTGCAGTTTTGATGTTCATGTTCATTCAGCATTTTTGTAACCTCGGTATGACCCTTTTTGGTGGCATATCGAAGCGCCCAATCATCCTTGGCGTGGACATCGGCTCCGTGTTTCAGGAGTAGTTTAACAACTTCGGTGCGACCGCTTTTAGCGGCATATCGAAGCGCCCAATCCTCTCTGGCATGAACATTGGCACCACGTTCGATCAGGAAAGCAACTGCATTTATGTTGCCGCGTTCGGCGGCATATCGAAGCGCTTCGTCATCGCGTGTGTGTATATGATCACGCTTGGCTGGGTGTTCGTCCAGTATGATTCTCAGTACCATGGTGTCATCTGCTTCTGCTGCAAACCGCAATGCCATGGCATGACAAGGCCTGAATTCGTGGTCAGTGTTGTTGTGATTGACAGCGTCCTTGTTCGCGCCATGTTCCAGCAGCAGTTTAACAACTTCAACGGATCTGTTTTCAGATGCTTTTTGAACAGCCATATTTTCCTGCGCATGAACATCTGCGCCCCGCTCCAGCAGAATTCTGACTGTTTCGTAATGTCCGTTCTCAGATGCCTTGATTAAAGAATTACCATCTTTTGCATTGATGTTTGCCCCATGATCAAGCAATATGGCCACGATCCCGTCATGCCCCAATTCAGCCGCCCTAACAAGAGCACTCGTATTTTGCGGCATCACACTGGCCCCGTTGTCCAGTAGTATGCGCGCGACTTGTTCATGTCCGTTGTCAATGGCGTACCTGATGCCGATGCTGTCGCAATAACTCGCCTCAGCACCCTGTTCAATCAGTTGTTGCACTTTGGCGGCATTGCCCTCCTTGACGGATTTGAGCATCATGGAATTGAGTTCTTCGATATGTTTTTTTTGCTGTGATTTGACTTTTTTTTCAGCCAAATAATCCCCTACCGACTTGGCGGCTTTGTTGAATAATCCGTTTTTTAGATTGTCGAAAAACCTCACCATGCCAGTCACCTTGTTCGATATGGGTTAAAGATGCGGGAATCTATTCAGCATTTGGTTGAACGAAATTGTCATGTCGGGATTTCCTAGGGTTCACACAATAGTCGAAATACATGACGATTGTACAGACTGTAGTTTTCAACAAACGGCAAACCATATTTGAAGGCGATCCATCTTGCCACTGCTGCGCTTCGGCTGATGCCTGCCTTGCAATGAACCAAAATTCCTTCGACTCCTTCGGTTTCAACCTTGACTACAAAAGAGACCAGCTCTCGTGCCTGATGCTCTGAAAACAGACTATACGGATATGAAGAATCCGTGTAGTCTACATCGTGAAACTCTTGGCGTAAAATGGCATACCACCCATCGTTCAGCTGAGCTGGCTTAGACCCAGGTTCGGTGATGGATATCACAGCCCAATTGCTGCGAGAGGACTCCTTTTCCGCCTCGATTCTTCCCTTAAATACCACTTGTCTCAGCGCCACGTTTTCCTCCAGACGAATCGCATCGGTATTGGCACGTCATACCACAATGTAAAACACTTTGATCCCTGGTTACAATCGCTCCTGATCCAGTTCGCCGGCACGTACCCCATTTCCATCCTGGTCTGTAATCCCACGAAGCCCAACACCGTAAGCCTTAAACCCGATCTGATCCCAAGTCGGGCTGTAATCGCGCCGATCGTGGTGATGTCCGTGAAATGCCTTTGTCACTTTCATTGCCCGCGCCAATTCATCGATCGCCTTGAAGCCGTTACGATGGCATGAGGGAGCTTCGTGAGTAACCAGAATGTCAGCCTGCTGGCTTTGCAACTCCAGCCAATCTGCATAAAAAATCGACGAACGATGGGTGAGAAGTTTCCCTGCCGCCTTCACCTCAGCCATTTCACCCCGCCGCAAAGCTCGATGTTGTGCCGCCGCATGAATTCGGCCGGGTTCTGAGTTTTGCTGGTAAACGTCATAACTTTCAAAATTCACAGGAGCATCAGGAGAATCGGGATACCAGATTTCGCCACGAAAAACCCCTCCAAGACCTGCCACGCGCAGCCCGTCAATTTCTACCACACGCCCATGCAGATTGCGATCGGCCAGAGCAGAACCAAAAAGATTGTCATGATTTTTCTGGCTATCTGTATCGTGATTGCCGTGAATCCACCAGATGTCGGTCAGTGCCAGTACAGATTGCAACTCGCGCTCCAACGGCTGCTGCGCCTCGATATCCCCGAGCAGAACAATTGCCTTTGGCCGCTTCTCCAACACCGAACTGATAACATGTTTGAAATTGCCGTGCACATCGCCAAAAAAATAAATCATCTTCCCCTCTGGCCATAAAAATCTCAAGCATTTATAAGAAATAGCGCATCATTTACCGAGAAACACACATCAGCGCAAGCTTTTCCACGAGGTCGTTCTGGGCCATTTTTTGCCCGATTCCGCCCCACTCATCCGTATGAACAAGACGGTGACGCTGGTTATCCGGCCATCCTTCCGCGTTGTCATCGATGGCAACCCATTGATCGGGTCTGTGGCGGCTAACATAACGCATGATTTGCTGATGACGGGTTAGCGACCACCACCAATTCTTATCTCTCAACCCGCTGTGCCAGGTTGCTCCGATCACAATATTTTGTAAATCCGGGGGTAAGTAGCTTTTTGCCCGGTCAAATCCCAAAGCCACTACCCAAGATGTGGATAACACAATCTTTGCCTGCGGATACGGCGATAGAATTTCAACCAGCGTATCGGCGTGTTCAAAAAGCGAATGTCCATCACACTCAAGGACGATACCCCTTTTCTGGTAGAGAACCACTTCGTTGGGATGCAGAACTCCATCGAAATCCAGGAAAACAATCATTATCCTCAACCTCATGAAAAATAAATTTTCATTCAACGACTATATTTCTACAACCAACCCAGCATCAAAATCCAGATTCTCAGGATTATCTTCATAATGAGCATAGCCCCGTGGATTGCAGATGATGCGCGTGCCATACACCTCGTGGTCCATGCTGTCATGGGTATGACCATGAACCCAACAGACAGCCTTCCCCATCAGGTGATCCAGGTTTGATGCAAATGCCGCTGAAAGCAGATCGCTCTGGAATCGATCAGCCACAGACCCGCTCGACGGCAAATGGTGTGTCACCACTACAGTGTTGCCGTGGAATGGTCGGTTCAGAGCGCCTTGAAGCCACGATACTGATTTCTGGTGCAACCGGACTGAATCGGCTGGGCTAAACACTCTGCCTCCTTCCCTAATAAATCGGAAATCATTCATACACCTCACCGCTTTATGCACGCAGTCCAATCTTTTCTCCACCCCAAACAACTCAAAATCTGTCCAAAGGGTCGCCCCCAAAAATCGCACCCCCCTGATGACTATTTCCTCGTCATCCAGAAAATGAACGTCGCATTCTTCGGACGAAACTCTCAATTTGGCCATCGTATCCAGGCGATTGGTCCCATAAAGTTCATGATTGCCTGCCACATAAACAATCTCCTGTTCAGGAAAGGTAGCGCGAGCCCATGCAATACCGCGCGCACCTTTATGGATGTCTCCAGCGAGCACCACAACATCTGCTTCCACAACGCATGGGTGAAAGTCACTGAACTCAAGGTGTAGGTCTGACAATACATGAATCTTCATCGATACCTCCCGAACATCAAGGTTGAGCGAACCCAATCGGACGACTTTTTTTCTTTTGTTGCTCAAGGTCGCCCCAATCAAAACGCAATACGTCCAATTTTTCTAACAACGCTCTTCCATAGGCCGACCTCAGGTTTCTTTGCAGCGCTCTCAGATCAGTAGGCAATTCGGCCAACCGCTCGATGTCTGCGGGATCAATGCGTAACTTGATCCTGGGGCCCATTTGCTTCTGGTAACTTCCTAACCATCTGTTGACAATCGCAACACGCTGTTTCTGGTCAGGCTCCGCAATTTCAAAAATTCTAGCTCGAGATAACAAAGCCTTATCCACTTGATTTTTGTAGTTACTGGTCATCATGACAAACAAGCGCGAAGCATCCAGCACAACATTCATTGAGACATCTTTAAACGTCCGTGAGGTCTCTGGTTCCAGCAAAGTAAGAAGAGCCGGTAAGACTGGATATTCCCTGGATGAACTCAATTTATCAACCTCGTCGATCAGCACCACACCCGACGCAGATTCGCCAGAAGCAAACAGACTGAAAACATCTCCGGGAGCTGCATTTGACCAATGGGAAGCTGTCCCGACGATTGCGGCAGAGCATTGCATATTGCCTGCATTGATAGAAAGAAAAGGCAAATCAAAACTTCTAGCCAACTCCTGTGCAAATGCTGTTTTACCAATCCCGGGAACGCCATCCAACAACATCGGTGAAAAGCGAAACCCTGACGCTCTACTGGCGGAAGCAAAGGCAAACTCCTCGCCAATGGTCGAAATCGATTCCGAAAAATTTGGAAAATTTTCTTGCATACGTCTCAAGATGTTGGGCAAACCACCCAACTTTGGCAGCAGTCTTTTTCCATCATTTTTCGAAGCCAAATCAAGTTCCGGCAAAAGCCGATCTTTTTGCTCCTTATCCGAACGCTTAACCCTCTCTCTGGCCGTTTCCAAGCTTTTCATGTCAAACACTTGAATCAAGCGCGAACGCGCCACCCTCGTCGAACGCTTTCTAGACTCGATTTTTACTTTTTCTTGTTGGGAACACTTGGAAGATACCTCCGGTTTTTCCTCGACGAAATCAGTTTTGAACGTGACCGGCTTGGCAGGAATCAGGATCCCTTTCTCTCTCTTGTACCCAGACTCTTCGGGAACCCGCCTGTTTCCCAAAAACTCATCGAATATTGTTGCCATATCAAATCCTCCCGTTAGCGACCTTCGTTCAATAGGACGTCATTCAGTCCCTGTCACCCTGAACCCATTCATGCAGATCACGCATGCACGCCTCGCTGTGTTTTAAACACCTCAGAATCTCGTGCTTTGTGGTCATGCCGCTAGATTAACAATCCTTTTTCTTTTTTGCAAGCCCAAACGCAAAATATTTTTCATACTGGGGGTATAAGGACGTGGTCAATGACTCGTAACATCTGTCTTATAATCTGATTTATATCAATTAGTTGTATCACATTTAACGGGCGGTCAGTTGTATTTATCGCCCACATCTGATAATCTAGCGTCATGATTAATAAAAGCAAAAATCTATTCACCGACATCATCCGCCTACTTGCGCAGGCTGATCGTGACTGGGTCTCCATCGGCAACCTGCTGGACCAAGGATCGAAAACTAAGGTCTGGGATGATCTCTTTGGTTCCACGCGACAGGCTATTGCAAAAATCTCGGAACTGTCTAAGGTCAAGCCGGCAAGCTTATGGCGTTTTCTTTCATCCGTACGCTTCTACAATCAACTCGAAAAACTATTCACTGACCTCGATATTCCGTGCCTGCCTCTTCACTCTTCCTGCAGCGCAGAAAACATCGAACTGCTCGGGCGCTTGCATCGGGTGATGCCGGTACAGGAGTTTCTTCTTCTGGCAATCAAAGTACTGGATAACCAGATCACACGAACAGCATTGCGTGACTATTGGAATGACTACAAACCTGGTTTGCAGGGAAAGACAGCACGCGGTCGCGGTAAACCTGTTCTCAATCCTGATATTCACGCAGTCAGAAAATCTCAGGTTCAATCATTTGTCCGAGGAGTTCCATTTTGGGCCACTGATGAACAGCTGCCTGATTTACCACGGCACGAAACGCTAACCCAGGTTCAACTACCGGGCGTAGTGTTGGATTTGGTGGTTGTAGTTCAGACCAGTGTTGTCAGGGTTGAGGAACCGCGTAAATTTGAGGGGTATTACGCGGTTTTGCGGTAGTTGATCAGGGGTTGGGTTTGATTTTTGGTTTTTTCCTGCGTTGGGTTGCGCGTTCGGCGGCCTC
>JAJZBQ010000001.1 GCA_021798835.1 Pseudomonadota bacterium | reverse complement strand
CCTCTCAGGTCCCCCGCTTTCCTCCTCAGAGCTCATGCGGTATTAGCACAACTTTCGCTGCGTTATCCCCCACTCAAGGATACGTTCCGATGCATTACTCACCCGTTCGCCACTCGCCACCAGGGTTGCCCCCGTGCTGCCGTTCGACTTGCATGTGTAAAGCATGCCGCCAGCGTTCAATCTGAGCCAGGATCAAACTCTTCAGTTCATATCCTATTTCTCACTCAAAAAACCTAGACGGTTATTTCTTTGTGAGCACTACAATTTCTAACTCCCTCGTAGTACCCACACCTATCGGTATCAAATTTTTAATGAACATTTCGTTTTCAACGCTGCGAAGCGACTGCAGCAACGAAAGAACGCCATTCTACCTAGCCTTTTCGCACTCGTCAACACTTTCTTGCAATTATTTTTCAAAGCGCCTCGTCAACCCTTTCCAGACTCCTGCGTTGATGGGGAGTGGCCTCTGTAATCCTGCTCTGGTGGGTGCTACAATTGCTACGCCCTTTATCGGGCAACCAATCTGACTTTATATAAAAAGGAAATTACCATGATCCGTTCCGCTGTTATCGCTGCATTCCTGGCCACTTTCACCGTCGGTGCTTTTGCTGCTGATGCTGCCGCTCCTGCTGCTGACGCACCGAAGGATGCTCCCAAGAAGACCGAAAAGAAGATGAAGAAACATCATCACAAGAAGGCTGAAAAGAAGACCGACGCAGCAGCCAAGCCTGCTGATGCTGCCGCTCCTGCCGCCAAGTAAGTCACCGAGCAGAAAAAAAGGCGACCTTCGGGTCGCCTTTTTTATTGGGTAACAAACCCCATCGTTCTCCACAGACTCAAACCGCCCGCGGAGCCCCTCCCGCCAAAGGTTTGCTGGTGGGGTTCCCATCGAAATCCAGCCAGCAACGCCGCTTGAAGTCATACAGTTTGCACAAGCGAGCCGTCTTGAAATACCACTTCCAGGAAAAGGGCTGGACAATGATCCGTCCCGGCAAATGGGTTTCCAGGAATTTTTGCGCTTCCTTGAGACGGTACAGCGGAATTCCCATGTCCAGATGGTGCGCCGTGTGCTCCATGATGTGGTGCATCAAGGCACCGATCTTGAACCGAAATATCAGATGTACCGTGGTAGAAACAAAGGGCTGTGCGCGTGTCCATTCCACCTTGTCGTCATACCAGGCCACACTGGTGTGAGTGTGATGCGCGTAGACCACAAACCCAATCATGAAATTCCAGAATGCGAACGGCACCAGAAAACCCGCCACTTCGGTGACCAGCCACCCCTGTTGCGTGATCTGTGCCATATAAGCCAGCACCCCCATCCAGATCACGGCGAAGACAGTGACCAGCATGCCATCCCAGAAGAACGAGCGACGCCGCGCCCCCATATAGGTTTTGGCAGGAAAATACATGCGCAACCACCACATTTCGATGAAGTAGTAAAGCCCGGGAACCCAACCGCTCCGGTAAATGCGTTCCAGAAAACGGCGTGCTGGCGACAGGGCACGAAACTCTTCCACCGAAAGGGGGGACCAGACAAAATCAAACCCCTTCAGATTGGTCTGGCCATGGTGAACCAGATTGTGTCCAATGTCCCAGAGACTATAAGGTGTCAACGATGGCAGAAACGCAATGCGCCCCAACCAGCGATTCAATCCCCGATGAGGGGTCAAACTCTGATGGCACGCATCGTGCCCAAGAATGAACAATCGCCCGATGATGAAACCCGCCACCATCCCCAGCATGATCTTGAGCCATAGGGCAGATGCCCACACCGTGCCTCCCAGTACCCCGAAAAAAAGCATGAAATCAAACAGGATCATGGCAATGGGTTGCAAGGTACGCTTGCCGCACAGGGGAACGAGCCAGGAACGCACCAACTTGCGCCCAGGAAAAGGCGCGTCGGGAGATACGACGGGGATCTCGTTGAAGAGGGTTGAGCGATCGATTTCAGTCATCTGCGCTATTATCCTGAATCATATACGGAGGGTGGCGCATATTTTAGCCGATTTTTTAAGTTTATACTTGACTAATCGCAAATTTCTGTACCATACACTTAAAATTTTCGTTCAGAGTTTGCCTCATGCGCCTCTTTCCTCCCATGAACCCCCCCATCAACCACTGGCAGGATCAGCGCGTCTGGATTATCGGAGCGACACGCGGCATCGGAGCTGCTCTCGCCCGCGAACTGGCCTCCTGCGGAGCCCAACTCCAGTTGTCCGGTCGCCAGTGCCAGCCGCTGGACGACTGGCTGGACCAACAATCCCCCTCACAACGCCAGCGCATCCGCATCAGCCGTCTGGATATCCGCGATGAAATGGCGATCCGCCGCGATGCCGAGGCGTTGATGGAATACTGGGGTAGCATCGATCTGGTGATCGTGGCCGCCGGAATTTACGATGGACAATCCGCGGCACACCTCGATCTGGACCATTTGCCCCTGTTGGCCGATACCCTCGCCACCAACCTCATGGGCCCCTACCGCGTAGCCGCTGCCCTGCTTCCCCTGTTGCGCCAACAAGGGCGAGGACATCTGGCCTTCATCAGCAGTGTCGCCGGCTACAATGGTCTGCCGCAGGCACTCGCCTACGCCCCCAGCAAGGCAGCCCTCAACAATTTGTGCGAAGGCCTCTATCTGGAATTGCGCCCCCAGCGTATCGCCATCACCCGCATCTGCCCGGGTTTCGTGGCCACCGACATGACCGCTTCCGTCGGAATCCGCATGCCCGCACTCATGCAACCCCATGAGGCAGCGCGCGCCATACGCAAAGGACTGGAGCACGGCGACTTCGAAATCCATTTTCCACACCACTTTACTTATGGGTTGAAGTTTCTGCAATGGTTGCCACGACGCCTGTATTTTCGCCTGCTGAATTGGGCGATTTCGCGGGGTTAGGGATGGTCTCCCTCACGACGGATTGAGGGGGGTGAGAAGCCTGGCTTTTCAGAACACGCAAAAATAAAGTAAGATAGCGGCACCACAAGATATTGTGGTTTTTTTGCAATTTTCCGGTTTTCCTTACTAATTCAAGGAAATAGAATGCACATTCAAAAATGCCGAGGAGACCTATGCTGACCGCTGTCAAAACCGCCCCCAAGAATCTTGCCGATGTCCCCCTGCAACCGGTTTCTCTGGACATCTGGGACAAAAAATACCGGCTCAAGGACAAGCGCGGTGAACCCGTCGACCAGCATATCGATGACACCTTCCAGCGCGTGGCCCGCGCCCTGGCCGACACCGAAAGCACTCCAGATCTGCGCAAGCACTGGTATGAACGTTTCCTGTGGGCCTTGCGGCGTGGCGCGATTCCAGCCGGACGCATCACCTCCAACGCCGGCGCACTGGAACATAAACCTGCCACCAGCACCATCAACTGCACCGTTTCCGGCATCGTGGAAGACAGCATGAATGGCATCCTGGAAAAGGTCCACGAAGCGGGGCTGACCCTGAAGGCCGGTTGTGGCATCGGTTACGAGTTTTCGACCCTGCGCCCCAAGGGGGCCTTTGTTGCCGGAGCCGGGGCCTACACCTCCGGCCCCCTGTCGTTCATGGACATCTACGACAAGATGTGTTTTACCGTATCCTCCGCCGGTGGACGGCGCGGGGCCCAGATGGCCACCTTCGACATTGCCCACCCGGATGTCGCCGATTTCATCAAAGCCAAACGGGAAGCGGGCCGTCTGCGCCAGTTCAACCTGTCCTGCCTCATCACCCGCGAATTCATGGAAGCGGTCAAAAACGATCAGGACTGGTCGCTGGCTTTCCCCGTCAGCCGTTCCGAAGCCGAAAACACCGCCTTGCTACAGTCCAGCGACATTGTCTGGCGTGAGTGGCCCAACGCCGACAAGCAAATCCGCCGCGATGATGGCAAGGTGGCCTGCCGCATCTACAAAACCATGAAGGCACGTCGTTTGTGGGATGTCATCATGTCCTCCACCTACGATTTTGCCGAACCCGGTTTCATCCTCATCGACCGCGTCAACGAGATGAACAACAACTGGTGGTGCGAAAACATTCGCGCCACCAACCCTTGCGTCACAGCAGATACCTGGGTACAAACGGCTTCCGGCCCACGACAGGTCCAAGATCTTCTAAACACACCCTTCTTGGCACGCATCCATGGCACAGATCATCCTTCCGGAGAGGAAGGCTTCTTCAAAACTGCCGACAAACCGGTACTGTCGCTGCGTACCCGCGAAGGTTACCGCTTGCGCTTGACCGCCGATCACCAGGTTTTGCGCGTCACGCGCTTTACCCGAGACGGAATGGAAACGCAATGGTGCGCCACAGGCGAACTGCTTCAGGGAGACCGCCTTGTACTGAACGACCATCGCAGCGCACCAGAATGGTCAGGGGAATTGACACGCGAAGAGGGATTCCTTCTGGGTCTGCTCGTTGGTGACGGCACCCTCACAACCGATAAAGCCGTACTCTCCGTATGGCGGGCCCACGCCGTAGCCAACGGTGCCGCAACCGGTTTGAGTGCCGGGATCCACGCGCTCATGGACGAAGCCCTGAGTGCCGCACAAACCCTTCCGCATCGCGCCGACTTTAGCGGCTGGCAAGCGCTGTCTGGGCGTGCGGAATACCGCATGGCTCTGACAGCGCTCCACGATCTGGCTCTCACCATGGGCATGACCCCAGGTCACAAATCCATCACCGCCCGCATGGAAAAAGCCTCTTCAGCCTTCTACCGTGGTTTCTTGCGCGGCCTGTTCGACACCGACGGCTCAGTACAGGGAACCCATCGAAAAGGAGTCCGCGTTCGTCTGCCCCAGTCAGACTTGCCCCTGTTGGAAGCAGTGCAACGCATGCTTCTGCGTCTTGGCATCGCCTCCCGAATCTACTGCGAGCACCGTCCCGCTGGCTCCCACCCTATGCCGGATGAACGTGGAACCATGGGCAACCACCCTTATCGCGCCCAGCATGAGTTGGTGATCAGCGGAGCCAATCTTGCTCTCTTCGCCGACCGGATAGGTTTTGCCGACAGCGATAAAAGAACGCGCCTGAACAGCCTGATCGCAGGATACCAGCGACATCTCAACCGCGAACGTTTCACCGCCGTGATCGAATCGATCTTACCGTGCGGCACCGAAGCCGTCTATGATGTCCAGGTTCCAGGCATCCATGCCTTCGATGCCAACGGTTTGGTAGCCCATAACTGTGGGGAACAACCGTTACCTCCTTACGGCGCGTGCCTGCTCGGGTCCATCAACCTGACCCGTTTCGTGCGCGACCCGTTCACCGAACAGGCGCGCTTTGACTGGGAGGAATACCGCGAGGTGGTGCGTATTTTCACGCGCATGCTGGACAACGTCGTCGATATCAACGGACTGCCCCTGTCACAACAGCGGGATGAAATTCTCCGCAAACGGCGGCACGGCATGGGTTATCTGGGGTTGGGGTCAACCCTGACACTGTTGCGCCTGTCCTACGGTTCACCCGAGTCCCTGTCGTTTACCGAAGAAGTCACGCGCGTGATGGCGGAAGAGGGCTGGGAAGTGGGGCTGGCGTTGGCCGCAGAAAAAGGTCCCGCCCCCATCATGGAAGAATGCTTCACCGTAACCCCGGCCATGCTGGCCCACCGTCCGGAAATGGCGGATGATGGCATTCAGGTGGGAGACCAGATCCCCGGCAAGGTGTTGATGGGACGTTACAGCCGTTACCTGCAGCAATTCCCCGTCGCACTGCGTGAACGCATCGCCACCCAGGGGGTGCGCTTTACCCATCATACCTCCATCGCTCCCACGGGAACGATTTCCCTGTCGCTGGGCAATAATGCCAGCAACGGCATCGAACCTTCCTTTGCCCATCACTACAGCCGCAACGTCATCCGCGAAGGCAAGAAATCCAAGGAAAAGGTGGATGTATTCTCCTATGAACTACTGGCCTATCGCACCCTGGCCAACCCCAAGGCCATGCCCCATGCCCAGGATGACGAAACCCGACTTCCGGACTATTTTGTCGATTCGTCGGTCATCACCGCCAAGGCTCACGTCGATATTCAGGCCGCAGCCCAACGCTGGATCGACAGTTCCATTTCCAAGACCATCAACGTTCCTACGGATTACCCTTACGAAGACTTCAAGGACATCTACTTTTATGCGTATGAAAAGGGCCTGAAAGGGTGTACCACCTTCCGCTTCAACCCGGAAGCATTCCAGGGCGTTCTGGTCACGGAAAAAGACCTGGAAAACACCACCTATCGCTTTACGCTGGAAGATGGAACCCAGGTGGAAGTCAAGGGCAACGAGATGATCGAGTACGATGGCGAACTGCACAGTGCCGCCAACTTGTACGATGCACTGAAAGAAGGCTACTATGGAAAATTCTGAACGACAATCCGCCCCTCTCCTTCCGTCACAGGACCCCGTCATGACCGTCAAAATCGACAAGAAAATCGTCAAATACGCCGTGGTCACGGACGACACGCCCGTAGATACCCCCGCGATCCCCGCCCCCTCTCCCATTCATCAACTGGGAGAACCCCTGTCACGTCCCGACAAACTGGTCGGCAATACCTACAAGATCAAGCCTCCAGTCACCGATCATGCCTTGTATATCACCATCAACGACGTGGTGATGAACGAAGGAACCCCTCAGGAACACCGCCGCCCCTTCGAGATTTTCATCAACTCCAAGAACATGGAACACTTCCAGTGGATCGTGGCACTGACCCGTGTCATGTCGGCCGTGTTCCGCAAGGGGGGTGACATCACCTTTCTGGTCGAAGAACTGCACAGCGTCTTTGATCCGAAGGGAGGGTACTTCAAACGTGGGGGAAAATACATCCCCAGCCTGGTGGCCGATATCGGCGAGGTATTAAAAACCCATCTCACCGAGATCGGCATGCTCAGTTCTCCCGAAGCCGACCCCCATCAACAGTCCTTTCTCAAGGCCAAACGTGAGGAATTTGAAGCTCAACACACCCCCGCCGAGCCTTCCGGTTTTCCCAACGGCGCGACCCTCTGCGCCAAATGCTCCACACAGGCGGTAGTCAAACTGGACGGATGCCTGACCTGCCTCAACTGCGGGGACAGCAAGTGCCAGTAGCGTTCACGATAACGAAGAAAGCCCTCCCCTGTGCAGGGTTTTCTCCGTATCCATGAGAAAACTCCCGTCCCTCCATGCCGTGCGTATCTTCGAGGCATGTGCCCGGGTACTCAACTTCTCTGTCGCGGCACGCGAGTTATGTCTGACCCACAGCGCTGTCAGCCACCAGATTCGCCAACTCGAAGAATGGCTGGGACAAGCCCTGTTTACCCGCCATGCCTCGGGAGTTCATCTCACCCCAGCCGGTCAATCCCTCCAGCGCGCGGCAACCCAGGCCCTCACCACGCTGGAGGATACCTGTCAGCAACTGCTGGCCGTCCCCGCCGGAGAAACGCTGACTCTGGCGGCACCCGGCAGTTTTCTGGCTCTGTGGCTGATCCAGCGCCTGGAAAACTTTGAGCACCAGTATCCGGAACTGCGCCTGCAACTGCAAACCCAGGGGAATTTTCATGATCTGGCAACGGATCGGATCGATGCACTGGTGGTCAGTGGCTGCCCCCCCTGGCCCCACGGCATTCACGGAACCACCCTGTTTTCCGATCGCGCCGGCCCGGTCTGTGCCCCCGACTGGCCCCATCTTCTGCGACAACCCGCCGACCTCAACGGACAGCCCCTGCTGTATACGCTATCGCGCCGCAACGCCTGGGCCGATTGGGCCGAATTGAGCCACTGGACCAACCCCCAATTACATCTGGTCCGCCATTTTGACAACCTGCAGTTGATGCTCGAAGCAGCGGTGGCCAAACTGGGCGTTGCCATTGCCCCCGAACGCTTGGCGCGCCGCGAACTGTCCCAGGGACGTCTCATCGCCCCACTGGGGTTCACCGCCGGCCCCTCGGAATTTTCTCTGTGTCTGTCCAGCCATCGCCTCATGGAACCTGCGCTGCAAACACTGAGTCAATGGATGGCAGCCCAGGCCGCCCATGAAAAATCCTTCGCGGCATTGCCAACCCTGACGACCCTCACATGACCCCTTTTCTTGCCGCTTCACTCAGTTATCTGCTCATGCTGGCCGCCTATTATCGGCCTCGCTACCGTTTTTTTCATATTCCGGTCATGGTGAGCACGCTGATCTTCGATATTTCCATGCCCATCTTTCTGTACACCCACCGCCATTGGTGGCACCGCCTGATCGAAGAAGAGGATATTTTCTCCTTCGGCGTATGGATGCACCTGGGCCTCCTGTTCGTTCTCTACATCCTGGAAGGCACACAGGTCTGGACTGGCCGCAAGATCCTGTTGGGGGACAATCAGGCCAGAATTGCCCACCATCAACAAGGACGAGCCCTGCTGATGGTGCGTGCCCTGATTCTGATTACCGGCGGCATTCTCGCCGACCCAACCTGACCCATGCCGCGCTTTGCCGCCAATCTGAGTTGGCTCTACACCGAGGTACCTTTTGACGAGCGCCCAGCCCTGGCCGCCGCAGATGGCTTCGAGGCCGTGGAATGCCTGTTCCCCTACGAGACACTGGACGCACCCCACTTCCATACGCTGCTGAAGTCTTGCGGTCTCCCCCTGGTCCTGTTCAACGCTCCTCCGGGAAACTGGACTCAAGGCGAGCGTGGTCTGGCCTGCCTCCCCCAACGTCGGGCCGAATTCAGACAGACGCTGCTGGACATCGCTCTTCCCTATGTGGAGGCAACCCATTGTCCACGCCTGCATATCATGGCAGGCATCCCGCCCTCGGAAACCACTCAACAGCAGGCGCTTGACTGCTTGCTCGACAATCTCGCCTGGGCTTGCCAGCAAACCGCCGGGACCGGGATCGGTCTGGTCATTGAACCTATCAACCCCGTGGACATGCCCGGTTACTTCCTGACCCATCAAGCGCAGGCCCATCAGATCGTAGAACAGATCGGAGCGCCCCATCTGGGCGTGCAGATGGATTTATACCATTGCCACCGCGTAGAAGGATGCGTTGAGGAACTCCTGCATCACTACCTGCCCAGCGGGGCCATTCATCACCTGCAAATCGCCGGTTACCCGGGACGACATGAACCCAGCGCCGGCAGCATTCCCTATCCCAAACTGTTTGCTTATCTGGACCAACAACGCTGGATGGGCTACGTGGGTTGTGAATATCACCCCGAAACCCAGACCCGCGCCGGTCTGGCACGCTGGAAGGAAACCTGGCATGGCTCCTCGATATTCCATGAATAATGCAAAACGGAGTTTCGATATCCTCGTCGCGGGGCTGGCCCTGATCGCCCTTTCCCCGGTCCTGCTGGCCACCGCCCTGGCCGTCCGATTCACCTCAAGCGGCCCCATCCTGTACTGGTCCAAACGAGTAGGCGCCCATAGTCGCCTGTTTTCCATGCCAAAATTTCGTTCCATGCGCGTCGATACCCCAGCGTTGGCAACCCATCTGCTGACTCGGCCCGAACAGTATCTGACCCCCATCGGTTCCCTGCTACGCAAAACCAGCCTGGATGAACTTCCCCAATTGTGGAGCATTCTCAAAGGAGATATGAGCCTGGTCGGTCCCCGCCCCGCCCTGTTCAACCAGGACGACCTGATGGAACAGCGTCGTCGGGTGGGCGTGGATCGCCTGGTTCCGGGATTGACCGGCTGGGCGCAGATCAACGGACGCGACGAAATCCCCATTCCCCAGAAGGTCGCCCTGGATGCCTACTACCTGACACACCAATCTTTTCTGCTGGACCTGCGCATCCTGTTGCGCACCGCCCTGCAGGTGGTGCGCCGCGATGGCATCAGTCATTGACGACCGTAGACATCGCCATAACGCACGATGTCATCTTCCCCCAGATAGCCCCCGGACTGTACCTCGATGATTTCCAGCGGGATGGTTCCCGGATTGGCAAGACGATGCTGTTCTCCCTGCGGAATATACGTTGACTGATTCTCGTGGAGCAGAAACTTCTTTTCCCCACAGGTCACTTCCGCAGTCCCCTGCACCACAATCCAGTGTTCCGCACGGTGGTGGTGCATCTGCAGACTCAAACTGGCCTTCGGTTTGACCTGGATACGCTTGACCTTGAAGCGCTCGCCCTCATCAATGCTGTCATACCATCCCCAGGGACGGTGTACCTTGCGGTGCAGGCAATGTTCCTCACGCTGGGACTGTTGTAAGGCCACCACGACCTGCTTGACCTGCTGACTCTTGGAACGATCCACCACCAGCACGGCATCCGCCGTTTCCACCACCACCAGATTGTCAACCCCGACCACACTCACCAGGCGATGACTGGCATGCACCAGGGAATTGCGCGTATCGCTGAGCAACACATCGCCACGCACCACGTTGCCCTGAGCATCTCCCGCATTGGCCTGGCAGACCGCGTCCCACGCGCCCAAATCGTTCCACTGGGCCACCAAGGGAATCATGCGCAGCGAAATCCCGGATCCCGGACAATGCTCCAGCACCGCGTAGTCCACCGATTCCGCTGGCACCTGTGCATAGGTTTCCCGATCCGGACGGGTAAACACTCCATCGACCGAGCGCTGCGCCCAGGCTTCCTGAACCGCCACCAGAATGTCCTCGCGAAACCTTCCCAGCGCCTGGATCCAGAGACTGGCACGCAACACAAAGATGCCCCCGTTCCAGGCATAATTCCCTTCTTCCAGATATCGACGCGCCGTGGCTTCATCCGGCTTTTCCATAAAATGAACCACGTCGTGGGCCCCGTGCGCATCGGGCTGTCCCGAAAAATGAATATAGCCATAGCCCGTTTCCGGACGATCCGGGGTAATCCCCAGGATAACCCAATGCCCCTCATCGGCTTCACGGATCGCACGTTGCAGGGTATCCACAAAGGCATCGGTCTGCCCCACGGCATGATCGGCGGGCATGACGACCAACACCGGATCCCCGCCCTCTTCCAATGCTTGCAATGCTGCCAGCGTCAATGCCGCCGCCGTATTCCGCGCGCTGGGTTCCAGCAAAAACCTGGCCTGACGGGGTAATGCCAGTTCGTGCACCTGATCCAGCGCCAGAAAGCGATGATCTTCATGGGTGACCAGCAAGGTCTCGTGGCAACGGATATCCCCAGCCGTCAGGGCCGATGCTCGCAATAACGCCTCCTGAAACAAACTGCGATCACCCGCCAGCGAGAGGAATTGCTTGGGGAAGCCCGCCCGGGACAAGGGCCACAAGCGAGTTCCCGCTCCCCCACATAAAATAACCGACTGCGCAAGAATCATACTATTACCTTATTAAAATGAAACCGTTCCACCCGGTTTGAGTTCCAGCACCTTGGTACGCGTCGGCCCCAGCGCCTTGATAAATTCTTCTGGAGTCCCACTCAAAGCAGGAAAGGTTCCGTAATGGAAGGGCAATACATATTTTGGACGCATCCAGTACCGAATGGCATAGGCAGCATCCGTGGGTCCCATGGTGTAATTCCCGCCGATGGGGATCAGCACCAGATCCGGACGGTAGTAATCGGCAATGAATTTCATATCGCTGAACAAGCCCGTATCACCCATATCGTATATCTTGAACCCATTTTCCAACTCGATGATATAGCCCACAGGCTCCCCACCCACATGGGTTTCATGCTTTCCAGTTGTCGGATTGACCCAATCCAGTTCTGAACTGTGCTCAGCATGCACCATGGAAATATGAATCATCGGGCCCAGAGGTGAAATCGTACCGGTCTTGTTCATCATGATCGCCTGCTCCGCCGGCAAGGCTCCCAACGCGATCAGGGACTGGTTCATGCCCGCCGGTCCCACCAAGGGAATATGCCACTTTTTGGCCAATGCCGGACCATCCCCCAGATGATCCCCGTGAGCATGGGTGACCAGGATCAGATCAACTTTTCCCAACTTGTCCAGATCTTTGTATTTTTCCGGCGTTTTGGGGTTTTGCGTAATGAAAGGATCGATCAGGATCACTTTCCCCCCTGGCGTAGTAAGACGAATGGCCGATTGACCCAACCACAGCAACTCCACCCTGGCCGCCGTCGATGTGCCATCTGGTTCACGCACCACCGGAGTTCCCGCATCGGCCCAAGCCTGAGTCGCCAGTGCCAGAAATCCAACCATCATGCCACGATACCATCGATTCATTGTGTTTACCTCCAGAGTTCTCAGCAAGGCATCCATGCTAACCGACTTTTTCTCGCAAGAAAAGTCATGATGGACGTATAATCGTGAACGAATTGTAAAGTCAGCCAACCGTATCACTGCACCACAAGGAACTCCGCCATGTTTGTCGGTATGTGGATGGTCAAAGACCTGCTCACCATCAAACCCGAGTCACCTCTGGGAGACATCGCTTCGCTGATGGCACGCCATCGCATTCGCCGTCTGCCTGTGGTTGCAGAAGATCATGCCTTGCTGGGCATCGTTTCCTATTCGGATGTACTGCACGCCTTTCCGCCGGACATCAATCCTTTTTCCGCTGTTGCCGAAGATGATCTGCATCGCCTGGGAGAGGATTCCCGAGGGCTCACTGCGCGCGACATCATGCACCCCAACCCGCTGAGCATCGCCTCCACTGACCCTATTGAAAAAGCCGCCCTGCTGATGCGCGACAAAAAAATCGGGGCGTTGCCCGTCATGGACAACCATCGGCTTGTCGGCCTCATTACCGAATCCGACCTGTTTCGTGCTTTTTCTGCTCTTTTCGATACTCGTGAGGCAGGCGTTCGCATTACCTTCGATATTTCCTCTGGAGAAGATGTCTTCCCTGTGGTCAGTCAATTGATCACCACCCACCATCTCAAATTGCATACCTTCGTTTCTCTCCCGCATCACAGTCGCCCCCTCTGTGTCGTCAACATCTTTGGGAAAAACGCTCACAAGATGGTGGACGCCCTCTGGGCATCCAAGCACGCTGTCGTCAATGTCATCCCTCTGGGCTCTTAGCACCTGCCTGAATTACCTTCCATCCTCGCGCTATTCGATGGATTCCCCATTCGTGATTCTGTCAGGATATCCGCAGGAGGTTGATCATGTCCACGGCGGTCCAATTCGACACATTCCGGTTTGTGGAACACCTGACATCAGCAGGCATTCCCGACCATCATGCCAAAGCCGAGGTGGAAGCCTTGTCTGAGGTTTTGCGCGAATGGTCGGCCAGTGAATGGCCCAGCAAGCATGACCACCGCATGCTTCAAGACGAATTACATCATGACATCCATGAAGTCAGGAGCGATTTTCTCAACGCCAAAGCCGAACTCAAGCAAGAAATTCATAAATTGCGTGAAGAACTCCATGCCGTCAAGGCTGAGCTCAAACAAGATATCTGCGACCTCAGAGCCGAACTCAAGCAGGATATTCATGAACTTCGCGAGGAACTCCATGCCGTCAGGGCTGAACTCAAACAAGACATCAGCGACCTCAGGGCTGAACTCAAACAAGATATCAGCGACCTCAGGGCTGAACTCAAACAAGATATCAGCAACCTCAGGGCCGAATTCAAGCAGGATATTCATGAACTGCGCGAGGAACTCCATGCCGTCAGGGCGGAACTCAAGCAGGATATCAGCGACCTCAGGGCGGAACTCAAGCAGGATATCAGCGACCTCAGGGCGGAACTCAAGCAGGATATTCATCAACTGAATCTGGATGTCACCCATCTGAAGTCAGAATTCAACCTGATGAAATGGCTCATTCTGACCACCCTCTCCGGTGTAGTCACCCTGATTATCCGCTCATTCTACTGATAGAAGCCGGTATAAAAAAATGCCCCGCCGAAGCGGGGCACCAATCGGTCATGCCCCAAACAACGGGACACGACCCTTTGTGTCTTAGTGACTAATTATCGCAAGGACTGCACATAGGCAGCCATCGCGCGTTTCTGATGGTCGGTCAGGCCATTGGCTACCATTTCCATCACGCCACCGGCGGGACGTTCCAGCGCCGAATCCGGAACGCTATCCTTTCCTTCCGCTGTCTTGTAGTCGCGATTGAACACGTTCAATTGCTTGTACACGTAATTGGCATGCTGTCCTGCCAGACGTGGGATCACGCCGTTACCTTCGGCATTCGCCCCGTGACACCCCATACAAGCCGGTACCCCTTTATCCAGCAAGCCTTCGCTGAAGATCTTTTGACCTTCGGCGATCAGAGCCGGTTTGCCGTGGGCCGGATTGGCCATGGGAGTCTGTTGCGAGTAGAACGTCGCCAACTCATCCATCTGCTTGGGTGTAAAGTTACGAGCGATACCCCACATCATCTGCTGGGCGGCAGGATCCTTACGAGAATGGTCGTGGAAAGCCGTCATTTGAGCGATCAGGTAATCCTTTTGTTGACCCGCCAGATTCGGGAAGGTCGGATTAACCGAATTGCCATTGACGCTGTTACCGATATTCCCGTGGCAAACCGAGCAAACCTGCTGTGCCAGCGTGTTGCCGGACACATTGGGGTTACCCAGATTGCGGCTCTTGGTGATCCCGGTGGAACAGGCCCCCAGCGCCAGAGACATGGCTGAGAGGGTCAGAATGGTCTTCACATTTTTCATATTCATCCCCTCTTAATAAATGAAGCCAAAGTACAGCATGTTGGTGTTAAAGTTCTGCGGTGAGAAACGGCCGCCGTTCAGCACCAGACTGTTTCCACCCGTTGTCCCACCCAATTGGGTGTAGTAGGTGTACATGTAACCAATCCGGACGTTTTGCCATGGCTGGTAGAAAATATGCGGGGTCCATGCTGTCCAGTTGGGGCTTCCTGTTGCTGCCCCGACTCCATTCACAGCCATCCCGTACAACCCAACATCATTGGAACCAGTCACGTTTTGATAAATCAACTGGGCACCGTACTTGGCTTCGTATACATACGTCGCGTCCAGGTAGGTTTCCGTCAAGTTATCCGTGGCATTGGTTGCGGTCAGCCCTTGCCAGTTCGGAGTGGACAGGTTGTTGTTCATGAATTCCCGCGTGATACGGCCGTGCGCAGCAAAGTAATGGGGATCCAGAACGTATTGGTATTGTGCATCGACACCCACGTCATGATAGGCCGATACCGGACCTGCGGGATCCGAATTGCTCACTGGCGTGCCCAAGCCCAGCGGGGTGCCGTGAACATACGAAATCATGCCATGCAAACCGGCTTCGAAACTGCTGGGGCCCCATTCCTTGTTGTAGGCAAAACGGAAGTACGGGGAAGGATCAATCAATGAAGTTACGCCTGTGGCCCCCACGGATGTTGTGCCTGCCGTCATGATAGAGAATGGACCATGCGTGGGCGACTTGTAGATCGCCAATTCACCATACCAGGTCTTATCCTTGAAAACATAAGCCCCGGCACCCACTGCGGCATGCTGCGACGATTCGCCCATCAGGTAGGTGGTCGGTGCTTGCACATTGGTGCCATTGAAATAATTGATCCACTGCGATTCCCACGCCCCGAAGTTGTTCCAGACATCGGACATCATGGCGCGGTTGTTGATATAGGCCCCCAGGACCAGATCGCTGTTCGGAGTAACGGTACGATCGGCATAGCGGAATTCGGTGTTGTCGATCGCTGCCGATCCCCAACCGGCTTGTGAACCGGTCTGGGTGTTGTCATACTTTTGGCCGGTCCATTGCATGAACGCTCCAAAGTTGTCGGTGATCTTACCGCCCGCGAAGAAACTCACGACCTGCGCATCAAAGGCGGAAGAAGGCACACCCTGACCATGACCAGCCAAGCTGCCATTTGCCGTGGTGTTGTAGTACTGCCGTGCGCCCTGCACCATGATGGCAACGGGAGGATAGTCGTTTTGCACTTCCAGATCGGTCAGGTTGGGGCGGTTACCCATGGTGTAACCGGTCAACTTGAACATACGACCCAGTGAGGTCAGTTGTGGGAACATGCCGCCAACGTGACAGGCGACGCATTTGAAACCGGTCTGACGTGCGAAGACCGGGATGGCGTTGGCGTCCATGGATGCAACCACGGATACCGTACCCAGCAGCAAAAGGGCTGAACCCTTCGCTTTTCCAAACAGGTTGGATACCTTCATTTATAACCCCCTAAGTGTAGTAGGAACCATATTGGTGCAGGTGCCCCAAACTGGAGCGCTTTGCGCCAGGTCAAAAAATTAACATCGGCTTAAGACCCTGTAAAGCACTTTGTCACGTTTGTGCAACAATATTTTTCTTTTGTGGTATTTATGCAACAAAAAGCCCTTCCACGAGTGGAAGGGCTTTTTAGACTGCGCAGTTGACCGAATTAAATGGCCCGTTTGACCTTCTCAACGACCTTGTCAGCGGTCAATCCAAAGTGCTTGAACAAGGCCCCTGCGGGAGCCGATTCACCGAAGGTGTCGATCCCGATGACTTCCACACACCCGTATTTCCACCACAATGCCGTGCTGGCCGCCTCGATGGCAATCTTGGGGATATGGCGAGGCAATACGCTCTCCCGATAGTCCGAAGTCTGACGATCAAAGAGCGAGGTCGATGGCATGGAAACCACCCGCACGGCGATGCCCTGCTCATGCAACAACTTCTGCGCTTCCACCGCCAACCCGACTTCAGAGCCCGTGGCAATCAGGATGCCCCGCGCCGCGCCCTCGGATTCCTTGAGCACGTAGCCACCCTTGCCGATGTCCACGATCTGCTCTGGAGTACGCGTTTGGAATGGCAGATTCTGGCGGCTGAAGATCAGCGAACTGGGACCATCTTTTCTGCGGATGGCCGCATCCCAGCAAACAGCCGTTTCGGTAGTATCACAGGGACGCCACACATCCATATTGGGGATCAGCCGCAGACTGGGAACATGCTCGATGGACTGGTGCGTCGGTCCGTCTTCCCCCAATCCAATGGAGTCATGGGTAAACACGAAGATGCTGCGAATACGCATCAGCGCCGCCATACGCAACGCATTGCGACTGTAGTCCGAAAACGTCAGAAAGGTTCCCCCATAGGGAATGAACCCTCCATGCAGAGCCACCCCATTCATGATGGCGCTCATGCCGAATTCTCGTACCCCGTAACTCAGATAGTTGCCCGGCGTGGTGGCGTTGAGGGGCTTGCTGCCGCTCCAGTTGGTCAGGTTGGAACCCGTCAGATCCGCCGATCCCCCGAAGAATTCCGGCAAAGCCGGGCTCAGGGCTTCCAGAGTATTCTGACTGGCTTTACGGGTGGCAATGGTTTCCGCCTTGTCGCGGCACTTGGCGACAAATTCCAGGGCCGTGCGCTCAAACTGCTCGGGTAAATCCCCTTTCATGCGCCGTACGAATTCGGCCGCTTCTTTCGGGAAAGAAGCCTGGTAAGCAGCAAATCGCTGGTTCCATTCCTTTTCGAGTTGTTGGCCTTTGCCTTTGGCATCCCAATCCGCATAAATTTCGGCCGGAATTTCGAAGGGACCGTATTCCCATCCCAAGCGTTTTCTGGTAGCCGCGATTTCCTCGTTGCCCAGCGCTGCCCCATGCACATCGTGGGTCCCTTCCTTGTTGGGACTACCCTTCCCGATGATGGTCTTGCAGCAGATCAAGGTCGGCTTGTCGCTGACCTTGGCCGCCGCAATAGCAGCGGATACCGCATCGACATCATGTCCATCGACGGCACGCATGACATTCCAGCCATAGGCTTCGAAGCGTTTGGGCACGTCTTCCGAAAACCACGGCTCCACATGACCATCAATGGAAATGCCATTGTCATCCCAGAACGCAATCAGTTTCTTCAACCCCAGCGTACCTGCCAGAGAGCAGGCCTCATGACTGATCCCTTCCATCAAACAGCCATCACCCATGAAGACATAGGTATGGTGATCGACGATGCTGTGACCGGGTTTGTTGAACTGTTCCCCCAGCATACGCTCGGCCAGCGCAAAACCGACGGCATTGGTGATGCCCTGCCCCAAGGGACCGGTCGTGGTTTCCACTCCCACGGTGATGCCATACTCTGGATGTCCTGGGGTCTTGCTGTGCAATTGCCGGAAGGCCTTGAGTTCATCCATGGGCAAGTCATAGCCGGTCAGATGAAGCAGGGCATAGATCAGCATGGAACCATGACCATTGGACAGTACGAAACGGTCACGGTCAGCCCAGTGCGGGTTGGTGGGATTATGTCTCAGGTGTTGTCCCCAGAGGGCTACGGCAATTTCCGCCATACCCATGGGGGCACCCGGGTGGCCCGAATTGGCCTTTTGTACACCATCCATGGCCAAGGCACGGATGGCGTTGGCCATGAGGGAAGTTGTGGGTTGCGTCATGATGTCTTTCTCAGTTGTCAGTGGATTGGCACGCGTACCGATTAACGAACCTGGGGCTTGAGTTCGCCCTTGGCATAACGGTCGCTCATACTCTCCAGGGAGATGGACTTGATCTTGCTGGCCTGCCCGGCGCTACCAAATGCCTCAAAGCGGGCCTTGCAGATCCCCATGGCTGCCTTGCGGGCTTCGGCCAAAAACTTGCGTGGATCAAATTCATCGGGTTTCTTGAACATCAACTGACGCATCGCGCCGGTCATGGCCAGACGGATGTCGGTGTCAATATTGACTTTGCGCACCCCATACTTGATGGCTTCGACGATTTCTTCCACGGGCACGCCGTAGGTTTCCTTGATGTTTCCGCCATTGGCGCGGATGATTTCCAACCAGTCCTGTGGTACGGAGGAAGACCCATGCATCACCAGATGGGTGTTGGGGATGCGAGCGTGGATTTCCTTGACACGCCAGATGGCCAGGGTCTCGCCCGTCGGGGCTTTGGTGAACTTGTAGGCACCGTGACTGGTGCCGATGGCGATGGCCAGCGCATCCACTTCGGTCTGGCGAACAAAATCTGCGGCCTGTTCGGGATCGGTCAACAACTGATCGTGGCTCAACTTGTCATCGGAACCATGACCATCTTCCTCACCCATCATGCCCGACTCCAGCGAACCCAGACAGCCCAGTTCCCCTTCCACCGACACACCCACGGCATGAGCCATTTCCACCACACGACGGGTGGTATTGACGTTGTATTCAAAACTGGACGGGGTTTTCATGTCTTCCATCAGGGAACCATCCATCATCACGCTGGAAAATCCCGAACGAATGGAGCGTTGGCAAACCGCCGGGCTGGCACCGTGATCCTGGTGCATGCACACAGGGATATCCGGGTACATTTCCACGGCACCTTCAATGAGTTTGCGCAGGAAAGGCTCCCCCGCATACTTGCGTGCCCCTGCCGATCCTTGCATGATCACAGGGCTGTTGGTGGCTGCGGCCGCTTCCATGATGGCCTGGATCTGCTCCAGATTGTTGACGTTGAAAGCCGGCAGACCGTAACCGTGTTCAGCGGCATGATCGAGCAATTGACGCAATGAAATGAGTGCCATGAATATCTCCTCAGTGGATAACGTAATTAAATTTAGTGGATCGTCGGTGCCGACACGACCAGCCCCAAACGTTGCAGCAGATCATCAAAACTGTCCAGCACCACATCCGGATTGGCGTTGGCGATGGGTTCCCCGTGATTATAACCATGATTGAAAGCCCATACCGTAACACCGGCGCGCCGTGAAGCCTCCACATCGTTACTGGAATCTCCGACAAACAAGGCTTCCCGGGGCTCAACCCCTGCGACCTGCATGGCTTTCTGCAAAGGCTGGGGGCTGGGCTTGCCTTCGGCGGTATCCCCGCCGCCCACCAACCAGTCTACCGCCTGGGTCAGCCCCTGGCTGTCCAGCAGGCGTATCGACAGACTCCGGTCCTTGTTGGTCACCACCGCCAGCGCACACCCTGCCTGACGCAAACGACTCAAGGCAACCTGGGCGCCGGGATAGGGAACACTGTAATGTCCGGTCAAATCGTGGTAGACCTCAAGAAAGCGCGGGTAATACTGTTCGTACAGTGCGGCACTCTGCGATCCAGAATTTCCGGTCACTTCTTCCAGAGTTCGAGCCCACAACCACGCCGTTCCCTTGCCGATCCATTCACGCACCAGTTCCGCTGCCACCGGTTCGAGACCGGCCTCCGCCAGCGTCTGGTTGACGGAATGCGCGATCTCTTCTGCGGTATCCACCAGCGTTCCATCCAGATCAAACATGATGAAACGCGGCATTTTCATGGCCTGACCCATCAGATGGCCTTGCGCTTTTGATCCATCATCTTGAGGATCATGGGAGTAAAGATCAACTGCATCGCCAGCCCCATCTTGCCACCAGGAACCACCAGGGTGTTGGGACGCGTCATCATGGAATCATGCAACATCGACAACAGATAGGGGAAATCGATTCCCTTGGGGTCGGAGAAACGGATGACCACCAAACTTTCATCGGGAGACGGAATATCGTTGGCGATAAACGGGTTGGACGTATCTACCGTAGGAACGCGCTGGAAGTTCACGTGCGTGCGCGAGAACTGTGGGCAAATGTGGTTGACATAGTCGGGCATGCGGCGCAGGATCACATCCATGACCGCCTCCTGAGAGTAACCGCGCAACTTCTGGTCACGATGGAGTTTCTGTATCCACTCCAGATTGATGATGGGCACCACCCCCACCAACAGGTCCACCTGTGCCCCTACATTGACCTTGTCGTCGGCGTAGCCGCCGTGCAATCCTTCGTAGAACATCAGATCCGTATTGGGCTCGATATCCTGCCACGGAATGAACGTACCCGGCTCCTGCTTGTAGGGAGCGGCCTCGCCGGCATCATGCAAATATTTCCGGAATTTGCCAGTACCCGTGGCACCATAGGTCTTGAAAAGAGTCTCCAGTTCTTCCAGCAAATTGGCTTCCGGGCCGAAATGGCTGAAGTTGGGATTTCCCTGCGCTTCCCGTTGCTTCATCTGTTCGCGCATTTCCAGGCGGTTGTAACGGTGAAAGGAATCGCCTTCGATCAACTGCGCGGTAACCTTTTCACGACGAAAGATGTGCTTGAAACTGTTCATCACGGTGGTGGTACCGGCACCGGAGGAACCCGTCACGGCAATAATGGGGTATTTACGGGACATTAAACTTGACCTCTTGACTGGATAATGAATTAGTTGCGATACAGGCCGCGCTCACTGAACAACGGCGAGGAAAAGGGCTCGCCTTTTCCGGCATCGTGCTCTTCATGGTATTGAACCACGCGCGCCACTTCGTGACGGGAACCCAGAATGACGGCGATACGCTGATGAATCTGGGTAGGGACAACTTCCATGATGCGCTCGCGCCCCGTGCTGGACATCCCCCCCGCCTGCTCCACGACCATGCTCATGGGGTTGGCTTCGTACATCAGGCGCAAACGTCCAGGTTTGGACGGATCCTTGGTATCGCGCGGATACAGGAAAATCCCGCCACGAATCAGAATGCGATGTACTTCGGCCACCATGGACGCAATCCAGCGCATATTGAAATCGCGCTCACGTACCCCGGTCTTGCCTGCCTTGCACTCTCCGATGTAACGGGATACCGGGGGTTCCCAGAAACGTTCATTGGATGTATTGATGGCAAACTCGCTGGTATCCGCCGGAATCTGGATATCCGGATGGGTCAGAATGAAATTGCCCACTTCACGATCCAGGGTAAAGCCATGCGTTCCTTTGCCCACGGTAATCACCAGCAGGGTCGCTGGCCCATAGAGCGCGTAACCCGCCGCCACCTGCTCGGTGCCCGGCTTCAGATAATCTTCCATCACTGGTTCACGGCCTTCAGGGGCACGCAGGATGGAAAAGATCGAACCCACCGACACATTGCCATCGATATTGGAAGAACCATCCAAGGGGTCAAAGATGGCCAAAAATGGCCCACGCTGATGCGGGGCGCGTACGGGGAAAGGATCATCCATTTCTTCAGAAGCCACACCCGCTACCAACCCCCCCATCTCGAAGGTATTGACAAAAGCCGTGTTGGAGAGCACATCCAACTTCTTCTGGGTCTCGCCCTGCACGTTGGTGGTTTCCATGCTTCCCGTGGCCCCCCCCAAGGCACCCTTGGCGCTCATGCCGGAAATAGCCTTGACCGCTGCCGCCACGTCGACCAGCAAGGCCGCGAGATCCGCGCCGTCCGGGGTTCCCGAAAGGTTTTCAATCAGATACTTGGATAAGGTCTTACGCCCCAGATGCATGGTAGGTTCTCTCCGTCATTGATGCGTTTCCGCGTTTATTATGCTGGCGCTGGTTTAGCAGCCACGATGGAATCTATGCCGATGATGACCCTACGCTCACCCCCGCCCCCATATCCAACCACACAGTTTATGGGTGCCAAGGCCACGCAATAGAGTCTCACCGAGGCTACATAGTATGACGCAACTTTCAAGGTATTGCACAAATTTTGGGCGCAAAAAATCGATGAGCCGGGGTAAGCCGGCTCATCAAGCACCTTCTCGCACCCAGGGTGCGTTCAGAATGACTCAATGCCAAAGCGCATTGTCAAGCACAAAAATAACAATAGCAGGTCCAACAATTCCAATAATTTCCATCCAGGTTATGCTCATGTAATCCCCCCTCATCGTTATCAAACGCCATTTCACTCTTCACCCGAAAAGAATCGGCGCGTAAGTGAACGATACGGAATTTTTACCTTGAATATTTTGACTTAAATCAAACTTATCGACGCTTTGTACGAGATTGTCGTGACGACCCCAGCCGCCCCCAGCGGGGCAGACTGGCTGTCACCACCGCCGCAAATAAAATGATCGTCCAGGACAGGTGAATCCAGGCCAAGAAGATCGGAAATGCCGCAAACGCCCCATAGATCAGTTTGTACGTCGACATGTGCGCGACGAACCAGGCAAAAGCGCTGCGCATCCCTTCAAATAACCCAGCCCCCAACAGCCCCCCGAATAGGGCATGCGCCCGACGCACCGGATGTCCTGGAATTTTGTAATACGCCAATGCCAGTCCCGCCGCGATGATCAGGAATGACAGATAGCGCAATATCTCCTCTGTTACACGGGCACGTTCTCCCGCCAACCCCACCGATAACCGCACCACCAGCGTCAAACTCCAGAGCCCGGTGCCAAACAACAGGGGTCCAAACAAAATCAATGCCCCGTACAGCAGCAGGCGTTTGATCAGGGAACGACGCGGGACCGCTCCCCAGATGGCATTGAACGTATGTTCCACCGTCAAGATCAGCGAAAACGCCGTGGCACTGAGAATAGCCAGGCCCAGCGTCGTCAATTGCGCCGCATGTCCGGAAAACTGGGTGGCATAAGTGGTCACCACGCGAGCCGCCGTCTCGGGCAGCAAATTGGCCATGAGAAAGGCACGCACCCCTCGCCCGAGGCGCGAAAATTCCGGAAAACGCGAGTAGATTTCCAGACTCAGGGTCAGCAACGGCACCAGCGCGAACAGCGTCGTGGTCGTCAGACTGGAAGCCGACTGGAGACACCGGTCGCGCTGAAACTTCAGCAGAACCTCATGACAGAAATGCCACAAACGCCGCACCGTGTACCCGATCAAACCTGCGGATTAAGCCGTTCCGAACGCGAAGCCAATTTATTGAGCGCGTTCAGGTAGGCACACGCCGAGGCCACCACGATATCAGTATCTGCACCCAGGCCATTCACGATGCGCCCTTCATGCGCCAGACGAACCGTCACCTCACCCTGAGATTCCGTCCCGCTGGTGATGTTGTTGACGGAATACAACTGCAATTCCGCCCCGCTCATGACCACCCGTTCAATGGCCTTGAACGCCGCATCCACGGGGCCACTCCCCTCCGCCTCGCTGATTTGTTCCGCCCCTCCCACCGTCAATACCAAGCGAGCCCGGGGAGGCTCACCGGTTTCACTGTGGGCCATCAATGCCACCAACTCATAATGTGCCCCTGAAACATCGCCCGGGGTGTCACAGGCCAGAGACTGCAAATCTTCATCAAAGATTTCATGTTTCTTGTCGGCCAACACCTTGAAACGCTGGAAAGCCGCATTGAGCGCCGCCTCAGACTCGAAGGGAATCCCCAGTTCGGCCATGCGCGTACGAAAGGCATTACGCCCGGAATGCTTGCCCAATACCAGTTTGTTGGCATTCCAGCCCACCTCTTCGGCACGCATGATCTCGTAGGTTTCACGATGTTTGAGGACCCCATCCTGATGGATCCCGGATTCATGAGCAAAGGCATTGGCCCCCACCACCGCCTTGTTGGGCTGTACCGGAAATCCCGTAATGGTGGAAACCAGGCGGCTTGCGGGAACGATCTGGGTGGTATCGATGCGGGTCGTCAACCCGAAGATGTCGTGGCGCGTGCGCAATGCCATGACCACTTCTTCGAGGGCGGCATTGCCAGCCCGTTCCCCCAGACCGTTGATGGTACATTCCACCTGACGCGCCCCCGCTTGCACTGCCGCCAATGAGTTGGCGACGGCCAATCCCAGATCGTTGTGACAATGCACCGAGAAAATGGCCTGATCGGCATTGGGAATACGCTGGATCAGATCCCCAATCAAATCGCCATACTGAAACGGGATAGCATAACCCACCGTATCGGGAATATTGATGGTCCGCGCCCCAGCCCGAATCACCGCCTCGATCACCCGGCACATGAAATCAGGATCCGAGCGCACTGCGTCTTCACAAGAAAACTCGACATCGTCGGTAAACTGTCGCGCCAAGGTCACCGAAGCCACGGCATGGTCAAAGACCTGCTCGGGACTCATGCGTAACTTGCGCTCCATGTGCAACGGCGAGGTGGCAATGAAAGTATGTATGCGCCGCGCCGCCGCCGGGGCCAACGCTTCGGCGGCGCTGCGGATGTCCTTTTCCTGGGCACGCGCCAACCCGCACACAGTGCTTTCGCGAATCACACTGGCCACTGCGCGCACGGCTTCAAAATCCCCGGGACTGGCCGCCGGAAATCCGGCTTCGATGATATCCACCCGCATACGTTCCAGTTGGCGTGCAATGCGCACCTTCTCATCACGGGTCATGGAAGCACCAGGGCTTTGCTCGCCATCGCGCAAGGTCGTGTCAAAAATTTTAACCATGTTCATCATGTCAAATCATCCTGAACTTAAAAAGTACAGCAAGGCGAAATATTAATACAGGGCACCAGAAACACATCCCTTGCAGAGGGCCGGGCCACAGTAGTCAAAAAACGTTTTGTACGAGAGGGAGTTTTTAGCGCGCAGGGCGCAGCAGCAGAAGATTTTCTGTGCGAAGAAACAGCGAGAATGGCAGGGTTAAAGAGTCCATTGGTTGATTCTAGGAACAAAAAAAATATTTGTCAAGCATGGAAATTTACGCACGGGTATGGCCCGTGCTCGCCACTTTCACTGCCGTGGCATGGCAAGTCGCGTCCGGTGGGCCAGGCAGTCCCACTCGGCTTGCGATTGAACTGGCAGGGATAGTGGACGAAAACCCGGCGCAGTCGCCTGAGCCTTCAGTGCAACCGGATCCTGACCCAGTCTGTGCATCCAGCGCTGCCATGTCACCTCACTGATCCATACCACCAGTCCACGCGCCTCATGCGCACCATCGGGCGCAATCATCCCCCATTCCAGCGGAAACCGACGACGCTCCCGCCAACGTTCCTCCGACACCACCATCACCACCAACGCCACCCCCCGCGACAATGCCGCCGTGATGCGTGGCCGTTCTTCAGGCCCATCGTATCGCCCCGCCGACTCCAGCGCCCGGATGGAATCAACCGTCATATCCATCAGTACCGGCGCATCCGCCAGTATTATGACCGTCTGTCCACGTACCTCTCGCGCGGCATAATCATCCAGGCCCAACGCAGGAATCGAGCGCCCATACCCCACAAACCACCAGGGAGACTCTGTCACGGCAACTCCCTTCTGCGCCTCATCACACGTCAATACGGCTTCGTCTCCAGCCCGCCATCCCGCGGAGGAACGACCCCGAAACCGCACCCACCCTTCGGCCCGATACTGCATCAGCGTGAGCGCACGAGGCCGTTCCATTCCCTGCACGCAGCGTTCAAACCAATGACTTTGCTTTTCCAGCAACGCAGCCGACTCTACGGCAGACGACGAGGGATTGTCCGCACAACCAGCCAGCAATCCCGCCACCAAGATGATAGCTTGCCTATTCATAGTCACACTCCCCGCTCCCATGCAGGCATTATCTCGGGAGATAGCGGGCACAACTGCGTTAAAATAGTCCACCATATTTTCTTAATCGGATTTTTTCATGCGTGCCAGCCAGTTTTTCATCTCCACCCTCAAAGAAGCCCCCGCCGATGCTGAACTGATCAGCCACCGCCTGATGTTGCGTGCTGGATTGATTCGCCGTCTCGGTAGCGGCTTGTATACCTGGATGCCACTGGGACTGCGCGTCCTGCGTCGAGTTGAACAGGTAGTCCGCGAAGAGATGAATCGTGCGGGGGCCCAGGAAATCCTCATGCCGGCCATTACCCCCGCCGAACTTTGGCAGGAAACCGGTCGCTGGGACAAATTCGGGCCCCAGATGCTGAAAATGAAGGATCGACATGAGCGCGATTTTTGTTTTGGGCCAACCCACGAGGAAGTCGTCTGCGACATCGCACGCCGTGAAATCCGCAGTTATCGTCAACTGCCCCTCAATTTCTACCAGATTCAAACCAAGTTTCGCGACGAAATCCGCCCACGTTTCGGGGTCATGCGTGCCCGCGAATTCATCATGAAGGATGCTTATTCCTTCCATGCGGATCAAGCCAGCCTGGAATCCACCTACACCCTCATGTCCCATACCTATCACCGGATCTTCGCCCGGCTGGGGCTCAACTTTCGTGCCGTCGCCGCCGACACCGGGGCCATCGGCGGTTCCGCTTCCCAGGAGTTTCATGTCCTGGCCGATTCCGGCGAAGATGCCCTGGCATTTTGCCCCCAATCAGACTATGCCGCCAACGTCGAACTGGCTGAAGCCATCGCCCCTGCCCACTCACGCCAGTTGCCCCAGCAAACCATGACAAAGGTTCCAACCCCTAGTATCAGTGCCTGCGAAGCGGTGGCCGCGTCCCTGAATGTCCCGTTGTCGCAGATCGTCAAATCATTGCTGGTCGTGGATGAAGCCGGACATCCCCACCTGCTGTTGTTGCGCGGAGACCACACCCTCAACGAAGTGAAAGCCGAAAAGGCGCTGGGAAGCCCCTTCCGTTTTGCCCATGACACCGAAATTACCCAATGGCTGGGGCCGGTCAAGGGTTTTGTCGGTCCCGTGGGAATCCCTGCCAATATTACCTTGTGGACCGATCGTTCGGTTGTGAACCTGGATCACTTCGTCTGCGGTGCCAATCAACCGGACCTGCACCTGATGTCGGTCAATTTCGGACGTGATCTGCCTGAACCCACCCGCATTGCCGACCTGCGCAATGTCGTGGCGGGTGATCCCTCCCCCGATGGAAAGGGCACACTGGAACTGGCACGCGGCATCGAGGTGGGCCATGTATTCCAGTTGGGAACCCGCTACAGCAACGCCATGAACGTGCAATTTCTGGATGAAACCGGACAGTCCCGCCACGTCGAAATGGGGTGTTACGGCATCGGGGTCAGCCGCATCGTGGCCGCCGCCATTGAACAACACCACGACGAACGCGGCATCTGTTTCCCTGCCGCATTGGCCCCCTTTCAAATCAGTCTTATTGCCATCGGCCTGAAAAAATCCGCGCTGGTCCGGGAAACGGCAGAACAACTGTATGAAACCCTACTAAGCCGAGGTTTCGATGTCCTGTTCGACGACCGTGACGAGCGCCTCGGTATCATGCTCGCCGATCAGGAACTGATGGGGATTCCCCAACGCATCGTCATCGGCGAACGTCACCTGAAGAATGGACAGGTGGAAATTCAGGGGCGCCGCGAGGACCAGGCACGACAGGTATCTCTGGATGCCCTGGATACCTGGCTTCCCACCCTCTGACACCGGGGGAGAAAGGCCCCATCAGGGGCCGGAGCCGCCCTTCGCCCAACTCAAGCCAACGTCACGGCTTCGGCAAAACCCAGACGTTCGTTGCGCGGAAACATCCCTGCGGGATCCGGATAGCCCACATTCATCAGAAAGTTGGTCCGTATCCGTCCCTCGTGGAAAAACGCCTGATCCACCTTGCCCACATCAAATCCCGACATCGGCCCTGCACTCAAACCCAGGGCACGTGCCGCCATGAGCAAATACGCCCCCTGCAAGGTGCCATTGCGGAATGCCACTGACTCTGCCAATTCCGGAGCATTTTCGTAAATAGGCTTGGCATCATACCCCTTGAATACCCTGGGCAGATGCTGATGAAAATCGAGATCGTAGGCCACGATCACGGTCAGTGGTGCCGATTGAACCTGTGGCACATTGCCCGGGGACAAGGCTGGAATCAGCCGCTCTTTCCCCGCCTCGGTGCGGATAAAAACAAAGCGTGCCGGCTGGGCGTTGAATGCCGTCGGTCCGAGGCATGCCATCTCATAGAGCTGCCTGACCGTACTCTCTGCAATCGGACGTGACAAAAAAGCATGAGCCGTATGGGCTTCCGTAAATAACTGACGCAACGCCTGTTCGTTCAGTGGAGCAAATTCCATGATACCGATTCCCAAAAAGACCAAGACAGGAATATTCTCGCACAATTCGTCCGCATACGTACAAACCACCTAACTCGGCCCTGACGGCAGAAAAGGATCGGCCAGAATATCGCTCATCGAAGCCCCCCCCACAAAAATCTTGAGACGTGCAGCATTCACCATGTCGGGGTGACCACACAAGTAAACACGATAACCAGAAAAAGATCGGTGGTCTGCCATCACTGCATCCAGTGCCGTCATCACTCGCGCCGACCATGCCTGCGACTCAACCGATTCCCGGTCCACACAGGGAACATAATGAAAATTGGGGAAACGAGCCGCCAATGCCCGCAGTTCAGGCTGGAGATACAATCCTTGCGCCACAAAACTACCGTGATACAACCAAATGGGTCCTGTATGTTGCTGTGACAATGCGTCGCGCACAATGCCGTAGAGCGGGGCCAACCCGGAACCTGTACCGACCAGCAACAAGGTCCGCTCACACAACTGTTCATCATAGACACAGTCCCCGACAGCTTCTCCGATCATCACCCGGTCCCCCGGTTGCAGATCATCATGCACCCAACCACTGACCCTGCCTCCCGGAATCCGGCGAATATGAAACTCCAGATAATCATCCACGGTTGGCACACTGGCCAATGAGTAACAACGCGAAGTGTCCGCCTGGTGGTAGAGGCGCAAATACTGACCAGCCCGATAATCCAGAGGGGAATCAGGATGCAAACGCAACGCACAGATATCCCCATTCAGAGGAACCCGTTGCAACACCGTCGCCGCACAGGTCAACCCCTGGGTATCGGGCAGCGTCACCGTCATCTCTCCCTCAGGGATACAACAACACGCCAGCAAATACCCCTGTGCCGCACGATGAGGCGACAGTCCCTGTTGTGCCAACGACGGAACAGCCCCCTCCTGAGCCCGCATCAAACAGGATTGACAGATCCCCGAACGACAGCCTGAAGGCACCATGGCACCTTGCGTCTGCAAACAATCCAGCAGGGTTTGCCGTGGCTCACAGACATATGCCTTGCCCGCAAAATGAATCGTGGTCATCGCCTTCATCCTCAAAAAAACACCCCGGGAAATTTTTTCCACGGGGTGCAGCAAACCCATCCTGACACGAATCCAGAGTTCAAAAACTATTACTTGCCCAGCACATCATTGCGGGTGGTCTCTGCCACAGCGGCCACCTGAGCGATCAAGGCATCCGACACGCCCAACTCCTTGAGCGTCGCCGCCAAATTTTCTACCACGGCATCAAAGTGGCTATCGTTCAACCCCTGTGCCACGAGATGCGCATGACCCCGCCGCATATCTTGTCCCGTGTAATTGTTGGGCCCCCCAAATGCCATGGTCAGAAACGCCTTTTGCTTGGCGGCCTGCTTCGCCATATCCACCCCGGTAAAGAAACGATTGATTCGCGCATCCTGCAATACCTTGCGATAAAAAATGTCCACGGCTGCATTCACAGCCGCATCACCGCCTAATTGTTCGTACAAACTCATGATCCATCCTCGCCTGGTTGATAATGAAAACAACGGAATCTATCTTGGCAGAATCCAGGCAAGCCTGCTCGGCAATGAATGGGTATCCCTACTCTGCCGACTACCCACTTGGAAGTATTTACAAACCTGACTGCTAACGTCACAATGAAACGCTGCTCAGGTCAAGACAGACCCTTGCGTTTTACCAGCCAAATCCTCACACCCATGCTGCCCTTCACCCGTCCTTCATGGTTTCCCCTCTGGTGCCCCTGGCCACAACGCCAGTCCTACCGAATACCCAAACCATCGTTACGCCGCCAACTCCTCATGACCCTGGTATTGGCACTTTTTCTGCTCAGTAGCGCTGTCGTCAGTGCCTGGTGGATGACCGAACAGAGTCGTGGAGAAGCACGACTGCTCAATCACACTGCCTCGCTGCGCATGATGCTTTGGCGCATCGAAGCCTCTCGTCAGGCCAAGCAACCAACCACCGCTCAGATCCACGACTACGATGCGCAATTACATCAATTATCGGTTCAGGCCCAGATGGGGTATCTTCCTCAAGGGGATCTGATACAACCCTTGCTCCAGACCTGGCACTCACTGCGTCCAGAATTGGAACGCGCCACTCCCACTGCGCTTCCCGCCGACCTGAGCATCCCACTCGCCACTCTGACCGATGAGATCGATGCCGTCGTCAATGCCATTCAAAATGACCTGGAGACACGAACCCAAACCTTGCGTGGGTTCCAGTGCGGCATTTTGGTCGCAACCTGTTTGCTGATGATGTTGATCATTCGCCATCTGCAACGTGAGTTCTTTACCCCACTCGCCACTTTGCAACGCGCCGCCCACGCGGTACGCAACGGCCAGTTTTCCGTGCGGGTTCCCCCACACCCCGCCAACGAACTGGGCGATCTGGGAGAAGCTTTCAATACCATGGTGGAACGACTGGCCATCCTGTACAGCGGACTGGAACATCAAGTCGCCGAACAGACCCATGAACTGCACCAGAGCCACCATCTGCTCCAACTGCTCTATCGCACTGCCACGCGATTGTCCGAACAGGATCTGACACAGGAAGTCCTGCTGGAAATGCTGGTCGATGTCGAACAGGAACTGGGGCTGGGCCCCGGAATTGTCTGCGTGCGCCGCCCCGAAGACGGACGCGCTTACCCCCTGGCAACTCCTCTGCCGGAAAGTGAACGAGCGGCTCTCTGTGATGCCCTGGGGTGTACCCTGTGTTTTGGAACGGGAACGCCCACCGAGATACGCGAGCATCAGGTTGGGACCCTACGCCTGGTCAGCATCCCACTCACCGGAGGAGGACAATGGCAGGGGGTCATGCCGTTCCAGATCAAATCCGGGCACACCCTGCTCCCCTGGCAAACCCGTATCCTGCAAACCCTGGCGGGCCATGTCGCCACCGCTTTGGCCAATGCGCGCCGCGCCGAGGAACGCCATCGCCTGGCCATTTACGAGGAGCGCGCCATCATCGCTCGCGAATTGCATGACTCCCTGGCACAATCCCTGTCCTATCTCAAGATTCAGGTTTCCCTGTTGCAAAGCCGTCTCGATCCACAACTCTCCCCCGAACTCCAATCCACCGTCGCCGAACTCAAAACGGGGTTGAACAGCGCCTACCGTGAATTGCGTGAACTGCTCACGACCTTCCGTCTCAGCCCCGGACAGACCCCATTTACCGAAGGACTGGAAGACATGGTGAAAGAAGCTTCGCGACGTTGCGGCTTCGAAATTCTTCTGACACAACGCATGAACGGCCTCGAACTGAGCGCTCATGAAGAAATTCATCTGGTCCGTCTGGTCCGTGAAGCGCTGATCAATATCGAACGACACGCTCAGGCCACCTGGGCCCAGGTCTGCCTGGAAGCCAATAGCCTCCGTCAAGTGGCCTTGCACATCGAAGACAACGGCATCGGCTGGCCCGACTCCCCCCCACAAGAAGGCCATTACGGGCTCCAGATTCTGCGTGAACGAGCCGCCCTGCTCAATGCCACCCTGACACTGGACCGCGGCACTCAGGGCGGCGCTCGATTGATGTTGCAGTTCATCGCTCAAACCCCTTACGTTTCCCGTTGAATCACTCATGTCCCTTCCTCCCGAAATCATCCGCGTTCTGGTCATCGACGATCATCCCCTGTTCCGTCGCGGGGTCATCCAACTGCTTGGCAGCACCCCCCACTTCAAGATCATCGGAGAAGCCGAAAATGGTGAACAGGGCTTCCTTCAAGCCTTGGCATTACGCCCCGACCTGATCCTGCTGGACCTCAACATGAAGGGGGGGATGGATGGAATTGCCACCCTGCAAAAGCTGCAAGCCACGGATCTGGAGTCAAAAATCATCATCCTCACGGTCTCTGACTCACCTCAGGACCTGATTTCCGCCATCCGTGCCGGTGCCGAAGGGTACCTGCTCAAAGACACCGAGCCAGACCAGATGCTGTCTCAACTCCATGAAGTCATGTTTGGCCGAACCGTCATCAGCAAAGCACTCACGCATTACCTGGCCCATGCGCTGCGCGAAGATTCCCTGAAATCCCTCCGCCAGCCGTCCGAACTCACGGAGCGTGAAAACGCCATCATCCACTGTCTGTCACAGGGGCTGTCCAACAAATTGATCGCACGCGAACTGGGCATCATGGAAAGCACCGTCAAGGTGCATATCCGCAATTTGCTCAAAAAACTCAACTTCCATTCGCGTCTGGAGGCCGCCGTGTGGGCTCTGCAACAAAAGCAATCGTAATACCTGAATCATGATCGCCCTGTCCCGTTTTTCACGACATTTGCCCCCGGCACAATTCCTGATCATGAACCTGGCCCTGGGCATCGGGCATTGCCTGGTTCTGCTCAATGCCGGAGCATTTCTCCCCATGCTCCCCTATGTCACAGGAACCATGGATGAAGGGCTTCCCTATGTCGTCTGGGCACAGAGCGATTATTTCACGGCCCTGGGTTGTGCTTTCCTGATCGCCCGACCGCTGATGCGCCGATATGGGCCCAAACGGGTCTCCCTGGCCGCCTACTTCCTGTTTTCTCTGGCCAGCCTGGGGTGTCTGCTGAGCGCACACCAACTGACCGGCTTTATCGGTTTCCGCATCCTGCAAGGCTTTGCTGCCGGACTGAGCGTCGTTCCTTCGTTTTTTCTCCTGCTGGAATACTACCATCTGGAAAAACAACCCTTCGCTACGGCCCTATGGGGATTGTCCGTCTTTATTCCATTTTCCGTGGGACCAGCCCTGGGCGGCTGGTTCGCCTATGTACTCGGCGACTGGCGCCTGCTGTTCTTTGCCTCATTCCTGATCAGTTTTCTGGTCGCTGCCATACTCTGGGCCCTGCTGGCAGACTGGGAAGATGTCACCTCACCGGACACCGGCATTTTGTGGCCATCCCTCCTCTTTGTGGCATTCTCATGCTGCGCGTTACTAACCCAGCAGTTTTTTGATATCGGGTTGTTGAGCGACCTTTCCAGCCGCTACCACCAACTCTGGATCGTGGGGTTCATCCTATTGCCGGTGTTGCTCGGGTTTGCCTACGGCAACCGCAGAAGCCCCGTGCCATTGATAGATACTTCTCTGTTCTTGCAAAGAAATTTCAGTTTCGGCCTACTGATTTTCTGTCTATCGTTCATGCTGATCCAAAGCGCTACTGTCCAGTACATCATCCGCCTGCAACTGGTCGATGGATACCCGGCCTGGCAGGTCGGTCTGTTGTTCGTGCCCCTGTTCATTTTTTCAAAACCACTGAGTCTCGCCACACAGCATCAGATCCAGAAACACAAAGATCCCAGACTCATCGCCACGCTATCACTATTGACTCTGGCCCTGTCTTTCTGGTGGATTTCGAGCTACCTGCGCCCCGCCACCTGGGAGTTTCTGCTATTGCCGCAGTTTTTGCTGGGGGCAGCGCTGGGGCCTTTTTTCTCGTCGATGACCACCTTGACCCTGGGGCATATCCGCCAAGAGCAGCAGTTACCCGCACTGGACCTGCTCAACGGGATACGCAACCTGTCGGCCGGACTGGCCATCACATTTTCCGATATCGGCTGGGATCGTTTGCAGGATCATGAATGGCATCGCCTCAACACACCGGACGTCTCCAATGCCCTGCGCTTCCTGTCAGACTCCGTCATCCCGGCCAAACGCATACAAACCGAAATGGAATGGGTCAGTGGTTTGCTGACATTCAATGATTTTTTTCAAATCCTCGCTCTGGGCACCCTGCCATTCGTGATACTGGTCTGGTTTCTACACCGCCCTCCATTGACACGAAAAAACGCATCCGACCTGGCTATTCTTGAAAATCTTGGAGAAGAACCGTGAAATACCACAAGTTCATCCCCCTCATACTACTGGCAGGCTGTGTTCCCACTGCCACCCCTTATGCGCCTCTCAACCATCAGGTATCCCTTCCCGCATCATTGCAACCTCCGGGGGCTCCCGTTCACACACAGACCGATACCTCGCTGCCCGACCACTGGTGGACAAAATTTCAAAACCCGGAGTTGAATCGCCTGGTGGACGATGCCCTGCGTCATAATCCTGGCCTGCAAGCAACCCATAGCCGCATGGAAACCGCCCAGGCACAGGTCATGCAATCACAATCGGCACTCTATCCCCACCTGAACTCTGTGGCAGCGCTGACCCATATCCGTATTTCTCGCAATGGACCCACCGAGCCCTATAGTGGGGTTACCGCCAATCTGGCCACTTTTTTCCCTCTTTTTGTCAATTATGATCTCGACCTGTGGGGACGCGATGACGAACTGATCGATGCCGCCAAAGCCTCCGCAGAAATACGCACAGCCCAGTACCGGCAAAGCGCACTGATGCTGAGTTCTGCCGTCATCAAGACTTTTTTTGCACTGACCAGCGCGACGCGCATGGTCGAATTGCAAACCGCTGTCGTCCATGCGCAAAATGATAAGCTTCATCTTCTGGAACGTGCTTTCCAGGCTGGACTCTCCCCGCTCCCCCCCGCGTCTGCTGCCAGCAGCGCATGGCATGAAGAACAAGCCACCCTGGAACAACTGAAACGCCATCAAGACGTCTTGAAGTTCACACTGTATGCATTGCTCGGACGCAATCCAGAGGATACCAATCTGGCCACCAGCCGTCCGATTCCCCACAATTTTCCGCTACCAGAAACCCTGACCCTCGACCTCATCAGCCAACGCCCGGATGTCCAGGCGGCCCTGTGGAAGATAAAAACCCGAATTCACCTCGAAAAAGCGGCACGCCTGGCCTATTATCCCAACATCAATCTTTTTGGCTTGATGGGTTACAACAGTATCGGCATTTCCGACCTGATCACCCCGGCCGGAGGCACCTACGCCTATGGACCCGCTGTCGATCTCCCCATTTTTGAGGGGGGATTGCTGGAGGGTCGCCTGCACGCCAGCGAAGCCGAACGGGATGCCGCCATCCACGATTACAACCAGACTCTGGTAAACGCTGTTCGGGATATCGCCAATGCCCTCACCACCCTGAATCATCACCGCACACAACTTGACAACCTGTCGGCGGCCGTTGCCAACCAAACCACGGAAACCGAAAGCGACTGGGTGAACTATCAATCCGGCGTATCGGGAAAACTCCCCTTCATCAACGCCTCCATTCAACTCGAGAAAGAAAAAATGAAAGAAACTGCTGAACTGCTGGCCTGGTTGACCAGCATTACCGATACCGCCACCAGTCTGGGCGGAGGATTTGGACGGTGGCCCGCATGAAAACCGGCATCGTCAAACCCGCCCATATTCGTCACCATCGCCTGCGCTGGGTCCTATCCCTGAGCACAGGTTCCCTGATCGCGTTGCTGTCCTACTGGTACTGTTTTCTACGTCCCACCGTCGAGAGCGACGATGCCTATGTCACCGGCAATATCATCCCCATTCAGGCCCTGACACCGGGAATCGTAACCCAGGTCTTCGTGGATGACACCCTGCGCGTTCATCCCGGACAGCCACTGGTTGAAGAAGATCGTCATTTGTCCTACGCCACCCTCCTGCAATCCGAATCCGGTCTGGCCGCCGTGGTTCGTTCCACCTCCGCCCTGTTTCACCAGGCAACCAGTGAGCAGGCGGAGTTATCCCGACTCCAGACCCAACGCCTCAAGTTATCCGACGATCTGGGTCGCTATCGGGAAGCCGTCGGCGCAGGAGCCGTTTCTGCCCAACTGGTCAGCGATACCGAAAAAGAAATCGAAACCCTGGACAAATCCATCGACAAAGCCACCGCGCAGTGGCATAAGGCAAACGCTCTGGTGGCCGGCACCTCGGTACGCAACAATCCCCTGGTTTCCCAGGCCAGAGGACGCTATATTGCCGCGTACATCGACTATCAACGCGGCCATATCCTGTCTCCCATCGACGGCTACATCAGCAACCGTCAAGTCCAGGCAGGAGAATCCCTGAAAACCGGACAAAAACTCATGTCCATCGTCCCTCTCGATCATCTATGGGTCACCGCCAATATCAAGGAAACCCGTATTCAGGGTGTCCGCGCCGGAGAACCGGTGCGTATTGACACCCATTCCTACTCTTCTGATTTCACCTATCACGGCACGGTCCTCGGGCTTGACCCATCAGGAGGGAGCATTTTCAGCCTGTTCCCACCAAACAATGCAACAGGCAACTACATTCATATCGTGGAAAGGATACCGGTGCGCATCAGCCTGGACCCCTCCGAATTGGCGCGTCACCCGTTGCGTCCGGGCATGTCGGTGACGGTATCCATCGATACCCATGAACAGGGTAAATTTCGTGATCTCGACTCGCGCCTCGTCGTTCAGGACCCCAGTTACGAAACGCGCCTCTTTGACAACGAACTTTCTCTGGCACAGACCAGCGCAGACAAAATCATCGCGGAAAACCTGTGATCGTGCTAACGGGCACGGGTCAAGCCAGCATAGAGCAGGGGCAACTTCTCCGGTAAGCGGGCCACATGATCCAGCACCAGGTAGTTGCGTGCCCCAAAAATGGTGGACACATACTGATCCGCCCGCGAATCAAGGGTCAGGCAATAGACCTGAACCCCTTCGCGCGTCGCTTCTTCCACGGCCCGGCGTGTGTCGTAGCGCAGATATTTCCGATCACGCACATCCACATCGGCGGGTTCCCCATCGGTCAACAGGATCATCAGACGACGACCTTTTTTCTGCCACTGCAGATGATGCGTAGCATGCCGAATGGCCGCCCCCATGCGCGTGGACAACTGCCCTTTCATGCCCGCCAGACGAGCCTTGACCTGTGCATCATAAAGTTGGTCAAAATGTTTGAACCCATAGTAACTGACGTTATGACGACTATCCGAACAGAACCCGTGGATCGCAAACGGATCCCCCACCTTGCCGATGGCATCCGCCAGCAGGACACACGCTTGTTGCGTCAGTTTCAGTACCGACTGGGTCTGCCCCGGGAGCACTTCATTGGTGGAACGGGAAAGGTCGAGCAACACCAGGACGGCGATATCTCGATCGCGACGCTGGGTTCGCATCATGATGCGCGGATCCGGGGGAATCTTCAGACGAATATCACACTGCGCCTGAACCAACGCATTCAGATCGATATCCGCCCCATCTTCCAGTTTGCGCTGCCGCACGTTTTCACTGGGCTGCAGCGCATCAAGCAAATAACGCATCTTGGAAATCAAAGGCTTATGCTCGGTGATGATATCATCGATGAGACTGACCTCCCCACTGGGCGGAATTTTCTCCAGAACGCGCGCCCAGGATACGCGTTCCACCTGTAACTTGTAGTCCCACTCTGAATAGCGATAAACCCCCACCGCATCGGTTGCCTTGTCTTCCACTGACACCCCGATGTCCAGTTTGAAGTTGAACAGGGCCGCCAACAAGGAAAATTGTTTGGCTGAGGGATTGTCTGATTCATCAACCACCTTGAAATTCAGCCCGAACAACCGAAAACGCCGGTTTTTGATCTTGCGCACCGAATCCCTCTCCGCGGACACCCTCCCGCCTTCCCAGCAGCCCCGGTTGTCATCACGATAGGTCAATGTCAGACCATCGCGTTCGGCATGAAATGCGAGTCGCTTGTGACGAAAACTTTTGGCCAGTTCCCGTGCCAGGCCCACCACGAAGTGGTGATCATGCCAATTTTGTGCATGAAACTGCTTCCGTGCCTGTGCAATCCAGTCGTCGTCATCGCGATACCCATCATCCAGCAAGGCTCTGGCCAACCGGTTCAGATAATCGCGCGCCACCCCCCCCTGATCGGCCGTGACCGTATGCAAGGTACTCCAGAATCCCTGCAAACCCGGGAATTCACGCACGGCCAAGGCTTCTATCCGTGCATCTTCGAGCAATTCAACGAGGCGGCAGGTCAACCCATCCAAGCCCTGGCGTGAATAGGTCGCGCCGTAACGATCATGACACAGGGCATGGGCCACCGCAGCACGGTAAACCTGCTGCCCCGAAAGGCCTGCCTGGTCTTCCAGACGTTCCGGCACATAGAGCACATCCCCTTGCCAGTGCGCGCGTCGTCCCTCACGCTCACTCCAGGCATAACCGGTGGAAGCGAGGCGCAAATCACAGTCCCAGAACGAGCGGGCATAATAAAACAAGCGCCGGCGCACAGAAGCAAACGGAACTCCCACCGGTGGCAGCAGATGCTCCTGATCCAGTCGTCCCGAACCCAGATGACGAATAAAAAAATCGGCCCAGGAGCGGCGCTGGGTAGGATGATTCATCGAACTCTCCCGTCGTTGGCATGTGTAGCCAGCCATGCCTGACGATGCTGATGGTTGAGGCGTACACAGGATTCCCAGGTAGCCCGTTGTGGATTGACCGGGTCCTGCTCCAGTTCGCAGGAACAAGTGCAGGCAGCCGCTTCGTAGCAACGATCAAGGCGATCCCCCCGGCACTGGACCTGCAGTGCCGCACAACGCGGCTGGCAGATGTGAGCAAGTTGCCGCTGACGTGCCTGATCCTTTTCTTGTTGCACCAGATCGATGTGGGGTTGCGACCATGCCCCCCAGACCATCAGGCCACACCCCAGACAGAATACCAACGCCACTGACATGCGAAACAATGGAATGCGTTGGAGTACCCCCGACGCAGGAACAGAGGTTGCTGGGCGCACTGCACCAGAAAAACGCAACAACCCCGGTTCTCCGGTTTTGTCGTGCAAGCGCTGACAGGCATCCACACATTCGCCACAATCGATACAGATATCGTGGATCCTCATCTGGTTGGGCTGGATGCGCGTTGGACAGACCGTGGCGCAATAATGGCATTTGACACAATCGTCGTGGCGTTGTTCGTCATAGGCAATATGCAATGCCATCGTGCGCGCCTGAAACAGGCGTTGCCCCATTCGGTAGAAACAAGCATAATCGCAGAAGAAGTAACGTACCACAGCCAGATCGATGAATACCAGAAACACGGTAAAGCCCAGCATGATGGCCATGTTGGCCTGGCGAGGCACACTTCCCAGCACGAATCCCCAGACATCGGCTGGGGCATAGAAATTCATCAAGACCACCATCCCCAACCCCATGGATGCCAGCATCAGAATCAGAGCCAGCATCACCCAGTGAGAAAACCGGTTTTTGGCCGGGGCCACCACCAATCCTTCTCCATCGACCCGCACATCGGCGCGCTTGCCCAACCAGCGCTGGGTCAACTCATTGGCCCACTCTGACAAAAAATTCTGGGGACAGGCCCAGCCACACCAGACCGCCCCCACTGTCACATAAGTCAGCAGGGGAGCACTCAACAGAACCAACACCATACCCGTCAGAAAACGATAGTTATCCCAACCGATGGAATGGCCCAATACCGAAAAACTGGCAGATGCCAGGTCGATGCGGAACAGGCCCAGCAGGGGAACGGCGCACAACAACCCCAACACCGCACTCTGAACCAGGCGGCGCCTAGCATGGTAAGGTTTGGGCAAAGCGAATCTCCTCCGGGATACATGACACTTGCATTACGGGCCTGAATGGGTCATTCTATACCATCTTTTTGACAGAGTACGGAGACGTCGCCATGTTCGGTTACATCAACGTTCCTTTCGCAGTCTTTGCCATCCTGGCTCTCAACCTGACCATGTTTGCCGTGGCCTTGCAGATGAACCTGCTGATCATCGACTCCGACATCGCCAAGGTATTGGCCTGGGCTTTTGCGGTTGGTATGTGGCACATGGCCTACCGTTTCCGTCATCCACGACACTGACTCTCATGACTTCACAAACACCCCCCCCCAGCCCCGAACACCTGGAAGCCAGCCTTGAGCATGTCGATCAGGCCCTGAAACAGGGACAGATTGCACGTGGTGCCGCCAAGGGATTGATTTATAGCCTGATAGAAACCCTGGGGGTGGTACTCGGCGATCCCAGTCTGCCCGAACAGTTGCGCGATGGTTACGAAGGGCTACTGGAAACCGCCCGCGAAATCGATCAGCGACTGCACGACAGTTGATCAGCGTGATGTCGTCATAACCGGGACATGCCCGGTGGCCACGTGTTGACGAGCGGAATCGCAATGGCTGGTTTGGTCATCGAAGAAGATATCCGCCCCGAACGCACGTAAAACCGGCCCCTTCTCCATCCCTCCGAGAAAAACCGCTTCATCGATACGTACACCCCAGGCCCGCAGGGTGTGGATGACCCGCTTGTGGGTGGGGGCGTTGCGTGCCGTCACCAATGCCGTGCGAATGGGAGGATCATCGACGTTGCCATCGCGCTGAATACGGTGCAGTGCCTCCAGAAAAGGCTTGAAAGGCCCACTGGCCAACGGCGTATTGGCTTTGGAGCGTTCATGCTCGATAAAAGCTTCCAGCCCCTGATCCTTGAAAATGCGCTCCGCCTCATCGGAGAACAGCACCGCATCGCCGTCAAAGGCGATGCGCAGCTGGGGGGATGGATTTTCATGGATGGTGGAAGGCAGAATGGTTGCCGCAGCAATCCCCGCCTCCAGCGCCAGACGAACATCTCCGGCATCCGCAGACAGAAACAAATGAACCCCCAGCGCCTCGGCATATTTCCAGGGAGTCTCTCCACGCGCAAAGACGGCGCGGGTGATATTCAGCCCATGCTGTTCAATGGCATTGAAAATACGCATCCCGGTATCGGCACTGTTGCGCGACAGCAGAATCACTTCCACGCTGGTCTCCCCCGCCGGGTTCTTGAGCCCCAACAGTTTGCGCACCAATCCATAGGCCACCCCCTCTTGAAGGGGATCGTTTTCATGGGATATCTGGTAGCGACTGTACTCCTCAACGCCTTGACTTTCAAAGAGAGCGTGGCTTTCTCCCAACTCAAACAAAGCCCGAGATGAAATGCCCACCACCAGTTTCCCTGCCAGGTTCACGGCCATGCACGTCTTCCTCCCTGAAAGATAGGAGCCGCACAGGCCGCTCCACGACAGATCACGTATAACGATTCAGACTCTTCCTCGATCCTGGCCCAGTGCTCCCCCTGGATATCCTGTGGGCCTGCCGCCATCACCACCCCATCGGCAAAATCCCGAGGGGGCACGACCAACGCCGGGCGCGCCATGTGACGTGCATCGATCAGTGCCACGACCGACAGTCCCACCGATGTGAAGTTGTCATTGTAAAGCGGGAAGGCCCCTGCCGCACTTTCCACACGATCTGCCATGCGGGCATAATTATCCCCACGAACATGATGCTGGTAATAAGGAAACCCCAGCAACGCCACCATTCCTCCAACCACCCCCATGCCCACCAGCCAGGGAAATGGACGCAACCCGCGTGGAACAGTCAACCACGCTGGCTCCATCAGATACCCCACCGCCATCAACACCACCAAACCGTATTCGGGAAGCACGTAGCGAGGCGCGCTCTGCGGTGCAATCCAGTAAGGAAAAAAGTTGACTCCCGCCATCGCCAGCAATCCACGCATCCGGAGATCCAACACTTCGCCACGATGCCATTGACCGATCATCCCTGCCACGACCCACAATGAAGCCGGCAATAATCCCAACAAGATTGTCACCGGAAATGTCACCAGTTTGCCCAGGTAGCTCGACAGGCTATCCACCGTCAACAACTTGGTGACGATATCGCTCATCTGCCAATGCACCTGAATACTGTCCTGGCGACCGACCACCGCCAACCAGACCCCCATCGGCAAGAGCCCCAACAGCATCACGCCCCAAGTCCGGCGCGAGCACAAAAACGCACGATAATTCGGTTGTGTCAACCATACCAGAACCATCCCGCCATAGAAAACATACGCCGTGATCACCTTGGTCAGGTAAGACGCAAAGATCGCCAACAGGGAACCCAGCAGCCAACCCAGGTGCCGGCCATCGACCGCCCGCCACAACGCATATCCCGACAATACCATCCAGAACGAAAACAGTGGATCAGCGTAGGCGAGCCACCCGCGATACAACAAGACATCGGCACTGGACAGATAGAGCAGGAAGGTCAACCGGCCGGCCATCGGACGCCCCCACAATCTCCGTGCCCACAGCGCCAATACCCCGGCCGTGCCCAAGGTTGCCAACAGTGTCACAAGCCGGGCAGCCAGCAATACCTGTCCCCACCCCACCCCACACGCCACGGGAATCATCAACCAGTTGTACAAGGGGGGGCGCCCTCCCACTCCCCCAAAAGACACCACACTGCGAAAAATCTGACGCTGCCACATCTCCATGGACATGATGGTGTAATTGGCTTCCTCTCCCACGTAGGCATGAAACAGTGCCCCACCATAACAAACCAGAACCATCCCCAACAACCATCCGTAATACCGCTCAATCTGCGCCAGCATCCTCTCCTCCCAAATAGGCGGCTCGCAATCGGGAACTGGCCCGACAATCGGCACTACTCCCGGAAAACACCGTCCGTCCCGATTCCAGGATCATCACCCGGGGACACAAACCCAACGCCCGCTCGGCATTCTGTTCCACCAGCAACAGGGTCATGCCTTCGGACACCATATCACTCACAGCCTCATATACCTCATCCACCCGTTGCGGAGCCAACCCCATGCTCGGTTCATCCAGCAACAGCAGCCGGGGGCGCGCCAACATTACCCGCCCCAGGGCCAGCAATTGTTGCTCCCCCCCGGAAAGCGTTCCCGCCAACTGATAACGCCGCTCCGCCAACCTCGGAAAACGGTCATACACCGGGTCGAGTGCCACGCGTTGCCGTCCCAATGCCCGTCCGAGAGATAAATTTTCCTCAATGCTCAGACGCGCAAAAATCCCTCGTCCCTCAGGTACCAGCATCAAACCCGCGCGCGCACGTTGCCAGGCGGGCAAGCGCCCAATGTCCTGCCCAGAAAAACATAACCGCCCCGTCGCCGCAATACCTCCGGCAATCGCCTTGAGGGCACTGCTCTTGCCCGCCCCATTGGCACCGATCAGTGCCATGGTCTGCCCCTCCTGCAAGACGAGTGAAAAATCGGTCAGCGCCTCGATTCCCCCATAACGCACCGTCAGCGCCTGCACGTCCAGCAATCCCCCATTCATGACGACTTGTGCCCCAGATAGGCCTCGATCACGCGCGCATCCGCCTGAATTTCGGCCGGGGTCCCTTCGGCCAAACATCGGCCATAATCCAGTACGGTGATGCGATCACATAACTGCGCGATCCAGCGCACATCGTGCTCGATGATCAACAACGCAATGCCGCGTTCACGAATACGAGCGATCAATTGCGCCATACTTTGACGCTCCACCGTATTCATGCCCGCTACCGGTTCATCCAGAGCCAGCAACGCAGGCTGAGTCGCCAGAGCACGAGCCATTTCCAGGCGACGTTGCGCGCCATATGGCAAGGTTCCCGCCTCCCGGTGAGCCATGGCTTCCAGGCCGACCCAAGCCAACCATTCATGGGAACGATCATGAATTTCCTGTTCTTCACGACGTACCGCCGCACTCTGAAACCAGGCTCCCAATACTCCCGCCCGGGTACGGACGTGAAACCCCACCATGACATTTTCCAGCACCGTCATCTGCGGAAACAGGCGAATGTTCTGAAATGTGCGCACCAACCCGGCCTGAGCGACGCGATGGGGCTCGCCCACCGGCAAAGGGGCCCCACGCCACAAAATCGATCCGCCATCCTGACGCACCATTCCAGTCAACACATTAAACAAGGTGGTCTTGCCCGCCCCATTGGGCCCAATCAAACCGATGATAGCCCCTGCGGGCACCTGCAGGCTGACTTGCTGCAGGGCCTGTACCCCACCAAAATGCTTGCTGATCTGCTGCGCGTCGAGCAGCGCCGTCATGGCCGATGCCACTCCCGGGCCCGCGCCCGCGACGGAAACAATCCTTCAGGACGCCAACGCATGAGGATTACCAGTGCCACGCCGAATAGAAACAGGCGCAACGCTGCAGGATCCAACCATACCTGCCCCAGCCAACGCACCTGCCAGTGACCCACCGGACGCAACAGTTCCGGCAAAAGTGCCAATAACAAGGCCCCCACCACCACTCCGCGCAGATTCCCCATGCCCCCCAGTACCACCATGCACAGGATCATCACCGACTCCTGCAGAGTAAAACTCTCCGGGCTGACGAATCCCTGAAATCCGGCAAACAACCCGCCGGAGACCCCACCAAAACACGCGCCCATCGCGAAGGCCAGCAACTTCAATCGACGCGTATCCAGTCCCATGCTGGCCGCAGCCAGTTCGTCTTCCCGAATCGCCATCCAGGCACGCCCGATCCGCGAGTGCTCCAGGCGCCCCGACAGTAAAACAGCCGCCAGCACAAAGCCCAGAAACAAGAAGTACGTCCCTGTCAGGGAAGAAACCTGCCACCCCAGTATGGTATGCGCCCGTGAAAAGGACCAATGCCCCAGATGCAGCGGATCGATCAGCGTAATCCCCTGGGGACCATTGGTAATATTCACCGGCGCATTGAGGTTATTCAAGAAAATGCGAATGATTTCACCAAAGCCCATGGTGACGATGGCCAGATAATCCCCGCGCAATCCCAGCGTCGGCCAGCCCAGTGCCACCCCGAAACTGGCGGCCACCATCGCACCCAAAGGAAGAACCAACCAGAGCGGCCAATGCCAGCCAAACTGGGGCGAACCCAGCAAGGCATAGACATAGGCCCCCACCCCAAAAAAGGCAATGAAACCCAAATCCAGCAAACCCGCATATCCCACCACAATATTCAATCCCAACGCCAGCAAGACCGAAAGCAGGGCAAAATCAAGAATCCTCAACCAGCCGCGCCCCAACCACATTTCCACGACAAAAGGGCAGGACACCAGCAGCACCGCCACCAGCCAACGCCCGGCCAGAGTCATACCTTCTCCGGCGCATGGCGCCCCAGCAACCCCGATGGATGGAAGATCAGGACCAGGATCAACATGGCAAAGGCAAACACATCCTTGTAATTACTGCCCAGCCAGCCCCCTGTCCAATCTCCCAGATAGCCGGCTCCCAGCGCCTCCAGCAAACCCAGCAACAACCCACCCAACACGGCTCCCGGCAGGTTACCTATCCCCCCCAGCACAGCGGCCGTAAATGCCTTGAGCCCGACCATGAAACCCATGGTATAGTGCGCCACCTGATAGTACATGCCAATCAATAGCCCCGCCACTGCTGCCAATACAGCCCCCAAGAGAAATGCCGTGAGAATCACGCGATCGGTATTGATGCCTAACCATTGCGCCGCCATGGGATTCTGGGCCGTTGCCCGCATGGCACGACCCAATGCCGTACGTTGCACCAGCACCAACAATCCCCCCAGCAACGTCAGACTGCCCATCACAATGACCCCCTGCATGGTTGTCACCACTACCCCGCCCCATTCCCAAGGATGAGCCAACCCGACATCGGGAAACGTCAGGTAGCCACGCCCCCAGATCAGGGAGGCCCCCTGTTCCAACACCATGGACAAACCGATGGCCGTGATCAATGGTGCCAGTTTGGGCGCATGCCGCAATGGCCGGTAGGCCAGGCGCTCCAGTGCCACTCCCAGAACCGCACAAACGGACATGGCCACAATCAGGGCCAGCAATAATGCCGCCCACATAGGCCAGCCCCATCCCAACGCCCAGCGCAGTACAGACAGGGAAACCAGAGCCCCGACCATGACCAGATCACCATGAGCGAAATTGATCAGTTCCAGAATCCCGTATACCAGGGTATACCCCAGGGCCACCAATGCATACAGGCAACCCAACGTCAGCCCGTTGAGCAATTGTTGCAGCAGGGTTACCATGAACGATGCGGCATCACAGCCAATCTCTGCCGTTGATGAACTGCTCCAGCAATGCCGCTTCCGCCGTGCCAGCCTCCGGGTGCCAATCGTAGCGCCAGCGCACGATGGGCGGCAAAGACATCAGAATGGACTCGGTGCGCCCCCCGGACTGCAAACCGAACAAGGTACCCCGGTCATAGACCAGGTTGAATTCGACATAACGGCCGCGGCGGTAAGCCTGAAAGTCGCGCTCCCGCTCACCATACGCCATGGCGCGCCGCCGTTCCACCAATGGCAAGTAGGCAGGCAGAAAAAAGTCCCCCACCCGTCGCCACAATTGTTCGGCCTGATCCAGGGGTAACTCGTTGAAGTCATCGAAAAACAATCCGCCGATACCACGGGGTTCCTGGCGATGCTTGAGATAGAAATACTCATCACACCAACGCTTGAAGCGCGGATAATACTCTGCCCCGAAAGGGGAAAGCGCGTCATGACAGGTCTGATGGAAATGCCGCGCATCGTCCTCAAAACCGTAATAGGGGGTCAGATCCATCCCCCCCCCAAACCACCATACCGGAGCCGCGGTCTCGGAAAAGGCCGCAAAGAAGCGCACATTCATATGCACCGTGGGCACGTAGGGATTGCGCGGATGCAACACCAGCGATACCCCCATGGCCTCAAAGCGCCGGCCCGCCAGTTCAGGGCGATGCGCCGTTGCCGAGGGCGGCAAGCCTGCCCCCATGACGTGAGAAAAGTTGACTCCACCACGTTCAAACACGCCCCCTTCTTCCACCAGGGCACTGATCCCCCCCCCTCCTTCAGGGCGAGTCCAGGTATCGCGACGGAAGGCATGACCATCCGCCACTTCGAGGGCCTGCACGATGCGATTCTGCAAATCGATCAGATAACGCTTGAGAGGATCAACATCAAAAGACAAATGGGAAGAGGAGGCTTCTGCCATAATGGTTTCCATGAAAGAGAAAAAAATCCCCCACCTGTTACTGGTCGATGGGTCGTCGTACCTGTACCGCGCCTTCCATGCGTTGCCCGACCTCAGAAACCACCACGGCGAACCGACGGGTGCCTTGTATGGGGTGCTCAACATGCTGGAACGCCTGAGAGAGGATTATAAGCCGGAATATGCCGCCTGCCTATTCGATACCTCAGGCCCCACTTTCCGTCACGATGCCTATCCGGACTACAAAGCCCAACGCCCCCCCATGCCAGCAGATCTGGTGGCACAGGTCGCCCCTCTGCATCAAGCCATTGAGTTATTGGGCTGGCCCCTGCTAAAGGAAAACGGGGTGGAAGCCGATGACGTGATCGCCACCCTGACTCAACGCGCCATCGATCAGGGATGGACCGTCACCATCTCCAGCGGCGACAAGGACCTGGTCCAACTGCTGCAACCCGGTGTCACGCTCATCAACACCCTGTCCAACGAACGCCTCGATACCGAGGCAGCCACTGCCAAGTATGGCATCACACCGACCCAGTTCGTCGACTATCTGACCCTGATGGGAGATACCGCCGACAATGTCCCCGGCGTAACCAAGGTGGGACCGAAGACCGCCGCCCGCTGGATACAGACCTATGGCGATCTCGACACCTTGATGGCACAGGCCGACCAGGTCAGCGGCATCGTCGGTCAACATCTGCGTGCCGCGCTGGACTGGTTACCGCGCGCCCGCTTTCTGATCACCCTCAAACGCGACCTTGTCTTACCTGTCTCTCTGTCCGACCTGGCCTGGCGACCCGGCGATCACACTGGCCTGGCAACGCTGGCCGAACGCTATGGCCTCAAGCGCTGGAAGACCGGTGCCACTGCTCCCGCCCCTGTGCCCTTGCCCAGCAGCCCCCCCATCGTGATTGAAACCGTGACGCAGGAAAACCAGTTGACCACCTGGCTGACACGCCTGGCCCATGCCCACTTGGCCGCATTGGACACGGAGACCACCGGGCTGGACCCACTGGAATCTCAACTGGTAGGTCTATCGGTGTGTTGCGAAGATCACGCCGCTTATTTCCCCCTGGGACATACCGGCAATGGGGCTGATCAACAGTTGCCCCTCCTGGCCACTCTGGAGCGTCTGCGCCCCTGGCTGGAGAATCCCGATGCTCACAAGGTCGGACAGAACCTGAAATTTGACCAACATATCCTGGCCAATCACAGCATTACCCTGCGCGGCATCGTCCACGATACCTTGCTGGAATCCTATATCTGGGAAGCCCACCAGCCCCATGGTCTGGAAAATCTGGCCCGTCGCCATCTGAACCGGGACACCCTGTCCTATGAATCCCTGGTGGGCAAAGGCAGCGCCCAGATCAATTTTTCTGCCGTCGATGTGGCCCGTGCCACCGTCTACGCCGCCGAAGATGCCGAGATAACACTGGCGATCCACCAGGTGTTGTACCCCAGACTCTGTGCGGAACCCGCCCTGGAAACGCTCTATCGTACGCTCGAACTACCGGTGCAACAGGTTCTGTGGCGCATGGAACGCCATGGAGTTCAGCTCGATGTCGCCACACTGAATGCCCAGAGTGCCCAGTTGGGGGAACAGTTGATCGCCTTGGAACGAGAAGCCCACGCCTTGGCCGGTTGCCCCTTCAACCTCAATTCTCCCAAGCAGATCCAGTCCTTGCTGTTTGAGACCCTCGGTCTGCCGGTGCTCAAGAAAACCCCCGGGGGACAACCGTCCACCGATGAAGGCGTGCTGGAACAGTTGGCCCTGGATTTTCCACTGCCCAAACGCATCCTGGAATACCGCTCGCTGGCCAAGCTCAAATCCACCTACACCGATGCCCTGCCCCGCAAAGTCAACGCACGCACGGGGCGTGTCCATACCCACTTCGCCCAGGCGGTCGCCGTTACCGGTCGCCTGTCGAGCAGCGATCCCAATCTGCAGAACATCCCGATTCGCACCCCGGAGGGACGACGAATTCGCGCAGCCTTCGTAGCGGCACCGGGGCATCACCTCCTGGCCGCCGACTACTCCCAGATAGAACTGCGACTGATGGCGCACTTTTCAGACGATCCGGGGCTACTCCACGCCTTCGCCCAAGGGCAGGATGTGCATCGCGCTACCGCCGCAGAGATTTTCTCGGTGCCTGTGGACAACGTAAGCCATGACCAACGCCGCGCTGCCAAGGCTATCAACTTCGGCCTTATTTACGGTATGTCAGCCTTTGGCCTGGCCCGCCAGCTCAATCTGACCCGCATCGCCGCACAACATTACATCGACCGCTATTTCGAGCGCTATCCCGGCGTGGCACGCTTCATGGAAACCACCCGGGAACGGGCACGCACCCAAGGCTACGTGGAAACCCTGTTTGGACGACGTCTCTGGTTGCCGGAACTGTCCCACTCCCAGGCAGGACGCCGCCAGGGAGCCGAGCGCGCCGCCATCAATGCCCCGCTACAGGGCAGCGCAGCAGACCTCATCAAACGCGCCATGCTGGCCGTGCAAGGCTGGCTGGATAACCAGCATTTACAGAGCCGTCTGATCCTGCAGGTTCACGATGAACTGATTCTGGAAGTCACCGATGCGGAACTCGATCAGTTGATCCATCAGGTTCCCCAGCTGATGACGCAGGTAGCCGAGCTGAAGGTACCTCTGTTGGTAGAATGTGGCACAGGATTGAACTGGGACGAAGCCCACTGACCCGTGGCTGGAGTATAATGCCGCTTTTATTTTGGCGAACGACCATGCAAATCGGACCCTACCGATTAAAAAATTCGTTGGTGGTCGCCCCCATGGCAGGGGTGACGGATCGACCATTTCGCCAACTGTGCAAACGGATGGGGGCAGGCATGGCCGTGTCCGAAATGGTTTCGTCCAATTCTCTTCTGTGGGGCTCGGAAAAAACCCGTCGCCGCGCCAACCATGAAGGAGAAGTCGAACCTCGCATCGTGCAGATTGCCGGAGCCGATCCGGCGCTCATGGCCGAAGCCGCACGTCACAATGTTGACCATGGCGCACAGATCATCGACATCAACATGGGCTGTCCCGCCAAAAAAGTCTGTAACGTGATGGCAGGATCAGCCCTGTTACAACACGAGCCTCTGGTGGCCCGCATTCTGGATGCCGTGGTTTCTGCCGTCTCGGTCCCTGTGACCCTGAAGATCCGCACCGGCTGGGACCGTGAACATCGCAACGCATTGACCATTGCCCGCCTGGCCGAGGACTGTGGAATCCAGGCTCTGGCCATTCATGGGCGCACACGCGCCTGCGGTTATTCCGGAGAAGCGGAATATGAAACCTTGGCCGCTGTCAAAGCCAGCCTGCACATTCCGGTCATCGCCAACGGCGATATCACCACCCCCCAAAAAGCCTTGGCCGTACTCCAGCAAACAGGGGCCGATGGCTTGATGATCGGCCGCGCCGCACAAGGTCGGCCGTGGATATTCCGCGAAATTCAGCATTTTCTGGACCACGGCACCCTGCTGCCCGCACCTTCCGTCAGTGAAATTCAGCAAGTCCTGCTCAACCACATGGAAGAGCTGTACCAGTTTTATGGCTATGAACTGGGATTGCGCATCGCCCGCAAGCACATCGCCTGGACGACCCGAGGACTGGCACACTCCTCCCAGTTCCGACACGCCATGAACCGGGTGGAAACCTGGCAGAACCAATTACAGGCTGTTCGCGACTTTTTTCAGCGCCACGAACAACTCTGCCCCCAATTGCATTATAGCGAGTCTCTAACCGAGGAAATGGCCGCATGAACGCACCAGAATCCGATCTATCCGCTTGCATCCGGCGCATGGTAGAAAATTATTTCGAACATCTGGAAGGCGAACGTTGTAGTGCATTGCATGATCTGGTCATCACCAGCGTAGAAAAACCGTTGCTGGAAGTTGTATTGGCCCACTGCGCACACAACCAGACCCAGACCGCTCAAGTCCTGGGACTGAACCGAACCACCCTCCGAAAAAAAATGCAACAATACCAAATATCATGATTCCACAGCGTGCCCTGCTCAGCGTTTCTGACAAAACCGGCCTGATCGATCTGGCACGTGCCTTGACACGCCATCACATCGAAATCCTGTCCACCGGAGGCACTGCGCAACTGTTGCGCGAAGCGCATATCCCCGTAGTGGAAGTCGCCGACTTTACTGGTTTCCCCGAAATGCTCGACGGTCGCGTCAAAACTCTGCATCCAAAAATTCACGGGGGTCTGCTCGGTCGCCGTGATTTGGCCAGCCATCGTGAAGCCATGACGCGCCATGGCCTGTCCCCCATCGATCTGCTGGTGGTCAATCTGTACCCATTCCGCGAGACCATCGCCCAACCCCATGCGACGTTGGCCGATGCCATCGAGAACATCGATATCGGCGGTCCTGCCATGGTTCGCTCAGCGGCAAAAAATCACGCCCATGTGGCCGTTTTGACCGATCCGGCAGATTACCCCCGACTCGTGGAAGAGTTGGACCGGCAACGGGGAGATCTATCCTCCGCCTTGCTGTTCCAATTGGCGGTCAAGGCATTTTCCCATACCGCCTCCTATGACGGAGCCATCGCCACATATCTGTCTGGCCTGGGCGCAGAATCTCAGGCCGACGGCTTTCCAGAACGACTTCATCTGACCTTGTACAAGCATCAAGCGTTACGCTACGGAGAAAACCCCCATCAGCAAGGGGCCTTCTATCGTGACTCGGAAGCCCCTCCCGGCGTATTGGCGCATTACCATCAGCACCAGGGTAAACCTTTGTCCTACAACAATATCGCGGATGCTGACACCGCGTGGGATTGTGTACGCTTTCTGCCTGAGAGCGCCTGTGTCATCGTCAAACATGCCAACCCCTGTGGTGTGGCGGTATCAAACTCAACGGTAAGCGCTTACCAACTCGCTCACGCCACAGACCCCACCTCAGCCTTTGGCGGGATTCTCGCTTTCAATGACACCGTCGATGATGTCACGGTGGAGGCCTTGCAACGTCAGTTCGTCGAAGTTCTGATCGCTCCCCGTTATACTTCAGAGGCGCTGCAACGCCTCTCCCAGAAAGCCAATGTCCGGGTCCTCGAAATTCCGCTGGAGAAGGGCCTCAATCGCTGGGACATGAAGCGGGTAGGCGGGGGTTTGCTGGTGCAAACCCCGGATACCGGGGGCGTACAGGAAGCCACCCTGAAGACGGTCACACGCCTGGAACCCAGTTCCTCACAATGGCACGATTTGCGTCTCGCCTTTCACGTTGCCCATTTCGTCAAGTCCAACGCAGTGGTCTTCTGTCGCGATGGACGCACCTTGGGTATCGGAGCCGGACAAATGAGCCGGGTGGACAGCACCCGCATCGCGCAACGCAAGGCTGAAAATGCCGGCCTGTCACTCAGCGACAGCGTCGCCGCTTCCGATGCCTTCTTTCCCTTCCGCGACGGGCTGGATGTCCTGGCACAGGCAGGGGCGCGGGCCGTGATCCAACCCGGGGGCAGCGTCCGCGATGAAGAGGTCATCGGGGCCGCCGATGAGCAGGGCCTGGCCATGGTTTTTACCGGCATTCGTCATTTTCGTCACTAAGCGATCACCATACCATGAAAATTCTTGTCATCGGAAGCGGCGGCAGAGAGCACGCGCTGGCTTGGCGACTGGCTCAATCACCACGGGTTTCCCACGTCTTCGTCGCCCCCGGTAACCCCGGAATTGCCCAGGAAGAAGGCGTTCATTGCGTAGCAGTGGACGGCATCGATGCCTGGCTGGAACTGGCGCGTCGTGAAGAAGTTGCCTTTACCATCGTTGGCCCAGAAGCACCGTTGGCCGCTGGGATCGTTGACCGTTTTCAGGCTGAAGGGCTGGCCATTTTTGGTCCGAACCGGGAAGCGGCCCAACTGGAGAGTTCCAAATATTTCGCCAAGGAATTCATGCGCCGTCATGGCATTCCCACCGCCCACTTCGCCACATTCGATGACGTGACTCGTGCCCACGCCTATCTTGATGAAGTCGGCGCACCGATCGTACTCAAGGCCGATGGTCTGGCCAGCGGAAAAGGGGTCGTGGTGGCCCAGACATTGGCGGAAGCTCATGCCGCTCTGGATCACCTGATGGGAGGCCACTTTGGTCAGGCAGGCCGTCAGGTCGTCATAGAAGAATACCTGAGTGGTGAGGAAGTCAGTTTCATCGTCATGGCAGATGCACTTCAGGTACTGCCATTCGCCACCAGCCAGGATCACAAACGACTGCATGACGGTGACGCAGGACCCAATACTGGCGGCATGGGAGCTTATTCCCCAGCCCCTCTGGTGACCCCAACTCTGCACGGTCGCATCATGCGCGACATCATCCTTCCCACCCTGCAGGGTATGGCTCAGGAGGGTCATGCCTATACCGGATTCCTCTACGCGGGGCTGATGGTCACTCCCGATGGCAACGTCAAGGTACTGGAATACAACTGCCGTCTCGGCGATCCGGAAACGCAACCCTTGCTGATGCGCTTGCGCAGTGATCTGGTCGATCTGGTCGAAGCAGCCCTGCAAGGCCGACTCGATCAGGCAACCATCGACTGGGATCGTCGCCCTGCCATCGGGGTGGTGCTTGCCGCCCCCGGGTATCCGGATGCCCCACAGAGCGGTGCGCTCATCAGCGGACTAAATGAAGCCTCTGCAGACACCCATGTCTTTCATGCCGGAACACACCACGAATCCGGACACTGGGTCACACGCGGCGGCCGAGTGCTGTGCGTCACCGCCCTGGGAGATACATTGAAAACCGCTCGCCATCATGCCTACGAACGCGTCCAGAAAATCCATTTTGACGGCATGCAATACCGCCAGGATATCGGGTGGAGAGCCCTCAAGCCCAATCTGTCTCAACCCTGACGCACGATACTGCCACTGAGCAGATCGGCCACCGTGGAAGGCCGGCTGTGGCGCTGGCAACGACCTGGAATGACACGCACCCGCTCGCCAAAGCGCTGACGACAGGCTCGTGTCGTTGTCAGCGGGCGCTGGCCGGAGCGATTGGCACTGGTGGATACCAGCGCCATGCCAATCCGATGACACAAGTTAGCCAGCGGGGGATAATTGTCATGGCGCAAGGCCACCCGGTGCCCCCCCCCGTAGGATCGTCCGCACAACAATCCCGACAAACGCGCATGCGCCGGAACCAGCCAGGTATGAGGGCCCGGCCATCTGGCACGACAACGTTCGCGCAAATCTGCACGACCTGTTTCCATAAACGGCCACAAGCGCTCCTGCTGATCCGCCACCACGATCATGCCTTTTCTGGCAGGACGTCGCTTCAGGCGCAACAGAGCACGCAAGGCCCCCCAGTGCCTCGGATCACACCCCAAACCAAATACCGCGCGGGTGGGATAGGCCACCATGCCCCCTTGCTTCAAAAATCGTCGTAATCCTCTGGCTCGCGCGTCCATCCCTACCATTCCCTCGTGTCTGAGGCCATCAGCATATACCAGGATGCCAACACCTGTTAGAATTGCCCCATGAATACCACTTTTTCTTCTCTGGTCTGTGTGTCGCTGTTGCTGGGAATCTGCTGTGCCCATGCAGACGATCTCCCCCCGTTGAGCAGCGCACCACTGCCACCAACCTTGAACGACAACGATAACTCTGCGGATGGTGCGGTTCCTCCTCCCGATTCTGCGCCACCGGCCCCTCCTCCTTCCGCTGCAGAAGCACCACCTCCACCAACGGAAAACAGCAATGAGGACCAGGTCACCATCGTGGATCGCAGTCAGGCCCGCTACGTGGAATACCGATCCCACGGGCACCTGTACAAAATCAAGGTCATTCCCAAAGTGGGTCCCACCTACTATCTGATCGATGATCAAGGTACGGGCCTCTGGCACCGCTATGATGGCATCGACAACAATTTCAAAACCCCCAGTTGGGTTATTTTTCGTTTCTGACCCTCCTCGACTCATGGCCGTTTTTACTCCAGTTTCCCCCATCGAACTGTCGCATTGGTTGTCTGATCATCAAGCCGGATCGCTCCTCACACTGACTCCCATCGCTTCCGGCATCGAAAATACCAACTATTTTGTCGATACCTCATCCGGACACCATGTCCTGACCCTCTTTGAAAAACTCGGCCCCGCCGAATTACCCTACTATCTTGGCCTCATGCAACACCTTGCACAGCAGGGTCTGCCTTGTCCAAAACCCTTACCTCTCAGCCACAACGCCTTGTTTTCCCCCTTGAAAGGCAAACCTGCGGCGCTGGTTTCGCGCCTTCGGGGATCCTCCGTCATCGCTCCCACCCTAGGTCAGTGTGAACAAATCGGAAAAGTGTTGGCACAAATGCACCTGGCCGGTGCGACCTATACGCTCCATCAGGAAAACCCCCGTGGAACTCCCTGGATCCAATCAACCGCCCGCCAACTTTCCCATCTGCTCGATTCAGGTCAGCAACAGCGGTTGAGCCAAGCCCTTACCATCGCGCCAAGTTTTGATCCAACCCTTCCCCACGGACCCATTCATGGGGATCTATTCCGTGATAATGTCCTGTTTGAAGGCGAGCACGTGAGTGGCTTGATCGACTTCTACTTTGCTGGTGACGATAACTGGATCTATGATTTGGCCATCGTGGTCAACGACTGGTGCATGACCCCCGCAGCGCGCCTCGATGCTACCCGCGTCACGGCTCTGGTGGGGGCTTACCGCGCCAACCGCCCCGTGCAGCCCACCGAACAGGCGACCTGGTCATCCCAATTGACCCGCGCAGCCCTGCGTTTCTGGCTCTCGCGGCTGCATGACCTGCATCAGCCGCGTGCCAGTCAATTGCTGCAGCCCCATGATCCCGCCTGGTTCGACAACGTATTGTCCCACCATCTGGAACAACCCCCATCATGGCCCTGCTGAACCCGCGCCGTGTTTCCGCCGCACGGGGATTCCAGTGGATCCGTCAGGGTGCTTCCCTGGTGCTGCTGAGTCCGATAGGCTGGATCAGCACCCTCAGCCTGTGGTTGATGGTCGTGGTCGTGGCCATTTATTTCCCGACCCTGGGCCCCATACTATTTTCTCTGTCCCTACCTGGCATTTTTGCCGGCTTCATGCTCGGCTGCCATGCCATCGAATCCGAGCGTTCCCTCAAGGCACGCCATCTTCTCAAGGCATTCCAGCACAACCCACGGTACCTGTTCCAGTTGGGTTTGATCAACATCCTGGTGGAAACCTTGCTGAGCCTGATCCTGATCACCTGGGGAGGACAGTCGATAGCCGACTTGCAGCAACCTCTTGCATCCACCGGGACCACGCAACTGGAACAAGCACAGATAACGCTTGCTTCTCTCTCCCCTGTGATGTTGGGCCTGTTGTTGCTCCAGTTGTTCATGCTCATGACCAGTTGGTTCAGCCCTGCCTTGCTGATGTTTACCTCCCTGTCTACCCTACAGGTATTGAACGAAAGTACACGGGCCTGTTTGCGCAATCTCCCGGCTTTTGGCATGTTCACCCTGACCATGGCCATGCTTCTGGCGCTCGGCTCCTGGATCGCCCTGGTAATCCCCCTCCTGTCGCTTCCCATTGGTTTCTATCTATTGGCCCTGATCATCGCAAGCGTCTACGCCTCCTATCGGGATGTATTCCCCGATATCATCCCGAACCGCAGCAGCCCCTGACATGAGCAGTCAGGCTCCTCCGCCAACATCTTTTCATCCTGCCACTGCTGGGCTACACTAAGGCATGGCCCACACGCAATCCAATAAGAGAGGAGGGGTTTACCATGATAAAATTTGCACCCACCGCAGTCTGGGTCACTTGCCTGGCTGTTTCGCTATCCTCGCACGCCACGCCAGCCTCACCTCCCGTCAAGGACTGTCCAGAGTGCCCCGAGATGACATCGATTCCAAGCGGCAGTTATAGTCCTGCCCCGGGAGTGAAAGTGACCTTTGCCCGACCTTTTGCCATCGGCACCACCCTGGTCACCCAAGGTCAGTGGAAGGCCATCATGCATCGCAACCCCAGCGCATTTCCACACTGCGGAGACCTGTGCCCCGTCGACCGCGTCAGTTGGGAAGATGCCCAAGTTTATATTCTGCGTCTGAACGCCAAAACCGGGCGTCATTATCGCCTTCCCTCGGAAAGTGAATGGGGCTATGCTTGTCAGGCTGGACTGGACAACCACTACTGTGGAGGGGATCAGTTGAATGCCATAGCCTGGTTTGAAGGCAATAGCGACAATCACCCTCATCCCGTTGCCACCAAAGCCCCCAACCACTGGGGTTTGTACGACATGAGCGGCAACTTGTGGGAATGGATGGAAGACTGCTTTCAAGACACCCGACGCGTCAATCAGGATGGTCAGCAGACCATCCCCAATAACGGGGCGGCCTGGGAAGGCGAAGCCGCAAACCCCGGGGGAGAGTGTCTGTCCCGCGTCGTTCGCGGTGGCTCTTGGCGCAATAATTCCGCTGACCTCAACCTGAACCGGCGTACCGCCAATGATCCGACGGCACGCGTCAGTACGGTAGGTTTCCGCCTGGTACGCGACCAGTGACCCCACGCCCCCAACGGCCCATCAGGATATGGGGAATTGCCGTACTCCTGTTGTCAACGGCCTTGGGAGCATTTTACCTCCTGTCTCCCAGCCCCCCGCAAGGGCTCAATGACCGAACACAGTGGCTGGCAAACGGGCCTTCCCTCCCGGCTTTTTCACTACCCAGCACCCAGGGGGTTCTCGACATCGATCACATGAAGGGCCATTGGACCCTATGGCTCTTTGGATATACCCACTGTCCCGATGTCTGCCCGACGGATCTGGGCGTACTCGCCAGAGTCATGCAACAACGCCGTACCGCGCACCAGCTCCTCCCGCAGACCATTTTCGTATCCGTGGATCCCACCCGTGACAGCCTCCCTCTGCTGGCTCGCTATCTGACGGCCTTTGACCCCAGTTTCATTGGTGCCCAGGCCGATAAATCACAACTGCAACCCTTCACACAGACAATGGGGGTGTATGCCGCATTGCACACCGATGAACGGGACGCATCGGGCAACTATCCGGTTGACCACAGCACCTCGTTTTATCTGTTCAACCCCGCGGGAACTCTGCAAGCCTCTTTCCAGAACCCACAAAGTGTCCAAGAATTAATCCAGCAATTTCAGCGTATCATCCCCAATTCATGAATGCTCCCTCCTATCTGCATCAAGAGGTTGCCAGAACGCCAAGACTTTGGTAGGATTGAGGCGCTTAACAAAACCGTCGTCGCCGCAAGGCTGACGCATGCGCAATTTCATAAGAGGGGGAGAACACAATGGAAGTAATGAACAAAGGTTACATGATCATTCCCGTGATTCTGTTCGTTGGCGGGATTTTGGTATCTCTCACCTTGGGCGGTATGGGTGTTGACATTCTGGCCCGGGATCAGAAAAAGAACGGCAAGTAATATTCGCCTTATGTAATCATCACTGGCAAGTATCTGAAAGGCATCTTGTCGGCCACTTGATTACACGAACTTCTTTAAACACCCGGTGTCCATTCACCGGGTGTTTTGTTTTTACTGTTTCAGCTCCCGATTGCTTTTCGTCAACTGTTAATTTCTTCAGGATAACCCATGCGTCAGGTTTCTGATCATTGCCGCCTCGTCAAGTATTTTCTCATGTCAGCCACTTCCCTGTTTATCGGGGCCATGCATGGAATGTTGCAGGTCTTTCCACCCATCCGCTCCTGGCTGGACTCCATCGGCAGCCCCTATGGAGGTCCTGGACACATGATCGACCCCCTGGCTCATGCTCATATGAACCTGGTTGGCGGTGTCGTCTCTCTGGCCATGGGAACCACCTATTATCTGTTGCCACGCCTCACCGGGAAGACCCTTTACTCCCAACGTCTGGTCCAGCACAACTTCTGGTGGCTGTTCTTCGGAGTCTATGGTTTTTATTCCGCCCAAATGATATTTGGCATATGGGAAGGAAATCTGATGCTCCATGATCGCACCGCCATGGCACATGTACACCACTTTTACGGCCCCGTCGTCGCTGTTGCCGGAACCTCCATGGCCGTTGGGTTCATCATCTATTTCGTGAACATCGTCCTCACCATGACGGGTCCCTCAGGTACCTGCACGAAGGAGGAGTGAGGCTCCCATACGAGAAGCGGGACAGGGGAGCCTTCAGGATGTCAATGCGATGGGGAAATACAGCACCGTGTTCAAGTCCGGATCATCTCCGCAATGCAAGCGCACCTGCAAGGTCTGACGTTCTCCCGGCCCCAGGAGTGCTGCCCGTCGATACACCCCCACAAGACCATCCTGAATAGCCTGTTTCCACTCATCCGCCTTGGCACTGCGCACATCGACCAGACAGGAAGCAACGGGATGGTCATAATTTCCCGTGACAAACACCAGCACTTCATTCATACCTGCTTGTGGCGGGGTTGGACGACTTTCCACCCGAACTTCCCAACCATGCCAATGCTGGGCGACGGTATAGGGATGTTTCCCCTCATCGGAGGAACACCCCCACAGCAGGCCCAGCAACACCGGGACCCAGTAAATCTGGCGGACAGGAATTCCCTGCATCATGGCCGGGGAACCTCTTGTTGCGCAGAAGGACTTGTCTCGGAAAGTGGAAATTCTTCTTTTTTCTGCCCCGCATTCTGTGCGCCATACATGTGCACCATGAAGTAGATAAAAGTGGCTGCTACGGCAATGTAAACCAACGCAATAAAAAACCCCCAATCCAACCAATGCTTGACATGACCAGGACGCACCCCCCAAAACGGGAATGCCAGACCTATGGCCACCAGCAAAACCACCACGACAATGGCATAAAACCAGTAAGGAACCGGTTTCTGCGAGAGTGGAATACTTTCAACCAATTCCCAGTCTTCCAAACCACGCTTATTTTTGCGCTCTTCATCATCGGCATAACCAAAGTGCTTCTGGTCTGACCTTCCCCATTCCGGGCTGACATCCGTCAACGGTTTTTTTGGTGTGATTTCCTCATTCATGGCGACCTCCGCGTGGAAGATTCAGAAAAGTGGCGTATGGAGAAATGGTCCTTCCAACTCACATCCGGTGCACTGGCTTCAATGATAAAGTAATGTAGCCCGTGAGACAAAGTCGGCGATACCGATAACGTAACGGAACGACGATCAGCGGGCGGAATCACCAGTTGTGTCTGGGAGAAGTGGTATGACCCTGCATCGAGTCCTTTCAATACCAGTGTCACCACCTCTGGCTGGTAGCGCTTATTGGCGACTTCGATACGATAGTCCAGCGCCACGTTCGACGAAGCCTGGGTTTCTGCCCGATACGCCGACAGGTGCAGAGGTTTCCAGGTCCACAATCCCCATGAGAAGAAACTCAGCCCCAACAACAACACCATGGTCATCCACACGGTGCGGGATTTCAATCCAAAGGCATTGTTACGAAACTGGATACGCTCGATTTTTTTGTTCTGGCGCTCCCCCAGCTCAAAAGACAGCAAACCCGGAAGTCCCTTTTTTCCCTGTAATCGGTTACAAGCATCAATACATTCACCACAGTTAATGCAACTGTCATAGATGTCGGTTTTACGTGGATCGATATCGATGAAACAGGATGTCACGCAATAATTACATTTCTCGCAGGCACTGGAACGACTGGCATCGTACCGCACATGCAAGGTCTCGCGGGTACGAAAACTATGCTGCCAAACCCGATAGACACAAGCGAATCGACACCAGAAATGGCGTATCACCGCAATATCCACCAAAATGATCAAGACAAAGACGGCATAAATCCAGTGCAGTGACTGGGCCAAGGCAGGATCTGAGCGCCATAACAGAAAGGACACCACCGTACCCGGATCATAGAAATAGAACAAGGGGATCACCCCCAGAAACATTGCAGCCACCAAAAACGATAAACCCAGCAGGACCCAGTTGAGCACTCGATTCTTGGCCGGGGCCACCCGCGGGGCCTGACCATCAAGGCTGACTTCGGCACGCTTGCCCAGCAACAGCCGAGTCATGAAATTGGCCCATTCGGAAAAGATATTCTGGGGGCAGACCCAACCACAAAAAACCGTTCCAGCCAAAGAATAGAGCATCACCAACAGACTGACCAGACTCACCCACAAGCCTGCTATCAGAAAAAAATCGGCAAACCAAACCTGACGATGTAAAATCACCAGCGCGCCGGCCTTGGGATCAATGCGAAACAACCCCGTTGCTGGCACCACGATCGTCAACAACAGGGTGATCACCTGAACGGAGCGACGCTGCAAGTGAAACCGTGTTGTAGTAGGCAGAGCACTCATTCAATCCATCCTCGCGTATTACTGAGTCAACCGGGTATTCTTCACGCTCCGGGCCTCCCGGTCAAGTGGCGAGGCGCGCTGCAACTGTCGTTGCGTCTGTAGCGCCTCATCCCATTGTTGCTGATCCTGTTGCAAGTGCCACAGCGCTCGCAATACTTCGGCATGCCATGGAAATCGTTGGGCCAGTTTTTCCAGGATTTGTTCCCTCTGCGCTGCCGGCATGGTGGTGCGTTGCAGTTGCAACATGACTTCATCCACCAGTGCATAGTCTACCCAGCGATCCTGTGGGTTATCGTCAAAGGCCATGCGCACCAGACGGCCCGCTTCTCCAGGTTTGTCCTGAAGACCATCGATCCAACTCTGTACCAACGCTCCAGTCGCCCGGTAGGCCTGCGCAAACTCTTGCTGGTGCTCAACCGGAATCGCCAGTTCCTGTGCAGCCCGCTGTAGTGTCGGACGCTGTTTCAACCAGTCGCGCAGCAACTGCGCCAGTTCGCCGGAACGATACTTTGACTGCGGCAGTAGAAATTCAATCTGCGGATTCCATTCTGACTGATACGCCCCGCGACTGTCCGGAATAGCCCCCCCATAGCGCCCCAACCACGTCCATATCCCCTCTCCGGCCGTGGCAGTCCGTTGCTGTTCCGCATTCAGACGCTCCTGACCCGACCGTACATCGGGATACCCGGCCCAGCGCTGGCGTGGACCGACCAAGGCCACGTGCATGCCATCCAGAAACCAGCGTCCATCGGGAAATACTCGACGAAAAGTTCGCAATACCGTATTCAATGAAGCCACATCAAACTGATTCAGCGCAATCCACTGCACAAACAACCCATCGGGGGTCAGGTGCTCTCTGGCCCGAATAAACTGCTCCTCGGCGAGTAATGCCCCCACCCCCGCCAGATCCGGATGGTACAAATCGCCGATGATGACATCATAGTGTTCCGACGACACGGACAGGAAATGTCGAGCATCATCGCGCACCACCTGTGTTTGTCCCAAAACACCCGTTTCAACAAAATAGCGACCGGCCGCCGTTATGGCTCCCTGCGATAACTCGACCGCCGTACGTTGCGCATTGGGATAAGGCAGGCTCCCGGCCAGGGATAAACCGGTTCCCAGACCCAGGAACAGCACCCGATGTGGGGCCGGTTGCAGCAGCAGTGGCAGCCGCCCCTGATTTCCCTGGACATAAACTGCAGTAGGCTCTGTCGAGGCATCATGGCGCTGCAGGTCCGTCAGCAACAAGCGCTGACCATCGGCCTGCTCCACCACCTGGGTCATGGCCACGGCATCCTCATAGCGATACAGGTCATGGGAACCATTCAGCGCCTCAGGCAGTAAGCGTGCTGCGCTGGGCAACGGCCACAACCACCATCCCCAAGCCACCATAAACAGAAGTCCGGGTATCTGCCAGAAGTGCCAGCGCCCTTCCCATCCCATGCTGGCCAGCAACATCAACCAGGCGCAGGCCACTACGGTACCGGTCGTACCAAGGTAGGGAATCAACACGAACCCCGTCAACAAAGCCCCCACAGCCCCGCCAAGGGCATTCACCCCATAGAGCGCCACCCCAGCCAAGGGAGAAGATTGCGTGCGACCCAGCAAGGGGAACCATAACCCCAGCGTGAACGTCACGGGAAACGTCAGTACCAGCAATACCAGTCCCTGTAACAGCAATGCATCCCCCAGTGTCTGACCATGGGGGGTTTCTGCCCATGCCGCAATTTCTGGAAAAACCATCAATCCAGCCAGAATGCTGCCAGCCGCTAGCCAGGGAAGTACCGTTTGCCAGCGTTCCAGTCGCCAGCGAGCGCCCACCACACTGCCCAACCCAATCCCCAGCAAGTAGTTGGCAAGAATCAGGCCCAGAACATACTCTGTGCGCAGGAACAGCAAACCAAACCAACGCGTCCAGGCCACTTCGAGTCCCAGACTGGCCATGCCCAACAGTCCATAGAGCAGGCTGACGCGATGAAATAGGCGTGGGTTGGGTAGCGATGGCTCATCGTGTGCAACGGATAGTCGAGACTGCCCGTCAAGCCACGCCCAACCAACGGCCATGACCCCTCCCAAGGTCGCAATGGTCCGCAATGCATTCACCCACCCCAGCCAGGGTAGTAGCACCAATGGCAACCATGCGCCCATCACGGCACCCAACGTGTTGACCCCATAGAGCAGACCCAGTTTTCTGTCGCCCGCCCCCGGCATCACAGTCCAACCCTGTAACACCAAAAGCAGACTGGCTCCCATGGGTATGGCCGGCAACGTCAAGGTGCAAATCGACATCACTGTCAGCGAAACATGCCAGGCTACCGCGCCATGGGGAGCAACCTGTAACAGGAAACCGGTTTCCTGCCTGGCCAAGCCAGGCAAACACCACGCATACAAAGCAACGATACCATCGAGCAAAGCCAACCAACGCCAGGGTCGCGCGATGCGCCAACGCAACCACATCAGGGCCCCTATTCCCAATCCCAGCATGAACGCCGCTACGGTCACGACAACCCCGAAGACGCTCAAACCGAATTGCAGGGATTCCATGCGTACCCAAAGGACTTCGTAGGCCAATCCGACTACACCAGAAAGGCCGTATAACAGCAGAATCAGACGCGCACTCAAAACGGAAAGAACCAGGCTACCCCAACGATCGCATGAACCAGCGCCAATGTCATCGTGAGCCCGGCCAGTATCATATGTGGCACAAACCAGGGCTTGCCATAGATCCCCATCCCGATTCCCACTGCCCCCGTCACCAAAATCATCAGGATCAAGGGGATACCCATGATGAACATGATCAATTTCTTCTTCTTGTCGGCTACCGGTGTCACGCCATCGTCTCGTGGCCCCTGCTCTTTCTGGAATGCCTCCATCATCTGGATACCATTCACATTTTGCGCAGCACCTCCTGAATCAGCCGCCAATGCTGGCCAAGTCAACAAACTGAACAGCAGGGCAAACAACCCTCCCATACTCCAACACAATCTGCGCAACGGCTGTTTTGCCTGTTGTCTCATAAGTGCTCCTCAGATGAGTCCACCGATGCCTCTCCTTCATCCGATTTTTTCTTGAATGAATAGCGCCACGCCAGAACCGCCATCAGGATAAATGGTGCAAAAATGCCGATCAAAAGAAACAAAAAGATATTCCAGGGAGTATCCACTGTCACATGTAGGTAGCGATAGCTGTCGAGTGCCCACGCGGACCTTGTAGCCAGTCCCGCCAATAATAGAAGGGGAATGCGAATGATTGAAGTATTCATCAATAGGTTATGGGGTATGTTGGATATCGGTTGGGCTGGCCGCACAGCGGAAACCATAAAAATCAGAGGTCATGTTGGCAAAGGCATTATCACGGTGAAACAGGGAGGTTGAAAAGGGATCTCCTTTCCAGGAACCTCCGCGCAATACTTTATAACTGCGCGGGATAATCTTTTGATCGGATATCTTCAGAGAGCGATCCTGTGCGTTACTCTGCACCGGTACCTTCCCCAAGAAAGTAATGGTGGGCGCAATGGAGCCCGGATATGGCAAAAAGTCACTGCTGGTCCACTCATCCACATTCCCGGACAAATCGAACACCCCATATACGCTGGCACCCTGGGGGTAGGCATTGACGGGAGTCGTGGAATTGACCGTGTAATAGGTATTCAATTTTTTCGGGTCCATGGTGTTGCCCCAAGGCCAGCGGCGCTCGTCCGTGCCACGGCCCGCTTTTTCGTATTCCGCTTCAGAGGGCAAACGCTTGTGCGCCCACTTCGCATACGCCTGGGCATCGTACCAGGTGACCAGTGTCACCGGATGCAGTACAAGTGCTGCAGGGAACTTGCCATTTTTCCAGTTACTCGGCGGGCGATGGCCCGTTGCCGCCACAAATCGCGCGTATTGAGCATTGGTCACGGGATACTTGTCTATTGCATACGCGGGCAGGTTAACCTGGTGGCGTGGCTTATCGGCGGGATCCGCGCGATCAAGATCGGAACCCATCATAAATGGTCCCGCAGGAATCGTCACCATCGTTGACAGTTCTTCCCACTGTTCTCGTGACAGCAATTGTTCGGCTTCTTCTACCGTGTAACCACCTTTGACTTCTCCCACTTCATTTTGGTGATGTAACTGAATATCTTCACCGGCCGCACGCTCGTGATTGGCTTCATTCTTGATGTCGTAAGAAACGAGTTGGCGCATGTCATTCATGCGTCCGGCACCCAACTTGACGACATGCAAGGAACTTCCGATCATGACAACGGCGATACAGGTGATCAGAACGGCTGAAAGAATTTTTCTGCGCTGCGCCCGCTCATCTGGGGTGAGCGGTACACGAGTCTGGCGTGCCATTCCTACTTACCCCGCTGTTCACGTGCAAGTCGGATACGCTCTCGCCGCTTTTCTTCTCGTTGTATACGCTCCTGATAAAGCATTTCAACCGGCTTGCGTCCATAGTTGCGCTTCACCAGGGCCTCTCCCATGATCGCACCAACCATCCCGGTTTCCATGGCCAGAATAATGAAGAATCCCCACCAACCCAGGGGAATCAGGTAGCCTTCCTGCGGGGGCCCCGTCACCACTGCAATATTAAAATAACTGAGCCCGCGCACAATCAGGGGGGTAACATAGCAAAGCCATTTGCTGCCTTTTCCAAAGACCAGAGCCAGGCAGAAGTTGGCAATCATGGGCACAAGGAAGACATCCATCACCCATGCCGGGGAAAAATATTTCAAGGGACTGGTAAATATCTCAATGGTGACCCCCAGCAGGCGGTCACCGAAATGGTTGATGGCTGTGGCTATGCCAAGACCGATCATCGCTCTCAGCCACTTACCCGTATCTTTTTCTGGCGCGACGTATTCACTCATTTTTTGTAGTCGTCCTTACCCGTCAACTTCTCGTATTCGTTTTTGCGTGTTTCTTCCAGATACCAGTCTTTGGCATGCAATGAAGCGAGATACTTGGCCAAGGTCCTGCGCTCATTCTCTGGCAACATGGCAAACGAAGGCATGCGATATTCCGGCTTTAGTCGGGTCGGCAACAGGGTTTGTGGATTGGCTGCCGACAGATAAGCATACAACCACTGTTCAGACCTCAGATCTCCCATACCATCCAGAGAGGGCGATGGAACCGATTGCATGACGTTACGTACAGACCAGAACGAATGGCATTGACGGCAATCATTCTGCCTTATGATATCCGAAGCCTCTCTGGCAAGTTGAGGAGTTGCGGTCGAATAATAGGGAATCCCCCGCTCAGCATCCTGAAATTCCTTCGGTTTTTTGCTGAACAAATTCTGTCCGACCGACAGTACCACCAAACCCACCACGAACCACAGCAGTGCCTTTTCACCCTTTTTCATCAGTGCTTGGCGGAATTAGCCGCTTGTTGAGCCAAAACTTCCGCTCTTCTGGCTTCTTGTTTGGCCAACACTTCCTGACTTTTGGCAAATTCTTCTGGCTTCATCTTGATGCGATCCGAGTCCTTGAAGACCAAATATTTGATGTCCTCATCAAACTGCTCATTCTTGGCACCCCAGCGGATTCCATAGATGCTGGCAACGATGATCATCGCTCCAGCAACCAGCCATAGGTAAATGGTCCAGCCGTCAGACAACGAATTGAGATAGTCGGCAATCATGATTCCTCTCCCCCCTAAAATGGTAGTCTACCACTCTTTTGCTTCACTTCATGTGACTGACTGCTCCCGGTATTGGTTCCCCAGGATCGTGCCATCATCTGGTCAGCCACGCTCCTCTCGATCAGAACAGAAAATTTCCGATCATCTGTGTGGCCGCAAACAGTATCGCGACGACAACCCCCATGATGATCGCACCGATCATCACCTTCTCCCCTGTTCTCATCTTGGTCTTGCTACCGTGTTCCCCGCGCACCACAGCGTAAATTATGGAGGAGAAAACCGCTATGCCAATCATCAAGAATATGAAAACAAAGACGCCAAAGCGACGACTGCTCAAACTTTCGATACTCATATCCAGACCATTGTTGTACTTGATCTGAAATGCCAGCAAAGTGGACAGCATGAGACTCACTTATTTTTTAGTTAACAAAAAGGGTGTCACGCTTTTGACGCATGACACCCTACCTGTCCTACCGTACGACACTTAACTCATTATTTCTTGTCGAAGTTGTCCACGAAGAAACTGTAGATGAATGGCATGATGAAAGCGTATGCAATGATCAAGCCAACTGCCAAAGGTCCATAATCCAAGTCAATCATGATGTTCTCCGAATTAATGATCGTGCTTGGGCTGCCAGCTGGTGGGAGGCAACCGCTTGATCATGGTAAAAACTGAAAGGAAGAAGTAGCTCAGATAGAACAAATCGATGGTATAGCCTTTGTCCCACCATGGCTGCTGGCGAATGCGGGTACCATCAGGACGATAGTTTCCCTCGAAATTCGCTACAACCACCTGATCACCCACCACCTCGTAGTCATGCATATGAGCGCCTTTGGCTTCCAGCGCTTTAATTTGAGGAGCGATAATACGAAGGTCATCCATGGTCAAGGGGTGACGTTCCAACAGCGCATCGTTGGGGGTTCCCTTGTTCATCTCGACGATCTTGTCCATGGCTTCCTTGTCGCTCTTGGCAGCCAACACTTCTGGCTTGTCCATCGAATTAACATAGGGCTCGTACAAGGCTGCCGTAGGACGTTGCCCCCACAGCGGGAATGTGATCAGGAATGCCGTCACAACCGTCAATGCCACCAACCAGACAACAGGGGCTGGAACGGGATTGTTATCTTCGTGCACCCCCCCCAGGTTATCATCTTCCCACAGTTTCTCATCTCTCAGAATTTTTTCCTGTGTTGACAGAGAATTCATCGGAGACTCAAAAGTCCAGTTACTCATCTCACCACCTCCTATGCATCCATTGGGCACCCGCTGGGGGCACCCGCTGGAAATGAATTATTTTAAGGACAACACGAAGTCGATCAACGCACGCGCATCAGAATTGCTGGCGTACATGGGAACCTCAGGTGGGGTCACGCGCTGGCCTTCAACATACTCGTTGTACTCTGAACGCCATTTGTCGTAGTCGATGGTCTGACCTTTTGCATCCACCTTGCCCCACAGGTAATCGAAGCGCGGCATGATCGAGTAAGGTTGAACGAGACGCGGGTTGAAGAAGTGCATCATCATCCATTCACGCGAAGAGTTGCGTGAACCTACGTGCAGAATGTCGGGGGCCTTCCGGTCAGAACCGAACGCTGTTGGAGATTCCCCGTTAAAGTCACCCAGCATCGGAGGCGCACCGAAAACCTGCCAATCCTGAGTTTCTTCTGGCAGCAAGGTGTGGCACCACCAGCAACCTTCACGAACAAAGATCGCCTTGCCATACGCAGCATGGTAGGTGTTTTCATCACCAGCCGCTTTCAAGACCGCATCAGGGGTCCAACCTTTGGTAGCACTGGCATCCTCGATGTAGAACTGCTTGGTCCCGTCGCCTTGCGGTTCAGAACTCAGGAGAAACACGGCACCTTGTGACTCATTGGCTTCGCTGATGCGTCCCTTGTCAAGGCTCAACTGCTGAACCATTGCCCCCAGAATGTCAGGGTGATCCACACCGTTGGGCATACGAGTCCCCGCTGGATAAACATAGGCGGTTGTCGCTTCCATGGGCTGCCCTGTCTTGGGATCAACCTTCAGGGTGACACGCAGAGGACGATGATCGCCGCGCAGCCAAGGGTCATCCAAGTTGAAACCGGACTCCCATCCTGCCCACAACTGCTTGTCCAACGCCACTTCTGTCGCATTCACATTACGGAAGTCAAAACTTGGCAGGAACAGCGTGATACACATCGATCCACCCAGGGCGATCCCGAAGAATCGAGCCCCGATTTTATACTCTCTAAAATTAACCATTATGAAACTCCTCCAAATAGGTGGCTTATCTTCTTATCGTTCGTAGGCCAATTCATGAGGCATACGACCTTCTGGCACCACCGTTCCGGCACGAGCCGTCATCCACATGTTGTAGAGCCACACACAGTTTCCGGTGAAGACCAAAGAGCCCCCGATCCAGCGTGCGATCATGTAAGGATGCTCAGCCATTACCACGTCAATATAGGGAACTTCATAGATTTTCCCGGCACCTTGGATCAGACCTGCGATGGTCATGGAGACCCAGTATGTTGTAAACCCGATCAACAGGAACCAGAAATGCAGGTTACCCAAGGTCAGCGAATACAGTTTACGCTTCATGAGGGTCTGCAAGCCCAGATAGACAGCGGCCACTTCAGCAAAGGTGGAGAACCCCAACAAAGCCAGGTGAGCATGGGCAACGATCCATCCCGTTCCGTGAATGTACCAGTTGATGGCACGAGTTTGCTGGAAGCCACCTTGCATGTTCAGCGGAATAGCCATCAGACATGCCGTTACGGTAAAGCGAATTTCCAGATTTTCAACAAACATGTTCCACTTGCCTTGCATGGTCAACAGAATGTTGGACACGAAAGCAACGGCCGGCACCAGAATCAGCACCCCTTCCACGGAAGCAAAGGACTTGAGCCATTCAGGCAATGGAGCCGACATCAGATGGTGTGCTGCAGGTGTGGAATAAAACACTACCACTGACCAGAAGTGCAAGTGACCGATACGGTGGGAGTACAGCGGATTTCCCGAAACCTTGGGAATCGTATAGTAAGCAATGGCAGCAGCCACCGGGGTAATCCACAGTCCTAGCACATTATGAGCAAACCACCAGGTCAAGTAGGCTTCGGTCAAACCGGTCAAGTGGAAATACTCAGGCAGGTTACCCACCAGGAACACAACCCCGACCATGAACACGGCGGAAGCAAAGAACCAGTTGGTGGTGTAAATCCCTTGTGTCTTGCGATGAATGATCGTTTTCCAGACATTGATCCCCAGAGGCATTACAACCAGGAAAACCACATACAGATCGATAAACCAGGGAAAATCGGAATACTCACGTCCGGAGGTCATCCCAGCCCACAGCAGAGTCAGCCCCAAAGACAAGCCAACATTCCACAGCAAGGCATTCCAGACACCCAGTTTCTCAGACCAGAGTTTGGTATTGCCCAGTGCAGGGGTCATGTACATCATGGCCATAGCAAAGGCCATGGAGATCCAACCGATAATCACTGCGTGCACGTGAACCTGACGCATATGACCAAAGGAAACAAACTCCAGACCGGTCACAAAATCGGGAAAGGCCAATTTCGACGCATTGAAAGCGCCCAAGCCCGTACCGATCACAAACCATGTGATGGCGGAGAAACCGAAGTAGACCGCTGCGGCCCCATCCGGAATATCCTCGTTTTTAGCAAACAAATATTTAAGCATCGTAAACCCCCTGTGAGAACTTGACGTACATATGATCAATTATTGTTATAAAAATCCCTTAATGATGGCCTTGACGCTTGCGTGGCATCAGCACGTACCACGACAGCAGCATGCTGGAAAAGGCCAGAGAAATACCCATAATGGCAGCGAAGGTACCGATACTCATGTGATTCTCCTTAATTTCGTGTGAAGTAAGTGGTGACTGATATCAAGCGGCGTTTTCGATGGCATCGTGGCGCTGGAAGGCGATAGCCAGAATCCCGATGTAAGCAAAGCCAAACACCAGCATGCACCAGTCGATAAATCCGGTGAATGTGTGGGGATCATAGGCCATGCCATACCAGCCACCCCAATCACCAAAGTCACCTCTTCCCAGGAAACACATCAGAGCGGCTCCAAATACGCTTCCGTTCCCCATCCCGGTGAGCATACCACCGACAATCATGAGCCAGAACCCTCTCGATGCTATGGATTTTTTTCTCATTCTCCCCCCCTCTTTGTAAATTCAAACTGACGCAGTTTAAAAATTTTGATCTTGTCTTCTCGGTTGGCCAGAGGTCGTGGCATGAAACCATTCACTATCCCTGACCGTTTCCTCAAACTCGTATGCCTTTATACCAGCATCCCCAGCGCTTTTCAACCCGCTGGACCCACTATTTTATGACAGCTGTCGCTTTTAGACGACTTCTTACAATCAGGACAGCCAGAACCAGGATAGCGCCGGTCACACCGATGTCAAAACTCGCAGTCATGGGATAATGATCTGCGGGGTAGGTGCCAGATATCCAGGTGTAGCGTTCGATCCAACTTCCCAACGCAATGTCACAAGCCACCAGAAAAATTACCCGTGGATTATGACGACTGAAAGGAAAGACCAGCGTGACGAACGGGATGATGAACTTCATGACGAAGAACATCCAGAACAGAGGGCTGTAAAAGCCATACTGCATCTGGTAGATGCGCCCGGTTTCTTCCGAGATGTTGCCATACCAGATGATCAGGTATTGACCAAAGAAGGTGTAAATCCAGAGGATGGTAAACCCTAGCATCATCTGAGCCAGGTGATTGAACACCTGCAGACGGATCGGCTTTGACACCAGGCCGCAATTTTGCAAAATCGTCAACAAAATCACGAATGAAGCCAGAAACATTCCAGAAACGCTGACAATGTAGTTAACCGAGAACATCGAACTTTCCCAGTTAGGTAACAGCGTCATCTCGAAGTCCCATGCAACCATGGTGCAGTACAAGACATGAATGAACGGAATCACCGAAGCCAGCGCCTTGAAACGAGCCATGTTTTCCGGCGATTTTTCAGACAAGGGCTGTAATTTGACAAACGCCCCATACGCCAGTCCCACAATGACGATCCCCGCCAACTCCCGTACTCGAAGGAATTTCAGGTTGTTCCACTTGGGCAGATGCTCAAAACTACCCGCCCAGGGAAACGTAAGTTCCCCTCCAAACAGGAGGATGATCAGCAGCACGACTGCCAGTGGATACAGTGAAAAAAACGCCACCGAGATATGGCGCACATCATAGCGCCACTTCCCGTTCACCAGGTGCAACAGGCAAGGGAATGCCACTCCCGCCAGGCACAGGTGCAGCACAATCAAAAAATCGACGGTCAATACTGACCAACTGGAAAATGAGATCACGGATGACTCCTTATATTATTTGTTCTCGGTGGTCGTGACAGTCCGCTTGGTAGCCGTTGGATCTGTCAGCAAACCATGGCGAACATAGTTGACCACATCCCAGCGCTCTGAGGGCGACATATCATTTCCATAGGAGGGCATCAACGCGCCACCGAAGGTGATGTGTCCCCAGATGTAACCCTCAGGAACTTCCTTCTGCACACGAGGTGCCGTCAGATCGAAAGGACGAACGATCAGTTTTTCCCCTACCAGACCATCCCCGGTTCCCGAATCACCATGACAAGGGACGCAGTAGATCTTGAACATTTCTCGCCCATAAGCCACGGATTTCTCCGTTGGAGGATTAGGGTTGGGAATATTCATGGCCGCATCGCCATCATGGACATACGGCGTGGTGAGAGTTCCATTGACGGGCACTGAGCGTCCAGGAAAAGGGCGTACTGAATCAGGGCCTTCTTCCGGCTTGACACTAATCTGGTTAGCCATATCCTTACTCCAGGGCCAAGCCAGCGCGAGGGATGGCATCATGGCCAATACAACCAGCCACCGTAGTTTTGCTTTCATCTTGAATGATCTCCCTTTATTTCTGTCGGGTTATGGCGCCGCAAGATTTCGTCGATGTGTGGAATATTCTGTGCTTCAGCCTTGACCAGAATACCGATCTTGTCTTCCGATACGCTGGCGTTGTACAGCGGGCTTCTATTTCCCGGAAGTTTCATGGCAACGAAGGTTGAAATCACGGTCATCAATACCCCTGAGAGGATAAATAACTCGTAGGTCAGCACCATGTCCGGAGGGAATGGCACAATGGGCCGTCCACCACGCGTCTGGTAAATAAAACTGGCCTGTGCTGATGCGATGAGCACCAACCCGGTGGTGGGGCCGAGTAGAACCCCCAGCAACGTAAAGAGTTGAATGTAGACGGGCCGATGGTTCAGGAGTTCTGTCAACTCCGGGTGATCGATGGGCGACTTGATGATCACGTCATCCATCTTGAAACCCGGAACTGAACAATCACGCAATTCCCTCAAGGCATTCCCTGCTTCATCAGGGTCGGCATATAGCGCCAATGTCACCGCTTTCTTGCTCATGCCTGTCCTCCTTCCAATAATCCCACAGGGGCTTGCTCTGATTCCGGATTGGCGTGTGCCATGGCTTTTCCTTCGAGATTTTGCTCGTGCACCATTTCCTTGACTTCGTACATCGACACGCTGGGGAAGATCTTGCAATACAGCATGAACAACATGGTAAACCAGCCAAAACTACCCGCCACGATCCCCCACTGCACCCAACTTGGCCACCATCCCGCTGTCCAGGTCCAGGGATAGTGTGACTTGGCAAAGGTCGGAGTAATGATCTGGAAGCGCTCCAGCCACATACCCACATTGAGGATCAGTGAGATGATCAGAAGAACCGTGTAGTTATGTCGCACATAGCGAATCAACAGGGTGAACGGCATGACCATGGCACAGAAGATCATCCCCCAAAACTGCAAGGCATAATCCCCAGTTGCCCGGTAAAGCAGATCGGCTTTTGCAACTTCATCGCTACCGTACCAGGTCGTCGCATACTCGATAAGATCAAGATAAGTCCAGACCATGGCAATTGCAAAGGTCATCTTGATCAGTTTGTTCAAAATCGGTTGGGTCATGTAGGCTTCGAAGCGGAATACATAGCGCAACACAATGAACAGCGTAATGATCCCGGAACATCCAGAGTACAGAGCACCCAGCACAAAGTAGGGAGGGAACGAGGTTACGTGCCAACCTGGATTTTGCGAGACGGCAAAGTCTGTGGACACGATGGAGTGAACCGATACGGCCAGCGGCATGAGAAAACAGGCCATGGTCATGTAAGCCACCTTGAAATTCCCCCACTGACGATCGGTCCCTTGCCAACCCAGCGACAGGAACTTGTAGAGTGCCCGGCGTGCCCCCTTGGCATTGTCACGACAAATAGCCAGATCAGGAATCATCCCCATGTACAGAAACAACAGTGATGAAGTCAAGTACGTGCCAATGGCTGTGGCATCCCAGACCAGCGGAGAAGTGAAATTGGGCCATGTCCAGCGTTCATTGGGATAGGCCACCACATAATAGAATTCCCAGAGGCGCCCCATGTGCACCATGACGAACAAGGCTGCTGTCAGCAGGGTAAATGTGGTCATCGCTTCCGAGTATCGGTAGATCGGTTTGCGCCAATCGGCATGAATGATGTGCAGCAGTGCCGACAGCAACGTTCCCGAGTGACCCATCCCGATCCAGAAAATGAAGGTGGCAATGTACAACCCCCACACTTGAGGATTGTTCAGATCGGCCACCCCCATTCCATTCTGGTATTGGTAGACTTCACAGTACACCCCAAATGAAAACAGGGCCAGTGCCGAGAAGAAAATGATCCAGAATACCGGACGAGGCTTTTCCAAACTGCGCAAGACATCTTTATTGATCTGTGCCCAATTGACATCTGGTCCCAAGTCTTTGACCTTTGGCACAAATTTTCTTTCTACTTGAACATCCATCTGTGGATGACCGTGCACGTTATGACTCATGTTTTTTTCCCTGAATGATAAGGATCGGCGCGAGTATCATGAAAAGACTCTCGTCAGGCTGCAAAGTTACGCAAGCGTTCCAGATACACGATGGACGGATAGGTATTCAAATCTTCCAGTATCCGGTAGCCACGCACACCTTCTTCCGATTTGTCCTGGGCATTCTTCGCCAAATCCACTTGCTGATTTTTCCACATACGTGCCACCTTGGAATTCTTGTCAGCCAAGTTCCCGAATGTAATGGCAGAGGTTGGACATGCTTGCGCACAAGCCGTCAGCACCTCGCCATCCGCCAGAAGTCGACCCGCAGTTTTGGCTTTGTCCTGCCCTGCACGCAGACGCTGCATACAGAAGGTACATTTCTCCATCACCCCTTTGCTGCGCACGGTTACGTCCGGATTCAACTGCAATTCCAGCGGGTTCGGCCAAGCGCGTTCGGGGTAGTTCCACCAATTGAAGTAGCGTACTTTGTAAGGACAGTTTGCCGAACAGTAACGTGATCCCACACAACGGTTGTAGACTTGGGTATTCAGTCCATCCGGAGAATGGTGCGTGGCACCGACCGGGCAAACCGGCTCACAAGGGGCAGCCTCACATTGCTGACACAGCATGGGCAGGTATTGCGCCCCGCGTTCAGGGAATTCAGTCTCCAGCGCTTCGCCTTCGCCCCAGTAGCGTTCGATGCGAATCCAGTGCATCGCCTGCCCTTTGCCAAAGCGCTCCTTGCCCACAACTGCCAGGTTATTCTCAGCATAGCACGCCACCGTACAGGCATTACATCCGATACAACTATCCAGGTCGATGACCATGGCCCACTTGTAGGGGGCATCCTTATACTGGTCCTCATAGGGACGGCGCTTGCGAAATGAATCCCAGTTTTGAATCAGATTGCTCAATGACATAATCAGATCTCCCTAGCCAGTTTGGCTTGATCAGCGGATAGCGTGGCAACCAGTTTTTGTCCATTCTGAAGATTGGTTGGACCTTCATCCTTCACAACTTTCTGGTTTTCTCCTGTCTTTCTGATGGCAACCCGAGTGGCATGCAACGCCAGTTCCCCGGTATGTGCATCAAAAATCGGATCCAGAATCTTGTAGGGATTGGCTCCCACTCCACTGGCATAACGCCCCATCTGAGTATGCCCTTGCCCCAACGGCATGGAGACAGTGTCCGGCTGAATACCGGGGAAAATATAGGCTTTGGCCTGTATCGATCCTGTCGCAGATTGCAATAACAACACATCCCCTTCCTTGATCTGCATCTGAGCTGCTGTCTTTGGATGGATTTCAACCCAACTATCCCATACCACCGTCGTCATGGTTTCCGGAGATTCCTGCAACCAGGGCAAGTAGGCGTGGCGACCATCGCGCATATCCGGACGAATTGAGGGGACAAAATAAAATGGGTAGTCCGTGGTCAACCCGTGCGGCTCAGGTACTTCAAGAGGAACCATTTTGGCTTCCAGGTCCGTGGGTTTGCCCTCCCATTTAACCACCCCATTCATCAGCGCCGTTTCCCAGAAATGCTCATCGGGCTCATCCGAGTGAAATACCGGTTTGGCCTTCAGCACTGCCGCCTTGAGATAGCTGTAGTAGTCAGGAAATACCGCATATTCCTGAGGTTTACGCTTCTTGAGAACATCCAGCAAAATATCACCGAACCCTTTGGTCTCCGGATAGAGTTTTTCCATCAGAGGTTGCTGGAGCATCAGTTCTACTCCGCTGGGCTGGTATTCGGCGATATGGGTTCCAAAATCCTCCATGGCAGACAGTAACGGCAAAACCAGATCACACTGGCCTGCGGTTTCGTCGATGTGCGTCACCAAGGCTACCTTGAAAGGCACCTTTTTCATGGCTTCCGAAAATTCCAGGTGGGTCGGCGATGTAAAGACCGGGTTTGTCCCGTGGATCAGCAAAGCCTGACAATTTCCTGACACCATTTTCTTGTGCAGTTCCGCCAACGCACGATAACTTCCCAACGTAGGAGTCATCTGCGGGAAGGGGTGTTCCGACTGTCCTTCCAACGAATTTCCGCGATTACCCAGAATAACATTCAGGAGTTGAACCGCTGCCGCATTGCTGAATCCATACGCATGCCCCTCAACAGCAGGACCTGCAACAACGAGAGAAGGCGTATTGTTCCAAAGTTGTGCAGCGATGAGACGAACGGCATCGGCTCCGATCCCCGTCACTTCACTCACAGCATCGCGGTCGTAGTTCTTGACGAGATCCAAGACTTCTTGTGGGACTTTTCCTGAAAATTCAGGGTGTTGCAATAAGTCATGGGCAATTCCCAAGGCCAGAATCCCTTCGGTCCCCGGCTTGATCGGATACCAGCGATCCGCGTTGCCACCTGTCAAGGTCATGCGCGGCTCGATCTGTATCAGCGTTCCCCGCGGAGCCTTGCGGAATTTTGCAAATTCACGCGCCATATAGACCGGCGACACACCATTTCCCAGAAAGTCACTGCCAAACGATAGAATCAGCCGTGCCTTGGAAAAATTCCAGAGCGGCTGTTCTGCCCCCAGCACCGTCTTGCTGGCAGCCCGCCCAGTGGCCGTTGAAATGGCATCGTAGCAAACATGCTGCGTGGAACCAAAACTTTCCAGGAAATTTTCCAGTACAACCCGTTGATGGCCACTGACCCCCCCGGTCAGAAAGGCGATCTGCTCACCCTGAAGTGAACTCTTGGTCCCAAAGTGCTCATCCAGCAACTGGTTGGCACGCTCCCAGGAAATAGGCACCAAACCGCCTTCGATGTTCATCATGGGAGTATGCAGACGATCAGGATTATAGTGCGCCTGCACGCCCGCCTGCCCTAACCCGCAGATCTTCCCGCCGCTGATCCCGGATTCCGGATTACCTTCCAGCTTCAGTACGCGGCCTTCCCTGACCTTACCCATGATCCCGCACCCGGACCCACATTGGGTACATGTTGACGAATAAAACACGCCAATCCCCGGGACAACGAAGTCCTGAGGCTGGACGTAGGACATCACTTCTTCCACCCCAGATTCAATCGAAGTGTGACCGCATCCGGCCAATGTCGCCGCCGCCCCGCTGATGCCCAGCACCCGCAGGAAATCGCGTCGATCCATGTTACCTGTACTCATAAATAGACTCTCCTGTCAGTGCTACTTGTGGCAAAGCCAGCAATCGTTGGGACCATGGCTGGTGACACTGCTGCCAACCTTTTCCAAATGATCCTTCTGGTGACAACTGATACACCACCCCATGGACAATGCCTTGACGCGCCGTGCAGTCGTCATGGAGGCAACATCGCCATGGCAATACCCGCAAGTTTCACGAATTGGACGCTTTTCCTGGAAGTAGAAGCGCTGTATGTGCCGCTCATGGTTAAAACGCACAAAATCCGGAAGATCGTGAACCTTCTTCCATGGAATCGGCTGCTTATTCTCCCAATATTCAAAAAGTTTCTTGATACGCGGACGATCCTTGACCCCTTCGATCAAATTGTGACATCCCATACACTTGTCCAGACGGGGAATACCAGATACATTGCTGCGCCGCGCATAGGTATGACAGTACATACAGTTGATCTTCATATCCCCGGCATGGCGATTATGAGGAAACTCGATAGGCTGTTCCACGACCGGACCCAAGGCATCATAGCCATCGCTCGTCTGCGAGCCAATGGGCCCACCTTGAACGAACGGTTCGGCTAAAACCAAGGAAGATCCCATCCAGAACATCAGAAACCACAAAAATATTTTTTTTGCATGACTCATTCGAAAATTCCTGCCGTAATAACCCCCCGCGGCTTCATCGACATGATGAAAGCCTTGACGGTAACCCACCGACCCACCAACCATCATTAGCCACTCACAATAAGGAACTTTCAGACGGATGCCATTAAAGGATCCCTGACCACTTATAGAGCACTAAAAATCAAGCAGAGTTCGGAAAAGAAACGAAAAGGTGCCTGAGGCACCTTTTCGAATATCAAGCGATTTTTTGAGTTATTAGGGTTTCTTGACGAAGCCGTTGCAATAGCAGGTTGGGCAAATTTCGTCGTCCCCGGGGTACAGCTTACACCCGTGAACAGCACCTGCATCGGTAGGCTTGTCTTTGTTGGGGATGAAGTTCATGCAGCGATTGCACTGCTTGTCCCCATTGGGGTGGTTCTGGAAATGCAAAGCCGTACGCACAGCGGTGTTCTGCTTAGCAAAGGCCGAAGTAGTAAAACCAGCCATCGGTGCTGCTACAACAGCGATAGAGCCCATCTTGAGCAACTGACGGCGTGATTGTTTGATTGATTCCATGTTGTAACCCCTCCAGATCGTAAAGAATGTTTTGTGAACACTTTAGTTATTACTGCACAAGCAGTATGACCGGCCACAGAACCATCCGGCCAACCACACGGCAAGCGTATATCCCTATTTCTCGTCTGTCAAGTGCCTGCCATACCTTGAGAGACAGGCGCTTGTGTGCATGCCGCACACTACCATTCCAAATGGGTCTTGAACTTCTGGCCGTGATGATTCCAAAAACCAGTTGCTAAGCCTGAAGTTCCCTGTTATAGTCCGCCACGATGCGTTTAGAAATACGTTGGATTCCAATGCCTCATCGGCAACGGAATTCCTGGAAGAGTTCCGTTGTCAACATAACAACAGCATTGCGGCGGAACGGTTATACAAAAAAACGGGTGCCCGTACATTAAAAAATGTCATACTGGAGGGGGGTAAATGCTTAAGTCATTCACAAGAGTCACATCCGGGATTGCCTTGGCGGCAAGTTTGGTCAGCGCAACGGCATGGGCGGGAGAATTGGGGGTCATGAACGGCGACCCCGCCAATGGAAAGAAAATCTTCACCGAAGGCAAGGGCGCTGCTCCGGCTTGCATGACCTGTCACGGTGCCACCGGATGGGGAACTGAAGCCATGGGTGCTCCACGCCTCAACGGACTTGGTTTCCCTTACATCGTCAAACAACTGACCGATCTGGCTGAAGGGCGTCGCACACCTTCGGGACCTGGGGCGGTCATGCCACTGTTTGCGCAACAGTTGACACCTCAAGATCGTCGTGACGTGTCTGCCTATGTCAACACACTCCCGTTGGAACCCGCTGAACTTTCTGACATCGATGCCATCAAAGCCGGGGGAGATCCTGTCGGTGTACGTTACAAGGGCGAGATACTGGTCAAATACGGTAGCAAAGCAGCAGCCTGTGTTTCATGCCATGGTTACAATGGTCGCGGAGCCGCTCCTGTGTTTCCCGTTATCGGTCAGCAAAAGTTTACTTATCTGGTCAATCAGTTGCACAACTGGCGTGATGGAAGCCGTGCCAATGATCCCTACGGGATGATGCGCGCTATCGCACAAAAGTTGTCTGATCAGGACATCCTGGATGCGGCTACCTATTTGGCCACCGCTCCTCGTACCACGGAAGGCAACGGACACGTCCCCGTCACCAACCGGTAATCCGGCTTACCCGGTTCCGATTGGTGTCCTAGAGCCCGCGCCCCGGTGCGCGGGCTTTTTTATTAACCAAGAGGAATGATGTCTCGTTATGAAAATCAATCAACTCAAGCCTGGTGAAAAGATCCTGTTCGGCATTTTCGGACTGATGCTTGTCTTTGCTGTCATCAGTTTCATCATGCTCGAAATCTATCGCTCTCGACTTGATCATCCCATGTACCCCACCACTACCCAATTTGACTTCAGCGCCGAAGGAAAGATTGGTTCACGCCTGTTCCGTGAGAGAAACTGTACGGATTGCCACCGGGCCGTTCGTAACGGCACGAATCATGGGGTGGTTCTGGATGGAATCGGTTCGCGCAAATCTGTCGACTATCTGGAAAAATTTCTTCGTCACCCCGAATCCACTTATGAAACCAAAACTGTTGACCACGGTCTGAACAAGCAGGCGGCGTATGTAGCCAGTTTGCCGGATGATGAAATTCATGCACTGACAGTCTTTCTGTCTGAACTGAAGGCCACGCAAGGATCTGCCGATGCTCGCTTGCCCATGCGAGAACGTTCAGGGTTTGTCGACGAAATGGTCAAGTTATGGGCACCCAGTGCGTGGAAAAGTGAGTACCATGATCTGCGCCAGGAAGCAGGTCAAAACAATCCCAAGGAGAACCATTGATGACGTCCACGCAATCCCCTGCCTTTGACTCACGCATCAACGAAGTTGAATATACGACCTATACGCTGTTATTTGTTTACGCCTGCATCACTTATGCCATCATCGGCTTTTCCTGGGGTGCACTGATGGGTGGAATCCCGGCTTTTCGCATGTTTGTGGATTCGGCCCCTCATGGACACCTGATTCTATTGGCGCACGGGCACATCAATCTACTCGGCTGGGTAGAGATGGCCATATTCGGAGCCATCTATTACTTTGTCCCACGCTTGGTCAATCGCCCCATCTACAGCATGAAACTGGTCAAGGTGCACTTCTGGATGCACAACGTCGGACTGATGGGCATGGTCGTACTATTTTCGATTGCCGGCAGCATTGGCGGTTACAGTCCTGGCCCCGACATAGAAAAAGCCGTAACCCACCTGATGGGTGGGGTAGGTTTCTTCGGTACCCTGGTTCTGCTGGCCAATATCATCTGGGGGTATAATATCTTCAAGACTGGAAAAGCAGGAGCCTGATCCTATGAAAAAGTCCCGGCACACCTTTCGACAGACAGTTTTCAGCATTGTCACGCTGACGGTGATGGGCTGTAGTGGTCATCAGGGGGCCGGACTCACCGTCGGGAGTCAGGCCCCGCGTCTGCCCACCAAGACGCTGGACGATGTGGGCGGTGATCTGAGCCGCATGACAACCTACCGTCAACCGGATCCACGCATGTATCATTATTCTCTGGACAAGGCATTGGCGATGGGGAAACCCATCCTGCTGGAGTTTGCCACGCCCGGACATTGCTCCATCTGTGACCGTCAATTGCAAATCACCAAGTCCCTTTTGGAAAAGTATCAACCCAATGTCCTGTTTCTACATATGGATCAGTATGAAAATCCTGAAGCATTCAAGGCGTATCGTGTCATGGGTGATCCGTGGACTTTTGTCATCGATGCTCACGGCATCGTGCGCTACCAGGAACCTGGGCCGATGCTCTATCAGGAAATGGACAGCGCCATCAAAGCCGCTTTACCCACGGATGCCCCTGCTCAAAGAGTATCTTCTCTCAACTAATTCACGGGAGTATTGATCGTGCTGCGATCTTTTGAACTCAAACAAGATCGTCGCGGAATGTTTTGGGACTTGCTCCTGTATGTTCCCACGGTTTCAGCGCTTGCCGGATTTGCCGGCAGTTCATGGTACGCCAAAAACGAGGATCTGGCGTATTTGCTGTCCTTCATGGCGTGCTTCTTTTTTCTGGCAGGCAGTAACCGGATACTCAAAACGCGGCTGATGTGGCTTCCCAGTGCTCCGGTGCGCATTGAAGCCGACCCCCAGGCCCCCTATGTACGGCTGACCCAAAAAAATGGTCATCAACTGGAAATGATGAAAAGTATCAAGGTCCACAAAGAAGTGTCTGGTCGATCCCTGGGTTTGACAGGGTTAGGCGCAGACGGAAAACAACTTCAGTTCATTTTTCATAAAGGTCAGTTTGCTTTGGAGAAGGACTACTTGACCCTGCAAGACCTTTTCAAGAAGAATTGAAGCAATAGCAGTTCTCCCGGTTTTCCGCTTTCCTTACTTTCGACGGCGTATCACATCCCACGCCATTGCAGCGATCACGCTGGCCACGACGCTGCATGCCAGCCCCATGTAGCGGTATTCGCGCTCAGGAGGGATCAACCCTCCTACCAGCATATGTACCGTATAAGCGGTCAAAAACATTGAACTACAGGTGACCACGACATATACGGCCGCTTCTTTGGGCGGGATTCTCATTTCCCCTTATCCTCTTTGATCGGGTCACCTGGTGCAGGGGGTGCCGGCTCTTCCAGCGCTGGCTGCGGTTTGGCCGGGTCAAGATTTGGACGTTTGATCACCAGCAAAACCCCTCCTGGTTCCAATGCAGAAGTCTCCACTTCATTACCCAATAGAGACAAATTACGCACCAGCCCAACATTTTCTGGGAGACTCGGTGACAAAATCAAATGCGTCAGCCCCTTCATCATCACCAGTTGGGCTGTCGCATCTTTGGCTACCGGAGGAAGTCTCAGCGTATCACAACGACAAGCCAGCATGGTACGGGCAGGCCATTGACTGGCCACGCGCAAGCGCGGTTCCGGTGCATGATCTTTTTCTGCCTGATGACGGACCTGTTCAACCGTGGTAGCCAACGTTGCTATCAACTGATCCTGCAGAGAAAGGGTTTGTGCCCGACCAAACTCATACCAGTCGCGATCTCCTTGCATAGACAGTGTCGATACCACAAAAATCACGATGAGCACCCACCCACGCTGCCCCATGAAACCCAGACGAGTCGCCGACCATGACAAGACCCCCCCCAACCCCGCATAGAGAACCACGGTCAAGCCCAGCACCGCGAAGGTAGCATCACCATTCAGTGCGGACACCAGGGTGCCCCACCAAAGACAACGCCCCAGCAGAGTCTCGTGTAACACGCGGCGTTGAGCCAGCATTGTCCAGAGCAACAGTAAAAAAATCACCCCGCCACCTACCCAGTCCAACCATCCCGTTTCACTCCCATCCAGATCCATAAAGTGGTGCCAGAGCGGCATCCAGGACGACAGCGGATTATGAAACCAGGTTACCCCACCCCACCCCCAGATAAACCAGAGAGAAAACGCCGTAATGAATGTCAATCCCCCCAGAAAAAAACGCTGCTGCAAGGGGGTAACCGGATACCGGTACCAATTCCATGCCAGCAGAGCGGGGTAAACCAACCCGACTGGATGCAGACTGACCAGCAAAGCGGCCAATCCCAGTTGGGTAAAAAACATCCCGCCCAGCATTCGGGGTTGAGAACGATAGGCACGATCCACCCAGTAGGCTGCCATAAAACAGCCTATCACGAAAACTCCGGGCGATAATCGATCAATTTGCAGCAAAATCAAGGGGCTGATTAGCCACAGACCGCTGGACAGCAGTGCATGTTCCTCACCCTGACGTTCTTCTTGCCAACGATAAAGCCCCCAGGCGGTGGCCGCTGTGACAGCAATCATCACCGCCTTGGCCGCCAGAATTTGCCCGGGGAACAAGAAAGACAAAGGAAACCAAAATAATGTCCGAAAGTCGGGTGCCCCAAGCGTCACGATGGTGTTGGCGACCTGATCGGCAATCGACCAGTCCAGTAGCACCGCTTTGGCCGCCTGTTCTTCAATGCCATAGGGTCCTCGATGCAACAACATAAAACAGACAACACCCCAGACCAGCAAGACGAACATTCCCCATTGCTGCTTGCTGATCATCACCCTTCCCCTATCAAAAAGCGTCTATCTTAGGGGAGATGGGAGATCAATGCAAACCGGCCGCATAATCCACGACTGCTTTGATTTCTTCATTGGTCAGGCGGTGTGCGATGGAGCGCATCACCCCCCCTGGGTCGTTGGTGCGCGTTCCTTCTCGGAAATGCTGCAACTGCCCTTCGAGATACTCCTGATACTGACCGGCCAGACGAGGATACAAGGCCGGTACACCGGCTCCCGCAGGACCATGACAACCAGAACATGCGGGAATACCGCGATCCGCGTCTCCAGCACGCCACAGTTGTTGCCCCAGGATCACCTCCTTGGCATTCAGCGCCCCCGTCACATGGGGAGCCTGCTCGGCATACCAGGCTGCCACATTGAGTCGGTCAGCAGGGTTTAACATGGTCACGATCCCCGACATGATCGGGTTGTCGCGCGCCGGAGGCGCACCGTTGACCGACGTCATGTCGTCGAGTTGCTTGACCACATAATCGGGGATCTGGGCAGCCAGGTGGGGCTGTGTCGGAATCGGGCTGACACCATCCAACCCATGGCAGGCAGAACAAATAGAGGTGGCGATGACTTTTCCCTTCACCGGGTCACCCCCCAACGCCCACGATGTCTGAACCACACAGCACAGCACCAGACAAAATATCCCTCGTTTGTTCATGTCCCCCCCTCCATCATGACGAAAACGACATCGTCATCCATGATGTCCACGATTGTCCATTCTAGCAGGAACCTCTGTGCCGTAGCGATGCACCTTTTTTACAACCCCGTCAGTTTGGCAAATGCCAGCGCCAACCACTTGATCCCAAAATCACGGAAATTGACCTGCAATCTCCCCTCTGCGCCATCTCCTTCAAACGCCAATACCGTCCCCTCGCCAAACTTGGCGTGTCGCACACGTTGCCCGACACGCCAGGGAGAACGGGAAAGAGATGACGTGGCATGATAACTCTCATTGCGTCTGTCTCCTTGCTCCATTCCCAGCTTCAGGCAGAGGGCCTCCGGAATCTCTTCGAGAAAACGCGAGGGCTTCCCATACCGCAACTGGCCGTGCAACACCCGGGCCCGCGCATGGGACAGGGTCAAGTGCTGACGTGCACGCGTCAGGGCGACATAGGCCAAACGCCGTTCTTCCTCCAGTCCACGCGGCTCCCCCAAAGCATTGTCATGGGGAAATAGCCCGTCTTCCATTCCCACGATCCAGACACGTTCAAATTCCAATCCCTTAGCCGCATGCACTGTCATCATCTGAATGCTGTCTACCCCATCATGGGCCTCCAGTTCCCCCCCCTCCAGGCTGGCATGAGCCAAAAATGTCACCAGATCGCTGGATTGCTGCTCGACGAAGGAATAGACTGCCGAAATCAATTCCTCAAGGTTGGCGATCCGCTCCTCCCCCCCCTTGTCCTGACGGTAGTAATCCAGCAAACCACTGCGTTCCAACAGGGTGCGCGTCACATCAGCCAACGCCCGCCCCGATTCCACCTCGGTGCGCAGATATGCCAACGTCTCCAGAAATTGGCGTAGCCCTTGACCGGCTTTTCCCGCCAGCGTCATCCCGGCGGCACTGCGCGATAAGCTGTTCCCGGCTTCCTGCGCTGCCTGCTGCAACAATTCCAGTGACCGTGCACCAATACCCCGCGGCGGAAAATTGACCACCCGCAGAAAAGCCTGATCATCGTCCGGCGCAACCACCAGACGCAGATAGGCCAAGGCGTGCCGCACCTCCTGACGATCATAGAAACGCAATCCACCATAGACCCGGTAAGGAACCTTCTGCGCAACCAGCGCCTGTTCCAGAACTCTGGACTGGGCATTGGATCGATACAACACCACCATCTCCGACAAACGCGCCCCTTCCGCCTGATGACTCACCATGTCACCCACCACAAACCGCGCTTCACTTTCGTCATTATCAGCGGCAAACAGGCGAATCGGGCGGCCACGTTCCGAATCGCTCCAAAGCGTCTTGCCGAAGCGTTGCGTATTGTGATTGATCAGTGCATTGGCCGCATCCAGGATAGTCCCGGTGGAACGATAGTTCTGCTCCAGCCGGATAACTTTTTGCACCGCAAAATCCCGCTCAAAGTGACGCATATTCGCCACTTCAGCCCCCCGGAAAGAGTAAATCGACTGGTCATCGTCCCCCACGGCAAAAACCTCGGCATGAGGACCGCGCAACAGTTTAAGCCAGCGATACTGGAGCGCATTGGTATCCTGAAATTCGTCGATCAAAATAGCCTTGAAGCGTGCCTGATAGTGGTCACGCAAGGCCCCGCTGCGTTGCCATAATTCCACACAGCGCAACAGTAACTCGGCAAAATCCACCGTGCCGTCGGTCTGGCACTGGCGCTCGTAGACCTCGTAGACTTCCTGAATCAACCGGTGCACGGCAGAATGTCTCTCCACCACTGCCGCACGCAGTCCCTGTTCCTTATAGCGATTGATGGCTTGCTGTGCTTGCCGCAAAGACAACTGGTCGTCCTCGACGTGCAACGATTTCAAGACACGCCGGATAACGGATTGCTGATCCGTCATATCGAGAATCTGGAACTGGGCCGGCAACCCGGCTTCACGGTAATGCAGACGCAAAAAGCGATGACACAGCCCATGAAAGGTTCCTACCCACCATTCCCGTGCATTGCCACGCGCCAAGGCTCCCAGCCGTGTCACCATTTCACGGGCGGCTTTATTGGTAAAGGTCACCGCCAATACGGCCTCCGCTTCAACCTGCCCCGTCTGCATCAACCAAGCCATGCGAGAAGTCAACACGCGCGTCTTGCCACTTCCCGCGCCCGCCAATACCAGTGCCGACCCCCCCGACCAAGTGACTGCCTCACGTTGTTGGGCATTCAATCCTTCCAGCAAACGCTCCATCCTTTTATTCTCACCCTTAGTCAGATGCTCAACCGAGCATTATACGCCCCCCCCAACGCAGCGCGGCACAGGTATAATCGTGGTTTTTTGTATCCCTATTCCATGGACGATTCCTACCAGCCCCGCCTGATCGAACCCCAGCGCCAACATGACTGGACCAGAAACCAGCGCTATCGTGCCCGGGAATCCTCAGAGCGCCCCAAGTATTATTGTCTCTCGATGTTCCCCTATCCCTCCGGAAAATTGCACATGGGGCATGTCAGAAACTATACACTCGGCGATATCCTGGCACGCTACCACCGCATGAAGGGATTCAATGTGCTCCAGCCCATGGGATGGGATGCCTTTGGTCTCCCGGCAGAAAATGCGGCTCTGAAACAAGGCGACGCTCCGGCACGCTGGACCTATCAAAACATCGATGCCATGCGCGAACAACTGCAATCCCTGGGACTGGCCATCGATTGGGAACGCGAACTGACCACCTGTCGGCCTGACTATTATCGCTGGGAACAATGGCTGTTTACCCGACTGTTTGCCCAGGGCCTGATCTATCAGAAAACCGGAACTGTCAACTGGGATCCCGTGGACCAAACCGTGCTGGCCAACGAACAGGTCATCGACGGACGCGGCTGGCGCTCCGGGGCTTTGGTGGAAAAACGCGACATCCCCATGTACTACCTGCGCATCACCGACTACGCCGAAGAACTCCTCAACGATCTGGATCGTCTTCCTCATTGGCCGGAGCAGGTCAAAACCATGCAACGCCACTGGATCGGTCGGTCCGAAGGTGTCAACGTCCGCTTCCATCTGGCCGATCGCAAAGAGACCTTTCTCACTGTCTACACGACCCGTGTGGATACGCTGTATGGAGTCACCTATCTGGCCATCGCTGCCGAACATCCCCTGGCCCTCGAAGCCGCACAACAGGATCCCGTACTGGCAACGTTCATCCACGACTGTCGGCAAGGCAGCGTCGCTGAAGCCGATCTGGCAACTCAGGAGAAAAAGGGGCACCCCACCTCTTTCAAGGCCATTCACCCCTTCACCGGTGCCGAACTGCCCATCTGGGTCGCCAATTATGTCCTGATGGGATATGGCGAAGGGGCCGTCATGGCCGTGCCCGCCCATGATGCCCGGGATTTTGATTTTGCCCAGCGCTACACGCTCCCCATGCGAACGGTCATTCACCCGGCATCAGATCTCTCTCCGGGAGAAGGCGCCTTTACCGAGGACGGAATCCTCTGCCATTCAGAAGATTTTGATGGCCGCACTTCGGCGGATGCCCGCCTGCAGATGGCGCTGGTGCTGGAAGCATTGGACAGCGGTCAACGCCAGGTACGCTACCGTCTGCGTGACTGGGGTATCTCGCGCCAGCGCTACTGGGGCTGTCCCATTCCCCTTATCCATTGCCCCTGCTGCGGCACTGTCGCGGTTCCCGACGAACAACTGCCCGTGGTTCTCCCCGAGGCAGTCACCATGACGGGAGGCTCCCCTCTCAAGCAGGACCCTGCCTTCTACGAAACCACCTGCCCACGCTGCCAAGGACCCGCACGACGGGAAACCGATACGCTGGACACTTTCTTTGAGTCTTCTTGGTACTTTGCCCGCTTTGCCTGCCCCGATGCAACCACCATGCTGGACCAACGAGCCAATGAATGGCTACCGGTTGACCAATACGTTGGCGGCGTGGAACATGCCATCCTGCATCTGCTGTACGCACGTTTCTTCAATAAGGTATTGCGCGATATCGGACTGTTGACACACGACGAACCGTTCACGCGCCTGCTCACGCAGGGGATGGTCCTGAAGGACGGGGCCAAGATGTCCAAGTCCCTGGGCAATACGGTGGATCCACAATCCCTGATCGATACCTACGGGGCCGATACCGCCCGCTTTTTTATCACCTTTACCAGCCCTCCCGAACAATCACTGGAGTGGTCCGATAGCGGCGTACAAGGTTCCCATCGCTTTCTCAAGCGCCTATGGCATTTTGCCGCCCAACTACACGCTCAGGGTCGCCATCCCGAGAAATCAGGAACCCTGCATTTGAGCCAGAGTCGACACGAGATTCATCGGCTCCTGCAGCAAGCCACCCACGACATGGAACGTCAGCAGTTCAATACCGTGACGTCGGCTGCCATGAAAATGCTCAACACCTTGGAAAAGATCCTCGTTGCTGACCATGCACTGGCAACGGAAGGTCTATCCATCCTGCTGCGCTTGCTGGCTCCCATCACACCCCACATTGCCGATACCTTGTGGCAAACTCTGGAATTTGGTTCATCGATCCTGGATGCTCCGTGGCCCGCTGTGGATCCTAATGCACTGGAGCAGGACACCATCGCCCTGGTGATACAGATCAATGGAAAATTGCGCGGCACTGTGAACATAGCCCGAGACCTGGATGTTCCTGCCATCGAAAAATTGATCCTGACCCTGCCCGTCGTTGAGAAGTTTCTTGAGGGAAGAGCCCCGCGCAAAGTGATCGTGGTTCCCCAACGTCTGGTCAATATCGTCATCTGACATGATCCGCCCTATCCCACTCGGGTTCCGTCATGCCCTGTGCTGGCTGTGCGTGTTCCTGAGTGCCTGCGGATTCCAGTTGCGTGGATTACCCGATGCCACCTTTCATACCCTCTATATCGACGGCAATCTGGGAGGCGGCAGTGCGCAGCAGGAGATGGAACAACAATTCCAGCACCAGACCCATCTCACCTTGGTCAAACAGACCTCGCAAGCCGATGTCATCCTTTATATTTCCCCGATCCGCGACAGCCAGCAGATTTTATCTCTCAACGTGGAGGGAACTGTCTCGCAATATACGCTCTACTCCCGATTGTCTTACCGCGCTACGGATAATCTGGGCAATGAACTGGTCCCCCCCAGCAGTCTCACCACAAGCCGGGTTTTCAACTACAACATCGTCCAGATTCTTGGAAAATCTGTTGAACAGGTGCAGATGACGCAAGACATGCACCTGGAACTGGTGCACCAAATGATGTACCGCCTCCTCAGTCTGCACCCCCATACCGGTAGCGCGGATCTGGCTCCTCCTCCCTCTCGCACGGCCCCCTCGCTCAATGCGCCTAAACCCTGAGCAACTCAGCCAACACCTGCGCAAACACACCCCCCCCCTACTGACCGTGATGGGTAACGAAGCCCTGATCAGTCAGGAAATCTGCCAGACATGGAAAACCACGGTTGTCCCACATGCGCCCCAACGATACAGTTGGTCCATGGATGCCCGCTCATCATGGGATGACATCGAGCAGATCTGGCGTAGCGGGTCCCTGTTTGACGCACACACTTTGCTCGAAATCCGGATCCCCGGAGGAAAACCAGGAACCCTCGGGGCTCAAACTCTGGAACGCTTGGCACGTATGCCGCTACCCGACCACTATCTGCTGATAATTCTGCCCGAGTTGGATTCCCGTACCAGGAAATCCTCCTGGTTCACCACGCTGGAGTCTGCAGGCCTGTTGATCGAAGCGAAACCAGTCCCGCGGGCTCAGTTGCCGCAATGGTTGGCGCAGCGATTGCGCCAGAGAGAACGGCAAATCAGCCAGGAAGCACTGGAATTTCTGGCCGCCTGTACCGAAGGAAATTTATTGGCGGCCAATCAGGAAGTCGAAAAACTCTGTCTGCTTTATCCCGATGGCCCATTAACCTTGGAGCAAGTTCAATCTGCCGTCATGATGGTCAGTCGCCATACTCTCAACAGTCTGGTCGACGCACTCGCCCAACGCCAGCCAGGACAGGCGGGGATTGCGTTGCGCAGTCTGCACAACGAAGGAGAGGCGTTGACACTGATTTTATGGAACCTCTGCGAGGATTGGCGCGCGCTCTATTATCTGACCTCCGCGAAACACGAGGATCAAACAAAGTCCCTACGCCTTTGGGGTGACCGAAAAAACCGGTTGCTGGGCATGCGCCACTGGGTGCGTCCCTTGTCCTGTCAGCACGCCTTGAAGGCAGCCAGCCATCTTGACCAAATGATCAAGGGGCTGGTGCCCGGTGACCCCTGGGAAGCCCTGCTGGAAATTCTTCTGGAGTTCATGCGTTAAACCAGCCACGCATGCCCCCCAACTTGAGCGTTATTCAATCACCCAAGCGCAACCCTTCGCTCCAACCCATCTCGCGGGCATGAACCAGGGCATCCACTTTCTTCCCCTGTTCGGGTTTGACACGCAATATTTCGAGTCGCCCCCCCTGAACCGTGACCAGGACCCCCTGATCGGTGAACCCGGACACCGTACCAATTTTTCCTTGTACGGCACCAAAAGTTCGGAAGGGATGCCAACGCACATCAAAGATCTGTAATCGCGACCCCGACACTGTGGTCCATGCGCCAGGAGCCGGGTTACAACCACGGATCAGGTCATATAGAAATTTCCCATGTTGAGCCCAGTGAATCTGGGCTTCTGCACTGCGACACCACCCTTCGTAACTGGCCTGTGATTCATCCTGAATCACCTCTTGATGCGTCCCGGCCACTACCTGTTGAGCGGCTTCCAACAAAGCAGCCACACCCAATGGAAACAATTGATCGAAGTAAAGAGTTCCCAGCGTATCCTCGTCGCCGATGACCACAGTTTTCTGGAGGATCACCGGGCCTTCGTCCAACCCATCCGTTGGACGGAAAATGGTCAACCCCGTTTCCCGATCCCCCCGAATGATGGGCCAATTGATGGAACTGGGCCCCCGATAGCGCGGCAACAGGGAAGGATGGTACTGAATGGTGCCATGCTTGGGAACATTGACAAATTCTTGGGGAGCAAACTGCAACACATACGCCATGATCCCGATATCAGGAGCCATCTCGCGCATCGTCGCCAATGCATCCTCCGACTTCAGACTGGGCAACTGCACGACCCGAATTCCTTTTTCCTGAGCCGCCAGCCGCAAGGGGTCGGGTTTACTTCCTTCCTTTTCCGGCGCGCAGAAAACGCCCATCACGGTATCCCCATTTGCCAGGAAAGCCTCCAGCGCCGCCTTGCCAAAATCCTGTTGACCAATAATGACGACCTTCATTTGCCAAACGCTCCTTCCTGACGATGCCGCTCGATGGTTTCCGGTGACCACTGCAGAATTTCATGCAACAGTTCGTCGGTATGCTCTCCCAGTAAGGGCGAACGAGTCATCGGAACATGATTGTTACTGAGTTTGATGGGCATTCCAACATTGTGCCAGCCACCCCGCTGAGGGTGCTCCAGTGGCACATACATCTCACGCAATTGCACATGCTCATCCTCCGCCAGATCCTCGGTACTCATGATCGGTCCGCAGGGAACATCCAACTCGTTGAGCAGCGCCATCAATTCGCGTTTGGTATAGTTTGCTGCGAAATCTTCCAGAATCTGCCACATCTGCCCTTGATGTTTACGCCGTTCGCCAATCGTGGAAAAACGAGGGTCATTGACCATCTCCTCACCGCCCACACGACGCGCCAACGCTTCCCAAACCACTTCCTGAACGACCACATAGATAAAGTCATTGGGGCCTCCGGGCTTGCATCGGATGGCATTACCCAATTGCCCGCCACCCGAATCATTCCCCCCCCGAGGGGTCGCTGTACACTGTTCAGTCGGCACCGAGAATTCAGGCAACGGTCCATGAACCAGACGCTGGTGATCGCGAAATTTGACCCGACAAAGGTTCATCACGGCATCCATCATGGCCACTTCGACAAACTGACCACGACCCGTACGGTGACGGGCATTCAGCGCGGCCAAGATACCGATGGCCAAGTGCAGGCCTGTGCCAGAATCTCCAATTTGAGCCCCCGTAACCAACGGCGGTCCATCTTCAAAACCCGTCGTGCTCATGGCCCCCCCCATGGCCTGAGCCACGTTCTCGTAGGCCTTGAATTCGGCGTAGGGCCCCGTCGACCCAAAACCCTTGATGGAGGCCATGATAATGCGCGGGTTACGCGCATGAATGGCTTCCCAGGTGTACCCCAGACGCTCCAACACACCGGGGCCAAAGTTCTCCATGATCACATCACATTCCTGCAACAACGCTTCAAAAACCTCCTTTCCCGCCGGTCGCTTCATGTTGACGGTAATGGAACGCTTATTGCAGTTGAGCATGGTGAAATACAAACTATCGACACCCGGGATATCCCGCAACTGCCCCCGCGTAATGTCCCCGCTGGGCGGCTCCAACTTGATGACATCCGCGCCCAGCCAAGCCAGTAACTGCGAGGCCGTGGGCCCCGCCTGCACATGCGTCATGTCGAGAATGCGCACCCCTGCCAATGCTTTGTCCATGATCATTTCACCTTATTTGTACATCGTCTGGTTCATGGTTCCGCTGGAATATTTCTCGCGGTCGATCACCACATCCACTAATGCCGGTTTTCCTGAATCACGGGCTTTTTCCAGGGCAGGCCGGATATCTGCGGGATCGGTCACGCGGATACCAAATCCCCCCATTGCCTCAGCAAAACGATCAAAACGCACATCCTCCAGCACATTGCCGATATCCCCGCGCTCCGCACCATATTTGCGGGCTTGTCCATAGCGAATCTGGTTCCACGAGGCATTGTTGCCGATCACGCCCACGAACGGCAACTTGTTGCGCACCATAGTCTCAAAGTCGAAACCGGTCAAACCAAAGGATCCATCGCCAAACAGCACCACCACGTCCCGCTCTGGTTGCAACAAACGGGATGCCAGGGCAAACCCTGTCCCCACTCCCAGCGTGCCCAGAGGACCGGGATCCATCCATCCACCCGGCTTATGGGGACGTACTACGGACCCCGAAAAGGTCACGATGTCGCCACCATCACCGATATAAACCGTATCCTCCAGCAAAAACTCATTGATTTCATGAACCAGTCGAATCGGATGAATAGGCGTGGCATTGGCCTCGATGATGGCGCGGTTTTTCCCTTCAGACTTGGATTCTTCCGCACGCAGCATATCCAGGAATGGATCATGACGACGCACCACATCACCCGGCGATGCTTCGCAGAGCGCATTGACCACCGCACGAATGTTCCCCACCAGTCCGATATCGAAATCGCGGTTATAGCCCACATTGCGATAATCCATGTCGAGAATGATGATGGTTGCCTTGGGGTTGAGGCGACGACCATAGCCCATACGAAAATCCAGCGGGGTTCCCGCCAACAGGATCACGTCTGCCTGGTCAAATGCAGTCTTGCGGGACGGCATGAAGCCATAGGGATGGTTGCGGGGAAGCGTCCCACGGGCAGCCCCGTTGACATAGATGGGCATGTTGAAATGACGAGCCATACGATCGATGGCATCATGGGCACGGCAGGTACGAGCCTGGGTCCCGAACAAGGCCACCGGGCGTTCGGCACGAGCCAACGCTTCTGCGGCCCGCGCAATTTCATTGGGGTCTCCGATAAACTCCCCTTTGACACGATAATTAACCGGGATGCGCACCTTGGACACCTCAACACGAGCATCCAGCACATCATGAGGAATTTCCAGGTAGCCAGGGCCCGGGGCCCCATGGAACATTTCGCGGATGGACTGCCCCATCATTTCTGCACAGCGCTCGGTGGTCATCACCGTTGAAGAAAACTTGCTGATGGGGGTCATCATGGCTACATGAGGCAGATCCTGCAATGCCCCCATCCGGTACTGTTTCAGAGGACCGCCCCCACCGATAAGCAACATCGGGCTTTCCGCACGGAATGCGTTGGCAACCCCAGTCACGGCATCGGTAGTCCCCGGACCCGCCGTCACCACAGCACAACCCACGGTTCCGGTGATACGTGCGGCTGCATCGGCCGCATGGGCGGCGACTTGCTCATGCCGCACATCGACAATTTTTATGCCCTCGTCGAGACAGCCATTGTAGATGTCGATGATATGCCCCCCAGAAATGGTAAAAACATGCTTTACGCCTTCCTGTTTGAGCATTTTTGCCACAATCTGCCCTCCGGTGATGGTGGCTGGTGAATCGGCGGCACTCGCGGGGGTCTGTTCTTCCATGGCGGTCTCTCTGTAGTAGGTTTATACCCCATTCAACGGGGGGAAAATATCGAAAGGTAACGGGATATTATATCCAAAGCGGCATTTTTTTGTCCGTAAACCGGGAACTTTTCAGGCGCAGTCTCCGGGATAGCGCGCCAAGGCCAGCCATAAAGCGCTGTGGTCGAGTTCGCCCCCGCCCTGCGCCACAAAATCCGCATAGAGTTTTCCCGTCTGTTCGGTGAGCGGCAAACTCAACCCCTGTTCCCGCGCCACGTCCAATGCTGAGTCCAGGTCTTTGAGTTGGGTACGGCAGTGGGCTCCTGGAGCAAAATCTCCCGTCAACATGCGCGCACCATGGAGATCAAGAATGCGACTTTCCGCAAACCCACCGCGCAGTGCCTGACGTACCGCCGCCGGATCCGCCCCCCCCGCCTGTGCCAGGAGCAATGCCTCCGCCACGATCCCTATGGTGCCTCCCACAATCATCTGGTTGGCCAGTTTGGCCAGTGAACCCGCTCCGGCTGGCCCCACATGAGTAGCCCGGCCCAGCACGTCAAACACCCCCCGAGCACTTTCAAAGGCCGTGACTTCTCCGCCCACCATGATCGCCAACGTCCCCTGAGCCGCCCCCACCACGCCCCCAGAAACCGGGGCATCGAGGGCCTGGATACCACGTACCGCAAGGCACTGCGCATGTTCACGCGCCGTGGCGGGCGGAATGGAACTCATCCCCAGCCACAGTGCCGTAGGCAATAGTTGATCCAGCACTTCGTTCAAAATCTCCGTTACCACAGGGCCGTTGGCCAGCAGGGTCAGCACCCCCTCTGCACCTCGCACGGCCTCGCGACAGTCTTTCACTACCCGTGCTCCTGCCAGTTCCAACTCTCGCGTTTTTTCCGGTGAACGATTCCAGACCGTCAAATCAAATCCCGCTTCCAGGAGGCGCAGCCCCACAGGCTTGCCCATCAATCCGGTTCCCAACAGCGCCATCCGCTTCATCTCTTCCCCTCCTGTCGCGCCTTGACGCGCCGCTGTCGTTGCCGTTCAAACAGTAACAATGCTCCGGCAACTCCGGCATTCAGTGATTCGATCCCAGCACACATCGGGATATGGACACGTTGGTGAAGATGCGTCATGACCGCCGTAGACAACCCAGCCCCTTCGTTGCCCACCACCAGCGCCACCGTACCCGTCATGTCCACTTCATCATAGACAAGCGCCTGTTCACGCAATGCCCCCAGAATCAGGCCATGATAACGCGGCAGCCAGTCACTCAAATCCACCGACTCATGCAATGTCAGCTGGAAATGCCCCCCCATGCCCGCACGCAATACCTTGGGAGACCATACCTGAACAGTTCCCCGCCCGAGCACCACCTGCGCAAACCCGGCAGCGGCAGCGGAACGCAACAGCGTCCCCACATTGCCTGGATCCTGCAAGCCATCCAGAACCAGACAAGACTCATTCAGCGGACAGGGTTGTGACACCACAGGCCAGTCGATCAATGCCACAACCCCCACGGCAGCGGAAGAACCTGCCACCTGTGCGAACTCCTGCGCACTCAGCATCACAGGAACCGGCCAGCGAGAAAAATCCCGTAGCGCAACGATCTCCGGGTCATGACTTCTCTGCGCATCGATAAACCAGCACCAGGGAACCATGCCGGCCGCCTGCGCCTCTCGTAGCAGATGCACCCCTTCCAGCACAGTACGATGTTGCTTCTGTCGGGCATGAGAAGATTCCAGCAAATGCGCCCAGGCCCTTAACGCACGCGCCTTCTCGGGAACACCGCTCATCTCAGTGCCTCTCGCACCGGGGCAAAACTGCGGCGATGGAACGGGCATGGCCCAAATCGCTGCAAGGCCGCCAGATGAAGTGCACTGCCATACCCCTTGTGTTTTTCAAATCCGTATTCTGGATAGTCTTGAGACAACTGGATCATGTACTGATCACGTGTCACCTTGGCCAGTATCGATGCTGCAGCAATCAGAGGCAAACGCTGATCCCCTTGGACCACCGCCCGTGTTGGAACGTCCAGCAACGGAGCATGCAACCCATCTACCCATACCTCATCTGGCTTCTCCGGCAAGGCGGCCACTGCCCTTTGCATGGCCAACAGGGTAGCCTGCAAGATATTGAGACGGTCAATCTCTTCCACCGTGGCCATCCCCACCCCATGATGGAAACTCGCGCGAATTTGCACGGCCCAGACTTCCCGCTGTGCCACCGTCACCGATTTTGAGTCGCGCGCCCAGTCCACGCTCTGCCCTTCCCGCAAACAAACAGCGGCCGCCATCACGGGCCCTGCCAAAGGCCCACGACCGGCTTCATCAACGCCGCAGTGCCCAGGTCCGAGAGTCGGCAGCAACGCCCCTCTTCGGTACCGTCGATCAGGATGCATGGAAGCAAACCTGCTCGAATCCGGCCAGCATCCCTGCCTCACTATCTGCACGCAGGCTCTCACGTAATTCCCGGAATGCTTGCCGCATCGCTTCGCGACGACCCGCATCCTCCAGCAATTCAGCCAACTCGTCACTCAAACGCTCTGGGGTCGCTTGCTCCTGCAGGATTTCGGGGATCACCTCGCGTCCCATGATAATATTTGGCAATCCAACAAAGGATGACACACGCTTGCGCCTGACCAGCCATGCCGTTAATCCGGACAATCGATAAGTGAGAACCGTAGGGCATTCCAGCAGTGCTGCTTCCAGCGTTGCCGTTCCAGAGGCCACCAGTGCCACCTCGGATGCGGCGAGTACGCGCGCGCCATCCTCATGAAAAATATGCACCGGTAACGTGCAAAACTCAGGTTCTGCCAACCAGCGCTGAAACTGGACCCGGGTGACCGGATTGACCAGAGGGACCGCAAAACGTACGGTGGGAAAGCGCGCATGAATACGGCGCGCCACCTCAAGAAACAAACGTCCATGAAAGTCCAGTTCGGAACGCCGACTCCCCGGCAGCAAACCCACCCACGTCCCTTGATGCGCCGCCAGCATCGCGCGCCCATGAGGAACAGGCAATCGCTGCACCAGTGGATGGCCCACATACGTCAACGGAATTCCTGCCTGCTCAAAAATCGGCTTTTCAAAAGGAAAGATGGAAAGAATCGCCGTCACCGCATCCCGAATTTTTGGCAAACGATCCGCACGCCATGCCCACACTGTCGGTGCCACCAGTTGCAAGGTCGGAATCCCCGCCTGTTTCAGCGTTTTTTCCAACCCGAGATTGAAATCGGGCGCATCGATCCCCACAAAACAATCCGGCGGATTGCGCAGAAACCTTTGTCGCAACTGATATCGAATCCACAGCAGACGTGGCAGCGCCTGCAGCACCTCCCAATAGCCACGTACCGCCAGTGCTTCCATGGGATAGTACGATTGAGCACCCAGCGCCATCATCCGCGGCCCGGCAATACCCTCAAAGCACGCATCCGGGTAGCGCGAACGCACTGCGCGCATGAATGACTCCCCCAACAGATCGCCCGATGCTTCCCCTGCCACCACACCAATACGCATGGCCTAGCGCAAAATGCCCCGGGTGGACTGACCCAGAAACGTCAAGAAATCCACTAGGCAAGGCTGCTCTCTGGCCAAATCGGCAATTTCTCGCTGCGCTTCCTCAAAAGACAATCCTGATCGGTAAAGACGACGATATGCTCGCTTGATGACCTCGATTTGCCCCGCATCGAAGCCGCGTCGTTTGAGACCCTCGCTGTTGATGCCGTGAGGTTTGGCAGGATTCCCTGCCACCAGCAAATAGGGTGGAATATCCTGCGTAATGACTGCCGATATGCCAATAAAGCCATGGGCACCAATACGTACAAACTGGTGTACCCCCACAAAACCACCCAGCGTCACCCAATCCGCGACATGCACATGTCCAGCCAGGGTCGCGTGATTGGCGAAGGTCGTATGGTTGCCGACCTGACAATCGTGGGCCAGATGCACATACGCCATCATCCAGTTGTGGTTCCCCAGGCGGGTCACGCCCACGTCATCGTCAGTCCCGATATTGAAAGTACAGAACTCGCGAATGGTATTGTCATCCCCAATCTCCAGGGCGGCATTCTCGCCCCGATATTTTTTGTCTTGAGGATCGCCACCCAGTGAACAGAATGAGTAGATGCGGTTGCGCTGACCAATGGAGGTGCGTCCCATGATCCGGACATGATCCTGAATCACCGTACCTGCCCCGATAGTTACCTGAGGACCAATGATGCTGTAAGCGCCGACCTCGACATCTGGTGCCAACCGGGCATCCGGATGGATCAACGCCGTAGGATGATGACCGATCATGGGGTTAGTCAGGATCAGCCAGATTTTTTTCAGCGCACATCAATTGCGCTTCAGCAGCAATGCGATCTTCGACCTTGGCGACGGCTGAGAACTTCCAGATTTTATAGGACTGACGTTGCAATTCGACTTCCAGGCGCAACTGGTCTCCCGGGAAAACCGGATTGCGAAAACGTGCCTTGTCGATACCCACGAAGTACGTCACAATCTTGCCATCGGGTTTGGTGTTTTCGGTTTTGAAACTCAACAGTGCTGCCGTTTGAGCGAGCGCCTCAATCACCAGAACCCCAGGCATCACCGGGTGATGGGGAAAGTGCCCCTGAAAAAATTCTTCATTGCGCGTCACATTCTTGATGGCCACAATGGATTTTCCGGGAGTAACTTCAAGCACCCGATCCACCAGCAAGAATGGATAACGATGCGGCAAATACTCCATGATTTGATTGATATCCATTCCACTCATGTTGTCCTCTCCAATATTTGTATGCTACAGCACCTCAAGCGCGATCCCCTTCCAATGCGCGAACACGGGCCACAAGATCGGGCAATTGACGAAAATGGGCCAAGGTTTTTAACCATTCCCTGTGCGGTTGACTGGGAATAGAGGACGTATACACCCCTGCACTTTCGATGGATTTGGTGATCAGCGAAAACCCGGAGACCGTCACTCCATCACCGATCTCAATGTGCCCCACGATCCCCACCCCACCACCGATCCGGCATCGACGCCCGACGCGCGTACTGCCTGAAATACCGGTACAACCTGCAATGACCGTATGCGCGCCGATGTGGCAGTTATGGGCAATCTGAATCAGGTTATCAAGTTTGACACCCTCTTCAATCACGGTATCCTCGATCGCTCCGCGGTCAATCGTGGTATTGGCTCCAATATCGACATCGGCCCCCACCTGTACCCGCCCCACCTGGGGTATCCTGATCCAGTGATCCCGGTCCCAAGCCATGCCAAACCCATCGGCCCCCAACACAGCACCAGAGTGCACCTGGGTTCTCTCACCCAGCGAGGTTCCCGCATACAGCGTCACCCGTGGATAAAGACGCACATCCTGGGCTAACTGTACTCCTTCACCCAGATAACAAGCGGCACCAATCACCACCCGTTCTCCGACAATCACCCCTCCCTCCACGACCACATGAGGACCAATCTGGGCCGTACGTGCAATCCGTGCCGTGGGATGGATCCGTGCCGTGGGGTCCACGCCTCCCTGTGCCTCACTCAGTGGAAAAAGATGTTGTGCCACACGCGCATAGCAAGCATGGGGATTGTCGCTCATCAAGCAGGGCAATACTGTCAGTTCAGCATCCTGGGGCTTGAGAATCACTGCAGCCGCACGCGTATGCTGCAACTGGTTTCGGTACAACGCGTTGGTGAGAAACGTGATCTCCGTTGGGGTGGCTCCCTGCAATGTCCCCACGCCGTGAATCAGTGTGGCGGGTTCCCCGCGCACCGTCGCCCCAACGGATTCGGCCAGTTCTGCCAGCGTGAAGGCGAGCGCTCCTTGCATGGTGTATCCCGCCAATCACTTGGCGGGTGGAGTGCTGGCATCCAGCATTTTGAGAATTCGCTCGGTAATATCGATACGCGGTCCCGCATAGATGGCATCCGTCAGGATCAGGTCATATTTTTCACTTTCTGCGATCTCGCGAATAGCCTTGTTGGCGCGCTCCTGAATGGAGGCAAATTCCTCATTACGCCGCGTGTTCAGATCTTCACGAAACTCCCGTTGCATACGCTGAAAATCCCGGTTCAGGGTAGCGATATCGCGCTCTTTGTGAGCACGTTCGCTTTCACTCATGGTCATCCCGTTTTTATCCAGTTCACTTTGCTGCTCCTGGATCTGTTTGCTCATTTTTTGAAGATCTACCTGACGCTTGTCGAATTCCTTTTCCAATTTCCTGGTCGCCTGTTGAGCCGGTGCCGCTTCGCGGAAAATACGCTCGATATTGATCCAGCCTATTTTCAGTTCCGTGGCCATGGCATTGACCGACAGCAAAGCCAGCGCACATCCTACCCACATCAATTTAGTCAATTTGTTCATACGCTCTCGTCTCGCTTAGAAAGTATTACCCAACTGGAACTGCAGCCGCTCAATATTGTCGGTTGCGGAATTATAGTGGAACGGTGCGGCATAACTGAACTCCAAAGGCCCCATCGGAGAATACCACGATAAGGCCACTCCTGCCGAGTAACGCAATTGAGGGATGGAAAAGGGTTGATTCGCCCCATAGACGTTACCCGTATCGATAAACGTGCTCAAACGAAAGGATTTATCGTTGTTTTTCGCACCTGGGAGCGGAAAGAAATACTCCATACTTCCAGTAATCATCTTGTTCCCCCCAAGGTTCAGCAGGTTACCGTAACTGTCATAGACCTGTGGTCCCAAACTGCCTGGGAAATAACCGCGCACCGAACCAACCCCGCCACCGAAGAAGTTCTTGAAGAATGCCAGCGGCACTCCGCCATAACCATTGGCATAACCCAACTGGCCCGATAAGGACAAGGTAGTATCATGCGTGATAGGGGTGAAAAGCTGGGCACTGGTGGTAGCCCGGTAGTACTTCATGTTTTCACCCGGAACACCCACTTCCAGCCCATAGCGCTGGCTCAACCCTTTCATCGGATAGATGATGCTGTCGCGCGTATCGTGGGAATACCCCATATTGACTTTGATAGCTCTCGCCAGTGAACCAAACTGATTGACGAAGTCGATATACTCGATCGGGCTGGTATTGACCACTCCCACGATCGTGGATTCATAACCATAACCCACAGAGTAGGCGTTAACTTCTGAAATCGGCACCGTATACGTGACATCCGCACCCAGCGTATGGGTCATGTAGGGACTGACCCCGATCAGATAGGTGGTATCAATGGACCGATCATACACGCTGATGGTACGTGCGGTTCCCTCATCCGACCAGTAGGGATCGGTGTAGGCAATGGAGTACGTACGCGTGATCAACCCCGTGCTGGCTCCGAAAGAGAGAGAATTTCCACTGCCAAACAAGTTGGTCTGAGAAATCCCGGCACTCAAAATAACCCCTTCGGCATTGGAGTAACCGGCTCCCACCTGGATAGAACCGGTCTGGCGCTCCACTACAGTAAAATTGACATCCACCTGATCCGTGGTTCCTGGAACTGGGGGGCTATCCACGGTCACTTCAGAGAAAAAGCCAAGGCGATCCAGGCGCTCCTTGGAACGATTGACACTTTCCACCGAGTACCAGGCTCCTTCCATCTGCCGGATTTCGCGCCGAATCACCTCGTCCTTGGTCGTGGTATTGCCATAAATATTGACGTGCCGCACATATACCCGTCGCCCCGGATCAATGACAAACGTGAAAGCCGCCGTATGGTGCTCCTTGTCAACCTCGGGACTGGCATTGATATTGGCAAAGGAATAACCATCCTTGGCCAGGCGGTCCGAGATGGCCTTGGTAGAATTGGTGATCTTCTCCCGTGAGAAGATGTCACCCACTTTCAACTGAACCAGTTTTTTCAATTCTTCCTCGGGAACCACAAAACGCCCAACCATTTTGATATCCGACACCCGATATGGTTGCCCTTCGGTGATGTTGACCGTGATGAATACGTCCTGCTTGTCCGGAGAGATAGACACCTGCGTTGAATCCACGGCAAACTCCAGATACCCCCGATCCTGATAATAGGACCGCAGTGTTTCCAGATCTCCAGAAAGTTTCTGCTTGGAATATTGGTCATTTTTGGTATACCAAGACAACCAGTTCGGCGTATTCAGTTGAATCTGGTCCATCAGTTCTTTCATGGGGAATGCGTGGACCCCCACCAGATTGATCTCACGGATATGAGCCGCTTCACCTTCCACGATATTGAACACCAAGGCTACCCGATTGCGCGGCAAGGGATTCACCGTGGTCGAGACCTGGGTGGAGTACTTCCCCTTTCCGAGATACTGTCGTTTCAATTCCTTTTCGGCTTTATCCAGCAGAGATTTATCATAGATCCGCGATTCCGCGATCCCGACGGATTTCAGCGCATCTTTCAACTGGTCCTTGGTAAAAGATTTGGCCCCATTGATTTCAAGTCGTGCAATCGATGGACGCTCCTGCACCTTTATGACCAGGATATTGCCATCCGACTCCATCCTGACATCAGAAAAAAATCCTGTTTCATACAACGCCTTAATGGCCGCTGTAGCTTTTTCCGGGGTTACCGTATCCCCCACCTTCAAGGGCAGATAACTGAATATGGTCCCAGGTTCTATCCGCTGAGCCCCTTCCACCCGAATATCCTGGATCGTAATGGGTGCCAACGCAAACGCCAGTGAACTCGACAGCATCCAGAAAAATAACAGTAGCGTACGTAACAGCATGAAGTTTCAATCTATTGGTTAAAAAATTGGCGCAGGTCGTTGTAGAACGAGAAACCCATCATTCCCAGCAGTAACAGCAGTCCCCATTGCTGGGTACGTGCCATCATGGCATCGGAAAGCGGGCGACCTCGAACAAACTCCAGCGCATGATACAGCAAATGCCCTCCATCCAAGACAGGAATCGGCATTAAATTCAAGATACCCAAGCTGAGGCTCACCACAGCAATAAATTCAAGATAAGGGATCAAGCCCAGACGCGCACTCTCGCCCGCCATGCTGGCAATCCGTACCGGGCCCCCCACATCATCCCATGACCCGCGCCCACTCACCAGGTGAATCAGAGATACCAGTGACAACTGACCCAACTTCCAACTTTGGCGAAAGCCATGACGCAGAGCACGCAGCGGCGGATCACTCTGCATCACTGTCCACTGCTGGCGCAACGTATCCGAGATCTGCGGAGTAATCCCCATGCGCCCCACGGTTTTCCCGGATGGCAAAGATACCGCCTGAGGAACCACCGTCAACGTGACCTGACCCGTTCCACGACGCACCTCCAATCTGGTCACCTGCTGTGCCCGTGGTTCGATAACCTGCACCAGTTGTTGCCAATCGGTGATAGGCTGATTGGCCACTGCCATGATGCGATCTCCGACCTGCAATCCAGCACGCGCTGCCGCACTTCCCGCAATCACCCGTCCAATCACAGGGACCAAGGGTGGATTCCAGGGTTGTAGCCCCCATGCGTCACTCCCATTCGCTCCGGCCATTGCCGGCACACGCATCAAGCGATCATCGTGCCGCTGTCCGTCAGTCCCCTGCACCTGGAGATCCAACGTACCTGCCGCAGAGTACTCTGCTATGCTCAGTTCCATATCCTGCCATGAGTTCTGCGCCACTCCTGAGGCATCAACCCAACAGTCACCCGCACGAACACCCGCCAACGCAGCGGGTGTCCCTGCAACGGGTTCCGCAAAGCAAGCGCGCGGCGCAGGTAACCCAACCATGTAGAGCGCACTAAAAATCAACCAGGTCAATAACAGATTCGCCAGCGGGCCCGCCAGAACGATCAGTGATCGTGCCCCCAGCGATTGCCGATTGAACGCACGCTCTCGCTCCTCCGGACGCACTGCGCCCTCACGTTCATCCAGCATGCGCACATATCCACCGAGCGGCAAAAGAGACACTGCCCACTCCGTTTGATCGGTTCCCCAATGCCGGCGCCACAATACAGGTCCCAGTCCAATCGAAAAGCGCAATACCTTGACTCCCAGCAAGCGAGCCGCTACGTAGTGCCCCCATTCGTGGAATACGACCAAAACTCCCAAGGCCACAATAAAGGCCGGGATCGTCCCCACTGAAAAGGCCATGCTGCTCATCGCCCCCGACTCTCAATCTGGTGTGCTGCGCTAACTCGCGCACGGACATCCACATCAATGAGGCTATCAAGATCCGCCACATCCCCGAAGTGATCCTGTTCCAACGTCGCCGCGATAATGTAGGGGATGTCCCGGAACCCCAAGCGCCCCTCCAGAAACGCGGCTACCGCCACTTCATTGGCCGCATTCAACACGGCAGGAGCACTCCCACCGGCACGGATCGCCTGCTCTGCCAAATCCACAGATGGAAATCTGTGCCGATCCAAGGGGAGAAAAGTCAACGGACCCGTCGTGGTCAAATCGAGCAATGGAACCCCCGACGTATGACGCTCAGGCCATGCCAATGCATGACTGATGGGAACACGCATATCGGTGTGACCCAATTGCGCCAGCAATGAACCATCCTGATAGGCCACCAGCGAGTGCACCAAACTTTGAGGATGAATCAAAATTTCTACACGCTCAGGGGAAAGATCAAACAACCAGCAAGCCTCGATCAACTCCAATCCCTTGTTCATCATGGTCGCGGAATCCACGGAAATTTTTTTCCCCATGCGCCATTTCGGGTGGCGACACGCCTGTTCGGGGGTCACCCGTGCCAGCGCTTCCAGTGGCATTTCCAGAAAAGGGCCACCGGATGCCGTCAGCAGGATTTTCTCCACCCCTGCAGCCTGTCCATGTCCCTGAGGCCAGCATTGAAATACTGCATTGTGTTCGCTATCCACCGGCAACAATTGGGCACCTGAACGCCTCACGGCATCCATCATCAAGGCCCCCGACATCACCAATGCTTCCTTATTGGCCAGCAACAGTTTCTTTCCCGCGCTTGCTGCTGCCAACGTAGGCATCAAACCAGCGGCTCCAACAATACCAGCCATCACTGTCGTCACCGGATCCGCGCACGCCACCTGTGCAAGTGCCTCCGGCCCCCAAAGAATTTCCGGAACGGGATGCACCCGTCGGGTGCGTAGCGCCTGATTCAGGGGATCCACCTGTGCAGCCGACCCCACCACCGCAACGCAGGGAGAAAATGCGGCGCATTGATCCGCCAAACGATCGATATTGTGATGCGCCGTCAGCGCATAAATCTGGTAACGCTGAGGATGCAGCCCCACCACCTGCAATGTACTGACCCCTATCGTCCCTGTGGCCCCCAGTATGGTCAACATCTGCGGCTTCATCGCAAGACCACCAACAACCACAACGCTGCCAGTGGCAATGTTGAAGTCAACGCATCCACACGATCCAGGACTCCGCCGTGCCCAGGCAATCCAACACCGCTATCCTTGACTCCTGCGCAGCGTTTGATCCACGATTCGAAAAGATCTCCCAGAATGCCCAGCGCCGTCAGCAACCACAGGAGCGGCAACCAGAGCCAGCCAGAATGCCGCATCACCTCCCCCATCATCCCGTCTCCATGCTGGCCAAAAAACCACCACCCCAGACCATACACCGTCACCGCTGCTATTGCTCCTGCCACTCCCTGCCATGTTTTTCCCGGGCTGATCGAGGGAGCCAGCTTGTGTCGACCCCAGGCTTTACCCGAAAAGTATGCTGCAGTATCCGATATCCAGACCAAAGCCATAAACGCCAGCAAAACCGTATTCCCTCCCACTTGTCGCAACAGAGCCAGAGCCCAGCCTGTCGGGAGAATAATCACGCAGCCCAGCCACAGACCCACCATCGGGGCCACTTTCCACCCTCGGTTCAACCACAGCGGAGCCACTCCCAGCCAGAAAAGCAGGGAAACCAAAAAGCCAACTTTCTGAACCTCTGGTCCAAGCACGTGGTAAAGCAGAAACAGAGCGCCTCCATAGACTCCACGCAACCACCCGCCAATTCGTACCAGATCTGCCCACTCCCAGCCAGCCCAGATTACAAGCAGCCCCACCAGCGCATCCCACAACGCGAACGTCCCCCACCTCAGGGATGCGCCGACGATGACCAGCATCACCCCAGCTGTCAGGAGCCGGGTACGGAGCATTGTTCACTGGTTCGGCCAAAACGGCGCTCGCGGGTCTGATAGGATTCGATCGCCCGATCCAGCGCCTCGCCATCAAAATCCGGCCATAAGGTAGCAGTAAAGTACAGTTCCGTATACGCCAACTGCCACAATAAAAAATTACTGATGCGTTGTTCACCACCTGTACGAATAAACAGATCCGGCTCGGGAATATCCCCTAAGGACAGATGGGCCATGATATCGCCTTCGGTCAATTCACGTCCGATTCGTCGATCAGGAAAACTGTCGATACAAGCGTTGACCGCCTGCAACAGATCCCAGCGCCCTCCATAGTTGACGGCCAGTGTCAGTGTAAGACGGAGATTACCACGGGTTTTTTGTTCGGCTGCTTCAATCAGTTCCTGTAGCGATGCGCTCAGGGCAGTTCGGTCACCGATCACACGCAGCTGCACACCAACCTCATGTAACCGATCGACTTCTTTTTCCAGCATATGAACAAACAGGGACATCAGCAGCGATACTTCATCTGCCGGTCGTCGCCAGTTTTCGCTGCTGAAAGCAAATAATGTAACTTGAGCAATACCACGTTGCATGGCGGCTTCCACGAAAACGCGCACCGCTTCACTACCGCGCTGGTGACCCGCGATCCTGGGCAAGAATCGCTGACGTGCCCAGCGCCCATTGCCATCCATGATCACCGCCACATGACGCGGCATATCCCGTCTGGGCGGAATTTGTTGCGTCGAACTCAAGCGAGCCATTTCGCCACTTTCCTCACACCGCCATCAGTTCGGCTTCCTTCATCGCCAGCAACTTATCGACTTCCTGAATAAAGCGATCCGTCAATTTCTGAATATCGTCCTGAGCGCGGCGTTCTTCATCTTCTGATAGCGTTTTGGCCTTCACCAACTCCTTGAATTGGGCCAACGCATCACGGCGCACATTACGAATGGCGACCTTGCCTCCTTCGGCTTCACTGCGCACCACTTTGGTCAAATCGCGGCGGCGTTCTTCGGTCAGTGACGGCATTGGAACTCGCACCAAATCCCCTTGGGATGACGGATTCAGTCCAAGATCGGATTCCCGGATGGCTTTTTCGATAGCCGCCGACATTTTCTTTTCGTACGGATTAACCCCCAGCGTACGCGCATCGATGAGATTCACCACCGCCACTTGGTTAAGCGGCGTCGGTGTCCCATAGTAGTCCACCCTCACATGGTCGAGCAAACCTGCATGGGCACGACCGGTACGCACCTTTGCCAAGTCAGCCTTGAGAGTCTCCACTGACTTTACCATTTTCTGCTCAGCCGTTTTTTTGATATCCGCTACCATGATGCTTCCTCACCATTCAATTGGTCACAAAGGTTCCTTCCGGCTCTCCCATCACCACCCGCCACAATGCCCCTGGCTTGAAAATACTGAACACTCCGATCGGAAGATTCTGATCCCGGCACAATGTCAGTGCCGTTGCATCCATGACTTTCAGGTTGTTGACGATCGCTTCCTCGAAAGTCAAGCGCGCATAGCGTTGCGCCTGTGGGTCCACATTGGGATCCGCAGTATAGATACCATCTACCTTGGTCGCCTTGAGCACCACCTGAGCGCTGATTTCAGCCCCCCGCAAAGCAGCTGCCGTATCCGTCGTAAAAAACGGGTTACCGGTTCCTGCGGCAAAGATGACCACCTTCCCTTCTTCCAGATAGCGCAACGCCTTGCCACGGATATAGGGTTCCGCCACTTGTTCAAGGTTAAGCGCCGACTGGACACGACTGACCACATCCACACGTCGCATGGCATCCTGGAGTGCCAGCGCATTCATAACCGTCGCCAGCATCCCCATATAGTCAGCTGTGGCACGATCCATTCCCTCTGCCCCCAGCGCAACACCCCGGAAAATGTTACCTCCCCCGATCACCACGGCCACCTGAACTCCCTGCCGTACCACTGCGGCGACTTCCGCTACGATGCGATCAATGGTGACCCGATTGATGCCATAGGCATCCTCTCCCATCAGGGCTTCGCCCGACAATTTCAGAAGGATACGCTGATAGACCGGGGCACCATGGGTCATACTCAAACTCCTGCTGAACCAGCGGCAGCCGCAACCTCTGCGGCAAAGTTTTCAACTTTTTTCTCGATCCCTTCGCCCACCACCAGCATGACAAAGCGATTGACCGCAGCGCCCCGCTCTTTCAGCAATGCTTCCACGGTCTGGTCTGGGTTCTTGACAAAGGGTTGCCCCAGCAAGGTAACTTCACCAAGGTATTTTTGTACTCGGCCTTCCACCATTTTGGCCACAATCTCGGCCGGCTTACCCGACTCCGATGCCTGTGCCTGATAGATTTCTCGTTCCCGCTCCAGCAAATCGGCCGGCACTTCGTTGCGGCTGACGCATACTGGCTTACTTGCAGCAATATGCATCGCCACATCGCGCCCCAGGGCTGCATCCCCTCCTTGCATATCCACCAGAACCCCAATTCGCTGCCCATGGCGATACTGGGCCAGATGGCCCGTAGTCTCGAAGCGGGTAAAACGACGCACCGTCAGGTTTTCACCCAACTTCATGATCAGCGCCTGGCGCTTGGCTTCCAATGAAGCCCCTTCCACCGACAACTGGCTCAACGCCTCCACCGAGGAAGGGTTGTGCAACACAATTTGCTCCGCTGCCTGCTGGGAAAATTCCATGAACGATTCATTCTTCGCCACAAAATCCGTTTCACAGTTCACTTCAACCAACGCTCCAATTTTGGAATCCTGGCTGACAAAAAGGGCAACCACCCCCTCGGCCGCCACGCGCCCCGCTGCTTTGCTGGCCTTGGCACCGCTGCGAATCCTGAGTAAATCCTCGGCCGCCTTAAGATCACCATTCGCTTCGCTCAGCGCTTTCTTGCACTCCATCATTCCCAATCCGGTGAGTTCGCGCAACTCTTTCACCATCAACGCAGTAATTTCCGCCATCTTTCATGACTCCCTACAAAACGATCCGCCCTCAAGATGAGGGGGATCCGACTATTTCATTTACCGACAAATTCTCGCCACACTTTCAGGCATCCGGTGCTTCGCCCTCTTCCTCGACATACTCTTCAGCAACCAGGGTTGACTCGTGCAGGCTCTGGGCACGACCTTCCAGAATAGCATCGGCAACCCCCCGCGCGTACAACCGAATGGCACGTGTGGAATCATCGTTACCAGGGATAACATAATCCACCCCTTCCGTCGAGTTATTGGTATCCACCACCCCAATGATAGGGATTCCCAACTTGCGTGCCTCGACGATCGCATTCTTCTGATAGCCGACATCGATGACAAACAGGGCATCCGGAACACCGTTCATGGCAACGATCCCGCCCAGGCTGCGCTCCAGTTTTTCCTTCTCGCGCTGATAATTCAGGGATTCTTTCTTGGATAGACGCTCAAACGAGCCATCTTCTATCATCTGACTCAGGTCGGTCAGACGTTTGATGGACTGTTTGACCGTCTTGAAGTTGGTCAGCATGCCACCCAGCCAACGATGATCCACAAAAGGAGCACCGGCTCGAAGCGCCTCTTCACGGACGATTTCGCGCGCTTGACGCTTGGTTCCCACGAACAGGACCGTTCCATTATTGGTGGCCAAGCGACGCACAAACGCCATGGCTTCCTGGTACAGGGGCAATGTTTTTTCCAGATTGATGATGTGAATCTTGTTGCGATGGCCAAAGATATAGGGGGCCATCTTGGGATTCCAATAACGGGTTTGATGACCGAAATGGACACCCGCTTCCAACATTTGACGCATGGTAACCGACATAACATACTCCTCAGATAGGTAGGGTTGAGCCGCCGCCGATCTCTGAAACCACCCGCATCAAATGCGGGCACCCTGATCCTGACCGGCGTGTGGAATGACAAAAAAGCCCTTTATGTTAACATGTCAAGTCATTCACAAGCAACTTAACTATCCATGACCGCTTCCGTCACTCTCAAGACTCCCGCCGATATCGAAAAAATGCGCATCGCTGGCCGCTTGGCCTCGGAAGTCCTCGATTACATCACCCCCCACGTCCAACCCGGTGTCACCACCGATGAGCTGGATCGTCTCTGCCATGACTATATGGTAGAAGTCCAGCAGACCATCCCCGCCCCTCTGAATTACGCCCCCAAAGGACACCGCCCCTACCCTCGTTCGATCTGCACATCGATCAATCATCAAGTCTGCCACGGCATTCCCGGCGACCGAATCCTAAAAAATGGTGACATCGTCAATCTCGACATCACCGTCATAAAAGACGGATTCCACGGGGACACCAGTCGCATGTTCTGCGTCGGCGAGGTATCGCGACAAGCACGCCGTCTTTGCGATCTGACCTATGAGGCCCTGTGGCACGGAATTCGCTGCGTGGCCCCAGGCCGCCATCTGGGCGATATCGGACACGCCATCCAGCGCTTCGCTGAACAGGCTGGCTATAGTGTCGTGCGCGAATTCTGCGGACATGGCATCGGTCGCGCCTTTCATGAAGAACCCCAAGTCCTGCACTACGGACGACGCGGTGCCGGCCTGGAACTCAAAAGCGGCATGACCTTCACCATTGAACCCATGATTAACGCGGGCAAGCGAGATATCCGCCAGTTGGGAGATGGCTGGACCATCGTCACCGCCGATCACAGTCTATCTGCCCAATGGGAACACACCATTCTGGTCACCGACGTGGGATTCGAAGTATTGACTCTGTCCGCCGGCAGCCCCTCTGCGGCAGGATAAGCAGGGGCACATCATGTCCCCCACTTCCCATCAGGCCACCAAAGCCCATTTGCAGGCCACCCGCCAGCGTCTGCATGCCGAGTACCTGACGCATCCATCTCCCCATCGGCTCCTTCAGACCTGGCAAAAAACCGTGGACCCGATTCTGGTCGAGTTATGGAATTCTCACTCGCTCCCCAGCCATGGCATAACCCTGATCGCGGTAGGTGGATACGGCCGCCGCGAACTTTATCCCTATTCGGACATCGATCTGCTGATTCTCCTGGCCCATCCAGAGGACGAGTCCCATCGTTCACGCCTCGAACAATTCGTTGGCGCTCTCTGGGATATCGGCCTGGAAGCCGGCCATAGTGTGCGCACGTTCGAGGAGTGCCTGGCAGAAGCACAGCGCGATGTCACCATTGCCACTACCCTGGCGGATCCTTTTTACCTGTGTGGCGATCGGGCACTGCACCAACGTCTGGCAGACACCCTCCCCAACGTACTCAATCTCGCGCAGTTTCGCTTACAGAAACTCGATGAACAGCGGCAGCGCCATCGCAAATATCATGACACCGCCTTCAATCTGGAACCCAACCTGAAGGAAAGCCCGGGCGGCCTACGCGATCTTCACATGGTACTGTGGATGGCCTGGGGAGCCGGCCTCACTCCCAGTTACTCAGCCCTGGTCAGCGCCGGTCTCATCACCCCCCAAGAACTTCGTCAAGTCAAAGGGTTGTGGCGTTTTTTGCAGGACCTGCGCATTCGCCTGCATGGACTGGCCCAGCGCCGCGAAGACCGTCTGCTGTTTGATCACCAGACTGAACTGGCTCTGCAATTGGGATTTCAGGACACCCCGCGGCGGCGCGCCAGTGAAGCGCTGATGCAAGCGTATTACCAAGCCGCCAAAAGCGTCGTGTTATTCAATGCCATCCTACTCGAACAACTGAGTGGCCTGTCGCTCACCCTGCCAGAACCCGAACCCCTCAGCGCCCCCTTCGTGCGCCAGGGTGATCTATTGGGAACTCAACCCGAAACAGTGCTGGCCCATGACCCTCACCTGATTTTCAGAGGTTTTCTGCTACTCCAGCAATACCCGGAATTGCGCGGCTTCACGCCCGCCGCCCTGCGCGCCGTATGGCGCGGCAAACAACACATCAACGCCCATTTTCGCGCCGAGCGCGCCGCGCAACAGCAATTCATGGAGATCCTGCGCCAACCATCGCGCACGGCTGATGTCCTACGCCGCATGAACTACTGCGGCATTCTTGGGCGCTATATCCCCGCATTTGGACGAATCGTCGGGCAACTGCAACACGATCTGTATCATGTCTACACGGTAGACGAACACACTCTGCGCGTGGTACGCAACCTGCGCCGCTTTTCGATGACTCGTTTTGATCACGAATTCCCGTTTTGTTCCCAGTTAATGCAGCAATTTGACCGTCCGGATCTCCTTTATCTGGCCGCCTTATTCCATGACATCGCCAAAGGTCGAGGTGGCAACCATGCTCAACTGGGGCGCTCCGATGCCCTGTATTTCTGCCGTCGCCATCATCTGCCGCGCGAAGACACACAACTGGTCGGTTGGCTGGTAGAACAACATCTGGAATTTTCGTCCGTTGCCCAGAAACAGGATCTGTCCAACTCCATGGTCATCATGCGTTTTGCCGAACGAATGGTCAACGTACGTCAACTCACTGCGCTCTACCTACTCACTGTCGCTGATATCCGCGGCACCAGCCCCAAAGTCTGGAATGCCTGGAAGGGAAAACTGCTGGAAGATCTGTATCGGCTGACCGCTCAGTACCTGGATGGATTGCAGGCTGCAACCCCAATATTGCCGCTATCACGCCAGCAACAGACGCTAAAGGTGTTGCGGCATTACGGCATCGATGCTGCCGAGCAGGTCTCACTCTGGAAATTCGTCACAGAAGCCTACTTTCAACGACATGATGTCAACGATCTGTCATGGCATGCGAGAAGCCTGCAGGGGCACACAGGACTATCCCGAACCGTGGTCAAAGCACGCCTCTCTCCCATTGGAGAAGGTTTCCAGGTGCTGATCTATACGCCGGACCGAAAAGCGCTGTTTGCCCATATCTGCGAATATTTCGAGCGCAAGGGTCATGCCATCATGGCTGCACAATTGGATACCACATCCGATCAACAAGCGTTGGATACGTTCCAGATCATGCCACAGCACGGCGCCCCAGAACATTACCGCACACGCCTCAAATCCATAGAAACCGAATTGCAGTCGGCACTCATGCACCCCGGCCCCCTGCCTCCCCCGCGCAATGCGCGCGTTCCACGGCAACTGCGCCATTTTCCATTCACTTCCCGAGTCATGCTGGGTGAACCTGAAACCAATGGCTACCGAACACTGGCCGTAATGGCAGGAGATCGGCCAGGATTGCTGTATCGTCTGGCCGACATCCTGGTACGCCATGACATCGATATTCATGAAGCACGCATCAACACCATGGGAGAACGGGTGGAAGATGTCTTCGTCGTTGCTACCGAAACCCTCGAATCGCCAGAAAAGCAGGAACAATTGCGTTACGACCTGCTGACCGCCCTCAACCCGGCATCAGTCTGATTCAGGACGCTGATCGGGATCAGGAAACAATTCCTCGATAAACCCAAAACGAGAGAAGTCCCGTACCCGTGCGGGATACAAAACTCCATCGAGATGATCGCATTCATGCTGAACCACCCGCGCGTGAAACCCCTCAACTTCACGCTCAAAAAATACCCGATCAAGCCCCCATCCTGCATAACGAAGGTGTACAGCACGAGGCACCCAACCGCGCAAACCCGGCACTGACAAACATCCCTCCCAACCTTCTTCTTCCTCTGACCCCAAAAAACTCCATACCGGATTGACCAGTATCGTCAGGGGAATCGGTGGTGCATCCGGGTAACGTTCACTCCGCTCAAAACCAAATACCACCACACGCCAATCCACCCCGATCTGGGGGGCTGCCAACCCCACTCCCCGAGCGGCACGCATCGTATCCAGCATGTCTTCCACCAGTGTCGGCAACGCCGCCCATTGATCCTCTGTCACCGGCTTGGCAACTGCCCGCAAAAGGGAGTGCCCCATGCGCAGTATCGGACGCACCGCCATGTTACCCTCGCTCTGCCAACCACTCGGCAAATGCGGCCCCTGTTTCTCCGTGACGCAGCCCATAAGTGACTGTCGCCTTGAGGTAACCCAATTTGCTGCCGCAATCGTAGCGAATCCCGTCAAATGGGAAAGCCTGTACACGCTCACGATGGAGTAAACGTGCAATACCATCGGTCAATTGAATTTCTCCTCCGGCTCCTGGATCAACCTGACGCAACTCAGCAAAAATCCCAGGGGTCAAAATGTACCGCCCCACCACCGCCAGCGTAGAGGGAGCCACAGCAGGCTCAGGCTTTTCCACAATTCCACTGACCCACAGCCCATTCTCCTGCCCTTCCTCGACCTGAACAATGCCATACTGCCCCGTCTGACTGCGCGGAACCTCCTGGACCCCCAACACCGATAATCCATTCTGGTCATATTGGCCGACCATTTGACGCAGTACCGGAACCGATGCATCGATCAGATCATCTGCCAGGACAACCGCAAACGGTTCGTCACCCACCAAAGGGGCCGCACACAAAATGGCATGCCCCAAACCCAATGCTTCTGCCTGACGTATATAAGCGCAACTGACATCACGAGGAAGCAAATTGCGAACCACTTCCAGCACCCGATGCTTGCCGCGTTGTTCCAATTCCGTTTCCAGTTCGTAGGCCTTGTCAAAATGATCCTCAATGGCACGCTTCCCACGCCCCGTGATGAAAATCATTTCTGTAATCCCCGCAGCAACCGCCTCTTCCACCGCGTATTGAATCAATGGCTTATCAACTATCGGCAACATTTCCTTGGGGCTCGCCTTGGTCGCCGGCAAAAAGCGGCTACCCATCCCGGCAACAGGAAAAACTGCCTTACGCACTTTTTTAATCATGCTTTATCCTCTTGTTTTTGCATAAAATCCTCCCATTCCCTCTCATTCAGCAGAGAGATGCCCAAGCGCTGCGCCTGCGCCACCTTGCTACCTGGCCCATCACCCACCACGACAAAACTGGTAGCCTTGGACACGCTGCCCGTGACTTTCCCACCCGCCCGCTCGATACGTGCCTTGGCAGTTTCGCGGCTGTAATTTGTCAGGGTCCCGGTCAGCACAAAAATTTTTCCCTGCAATGCAGGTTGCATAGCGGAAACCGGACGCGGCCATGACACCCCTTCCTGCACCAGATGTTCCACCCAATGCCGATGCTCCTCCGCCCCAAAATAGGCCCGTATGGCTTGAGCCACCACGGGGCCAATGTCCGGGACATCCAATAATGCAGCCTCATCCGCAGCCATAATGGCTTCCAATGACATGAAATGATGCGCCATGTCCTGTGCCGTGCGCTCCCCCACCTGACGAATACCCAAGGCAAAAATAAACCGTGACAGTGTCGTCTGCTTGCTCTGTTCCAATGCCGCCATGAGATTTTGTGCCGATTGCTGTGCCATCCGGGGCAACGAAGCCCACTGGTGAACTGTCAGGCGGTAGAGATCCGCCGGCTCACTCACCCAATCCCGGTCCAGCAAAGACTGCAACAATTTTCCACCAAGCCCCTCGATATTCATCGCGCGCCGACTGGCGAAGTGCCATAATGCCTGGTGCCGCTGGGCTCGACAGGAAAAACCACCCGTACACCGGTATGCCACCTCTCCTGTCAATTGCTCCACCGAGTGACCACAAACCGGACAAATACGGGGCATAACAAAGTCACGAGCCGTAGAAGGACGCCGCTCAGGCAACACTGCCACCACTTCGGGAATGACATCCCCCGCACGCCGCACCCAGACCGTATCCCCGATATGCACATCCTTGCGGCGAATCTCCTGCTCGTTGTGCAGCGTGGCTCGGGATACGGTCACCCCTCCCACAAACACCGGGGAAAGACAAGCAACAGGGGTCAATACTCCCGTTCTTCCCACCTGAACCTCAATATCTTCCACTGTCGTCAACATCTCCGCAGCGGGAAATTTATGTGCCAATGCAAAACGGGGCGCACGACTCACCTGTCCCAGACGCTGTTGCCAGTCGCCCCGGTTCACCTTGTAGACCACCCCATCCACTTCAAAATCCAGCGCTTCGCGATGGACGCGCTGTTGCTCAAAATAATCCAGCAATCCGGTTATTCCCGATACCACTCGCCACCGATCATTGACCGGGAAATTTTGTTGGGCCAACCATTGCAACCATTGTCCCTGCGTTTCAGGCCTCTCCCGCTGCAATCCTTCGACGATGCCAACGCCATAAGCAAAGAAATGCAGCGGACGACGAGCTGTCTCTGCCGGATCCAGTTGACGCAGTGCCCCAGCTGCCGCATTACGCGGATTGACATAGGGTTTTTCCTGCTGCTGGCATAATACCTCGTTGAGTCGCGCAAAATCTTGGCGATACATCAATACTTCCCCACGCACCTCCAACCATTCGGGAAATTCCATGCCGACCAGACGACGTGGAATTTCCGTCAGTGTCCTCAGGTTGGCCGTAACATCCTCCCCCGTTTCCCCATCGCCACGGGTTGCTCCCTGAACCCACTGACCTCGGTGATACAGCAGGTTGACCGCAAGTCCGTCAAATTTCAACTCGCAACAGTAATCAACGGTTTCCTGACCCAGCATCTGCCGCACACGCTGGTCAAATGCTCGGGCATCTGCCTCATCATAACCATTGGACAAACTCAACAACGCCTGCCGATGTCGCACCGACTGAACCGTACGCCGCCCTTCCAGCGAACCCACGCGATGCGTGGGAGAATCGGGGTGCTGCAGAAGGGGATATCGTTGTTCCAGACTTTCCAGTTCGCGAAATAACCGATCGTACTCAACATCCGGGATGCTGGGTGCTGCCAATTCGTAATATTCGCGGTTGTAACGCGTCAGTAACGCCCGCAAGTGTTGGACCCGTTCTTCTTCTGGCGAGGATGCATTCATGAAAACAACTGACGCGCCCAAGGGCTACCCGCTGAAATCTGCTGAGCTTCCAGCAATCCCACCACACGCGCCAGTTGCCGCTCAATCGCCTGACTTTGCCCAACCCCCAGGCGTTCGCCTTGGTCATCCACCACCTGCCCCTGGAACAACAAGGCCAAGCGCTCCGCCAACGCGAACATCTCCCGAAAAGTCGTCACCGGATCGGGAGTACGCGCCACTTCCAGCAACAGGGTGATCCCCGTAATCGGTTCATGTTCCAACGTCAATGGAATAAAAGGGGCACCATCCTGACGTATCAAGGTAAAACGATCTATCCCGTCAACCGCCGAGTTCGCGTGACAAACCCCATCCTCTCCCAACCCTATCCCTTCCTGAACCAGACAATCCAGTAACCGCGATGCCAAAGGAGGTTTGATCGAAGAAAAATTGACATTGACTCCCACGACAATATCCACCTGCAAAGACCATTCATCCAGTTCGGTCGCTCGTTGCGCCATCGCTTTGAGATCAGGAAGAACCGGCATTGCTCCAAGCGCCACGCCCACTCGTTGCATGACTTCAGCAAAGATCTGGAGTTGGGCATCCGTCACTCGACCCGCACGGCTGACCAGTTGCAATAACCCCTGAATCTCGGTAAAACAATGATCATCTTCCGGATCAAGACAAACCCAGCGATCTCCTTCCACCCGGCCAATCCACCGCACTCGCCAGCCAACATCGCAATTTTGCGATGCCATGCGCCACTGCCGTCCACTCACCGAGCCCTTCATGACAGCCGCACATTCCCACAACGGAGAGGGCGCCAAGGCCTCACGCCAAACAGGCAAGGGAGATGACACCATCCCCTTGTGTGGAACAGCCGTTCCCTCAACCTGAGGTTCAAACAGGGGGTCTCGCACCTCGGCAGTCGTGGTAGAGGTACGACGAACTCTGGCCTCCTGCCAACGACTCCATCCATAGACACCGACCACCCCCACCAGCGCACTGGCACCCACGATCAATTGCAATTCACTCATTGAGGCTTCCTCAGCGTTGAGTCATTATCCGCAAAAAGCCCGATGATGCCAACTTTCGCTTTCAGACTTCCATCTCCGGTTTCTGCCATCGCCAGACCGTTTTAAAGTTAGAATACGGGGATTCTATCTCATGTGCCACCGATATCCCAATGCCTTCTCAACCTTCCCGTACCCTAGAAACCTTCGCCAATCCCACCCCGCAACGGGATTACCTGATTCATATGGAATTACCCGAATTCACTTGCCTCTGCCCCAAAACCGGGCAACCTGACTTCGCCTGGTTCACGCTGGACTATATCCCGGACCAACTGAATCTGGAACTCAAAAGTTTGAAACTCTACCTTTGGTCGTTTCGCAATGAAGGTGCGTTCCATGAAGCCGTCACTCAGCAAATACTGGATGACCTGGTTCGTGCGGTCCAACCCCGTTTCTTGCGCCTACTCACCCGCTGGAATGTTCGCGGTGGTATCTTTACCCATGTCCTGAGCGAACATCAGCAAGTTGGCTGGAGCCCAGCCTGCACCATTCCTCCCGTACAATTCAGCGCCGCTTCACCCTGGTCCCCTCATCAGCCATGAATCCTCATCTGGAGCGCTTGCAACCCTACCCTTTCGAACGTTGGCGCGCCTACATCGGCCATACCCGCGGGCCGGAAACCCTGCCACCGATTTCTCTCGCCATTGGCGAACCCCGTCACCCCACACCATCATTCCTGCAGCAGGCTCTGGGCGAACATGCCGCCGGGATGGCTCATTACCCCCAAACCGCAGGCCGGCCTTCGTTGCGCACCCACATCGCCGACTGGTTGGCCCGGCGCTACCAGATCCCGGCGTTGGACCCCGACCATCAGGTATTGCCAACCTTGGGCAGTCGCGAAGCACTGTTTGCCATCACTCAGGTACTGCTCGACCCCTGCGCACAAGAATACGTCATCTGCCCCAACCCTTTCTACCAGATTTATGAAGGGGCAACCTTGCTGGCAGGGGGACATCCCTATTTTCTCAACGCCCAGCCTGCGCACCAGGATCGGTTCGACTACGCCGATATTCCAACCGAGATCCTGTCACGGACGCGCCTGATATTCCTGTGTTCCCCGAACAACCCCACAGGGCAGATCCTGACGCTGGAAGACTGGCAACAACTGTTCCAACTCTCGGACCGCTACGGATTAACTCTGGTCAGCGATGAATGCTATTCGGAAATTTACCCGGATGAAGAACATCCCCCACTCGGGGCACTGGAGGCCGCCCACAAACTCGGGCGACACGGTTACCCTCGCCTGCTGGTCATGGGAAGCCTGTCCAAACGTTCGAACGTACCCGGTCTACGCTCCGGTTATGTCGCCGGGGATGCCACCTTGCTACACGCTTTTACCCGCTACCGCACTTACCACGGAAGTGCCATGAGCCCTGTGGTGCAGGCCGTCAGCGAACTCGCCTGGCAGGATGAAACCCATGTGCAGGAAAATCGTCGCCTGTATCGGGAAAAGATGGCTCGCTTCGCTCAGCGGATCAGCACTCGCCTCACCCTCAACCAGCCACAAGCCGGATTCTACTATTGGGCCCGAGTCCCCGGTGATGATGTCGCCTTTGCTTACGCGCTTTATCTGGACCAGCATCTGACCTTGCTCCCTGGCAGTTATCTGGCCCGCGAAGCTCACGGCATCAATCCTGGTGCCGGGCATGTACGCATCGCACTCGTCGGTTCTCTCGCCGAGACCGACGAGGCCATCCAACGATTGACGCACTTTATGGACCGTTACCCTCACGCTCTGGAGAATGACTCCCATGTGGACCACTGAACAAACTCTTATTGAACAAGCCTTCGAAGAACGAGATCACTGGAATTCTGCCAGCCCGCCCCTCGGTTTACCTGATGCCATCGACAAGGTCATCACGGGACTGGATCAGGGTATCCTGCGGGTCGCCGAAAAAATTCATGATCAATGGGTCACTCATCAGTGGCTGAAAAAAGCCGTCTTGTTGTCCTTCCGTCTCCAGGCTAATCGTCGCCAGGATGGTGGCTTTACACAATACTGGGATAAAGTCGACAGCAAGTTCCGAGACTATGACGATCAGACCTTTACTGATGCTGGTTTCCGTGTCGTTCCCCCTGCCACCGCACGACGCGGCAGTTATATTGGTCGCAATGTGGTATTGATGCCGTCCTATGTCAATATTGGGGCCTATGTGGATGACTCCACCATGGTTGATACCTGGGCGACCGTGGGTTCCTGCGCGCAGATCGGCAAACACGTCCATCTGTCCGGAGGTGTCGGCATCGGTGGGGTCCTCGAACCCATCCAGGCCAGTCCCACCATCATCGAGGATCACTGTTTTATCGGGGCCCGCTCTGAAATCGTAGAGGGGGTCATCGTCGGAACTGGCTCGGTCATCTCCATGGGGGTCTACATCGGACAAAGCACCAAGATTTATGATCGCGAAAGCGATACGGTCAGTTATGGTCATGTCCCTCCTGGTTCAGTGGTGGTTTCCGGGACTCTGCCCTCGACTCAAGGACGTGCCAACCTCTATTGTGCCGTCATCGTCAAAAAAGTCGATGCCAAGACGCGCGCCAAAACCAGTATCAACGAGTTGCTGCGGGGCGATTGATGACGGACCCCACACGGCAACTCACCGCTTCATTGATCCGTCGACGTTCGGTCACTCCGGAGGATGATGGCTGCCAGGAATTAATCGCCAACCGATTGATTCCATTTGGATTCGTCGCCACCCCATTACACTTTGGCGAGGTACGCAACCTCTGGTTGCGACGCGGAGACAGCGCTCCACTGGTGGTTCTGGCCGGACATACCGATGTGGTGCCCCCTGGACCTGAAGCGCACTGGGAGACCCCCCCCTTTGAACCCATCGAACGAGACGGATTTCTGTTCGGCCGTGGGGCCGCCGACATGAAGTCCTCTCTGGCCGCCTTTGTGACCGCCATTGAAAACTTACTGACTGAACAACCTGGTCTACCCGGTTCCATCGCTTTACTGTTGACCTCGGATGAGGAAGGACCCGCGATCGATGGCACCGCACGGGTAGTAGAATGGTTGCGCAACACCGGCCAGATCCCCGATTACTGCATCGTAGGGGAACCCACCTCGGTAGCCCAGTTGGGCGATACCCTGAAACACGGACGGCGTGGCTCTCTATCCGGGGTTCTCACAATCAAAGGAAAACAAGGCCATGTGGCCTATCCCCAACTGGCGCGCAACCCCATTCATCTGGCGGCACCAGCGCTGGCTGAACTGGCCAGCACCGTATGGGATCAAGAAACCGCTGACTTTCCGGCCACCACCTTCCAGTTTTCCAACCTGAACAGTGGTACTGGTGCCGGCAATGTCATTCCCGGTGAGCTCACTGCCTGGTTCAATTTTCGCTTTTCCCCAGAAAGCCGGGTCGACCAACTCCAGCAACGGGTCAATGCCATTCTGGAACATCATCAACTGGATGCTCATATCCACTGGACCCTGGGGGCTGAACCTTTTCTGACTGCGGAGGGAACTCTGGTCGCCGCCGCACGCCAGGCAGTACAACACGTCACGGGTCTGACCCCTGAACTGTCCACCAGCGGCGGGACATCAGATGGACGATTCCTCATCAAGCTGGGTACCCAGGTCATCGAATTTGGCCCCTGCAATGCCACCATTCATCAACGCAACGAACACATTCCAGCCGGCGATCCCGCGCGTCTATCCGCGATTTACCAACAGATGCTGTCCCTTTTGCTGAGACCCGCATGAATCCATCCGCCCCGCCCACCGATACCCTAAAAACCGTCCTTGATCTCTGGCGCCATGGCATCAGCACGTTGAATCGCGCGGAAGTCTTCTTTGGCCATGGACTGGCGAATGCACAAGATGAAGTCCGACACCTGCTTTTGCATACTCTGGCCCTCCCTCGCGACGAAGACCCCTCACCCTGGTTATCGGCACGCGTTCTGCCGGAGGAACGCGCCTTGTTCTTGGAGCGTCTGCATCAGCGCGTACACCAGCGCATTCCAGTTCCCTACCTGACACAGGAAGCCTGGTTGGGAGATCTCCCTTTTTACTGTGACGAGCGCGTGCTCATCCCTCGCTCCTTCATTGCGGAAATTCTGGAAGATGGTCTAGCCCCCCTGCTTCCCGACTGGCCATCCCTGGATCGTGTCGCCGATGTCTGTACTGGCGGGGGTTCTTTGGCCATTCTACTGGCCCTGAAATGTCCCGATGCCCGGGTGGACGCTACCGATCTGTCTGCCGATGCCCTGGCCGTCGCCACAATCAACCGTGCACACTACGGACTCGAAGAGCGGCTGCAGTTCTTTCAGGGAGATTTGCTGTCCCCCTTGGAACCTCATGCCTACAGCCTGATCATTACCAATCCTCCATATGTCGACCACGCCGCCATGCAGTCACTCCCCCCTGAGTACCACTGTGAGCCCACCCTGGCCTTGGAAAGTGGCATGGATGGCCTGGATCATGTGCGACGCATCCTGCACCAGGCGGCCCGTTATCTGACACCCGACGGATGGCTGGTGGTAGAAGTCGGCCATCAGGCCGAAAGGTTGGAAAGGGCTTTTCCAACCCTTCCCTTTATCTGGCTCGACCTCGCATCGGGCGGTCAGCACGTTTTTGCCCTTCCCTGCGAGGCGCTGAAGGTCGCGTAACGCCCTGCCCCCCAGGCGATGATGAGCGCGCTTGGTCCGTGACAACCGTCCCGATGCCTGCCCAATCGAGCAAATGACGCACTTCGTTTTCAGAGAGTTCGACCGACTGCCCTCTTTTGAGCCGCGGGGGTAACGTCAACATCCCGAAACGCACCCGCATCAATCGACCTACCATGCAATTAAGCGCGGAAAACAGACGACGAACTTCACGATTGCGACCTTCCTTGAGCACCACACGGTACCAATGATTGCTCCCTTCTCCACCCAAGTCCACCAGACTGTCAAAATGTGCCGGACCATCCTCCAACACAATCTCGCGACAGGACTGGCGCTGCTGTTCTTCACTCAGTTCACCCACGACCCGAACGGCATATTCTCGTTCAACCTCAAAAGCCGGATGAGTCAAACGTTGGGCCAATGCACCACTGGTGGTAAAAATCAATAATCCACTGGTATTGAAATCGAGACGCCCGACATTGATCCATTTTTCACCCTTGATACGCGGCAGGTTATCAAAAACCGTCGGACGTCCCTGAGGATCTGAACGACTGACAATCTCTCCTTCAGGTTTATGATAGACCAACACTCGCGCCCTGGAGTCCTCCATGCGCAAGCGCACCGGGCGACGATCCACCGTCACCCGATCTTCTGGTCCCACCGTCGCTCCCGTATCCACCGTCACCCCATTGACACGAACACGACCCGCAGCAATCCAGAGTTCCATCTCGCGCCGTGATCCCAAACCGGATTGGGCCAACACTTTGTGCAACCGTTGCCGTTCCAATCTCCACCTCCTCTCTCATGGGCTCAATACGGTATCCAATCAACCGTAGAGCAACCCCATGGCCTCACGCACCTCACGCAACGTATCCGATGCCAGTTGACGTGCACGCTCACATCCATCGGCCAAGAGATTGCGCACCAGCGTAGGATCTTCCCGATACAGATCCGCCCGTTCATTCAACGGCCGCAATTCGGCCCATATGGCGTCTGCCACAGGCTGCTTACACTGGACGCAACCGATTCCCGCAGTCCGACAGCCTTCCTCCACCCACTCCAATGTCTCGGCATTGCTGTACAAGCGATGATAGGCATATACCGGACAACGGGTGGGTTCACCGGGATCTGTACGCAACTGGCGGGCTTCATCAGTTTTCATGCCAGCAATTTTACGGCGTAGCGTTCCTTCATCCACTCGCAGAGGCAACGTATTGCCATAGGACTTGGACATTTTCTGACCATCCAGACCCGGCAAACGCGCTGCTTCCGTCAACAGGGCATGAGGCTCTGAGAGTATCTGCTTGCCATTTCCTTCCAGATATCCGAACAGGCGCTCACGATCACCCAACGACAGGTTCTGCGCTTCGGCAAGCAATTCCCGAGCAGACAATAGTGCTTCCGCCTCACCTCGTTCGGTATAACGCACCCGAAAATCAAGAAACAAGCGTGATTTCTTGTGGCCCAACTTGGCCGCCGCACGCAAGGCATGCTGTTCGAAATCCGGCTCACGACCGTAAAAATGGTTAAAACGGCGCGCCACTTCCCGTGCAAATTCGATGTGGGGCACCTGATCTTCACCAACTGGCACACGATTGGCTCGATACAACAGGATGTCCGCGGCCTGCAACAGCGGATAACCCAGAAACCCATAAGAGGACAAATCACGATCCGCCAATTTCTGCTGCTGTTCTTTATACGTCGGCACCCGTTCCAGCCAGCCCACCGGGGTTACCATGGACAACAGCAGGTGCAATTCAGCATGCTCTGGCACCCGTGATTGAATGAACAAGGTTGCCTGATTGGGATCAACCCCCGCAGACAACCAATCGACCACCATTTCCCAAACATGGGTTTCCAATCCTACGGTCGCATCGTAGTGCGTGGTCAGTGCATGCCAATCCGCCACCATAAAGAGACATTCAAACTCATGCTGGATCTTGACCCAGTTTTTCAATACGCCATGATAGTGACCCAGATGCAAAGCCCCGGTTGGCCGCATACCGGACAGCACACGATCAGCATACATAATCAACAACTCCCTGAATAGCACATCAATTGGGCACGCATGCGCGCATCCTCCCACACCGGGGTCAATCCGGGTGGCAACGGCGCAATGCGCCCCGGTTCTGTCCAACTTTCTCCTGGCCCGTGATAATCACCCCCACGCGATGCCATCAGTCCATGACGCAGAGCCAATCCTGCAAAGCGCTCACGCTGTTCGGGCGTATGGTTGGCCGTGGCCACCTCAATGGCACGCCCCCCCAAATCGGTAAATTCATCCAGCAGACGCGCCATCTGCCCAGGCTTCAGGGCATAGCGTCCCGGATGTGCAATGACAGGTATTCCTCCCGCACCCAAAATCCAGGAAAGTGCCTCACCCAGCATCGCCCAATGATGTACAACATAACCGGGTTTACCCTTGACCAAATAGCGCTTGAACACTCCCTGGATATCCCGTGCCACCCCCTTCTCTACCAAATACCGGGCAAAGTGCGTACGAGCCAGGATAGCCGACTGTTGGGCATGATGTCGCGCTCCTTCCAGAGCACCAGCGATACCCGCACGCGCCAAATCAAAAGCCATACGCTCCGCACGCTCTTGGCGTCCCTGGCGCAAGCGCGCCAGCCCCTGTTGCAGGGGCGTATACTGCTCGTCCACGGCCAACCCGAGAATATGCAAAGTCATCTGGTTCCACGTGACAGAAATCTCCACCCCCGTGACAAAGCCCAGACCATGCTGGAAAGCCGCAACCCGCGCCTCAGGCAAGCCAGCCAGATCGTCGTGATCCGTCAAAGCCAACCCGGTGACCCCGTTGGAAGCCGCCAACGCCACCAGTTCCGCAGGACTGAGCAACCCGTCTGAAACTCGGGAATGATTGTGCAAGTCTATGTTTTGCATTAATATCGCTGAACCATTTCGAGACCCATCATATCAAATCCGTGATCCCTTCGTGGATCCGCATGACGGCAATATTCACAACCAAATGATTATTATATAATTTAATCAAAGACTCGCTCAGTTTCCATGAAAATATTCTTTGATCTCTTTCCTGTTGGACTCTTTTTTCTGGCTTACCAGTGGGGAGGCATATACTGGGCCACAGGCAGTGCCATCGCCGCCAGTACGCTGCAAATCATCACCTTGCTATTGCTCCGTCGTCATGTCGATGCGACCGCCTGGATTGGTTTCGTGGTCATCGCGCTGTTCGGTGGCCTGACACTCTGGACCCATCTACATCCGGTGGCTGGGGTTGATGCCACCCTGTTCATCCGCTGGAAGCCCACGGTACTATACTGGATATTTGCGGCCATCCTGGCGCTGGGCCCCCTGTTGTTTCAACGCAATCCCATGAAATCTTTGCTATCCCAACAACTTCCCTTGCCCGATCATATCTGGACACGCCTCAATCTGACCTGGAGCCTGTTCTTCGTGGCCTTGGGAGCACTGAACCTGTATGTGGCCTTTACCTTCTCAGAGGCCATCTGGGTCAAGTTCAAACTTTTTGGGCTGATGGCATTGATGCTGGTATTCATTATTGGGCAAGGAATCTACCTTTCCCGTTTCATCGAGGATCGCTCATGAGTATCACAGACGATATCCGGCAATGTCTCCTGAATCTGAACCCCTCTCATCTCGACATTGAAGACGATAGCCACGCACACCGTGGTCACGCCGGTTCACGAGGTGGTGGTGGACATTACCGGATTCACATCGTCTCCGAGCAATTCCGTGGCCTGACTCTCCTGCAATCCCACCGTCTCGTCTATACTGCTCTGGGCACTTTGATGCACCAGCACATTCATGCCTTACAACTGGATACTCAGGCTCCTCAATAATCTCCTATTTTTCGCTCCAACCTGAAGGAAACCTCAATGAAACTCAAACATACTCTTCTTTCCCTGACATTGGTTGGCGGTTCGCTGGCCCTGACACTGGCTTACGCTGAACAAAATCAGCCCAGCGCATCCTCGGCTCCTCTGGTCGTCAACGGAGAAACGATTCCCGAGTCACGCATCCAATTTGTCACCAACATGCAAATTTCGCGGGGCCACGCTGCCGGTGCTGACCTGGATCGCGGGGTCCGCAACGAGTTGGTGATTCTGCAATTACTCAACGATCAGGCCCGTAAAGATGGCTTGAACAAGGATCCTGGCCTCGAAGGCCAACTTGACTTCATGAAACAGCAACTGACTGCGGCGGCTTTTCATGATCATTACCTCAAGACCCATCCGGTAAGCGACCAAGCCCTGCATGCCGAGTACGATCGCATGAAGGCCGAAGCTGGTGAACACGAATACTTGACGGAACATATTCTCGTCGACAATGAGGCAGAAGCCCAAGCCATCATTGCGCAACTCAAGAAAGGGGGAAATTTCGAAAAAATCGCCAAGGAAAAGAGCAAAGATCCTGGCTCCAAAGCGAATGGTGGAAAGTTGGGCTGGGCAGCCCCTGGTGTCTATGACAAAAGTTTCGGGGCCGCCATGGCAAAACTAAAAAAAGGCGAAACCACCGATACGCCCGTCAAATCTCCCTTTGGCTACCACATCATTCGCGTCATCGACATTCGTCCCTTGAAAGCACCGCCGTTTGATGATGTCAAGACAAAACTCAGCCAAGCTTTGCAGGAGCAGGCTTTTGGTCAATATATCCAGCAACTCCAAAGCCAGGCCAAGATTCAAGGTCGCTAACGAGAAGCGCCGGTATGCCTTAGTGGTATACCGGCGTATTTCCAGAGCTTAACCCACGGCACGGCGCGCATTCTGAAACATGCGCCGCCAGGGGCCAGCTTCTCCCCACTCCCGACTATTCCATGACCCCTGGATACGCCGCACCAACCGTTCCGGATGAGGCATGGCCAAGGTGAAGCGTCCATCCAGCGTCGTCAATCCTGCAATCCCTTCCGGTGACCCATTGGGGTTGGCCGGGTACCGCATGGCCACTGCGCCATCTCCCTCCACATAGCGCATAGCCACATAGGCCTGCGCCTGTTGTAGCGCTCCTTCGTCCGCAAAAACCGCGCGCCCTTCACCGTGCGCGACTGGAATCGGCATGATGCTGCCCGCCATGCCTGAAAAAAACAGAGAGGGCGTTGCCTCAACGCGCACCAGGGACAAACGTGCTTCGAACTGTTCCGAGCGATTGCGTGCAAACCGTGGCCAATGCGCCGCCCCCGGGATTATCGGAGCCAATTGACTCAGCATCTGACAGCCATTACAAATTCCCAACCCAAACGTATCAATGCGCCGGAAAAAATCTTCGAACTGATGACGCAGACGCTCGTCCCATAGAATGGATTTGGCCCAACCTCCCCCAGCTCCCAGCACATCCCCAAAGGAGAATCCCCCACATGCCGCCAGGCCGATAAAATCCTTCAGATGATGATGTCCATGACGCAAATCGTTCATGTGTACATCTACCGCCTCAAATCCAGCCTGATCAAAAGCATAGGCCATTTCTACCTGACCATTGACCCCCTGTTCACGCAAAATCGCCACACGCGGTCTGGTACCACGCAAAACATACGGAGATGCCACCGCTTCACTGGGATCGAAGGTCAACCGTGTAACCAATCCGGAATCTTCCCCCAAACGCTCGTAAGCCTCACGGGCACAAGCCGGATCATCACGCAGTGACTGTATCCGGTACGACGTTTCCGACCAGATTTTATGCAAGTTCACAACGGACTCGGTAAACCATGGGGTTGTTGATGACCCAACCACCAGCTGGCCACTGTCATCCGGCGATCCCAGCAAATGGACAAAGGGATCCAACTGAAACCGTGCCATCTGCGCCAAAAATGCCGCACGTTGGGAGTTTGCCACCTGCACCACTGCCCCCAACTCCTCGCTGAAACACCACCCCCAGGGATCTTCCTCAGGCACCATCAGCGTCAATCCGCGTCGCGAAGCCAGCAACATTTCCAGTACCGTTATCACCAGCCCCCCGTCTGCGCGATCGTGATACGCCAGCAGGATGCCTTCGGCGCGCAGTGCTTGCAGCACCTCAAAAAACCGCACCAACATCGCCGGCTGATCCAAATCGGGGGACTCATCGCCCAATTGACTATAAACCTGAGCCAGTGCACTGCCCCCCAGGCGCTGATGCCCCAATCCCAGATCGATCAACCACAACTCTGTTGGCTCCGCCAAGCGTTGCAATTCCGGAGTCAACGTTGCACGCACATCATCGCAAACGGCAAATGCCGTCACCACCAGTGACAAAGGAGATGTTACCCTCTGCTCCCCTTCCTCGTTCTGCCATGCCGAGCGCATTGATAGTGAGTCTTTACCTACCGGTATGCTGATTCCCAAAGAAAGACAAAGATCCCGGGTCGCCTGCACCGTATCAAACAATGCGGCATCTTCTCCCGGAGATCCGGCCGCGGCCATCCAGTTGGCCGACAGGCGCACCCGTGACAGGAGAACCGGCGCAGCCGCCAGATTGGTCAGGGCTTCCCCCAGCGCCAAACGCCCCGAGGCAGGCCCCGACAACAGCGCAACAGGAGAACGCTCTCCCATGGCATAGGCTTCACCTGCCCAACCCACAAAATCCGCTGCCGTGACCGCCACATCTGCCACAGGCACCTGCCATGGACCCACATTCGGGTCACGCACACACAACCCCCCCACCGTCCGATCCCCAATGGTGATCAGAAAAGATTTGTCGGCCACCGCTGGCAAACGCAACACCCTTTGCAAAGCCTCACCAAAGTGGGTATCGATGGGCGGCAAACGCAAAGGCGTTCCGGGTCGCAGGCAACGTTCGGCCACACGTTTCATACGAGGTGGCTTGCCCAACAAGGCCATCAGTTCCATATCCACCGGATCTTCTCCCAACAGGTCATCACTGACCAGCAGCCGCGGTTCGCGCAGCCCCTCTCCGACCACCGCAAAGGGGCAAGCCTCCCGCTCACACAATTCCGAAAACTGCGCGAGTCGTGAACGGTCGATGGCCAAAACAAATCGTTCCTGTGCCTCATTGCTCCAGATCTCACGGGGCGACATTCCCTTCTCTTCCGAAGGAATATGACGCAACTCAAAATGCGCTCCTACCCCGCCATCGTGGGCCAGTTCCGGAAAGGCATTGGATAACCCCCCCGCCCCGACATCATGTAGCGACAGAATGGGATTATCGGCTCCCATCTGCCAGCAACGATCGATCACCTCCTGGGCGCGGCGTTGCATCTCCGGATTGGCGCGTTGTACCGAGTCAAAATCCAAAGTTTCCGAGTTGGCACCACTGTGCAGCGACGATGCAGCCCCTCCCCCCAGTCCGATACGCAGACCAGGTCCACCCAACTGGATGAACAGGCACCCCTCCGACAAAGGACGTTTGAACGACTGCCCTGCCTCGATCGCGCCAATACCCCCGGCCAACATGATGGGTTTGTGATAACCCCAACGCTGACCATGAGCCCAGGCATCGTAGGTACGAAAGAAACCACACAAATTTGGGCGTCCGAATTCATTGTTGAACGCCGCACTGCCCAATGGACCGTCAATCATGATGTTCAACGCAGATGCCATGCGATCTGGCCGTCCCTGCATCACTTCCCAGGGTTGCACGTACCCTGGCACCTGCAAATTGGAAACCGCAAAACCCGTCAGACCTGCCTTGGGTTTGGCTCCTCGCCCCGTCGCCGCTTCATCCCGAATTTCTCCGCCGCTCCCCGTCGCCGCTCCCGGGAAAGGAGCAATCGCCGTGGGATGATTATGTGTCTCAACTTTCAGCAATGGATGCGTCAGTTGCGTATGCACGGTATAACTCCCCGTAACCGGATCGGGATAAAACCGATCACTGACACGCCCTTCCAGAATCGCCGCATTATCAGCATAGGCCACGATGGTTCCCTGCGGATTGGCCTGATGCGTCTCACGAATCATGCCAAACAAGGTTTCCTGCCGGGATTGTCCATCAATTTCCCAACTGGCATTGAAAATCTTGTGGCGACAATGTTCCGAATTGGCTTGCGCAAACATCAACAACTCGGCATCGCTGGGATCTCTTTGCAACCCCTGATACAAGTTCACCAGATAATCCACCTCGTCTTCCGCCAATGCCAGCCCGTAGTCCACATTGGCACGCACCAGAGCAGCGCGCCCTTCGGCCATCAAGGGGACGCGCACCAACGGTTGGGGAGACTGACGGGCGAACAGAGTGTACGCATCCTCCGGACCTTGCCATACCGACTCGGTCATGGGGTCGTACAATCGATCCTTGACTTGCCCTCGCTCCTGAACCGTCAATGGTCGCGTACTCCTCACGCGATAATGAACCCCACGCTCGATGCGTTGCACCGTCGCAAGACCACAGCAACGCGCGATCTCGGTGGCCTTACTGGACCATGGAGAAAGGGTCCCAAAACGCGGAGACACCCAATAGTCGATAACCGTATCGCCTTCCCCCCCTTCTTCTTCAACTCGCTCATCCAGCAACGCTCGCAAGCGCTCCGCTTCGAGGCCACCCAGGGGGACTTCCGTCTTGACCACATATACCTGTGTCGCCACGAGACGAGCAATAGGAATGCCTTGAGAGGACAGAAGTTCAACCCAACGCTGGCACCGAAAATCCGATAAGGCTGCGGAACCACGAATAATGGAAATGAGAGTGGACATGGCTGAAGACTTTGATAAAGGCAGAGGTCTGTATTATCCCAGATTTTACCCGGTCTCCCCATCCCGCAACGGATGACGCAGCACAACTCGAAAGCGCCGCCATTCATCAATGGTCATTCCCTGAGCCGTCATCACCAACGGCAACTGGGCACGACCGTTTTCAGCACGCCAGTAAAGAATGACCAACCAAGGTGTCACATATTGCCGCGGACTAAGCTGGCCATTCAGACGCTGGCCAGAATTCATCACCACCATCAAACGTCCATCCAGGCACACATCCACACGATGCACCACAGGGCGTATCAACCGGGCAACTCCTGCCACCGTTCCCCATGCAATACAGAGCAACGCATAGTAAGGCATTCCCCCCTGGGGCCAAATCTGCCATGCTCCCCACAGCCCCAAAAAGTGTCCAGCCAATTCAATCCGTCGCAATCCTCCACTTTCCTGAACGGTTGCCCTGACCATCCCCACCCCTTGGCGTTCATCAATCAACAATGCATTCCCCCTTTTCTTTCAGACCACGGTACACTAAAGCCACCACGTGAATTCTCGAAACAACCTGACGGACTTTCCATGTTTAACCACCGACCCGACAGTCTCAACCAACGTACCCTCATCCGGGTCAGCGGAGACGATGCCAAAACCTTTCTGCAAGGGCAGTTGACACAAGACATGGAGCAAGTCCATGCAGACAATTTCCGTTGGGCCGCCCATTGCTCTCCCAAGGGGAGAGTGCTGTTCACGGCCCTGGTCTGGTCCCAGGGCGAAGATTTTTTTCTGGAAACCTGCCCGGGACAGACAGACTTCATCCTGTCACGGTTACGTCCGTTTGTCCTGCGTGCCCGGGTTACCCTGACGGATGTTCGGGCCGACTGGAAAAGCGTGGGCTGGGTTGATCAGGATCTGTCCACACAAGTCCGTTCATGGAGCGACCATCCCTTACCCGCACCAGGACAACACCAGTGGGTCGATGGAGTACACCGACTGCGCCTGTCCGAAACCCAGTTATTGCTCGTGGGCCCTGCCACCGCTCTACCCCCACACGATGATCACGCGCCCTCGCCCTCAGCACATTGGGACCTGGCCAATTTACAACAAGGCATCGTGGAAATTCAGGATGCCACACGCGACCAGTTTATTCCCCAATGGCTTAATTGGGACCTCATCGGTGGCATCAGTTTCAAGAAGGGGTGCTACACAGGTCAGGAAATCGTGGCACGTACTCATTTCCTCGGCAAAGTTGCGCGCCGCACTCGATACCTGACCGCACCGCAACCGGTGTCACTCCACACCCCGGTATTCAGCGCTGCACAGACCGTCGGGACGATCATTGCCTGCGTGCCCAATAATCACGGCGGAGCCGATCTGCTGGCCGTCCTGCAACAAGGAGCGGAGCCCCCCCTGAGCATTGCTGACCCCCTCATTCCGCTCACGTCCGCCTCCCTGCCCTATTCCATTCCCGATTGAACTCGTTCATGGGTACCCGAATCCTGTTGGCCGGGCTGTGGCTGATCCACGGTCTCCCCCTACGCGCCATCGCAGCCATCGCGGCTCCATTGGGATTTGTGGCAGCGCACAGCAAATTGGCACGCACTACCCTCATCAATCTGCGCGCCTGTTTCCCAAACCTCACGGAACGTGAAAGATCCATCCTGGCGCGTCAGCACCTGACTGCCCTGGTCCGCAGCGTCCTGGAGTTGGGCATCCTTTGGTGGTCACCGGTCACTCGCATTCGCTCACTGGTCTGTTTCAAAAACGCCCATTTTGTCACCGATGCCACGCGCCCCGTCATCTGCCTGAGCCCCCATACCACGGGACTGGAAATGCAAGGAGCGCTGATCGGCATGCATTTTCGCGGAGTGGGATTTTTCACACCCCACAAAAACCCGCTCATCGACCAACAATTGCGACGCGCACGAGACCGACTGGGAGATGTGATCATGCTGGAGCGCAAAAAAGGGTTACGTCCTCTGGTACGAGCCATTCGTGATGGTCGTCTGCTGTATTTTTTACCGGATATGGATTTTGGGGAAGCGAATGCCCATTTTGTTCCTTTTTTCGGCATTCCAGCCGCCACGGTTCCCACCCTGCCCTGGCTGGCACGTCAATGTGATGCAGTAGTCATCCCTTGCGCCTGCCACAGATTACCCGATCATCGTGGCTACGAAGTGGAATTCTTCCCGCCCTGGAAAGACTTTCCCAGCGAGGATCTGGATCATGATCTCCAACGCATGAACCGTTTTATCGAGGAACAGGCGCGAGACTATCCCGCCGAATACTACTGGAGTCATAAACGCTTTCGTACCCGTCCCGATCCCACTGAACCCTACTTCTACCGCTGGCCACCGTCTCCCGATGACCCCAGCGCACTCCATTGACGCAACATGGCCACACCCTGCGCGCCCATCTCCCGGGCACGCCACACGTCCGTCGGAGCCATCCCGCCAATGGCATACAGCGGCAGTGGCGCCTCTCTCACGCTCTCAGCAAAACCCGCCCAACCCAATGGCCATTGATCCGGATGTGACCGAGTCACCTGCACAGGCCCCAGTACCGCAAAATCAAGCCCTAACTCTGCCGCCTTGACCACCTCCCGGGCCTCATGGCAGGAGGCAGCCACCCATGGAAACGAAGGCCTTTCGGTGGCCATCAACAATTGTCGCGATGTCAGGTGAATTCCCTGCACACCGTCAACGTCCTGACCTGCCGTTTCTCCATTGACCATCACCCGCGCGCCCCAACGGCGCGCCTCACGAACCACCGCTTCCACAAAACAAATCGCGGCTGACGCGGCCATGCCTTTTTCACGAACCTGAACCAATCGCAATCCATGGGAAAACCCGTGCCTCAATTGCTCCAGCGCTTGCTCCTCACCCACTTCAGCAGCACGGGTCAAAGCATACACCGGCGGTAACGTCAACCATTTGAAGACCGGTTGATTGGCCGGCAAAAGGGGAGACGGCGCAGCATCCCCGAGTATCTGCCAATGAATCCCCTGACCTTCGCAGGCCGTTACGCGGCCCTGCCAACCCGTCACATGCCGAAAATGGACTGCTACCCTAGCATGGGGATAATGATATTCACGCGTCAACCATGGCCTTGATGTCAATCCCTGAATACCCAGTTCCTCATGGAGTTCACGTTCCAGCGCCTGGGCATGGGTTTCCCCATTTTCCAACTTCCCCCCAGGAAATTCCCAATACCCGGCCATGGCACGCCCCAATGGGCGACTGGTCAGCAGAATACGTCCCCGCTCATCCTGCAAAATCCCGGCCACTACGGCAATCGGGTTCGCCATAGTTACGCGCTAACTCCGATATTCGGCGTTGATGCGCACGTAATCGTGAGACAGATCACAGGTCCAGACCTGCGCCGAGGCCACGCCTCGTCCCAGATCGACCCGAATGGTGATATCAGACTGTGCCATCACCCGTTGCCCATCTTCTTCGCGATAGCCTTCGGCGCGCGCGCCCCCTTCGGACACCAGCACCTCGTCGAGAAACAGTCGAATCCCCTCGACCACCAGATCCTGAATACCCGCATAACCAATGGCAGCCAGAATTCGCCCCAGATTGGGATCGCTGGCAAAAAAGGCTGTCTTGACCAAAGGCGAATGGCTGATGGCATAAGCCACCTGAAGACACTCGGCTTCCTCACGACCACCCTCGACAATCACAGTAATAAACTTGGTTGCCCCCTCACCATCGCGGATGATGGCATGCGCCAATTCCTCTGCCAACTCTCTGACCGATTCGAACAAGCACCGGTACTGGTCATCCGCCACACTGATTTCCGCATGATCCGCCTGACCCGTAGCCACCACCAGGAAAGAATCATTGGTGGAAGTATCCCCGTCCACGGTAATACGATTGAAAGTCAGATCCGCGACATCCCGTGTCAATTGCTGGAGCAGCGGCGCAGCAATACAGGCATCCGTGGCAATAAACCCCAGCATGGTCGCCATATTGGGACGAATCATGCCAGCCCCCTTGGACATCCCGGTCAAGGTAACCGGGGTCCCGGCCAGGAAAATCTGCCGCGATGCCACCTTGGGAAAGGTATCGGTGGTCATGATGGCAGTTGCCGCTTCCTTCCATGTCGTTTTTCCCAAGACTGCCACTGCCTGTGGAATGCCCGCCAGCAAAGCCGGCATAGGCAAACGTTCGAGAATAACTCCGGTCGAAAAAGGCAATATCTCCCGTTCCTCCAACCCCAACGCCCCAGCTACCGCCGCACAACTCATCGAGGCATCGGCGCGTCCGGCTTCCCCGGTCCCGGCATTGGCGCATCCCGTGTTGATCAACAAGGCGCGAGGGGAGGCCAGCGCCAAGTGTTCACGGCATAATTGCACGGGAGCCGCACAAAAACGATTACGTGTGAACACAGCACCCACTCGGGTTCCTGGAGCCAGCGCCATCACCAGAAGATCCAAACGGTTGACCTTTCGAATACCCGCTGCCACCGCCCCCAATTGTACCCCTGGAACCTCCAGCAAGGGACGTTCCTCATGACTCATTTGCCGCATGCTCGCCCCCCTACAACTTACCGTGACATTGCTTGAATTTCTTTCCCGATCCACAGGGACAGGGCTCATTGCGCCCTACCCGAGGAACCCCTTCCCTTTCCTCCCCGGAGAGCAGACCTGTGGGTTCCTGCGGATTGGCGTGCTGATAGTTGACCATCCCGGGCTCATCTTCTTCGATCACCCGTTCAGTGGCCTCCGCCACCTGTTCGGAACTGGCAATCTCAACACGGCAGAGGGAACGCGTTACCGCCTCACGAATCTGGTCCAGCATCAATCCAAACAACTCGAAAGCCTCGCGCTTGTATTCTTGCTTGGGGTTTTTCTGTGCATAGCCACGCAGATGAATGCCCTGGCGCAAGTGATCCAATGCCGCCAAATGCTCGCGCCAATGAGAATCCAGAATCTGCAACATGACCGCACGTTCATAACCACGCCATAGAGCCATATCGATGGGCGCAATCTTGTCGGCGTAGCGCTGATCCGCCTGCTCGTGCACTCGTGCCAAAATCTGTTCATCGTTCAGCGTGGGTTGCTCAGTCAACCATTGCCGGATCGGACAATCCAGAGCAAAACCTCGCAATGATTGCTCCAACTCGTCCAGCGCCCACTCTTCCTCGGGGGCTTCGGCCGGCAAGGCCCGCTGTACTTCACGGGCCAGCACCTCATGGCGCATGATCTGGACCGTATCGGCAATATCTTCTGCTTCCAGCAACTCATTGCGTTGACGATAAATGACACGACGCTGGTCATTGGCCACATCATCGTACTCCAACAACTGTTTGCGCACATCAAAATTACGTGCTTCCACCTTGCGTTGAGCATTCTCGATGGCACGCGTCACCCAGGGGTGCTCGATGGCCTCCCCTTCAGGCATTTTGAGACGATCCATGATGGTCGCCACACGATCAGAAGCAAAAATCTTCAATAATGGATCTTCCAGAGACAAATAAAAACGACTGGAACCCGGATCTCCCTGCCGTCCTGAACGACCCCGCAACTGGTTGTCGATACGACGCGACTCATGCCGTTCCGTCCCGATGATGTGCAAACCACCCGCAGCCACTACTTGTTCATGCCGCAACCGCCACTCGGATTCGACCGCCTTGTGCCGCTGTTCACGTGCTTCTTGACTTTCCCCCTGCTGTTCTGGCAAACGGCGCCACTCCTCTTCCAGGTTCCCCCCCAGCACGATGTCAGTCCCGCGCCCGGCCATATTGGTGGCGATGGTGATCATGCCGGGTCGTCCCGCCTGTGCGACGATTTCGGCTTCGCGCTCATGGTGTTTGGCATTCAACACCTGATGTGGCAATTTGGCCTGATTCAGCAATGCGGATACCAATTCCGAAGCCTCAATGGAGGCTGTCCCCACCAGCACAGGCTGCCCCCGTTCATGACAATCTCGAACATCTGCCAAAATCGCTTGAAATTTTTCCCGACCACTGCGAAACACCTGATCCATGCGATCCTGTCGTTTCAACGTCCGGTGCGGCGGAATCAATACCGTCTCAAGCCCATAAATATGTTGAAATTCAAATGCCTCCGTATCTGCCGTTCCAGTCATCCCAGACAATTTTTCATAGAGTCGGAAATAGTTCTGGAAAGTAATCGATGCCAGAGTCTGCGATTCATTCTGGATGGCCACCCCTTCCTTGGCCTCGATAGCTTGATGGATCCCCTCCGACCAGCGCCGCCCCGCCATCATGCGACCGGTAAATTCGTCAACGATCACGATCTCGCCTTGTTGCACCACATAGTGCTGATCCCGATGGTACAAGGCATGGGCACGCAACCCCGCATAGACATGATGCATCAGCAAGATATGCGCAGGATCATAGAGACTGTCCCCGGACGGCAGTAGCCCCGCTTCCGTCAACAGTTGTTCGGCACGTTCATGTCCCTGTTCCGATAGGGTCACCGCATTGGCTTTGAGATCTACCCAATAGTCCCCCTCACCTTCCTCGCTGGCTTGGGGTTGCAGTTGGGGAATCATGAGGTTGATACGCCGATAAAGTTCGGTGGAATCTTCGGCCTGTCCGGAAATGATCAAGGGCGTTCGCGCTTCGTCGATCAGTATGGAATCCACCTCATCCACGATGGCATAATGCAAGCCGCGCTGTACCCGTTCGGACACATGGGAGGCCATGTTGTCCCGCAAATAGTCAAAACCGAATTCGTTGTTGGTGCCATAGGTAATATCCGCCGCATAAGCCGCCACCTTTTCTTCATGGCTCATCTGGGCCAGATTGACCCCCACGGTCAACCCCAGATAACGGTGAATGCGCCCCATCCACTCGGCATCGCGGCGTGCCAAATAATCGTTCACCGTGACGACGTGCACCCCTTTCCCGGTCAATGCATTGAGATAGGCTGGCAACGTAGCCACCAATGTCTTGCCCTCTCCTGTTCGCATCTCAGCGATCTTGCCCGAATGCAGCGCCACACCACCCAACAACTGAACGTCGAAGTGACGCATCCCCAATACCCGGTTCCCTGCCTCGCGAACCACGGCAAAAGCCTCGGGCAACAAGGAATCCAGTGTCTCGCCTTTCCTCCATCGCTCGCGCAAACGCTGGGTTGCTCCCTGCAACGTGGCTTCATCCCAGTCAGCCACTTCCTTTTCCAGAGTGCCGACCTGGGCCACCCATTTGCGATATTGTTTCAGCAAGCGTTCATTGCGGCTGCCAAAAATCTTTTTAAGCACAGAAGTCAGCATGGTCAACGCCAAATCAGGTAAAACGCCCATTCTACCAGACTCAGGTTACAATTCAGGGGGTTCCTTCAACTTCCCATCCCTTGCACCCCATGTCTTTTCGTCCCTTACCCGTCACCTTTGCCCAACTGGAAGGACTCACGGCCCACCAACCTCGACTGGCCATGGTCGCACGCTGCAATGCCTTCCTGGAGCAGCAACTCCCCGCCCCCTGGCGAACCCAGGCAAGAGTCTGCTGGATTGAAGAAGATACCGTATGGATCGAGACATCTCAAGGTTCTCTGGCTGCCAAAATACGCCAAATGGCCCCGCGCCTGCTGGCCAGCCTTCCGCCTCATACCCCCCCCTGGCGCACATTGAAAATCCGCATTCAACCCCAGACATCACCCAAGCGAATTCCAAGCCAAAACCTCAGCACACCCACGCTGGATGCTTTTTCCACCTTGGCACGCCAATTACCAGAAGGAGAACTGCGCCAGGCCATCGAAATGCTATTGCAATCCCGAGGAAAATTGCCCACTCAAAAATGAGTTTGGGGCTGGGGCAGAGGTTCGATAAATGCAGAAGGCGGCGACTCATGGGGAGCCAGTGTCACCCATTCCCACGCCGATCGTCGTTCCCAGAGCGCGCGCGCTGCCACATTGTTCAGGGCGTGCCCCGAACGTATGCCCGTAAATGCTCCAATCAGGGGATGACCCAGCAGATAGAGGTCGCCCACCGCATCCAGGATTTTGTGACGCAGAAATTCATCGGCATAGCGCAACCCATCACTGTTCAATACCCGATATTCGTCCATCACGATGGCATTATCCATGCTCCCACCGCGGGCCAATCCCTGGTTTCTAAGATATTCCACTTCATGGGTAAAACCAAAAGTACGTGCCCGGGATACCTCCCGGACATAAGAAGTCCTGGAAAAATCCAGCGTTACCGTCGACCCCGTCGCCTGAATGGCCGGGTGCTCGAAACGTCCTTCATAGGTCAAACGAAATCCATGGTAAGGGTCAAATCGTGCCGTCTTGTCTCCCTGAACCACCTCCACGGACTCCAAAATCCGAATATAGCGACGCGGCACCGACTGTTCCACCAGGCCAACCGACTGAATCAGGAATACAAACGGTGCCGAACTACCATCCAAAATAGGGACCTCGGGACCAGAAATCTCGATGATCGCATTATCCACCCCCAATCCAGCCAGTGCCGACATGAGATGCTCGACTGTACTCACACGCGCAGCACCCTGCTCGATCAAGGTTGACAATCGCGTATCCGTTACCTGATCCATCCGTGCCGGCACCGAGGGTCGTCCTGGCAAATCAGAGCGAATAAAACGAATCCCATGATCCGGCACAGCGGGGCACAACACCAACTCCACACGCTCTCCCGTGTGAAGTCCCACTCCGCTGGTCTTGACGATCGATGCTAGTGTCCGTTGGTTTCTCATCCCGTCATTGTATTCCAGAACCTACTTGCCCCTCCGATACTCAATCGGCCTGGCGCCGCAGAAATGCAGGAATATCCAGATCCACCATCCCGCTCTGGCGCATGGATTCCACCATGCCTGCTGAATTCCTGTCACGCGCAGAACGGATGACCGTAGAAAAATCACCACTGGTTTCCGCCGAATTCATCTGCACAGGGATATTATCGGTTCCCGTACGCACCACCGTGAAAGGTTGCTGAACCCGTTTCGCCACGCCTCCCAACCCTGTAGCCACGATTGTCACGCGCAATTCGTCCCCCATATTGCTATCGACGACACTACCAAAGATCACCGTCGCTTCTTCTGCCGTGAACAATTTGATGGTATTCATCACATCGTACACTTCCTTCAGTTTCAGGTTGGCATTGGCGGTAATATTGACCAAAACTCCACGCGCCCCGGTCAGATTCACATCTTCCAGCAGTGGGCTGGCAATGGCTTGCTGGGCCGCCATGGTTGCACGGTCGATCCCCGATGTCTGTGCTGAGCCCATCATCGCCACCCCCATCTCCGACATCACGGTACGCACATCGGCGAAGTCCACGTTGACCAACCCCGGACAGTTGATCACCTCAGCAATCCCCGCCACAGCCCCACGCAGTACGTCATTGGCGGCTTCGTATGCCTGCAACATACTGACTTCATTACCCAGCACCTGCAACAGTTTTTCGTTGGGAATAATGATCAGCGAGTCCACTGACTGGGACAACTGCTCGATCCCTTCCAGCGCAGCCTTCATGCGCCGCCCCTCAAACTCAAACGGCTTGGTGACCACGGCCACCGTCAAAATCCCCTGTTCGCGAGCAATTTCCGCTACCACAGGAGCGGCTCCCGTGCCTGTTCCTCCGCCCATCCCCGCAGTAATGAACAGCATGTCAGCACCCGCAATCATTTCCGCGATGCGTTCACGATCGGCCAGTGCGGCCTGACGACCCACTTCGGGATTTGCACCCGCGCCCAGCCCCTTGGTGAGCACCTCACCCAACTGCAACTGATGAACCGCACCGCTACGCCGCAAGGCCTGGCTGTCGGTATTCATGGCGATGAATTCCACACCCGATACGCATTGCTGAACCATGTGGGCTACGGCATTGCCCCCGCATCCTCCCACTCCCACAACCTTGATGACCGCATCCAGCGCAGCGCAACCTTCGATTTCAAAATTTGCCATTTTTTATCTCCTAGCCCTTCGCAAATTGTACCCAATCATTCGATGTCATATCGATCAAAATGCCCCTTTGAACCATTTTTTGATCCGTTCCCACGAGTACCCCCAGGTCATCATGCGTCCCTTTGCCCCTTGTAGCCGTTGCTGTTCATCAAATCCGATTTCCAACAACCCCAGAGCCGTAGCAAATTGTGGCTTTCTGACCACATCCGCCAATGGCCCACGGTAAAACGGGATACCCAATCGAACCGGCACATGAAAAATCTCTTCCCCCAGTTCGAGAATACCTTCCAGCGTACTGCTCCCCCCAGTCAAGACCACTCCAGAGGGAATCACATCCATAAAACTGTGAGCGCGCAATTCAGCCTGAACCAAAGCAAACAATTCCTCCACCCGTGGCTCGATCACCTCGACCAGCATTTGGCGACCCATTTGTCGAATGCCCCGCTCCCCCACACCGGGCACTGCAACAGTCTGGTCGGGATCCACCAGATGACGCAGCGCACAACCCGCACGTATCTTGATGTCCTCGGCAGCCGCCAAAGGGGTGCGCAATGCCATGGCGATATCACCGGTTATCTGATCTCCTCCAATCGGAATCACGGCTGTATGGCGTATGGCACCTCTCACAAATACCGCAATATCCGTTGTTCCGCCGCCGATATCCACCAGACAGACCCCGAGTGCTTTTTCATCTTCGGTCACGACCGCTCTGGCGGATGCCAAGGGTTGCAGAATCAACTCCTCAGCTTCCAGGCCACAGCGTCGTATACATCGCAGGATATTCTGCGTCGCTGATACCGACCCTGTCACGATGTGCACACGCACTTCCAGGCGTAACCCACTCATCCCCACGGGCTCTCTGACATCTTCCTGACCATCGATGACAAATTCTTGTGTCAGCACGTGCAAAATCTGCTGATCGCTGGGAATATTGACCGCACGTGCCGTCTCCAGGACACGGTCAACATCCCCCTGACTCACTTCCTTATTCTGGATAGCCACCATGCCATGACTGTTCAGGCTTTTAACATGACTTCCCGCAATTCCGGTCATCACTTCACGGATCTTGATCTTGGCCATCACTTCAGCTTCTTCCAGCACACGCTGAATAGCCTGTACAGCCGATTCAATATCTACCACGACCCCACGACGCAACCCCTTGGAAAGGGTTTGCCCCAATCCGATAATGTCATAGCCTTGTCCATCTGGACGCATCTCCGCCACCACCGCCACAATCTTGGATGTTCCCACATCCAGGGCTACCATGATGCGACGGGTATCGCGATTGGTTTTCAACATGTCATGACCTTCCTTGCGCAGCAGTTCCTGGTAAACGCACCGCCAATCCATTGGCATAACGCAGATCCAGCGTGCTCCCTGGCGGAATCGCGCCATTCTGACGCAAGGCTGGCCACGCTTCCACAAGACGCTGCAATCGTTGTTCTACTCCATCCTTACCCATAATCAGTCGTGTATCGTCTTCCAGTACCAATGTCCAACTTCCCCGTTCCGTCAACGTCATCTCTTCAACATGATGATCGATGGGGTGCAAGAGGTGATTAAACCGGTGCCAGGCGTCAAGCATCTCTGCACCCCGGTCCGGAGGGCCCTCAAAATGAGGCAACTCTCCCAGATACTCTGCATTAAATGGTTCGCCCTGGCGATTGAGCAATCCCTCTTCCCCCCAATAAGCCACCGGGTCCTGCTCTTCCACCTGCACTTCCAAGGTATCTGGCCAGATACGTCGCAGACGTACCGAGCGAACCCATGGAATACCACGCAATTCCGTTGCCATGACTCCAAGATCTGCCGTAAACAAACCACCCTGGATACGTTGCACTGACTTGAGCACCAAGGCACGATCGACCTGATGCAATGAACCCGTGATCACCGTATGATGAATCTGAAAATAGGGCCGTTGCACCAACCAATCCACCAACCCCACGCCTCCTGTCAGCAAACCCAAAACCAGCACCCCCCACAGCAGCCGAACTGCATATCTCTCCAGAAACGATATCGACAAGATAGACTTGCCACGTTCCTGGCCTGAAAAAGCAGACCGCGCCGCAACCGAACTCGACTCAGGGGGTTTGCTCCGCCAAAAACGTTGCAAAGATAGACTACTCACGGGCGTTTCCCCCTCTCCCAGCGATCTTCATAGTGCCTCTCCAACAATGCAGACTTCAGGATGCAATCGAATTCCTTGTTGTTGCTCCACTTTCTGCTGAACTTCCCAAATCAGCGATTCGATATCCTGCGCACAGGCCTGCCCCAGATTGACGATAAAGTTGGCATGTTTTCGTGAAACCTCCGCCCCCCCGATGCGCAGCCCCTTAAGTCCGGCACTCTCAATCAGCCGCGCAGCAAATTCACCCGGTGGATTGCGAAAAACCGAGCCGGCGTTGGGTTGTGCCAACGGCTGTTCACTCACCCGGCGTGCCAATAGAGTTCGAATCCGTTCCACCGCTTGCTGGACATTTCCTGGTGGGAAACAAAGCATCGCAGACACAAACCACTCTTCACCCTGTTCCTCTTTGAGGCGTACCGTGCGGTATCCCACGTGATAGTGTTCTGGCAAGCGTTGGCGGACTATTCCCCGATCATTCACCGTCTCAACCGAACGCACAAATGACCAGATCTCCTGCCCATAGCATCCGGCATTCATCGCCAATGCTCCCCCTACCGTCCCCGGAATACCCGCCAGAAACTCCGCCTGTGCGTAACCGGCACGCGCCACCAGACGCGCCACCTTGGGAGCCGGCACCCCAGCCTCCACCATCCAGCACCCATTTCCCTGATCGGTAATCTTTTTGAGTGCCCCGTGCAGTTGCACCACGGTCGCTGCAATTCCTCCATCGCGCACCAACAAATTGCTCCCCAACCCAAATACCAGCAACGGTTCTCGTTTTTTCTGCACACGAAGAAATTCAATGAAATCCTCACGGTGACGCGGGTGGTAGAGTTGCCGAGCCGATCCGCCGGCACGCCAGGAGACGTGGCGCGCCATGGGTTCATCCCAGCGCAGTTCCCCAGCTTCCAAATGGTTCAATGTCATCGCACCACCTTCTGCAATCCTTCTACCAACTGTTGCGGCAGATGTCCGATATTGCCAGCGCCCATGGTCAGCCAGACATCCCCCGCGCGCCACTCCTCCCTCAAGGTTTCCAGCCCCACCTGTCCTTCATCCAGGCAAGTCACCGCAATCCCACGTTGTCGTAGCACCAGCGCCAGCGCCTGACTGTCAGCACCGGGAATGGGGGCCTCACCTGCTCCGTAGACCGGCAGCAAAAATACCCTGTCAAGGCTGGCCAATACATCCACAAACCCGGTGAAACAGTCACGCGTACGGGTATAACGGTGGGGCTGAAAAACCAACACCAGGCGCCGCGCCGGAAAGGCCCCCCTTGCCGCTTCCAAAGTGGCCGCCATTTCGACAGGGTGATGACCATAGTCATCCACCAGGGTGATATGCCCCCCTTGCGGCAATATCCAGTCACCATAGCGCTGAAATCGGCGACCTACCCCGGTAAATCCGTTCAAGGCACGCACCATGGCCGGGTAGGGAACTCCTATTTCCTGTGCTATCCCCATCGCCGCCAAGGCATTCAGGACATTATGGCGCCCAGGCAGATTGAGGCGAATTTCCAGACACCGTTCCAGACGGTGTTCGCGATCACGCCATTCCACGCCAAAACACATCTGCCCCCCCTCGCGACGCAAATCCACAGCGCGGATCTGTGCCGCCTCTCCAAAGCCATAGGTTCGCACGGGCTTGGTGATACGAGGGACCAGAGAGGCTACGATCGGATCCTCCACACAGAGCACCGCCAAGCCATAAAATGGCAGATGATCGAGGAATTCCAGGAATGCCTCCTGCAAGTGTTGGAAATCATGCCCATAGGATTCCATATGGTCCCGATCAATATTGGTCACTACCGCCATGATGGGATGCAGCAACAGAAAAGAACGGTCTGATTCATCCGCTTCCACCACCATGAACTCGCCGGTACCCAGAGCCGCATGCGTTCCTGCACTGTTGAGTTTTCCACCGATCACATAGGTCGGATCGAGCCCCGCTTCTTCAAGAATACAGGCCACGAGACTGGTGGTAGTGGTCTTGCCATGGGTACCCGCCACCGCGATTCCCTTACGCAAGCGCATCAATTCAGCCAGCATCGATGCCCGCGGAATCACCGGAATACGCGCCAGCCGCGCGGCCACCAACTCGGGATTATCCGCACTGACCGCCGTCGAACTCACCACCACATCCGCCCCTTCCACCTGATGGGCAGCATGCCCTTCCCAGATCCGCGCTCCCAACCCGGCCAAACGTTGGGTTGCCCCATTACGCGCCCGGTCGCTACCGCTCACCTCATAGCCCAGGTTGAGCAGAACCTCGGCAATACCGCTCATGCCAGCCCCTCCGATGCCCACAAAATGGATATGCCGGATACGGTGTTTCATGCCGCCCACTCCTCACAGGTACGTACCATATGTGCCACGGTATCCAATGGTGCGAGGCGACGAGCCGCCTCTGCCATGACCAACAATCCCGACCGGGTTTGCTGACCCAACCAGTCTGCCAACTGTTGTGCATCGGCTTCCTGCTGCGGCCACAGACGCGCAGCACCCGCCGCTTCCAGAAAGCGGGCATTCCGTGTTTGATGATCATCCACCGCCGCCGGAAAAGGCACCAACACACTCCCCAACCCTACCGCCATCAATTCAGCGATGGTCAGCGCCCCCGCACGACAAATCACCAGATCACACACCGCATACACCGCGGCCATGTCATCGATGAAAGCGCGCAGATCGCCTTCGAGGCCCAACTGGCGATAGTGCTGCGTCAACTGATCCAGATGTTGCTGACCAGCCTGATGAATAACCATAGGCCGCTCGGCTACCGGAATCCGGGATAGCGCCTGAGGAACCCAGTGATTGAGGGCCTGAGCTCCCTGGCTGCCACCCAATACCAAAATCCTCAGATTACCCACGCGCTGTGCAAATCGCTGTGCCGGGGGAGCAAGATGGCGCAAGGCTTCGCGCACGGGATTCCCCACCGTCAACAGATGACGTGGCTGACCCAGCCAGCGGACCAATAGCCCCTGGGCAGGTGCCGCGAAGGCCCCGGGAAATCCTTCCAGTACCGTATTGGCCAGGCGCGCCAGCACTCGGTTGGTCAGTCCCGCCACAGCATTTTGTTCATGAATAACCAGAGGAAGCCGCAGTAACACCGCCGCAATCCCCCCCGGCAATGCCGCATAACCACCAAAGCCAATGATCACGTGCGGACGCCACTTCATGAGGATGCTCAATGCTTTCCCCACCGCCCAGATCAGCTTGAAAGGGGACACCAGCAAACTTTTCCATCCCCTGCCACGTACCCCTGTCATATGGACATATTCCATGGGAAACTGGTGTGCAGATACCCAGGTCACCTCCATCCCGCGACGGGTTCCGAGCCATGCCACCTGCCAACCTTGCTCACGCAGAGCGAGTGCCAGGGCCAGCGCCGGGAATACATGCCCCCCTGTCCCACCCGCCATGATCAATGCCACACGATTCATCGCGGTTTTCCCCGATGACGCATACGCTGCCTGCTTTCATAGTCGATGCGAAACAAAACTGCCAGCGCCATGATATTGGCCACGATGCCACTCCCCCCATAACTCAATAGAGGAAGCGTTAATCCTTTGGTCGGCAGCAGACCCATATTCACCCCGATGTTCACCACGCTTTGTACCGCCATCCAGACTCCTACCCCCTGAGCCACCAATGCCTCAAAATAGCACTCCATGGCTGCAACACGCCGACCAATGGCAAAGGCACGGATCACCAGAAAGGCAAAAAGACCAATGGTCACCAGCACTCCCATGAAGCCCAGTTCTTCCGCAATCACCGCCATCAGAAAATCGGTATGCGCTTCAGGAAGATACAATTGCTTCTCGATACTCCCTCCCAATCCCAGCCCCCATAGCCCTCCATGACCGAATGCAATCAAGGCATGAGTCAACTGGTAACCCTTGCCAAAAGGATCGGCCCAAGGGTTCCAGAACCATACGAGACGATTGAAGCGATAGGGAGAAAGCACCACCATCAACACAAAAGCAATCCCCAGTAACACACTCAATCCCAGAAACAAGCGCCAGTTCATCCCACCCAAAAAGAGAATTGCCGCCGCAATCGTGGTCATCACCGCAAATGCCCCAAAATCAGGCTCCTTGAGCAGCAACATCCCCACCACCAACATCACCAGAAACAGTGGCACAAAACCACTTTTCAAACTGTGCATGACATCACTTTTGCGCGAAGTATAGTCAGCCGCATACAGAAGTACCAAAAACTTCATGAACTCCGAGGGCTGGAGATTGAATATTCCCAATGGCAGCCAGCGTCGGCTGCCATTGACTTCCTTGCCTAACCCTGGAATCAATACCAAGACAAGTCCCAGAATTCCCAGGCCAAACAGCGGCAACGCATATTTTTTCCAGAGATCGAGGGGGACATGAAAACACATCCACCCCACCAGCACACCCATCCCCACATAAAGCAACTGTCGAGTAAAAAAGTAACCCGCATGAAACCCGATGTGCCGGTCCGCCTGCGCCAAGGCAATGGAAGCGGAATAAACCATCACCACTCCCAGCGACAGCAAGGTCAATACCGTTCCCAACAAGGGAAAGTCCAGTTCCGCCTGCCAGGTTTCAGCTCTATCACCCAGCCAGCGCATCATGGCATTGGCTCCGCCGCCATCAATTCAGAAACCGCCTGACGAAACACGTCAGCACGATGCTGATAATCGCGAAACATATCAAAACTGGCGCAGGCCGGTGACATCAACACCACATCCCCAGCCACCGCCATACGAGCTGCCAGACTGACAGCCTCGGGCAATGACGAGGCAACCATCTGATTTCCCTCTCCCACGGCCTCCGCAATACGGGGTCCATCGCGACCGATGAGAATCACCGCTTTGGTATGGTTTCGAATTGCTTCGCCCAATGGCGCAAAATCCTGATTTTTTCCATCACCCCCTGCAATCAGAATCACCGGGGCCATAAAGCCCTTCAAAGCAGCCACCGTCGCACCGACATTGGTTCCTTTGGAATCATCGATATAGGTCACTTCAGACACCACGGCAACCGTCTCCACCCGATGCGGCAATCCGGAAAACTCCCGCAGGGCCACCACCATCTCGGACACCTCCCAGCCCACCGCTCGCCCCATGGCCAAGGCTGCCAGTGCATTGGCCCGGTTATGTTGACCTGAAACACGCAGTTCACTGCACTTCATGACATGCCGTCGCCCTTCGACCAACCATTCCTCACCAAGCCAGCGCCTCACTCCCCATGCCTGGAAGCCGTCAGGCTCACCCAATCCGAATGTCAAGGCACTCTCGCGCAAATTCCATGGATCATCCCGATTGCTCACTGGATGATGACAACCCTCATAAATCCTTGCCTTGGCCGCTGCATAAGCCACCATGTCGGGATAACGGTCCATATGGTCTTCCGTGACATTGAGTACCACGGCCACATCCGGATTTAAACTAGATACCGTTTCCAGTTGAAAACTGGACAATTCCAACACCAGCACCTCAGGCCAGGGTTCATGACCCAGCACATCCAGCACCGGCAGGCCAATGTTGCCGGCCACTGCTACCGTTTTACCCTGTGCAGCAGCCATGGCTCCTAACATACTGACCACCGTACTTTTTCCATTGGCTCCCGTCACGGCCATCAACAAAGGCCTATTGCCGTACCAGGCCAGATAACGCGCGGCCACTTCCACATCCCCCAACATCGGCAATGCGCGCGCACGCGCGCACTCCAGACAGGGAGCTTCTCTGGATATTCCAGGACTGAGCAGGATCCAATCCAGATCCGCACACCACTCTTCAGAAAACTCTCCGAAGTGGCGCACGATATCGGGATAAGTCTGCTGCAAAGCCTCTGCATAGGGAGGAGCAAAGCGTGTGTCAGCAACCACCACCTCAAAGCCCTGTCCCCTCAACCAGCGCACGGCAGACCATCCCGTCTGCCCCAAACCCATGACCCCTACACGCTGGCCGGGATATCCCTCAGAAAATATTGGAACTTGTTGTGTCATCAGCGTAATTTCAATGTGGACAGACCGGCCAGAACCAGGACCATGGTAATAATCCAGAAACGCACCACCACTTGCGTTTCCTTCCATCCTTTCAATTCAAAATGGTGATGGATAGGTGCCATGCGAAACAGGCGATTACCGGTCAATTTGAACGAGGCCACCTGCAAGACCACCGACAAGGTTTCCAGCACAAATACCCCCCCCATCACAAACAATACAATCTCCTGGCGCACAATCACCGCTACCAGCCCCAGTGCCCCCCCCAATGCCAAAGCCCCCACATCGCCCATGAATACTTCAGCCGGGTAGGCGTTGAACCACAGAAAGCCCAGCCCAGCTCCACTCATGGCCGCACAAAACACCACCAACTCTCCCGCTCCCGGGATACTCGGGAATCCCAGGTATCCCGCAAATACTTTGTTCCCGGCCACATAGGCAAAGATCGCCAAGGCCGCAGAGATCAAGACCGTCGGCATGATGGCCAACCCATCCAGTCCATCGGTCAGATTCACAGCATTACTGGTACCCACCATCACAAAATAAGTAAGTATGACAAACCCTGCCCCCCCAAGAGGCAATGAGACCGACTTGAAAAATGGCACGATCAACTGTGTCTCCGCCGCACTGGTGGCCATGCTCAGCAGCAGCCCCGCGACCACCACAGCGATCAACGATTGCCAGAAATATTTGGCACGCGCCGACAAACCTTTGGGATTACGATGCACCACCTTGCGATAGTCATCGACCCAACCAATGGCCCCATAGCCCAGCAACGTCACCAACACCAACCAGACATAGCGGTTGTTCAAATCTGCCCAGAGCAAGGTAGTCACCGCAATAGCCACCAGAATCAAGGCCCCCCCCATGGTCGGAGTACCACTTTTGACCAAGTGGGTTTTTGGCCCGTCATCACGAATCGCCTGCCCGATCTTGTATGCCGTCAGGCGACGGATCATCGTTGGACCGATCCACAAAGATAATCCCAGAGAGGTCAGGGTGGCCAGCAATGCACGTAATGTCAGGTATTCGAATACATGAAAACCGCGCACACTCAAGGCCAACCAATGACTCAAAGCCAGTAACATGATTATCCCAATGCCTCCATCATGCCAATAACCCTGCAACAATCGTTTCCATTTTCATGAAACGCGATCCTTTGACCAACACCACGGTCTGGGCATTCAATTGTGGTCGCAAACGGGCCACCAGACGCTCTGCGGTGACTTCATGGTGCCCCATGGCCCCAAAAGATGCGCTGGTCAATGCAGCCAGTTCCCCCACGGTATAGCACTCATCGATTCCCAATGCCCGCGCCTCATGGCCCAGTTCCGCATGTAATGCCGGAGCCTGCTCACCCAGTTCTCCCAGATCCCCCAGTACCAGAATCCGACGCCCTTCACGCTCGGCCAGCACCGCCAGCGCCGCCCTCACGGAATCGGGATTGGCATTGTAAGTATCGTTGAGGATCAAGGCACCCAAGGCTGAAAAACAACTCTGCAAACGGCCTGCCACCCCCGAAAATGCTTCGAGCCCGGAACGAATGTGTTCCGCTGCCACACCAGAGGCATAAGCAACCGCTGCCGCCGCCAGTGCATTGTTCTGGTTATGCCGCCCTGGCACCTGCAAGCGTACCGGGAATGCGACTTCACCCAAGCGAATCACCAACGCTCCCCCTTGAACCGTCCCCTGAACCGCAGCACCTGGTTCCAGACCAAAGGTCAGCGTGCGATGCCCCTGAGCAGCCTGTTCCAAGTGCTCACGAAAAGGGACCGTCTCTGGAAATATCGCCACTCCGGTTGTTCCCAATCCGGAAAATATCTCTGCCTTGGCACACGCAATCTGCTCCAGCGATCCCAGAAACCCGAGATGAGCCCGCTGAACGTTGGTGATCAACGCCACGTCAGGAAGGGCCATAGCCGTCAATTCAGCAATTTCACCGGCATGATTCATTCCCATTTCCACCACGGCCCAGCGATGCTTTTCGGTCAGCTGCAGCAATGTCAGAGGAACCCCAATGGCATTGTTAAAATTTCCTGGCGTCGCCCAGACACGACTGGCGCCTGCTTCTCCCTCCGAAGCCCTCAGAATATTCGCCACCATCTCCTTAACGGTCGTCTTGCCATTGCTGCCCGTCACGGCAATCACACGGGGATTCAATATCTCACGTTGTGCGCGTGACAGCCTGGCGAGCGCTTGCAACGTGCTCGGGACTTGCAACCCCCGAGCTTCAGCAAAGGGAGAGACCGGCAACCGTTCCACCAACACCGCACACGCACCCCGCTGCAGAGCCTGTTCCAGAAATTGGTGTCCATCAAAGCGCTCCCCAGGCAAAGCCACAAACAAATCACCAGGCTGACACTGACGACTGTCGGTGCATATCCGAGCAATCGGAAAATCCTCTTGCCGCTGCGCGATACCCAGCGTTGTCAATACCCGGTTCCAGGTCCAGAAACTCATTGATTACGCTCCGCCAATCCTTGACATACCGCCACTCTGTCACTCCAGGGATATTTCACCCCTCCTGCCAGCGTCTGTGTGGTCTCATGACCCTTGCCGGCAATCAATACCACATCGCCCTCCTGCGCCTGCTCCAATACCTGTGTAATAGCACGGCCACGATCAACCTCCACTGCAAACGGGGGCTTCAACATGCCTGCACTGATTTGTGCAAGAATTTTCTGGGGATCCTCGTCACGCGGATTATCCGAGGTCAGCACCACCCGATCCGCCCAGGTTTCCGCCATCCTGCCCATCAAGGGACGCTTGCCCCCATCCCGTTGTCCCCCACAACCAAAAACGACCCAGAGTTGCCGGTTCGGTTCCACCCAAGGGCGCAATGCACGTAATACCTGAGCCAAGGCATCAGGCGTATGGGCAAAATCCACCACCACCCGCGGATCTTTACCCCCGCCATACTGCTCCATCCGTCCCGGTGGGGCATCCAGAGATGCGACTGCGTCAAACAATTGGCTCGGAGAAACTCCTTCCAGCAACGCAGCACCCACCACCGCCAACAGGTTGGCCACATTGAATTCCCCCATCACCGGGAGGTCAAGTTGCAAGTCTCCCCAAGGAGATTCCAGTTCCAGACTTTGACCTCGTTGTGTCAAGGCATGCCGTTTCACCCATAGTCCTTCTGGAGCATCAACTATCCGATTCTGAAGGCTATAGCCCAACACACGCACCGAGCGGTGCGATAATTCAGTCAGGAGTTCCCTCCCAAACTCATCATCACCATTGAGCAGCGCGTAATCGAGCGAGTAATTCCGGAATAGACGCGCCTTGGCTTCCCGATAGGAGACCAGCGATCCGTGATAATCCAAATGATCGCGAGTGAGGTTGGTAAACAGAGCCCCACGAAAGGATACCCCATTCACCCTCCCCTGATCCAAGGCATGTGAGGATACTTCCATCACACAATGTGTGGTACCCCCCGCATATTGTTCGGCCAATAGGCGCTGGACCTGAATCGGACCTGGAGTCGTATGTCCCGTATCCTGTAACCGACCTGGTACACCCGCCCCCAGAGTCCCCAGCACACCAGCCCGCGCCCCGGTCTGATTCAAGATCTGGGCCAGCCAGTGACTACAGGTCGTTTTCCCATTGGTGCCCGTGACTCCCAGTACACGCAAGTGATGCGAAGGATGACCATAGAGTGTACCTGCCAGACTACTGACCTTGTCGCGCAAACCCATCACGGCCCGTTGGGGAACCCGCCACTCCGCATTCCAGTTGAACCCTTGCGACTCCCACAATACATGGGCAGCCCCACCTTGAATAGCTTGGGAAATAAAATGACGACCATCTCCCTGAACACCAGGGAAAGCCAAAAACGTATCTCCCGGACAAATCTGACGACTGTCTGCACACAAATTGCGACAGGAAAGCCCTTCGAAGTCCACAGCGGACAACCCACCGACTTCCATCGCAGAAAGGTTCGTCAACGAGGTTTCGACAATGCAACTCATGTGTGATGCTCCGCTGAAACATCACTGCCCATCACCGTGTTCGGTGCATCTGGAGGAACCTCCAGCAACTGCATGATCTCTCCGGTCAGTGCTGAAAACACCGGGGCCGCCACCTGTCCTCCATAATACCGACTGCCCGCTGGTTCATCGATCATCACCGCCACCACCACCCGTGGGGCAGAAACCGGCGCAAACCCGATGAACGACGCCACATATTTGTTGACATAATGACCCCGTAACACCTTATGTGCCGTTCCCGTCTTACCGGCCACCCGATAGCCGGGAACGGCTGCCTGAGGGGCTGTTCCTTCTGGACTGACCACCGTTTCCAGCATAGCCGTTACTTCACGCGCAGTTTTATCGGTCATCACCTGATGACCCGGTGGTGGAGTGCCTTTCACGAGCATCAAGGGGCGCAAGAGGCCCCTATTGGGGAAAACCGTGTAGGCGCGTGCAATCTGTAGCAGACTAACGGTCATCCCATTGCCAAAAGCCATGGTAGCCTGTTCGATAGGCTTCCAATTCTGGTAAGGACGCAAGCGTCCCCCGGCCTCCCCGGGAAAACCGGACTTCGGTTTCTGACCAAAACCCACATCCGTAAACATGTCCCACATAGTGCGGGCCGGCAACTCCAATGCAATCCGCGCCGCTCCAACATTGCTGGAATGTTCGATAACTTCACTGACAGTATAGGAGGCCGCCACGTGATCGTCATGAATCAAGTGATTACCGATGGCCAACACTCCACCCGGTGTCGGTATGACCGTGTCTGGACGAATGCGTCCCGCTTCCAGGGCGGCAGCGATGGTAAAGGGCTTCATCGTTGAACCGGGTTCATAGGTATCGGTGATGGCCCGGTTGCGCAACTCATCCCCCGATAAATTCACGCGCTGATTGGGATCATAATCGGGGCTATTGACGAGCGCCAGAATTTCTCCCGTCTGGCTGTCCAGCACTACCACAGCACCAGCTTTAGCATGGCTGGTTGCAATGGCGGCATGCAACTCCCGTGCGGCCAAATGCTGAATACGCGCATCAACACTGAGCGCCATGTCTTGTCCTTGCCGAGGAGCACGAATGTTTTCCACATCCTCGATGACATGGCCGGCACGATCACGAATCACACGGCGCGCACCATAAACTCCTTGCAAAAGTGATTCATAGGCCAACTCGACTCCTTCCTGACCATGATCATCGGCATTGGTAAAACCGACCAGATGTGCCATTTCACTGGATTTTGGATATGCGCGATGAAACCCATGTTGCACAAATATTCCGGAAATCTTGAGATTCATGATCTGTTGCGCGATTTCCGGAGTCAACTGACGCTTCAAATAGACAATCCCCGTATCCCCCCGCAAACGGCGTGCCATCACACGGGGGTCTTCCTTGAGCAAGGCGGCCAACTGATCACGCTGAGAGACCGTCATTTCGAGATCTTCCCGATTGGCCCATACCGACTCTGATGGAATGCTGATGGCCAAAGGCTGCCCGTTACGATCCCGGATAATGCCGCGACTGGCCGGTTCCGGCAATATTCGGCTATAACGCTCTTCTCCTTTCTGTTGCAGAAAGGTCGAATGAATCGCCTGCAACCAAAAAGCACGTCCGATCAGCGCGGTCAGGGCACCCAACAGCAGGCTCTGTACCAGAAGGCTGCGCCATTGCTCAAAACGCACAAAGACTTTTCCGGATACCCGTGTTTTCATCGCGCACCTCCGGGATTCTGCCCCAGTATCAGCAAACGCTTCTGCCCTGCCTGAGGCACCAACATCCCCATCACATGTACCGCCCGATCTTCGATACGACCACTGGCCGACAACGTACCTTTGTCGATTTGCAACTGATCGCTTTCCGTCTGCAACTGCACCTGTTCATCGCGCGCTTGCTGCAAATCAATATAGAGGCGTCGTGCCTGCTGCCGCTCCTGAATGACCCATAAGGACAGCATCATGATGGTCAGGAAAAGAAACAACTCGCGCCTCATGCTGCAGTCCTCATGGCCACTCGCAGCATGGCACTGCGACTGCGTGGGTTGCGACTCACTTCCTGGGCGCTGGGACGCTGACCTTTACCCATCATGACCAACAGCGGTGCCGGACGATCTGCTTCGCGAATGGCCATACCACGCGGCACATCCGGCGCACGGGATTGCGTCTGAAAAAATCGCTTGACCAGCCGATCTTCCAGAGAATGAAAACTGATCACAGCCAATCGCCCACCAGGCTTGAGCAGTTGTACCGCCATAGGAAGCACCTGCGCCAACTCAGTCAATTCACCATTGATGAAAAGTCGGATAGCCTGAAATGTCCGGGTTGCCGGATCCTGTCCAACTTCACGGGTACGCACTGCCTGAGCCACCAACTGTGCCAACTGACGTGTCGTCTGAATCGGTGCCTGCTGACGCTGCACCACGATAGCGCGAGCCACCTGACGCGCAAATCGCTCTTCACCCAAGGTACGAATCACGTCAGCCAATTCGGCCTCTGCGGCCTCGTTGATCCAGCGTTCAGCCGTCAATGACTGGGACTGATCCATACGCATATCCAGCGGACCATCGAGACGAAAACTGAATCCCCGTTCCGCCTGATCCAACTGGGGCGATGATACCCCGAGATCCAGCAAAATCCCGTCTACCGCCGCTACTCCCAGCCCCGCCACAACGACCGCCATCTCTGAGAATGGGGCATGGCACATAGTCAGGCGAGGATCCTTCAGAAGGCGCCCCACAGCAATGGCAGAGTGATCGCGATCGAATGCGATCACTCTGCCCTGCGGTCCCAATAATTGCAGCAGACGACCCGTATGCCCGCCACGCCCAAAGGTCCCATCCACATAGACCCCATCGGCACGCACTGCCAAGGCATTTACCCCTTCCTCCAGCATCACAGGGTCATGGACACCATTCATGAATGTCACGTTTCTCACTCAAAAGGTCAACTGTTCCATGCCAGCAGGAACCAGGTCGGCTCCCAGGCGTTCAATTTCGGCAAACTGTTCTTCCCATGCAGGGGGATTCCACAACTTGAAATGACTACCTTGACCAAACATCATGATCTCTCGATCGATGCGGGCAAAACGACGCAATGCCGGCGACACCAGAACACGCCCCGCCGCATCCATTTCCACATCATCGGCATGCCCTACCAGTAACCCCTGAAGCAACATGGTTTGTCGATCCAGCCCAGAAGTCTGCATGATGGCATCGCGAATGGGCTCCCAGGATGCGCGGGGATAGAGCAACAAACAGCGATGAGGATGGGCAGTAATCACCAGTTGCCCCGATGATTGAACGCGCAGGGCATCACGATAGCGGGTGGGTATGGCCAGCCGCCCCTTGGAATCCAGGCTTATCTCCGATGGTCCCTGAAACACCCCGCCCCCAGCAAAAAAACCCCACCAATTCCCATTAATTCCTACTTTTCACCACTATAGGGCAACCGAGTGTCAGGGTCAAGACCACACTTCAGAATTTCTGAACACACTTCATTCATCACAGGGAACTTAATAGCAAAACCCGCGCTCGAATTTGCAAATAGCAACCATTCTCGTTTACAATCGTTTTCAACTCCAGAGGCTCAACACTTTCCCATGAAGACTCGCACTTTTCGCGTCACCCATCTGGCTCCCGGCGAATCGGGAACCATCACCGAAGTCGCCCTTGATGAAGGGGCAGATGCCCGCCTGGGTGAAGAAGGGATACGCCGCCTGACCGAATTGGGTTTCGTCCCTGGCGAGCATCTGCGTGTCATCCGCCGCGGCTTCCCCAGCGGCGACCCGATTGCCGTGCGAGTCGGCAATTCCACCTTTGCTCTGCGCCGCACCGAAGCCTCAGCCATCAAAATCATTCGGGATGCCCCATGAGCGTCGCCGCCATCGCCGCCTTGGTCGGCGCTCCGAATTGTGGCAAGACAGCCTTGTTCAACCGGCTCACGGGCAGTCATCAGAAAGTAGCCAACTATGCAGGGGTTACCGTTGAGCGCAAAGAAGGCTCGCTCACTCTGGAACACGGAAAAAAAGTCCAGATCATCGATCTTCCGGGGACCTACAGCCTGATCCCCACTTCTCTCGACGAATCCATCACCCGCAAAGCCATTCTGGGGCAAATCGACCATGAGGCCATCCCGGAATTATTGATATGCGTAGTAGATGCCACCAACCTGCGCCTGCATCTGCGCTTCGTCCTGGAACTCAAACGATTGGGCCGGCCTTTGGTTGTCGCTTTGAACATGATGGATCTGGCACGTAGCCACGGCATTCTGATCGATGTCGCAGCACTATCCAAAGCCCTTGAATTACCGGTACTGGAAACCGTGGCAGTGGAAAGCGGAGGAGCCGCCACCCTCTTGGACTATCTGGAACAGCATGCTCCCTTCCCGTCTGCCGCACCCATGCTCTGGAAAGACCCTACCCCCACCGAATTACAGAACTTCCAGAAACAGGTGCGCGATATACTGGCGCAAACCTGCGACGAAAGCCGCCGTGATGATCATTGGAATGAAAAAATCGACCAAGTGGTGATGCACCCCTTTTGGGGCATGATCATCCTGAGCGCCGTCCTGTTTTTGACGTTCCAAGCCGTTTTCACCTGGGCCGCACTGCCCATGGACATCATTAAAAACGGCATAGGCTGGGCCGTAACACAACTTCATCAGCATATGCCAGCAGGATTGTTGCGCAGTTTATTGGCCGAGGGGATTCTCAATGGGGCCGGCAGTGTCCTCATGTTTCTGCCCCAGATATTGATACTCTTCGCCTTTATCCTATCCTTGGAAGATTCTGGTTATCTCCCTCGCGCCGCTTTTCTGCTCGACCGTGTCATGGGCAGCGTCGGTTTGTCTGGACGCGCATTCATCCCCCTGCTATCCAGTTTTGCCTGTGCCATCCCCGGTATCATGGCCACACGCACCATACAAAACCAGCGCGACCGCCTGACCACCATTCTCATCGCTCCACTGATGACCTGTTCAGCACGTTTGCCCGTGTATGCACTGCTGATTTCCGCTTTTATTCCGGCACGCTCCATCGGCTGGTTCAATCTTCAAGGATTGGTGCTGTTTTTGCTGTATCTGAGCGGCATCGTATCCGCCATGCTGGTGGCATTGGTCATGAAACAACGTGCACGCCATCAATACCAGGCCCTGATGATGGAACTTCCTGCCTATCGTCTGCCCAATCTGCGCAATCTGCTCATGGGATTGGCGGAGAGAGGAAGCCTGTTCATCAGTCGTACCGGTACCATCATTTTACCCATCACCATCGTGATCTGGTTTCTCAGCGCATTCCCTCCTCCCCCCATCGGTTTCGATGGCCCCGCCATTCAACACAGTTTCGCCGGGATGATTGGCCGGGTTTTGGGGATTTTCTTTTCACCCATCGGGTTCAATTGGCAAATCTGCATTGCTCTGGTACCCGGCATGGTCGCCCGCGAGGTGGCCGTAGGCGCACTGGGCACGGTTTATGCGCTTTCCGGCGAAGGCGGAAATAGTGTCAGTACAACCCTGGCACCCATACTGGCCCACTCCTGGAGCCTCCCTACCGCACTGGCTCTGCTGGCTTGGTATGTCTATGCGCCCCAATGTGTCGCTACGCTGGGGGCCGTACGCCGCGAAACCGGTTCCTGGCGCATACCCGGCATCATGCTGGTCTACCTGTTTGGCCTGGCTTATGTGGCTGCGGGCCTAACCTATCACATCGCTCAACTCTGGGGAGGATGATCATGTGGGATACCCTGTCAACTCTGGCCATCGTCGCCATCGCCGTAGTATTCATTGTCCGCCGCCTGTTTCTCAGACCTCATTGCGGAAATGGCAAAAATACCGAATGCCACCATTGTCCACAAAAAGAGAATGTTACGGGAAGTTGACCTGTAAGCCGGGTTCTGTCGAGGACGGTCATTCCTCTAGGCGACCAGTTACCTGGGCACTCAAGCAACCTACCCGGAAGCAGCGCGAGCCACGCCATAGCTTCCCTATTTGGTCTTGCTCCGGATGGGGTTTAACCTGCCGTCACCGTTACCGCTGACGCGGTGCGCTCTTACCGCACCTTTTCACCCTTGCCGTCACCTTGATGCTGGTGCTTAGGCGGTCTGGCTTTCTGTGTCACTTTCCATGGCCTCACGACCTCCGGTCGTTAACCGGCATCCTGCTCTGCGGAGCCCGGACTTTCCTCCCCGGAATCACTTCCGCGGCGACCGTCCAGTCAACTTCCCTGGCTGATTGTATCAGATTCGATCTGCCATTCCATTCTTTCCCCCGCACGCAAAGGCACCACCACGCTATCTCCATAGGGATAACTATCCGGAACCGTCCAGGGATGACGTACCAAGGTAATTTGATCCTTGTTACGGGGAACACGATAAAAATCCGCCCCATAATGACTCGCAAATCCCTCCAGTTTCGCCAAGGCCTGCACCGATTCAAATGCTTCGGCGTATAAGGGCAAGGCCAGCGGCGCACTGTAAATTCCGGCACAACCACAGGCTGCCTCCTTTGTCGAGCGTCCATGCGGGGCACTGTCTGTTCCCAAAAAAAACCGGGGATGACCCTCGGCCACGGCCTCCAGCAGAACTTGGCGATGACGCTCTTTTTTAAGCACCGGCAAACAGTAGTAATGTGGCCGAATTCCTCCCTGAAACAAGGCATTACGGTTATATAACAGATGCTGAGGCGTAATCGTGGCACCCACCCCAGCCCCGGCCTGACGAACAAACGCCACTGCTTCCGCCGTAGTGATGTGCTCAAAAACCACCCGTAATTCGGGCAAGCGCTCCAGCAACGGTGCCAATTCACGCTCGATAAACCGCGCTTCGCGAGCAAAAACATCCACTCCCGGATCGGTCACTTCACCATGTACCTGCAACGGCAACCCACACTCCGCCATAGCCTGCAAGACCGGTTGGCAACGCGCCAGATGGCGAACTCCCGCCTCAGAATGCGTCGTGGCTCCCATGGGATAGTACTTGAATGCCACCACCCATCCCGCCTGATGAGCCGCCCATACCTCTTCCACACTCGTCTCTTCCGTCAGATACAGTGAGAGCAACGGGGTACAGGAAGCACCCTCAGGCAATGCCGCACGAATGCGTGCATGATAGGCCTGAGCCATCGCAACCGTAGTAACCGGTGGCTTGAGATTGGGCATGGCCAAAATTCGACCCGACCATGCCGCAGAATGCCCCACCACCGATGCCAGAGATGCCCCATCACGCAAGTGAACATGCCAGTCATCGGGACGTGTCAGCGTCACTCGATCCATCATTCCACCGTCACACTTTTAGCCAGGTTACGGGGTTTATCAACGTCAGCACCACGCAAGCGCGCCGTATGATAAGCCAACAACTGCAGCGGAACGACATGCACCACGGGGCTCAAGATTCCCTCATGATCCGGCAGACGAATGACATGAATCCCTTCTTCCGCTGAAAAATGACTGTCGTTATCCGCCAACACGTAAAGTTCTCCTCCGCGCGCTCGAACCTCCTGGAGGTTGGACTTGAGTTTTTCCAGTAAAACATCGTTGGGTGCCACGGCCACCACCGGCATATCGACATCCACCAGCGCCAATGGGCCATGTTTCAATTCTCCAGCAGCGTAAGCTTCTGCGTGGATATAGGAAATCTCCTTGAGTTTCAGTGCGCCTTCTAGCGCAATCGGGTAATGCACACCCCGCCCCAAAAACAGCGCGTGCTGCTTGCGACAAAAATGTTCAGCCCAAAGACGCAACTGAACTTCCAAATTCAGCACATGTTGCACCTTGTTGGGCAAGCGCCGTAACGCATCCTGATATTCTGCTTCCAGCGCTTCGCTCAAACGTCCACGAACCCCTGCCAGGGTCACCGCCAAGGCAAACAATGCCGCCAGTTGTGTCGTGAATGCCTTCGTGGAAGCCACCCCGATCTCCATCCCCGCACGCGTCAGAAACGCCAGAGATGACTGACGCACCAGCGCACTTTCCGGCACGTTGCATATCGCCAGCGAATGATGCATCCCCAAGGATTGAGCATGCTTGAGGGCTGCCAAGGTATCTGCCGTCTCCCCGGACTGGGAAATCGTCACCACCAGCGTCATCGGATCGGCCACCGACTGACGGTAACGGTATTCGCTGGCAATTTCTGCACGACAGGGAATACCAGCCAGGGCTTCGACCCAGTAACCGGCCACCAAAGCAGCATGATAACTGGTACCACAAGCCAAAATCAGCAACTGCCGCGTATCCGCAAAGATCTCCTGAGCCCGATCACCGAAATGCTGCGGCGTAAATCCCGTCAGAAAGGGTTCAATGGTGTCGCTCAAGGCTCGCGGCTGCTCCGCAATTTCCTTTTGCATATAATGGTCGTAGAGGCCCAGTTCGGCTGTTTCAGGGGACAGTTGACTGATTTTTTCCTGACGATTCATGGGATGTCCATCCAGATCACTCAGACGATACCCCGCGAGCGTGATCTCCACCACATCTCCGTCTTCCAAATAAAGCATACGCCGGGTATGCGCAATCAAAGCCGCCGCATCCGAGGCCAGATAAGTTCCTTCTTCCCCCAAACCCAGCAACAAAGGACTGCCTTGCCGTGCGGCCATCAGCAACTCGGGATGTTGCTCCGATATCAGTGCAATGGCATAGGCCCCGTGCAGGCGCCGCAAAGCCTGGCGAAAAGCCACGGGCAACGAGTAACCCCGGCCCAGGAAGGCATGAACCAGATGTGCAATCACCTCGGAATCGGTTTCCGATTCAAACTGATAACCCTGTTCGCTCAGTTCACGACGCAAGTCCTCATGGTTTTCAATGATGCCGTTATGCACCACCACAACTCCGTCACGGCTTTGATGAGGATGCGCATTGCGTTCACTGGGCACGCCATGAGTTGCCCAACGCGTATGGGCAATCCCCAATCTCCCTTGTACCTGCCCCTGATGAACGCGTCGCTCCAATTCGGCCACCCGGCCCATGCTGCGACAACGCACCATCCCACGCTCTGCCAGCACAGCCACTCCCGCCGAATCGTATCCACGGTATTCCAACCGCTTCAAACCTTCCAGCAAAAGAGGCACTACATCCGTGCGCGCCAACGCACCGACAATTCCACACATGGTTGCCCTCCCTCCATTGACTGGCCCCCATTATGGGGCAGTCCGACGATAACTGGCAACCTATCAGCCAACCAGATCTGCCAGCAAACCCTGACGGAAAGACTCTGGCACCCAGGCCGCTGCCACTGAATAGGCGGGATGATCCACACTGGCTGCCAAACGGGCTCCCTCACGCAGAGCCTGGCGCTGGGTAGCGGGGCAATCGTAGCGCAAAAAATGAACCGCCGACGTCTTCTCGGCGGTTTCACGATCCATGTCCTCGTCAGAATGGGGATGCAGTGGGGGAAACCCCTCTACCTGCAACACCACGCGCGTAGCAACCCCACATAACTGACGCAAACGTTCAACACGCTGACCAACATCGGGATATTCGATCAGCAGGGTGGCTTTCCAGTTGTCGCCATCGGGAATCAATGGGTTGTAGGCTGCCAATTCGTCTTCGATGGCCTTCGCTTCAAAAATCCTTTCAATGCGCAGCATTTCCTGTATCTGATAGCGGATGGTCAGGCGATCCTCGAACAACAGGGTCATATGTTCCCCCAGATGAAGCGTGCGCCGCCGTTTATGCGCCATGACCTCCGCCCTAAAGCGGGGTCGTTGCACGGCATAGTCTTCAAGGCTCCACAAATCATGCCGCGCCAGCATCAGGAGGATTCCTCCAATCCATAGGCCCGTCGCAACAGGGTCAACGGATGAGCACGGTTATAACTCTGCGCCATACCCTGCACAATATGCCGAACTGCAATAGGACAATCCGAACTGATCACCTGCGGCTCGCCTTCCGCCATGCGCTTGAACACCGGTTTGCCAATCTTCATGGAAGACTCATAGAACTCCACCTTGACTCCCCAGGTTCCGTCATGCCCCGAGCAACGCTCCACCGTTGTCACGGTCGTACCCGGAATCATCCGCAACAGATCACGGGTACGCAACCCACGATTCTGTACGCGCAAATGACAGGGAACATGATAAGACACACGCCCAAGGGGAACGGAAAAATCGGTTCTCAACAATCCTTCGGCATGACGCAACAACAGATAATCGAAGGGATCATAGAAAGCCGCCGCTACCTGCTGCACCCCCTTGTCGTCGGGAAACAAGAGAGGTAATTCCTGCTTGAATGCCAACACACACGATGGCACCGGTGCCATCAAGGCATAGCCATCGCTTACCCATTGCTGCAAACGGGGAAGATTGCGCTGCTTCAGAGCCTCCACCCCTTCCAGATCTCCCAATTCCAGACGTGGCATGCCACAACACTGTTCCTCTTCGACCCAGGCCACGGCAACACCATTGTGAAGCAGTACCCGTGCCAAGTCGCGGGCAATATCCGGTTCATTGAAACGGCCATAACAGGTGGCAAAAATGGCCACCTTGTTGGGCACTGTCTTTGACGTCTGCGACACTTCCGGAACCCGAGGCGGTTGTTTCGGCAATTTTTCGTAGTGGGGTAGTTCCCGCTCACGATGAATACCCAACGTACGATGCAACACCTGACGTACCGTGGAACTACGCAGACCGGCATTGACCATCTCAACCACAATGGGGATGGTGGCCAGTTTCCCTACTCGATCCGTACTGGCCAACAATCGATCGCGCCAGGTCGAGCGCCCCTGACGATATTGAATCGCCTTGGCACGCAACATGGTGTGGGGAAAATCCAGATTAAAAGGGTGGGGAGGCGTATAGGGACATTTCGTCATGTAGCAGAGATCGCACAGATAACACTGGTCAACCACTTTCCATAGTACGGGTTTGGCCAACGCTTCCACTGTGCCGCCAACTGTGGCATCCACTGCATCAAACAAGGTGGGAAATGCCTCGCAGAGGCTGAAACAACGACGACACCCCTGACAGATGTCGTAGACACGCACCAACTCGGCTTCCAGTTGACTACGATCCCAGAACTCCGAGGTTTTCCATGGAACGGGATGCCGCGTTGGCGCTTCGAGATTCCCTTCACTCGCCATGAGCGCGCCGAATTCTCTGTCAGTCGGCCAAATTGGCCAATGCCTGGGCAAACCGATTGGCGTGGGAACGTTCGGCCTTGGCTAACGTCTCAAACCAGTCGGCAATTTCCTCAAACCCTTCTTCACGCGCCACCTTGGCCATCCCAGGGTACATATCGCTGTACTCATGGGTTTCACCCTCGATGGCAGCCTTCAGATTCTGGCGAGTGGACCCGATGGGCAACCCCGTCGCCGGGTCTCCCACCACTTCCAGGTATTCCAGATGACCGTGAGCATGCCCCGTTTCCCCTTCAGCCGTGGACCGGAAAACTGCGGCAACATCGTTTTGCCCCTCAATATCCGCTTTGGCTGCAAAGTACAGATAACGTCGATTGGCTTGCGACTCGCCGGCAAAGGCGGCCTTGAGATTGTCATGCGTCTTGCTGTTGGCCAGTTCCATCTCATCCTCCCAAGAAACATTATTAGACGAATTCTAAAATGTGATGGTGAGTGTATTATTCCAATCCCCCGACTGTCAAGAGTTTCGTGGGCTTTTCAGATAGTTCTGCAATTCTTCCAGCGCGGCACGATAAACCCCTCGTTTAAATTCAACCACCGTTTCTGCGGGTCCCCAGTAATCCATCCAGCACCAGTCATCAAATTCCGGCTGCGACGATGACTGTAATGACACATCCGCATCCCTTCCCACCATGCGCAATAAAAACCATATCTGCTTCTGCCCCCGGTAATGACTGCGCCATTCGCGCTTCAACCATTGCTGGGGAACCTCATAGCGCAACCAATCCCGTGTACGGCCCAACACCCGCACATGCTGGGGCAATAGTCCGGTTTCTTCTTCCAGTTCCCGATACATGGCCTGTTCTGGGCTTTCGCCAACCTTGATCCCTCCCTGGGGAAACTGCCACGCCTGCTGGCGCACACGCTTGGCCCAGAATACCTCATCGCGCCCATTGCACAAAATGATGCCCACATTGGAGCGATAACCCTCACGATCGATCATCGTGTTCTCCATCACCACATCTTGACCAAAAACACTATTCTATCAGGGGATACCCAGCCACTTATGAGTTTGTAGCGATAGTTTCCAGCGCGGGTGAGCCAGACAGTAAGACAATGCGGCGGCCTCATGACGGCGATCCCCCCCTTCATCCCGTGGTTGCAACAAAAAATTCTGAAAATTCAATCTCTCGAAATGCTCAGGCTCACAATCCTGCTGAGGATATACCAGTTTCAGTTCATCTCCTGCCGTAATCAGCAAGCGATTATCCCCCTTGGGACTGACGCAAATCCAGTCCAATCCGACTGGAGCGGCAAGCGTCCCATTGGTTTCAACCGCTACCCGAAACCCGCGCCGATGCAAGGCATCAATCAATGCCTCATCCACCTGCAAGAGCGGTTCTCCCCCCGTCAGCACCACCCAGCGAGCCTCACGATCTTCAACCTCGATTCCCTCACACCAAACCCGTTCCACCTGATCTGCCAGGCATTCGGCCTCGGCATAGCGTCCCCCATTTTTTCCATCTGTTCCGACAAAGTCGGTATCACAAAAAGAGCACAACGCTGCCTGACGGTCCGCCGCACGACCATTCCACAAATTACACCCGCTGAAACGACAAAAAACCGCCACACGCCCCGTCTGACATCCTTCTCCCTGCAGGGTCAAAAATACTTCCTTGACGGTATAACTCATCTCAGCGCGCCAATCCTGACATGTCACGACTTCGCTGCCAGATAACCCCATGCGTTGGCGTTTCCTGCAAATCCACCCGATCGAGTGCAGGCAACCGCGACCCCGTCTGCGCAACGATCCAGCGCAACACCTCGCCAGAATTCATCAATCCCCGTTCATGCAACGGCTGGTGATCCAGTTCCCGGTAAAGCGGATCAAACAGTTGCTTGATGTCGCCAAAATCCATGATCCAGCCCATCGTTTCATCCATGTCAGCCGACAACCCCAAGTTCAGTACAAAGGTATGCCCCGTCCGCCGATCATCCCGCCACAACGCACTGTCGAAACTACGCCGTTTCCAGACACGATGACGTATGCCATCGTAGGAACTTCCACAACTACCGGTCTCAAACACATCCACCTGAGCCATCGGTATATCCTGCGCCACCAGTTGCCGCCAAATCCATGCGGCCAACATCTCAGATGTCGGACACTCCAATCCCGCCAGATCATTGAGACAATGTTCATGCAGGCGCTCACGCAACCGTGTCCAGGCCACCCGCAACGCCAAACGATCCTGAGCGGCAGGTATCATCAACACCACCTCAAACCCATGACCGTGTAGCCGTCCGCATTTATGCCCAGCCGGAACCTGGGGAAGAAAGTGCGATGCTTCAAACCGATCCAAGAACCAGTGATAGTGGTTTCCCTGAGCATCTCGTATTCCACCCTGTCGCGCTCCGGCCGACAACCAGCTGCTTCTGGGCGAAACCCCCAGATGCTGGACAAACCAGTCCAAAATATCGTGATCGTCCACAGCATTCAGACAGGCATTGAGATCCCGATAATCCAGTCTCTCGGCAAGAGATGCCAGGTGGTCACACCAGTTCGCACCTGGCGTTGCTCCCCTGGCAACCCGCATCTCCAGTGCAAAACTATGTCCATGATGCCGCCGTGCCGGATCTGGGTGGGCCAATAACTGACGTGCCGCTTCAAATCCTGCCCTTGACCAGTCAAGCCATTCTCCCTTCCCCGACTCAATCATGGGAAAACCGCTCTATCAAAGGATCTCTCAATCCCAGTTGGGAAAACCCCCGTTGACGCAATTGGCAGGCATCACAATGACCGCAAGGTTCACCCGATGGACCCGGGTCATAACAACTGCTCGTCTGACCATAATCCACCCCAAGAGCCAGCCCCTGGCGAATGATGTCGGCCTTGGAACAATGCAACAAAGGGGCATGCAAGGTCAGGGTTTCTCCCTCCACCGCACGCCGTGTCGCCAGATTGGCCATTTTTTCATAAGCCTCCAGGTAAGCCGGACGACAATCGGGATAGCCGCTGTAATCCAGGGCATTCACACCAATAAAAACATCCCGCGCACCCAACACCTCCGCCCACGCCAGTCCGAAGGACAAAAAAATCGTATTGCGTGCAGGAACATAGGTCACCGGAATATCAGAACCCTGCTCAACATCGCGATCCTTGGGAACAGCGGTAGCACCGGTCAATGCCGAGCCCCCAAAGACCGTCAGATCGATCGTCACCACACGATGCGCCACGACACCAAACTGGTTGGCCAGCGCACGAGCACAATCCAGTTCGTGGGCATGCCGCTGCCCATACAAAAAACTCATGGCATGGACCTGATAGCCCTGATGCCGTGCCAGCGCCAGAACCGTCGCCGAATCCAATCCTCCGCTGAGCAGAATCACCGCTCTGGGTTGATCACCCCGCTGATCCACCATACCTTCCTCAACTGCCCAAAACAGGCATTTTAAATCAATCCCGACCGCGCCAGTTGCAGGGCGCGATCACGGGTAGCCCGGAGCCCGGTCAAACAGACATCAAGAGACGCCGTCAACGCCTCCGCCGCCCGTTCTGTGGAAGCCAACCATGGCAACAACTGGCGTACCCCCAAACAAATCCGCAACGCCCAACGCTCCCTTCCCGGAAAACGTTGCAGACAAACCGGCTGACCCCAACGAACCCGCCACTCATCGCCTGGTGCCGCCAACCTCAGGAAAAGGCGCTGCAATGCATCACGTCCTAACCAGGTTCCATCGGGTAACACAAGGGAAAAAGGAAAAATGGTGGGATGATCATCCCATGTCCCAGGATGGCTGGTATGCTCCAAATCAAAGACCGGTTCCAACTGCAAGCCGGTTTCCTGCGCCACCTGTGCAAACAATCGTCGTTGAAATTCCACCAAAAATCCCGCCAATGGCCGATGGTCCGCCTGCTGCCAGGACCGGAGTTCAGCCAGGGCCACCCGCCAGCGCAAACAGGCCCCCGGTGCCAATGAGCAAGGAGCCGACATCAATCGGCCTGATCCGCCTCGATATCCCAATAACACCCCGGAAAATGGCGGGCCCCCAATAAACTTCGAACCCGTCAACACCACCCGCCAGCCTCGCTCCAGATACGTATGCAAACGCACCCCGGACAAACGTCCCTGACACGCATCCACGAGCACCCGCACCCGTCGCGGATCCTGTTGTTGACATGCCAGCACCATGGCTTCTCCTGGGACCACCCTCCCCAATTTAGTGGTGTCGGTCATCACGAGCAATACCCGTCGCCCGTTTGCCAACACCTGTTCCACTGCCCGAGAAAAAGCCATGTTCAATGCCATTCGGGAGAGACGCTGACCGTTTTCATCATAAGATGTCACCGTAGTTACCTGCACTCCACGTCCGGTCAACCTTTCATGGACCTGACTACCGGTATCGTCAGGGTGGCAGATCAGTACCGTATCCAGATCGATATCCCAACCTTCCATTCCCAACGCCAATGCCGCAGTTCCTGAAGATGACAAAACCACGTCACAAATTCCAGGCGCCAGCCCGTAGGCCATCAATAATTCCTGGCCCAGGGAATAGGGCGTGACATCGCCAAGCCCCTGGCGTGCCGTTTCCCACCCCTGCTCAGAAAGGCCACTGGCCGTGGCTGATCCCCACTCATGCAGATCCTTCTGCCATGTGGGAGATACCCCATAAGCATTGGCCCCGGTCTGTGCATCCAGCCACAAACGCGGATTCTCATCCTGAGTCAGCAACGCCGCAATATCCCGTTCCGTCAACGTCACGACACCAGCCCTGCCGGACGTTGGCGCGCCTGCTCCAACAACCGACGAAAGGCAGAAAAGACCCGTTGCATGGCAGGATGCTTATAGGGAAATTGTTCGATGGGATCCATGGCATGAATCACCGCACTGCTGTCCGCCTCAAAAACCAGCAACCGCCCATCGCGCATTTCTGCACAATCCAGTACCACATAATCCAACCCCAGGCGATGCGACAAGTCTGCCAATACCGCTCCCTGGCGACTCGCAAATCCCGTATCGAAATACGCCATGAAATCGGCCTCTTCTGCCCTCTTTGCGACCGATTCAGTCATTCCACCATTGAGGTAATGCACCATCCAGTGATCCGAAATCGCCATGTGCCCGGCAAAGGGCACTCCACCCACCAGTGCGATCCGATACTTGCGATAGGACCCATCGGCGCTGCTATAATCCACGAAGGGAGAAACGAAGAACCACTCTTCCTGTCGAGTTTCCAGATAGGTCGCCCATTCTCCCACCGCGTTCACACGGCTCAACCCCTTCCCCGCATGAGAATCCACCGGTCTCACGATCAAGGGGTAAGTCAGGTGCCAATCGGGAAATTCTTTCAGGGGAACTCCCTCGGACCATGCCAATAATTCTTCACGACTTGCGCGCCCCGTCGGTGGCAAAACCAACCCGTCCACCTGCGCCAACTGTCTAAACAAAACATCCCGCGCCAATGCCGCAATGCGTGCAGGATGATTGAGCACAGGACGCGGCCAATGTTGCAACGCCTGAGCCAAAGCCGCCAATAAAGGCAAACTAGCCTCCGACTCCCCCACAGCCACGAAAGCCACATCATGTTCAGGAATCTCTGCCGGAAACGGTAACTCCCTTCCAATAAACAATTGTTGTAATTCAATGTCCGAATGGTCCACCAAAAACTCCAGTGGCGTATTGGCATTCAACTCCCCCGGCACCATCAATGCCAACAAGCGAATCGATGTCGGCTGCTGCGCAGGCAACACAAAAGACTGTTGCTGCCTGAGCCCTTGCATTTGCACCTCGCAGGCCATCTCGTGAAACCCCTTGAGATGCAGCAGCACGGCGAGGTCCAGCAAGGCTTCCGCGGCTCCCGTCCCTGGTTGGATGGACCGTTGAATCAGCGCCTGTCCCAACTCGGTCAGATCCTCACCGTGGTAGGTTCGTGTCATCAAGCGCGCCAAGCCATGATAAGGCATTGAATCCGTCATGCCATTCCTCCGTTATTTACCCAACGTCTTCCCAAACAACACACCGCATCCAACATGATCTGCAAATCTGCCTGTGTCGTTCGGTGATTCACCAATGCTGCCCGCAACACCCGCTTTCCTTGAACTCTGGTAGTAGACAAGACGGCCAAGCCGGACTCCTGAAGCGCCACAGCGATACGTTCGTTGAGGTCATCTCCATTAACTGGAAAATCATAACGAAAGCAGACAATATTCAGCGTTACCGGAGCCATCAGGAGCAATTCCGCACATCGCTCAATCTGTATCGCCAACCATCGGGCCAAACGACAAGTATCGGCCATCGCTTCCCCCAAGCGCTGGGTACCATAAGCCTTAAGCGTCATCCAGGTCTTCAGGGCACGAAACCCACGGGATAGATCCGGCCCAAAATCACAGGGCCAATCGCTCCCCGCTGCCGTTCCGCGGGTAGCCCGGGCCAGATAATCCGCTTCTGTGACAAAGGTACGACGTTGAGCCGCACCATCGCGCACCAACAAAAACCCTGCGTCGTACGGAACCTGCCCCCATTTGTGGAAATCGAACGCAATCGAGTCTGCCCGTTCAATCCCATGAATCAGTGGGGCCAATTCCGCACTCCAGCAGGCCAGCGCGCCCAGTGCACCATCCACATGAAACCAGAGTCCCTGATCAGCGCAAACCGTCGCCAGACCCTCCAGATCATCCACTGCGCCGATGTCAACGGTACCTGCCGTCCCCACCACCATCAAGGGCTCATAACCCGCCGCCCGATCTGCCTCGATAGCCTGGCTCAATGCCAGCAAATCCAGACGATACCGGTCATCTACTGGAATTCGAACCAGATTTTTTCTGCCCATGCCAGCCAGATCCAGTGCTTTGGGCAGTGAACCATGCACCCCTTGTGCCGCATAAATACGCGGGCGGTGACCATGCCAACCTTCCTCACGCAAAATTTCCCCCCAGCGGGCCACCCGAGCCACCCACAGGGCCATCAATGTCGCCTGGGAAGTCCCTGTGGTAAACACCCCGCGCGCTGCTTCAGGAAACCCAAACCACTCACGCGCCCATTGCCCCACCTGCCACTCCACCTGCACCGGAATCTGATCCCGACCTCCGAGATTGGCATTCATTCCCGCAGCCAGCATCTCGGCCAGCATCCCCACCAGCGTTCCTCCTCCGTGAACCCAGCCCATAAAACCAGGATGCAGATTACCCACTCCATAGGGCAGTATCTGGTCTCGGAACATCTCTCCCAGAACCTCCAGAGACATTCCCAACTGGGGAGAGGGGGACGCAAATGATGCCCGCACGGTATCCGGTATCGGCTGCCAGACCGGCCGCTCTGCCAACGTCCCGTAATGGTCCAGCATCCTGTCCAGCCATTCATGTGCCAGCCGAGCGAACGCCTCCCGGTCACTTGGGTCAAGCCCCATGACCTTCACGAATGAAGGGCCTCAAACCCCCATTTGACCGGGTCTTCAGCACACAAAATCCCATCCTTGACTTGTTCCAGGTCAATATCTTCCTGTGGAATCCTTCCATTCAATCGCGTTGAAAAAAACACCCTTACCGTAGGTGTCAGCAAACTCCGTTCACTTTGTGACACAACGTACCCCAACCGTCCTGACTTGAGCCGCACCAAGGTTCCACAGGGATAAATCCCCACCGTACGAACAAAAGCATGAAAAATTTTCTCGTCAAAATGCCCCGTCTGCCATTCCGCCATTTTATGAATGGCCAGAGTTGGCTCCCATCCCTTCTTGTAACAACGATCCGAAGTCAGTGCATCGTAGACATCACAAATGCTAGCCATGCGCACATAAAGGGACAATTCTTCCGGTCTCAAACGATCAGGATACCCATTCTGGTCCATGCGTTCATGATGATGAAGGCAAACATCAAGCACGATCTCGTCGGTCACCTGAGCCTTCTGCAGCATCTCGTGACCCAGAACCGGATGGGTCTTGATCAGCGCAAACTCGGCTTCAGTCAGACGATCCGGCTTGTTGAGCACCGCTTCATCAATCTCCATCTTTCCTGCATCGTGAAACAGGCCCGCCACCCCGACACGGCGCAACAAGACCCCATCCAACCCCAATTGCTTACCCAAACCAATCATCAATGCGCATACCGCAACCGAGTGCAAGTAAGTGTACTGGTCTTGTGTTTTTAACCGCACCAAACTGATCAAAGCATCCGTATTGCGCTCAACCGAACGATGAATTTCTTCAACGACCGGATAAGCCTGCTCCACGGGAAGAATGTTACCCATGCGAACTTCACGAAACATGGCGGTAACGACAATTTTGGCACGACCATAAATACGCCTCGCATTTTCAATCTCATCATCGTAAGTCGCTCGCGAAGTCGCAGCCGCAGGCATGGGAGATTCCTGCAATTCAGAGATCTTTTCCAGAGCCACACCGGTTTCGCTGACATCCAGAACTTCTACATGCTCAACATCCAGGCCTTTGCTTGGATCAATCCATACCCAACGCACCTGACTCTTTCTGAGTGTTACCAGATCGACATGAGAATCCAGCAAGAATGAGGTTTTCCAGAAAGGATGATCCATCCAACTGCCACATAACTCATGGATATACATCCCCACTTTCAAATCATTGACAGCAATTTTTTTCATGTCCGGCTTCCCTCAGCAACCAACCAGCCCCAACCATATCCAATCTCGAAGGCACCACACACCATTCACAGCGGAATTTTCTGCCAACCCCATTTGGCTGGATCTTCCGCACTTGCCACCGCATCCTGAGTCTTGGTCAGATCCATGACCTCCGGCTCCACAAACGCATTCTGGCGAATGGAAAAAAACATCTTAACCACTGGGGAAGTCAAATTTTTTTCACTCTGCTCAAGCACCTTGGCCAGTCGTCCCGATTTCAAACGTACCAAGGTTCCCGAAGGATACAACCCAACCGTCCGCACAAATGCGTGAAAGATGCGGCTATCAAATTGTTCTTTTTGCCACTCCGCCATCCTGCGCACTGCCTGATTGGGCTGACAACCCATCTGATAACCTCGATCAGAGGTCAGGGCATCGTACACATCACAGATGGCTGCCATGGCAGAAAATTGAGAAATCTGCGAACTCAATCGATCCGGGTATCCCAAGCCATCCGGACGCTCATGGTGATGAAGACACACATCCAATACCAGTTCATCCGTCACCCCGGACTGAATCAACCAGTCATACCCCAAGCGCGTGTGAGTCTGCATCTGCTCTCTGGCTTCCGGTCGCAATGGACCTTCTTCATTCAGAAGCCCATCTGGCAAAAATGCCTTTCCAACATCCATCAACAACCCAGCCAGTCCCACACGACGCAACAGTACGTCATCAAACGCCAATTGACGCCCCAAAGCCACCATCAAGGCACAAACCGATAACGCATGCATATAAAAATAATTGCCACTGGTTTTCTGATGTAACAGGCTGACCAATGCATCAGAATTGCGCATAACCGACATGGTTACCTCGTCCACCACCCGTTTGGCTTCAGTGAGACTCAAAGGAACCCCCATACGCCCCTCAGACATCAAGCCATTGATCACGCCACGAGAGCGCTGATGGATATGCTTGGCCTGTTCCAGTTCTTCCAGGAATCCCAATTTTCGGGTAACCACCTCCTGCATTCGCGCCTCTTTAGCCGCTTCAAAAAGCAATGCGGAATCGGGGACTGCCCCCTCGTCACGCAATAACTCCACATCACGACCACGACCAGAATCAATCCACACTTCACGAATCCCGCTGTGTTGAAGCAACTTCAATTGCTTGGCATCTTCAACAATCATCGAAGATTTCCAGAACGGATTGTCGATCCAACGACCGCATAATTCTTGAACGAACATGCCGATTCTCAGTTCTTCTATGGCAATTTTCTTCAACATAACCAAATCCTAGGGGCTCACCTGCACCACACCATTGCCCACAACCAAACCCGTCAATACCCGACCCGCTGCCGTACGCACCTGAACCATCTGACCTGCTGCCGCATCTCCCAACGCCAAACCATCCGTAGATATCTGAAAACCATTTCCCTGAACCTGTACAACCAGCGACTGACCCCGATGAACCACGAAAACCTCATGCAACCCGGATGTTCGGATTACCTGACCCGCTGCCAAGGGCTGTTGCAATGCCTTGCCCACCCCATCCGACAAACGACTCACAGTATCCAGATAAGTGACCGGCCCTTCCCGTGATTCCACGTCATCCGCCGACAACACGGCTTCGCGGAGCAATGCATGGCGCGCCACAAAATATTTCATGGTCAGGGTCAACTGAACCGGCACCAACCCACGCCATCCTATCTCTCCAGAAGAAGTAGAACCACATTGTACCGACACCAGAATACGTCCCAGTCGATTTCCCTGAGGCAGACTCAAGTGCGGGTCGGAACAACCCGGCGGCCAGTTTCCCAACGTTGGATTTCCTACGTGCACCTCCAATTTACCATTGACGTGTCCCAATTGATCCACAACAAAAATCCGAATATCTTCCTGTAGATCAGGAAGTTCCGCCCAAGCCATGCCTGACAGAACCAGACACCAAGCCGCCAGACTTCCCACTCGTCCACAGCATAGACACAACCTTGCCCACCTAGCCCTCAATAAGGAGGCATAACCCACCCCTAATCCACGCATTGGCCGTCACACCCCCTGATTATGATATGCCTACACCGTTCCGCACACCATTATGGGACAGGAATCACTCTCATGGCTACTTTGCTCGACAAAACCTTGCAATTCCAACAGAGCGCCCTGCGTATCCAGGAAGCTCGCCAGGAACTCATCGCATCCAATATCGCCAATGCCGATACGCCGGGGTATCAGGCACGTGACATCGACTTTCGCAGCGCACTGGCCAATGCCATCCAGGCCCGGCAGACCGCATTACCACTGGCAACCCCATCCGCGCAACATCTGCCCTCCGCCCAGCGCGATGCCGCGACGGGCACCCCCCTGCTCTATCGTTCCGTCATCCAGCCCAGCGCCGATGGAAACACCGTCAACATGGATACGGAACGCGCCCAATACGCCGAAAGCGCCGTACAATACCAAGCCAGCCTGCGCATTGGAGGACAGCAGATCAAGGACATCTTGAGCGTACTCAATTAATTAGGAGATCACGCATGTCACTGTTCAGCACCATCAACATCGCCGCCTCAGCACTGACTGCCCAGTCCGAACGCCTGAATGTGGTGGCCAGCAACCTTGCCAATGCCGACAGCGCAACGGGTGCCGAAGGGCAACCCTATCAGGCCAAACAAGTGATATTCAAGGCTGTCCCCGCTGGCCCTCATGAATCCGGAAGCGCCGTTCGCGTCGATCACGTCATCAACGACCCGTCCCCCATGAAAAAAATGTATGAACCCAATAACCCCTTGGCCGATTCCCAAGGCTACGTCACCATGCCCAATGTCAACGTGGTCGAAGAAATGGTGAACATGATTTCTTCCTCACGGTCCTACCAGAATAATGTGGAAGTCATGAATACTTCCAACACCCTCCTGCTCAAAACGCTAACCCTCGGTCTCTAGGAGAATGTCCATGGCCACCATCAACCCCACCAGTGTGCTGATCAATCAACTAAACAGCTCCAACAGTTCCTTGGCCAGCAACAATGCCTCGGCATCCAGCGCATCCAGCAATGGTTCGACGCTATCCAGCATCACCAGCAGCAGCGCCAGTTCTCTGCAAAACAACTTCATGACACTGTTGATCACCCAATTGCAAAATCAGGATCCCATGAACCCCATGGACAGCAGCCAGATGACCTCGCAACTGGCACAAATCAGTACCGTCAGCGGGATCAGCCAACTCAATTCAACCTTGAGTGCCCTGAACACCAGTCTGACCAGCAGTCAATCCATGTCGGCAGCGACCAGTCTGATCGGGCACCATGTTCTGGTACCAGGGAATCAAGTCAACTTGACTTCCGGAACACCCACGACGCTGGGGGTACAGTTACCGCAGGCCGTCACCAATCTCACCGTCACCATCAAAAATTCTGCAGGAGCCGTCGTCGATACCCTGAACCTGGGCAACCAACCTGCGGGGGTCCTACCGATTACCTGGAACGGGCAAAGCAGCAAGGGAACAGCCTTGCCATCAGGATCCTACACCATGAGTGCCAACGCCACTCAAGGAACTTCAACGATCACGGCCACCCCGCTGACCTCCGGTCAAGTTGGATCGGTCACCATGGGTAGTCAAGGGGCCTCGCTAGATCTCGGTGTGCTGGGAACCTTCGCCCTGTCCTCCGTTGCCTACATCCAGTAATTTTTCAAGATCAAGGAGAATCGATCATGGCTTTTCAACAGGGACTCAGTGGACTCGATGCCTCAGCCAGTCAACTCAATGCCATCGGCAATAATATATCCAATGCCAGCACCGTCGGTTTCAAATCTTCGAACACTCAATTTGCCGACATATTTGCCAGCACTTTCAACGGTTCCAATAGCGCCAATGTGGGTATCGGGACTCAAGTCTCTGCCGTCTCACAAAACTTCTCCCAAGGGAATATCCAAACCACAGGCAACTCCCTCGACATGGCCATTAACGGTCTGGGGTTTTTCCAGATGACCAACAATGGCAATGTTTCTTTCAGTCGTGATGGGCAATTCCAATTGAACAAAAATGGTTTTCTGGTGGATGCCTTTGGCAACAACCTGACGGGCTATCAGGCGACCAACACCGGGCAAATCATCGCTGCCACCCCGGCCCCTCTTCAGATACCCACGGCTAATCTGACCCCTAATCCAACCAGTTCCTCAACCATCGGAATCAACCTGAACGCCAGTGCCACTGCACCAACTACCACTCCGTTCAACCCTGCAGATCCAACCAGTTTTACCAGTTCCACCTCCATGACCGTCTATGATAGCCTGGGCAATAGCCATGTCGCCACACTGTACTTCTCGATGGCTGGCCCTCCCGCCACAGGAAGTGCGGCCGCTACTGCCGGGGCCGCATCCATCTGGAACACTTACCTGACGCTGGACGGCAATCCAGTTCCGCCTGCAGCAACAGGAACCGCGCAGACGACAATCGGGCAACTGGGCTTCAATTCCAGTGGCACTCTGGTTTACCCAACAGCGACCGCTCCGCTGAAATTGGGTCAGATGAGCGTCAACGCCACCTTGACCAATGGATCCACCTCCCCACAAGCCATCACGCTGGACTTCTCATCCAGCACCCAGTATGGCGCACCATTTGCCGTCAACCAATTAACCCAAAACGGCTACACCTCCGGCCAACTGAGCGGCTTCAGCACCAGCGCCACCGGCATCATTCAGGGCAACTACTCCAATGGCCAGACCAAAAATCTGGGACAGGTAGCATTGGCCAATTTTGCCGACCCCCAGGGACTTCAATCCGTCGGAAATAACCAATGGGCTGAAACCATCAACTCCGGATCAGCACTGGTCGGCGCGCCCGGCTCCGGTAGTCTCGGTGTCATCCAGTCTGGTGCCACAGAAGGCTCCAACGTCAACCTGACTTCCCAACTGGTCGCCATGATCACCGCACAGCGCAACTATCAAGCCAATGCCCAAACCATCAAGACTGAAGACCAGATCACCCAGACGCTGATCAACCTGAGGTAATTTCCATGGACAGACTAATTTATACGGCCATGACAGGAGCCTCTCATATTCTGGAGCGTCAAGCCACCTTATCCAACAATCTGGCCAACAACAATACCACTGGCTATCGCAGTGCCATGGACAGTTTTCGGGCCATACCCCTGAACGGACAAGGTCTACCAACACGAACCTTCGTAGTCAACGGTCTGTCCGGCTATGATTTCACCCCCGCCATTCTCACTGCTACGGGTCGCAATCTGGATGTGGGAGTCCAGGGAAAAGGCTGGATTGCCGTCCTGCTTCCCGATGGAACGGAAGCCTACACCCGAAATGGAAATCTTCAGGTCACCCCGGATGGCATTCTGGTAACCAACACCGGCAATCCGGTCATCGACGACAATGGAGAACTGGTATCTCGTGGTCAGATCATTATCCCACCCGATAGCCAGGTCACCATCGCCAGCGATGGTACCGTATCTACCGTACCAACCATGCCCCCCCCCGCGGAGGTCACACTGGTCGGGAAACTGCGTCTGGTCGATCCACCTGAAGACCAATTGATTCGCGGTGAAGATGGGCTTTTTCGAACCCGCGACCGCAAACCAGTCCCCCCGAGTACCACGGTCACTGTCAGTTCCGGAAACCTGGAGAGCAGTAATGTCAGCGCCATTTCGTCCATGGTCGACATGATTTCCATCTCCAAACAGTTCGACATGCATATGCAGATGTTGCAAACCGCCCAATCCAATGACCAGCAGGCCACCCAGATACTGGCCTCCCTGCGTTAAACCGAGGACCCCTTCATGCAACGTTCACTTTGGATCTCAAAAACCGGTCTGGAAGCTCAACAGACCCAAATGGATGTCATTTCCAACAATCTGGCCAACGTAGGAACCAACGGTTTCAAAAAATCGCGCGCCGTGTTCCAAGATCTGCTCTACCAAACCATCTACCAACCCGGTGCCCAGTCTTCCCAACAAACCATGTACCCATCGGGAATGCAGTTGGGAACCGGGGTACAGCCCATAGCGGCAGAACGCATCATGACCCAGGGAAATCTGCAGCAAACGGGGAATGCTCTGGATGTCGCCATCAATGGCAACGGCTTTTTTCAGGTACTCATGCCCAACGGCACTATAGCTTACACCCGCGACGGGTCTTTTCAAACCGATAATGCAGGAAATTTGGTCACCGCATCTGGCTTCCTGATCCAGCCCGCCATCACCGTTCCCCTGAATGCCACGAGCGTCACCATCGGACAAGACGGAACCGTGAGCGCCACCTTGGCCGGTGTTTTCACGCCGTTACAAATCGGGTCCATACAGTTGGCCACGTTCATGAACCCCACCAACCTGCAGGCCATTGGCGGCAACCTCTACGACCAGACCCAATCTTCCGGTGCACCCAACCTCATCACCCCCGGGCTCAATGGGGCTGGCACCCTGAACCAGGGTTACGTGGAAACTTCCAATGTCAGCGTGGTGGAAGAATTGGTCAACATGATCGAAGCACAACGCGCCTTCGAAATCAATTCCCAATCCGTTCAAGCCTCTGGTCAAATGTTGCAAACCCTGGCCACCATGAGGTAATGACCATGCCTCCCCTCCGGTCACTTCTGCCCTTCTTCGTCCCTCTGAGTCTACTGGGTTGCAGTGCTGTTCCTTCAACCCACATCGAGGGTCCGTTGACCGCACGTTCGGTCAATCTCTATCAGACAGCCCCCCCCGATACCGGGGGAATCTACCAGGCCAACTACAGTCAGCACCCTTTGTTCGAGGATGTCCGTGCCCGCAATCAGGGAGATACCATCCAGATCATTCTCCAGGAAGCCAATACCGCCATAGAAAATGATGGCAGTGGCATTTCCCATATTGGTGCCCTGGCTTCCACTACCCCCGCCATTGCCGGTGCCGTTACCGGCCAACACATGCTGGACGGCATATCGACCTCCGGGACCACCTCCAACAAGGTCACCAATTCCGGAAACAGCACGGGCAACAGCACCCTCACCGGAAATATCACGGCAACCGTTACGGAAGTCCTGCCCAATGGTTCCTTGAAGGTGAGTGGGGAAAAGTTGGTATCCATCAACATGACCGATCAATACATCCGCATCTCGGGAGTAGTCAATCCCGTATACGTCCAGTACAACAACACCATTCTGTCCACCCAACTGGCAGATGCCCACGTAGAATACAAGGGTGGCAATGCCAATATCGATGGAGCCGCCGTCATGAATGTATTTAGCCGCTTCTTCCTGTCCTCCACCCCCTTCTGACGCCATGATGCGTACCCTGATACTCATCCTGATCACTTCGGTCATCCTTCTGTCGCCCACCTGCTCAGAAGCAAAGCGGATCAAGGATCTGGCCGCCATTCAAGGGGTCAGAACCAACCAGTTGATCGGTTACGGCCTGGTCGTCGGACTGGATGGAACCGGCGACATGACCATCCAGACCCCCTTCACCATTCAGAGTATCACCAACATGCTGACCCAGTTGGGGATGAATGTTCCCCCAGCCAGCGTGTTACAAACCATGCTGAAGAATGTCGCTGCCGTCATCGTCACCGCCGACCTGCCCCCATTCTCGCGCCCAGGACAAACCTTCGATGTCACTGTGTCTTCCATCGGCACCGCCGGTAGTCTGCTGGGTGGTACCCTCCTGCTGACCCCCTTGAAAGGAGCCGATGGCACGGTGTACGCCATGGCTCAGGGGAACCTGCTGGTAGGCGGGGTAGGGGCTGGCGCGAAGGGCTCCAAGGTCATCGTCAACCACCTGAGTGTGGGTCGTATCCCCAGCGGAGCCACCGTGGAAAAACAAGTCAACTCGCCTTTTGCCCAAGGGGATACCATCACCCTTGAACTGAACGATATGGATTTCACCACAGCCACCCAGGTCATGGATGTCATCAACCAGCAACTCGGCATGGGGCAAACCATCGCCTCAGCCCTGGATGGGCGCACCATACAGGTCAAGGCTCCCAGTGGGCCAGCACGAGTCCAGTTCATGTCTCATCTGGAAAACCTTCAAGTCAACACCGGCGTTGAAGAAGCCCGCGTCATCATCAATGCACGCACGGGTTCCGTGGTCATGAACCAGAATGTCACTCTGGACGAATGTGCCATCGCCCACGGCAATCTCACCGTCGTCATCAGTTCTCTCAACGAAGTCAGCCAACCCAATCCTATGTCGAATGGCAGCACGGTACAGACTGGGCAAGCCAGTGTATCGGTCAATGAACAGAAAGGAGCAGTGATACGCCTCAAGAAAGGGGTATCGCTGAACGAAGTGGTCCATGCGCTCAACACCATTGGAGCCACACCGCAGGATTTGTTGTCCATTCTACAATCCATGAAAACTGCTGGTGCACTGCACGCCGATCTGGAGGTTATTTAACATGTCCAACGGACTCAACACGCTGCCTGATACCTCTAGTGGCTTGGCCATTGACAATCAATCGCTGGGAAACCTTCGTTTCAAGGCACATGAAAATCCCAATCAGGCCCTCCCCAAGGTGGCCAAGCAATTCGAGGCCATCTTTGTCAATATGATGCTCAAATCCATGCGCAACACCATTCCCGAAGACAGCCTCGGTAACAGCAAACAGACCAAGATGTTCACCGGTTTGCTGGACAAGCAACTGGCCCAGAATATCGCACAGGGTCATGGACTGGGTTTGGCCGATCTGATCGTCAAACAGTTATCGCCACACTCGTCCATTCCTTCGCCTGTTCATCGCTTCGGTCAGAACACGCCACCTCCTGCGTTGCCCTTGCATCCTCCCCACAATTTTACTCAAGTTACGCCGACTCATGCCGATAAACCTTTTACAAAGGGGCTGAAGACCCCCCAACAGGATGTTCACCATGACTGACATGATGACCAGTATCGGAATCAGTGCCCTCAATGCCGCACAGGCAGGTCTGCTGACGACTGGAAACAATATCGCCAATGCCTCAACACCCGGCTACAGCCGCGAACAGACGGTTCAAGCCGCCAACCCGTCTCTTGGAAGTGCCAACGGATTCATCGGTCAAGGGGTCAATGTTACAACTATCCAACGGATTTACAGCAACTTTATCAACACCCAACTGCAACAGCAACAATCCAGCGCCAGCCAACTCAGCACCTATTACAATCAGATCCAGCAGATCAACAATACCATCGCCAGCAACACGGGCGGACTTTCTTCCGCCATCCAGGGCTTCTTTACCGCCATCAATGGAGTAGCCAACAGCCCTTCCTCGATCGCGGCTCGACAAACCCTGATCAGCAATGCACAAACCCTCACGGGAACATTCCATACCCTGAATCAGGTTCTCACCGGATTGGCCAGTAGCACCAACCAGCAGATCACTTCCAGTGTCTCAACCGTTAATGCCACCGCGCAACAAATCGCCACGCTGAATCAAAGTATCCTCGAGGCATCAGCCTCCAACAACCATCAACCTCCCAACACCCTCCTGGATCAGCGACGACAACTCATCGATCAACTAAGCCAACAGATCAATGCCACAGTCATTCCTCAAAGCAATGGAACCGACACCATTTTCATTGGCAATGGACAATCCTTGGTGGTCGGATCTCAGGCCATGACCCTCAAAACACTTCCCTCACAATCTAATCCTACCCAGTTGGACATCGCGTACGTCACCAGCAATGGCACCCAGTTACGCTTGCCCCCCAACAGCATTCAAGGTGGTGCCCTCGGAGGATTACTGGCATTTCAAAATCAATCCCTGGTTCCCACCCAGAGCCAGTTGGGACTAATCGCCACCGGGATCGGCAGTGCACTCAATAACCAACAGAGCATGGGACAGGATCTCTCTGGCCAACTGGGAACGCCCCTGTTCAGCGTGGCAACTCCCCTCGTCATCGCCAATCAGGCCAACTCCAGCAATGTTCTTCCTACTGTCACCATCAGCAATTCGAGTGCTCTAACCGGCAGCAACTATAGTCTGACCTACAATGGCACCCAGTATACCCTGACCCGTTTGTCAGACAATACGGTTACCCAGAGCACTTCACTTCCGATAAATGTAGACGGACTGAACATCAACTTTTCCACTCCGCCCGCATCCGGTAATAGTTATCTCATTGAGCCTACGATAAATGGAGCCCAGAACCTTCACGTAGTACTCACAAACCCCAGCCAGATCGCTGCCGCCATCCCTGTACAATCAAACGCATCCCTCAACAATACGGGAACAGGCACCATCAGTACAGCCACCGTCAGTGGTGGTCTGCCGCTGAATTCCCATCTTCAGGATACCGTGAGCCTGACTTTCACCAGTCCCACCCAATACAATGTCGTGGATACCACCACAGGAGCCACCCTGGCGACAGGGGTCACTTACAGTTCAGGAACACCCATCAGTTATCAAGGATGGACAACGGCCATCAGCGGAACCCCACAAACCGGGGATGTTTTCACGGTCAGCGCCAATACCAATGCCACCAATGACGGAAACAACGCCGTAGCCATGGGAAATCTCCAGTCACAGAACCTGTTGCTGGGCAATACCACCAGTTTTACCGGTGCTTTTGCCCAGTTGGTTGCCCAGGTAGGCACACAAACCAGTCAATTACAAGTGACCAGTACCGCGCAAACCAATCTGGTCAATCAGACGACACAAACCCAACAATCCATTTCCGGGGTCAACCTCAATGAAGAGGCTGCCAATCTGATCCAGTTTCAGCAAGCCTACCAAGCCGCAGGAAAAGCCATTCAGGTATCCAATACCATGTTCTCCACCGTACTCAGCATGCTGAATTAAACCCGGAGCGTCCTATGGTCCGCATCAGCACCAATACTTTCTACGCCAACAGCATCAATGGCATGAACCAGCAGCAGAACACCCTGCTGAATACTCAGTTGCAACTCTCTTCGGGGCTACAGATCAACACCCCCGCCGATAATCCCGGGGGGGCCGCCCAGGTCATCGATCTCACTCAGGCCAATAACATGAATACCCAATACCTGGCCAATATCGGCAACGCTCAAAATCAAATGTCACTGAGCAGCAGTATTCTGCAGAATGTCACCTCTCTGGTCCAAAGCATCCAATCCACCGTCATCAGTGCCAACAACTCAGCACTGAACAACAGCAATCGTCAAACCCTGGCCACCACGCTACAGCAACAATTCAATCAGTTGCTGACCCTGGCCAATAGCCAGGATGGTCAGGGAAACTACCTTTTTTCGGGGACCATGGCCAACACCAAACCCTTTATCGTCACGCCCACCGGGGTCCAGTACCAGGGAAATTCAGGTCAGCAACAGGCTCAGGTTTCCACCTCCCAATCCATGATCACCAATGTCAATGGGGCAGACCTGTTCATGCGCGTCAAAAGCGGCAATGGTGTTTTTACCACCACTGCCAATCCAGGAAATAGCGGCACTGCAACCATCAGTAGTGGAGGCACCAGCACCCCTCCCCCTACGCCACTGCAAAGTGGAAACCACTACACGCTAACCTTCGGGATCACCGCTGGGGCCACCACCTACACATTATCAGGAACCGATGCGAGCGGGACTGCTCTGCCTTCTTCCAGCCTACCCGCCCCAAACCAACCATATACCAGCGGTAATACGATCAGTTTCAATGGAATACAGTTCTCCATCCAAGGAAACCCTGCCAACGGTGATCAATTCCAAATCAACCCGAGCACCAATGTATCCACTTTTCAGACCTTACAAAATATCATTCAGTTGCTCAATACTCCCATTACTTCCGGAAATAGTGCCGCCAGCAGTGCTTTCACACAGCAATTACAAATCGCCGAAGGCAACCTCAACCAGTCACTCAATGCTGTACTCAACGGAAGTATTACCCTCGGAACCAATTTGAGCGCCATGACCAATCTCACCTCCACGGAGAACAACCTGGGGGTTCAGTACCAATCGACCATCTCACAGATTCAGGATGTCAACTACACCAGCGCCATCAGCCAACTGTCCCAAGAAAAGTTGAGCCTCCAGGCAGCCATGCAAGCCTTCACCTCAATTTCCAGCCTGTCCCTGTTCAATTACCTGCGTTAATGCACCAGATCAGTGACAACATGCAGGGCTGCCTCCAGGCTTTCCTGTGTCATCCGTGCCACAAATGTCGGGAGATTGGGCAATGCCAACTCCAAAATGATAAATCCCACGGCCAGCGTCACCGGAAAACCCACCGCAAACAGATTGAGTTGGGGAGCAGAACGATTCAAGACGCCCAATCCCAGGTTGGTAATCAGCATAGCCGTCAGCACGGGCAACGACAAACGCAGCGAATCGACAAACAACGATACGGCCCACATCAGTCCAGTCTGCCATCCCTGAGCATGTAACTGCATAACGGGGTCTATCGGGATCTGGTGAAATGTTTCCACCAGTGCATGAATGACCTGTAAATGCCCATCCAGTGTGATAAATATGAGTGAAAACAGAATGTTCAGAAACTGTGCGACCACGGGTTGGAAAGCCGCGTGGACAGGATCATAAAAACTGGCGAATCCGAGCCCCATCTGCAAACCGGCAAACTCTCCGGCCATGGTCACCGCCGCAAAAATCAGATTTACCATGAATCCCAATATCAATCCGACCATCAATTGCTGAATCAGCAACCATGCCCCCGTCAAGGAAGCCAGACTGACCGATGCTTCCGACGGGGTCAAGAGCGGCGCAATCACCAAGGTCAGCGCCACCCCTAATCCCAGACGCGTCTGAATAGGAACCGGAGTTTGCCCAATGACCGGAGCCGTTGCCAACATCCCCAAGATACGCGTCAACGGCAAAAAGAACTGCGAAATCCAGGCATTCCACTGATCCGTGGAAACCGTCAACAGTTCCACTACCCCACCATCGCGGGAATACTGGTGTAAAGCCGATGAATGTAGTCCACCATCAAACCCAACATCCATGGACCGAGCAACAACATTACCAAAACCAGCCCCAGCAACTTGGGGATGAATGACAAGGTCATTTCGTTAATCTGTGTCGCTGCCTGAAAAATGCTGATGATCAAACCAATGCCCAGCGCCACCAACAATGCGGGCGCGGAGACCATGATGGTCAGTACCAACGCCTGTTGACCCAACGTCATGATGGTGTCCTGGGTCATCATGTGTTGAAACTCTGTACCAGTGAACCGATCAGGAGGTTCCAGCCATCGGCAAGAACAAACAGCATCAACTTGAACGGCAACGAAATCACCGAGGGGGCCACCATCATCATCCCCATGGACATCAGCACACTGGCCACCACCATGTCGATGATCAAAAACGGGATAAAAATCACAAACCCAATCTGAAATGCGGTCTTCAACTCACTGGTGACAAAAGCCGGAACCAAAATTTTCAAGGGAACCTGATCTGGCGACTGCAGTGCCGCACTGCTGGAAATTTTGACAAACAATGCCAGATCGGTTTCCCGGGTCTGGCGCAACATGAATGTCTTGAGGGGAATACTCCCCTTATCCAGCGCCTCCTGAAAGGTAATCTTGTCCTCGCTATAGGGAACCCAGGCTGTGGTGTAAACCTTGTCATAAACTGGTGACATGACAAAAAAAGTCAAAAACAAGGCCAACCCAATGAGTACCTGATTGGGAGGAGAGGTACTCACCCCCAGTGCCGAACGCAGCAGCGACAGGACAATGATGATGCGCGTGAAACCCGTCATCATCAACAACAACGCCGGCAAAAATGTCAGCGATGTCAGAAGAATAAGCGTCTGCAGGCTAAAGGAGTAGGTTTGCCCACCGCCTCCGGCAGGGGTGCTGGTAATACCGATCCCCGGCAGAGTAGTCACCGCCTGACTCAACAGTGGCCACATCATTAACAACAGCCCACCCATTCCCCCATACCACCGACGCGCATTAAGACGCATGTCACGCCTCCGGTTTGGGCTGGACGTGCAACGATTCAACCTGACCCGGAGCCACCCCCACCATCACCCAGGTATTCTCCAATTCCACGACTACCACGCGCTCTCGTTGCCCAACCGCCACAGAGCCGACGATACGTAGCAATGGGTCCCCTGAACGCGGCTTTCCATACCACGAATAACGTTTCAGAAACCAGCCCACTCCGGCCATCAAGGCCAGCACAAACCCCAGACTCAAAACAACCTGCAACCCGCTGCTCCAAGTTAACAATTCGGGCGGCTGATAAGCAGGATGCCCCCCCTCTCCCCAAACCGACCATGAGCACCCCAATCCCAACGCCAAATAGCAGCACCTTTTCATCGGTTCAAGCGACGCATACGTTCTGATGGCGTAATGATATCGGTCAACCTAATCCCGAACCGGTCATTGACCACAACCACCTCACCTTGAGCAATAAGAAAACCATTCACCAGCACATCGAGCGGCTCACCCGCCATCCCCGTCAACTCCACCACCGATCCCTGAGCCAATTGGAGCAAATTCTTGATGGGCATTTTGGTCCTCCCCAATTCCACAGTAATATTCACTGGAATATCCATGATCATTTCCAGATCATGTTGACCTGTAGCAGGAGACTCAACCCCAAAAGTCTGAAAAACATGGGGTTGACTGGGCGAAACTGCTGACGGTTGAGATACTTCTTCATGCTCCGTCATTGAAGCCGCCTGTTCTGCCATCGCAGCCCCCCAGTCATCGGCACTGATCTCCTGGTTATCTTCTTCCGTCATCTCATCACTCCTTTGTGCCCAGTCCCTCTGAGGAGGAAAGGAGGCGTTCCACCTTCAAAGCATACTGATTGTTAAACACCCCATAACGGCAATCCATCACCGGAACCGAATCGACTTTTCCCTGGATCACATCCTCCATTTCAATGGGAATCACGTCTCCGGGACGCAAGTTCAGCAATTCTGCTACCGTCAACCTTGCCTGAGCCAATTCGATCACCAATTCGATTTCCGCCGATTGAACCTGTCGAGACAACATCTGCATCCAGCGTCGATCAATACTGAGGTGGTCTCCCTGCATAGAACTGTAGAGAAGTTCACGAATAGGTTCAATCATGGAGTAAGGCATACAGACATGTACCCCCCCCCCCCCACCTCCACCAAACTCCACTTCAAAACTACTGGCCACCACGACTTCATTGGGGGTGGCAATATTGGCAAACTGAGGGTTCATTTCCGAACGAACAAACTGAAACTCCAAGGGATAGATACCCTCCCAGGATTTGGAGTAAGCGATAAACAGTGCATCCAACATCTTCTGGATGATACGATGTTCCGTCTGAGTAAACTCGCGCCCTTCAACACGGGTATGAAATCGTCCATCACTCCCAAACAGATTATCAATTACCAAAAATATCAAGTTGGGATCAAAGATGAACAACGCATTTCCACGCAATGGCTTAGCCTGAACCAGATTGATATTTGCAGGTACCTGAAGATTTCGAATAAATTCACTAAACTTGGACACGCGCAACTGTCCCACCGAAACATCCGCAGCCCGACGTACCAGATTAAACATCTCGATGCGAAACAGGCGCGAGAAACGCTCGTTGATGATCTCCATGGTGGGCATACGCCCACGCACGATACGCTCCTGTTTACCCAGATTGTAAGAGCGGGCTTCGCCCCCCTCTGCCTCAGTATCAGCACCCGCGCCCGGTTCAGCCTCGCCCGTGACACCACGCAGGAGTGAATCCACCTCTTCTTGGGACAGGAATTCACTCATGATCGGTCACTGGATAATAAAATCCGTATACAGCACATCCACCACACCCTCACGATCATCATCCTCTCCTTTTGCCGGCGGGTCAGGAAGAAAATCTGTCACAGGGACAGGATTGTTCGCTGTTGCAGTATCCGGTTTGGGCTGAGCCTGTTGCAAGGCACCGGAAAGCCCACCGACCGTAGTTTGAGGCGACCCTGACTGCTCTGCTGCCACCGGTGGAACAGTAACAGGGGCCGGTAGCCGCTCAGGCAAAGGCGCAGTTTTCTTGAATCCGAGAATACGATTGGTCAAATACAGTATCTCCGCCGTCAACTGTTTTTTCCCTGCAACCGTACTCAGTTGTGATGCCCGCTTACTGGACAACAACTCCAGCAGACGACTACGAATCTCTGGCGTTTCCTTTTTTATTTTCTCTTCCAGTTCGGCATCATACGTTTTTAGACTTAATCCCACTTGTAACACCTGATCCCCATTCTCCTGAACCAGGTTGACGGTAAATCGATCCAGAGGGACAAAGATGGCAGGAGCCGTCACTTCCGGTTCCTTTTTCTTCTTTTTTGCATCCTTGGTGGGCTGGTTTTTGACAAGGAAGAACCAGGCCGCCCCTCCACCCGCTGCCACGATAACCAGCACGGCTACTAACAGGATAATCAGTTTCTTTTTTGATTTTGGCGCATCACCTGCCGCTTCAGATGTTTTCGCGACCTCTTTTTTTGACATTATTACATTCCCCTGTCACTTCAATTAGGCAAAAGTGTCTATCAACCCCACACGAGTCGTCACCGATACAGAGTGGTGCGTAGACATGCCAGAGGATACCTCAGTCACGGCATTTCGCGAAGACAAATTATCCCAACTGCGTGATGAGGAACCCCCACGCGCATACCCTGATCCCGACCGTTGGTCGCTCACCGTTGCCTGCCCCAAACTCAGCCCACTACCAGCCAACATGTCGCTCAGATGCGGCAATGCGTGCTGCAACGCATCACGCACGGCCGCATGGGGAGAACTAAAGAAAGCATTGGCCTGATTTCCGGCCATCTGCACCACAACAGTCAACGGCCCCAAATTAGGTGGGTTGAGTTGCAATTCCGCCGAAGACTGTTGCTGTCCCACCATCCATGTCACTTGCTGTGCCACATCATTTCCCCACGCCGAATTAGCCCCCACCGGGGTCGTCACCATCAATGACGGCGTGGAAGATGAAGGGGATGGCAACGCGGCAGACAACAGAGGATTAACCATATCCGTTGAAGCAACATGCGATGGCTTGGTGGTCAAGGCATTGACCGCCGCATCCAGTTGAAGAACACTGTTCGTTCCCGATGGGGAACCTATCGTCTGCTCATCAGGCACTGGAACCCACATAGGGGTCAACGGCATCGGCACAACCTCTGCCTGACTCCCCGCATTCATCGAAGACATCACTGAATTGCTCGATAAGGCAACAGGTGCCCCCGTGCTGGCATGGTTCTCATTCCCGCTGTTCGGCATCGGATTGGCCGCTACCCCCCCTGCTGGAAGGCCAATCAGGGGAGCGGAAATCATGCCTGATGCGGGAGAAGGAGATTTTTTAACCGTACCAGTGGAACTGCTCTGCGAAGAAACCATCGTAGGTTGCAAGTTTCCAACTGCCTGCGCGGCTCCATTATTATCCAGCAGATTTGTCCAATTCGACTGAACTGGCCACCCTGGCCTTGGATTTTCCTCCGGGATGGGTGATGAAACCACGGCAGTCGATATCCCAGGTTTGACTCCTGTCTGCGCTTCGGTCTGCTCTGGTACGCCGGCAACCCCGTCAACCCCGACTTTTCCTTGACGGACCGTGGATCGAACTGGGGTCGAAGTCGATTTTTCCTTTGTCCGGGCAGCCTCTCGGCTGGCCGTGTCCGTCACCGTCGTTGCCTCCCGCGTTACCTGGTCCGCCCCATTGGAAGCGGCGTTGGTGTTGGTCCGCGCAACATCCGGCGTTGCGCTTGCCGCCTGTTTCAACGGGGCAGAACCCGGCGGAACACCATTGACCAAGTGCTGACTCAGCAACTCAGAGAACCCTGCCGTATCCTGAGTTCGAGCAACTCTGGCAGAAGCAGAAGTTGACATGCCTGAATATCTCACTACGGGAATCGGTTGCATCATCGCTCCTTAGTCTATGCCCAGTATGCGACGAAGTGTTTTTTGCCCGACATGTTCATCGGTCATCTTCTGTTCTTCACGCAATTGTGCCTGTTGTTCGCGTGCCTCGTGCCGATCAGACAACACTGCCATGGACTGAACCTGACGGTGAGTGTGACGGACATACCCCTGATGATGTCGCACCTGTTGTCGAATCTGCTCGAGAACCCCCATCTGCTGGTGAATCGCTTCATCCAACCGTTCCAAAAAGTGGCAAAAGTTGGTCAATGTATCCGAAGCCCCCCCCTGTTGACAGGCCGCATCATAACGTACCTGATAATCTTTCCGAAAATTCTCCAGCAGACTCAACTTATCCTGCTCGTCCTGAAATCGACGATTGGATTTTCCCAACTGCCGAGTCGCCTGATCATTGCGCCGTTGCGACAAAGCCTTGAGAATTTCAAGGGGGAAAGGATGGCTCATACCTGAAATCCTGTATCAAACCACTGACTGAACTCAGCGTTTCCTGCTTCCAGCGGGGATCGCTCCTGAATACCCTGAATCAGAAACCGTTCCATGACAGGATACCGCTGTATGCCCTCATCCAGCAAGGGATCTGACCCTTGAACATAAGCACCCACATTGATCAGATCACGGTTACGCTGATAATGAGCATAAATCTGCTTGAAATGCTGTACACGAAACAAATGTTCCTGATCCACCAACTGATTCAAGGCACGGCTGATGGATGCCTCGATATCGATAGCAGGGTAGTGCCCCTGTTCTGCCAGCCGTCTCGACAAGACGATATGACCATCGAGAATCGCACGCGCGCTGTCTGCAATGGGATCTTGCTGATCATCTCCTTCCGTGAGCACGGTATAGAATGCCGTGATGGAGCCACCTTGATCGGCACCATTACCCGCACGCTCAACCAATTTTGGCAATTTGGCAAACACCGAGGGAGGATAACCTTTGGTCGCAGGGGGCTCACCAATAGCCAAGGCGATTTCTCGCTGAGCCATGGCGTAGCGTGTCAGGGAGTCCATGATCAACAGAACGTCCCTGCCCTGATCACGAAAGTACTCGGCGATGGTCGTGGCATATGCCGCTCCTTGCAACCGCAACAACGGGCTGGTATCGGCCGGAGCAGCGACCACCACGGCACGCTTCAATCCTTCCTCACCCAGAATATCATTGATGAACTCGCGTACTTCTCGACCCCGTTCACCTATCAGCCCCACTACAATGATGTCCGCGGATGTAAAGCGGGCCATCATGCCCAGCAAAACACTTTTTCCGACTCCGCTGCCGGCAAACAACCCCATCCGCTGTCCTCGACCCACCGTCATCAATGCATTGATAGCCCTCACCCCGACATCCAGTGGAGTATCGATAGGAGCCCTCTCCAGAGGATTAATCGCACGACTTTGCAGAGGGGCAACAGCCCCGCCCTCCAATGTTCCCAACAAATCCAGCGGCCTTCCCGCCCCATCCACCACACGTCCCAGCAGACGTTCCCCCACAGGCAAATGGCGTACTCGATCACTCAAACGACGACGGGGTGCCTGACGTTTGCCAAGAGGCACAAAAGGTGGTTGCAAATCAGCAGGAATGACACGCGCTCCGGGCACCAGTCCATGCACCTCATTTTCCGGCATCAAATACAGCCGATCTCCAGAAAAGCCCACCACTTCTGCCTCTACACGGTGATGTGGGAGTTCAATGAGACAAGTACTCCCCACCGGCATACGCAATCCCACAGCTTCCATAACCAGCCCCGTTGCCTTGACCAACTGGCCACTCACCTGAAGCATCGAAACCTGTCCCACGGCATCTCGGGCAGCCGCCAAACTTTCGCACCAGCGCTCACTATTCATGGCACATCCCCCAGCCAATCGCTGTGACGCCCAAGCGCTGCTACTACCGCTTTCCAGCGATGCTCCAGACTGGCATCGATCTGGCTATGTGCTGTGTCCAACCGACACCCTCCCCGTTCTAGTGCAGCATCTTCGATAATTTTCCAACCGCTATGCGACAAGGATTCTCCCAAAGATTCTCTAACCCATTGAGCATCCAAAGGACTCAGGGTAAGATGCGCCGACTGATTGAAATGGGGTAATTGAGTCAGCGCTTCACGGATCACGCCCAACAACAATTCCGGTTTTACCTGTATGCTCTGGCGCAGAATCTGGCGCGCCACTTCCAATGCCAAATCCAGCAACCCCTGCACAACATTCTCGTCCACACGGCTGATCTGCTGTTGCACACCCCCGAGTATGTCGTTCAAGGATGCCGCTGCCTGTGCTACCTGCTGGCGAGCTTCTTCATAACCCACCTGGTAACCTACCTGATAACCAGAACGATGTCCTTCCATCTCAGCCTGCTGATGAATGGCTTCCAGTTCTGCAGCCGTAGGCAACACCACTGGCGGCAACCCTTGCGATATTGCGGGAGGCGCATCGACAGAAACAGGTTCCGCGGGAGGTGAATCAAAGCGCGGTAGTTCCCATAATTGATATTCGCCAGACCTGCAGTACCGCTCAGACAAAGGCATCCTCTCCTCCCTTGCTACCCAAGGCGATCTGCCCTTCATCGGCCATACGACGAACCACCTTGATGATTTCTTTCTGCTCGGCTTCTACCTCACTGACACGCACCGGCCCTTTGGACTCGAGATCTTCGCGCATCATTTCAGCCGCTCGCTGCGACATGTTCTTGAAAATCTTCTCACGCAATTCCGGACTGGCACCCTTGAGCGCCACAATCAGGGATTCAGACTGCACCTCGCGCAACACCAACTGAATCCCACGATCATCGATTTCCAACAGATTATCAAAGACAAACATCTCATCCATTATCTTCTGTGCCAAATCAGGATCATAGGCGCGCACCGCCTCAATCACTGAGGCTTCTGTCGTTCCACCAACGTAATTGAGTATTTCTGCAGTAACCTTGGTCCCGCCCTTGATACGCTTCTTCGTGGCAGCAGACCCCATGAGTAATTTAGTCAGCACATCATTCAACTCACGCAACGCCACTGGCTGTACCCCATCCAATGTGGCAATACGAAGCACGACATCATTGCGGGTACGCTCGGTCAACGCATTGAGAACCGCGGCACACTGATCGGGCTCCAGATGAGCCAAAATAGTGGCAATGATCTGAGGATGTTCGTTACCCACCAACTCGGCAATCGCCGTAGGATCCATCCATTTCAGACTTTCTATCCCGCTGGTGTCCCCCCCATGCAAAATCCTCTCGATCAAACCTGCCGCCTTGTCATCACCCAAGGCTTGATTGAGCATGTTTTTGATGTACTCGGCCGAGTCTGAACCGATGGACGTTTTTTCTGAGGCCAATGTATGAAATTCAGAAAATACCGTGGCAATCTCATCTTTGGTCAACCCCCCCAATGATGCCATGACCGTACTGATTTTCTGGACTTCCTTGGGAGCCAGACGCTTCAACACTTCAGCCGCTTCCGTCTCGCCCAACGTCATCAGAAAAACCGCGCACTTTTTTATGCCGTCATCATTCATTGCCATGCATCCATTGCCGCAAAACCTGTGCCACAATCGCCGGCTCTTGCATCGCCAATTGACGCGCCAATGTCAAGTCACCTTCAAATGGAGAAACCACCGCCACCGCCTGGCCATCAGCCCCATATCCCGCTCCCACTTCTTCTCCCTCGGCATCCCCCAGCCCATCCGAACCACCGACTTCCGCCGTCAAGGCATCAGGCAGTGGAGCAGGTTCTGGGTTCAGTGCCCGATTGACATTCCTGAAGGCGGGACGAATAACCCCCAACAATAAATACAATGCAATGCCAGCAATCACCAGATATTTGAGCGATTCCCTGGCCAAAGCAACATTTTCCGGCTGCTTCCAGAGCGGTAATTCGGGAATTTTTTCCGCTTGATCGACAAAAGGACTATTAAGCAGGCTCAATATATCTCCACGTTTGTCATCAAAACCCACAGCACCCTTGACCAGTTGTACCATCTGAATTTTCTCTGCGTCAGAAAATGGACGCACACTCACCTTACCTGCCTTATCGGTAATCTTGTGGTTGTTCAGGATTACCGCTACCGACAAACGATGAATCACTCCCACCGGCAACCGGGTATGGCTAATGGTGTGATCGACATCAAAGTTGGTGGTGGTTTCCTTATGCTTGCTCTCCGAGTTAGGTACCGGAGGCATGACCCCAGCCTGGTTGGCAGGCGGCTGACCCAATTTGACTCCAGGAGCAGTAGGATTGGCTCCAGCAACCGGGTTGGCTGGGTTAGGAGCAGCATTGGGTGCCGTCAGTGGCGCGACTGCGGGAACCGGAGGCTGATTGGTCAACGCCCCTGGTACCCCTCCCACCCCTGGAGTATTGATGTCCTGAGACTCCACCGTCTGCTGGCTGACTACCGCCGCCTGATTGGGGGGTTGATTGGGCCGGTAACTCTCAGCCGTCTGTTCTGACTGGGTGAAATCGATATCTGCCGTCACCTGCGCGTGCACGTTGTCATTTCCCACCACGGGCCCGAGAATGTCCTCGATACGCTTGCGATAGTCCCGCTCTATCTGGTGCACATATTTCAACTGTTCGCCATCCAGACCAGACTTGTCAGAATTGACAGGCGAACTGAGCAGCGAACCATTCTGATCGACAACCGTCACGTTGGCTGGTGTCAATTTTGGCACACTACTCGATACCAGATGCACAATAGCATTCACCTGCCCGGCATCCAAAACGCGCCCCGGATATAAGGCCAATACCACTGAAGCCGTTGGCAGTTCCTGTTCCCGCACGAATACAGTGGGTTTGGGAATAGCCAGATGAATACGCGCTCCCTGTACCGCCGCCAAGGTCTGTACTGAACGCGCCAACTCCCCTTCTAAGGCACGTTTATAGTTGACCTGTTCCAAAAACTCGCTGGTTCCGAATTTTTCATTCTCCATCAATTCAAAACCAACCGTCCCTCCCTTGGGCAGCCCTTGACCTGCCAAATGCAAACGCACTTCATGCACTTGCGCAGCAGGGACCATCAGCGCGCCCCCCCCTTCACTGAATTTGTAGGGAACATTCATCTGTTGCAAAGCATCGATGACAGCACCACCATCCTGTTCCGAGAGATTTCCGTATAGCACTCGATAGTCTGGCGTAGCCCCCCACAACCAAAGTCCGACCACCATGGCCACAAGAGCCGCCAACGCGACTCCAAACCCCATCTTTTGCCCCAATGACAAACGACCCCATGCCTGAGTCAGCACGGATCCAGCAGAGGGAGGAGAAGCATTTTCAACCAATTCGGCCATGGCAAGGTTTGTGATCGGAATCATCGACCTGACCATTATCTGGCCGACAGTTCATCGATATACACTGAAATAGGCGCTAAAAACGACCGGTATTCCAACCTTTGCCAAGATGGCCATTACCATAACCTATCCCATCAATTCAGCGTCCAAGAGGCATCATGACCATTTCAGCCCTCAGTTCCCTGCTCAGCCAAATGCATACCACAGCCAGCGCGGCTTCTGGTCAAGCCACAACCGGTTCTGGTGGGCCCGATTTTGCCAACTTGCTACAGCATTCCATTGACCAGATCGCGCAGTCCCAAAATCAGGCCACACAATTGAGCCAGCAGTTCGCTCTGGGCAATTCGTCTGTCAGTTTGAGCGATGCCATGATGTCTGTCCAGAAAGCCAGCATTACCCTGCAGACAGGTGTTCAAATTCGAAACAAATTGGTCACGGCTTACAACGACATCATGAACATGCAAGTATGATCAGGGCAAGCGCTCGCGCTGGCGACGCGTAATGAAGCGTTGCAACTGAGAGGCCATCCGAGTGGACAGAGTGATGAAACGACACCCCAGGCACGTACGTTCTTCGCCACTGGGCATGCGTGTCAGCACCGAATGCCGGACTTGCAAACCAAAAACGATTTCCGTCGCATCTTCCAGTATCAACCGACAATCCTGAACCTCGTCTCCTGGCTTCAGGGATGTAGACAAAGCGCTATACAGCGACATCCCTCCTTCGCTGATATCGCGCACAACCAGGCGCATCGATTCTTGACCGCCTTCCGCAGCACTGGGAAGTTGGCACTGCAATAACCCGGGAGGCAGATATAACCTGAAGAAGTCACGGCGTTGGAGACGCGTCAAACGCTCAGGAAAATCAATTCTGAACACAGATTCCCCATCACGTGTGATGGGTTCCAGTTGAACGATGGGAAACTGAACCTTGGCCTGCAGATGCGCGCTAACAAAGTAACGGCGTGAACTTTGTAAAATCTTCTGATTGGTGACAGGATCTCGCGTCGCATCCAGAATAAAACCTGTCGGCTCCACATCAAGAACTACCGTTATGATGACGTTTTCTTCCCCGCTATCAAAGTAGAGCGCCACCCGCTCATTGTGGCGTGCGATATCCCTCAGTATCCCCTGTACCGCCTTGGGCGCATCGATCCGGAAAGCATGTTCCTCATCCGGAGTAAACGATTCAATGGTCAAGGCAACATCGGGATTCATCATACAGGTGGGTCTCGCGATAACGGTTCGGACGGTGAACTTTCCAAACGATACAGCCAAGCCAGCAATTCGGCAACCACCCGATACAATTCGGGCGGAATATGACGATCCAATTCCACCTGCATCAACATGCCCACCAACTCTTCTGACTCATGTACATAGACTCCATGCGCCCGAGCCCTTTCTATGATGGCCTGAGCCAACAGGCCACGCCCCTTGGCCACGACCCGAGGTGCGCCCTGCTGGCCCTGATTCTGATAAGCCAATGCCACAGCCAGACGGCGCGAATCATTCATGTAAGCCTCCTGTCGCACCTGGTGGCACCACGTCCGCTGCCAGTACATTGATCCCAACCTGCCCCAATGCCTGGATCAGAGACGACCGCTGCTGGACCAGCGTGTGTTGAGTATCCGGATGATCGGCTGAAAGGCGCATCCGTACCCCTTGCGAATCAAGCGTTACCTGAGCAACGACTGTCCCCAGCCTTGGCAGTTCCAATTGCAATTGGGTATGCCAGGTTGCGCTTACTTGGGATCCCCTTGCCCCATCCGGCCACAACTGCCATTGCAACGGCTGATCGGGAACCAGATGCCCCTGCCATACTATACGCCCTGTCTCAAGAATGGCCAGTTGCTGTTGAACCAAACCCATGAGATGGCCGGGTACCGGAATGGCCACATTCGACCCCTCAGTTGGTATCATGGCCCCCAACCCAGCCAGTTTCGTCCCCGCAGTCGCGACAGTGGCCGGAGAGGAAGCCATGGACTCGGAACTCAACACCATGGCTGGCTGCGGAGTTCCCTGCGTTGACAATAACGTAGGATTCGGTTGATTTTGTGGCTGAAGCATCAGGTGTGCCGTGGTCTGTTGACCATTGATCCACTGCGCTTGATGGGATTCATAAAATAATCCACTGACCGCCAAGGATTGGTGCAATGACTGCGCCAGTTGAGCAGGATCCAATGTGGAGGTTGCAGACAACAATCCCGGAGAGGAAATCACTCCCGCTGAAGATGACAATGTCCCTTGAGCCAAGTCGGCAATCCACTGGGCAGTTGTCCCCAATTCAGTAGCGGTCGACTGTGGTGGAGGAGAAGGTGTGGGCCCCACCGAAGAATCACTCAGGGAAAAAGTCAATTGCGGAGAGACCGTCAATACCTTGAGGGTCAACAAACTACCCGGGGTGTAGGTACTGGGCAACGGCAATTGAACCATCTGTCCGGCAATATTCACGGTGTAAACATTAGCAGCCACCTGAGCCGCCACCACTCCCTGTACCGTCTGCCCGACACTCAATAATTGGTTCAGCGGTACAAGGCTTTCAGCAGGTACGCCCCCTCCTGATGGCAAAGGATCACGATTCAGAGCATACGCCAGAATCGAACCCATCCAGTCAGCGGGCAGCATGGGCACCCCTCAACCCATCAACGCGCTGGGGTATAAGCCCGACGCACCTTCTGCTCCTGCCGCGAACTGCGCAGCGCCCATTGCAGTTTTTCCATCCATGGCTGTGTGTGATGACGAATGGTGGCATCGTCGGCCAACATTTTCAGAATCAACGCTTTTTTTCTTTCCTTGGCCGACTCGTCCAGTGTGGTCTGGGGATCTGCTTGACGCATCACACGCACTCGCTCCTGCGCCTGCTGTTCCAGTGTCAGCAAACGATCCCATTGCCCCGTGGAAGCCGCCTCGCGCATCAAGCCCATCAAGGAAGACAAAGCCTCATAATTTTGGACCGCAGCCGGAAAGTATGTTGCCATGTCAACCATCAACCCTGTTGATAAGCATGAATCGCTTGGCGTGCTGTTGATCTGATTTCTTGACGAGGTGCCAAGGGTACCACTTTGTGATCATCAGGAACCACGGAAACCGCCTCTACGCCAGCCGTGGAACGAATGGCTTCCCATCCGCCACGCAACTCGACCAGCAGGCGAGTGACTTCATCCAGAATCAGCATGTCATTTCTTAAATTGGCTTCCAGCAGGCGGGCTGTCATGTAGGCGTACAAGGAACTGAGATTATGCACCAACTCTCCTCCCACCGACAAATTCAAACTGGCACGCAAACCATCTTCAATAATCGAAATAGCCTGAGAAATCGATTTCCCTTTGGGGCCCAATTCACCTTGTTGCATGTGATTGCGCGCCGCCGCAATAGACAGCAAGGCACCCTGGTATAACAGCAGAACCAACTTGTGTGCATCCGCCGAATGCACGCTGCTATCGACACCGACTTCTTCGTATTTTTTGAGTTTGGTAAATGCATTCATGGGGTGCTCTCCCTTAACGAAGTTGAGCCAACTGGGTAGAAAGATAACTGCTGGTCTGACTCATGGTACCCAACATGACATTGAGTGCCGTATACTGGGCCGTCAGCGAAGTCTGTATCTGGGTCAAACGCGATTGCCAACTGGTGATCTGAGTACCAATATTGCTGATGGTAGCATTCAACCCATTGATTTCAGCAGAAATCGGTCCGCTGATCGGATCAGTCAATGAGGTTGCCAGATTACTCAATTGCACAGCAATTCCCTGAGAAAACGATACACTCCCCCGCGCTCCGGTCGTGCCACCGTTGATAGCCAGAGATAGGCCATTGCTGTTGCCCGCCGTGGAAGTCAACACAGTCCCAGACCCTGTCGCCGCATTTCCATTGATCGACCCGGCAACATTAAGCCCGGCAGTCTGCACAGGAGCAGACCCCAGAAAACCCGTGCTGCCATTTCCTCCCGTCACCAGAATTGATGACGAAGATCCATAGTTACTCGCCTGAAAACTCAACGCTCCGCTGGCATTCACCGTCACGGCCACTGAATTACCTGTGGCCTGCAATGCGGTATTCCCATTGATCAAGGTCTGTAGTTGAGTAGCCAATGCGCTCGCGCTGGCATAGGTTCCGCCAGGGACTGTCACCGTCATCGGATTACCATCCACCGTCAAATTCAGCGTATCGTTGGAACCCGTCGTAACAGTCAACCCCGGAGCCGCCGAACCCACCAGTGTCCCCTGAGTTGCCATCTGGGTGATATTAACCGCATACGTTCCGGCTTGTGTGCTGGAGCTCGACCCAGTGTACTGCACCAGGCTATCGGTAGCCTTGCCCACGGTAGAAAACAAACTGGCGATATCCGAGGGGTTGCTTGCCAGCACGGAATTCAACTGCGCGCTATTGAGCGCCATGGAACCATCTTGCTGGAATGTCACCCCGATGGATGCCAAGGTATTATACGCTGAGGTCGTCCCGGAAATCGGCGCATTAATGACACTGCTGATCTGGTTCTGGATGTTGTTGATCATCGGATCCCCGAACAAGGGCCCCGCTTTCTTGGTCGTACTGTCATAACTCGCAACACTCTGGATCGCAGTATTCAACGTATTGTATGCGGATACCAGACTCCCCACTGCACTGGTCACCGAGGCCGTATTCTGCGTCACACTGACCGTCGCCGGTGTCGTCGTTACCCCGGACAGGTTGAAGGTCACACCTTGAATGGCATTGCTCACCGTGTTGCTCGATTGCGACAGAGCAATTCCGTTGACAGTCAACTGGGCATTCTGTGCTGCCGAAACCTGGGTCATATCCTGCGTGCCAGCCGGATTGTAACTCAGCAATCCGGACAGGGTCGCATCACCAGATACGCCGATCTGCATACTATTGCTCGACCCTGATGGTCCAGTCAGCACCAATTGGTAGGGAGAACTACTGCCATTGTTGACAATCGTAGCCGTCACGCCTATCCCCGCCGCATTGATGGCAGCTGCGATCCCAGTCAAAGAATCGTTACTGCTGTTGATGGTGACTGTCTTGCTCCCCGCCCCATTGCCGGTAAACGTGGAGCCAGAATAGACCCCGCCCGCCAGCGTCCCTCCGCTGATGGTGCCGAAATTGAACGTCAGTGTCGTGGTCGTGCCGCTACCGATGGCTGCACTTTCGCTTGTCTGACCAGCCGTTGCAACCGTCTGTGCCTGAGCCAACTGGGATACTGCCACCTGATAATTTCCCGGTACGGCAGAGGCCGTCGCACTGGCTGAAACCGCCGCATCGGTGGACGTGGCGTTATAACTCTGGTATTGACTCAGCGAAGTCAGACCCTGAACCGCACTCTGAAACGATGACACCGCACTCTGCACCGTATTGAGCGCACTGATCTGTGACTGGAAACCCGATTGCTGATTTTGCAATTGTGTAACGGGTTGACTTTCCACCGTCATCAACTGGCTGACGATATTCGCCACATCGATGGAACTGGATGTCACCGAACCACTGGGTATCAAACCGGTTGAGGATGTCATGATGATCTCCGGATCATGCCTTCCGGTTCAGCAGAACCCCTGACTTTTGAGGCATGGCGCTGATCGCCTGGGCTATGGCCAGCGCCTGCTTGGAAGGAATTTGTGTAATCACCTGACCTGTCTGCGCTTCCACTACTTTGACCACGGTATCGTGTGTCGCCTTGTCCACACTAAAGGTCAAATCACGGTTGAGGAATGAGGCAGACTGATTGAGTGTACTGACCGCTTGCTGTAATTGTGCGGAATGAGAGGTTCCCGATGATCCACTTGACTTGTCGGGCACATTTCCCGCTCCAGGTACCGGCATCGATGAAGTCCCCGAAACCGAGACTGGCGGCAATGTTCCCACGCTCATTGAATTTTGGATATTCATGGTTACCCCCTCATCCGACGAAGTCGGCTGAACCGCCCGATAGAGCGGTTCAGCCTATGCTACACCGCTTGCCCCGTTTACTTCAACAGGGTCAACACCGCATTGGGCATGGCATTGGCCTGCGCCAACATCGCCGTCCCCGCCTGTTGGAGAATCTGTGTCCGGGTCAGCGTGGCTGTAGTCGCTGCAAAGTCTGTACTTTGAATCTGGCTTTGCGCTGCCGTCAGATTCTGGGTGGCCGTGTTCAAATTACTGACCACCGAAGTCAAACGGTTCTGCAAGGCACCCAGCAATCCCTGCGCATTCAGAACGGTATTCAGCGCCCCATCGATGGTCGTAATGGCGGCTTGCGCATTGGCCTGGGTACTGACGTTCATAGTCGCCAGATTGCCTGAGCCCACCGTCGCCGCCGTCGTGCCCGCCGTAAACCCTTCGGTTGCCGCCTGATTGCCGCCGATGGTAATCCCCGAGCTACTGGAACTACTGAGGTTGATCTGACCATAGGAAGTTCCGGCCGTCAGCCCCGTATCCGCTGGCAACGTGGTATAGCCCGTGTTTGCCGCTATGGCGATATTTCGCCCATCGGCGGCCGTCAGGGTCAATGCTCCCGTGGTGGCGTTCGCAGTAGCCGTCACCCCCGTCTGTGATGAGACCAGATTGATGGCCGCCGCCGCATTGGCGCCTTCACCCGCTGCGTTGGTTCCGCCTGCAATGGCACCCACATTGATGCCATTAATCGAGAAACTGTTGGCCGCCACACCCGCGAACGCCGTGGCAGCCACACCTGACGCTGTGGTCGCTGCTGCCGTGGCCGTCACCCCTGTGCTGTTAGTAACAGCATTGATGGCATTGGCGATGGCATAGGCACTGTTGCTGGCCTGGCCAGCGGCCGCCCCAGCCGCCGAAGCCCCGACCTGAAACCCATTGAGCGTCAATCCTCCAGCAGTCAACGTGGCCAGTGGCGTACCCGCAGTATTGGATACCGCAGCCGAATAGCCGGTTCCCGAGGCACCCAGTGCCGTGGTTTGCATGCTGGAAATGCCAGACAGCGTAATCTGGTCATTGGCTGAATTGTTGGCTCCAATCTGAAAGGTCTGCGCCGTAAATGTCCCGTCCAGCAGATTGACCCCGTTGAACTGGGTGGACATGGCCACACGCTGAATTTCTGACGACAACTGTTGAACCTCAGCATTCATGGAAGCACGGTTACTGCTGCTGTAGGTGGCGTTGGAGGATTGCACGGCCAGACTGCGCATGGTCTGCAGGTTGTTGATGATGGACTGCATGGCACCACTGGCCGTTTGCGACAGCGAGATGGCATCGTTGGCATTGCGTGTGGCCTGGGCATACCCACCCAACTGGCTCCCCATCACGGTAGCAATCGCGTAACCCGCCGCATTGTCTTTGGCGCTATTGATCTGCAGACCAGAAGACAGTTGCTGAATGGCCGTGGCCATCTGGGACTGTGAATTGTTCAGGTTATTTTGCGCCATCATCGAAGTGATGTTGGTATTCAGGTAGATAGCCATGATGAACTCCTTGGGTTAACCGGGCGCAGCGCCTTGATCGCCTTGCCTCTGAGTGAGACCGGTCAGGATGACTGGCCCTTTGATCCCGTTATCGGATAACCCGGGAGAAACTTTAGGACAATTTCATTCGTCCTTGATAACGCAATTCTTGCCAGCCCGTTTGGCACGATACATTGCCTGGTCAGCGCGTGAGATGGCTTCCTCGGCACTTTCTCCCGAAGCACGCACCACTACCCCGGCACTAAAGGTAATGATGATCTCTTCTCCGTTGTAGACAAACAATTTTTTGGTCAACAAACGTTGCAAACGTTGCAGAATCTCTTGCCCTTCATTGATCCCAGTCGCCGGCAATACCACCAAAAACTCTTCACCACCGTAACGCGCCACCGCATCCGTAGGACGTAAGGCCCCCCGGATCACCTCGGACACATGCATCAGAGCCTGATCACCGGCTTGATGGCCCAGCAGATCATTGAACATCTTGAAATTATCAATATCCAGCAAACCCAGACAAAGAGGACTCTGCGTACGGTCGGCTCGTGTAATCTCGCGCTGCAGCATATCTTCCATGCCCCGGCGATTCAATGTCCCCGTCAGTTGGTCCTCACGCACCAACTCACTCACCTGCTCCAGTTCCTGTTCCAGATGCCGGATGCGCTCACCCGCCTCATCGGCTTGACGACGTGCAGCCACCAACTCTTCATGGGAGCGTAACGTACTGGCTTGAATCCCCCGGGTATCCCTCATCAAATCCTGCAGAATATGATTCAGTTCGGTCAAATTGTCCGCCTGTCCGATTTTTTGATTGTATCCTTCAATCTTGCTGTGATACTCCCCGGCACTTTCAGTCATGACCCCCATGCGATCGATAAAACTGGTCATCAGGCTTTTCAGGGTATCCTTGGCATCCGCTAAACTTTCCTTGATAGAACTCTGCTTAACCAAGGCATCCCGCAGACTTTTTTCAGCATCCGCAATGCTTCGCTTATCCAACGGTTGAGCCATAATGTCGCGCAAGATGGAAATTTGTCCATGCAGCCACTTGTCGTCCGCCACCAACTCCCCAACATTTTCCACCAGCAAACGCAACAGACTCAACAGTCCTTCCTGAATCTTGACCTTATCTCCCCCACGCAATTCCATCTTGACCCAGAAATGACGTAATTTCTTGGCCACTTCGGTAATTTGATCGCCATTCTCTGAAGCACGAATTTGACTTGCCAACTGTTCAATTTCCCCACCCATGTCCGGCTGCATAATCTTGTTGCTTTCCAGCGTCTGCGCCAACAAGTCACGCAGATGGGCTATGACCACCGGGTCAACGAGGGCTTCAACCGATTCCTGACCATTCCCGGCAGCAGGCAAACCAGATTCGTCTGCAGGGCTACCCGAAGAAATCGTCGGAGTGTCATCCAAGGGATCCTGTGTGGTAGTCTCCCCCCAAGAACGAATCAGATTCTGGAGTTTTTCGTAGAGGACAACCGAATCGCTGCCAAAACGTACCAGTACCGTATCCACCCCTTCTTTTTTCCGGGATAGAGTGATCCCTTTGTGGGTAATATCGATCTGACGCAAGATCTCCCTGATCAAGGTTGACCAGGGCAATGACGGCCGTTCCGTGGTCGGGCTGTGCTTTCCAGCATCCGGTTCCCCCACTGGAGAGGAAGATGGGACAATTGCCTCACCGCTGAGGGTGGCATAAAGTCGCGCATAGTTCGCCGGAGTCGGTGGAACTTTCCCCAACACCAATGCTTTGAGGACCTTGGCGGCAATTTCCGAGGGGTTCAAGGCGGGCGGCATGTCAGTCATAGGGTCTTTGAGTCAAAACGGGTGGAGTATACAAGATTTACCAGAAGGATTGCTCCCCCCTTTCAAAACGTAACATAAACTCGCCATAACGCTACCGCAGCAACGGCCCACGTCACACCGAGCATCCCCACCAGCCAGCGATTGCGATGCATCAAACACTGCTGTGCACGTTCATAATCAAGCAGGCTCAAATACTCCAGGGTCTCACGACCGGCACCATCTGCAGTCTGCTTGCATTGTTCTTCACGGAGACGGCGTTCTTGTGCCAATTGCATCAATTCCTGCTCAGCCTCTATACGCACTTTGGCAGCCAAGCCTGCTTCACGCTCCAGAGATTGACGCTGGCGAATCTTCTCTGCCAAACGCTGCTCCAGCTCTTGCCGATCACGCGCCTGTTGCATAGCCTCCTTTGCCAACCTCAAGCGCTCCGTAGCCAGCATTGTTGCACGTTCTTCTTCGATAATGCGGTCATTGTCCGCTTCAATGGCACGCAACGCCACTTCCATACGCTGCTCAATCGCATCAATGGCTTCGCGCTCTGCCTGACGACGCTGTTCCTCAAGACGCTGCAGATCTTCCAGGCGCGACTGGTGCAATTGATCGACTGGAACAGCCCGCGCCTGAGCTGCCAGACGCCAACGCGCCTGCTCTTCAAGTTGAGCATGCGCCTCGGCCTCCACCTCCAGCCGGGCATCTCTTATGCTCGCCAACCCTTCTTCCGCATCCTGACATTCAGAGTCGAATAGATACTGTTGATATAATGCAGCCATCGCACGCGATCCTCCCATCAGCAATCCACCTCCAAAAACCCAGAACTCTTCAACTCTCTGGCCAGTGCCGCATAGTCAGATGCCCCCGCACTCTGAGGCGCATACTGAAAAATGTCCTGTTGCTGCGACGGGCTACTGGCAAGGGCAGCATTTTCCCCAATGCGTGTACGACAAACCTGCTCTCCATAGCGTTCACGCAACTGACGATCCACTTCATAAGCCAACTGGCGGCGTGAATTGAAGCGTGTCACCACGATGCATCGCCGATAGGTACGATGTAAACGGCGTTCAAGCACATGCAAGGCGGTGTCAAGACGTTGCACACCCTGCATTGACAAATAATCGGCCGCAACTGGAATCAACACCCCATCGGCGGCCAGTAGGGCATTCAAAGTCAACACTCCAAGGGTTGGGCAACAATCCAGTAATACCGGCCCCTTCCCGCGAATCTCATCCGTCATACCACGGCTCAACAAACCAGCCGCTTTGGGATTACTGCCTTGCAAAGCGTCAATCTTGGACAACTCTGGAGTGGCAGGTATCAGGTTCCAACCACCGCGTGTACGTTGTATTAACTCCAGCAAAGGGGTTCCGCGTTGAAAAAAAGCAGCGAGACCCGAGCGACTGATCACCCCACTACTCAATGTCAGATGAGCCTGTGGATCCATATCCACCAGCAACGGACGATAGCCCTCACGAAGCCAGGCGGCGCCCAGATTAAGGCACGTCGTGGTTTTTCCCACCCCGCCCTTCTGATTGAATATCGCAGTCACCCCCATACTACTCTCTATGTTCTCGACCACCGGAGGCACCAGTATGCCTGACCTGTTTTATACTCAAATACGTGAAATGAAGCAGATTTTCTGATCAATCCCAACATTCGGGGTTTTTTGCGCTACAATCCCTGACAGATAATTTCGAAAAAACACTCAAGTTTCCGAAAATAATGCCGATAAAGACCCAAGAGGCCCATTTCAGGAGGCTGCCGTGAAAATCGATAAATCTGCAAAGTCTACTGCCGCAACCCCCATTCAAAGCGGTGGGCATTCTTCGTCCAGTCAGCCCACCACTTCGCGCGCACCCAAGGGCGGATCTCCCCTTGGAAACGGTGCCACCAGTGGCACTCAGGTGCATATTGGAGCCGCCAACCAACTCCAAGGAGCGATCGCCGCAGCTCCAGCACTCGACATGAATAAAGTCGCCGCTGTACGCCAAGCCATCAGTGAGGGACGGTTTCAGGTCAACGCCCATGCCGTTGCCAGCGGTTTGATACACTCCGTGCGCCAACTGGTGCAAACGCAAAAGTAACTGCTCACGACGATGTCACAACCATCGGCAGTCATGATTGCCATCGAGCAGGAATTGAGCCTTCTGGCGCGGTTCTGTCATTTACTCAACGACGAACAGCATTTTCTCATGTCTGGCCAGACCACCCCACTTGTTGCTCTGGCCGAAGAAAAAACCCATCTGGCCAACCAACTGCTGCAACAGTGTGCTCATCGTCATGCCTTGCTGGAGATCCCGCCATCGCCATTGGAAGCCGAACGTCTGGAATACCTGAAGACTCGCGCCAGCGAAGCTGAGCAAATAAACAAAACCAATGGTGAACTGATCCAAATCCGGCTACGCCATAATCAGCAGGCCCTCAATATTCTACAGCAAGCCAGTCACCAAGCCACCCTCTATGGCCCAGACGGTCGCACCCACACCTCCCTGACGGGGCGTCCACTGGCACAAGGTTAGTGATCCCAAAATTGTCGGCTTTCCGGCTTTGCGATCAAGGACGGAGTCACTATCGTGATCGTCACACGTCGGTTGCGCGCTCGGTTCTCCGGAGAATCGTTGGGAACCAGAGGATCATTGTCCGCCACTCCAGCCGCCGTGAGTCGTGAGCCGGATACGCCATCCTCGACAAACAAGCGTGCCACCCTACTGGCTCTGGCTGTAGAAAGTTCCCAATTGGATGGGTAACGAGGGGTGCTGATCGGAATGTTATCGGTATATCCCATGACCTCCACCGCCAACGTGCTACTGCGCAATACCGCAGCCACCTCATCCAGCGGCTGATGTGCATTGGACTGAAGTTCCGCCTCTCCCTCCGGAAACAAAACCTTGGCGTTCAGGTCAATGACCACACCACGAGCACTACGCCATACTCGGACCAACCCTTTTTGGACCAGCGGCATCAGCACATGACTCAATTGCCCCACCATCGACTGTACCGCTTCCTGCTGTTGGCGCTGCTCCTCTATCCAACGCGCATTACGTTGATCAATCAGGGATTTTATTACTTGATCCTGTTCAATCTGCAACACACCTGGAGTTCCATCATTATTTCCTTTGAATGCGGAATTAATGGCACTGTGAAAACGCTTGTACTTGGTATCATTGACTGCCGAGATCCCGTACATCACCACAAAAAACGCAAAGAGTAGCGTGATGAAGTCCGAGTAAGACACCAGCCAACGATGCTCACTATGATCGCGTTCCGCACGACGAGAACGACGTTCCAACTCAGGATAGGTAGCCTTCGAGTTTTCCTTTAACAAAATGAGGACTCTCACCACGGGCAATTAACATCAAACCATCCACCACCATTTCATAAGTGGACACCTGTTGTTGGACCACAAACTTTAGTTTGTTGGCAATCGGAAAAAAAATCAGGTTGGCCGAACCCACCCCATACACCGTGGAGATAAACGCCACGGCAATCCCGGCACCCAACTGCTCCGGATCTCCCAACCGCTCCATCACTTGCACCAGGCCGATAACCGCACCCAACATTCCAATGGTTGGGGCATAACCTGCCGCAGCTTCCCACACGCGCGCAGCGGGCCAGCACACGCGCTCATATGCCTGAATTTCCACTTGCATGACCTCTCGGATGTGATGCGCATCAAACCCATCCACCAGCATCTGCAACCCCTTGATGACCAGCGGATCACGCTGGTTTGACAACTGAGAATCCAGTGCCAGAAACCCATCACGACGAGCAATCTTGCTCCAGTCAACCAAACTTTCAAGCAATTGTGGTGCGCTAAAATCCGGTTTCCACCAGATCCAAGGCAACATACGCAAAGCCAAAGAAAACACGGGCCAGGGAGTCTGCAACAAAAGCGCACCACAAGTCCCGCCCATGACTATCACAAAAGCCGTCAACTGAAATAATGAGAGGATGGCCCCTCCTTCCAGCCATTGCCCCAGAAGGACCGCGACAATACCCAGTACCAGTCCTAACAGGCTCAAGATATCCATTTTAGCGATGGTGGCGCAGTCGACTGCGCAGTCGTGTAACCGCCTGAGTATGAATCTGGCTAACCCTGGACTCACTAACTCCCAGAACTTCGCCAATTTCCTTCAAATTCATCTCCTGCTCATAATGCAGCCCCATCATCATGCGCTCACGCTCTGGTAATTCCTCAATAGCCTCCACCAGAGATCGCTGGAAGCGCTCTCCCTGCAACAGCTGCTCGGGGGTTGCAGAGTCACCCATTTCCTGTCGATCAAAAAATGCATTCTCACCCTCTGACTCTCCAAAGTCTTCGTAATACAACAACTGAACACCCCGTGCATCAAACAACATTTGCTGATATTCCTCGAGAGGCAGCCCCAATTCCTGAGCGACTTCGGACTCCGTGGGCGACTTGCCCTGACGGTGTTGTAACCGATTGACCGCCTCCTCAATGCGTCGTGTATCGCGGCGCAGGTTGCGCGGCAACCAGTCAGACTGACGCAACTCATCCAGCATGGCTCCACGAATGCGCTGTCCCGCATACGTCTCAAATTGCGCGCCTCGCAACTCGTCATAACGTGCAGAGGCTTCCAGCAACCCCATCATCCCCGCCTGAATCAAATCATCGACCTCCACACTGCTTGGCAAGCGAGCCATCATATGGTGAGCAATCCGTTTGACCAAGGGGGCAAAGGATTTAAGGCAATCTTCCTTGTCTTCCAAGCCCGTGGCCGTGTACATGGTCATTCCTTCATCACATTTCAGAGTTCAGGCACGCATATCCATTCCTTGCCCAGATACCCTGCAACTGGCTATGCCACTATCGATCACCTGGATTTCCAGCCATGCCTGCACGACTTCTGGCAATCGAACAAGGGCCTCCGGCAACGATAGCGAGTGCAAATCCCCCATACCTTTGGCACGCCATTGTCGACCAGAACCATCAGACGGGGCAAGGGGAAGTCGACCAAAATCCGTTACCTCCCCACAACCTCCGATCCATCGACGGACCCCATCAAGAATTTGTTGACAATCCGTCTCATGGTCAACCCGATTAATGACCAAACCCACCGGGCCCAGCGGAGCCGTAAACATTCCAGAAATCACCCCTCCCGTGGAGCGGGCTCCATCCGCCACCAGCAACGTCAAAGGCACACGACCTCCAAAAACCGGGCCCAGCACCTGACTGTCGCCATCCACGACTACCAGGTCGTATTGTCTCATCAACATATCCATGGCGTGCCAATGACGGGAAGTCGCACGCTCAACAGCCCCTCGTCCCAATCCAATATAATCGACCTGAGGCACTACCGGTACCCTAACTCTGCTCCAGGGAACTTCTCCATTCACCACCGAACGCCCATCAAACCGCACCCGCAAACCCATGATCGCCGCCAGGGAACCTCGCCCAGAGTGAAGATCCAGCACCAACGTCCGATAGTAACGCCCCAACCCATGGGCCAGACCGGCCACCACCAACGATGCTCCCGCACCACTACCTGTCCCGCGAACCGTAAGAATTGGTATCGTCTTTCTGATGGACAAGGCCCGCAAACCACTCGCCTGCTCATTTGCATACCCCACCGATTCAAGCATAATGGGCCCCTTGCCCAAAATCAAGCGCAGTGGTCGAACAAAAACCCACGGTTTCCAGGCTATTGAATGTAGCGTGCAACAATGCCCCCAGGTTCACTTCGCGCAAATCTTCTGGAACACGCTGACCATGGGCAACATAACACAGCGGAAGTCGATGACGAATCATCACATCCACAACCCCTCCCATGGACAGCGCCTCATCCAGTTTTGTCGGAATACAACCCATCACCTGGGGAGTTCGGTATACCCGTACCACATCTTCCAGCGTATGCAGGTTACTGGTGGCATTGAGCAACAAAAGTCTGCGCACCCCCAGTGCATCTAATTGCTCGATCTGTTCGTGCACTCGCTCATCTCGCTGTCCCATGCCCATGGTGTCAACAAGCACTACCTTTTTATCCCTCAAGCCATTCAAAGTCAATTTCAGATCTGCTCCATCCTTGACCGTATGAACCGAAACCCCCAGGATACGCCCGTAAATGCGCAATTGTTCATGCGCGCCTACCCGATAACTGTCTGTTGTCACCAACCCCACCGCATCGGCTCCGTATCGAACCACAGCCCGAGCTGCGATTTTGGCCGTAGTTGTGGTTTTCCCCACCCCGGTGGGGCCCACAAGAGCAAACACCCCACCCGTCTTGATAATGCATTCATCCCCACGAATACAGCGCAAATTACGCTCCAGCGTTTGCGTCACCCACCCCAACTCCATTTCGGGCGGCATATGCTGCAATAATTGATCCACCAATGTTGCGCCAAACCCCATGCGCATCATGCTGCGGCGAATCTTGTCTTTTCGATTATCGGCCGGTGGCTGCCGCAAAGCCTGAATCTGGCCTTTCAATTCACTTTGCAGACGGTGCAATTCCTGCACCAGATCCGCCGTTGGCGCTTTCGTTACCTGTTCCATGCGTTCCAGAAACCCTGGGGGAGCCGCCACGATTTCCACTTGGTCACCCACGCGCCGATTGGACAGTACCACGGCATCTTCTCCCAATTCCAAACGAATCTGGCGCAGCGCCTCCCGTGAAGTTGCCGCGCGAATAGTCTTGGTTTGCATGATCAACCCCCTCCAACCCGTGTTGTGACCCTAACTGTTTTGAACCCTGGCACTTCATCCTGAGAAATAACACGCAGCTGCGGTACTGCACGCAACAAAAAGCGCGCCAGAAGATCCCTTAACTGGCCAGGAACCAGCAACACGGCCGGAAACCCCATCATCTCTTGGCGCTCAGCAGCCCCACGCGTTTCACGCAGCAACGTATCAGCCAAGCCGGGCTCAATTGCATGCTGCGCGCCACTTGTCTGCATTGCTTGTGACAGCAATTGTTCCAATTCCTTGTCCATGGCAATCACTTGCAATTCCTGTGAAGTCGGATAGAGTTGCTGAATGATGGCAGGCCCCATGGCCACTCGTACCTGTGATGTCAGGTACAACGGATCCTGAGACAATGGAACCTGTTTGGCTAATGTTTCAAGGATAGTCCGCATATCACGAATGGGAACGCTCTCATCCAGAAGATTTTGCAAAACACGCTGCAAAGTGGCTTGACTCAGCAATTTTGGCACCAGATCCTCGGTAAGTTTGGGGGTTTGTTTGCCCACGTGTTCCAGCAACTGATGCAACTCCTGCAAACCCAACAATGATGCAGCATGGGTATGAATCAAATGGCTCAAATGAGTCGCCACCACAGTACTGACATCCACGACGGTATAACCCAATACCTGGGCGTGATCTTTAAAGGATTCATCGATCCACACAGCCGGCAATCCAAAGGCAGGATCCACCGTAGCAGTGCCCTGCAAAGCCCCGCTGACCTGACCAGGATTAATGGCCAGAAACTGACCCGGCATTGCCTCACCCGAACCAATTTCCGCCCCCTTCAGGGTAATGCGATAGGCATTGGGACGCAATTCCAGATTGTCACGAATATGAATAGTGGGGGGCAAAAAGCCAATCTCTTGAGCAAACTTTCGACGTATTCCCTTGATGCGTCGTAATAAATCCCCATCACGCTCCTTGTCGACCAGACCGATCAACCGATATCCCACTTCCAGACCCAACACATCGACGGGTGTCACATCTTCCCAAGTGGCCTCTGGAGCCTCCAGCGATACCGGCACCTGAGCCACCACCGGTATTGCCGTGCTGGCATCACGTTGGCGACGCAGTAGCGTAGTCCCCCACCCGCCGAGCAAAGCGGCAAACAATAAAAACGCTACATGGGGCATGCCGGGCACCAAACCCAGCGCTCCCACAATGACCCCACTCAAAATCAATACCAATGGTTGGGTAAAGACCTGACCCACCAGTTGCTGGCCAATGTTTTCATCCGTCGATACACGACTGACAACTACCCCGGCGGCCGTTGAAATGACCAAAGAGGGAATCTGAGCCACCAGTCCATCGCCAATGGTCAACAAGGTATAATTCTTGGCTGCGGTGGCCATATCCAGGTTATGCTGAAACACACCAACAATAAAACCACCCAGTATATTGATGATCAGGATCAGGATACCCGCCACAGCATCTCCACGGACAAATTTGCTGGCCCCATCCATAGAACCGTAGAAATCGGCCTCCTGCGCAATGGAGGCGCGCCGCCGCCGCGCCTCTTCCTCACCAATCAGTCCCGCATTAAGATCGGCATCGATGGCCATCTGTTTACCTGGCATGGCATCCAGAGTAAAACGTGCCCCTACTTCAGCAATCCGTCCAGCCCCTTTCGTAATCACCACAAAATTGATGACGACCAAAATCGTAAATACCACAATGCCTACGGCGAAATTCCCTCCCACCAGAAAATGCCCGAAAGATTCGATTACCTTGCCAGCAGCATCAGGACCAGTATGACCTTCCAAGAGCACAACACGAGTAGAAGCCACATTCAGCGATAGACGCAAGAGGGTAGTGATCAACAATACTGTTGGAAAAGCAGAAAATTCCAGAGGATTCAAGGTATTCATACTGACCAACAGCACCATGATAGACACTGAGATGTTGAAGGTAAACAGAATGTCAAGCATGAATGCCGGCAAGGGCAGAACCATCATGCCCAGTACCATGATGATCAAAACCGGACCAGCCAATCCTCGAGTTCCTGAACTCTTCAGAAATCCTTGAAAAACAGTCAATGCATTCATTCGCTCATCTCCTCAACACCAGGATCAAGTTCCGTGGGAACCGGTAAATCCTGTGGCACCTCTGGGGCCACTCCCCCACTTTGATGGTACTGTTGCAATTGGTAGGCGTAAGCCAATATTTCAGCCACTGCCATATACAAAGTTTCCGGAATCGGACGCTCCAGATCAGCATGAGCATACAATGCCCGTGCCAGAGGCGGCGCTTCTACCACTGGAATACGATGATGCAGCGCCTCTTCACGAATGCGTGCCGCCAAAATGTGAACCCCTTTTGCCACCACGATCGGTGCACGCATTTTTCCCTCCTGATAACGCAATGCCACGGCATAATGCGTCGGGTTGGTTACCACCACATCCGCCGTGGGGATCTGCGCCATCATGCGACGACGTGCTATTTCTCGTTGCATGCTCCGAATACGTCCCTTGACCTGAGGATCACCTTCGGTTTCTTTGGCATCCTGACGCACTTCTTCACGGGTCATACGCAGGCGTCGATTATGGTCCCACAGCTGAAAAGGAACATCCACTGCCGCCACCAGAAAGGTTCCTGCCACCATCACCAGAAATGACTCGGCTACCCAACGCCCCATCTGGGATGCCGCAGTACTCAATGCCACCCCTGGCAAGGTCAATGTTACGCCAAGAAAATGCCAGACTGCCCAAACTCCCGCTGCTCCCACCACCAGAGATTTGGCAACACTTTTCAGTAACTCGATCCAACCATGTAGAGAAAACATGCGCCCCAGGCCCGCCACCGGATCAAGCCGTGTAAAGTCAGGCTGCAGCGGCTTGGTGCTAAATAACCAGCCATTGAGCAATAATGGGGACAACAAGGCTGTGACCAGCAATAACCCCAAAAGCGGCAGGATAGCCCCCAGCATGTGCATCACCATGTGGGAAAAATGTTCCAGCATATGTGCCGGTTCATCAATCCGATGCACATCAAAACGTAGCCCCTGACGCATCAACTGCAGCATGGCCTGGTACAGAGAGCCTCCCATCAACCACAAACCACCTCCACCAGCCAGCAACCCCATGAAAGTGGACAGTTCACGCGAACGAGCGACCTGTCCATCGTCACGCGCCTGTTGCAGGCGCCGCTCCGATGGTTGTTCAGTCTTTTCTAATTCGCTGTCTTCAGCCACGTCAACCGTCTCCCTGATTCAATGAATAGGCATCACCGCCCATTCTCCTCCCGTTAGTTGCGCGTCAAAACCGCAAACAAACCCATGTTTCTAACGTTGTTCTGCGCCCACCAAAGAACGCTGTGGTAAAAAAGTGACAATCTGATCCACAAAAAAAATTAATTTATTTTTTAAAAAACCCCTAAAGTTTTCCAAAATTCTGCCGATAACCCTCATGAGACGCGTGAGGTTATGTTGCAACGCGTTGAAAAAATTAAATATAATTTGATACCCGCTTTTTTTGCACAGCGCAAAAAGCGGGTGTTCTTGTCGCCCGTAAGAATAATACCTACATAAAAAACATCCTTTTACCGATTTATTCTCCTTTTTCAACTCTGCACAATGGCTTCCATGGTGAAATGGCGCTCGACAGTGCAACCAAAAAAGGAGAACAACCCGATGAACCCCAATCAACTGCACGAAGAAATCAAGGACACCAACCTGTCCTATCTGATGCTGGCACAAAATATGATCAATCAGGACATGGCCGCCGCGCTGTTTCGTCTGGGAATCAGCGGAGAGATGGCTGACTTGATTGCCAGCCTGACGCCAGCCCAACTCATCAAGATGGCCTCCTCAAACATGCTGGTCTGTCGCTTCAGACTTGACGAAAACCTGCTGCTTAACATGATTACCGATCATTCGCGCGACCGGCTCATGGCTCAGCCTCACGCTACCATCCTGATGGCCAGTCAACCCGCCGCTGAACTGGTCGAGTAACGAGCCATTCGATGAGCGCCACTCCTCCCTCCCGAAGTTTGGTCGCCGAAAATCAGGAAATCCAGTGGGCCATCGAATTGATCCATTTGGGAGCACGCCTGCAATTATTGCAGGAAGAAACACACCTCAGCCGCGAACGGCTCTTGCGCCTGTACCGCGAAGTTGCTGGTCATTCCCCCTCAAAGGGAATGCTACCCTACTCCACCGACTGGTTCATGAGTTGGCAACCCAATATTCATGCCTCTCTTTTTCTCGGCATTTACCGCTACCTAGACAAGACGATCGCATTGCCAGCGCTAGAACTACTGATCAAAAGTTATCGTCTGTACCTTGAACAAATTGCCATCAGTCATGAGGAAGCCATCCTGAGCGTAACGCGCGCCTGGTTTTTGTTGCGCTTCATTTTGGCCAACATGCTGAAGACAACTCCTTGCACCCGATGTGGGGGGCAGTTTGTGGTTCACCCCCAGGATCTCAATCAGACTTTTGTATGCGGCATCTGTGCACCCCCTTCACGCGCCGGAAAATCTGGCAAACGTAACAACTCCAGCACACCCCCTCCCTAATCCCAACGATTTCGAAAAAAAACTTAGAAAACGCCTCGATACGGTTCACACTGACGCTGTTCTATGATTGAATGGCGCTTACACGGTATCTGTGTCCATAACGCTTCGGGAGTGCTTTCATGTTTGTCATCATCGGCTATGTCGTCGTACTAGGGGCCGTGTTTGGGGGATTTGCCATGGGTGGCGGACATCTGGCAGCCCTGTTTCAACCCATAGAATTGCTCATGATCGGTGGCGGTGCCTTTGGGGCACTCTTTGTCGGCAATACTGGAAAAGCCGTCAAGGCCACTTCAAAAGCATTTCCGCAAGTATTCAAAGGGGCAAAATACACCAAGGATACCTACATGGAACTGATGGCCTTACTCTACGAAATTCTGGGAAAGATACGAAAAGAGGGCCTCATGTCCATAGAGGGCGATGTGGAAAATCCCGAACAAAGCGCTGTTTTTTCCAAATACCCCAAAATTCTGGCTGATCATCATGTCGTCGAATTTATCACCGATTATCTTCGCATCATGGTCAGCGGCAATCTCAATGCCATGGAAATCGAAAATCTCATGGATGTCGAAATCGAAACTCATCACCATGAAGCCCTGTTGCCAGCTCATGTCATCAGCAAACTCGGTGATGGTCTGCCTGCCTTCGGGATCGTCGCAGCAGTCATGGGAGTCGTGCATACCATGGAGTCCGTCGGAGCCCCCCCCGCTGAACTGGGCATGCTGATCGCTCACGCGCTGGTAGGCACATTTCTGGGGATTCTGTTGGCTTATGGCTTTATCGGGCCATTAGGAGGACTGCTCGAACAAAAGGCCGAAGAATCCACCAAGATGTTCCAAACCATCAAGGTCACTCTATTGGCCAGTCTCAATGGCTATGCCCCTGTCATGGCTGTTGAATTCGGCCGCAAGGCATTGATTTCCACCGAGCGTCCCGGATTCCTGGAACTCGAAGAACACGTCAAGCAAAAACGCTGATCTCCAAGGAACCCGTGCGATGTCCGCAGATGAAAAACGGCCCATTGTCATCAAACGCATAAAAAAAGTGGCGGGGGGGCATCATGGAGGTGCCTGGAAAATCGCTTACGCTGACTTTGTCACCGCCATGATGGCGTTCTTCCTGCTGATGTGGTTGCTTGGTTCAACCACCAAGGGTGATTTGCAGGGCATCGAAAATTACTTCAAAACACCTCTCAAAGTAGCATTGGAAGGCGGATCGGGAAGTGGGGACAGTTCCAGTATCATCAAGGGTGGAGGAAAAGATTTGACGCGCAGCAATGGGCAAGTCAAACGCGGGGAAAATCCAACCAAAAATAAACTCATCAGCATCAAAGAATCGAATGAAGCGTACAGGCGCAAAGAGCAGCAAGAAGAATTGGACAAGTTAAAGGAGCTCAAAACTAAAATCGAGAATGCCATCGACCACAACCCCAATTTGAGCAAATTCAAAGATCAAATTTTGCTGGATCTGACCACCGAAGGATTGCGCATCCAGATCGTCGACAAACAGAACCGCCCGATGTTCAAAGTTGGCAGTGCCAAACTGGAGGGATATACCCGCGACATTCTGGAAGAAATCGGAAAAAGTCTCAACGACGTGCCCAACTATATCAGCCTGTCCGGTCACACCGATGCACGTCCTTACTCCGTCGATGCTCAAGGTTCAAAGGGAGGCTATAACAATTGGGACTTGTCCGCTGATCGTGCCAACGCATCCCGTCGTGAATTGATCGCTGGCGGCATGAACCCCGACAAGGTGTTGCGTGTCGTCGGCTTGTCATCCGCTGTGCTACTCAACAAAAACGATCCCAATGATCCAACCAATCGCCGCATCAGCATCATCGTCATGAACAAGCGAGCTGAAGAGACTGCGCGCCACGATGGCGGTGTCATTCAGGTGGAAAACAATCCCTTGGGACCTGCACCAAGCCCTCACCCTGCGCAATCCTCCAAGCCTGTGCCTTGACGCTCACCGCCCCCACCCTGGTTAAAGTTTTCTTCCAACCTGCCGCTATAGAACATAACAAACGGTCACTGACCCGAATACTCTGAGGCAACCATGTCAGACCTACTCAGCAAGATTGATGCACGTACCCGACTGGCCGGGACCAACAAACTGGAAATCCTGATGTTTACCTTGGGAATTCATCCACGCACGGGCCGTCGGGAAACCTTTGGCATCAATGTCTTCAAAGTACGTGAGGTCATTCACACCCCACCCATCACACGCGCACCTGAAATGCCCGAATCTGTGGAAGGAATGGTCAGTCTGCGTGGTTCTCTGGTTCCCATCATCGGCTTGAGCAGTTACATTGGCATCAAGAACGACACTCCATCCAACATCATGATCGTCACCGAGTACAACGGTCATACTCAAGGCTTTCTGGTGGAATCGGTGGACACCATACTGCGGTTGGACTGGTCTTCAATGAAAGTTCCTCCCGAAATGGTCAATACCCCGCTGGGAGGACTGGTGACCGCCGTCACCGAATTGACCGATGGCCGTCTGGTCATGATGCTGGATGTCGAAAAAGTTCTGGCTGAAACCGCCCATTTCGGAGAAGATGAAGCCATTTACCGCAATGTTAAGCCCCTAGGACGGCAAAATTGTCGTGTTTTTTACGCGGATGATTCCTCGGTGGCTCGCAAACAGATTGCCCGCACCTTGGAAGCCATGGGCATAGAAGGCATCTCGGCGGTCAATGGTCGACAAGCCTGGGAGGCCCTGAAACAATTGGCCGATTTTTCTGAAAACTCCCACACCCCTCTAAAAAACATGGTCAATCTCGTCCTCACGGATGTCGAAATGCCTGAAATGGACGGTTATATGTTGACCCGAAAAATCAAGGAGGACAAACGCTTTGTCGGTATTCCCGTACTCATGCACTCATCCCTGTCCGGAAGTTCTAACCAACAATTGGGCAGAGCTGTCGGCGTAGACGAGTACGTCTCCAAATTTGAGCCGAACCGTCTGTCAGCGACCCTGGCACGTCTTCTGCAAACTGAGCAATCTCCATGAACTTCATTCCCGATGATTCTCATTCCGGCAGCCTTTTGGAAGCCGTGGACGCACGCACCAATCTGGCGGGGTCCAACAAGATGGAAATTCTGCTGTTTTCTCTGGGAACAACGGAAATTTTTGGAATCAATGTGTTCAAGGTACGGGAAGTCACCCATGCCATGAAAGTCACACGCACCCCTAATATGCCTGCTGGTGTCTCGGGCATTGTCAGCCTGCGTGGTCACATCATCCCAGTCCTCGATCTGGTCAGTTTCATGAGTCTGGAAAATGCACGTGACCACGTGCGCAGCACCATGATGGTCACTGAATATAGTCGCCACACCCTGGGTTTTCTGGTGGGCAGCGTGGATCGCATTATTCGGGTTGACTGGAATACCGTCAGAGCACCTGAAAACGAACTGAACACTCATAACCACCTCATCAACGCCATCACTGAACTCCCCAGCGGCGAACTGGTCTCCATCGTCGACGTAGAACAGGTTCTGGCATCCGCATTTGGAGAGAATGTGGTGGGCACCGTTGCCAAAATAGAAAAAGGCCATGAAAAGTGCGTCTTTTTCGTCGATGATTCTTCCGTTGCACGCAAGACAATAGCCGAACTGCTCGACAAGATGGGGGTCAAGCACTTGCGCGCCAACAACGGTCAGGAAGCTCTGGAACGTCTACATGGTTTAGCCGATAGCGCCAGCCATGGGGAGGTTCGCTTGCATGATCAAATTCAGGTCATTCTAGTGGATGCCGAGATGCCTGAAATGGATGGATACGTATTGACGCAACACATCAAGGCAGACAAACGGTTTGACGACATTCCTGTGGTCATGCACTCATCCCTGTCTTCACAGGCCAATCGCGCCATGGGAAGTCGAGTCGGAGTAGACTATTATGTGGCCAAATTCGATGCCCAATTGCTGGCAGATACATTGCGTCCATTGCTGGACTAAGCCAACTTTTAACACAGGGAGTTTCGTGTGGTAGATGCGAACATGAAGTTTTTGGTGGTGGATGACTTTTCGACCATGCGTCGCATCGTCAGAAATCTCCTCAAAGAATTGGGTTTCACCAATATCGTGGAAGCCGAAGATGGTTTGGATGCACTCAGCAAACTGAAGGTAGGCGATATCCAGTTTGTAGTCTCTGACTGGAATATGCCCAACATGACTGGTATCGAACTGTTGCGCGCAATCCGCAAAGACCCGACACTAAAACATCTACCCGTCCTGATGGTCACCGCCGAAGCCAAAAAGGAGAACATCATCGAAGCAGCTCAGGCTGGGGCCAGTGGTTATATCGTCAAGCCATTCACGGCTGCCACAATGGACGAAAAACTGAAAAAAATTTTCCAGAACATGACCAAGTGAGACACGCATGAGCACCCACGACAGCGATGACCTCGAAGCCCTGTTTGACAGTATTGTCTCAGCTCAGCAGTCTGCTCTGTCAGCCGATACCGGTGCAGACAGCGATCTCGATGCTTGCCCAACCTGTGAAAACTCGGATAAAGTATTCAATAAAATCGGACAGTTGACGCGCACGCTCCACGACAGCCTACGCGAATTGGGGCTGGACAAAAATCTGGAATCCGTGGCATCTTCCATCCCCGATGCTTGTGACCGCCTGAGTTACGTGGCTGCCATGACTCAGCAGGCCGCTGAACGGGTTCTCAACGCCACCGATGCCGCTGGCCCCCTGGTCGAAAAAATTCAGGGCGATGCCCAACAACTATCTACCGACTGGCAATCCTTGTTTGACGGCAACCTCAAAGTTGACCAATTCAAACAACTGGTCACCCGAACCCATGCCTATTTGACCGGAGTGCAAAAACAGACCAAGGCCATCAATACCTTTTTGATGGACATCGTCATGGCACAAGACTTTCAGGATCTGACCGGACAAGTGATCAAAAAGACGCTGGATGTCACACAGGACATGGAACGGCAGTTGGTATCACTACTCATGGAAAGTGCCCCTGTCGTACCCCATCCCAACGATGACGGATTGCTCAACGGGCCTGTGGTCGCTCCTGGGGGACGCAACGACATCGTCACCAGCCAGGATCAAGTCGATGATTTACTAGCCAGTTTGGGATTTTAGATCATGAGCGATTTTTCCGGCATGGAAGAACTTCTTCAGGACTTTCTGCAGGAGTCTGGAGAATTGCTGGACGATGTAGACAGCAAACTGTTGTTGCTGGAACAGTCTCCCCATGACCCTGGTTTGCTCAATGACATTTTCCGAGGATTTCACACCATCAAGGGGGGCGCGGGTTTTCTCAACGCCACGGAGTTGGTCAGTCTATGTCATCTGACAGAAAATCTCTTCGATCGCCTGCGCAATAATGAGTTACAACTGGACGCCTCAATCATGGATGCCATCTTGGCAGCCACCAGCGAAGTACGCCATATGTTCACCATTCTGGGACAACACACACAGCCTGAGCCAGCCCCGATAAACCTGAGCCAGACACTGCAGGCCATCCTCGATGGACAAATTCCCTCTGCGACAAACCAAGACCAGGAAACTCTTCCTTCCGCTTCAGAGCCAGACTGGGATAGGCTGTTTTCAGCCTTGACGGGAAAAGATACTTCTCCCTCCGCCCACTCAGCCAGCGTCCCTACCACCAACACCTCAACAACCTCAACACCCACGCAGACTCCTGCCGAACCGCTGGGTCGTTACGGACGACGTGCCACTGATACCCCCACCGGAGCTCAGGTTGGAGGTCGTCGCGAATCAGAAAGTGTCAAGGAAAACACTATCCGCGTAGACACCGAACGACTCGATCAGGTTCTGAATCTTTCAGGAGAAATTGGTCTCACCAAAAACCGACTGACTCAGTTGCGTTCCAATATCCTGTTGGGAAAGCAGGATAGCACCACCCTCAGAGCCTTGGATGAAGCTGTCAACCAGTTAGATATGCTGGTGGTCAGCCTGCAAAACTCGGTCATGAAAACACGCATGCAACCCATTGGCCGTCTGTTCAAAAAATTTCCCCGCCTCGCAAGGGATCTTGCACGTCAACTGGGCAAGGAAATCGAGTTGGTCCTGGGAGGCGAAGAGACCGAAATCGACAAAACCATGATCGAGGATCTCAACGATCCGTTAGTCCACTTGATCCGTAATGCCGTCGATCATGGCGTGGAAGAACCCGAGGTGCGACGTGCAAGCGGCAAACCGGCAAAAAGTTTGATTCAGTTGGAAGCCCGTCAAATCGGCGACCACATCAATATCATCATCAGCGACGATGGCAAGGGCATGGATCCTGAGGCCATTCGCGGGAAAGCCATTGCCAAAGGCCTGATCAGCCCGGATGTGGCCAGCAGCCTGGATGAAAACCAATGCCTTGAATTGATTTTTCTGCCCGGCTTTTCCACCAAAGATCAAATATCCAGCGTGTCTGGACGCGGTGTCGGCATGGATGTGGTGAAAACCAACATCAAAAAACTGAACGGTAACGTCATGATCCGTTCTGAGGTAGGTAAAGGGACGGAACTGACCATTTCCCTGCCATTAACGCTGGCAATCTTGCCTGTCTTGCTGGTCAGGCTGGGTAACCAGTCCTTTGCCGTTCCCTTGTCTCTGGTCCGTGAGATCATCACCTTGGACCAAAATCAGATCCAGCACGTGGGGGGCAAAGCCACCATGGTCGTGCGTGGTGAAGTACTCCCCGTCATCTCTCTGGTCAGCCTCATTCACTGGGACGATTCCACCCCGCCCAATACTGGCGTAATGATGCAACTGGACAACCATAATTTCATTCTGGCCGTACACGGCTTTGATGGTCACGATGACGTAGTCATCAAGTCACTGGATACATTTCGCCCTTCTGGGGTCGCCGGAGTCACCATGTCCAGTGATGGCGAGATCGTGCTGATTTTGGACATCAAGGAACTGCTCGGCTTTTCCAATAACTGATCTAGACATCCCACTATCCATTGTTTCTCTGCCATCGCCCCTGATTACTGACGCGGCATGGGCAGTTTGAGTCGCTTGCGCAGTGCGACACAAGGATCCTCACGAGATTGCAGGGGAATGTCCACCCGTTCATCATAGCGACGAGCATCATCCGATTCCCCATCGGGCTCAAGAAACGCCACAGAAACCACCTTGGCCCCTGGATCGAGTTGCTGAAGCCAAACCGGGACCGCCGTATCCCGACGCAGATGACCATTGCCCGCCAGCAAAATCACCGGTTTCCCTGTCAGACGGTGCCAGTTCACCAGCGTCTCTGCCATACTCCGGTCACGCGCCTGCTGGGCTGCCACCATCCCAGGTAACTGCGCTGATGGTAACAAATTGCAGTGTCCTTCGCGTACTTCACGGGTCAGGGTCTGTTGTTGCTCAGTACTCCAGTGAGCGGGCACTGTCGACTTTGTTTTACCCGTCATGATAGCCATCAACTGAGCTCGCTCCAGGTTGGTTCCAAGCACAGTCCAATGTTGACTGATGGCACTGTGCAAGAGCGGTCGATAAAATTCCCAATGCCATCCCTTGAACTGAAACCCTCCCGCTGTAGCCAACTGACGCAACCCAGCTTCATCCGGTTCTTTTGCAGACAATTTTTCCTGTTGTACGTCCAGCGCCCCCTGGTCGCTGGCCATCAGTTGTTCAAAAGCCAGACCATAGCCAGCAGGGTGAAGCACGGCTAATTCCTGCACCCATTGTGCACGCAAAGCCTGTCCTGCCACATTATCGTGCACTTCTCCCAGCAACAGATAATCGGCAGTCTGTGCCGTTTTTGACAAACTCGGAACAACCGGTTGTTCAGGGCTGACACAGTGAAAATCATAGGGAACTTGCGACAAGGACAACTGACAACGTCGACGTACTTGACCTTCTGGGGTCTTTTCCGTCATCAGCCACTGACCTGGAGATTCTTCCTCCAAAACCAAATAACCATAATGCTGGTCATTGACTGACTGCAATAGCCTCACTCCAGGCGCTACCATGGCATGCCCCGGTATCCAATTCGGGAAGGCAGGCTCCAGCATGTCCCCCCCGATACCTGCAATCAGCCCTAGTGGGGTAGCCCCCTGAAACTGTGACAACTCAAAAGTATGCACATGCCCTTGCAACACCATCTGAATCCCGCCTGGTATCCAGTCAGGATAATGCTGGTGAGCCAATGCCGCTGACAGCACAGGATTAGCGGGTTCAAACCCCAGCAACGGCAGATAACCATATCCCAGTACCGGATGATGCATCATCAACCAGTTCTGCGATGACTGTGCTGCCAACCGTGAAACCGTTGCAAATTGCGACGCGTATTGTGCGACTTCAGGATCACCGTCATGCGGTTTACGTTCCGATACCGCGCCAGAATCCATGACAATCCACTGAACTCCCTCACCCAAAGCCACCGCATAAGGAGGATCCGGGGTTTCTCGATGCTCACGACTCACGGCACACGCATGGTCACCATCATAAGGAAAAGGGTCCAGAAAGCGAAACCAACCCTGTCCCGCGCGTGCGCAAGATTCATGATTACCGCGCACCACCAGCCAAGGGGCGGCCGCCAATAATGGTGCCATAGGAGAAAAAAAATCCGCCTGCCAGACATCCCAGCCATAACCATGGGGCGAGCCCGCACAACCTCCCGTCGGACATGGACTTTCTCGATAAGCGTAATCTCCCACATGAATCACAGCATCCGGATGCTCAGCCGCAGCCTGATGAGCCACCTGAGCCAGAGGCCACTGCTGTGGATCGTTGCAGGACTGATAGAATGCCGGCCATTTGGTGCGGCATCCCGTGTCCCCCAGTACCACGATTTTTTTGGGTGCATGCATCAAACGCGGTAATTCCTGTCCTTGCCAACGCACCAAATCCGCCAAGGAAACCGATAGTTCACATACCTGAATCGGGAAAGTGGCCGCTTGATCACTGCGTGGTGGCTGTTGCGAACTCACACGCAAATGGGTCAACTGCTGCTTCCCATTGACCTCCACATACGGACAAACAGATGCCTCGGTCAACACGCGCACCACACTCCCTCCACCCGGTGTCATGAGGCGAAAAGCCTGTGGAAGAGCCACTTCCTGTGCTTGACACAGCCCACCCAACAGCCCCAGCCACCCTATCGCCCACTGCCACTTGTTCACAGTGCGCTCCCCAAAAACAGGGCATAAGCGGGGTTACCCGTTTCATCCACCGCAGGATAACCCACCCCCTGCAAAAAGTCCTGGAAGGCCCCCTGATCATCCGGAGGCACCTGAAACCCCACCAATACCCGACCGTAATCGGCCCCATGATTACGATAATGGAACAAACTGATGTTCCAATGAGCGTTCATTTGTTCCAGAAAACGGGATAGCGCACCCGGCCTTTCCGGAAATTCGAAGCGGTAGAGCGTTTCGTGCTCGGCCTGTGGAGCACGGCCCCCCACCAAATGACGCACATGCAGTTTGGCCATTTCATTGCCAGTCAAATCAAGCGTCTTGATACCATGATTTTCCAACACATTCTGAAGTTTCTCCCATTCATGGCGCTCGTTCAATGATACGCCAACAAATACATGGGCTACGTGTGAATCGGCATAGCGATAATTGAATTCGGTGACCGCTCTGGGGCCCAACAATTCGCAAAAGCGTCGGAAACTTCCCGGTCGTTCGGGAATAGTCGCCGCAAACAAGACTTCACGCTGCTCACCCAATTCGGCACGTTCCGCCACAAAACGCAGTCTATCAAAGTTGAGATTGGCGCCACTGCCAATAGCCACCAGAGTCTTGCCCTGCCAACCTTCCCGTTGCACCACCTGCTTCAGACCTGCCAAGGCCAGCGCACCGGCGGGTTCGAGTATGGCTCGCACATCATCGAAGACATCCTTCACTGCCGCACAGATGGCATCCGTATCCACGGTTACCACCTCATCCACCCAGCGCTGGCAAATGCGAAAGGTTTCTTCACCTACCTGTCGCACCGCTACTCCGTCAGCAAATAAACCCACCTGATCCAATGTGATGCGTTCCCCAACCGCCAGGGAACGACGCATGGCATCCGAATCCTGAGGTTGCACCCCTATGATCCGGACATGGGGACGCAATGGTTTGACCAACGCGGCCACCCCGCTGATCAATCCTCCTCCCCCCACTGGCACAAAGATCGCCTCCAGCGCTCCCGGATTCTGACGCAGAATCTCTTGTGCCACAGTTCCCTGGCCCGCAATGACATCTGGATCATCATAAGGATGGACAAACGTCAACGACTGATCGTGAGCCATGATCAATGCCTGCTCGTAAGCCTCGGAATACGATACCCCGGCAAGCACCACATCCCCTCCCAACGCCCGCACTGCTGCCACCTTGATGGAAGGAGCCGTGGTTGGCATGACAATCAGTGCACGAGTACCCAGATGCCGAGCCGCCAATGCCACCCCCTGAGCATGGTTACCAGCACTCGCCGCAATCACCCCGCGTTGTCGCTCGACTTCACTCAACTGGGCCATCTTGTTGTAAGCGCCACGCAGCTTGAATGAAAATACTGGCTGCAAATCCTCCCGCTTGAGGCGCACCGTATTCTCCAGACGTTCAGACAAACGAACCAATGTCTGCAAAGGTGTCTCATCGGCCACCTCATAAACCCGACTGGCCTGTAAAATCCGTTCCAGGTAGCGATCCATCAAGATAATCCCGAGTCAAAAAGTGCCAGATTAGCAAACTTTCCGTCACAGCCCAAATCCAATAGAGTGGAAACGGTTGAAGCATGACAGGGTTTGCGGTTATCCTCAGGCTTTTTAGGGGAAATTTTCATGGATCAAGATGCATTGAAAAGAGCCGCGGCTCACGCCGCACTGGACTATATCCCCGATGATGCCGTAGTCGGTGTCGGGACAGGATCGACCGTCAATTTCTTCATCGATGCCCTGGCTACACGCAAGCACCGCCTCGCTGGTGCCGTATCCAGTTCGGAAGTTTCGACAACACGCCTCAAGGCCGCCGGGATTCCAGTATTTGATCTCAACGGTATTCAGGAATTGCCCGTCTATATCGATGGGGCCGATGAAATCACCTCCGGGCTGGCCATGATCAAAGGAGGGGGGGGCGCTTTAACCCGTGAAAAAATCGTGGCCGCAGTAGCCGAAAAATTCATCTGTATCGCAGACCAAAAGAAACTCGTTCCCTTGCTGGGCCGTTTCCCCCTGCCAATGGAAGTCATACCTATGGCACGCAGTTATGTGGCACGAGAAATCGTCAAATTGGGAGGGCAACCCGTCCTGCGTGAAGGCTATACTACCGACAATGGCAATCTTATACTGGATATTCATAACCTTCAGATCCTTAACCCCATCGATCTGGAGACCAGACTGTCGGCAATCACGGGCGTGGTCATGTGCGGCTTGTTTGCACGCCGTCCAGCAGACATTTTAATTCTAGCCACCACTGACGGCATCAAAATCTCGCAACACTGAGGAGAACATCATGGGCCAGGAACATATCGCCAAGCAGTTTGATGTGGAACTCGAAAATGTGCGCGCCAAAGTGTTGCGCATGGGCGGCCTGATTGAAGAACAAATCGAGGCGGCCGTCACAGCTCTACAGGATGGAGATGTGTCACTCGCGCGTCAGGTCATTGAAAATGATCGACGTGTCAATGGACTTGAGGTCAGTATCGATGAAGATTGCACCCACATCATTGCACGCCGCCAACCCGCCGCCAGCGATTTACGCCTGATCCTGGCCATCATCAAAACCATCACCGACCTGGAACGCATTGGCGATGAAGCAAAAAAAATGGCCCGTATGGCCCTTTTACTCCATGAAAGTGACCGGCTATTGCAATCTCACCTCCCCGTAGATCTTCGTCATGGTGCCCAACTGGCCATCACCATGCTGGGGCGTACCCTGGATGCCTTTGCCCGTCTCGATGCCAACAGCGCCGCTCAGGTACTGCGCGATGACCGCGCAGTGGACGAATCGTTCCGTGGCATTTTTCGCCAACTGATCACGTTCATGATGGAAGATCCTCGCACCATCTCCAACGCCATCGACATTCTGTTTGCTGCCAAGGCCGTGGAACGCATCGGCGATCATGCCAAAAACATGGCCGAATACGTCATCTATCTCGTCAAAGGAAAAGACGTGCGCCATACTTCCGTGGAAGAGATCGAGCGCACCGTTATCCGCGATGAGTAACCCTCATTCACGCGGTGGTACATAGCCTGAAGCCTGTTCCGCGCCTGCTCCAAAGAAGTGGGCTTCCATTTGCTCTGCCAGGTATTTGCGCGCCGCAGGGTCGGCAAGGTTGAGCCGGTTTTCATTGATCAGCATGGTCTGGTGACCCAACCATTGTTGCCACGCTTCCTCACTGACTTCCTGGTAGATACGGGCTCCCAACGGGCCTGGATAGGGAGGGAAATCCAGCCCCTTGCTTTCTTTGCCCAACTTGATGCAATGTACCATGCGACTCATACTCACTCCGATTTCTGGAAAAACGCCATCATACCGGAAACTCATCCACGACCCAGCGATTTGACAAAGACTTTGGAACGCCGCCGGTAGTTGTACATCTGCTGCCGCATAGTGGGAAGAGCAGAGACATCAGTCTCAACAAAACCACGTTCGGCAAACCACTGCCCTGTCCGCGCACTCAGCAAAAACAAGCGTTCTAATCCCAAAGAACGCCCAATTTCCACGCCATAATTCATCAACACATCACCGCGACCCTGATTACGGTATTCTGGCATCACCGCCAGGCAAGCCATCTCGGCACAATGTTCATCCAGATAAGGATAGAGCGCCACACAGCCAATCACCTGCCCTGCATGCAACAGCACGGTAAACCGGTCAATTTCAGTCTCCAGGAGGACACGATCGCGCTTGACCAAGGCACCCTCCATTTCCAGAGGCTCAATGACCGCCAAGATACCCGGAATATCTTCCAGCGTTGCTGGTCGCAATACGTCTTCAATATCCGGAGTCAGCAAAGTGCCAATCCCCTGGGGAGTGAACAATTCCAGTAGCAGTGCCCCATCATGGTGGCGATCGAGCAAATGCACGCGCGCGACTCCCTCCTGACAGGCACGTACCGCACAGGGCAGGTAATAGGGGAGATCCTCGCCCTGACTCACCCCTCGGGAGACCACTGATAATGCCTGAGCCACCGTCAACGTCTTGACCAGTTGCCCCTGCCCATCCAGTAGTCCTGGTGTGTCCATCAAGAAAATCAATTTGACCGCCTGCAGTGCCACTGCAACCGCGGTTGCCACTTCCTCAAGCGTCAGGTTATAGACTTCTCCCGTTGGGGAATAACCCAGAGGCGGCAGCAAAACCAGTTCTCCATCTGCCAACCTCCGTTGAATTCCCTCCGCATCAACCTTGCGCACTCGGCCGGTATAGTGGAAATCCACGCCTTCCACGACTCCCAGAGGCCGCGCAGTAACAAAATTACCGCTGGTCACGCGCAAGCGCGCTCCCGCCATGGGTGACTCTGCCACCCCCATGGACAACAACGCACTGATTTCGACACCCAACGAACCTGCCGCTTCAATCACGCAATCCAACGCATGAACGTCGGTTACGCGCACTCCATCGACAACATGAGTATCATGCCCACGCTGTTGCAAACGCGCTTCCGTCTGGGGACGTGCACCATGCACCAGAACCAGACGCACGCCAAGACTGTGCAGCAGATTGATATCATGGGTCAATGCTACAAATGTCCCATCCGATACCACTTCCCCACCAAAGGCCACCACAAAGGTGCTCCCACGAAAGGCGTGAATATAAGGTGCCGCTGCACGAAACCAGGCCACAAAATCCTGAGAATGCTTCATTCTGCCACCCCCGATACTCTCTCGCCTGTCCCGACATGACGGGTCATCCAGTCACCATAACCAAACTGCAAGGCCGCCAGAGCCGCCAGACCTGCCGTTTCCGTGCGCAAAACACGGGGTCCGACCTGAACTGCCACAAAACCCTGTCGTATCGACCAGGCACGCTCTCCCTCACTCATGCCCCCTTCCGGACCCACCCAAAGCGTCACCGCCTGATCGGGTACGATAGTCGCACTCAACTCCTGCCTACCCTCTGGATCCAGCATCAAGCGCACACCGTCCGGCAACCACGAAACCATCTCATCGAGGTCTGCACAAAAACGCAACGAAGGCAACCGATTACGCCCACACTGCTCGGCTGCCGATACCATGACCTGCATCCAATGATCGAGGCGACGTTGCATGCGCTCCCCCGATAACTGCACCACGCTACGTGCAAGCGCTACCACAATAAGCGAATGAACCCCCAGTTCCACTGCCTTTTGAATCACCCAATCCATTTTATCCGTAGCACACAATGCTTGAATAAGACAGATCTGCAAGGGGGACTCCCGTTCTATCGAGCAAAATTCCCCGGGCGCGATCATGGCAATTTCCCGATCAATGCAGGTCAGGTGTGTACGATATTCGCCTCCCGAACCATCAAACAACACCAAATGCTCCCCTTCACGCAGCCGCCGTGCCTGAATGGCATGACGAACCAACGCAGTGGGTAACTGCCCCCCCTGAACCAGCAACGCAGTATCAGGACAATAAAAACGTGGGACTGCCATGAAGTCCTGTACCCCTCCACAAATGGCCATGCTATCATGACCTCATGCGTCTTGCCCTCATTAAAGCCGTAGAGCGTGTCGCGGCCACCGAAATATTGCCACGTTACCAGTTCGTTACCCATGAAAGAAAGGCCGATGGTAGCCTGCTCACGGAAGCGGATATCGCAACGCAAAGGGCGCTGGCACGAGCACTCCATGATATCCACCCAGTTCCATTGCTGGGTGAAGAGATGGATGAGGATGAACAACAATACCTGTGGCAGACCCATGATACCTTGTGGTGTGCCGACCCCATCGACGGTACTTCCAATTTCGTTCACGGTATCCCGTATTTTGCCGTGTCCGTGGCCCTGATCCGGCACGGTCGCCCCCAACTTGGGGTAGTCCACGACCCGCTGCATCGGGAAACCTTTTCAGCCATGTCTGGGAAGGGAGCATGGTTCAATGAACAGCAACTGCACTGCCGCAACGAACCCACCATCGACCTGCATCATGCCATGGCTTCCGTGGATTTCAAGCGCCTGAATAAATCATTGGCCCAAGCTTTGGTACTGGAACCGCCTTATGCCTCGCAACGCAATTTTGGTGCCTGCACACTGGAATGGTGTCATGTAGCCGCAGGCCGTTGTGCCGTTTTGCTCCATGGCGGCCAGAAACTGTGGGACTATGCTGCGGGTTCCTTGATTCTCGAAGAAGCCGGCGGCTTTTATCAAAGCCTGGAAGGCATCCCTTACTGGAAAGGAAATCCATGGAAACGGTCTGTGGTGGCTGCCACCCAACCAGCACTGTTCCAAACCTGGCTGGATTGGTTGATACATTCGTCTGAGGTCAACTCCCGCGCACCAGCATGATCGGTGCCTGTTCCAGCAAAAATGATTTGAATGCACGGGCCACCGGTGATAGCCGCTTGTCGCGGTGATGCACCAATGTCCAATCACGTTCAATAGGCAACCCACAGACTGGGAGACTCTTCAAACGTCCTGTCTGCAATTCCAAGGTCACTGTATGTTCTGACAAAAAAGCAATCCCCATTCCGGCAATCACCGCCTGCTTGATGGTTTCGTTGCTGCTCATTTCCATGCGTGGTTGCACCTCAATGCCATGTGCCAAAAGAAATCGCTCCAACAATTGTCGGGTGCCCGAGCCTTTTTCTCGCATCAGGAAAGCCTCCTGCATCAACTCTTCCACCGCAACCTGAGCACGCCCGGCAAGACGATGTAGGGGATGGACGACGATGATATGGGCATTGCGAGCAAAGGATTCCATCACAACTCCCATTTCCTCGGGCGGTTGCCCCATAATCACCAGATCCACCTCGTTATGCTGTAGTTGCCGAACAATCCCCTCCCGGTTGGAAACCGACAACTTCAACTGCACTGCCGGATACAACTCACAAAACCGCGATAGCAGTGCAGGAGCAAAATATTTGGCCGTGCTGATGATCGCGATATCCAATCGACCACTCATCCCCTCACGCAAACTCTCCATGGCTTCCTTGGCATCTTTCATCTGACGCGCAATCACCCTTGCATGCTGATAAAGTTCTTCGCCGGCATGCGTCAAAAAGACACGCTTACCCATTTGCTCGAATAAAGGAAGCCCAACAAAATCTTCCAGTTGCCTGATCTGCATGGACACCGCTGGCTGAGTCAGATGCAACTCCTCACTCGCTCGTGAATAACTGAGCCAGCGTGCCACGGATTCGAAGATCTGTAACTGCCGAAAAGTAAAATGCATACCCCTCCCTGATGACAAATCCATCATAATGCCTTCATAATATGGTTGCAATTATCTATAATTAGGGGACCACAGACTCAACATAGTCCCATCAATTAAACCTTGAGGAGAAATTTCATGGCTGTTCGCGTCGGTATCAACGGTTATGGTCGCATCGGTCGCAATGTGTTGCGTGCCCTATATGAAACCGGTAACAAACAAGGCATCCAAATCGTCGCCATCAACGATCTGGGCAACTCGGAAACCAATGCTCACCTGACTCGTTTTGATACTGCCCATGGTCGGTTCAACGGGGAAGTTTCGGTAGATGGCAATGCCATGATCATCAATGGAGACCGTATTCCAGTATTCTCGCAGCGCAATCCTGCAGAGATCCCCTGGGGCGATGTCGGCGTTGATGTAGTACTTGAGTGCACGGGACTGTTCACCTCCAAGGAAAAAGCATCGGCACACCTTAAGGGTGGTGCCAAGAAGGTTGTTATTTCCGCCCCAGGTGGCAACGATGTGGATGCCACCATCGTTTATGGTGTCAACCACCATGTCCTGCGTTCCGACATGACCGTGATTTCCAATGCCTCCTGTACCACCAACTGCCTGGCTCCACTGGTCAAGCCGCTGCACGAAAAAATTGGTCTGGTAAAGGGATTGATGACAACCGTTCACTCTTACACCAATGATCAGGTTCTGACTGATGTTTACCATTCTGACCTGCGCCGTGCCCGTTCTGCCACCATGTCTATGATCCCCACCAAGACTGGGGCTGCTGCTGCCGTTGGTCTGGTGTTGCCCGAACTCAACGGAAAATTGGACGGCTTCGCCGTGCGCGTTCCCACCATCAATGTCTCCCTGGTAGATCTGTCATTCGTTGCCGCCCGCGATACCAGCGTTGCCGAGATCAACCAAATCATGAAGGATGCTGCCAATTCTGCCGCTCTCAAGGGCATTCTGAATTACAACGATGGTCCCCTGGTATCCGTGGACTTCAATCATGATGCGGCATCAAGCACCTTTGATGCCACCTTGACCAAAGTCTCCGAAGGCAATCTGGTCAAGGTACTATCCTGGTATGACAATGAATGGGGTTTCAGCAACCGAATGCTTGATGTCACCGCAGCCTGGATGGCGACTGCTTGATCCACCGAACCTCGTTTTAACCGCTCACCCCCCAAATCTCTGATGATTTGGGGCAATGTTTTGTGACTTTATCGATCTTTTAGGAAAACATCATGAGCATCCTTCGCATGCAAGATCTGGATCTTGCCAAGAAACGTGTCCTGGTGCGTGTCGACCTGAACGTACCCCTCAAGGATGGACACATCTCCGACGATACCCGTATCCGTGCCAGTCTGCCCGGCATTCAGCATGCCATCCAGGCGGGAGCACGCCTGATGTTGATGTCTCACCTGGGGCGTCCCACCGAAGGAATTCATGATGATGCCAATTCCCTTGCTCCTGTGGCGCAACGCCTGGAAGCATTGCTCGGTCAACCAGTTCCCCTGATCAAGGATTGGATCGATCAGCCCATCACCGTTGAACCGGGTCAGGTCGTCCTGTTCGAAAATGTGCGCTTCAACCCGGGTGAGAAAAAGGATGACGAAACTCTGTCCCGCAAAATGGCTGCTCTCTGCGATATTTTTGTCATGGATGCTTTTGGCACAGCCCATCGCGCAGAGGCTTCCACTCACGGGGTCGCCAAATTTGCTCCCGTCGCCTGCGCAGGCCCTCTCCTCGCTGCCGAATTGGATGCTTTGGGACGCGCCCTCAAGGAACCTGCGCGTCCTCTGGTAGCCATTGTCGCCGGCTCAAAGGTTTCTACCAAACTTACCGTTCTCTCTACCCTATCCCACAAAGTGGATCAATTGATCGTCGGCGGTGGAATTGCCAATACTTTTCTGCTCGCAGAAGGCCATAAGATCGGAAAATCTCTGGCAGAACCTGACCTGGTTCCTGAAGCTCGAAAAATCATTGATGCCGCACGTGCTCGTGGCGGAGATGTTCCCATTCCAGTGGATGTCGTCACTGCCAAAAAATTTGCCGAAGATGCTGAAGCCACGCTCAAACCTGTGGCTGATGTGACCGATGACGACATGATTTTTGATATTGGTCCTCAATCTGCTGCCCATCTTGCAGAAATTCTAAAAAATGCTGGCACCATCGTCTGGAATGGTCCCGTCGGTGTTTTTGAATTTGACCAGTTTGGCTGTGGAACGGAAGCCTTGGCTCGTGCCATCGCCGCCTCACCAGCCTTTTCTATTGCTGGGGGCGGTGATACCTTGGCGGCTGTCGCAAAATATGGCATCTCTGACCAGGTTTCTTACATATCGACAGGCGGTGGTGCCTTTCTGGAATTTCTGGAAGGACGCGATCTGCCAGCTGTCACCGTGCTAGAGTCTCGCGGTCAGTAAATCGGATGAGGGAAGCCTCGGGCCTCCCTCACCCCCATCAGAAAAATATTCCTGTCCTGCCGCATCTCACGAACTCTCCAAAGGCATGAGATAATCACGGATAACCAATCCCACCCGTGTAATTATGGGGAATTTCCTTATCCTTAGGAGTTTTTGATGCTGCGCCGTACCAAGATTGTCGCCACCCTGGGCCCTTCCTCCACTTCCCCCGAAGTCCTCGAACGCATGATTCTCGCAGGCATGGATATGGCGCGTCTAAACTTTTCTCATGGCACCGAAGATGACCACCGTTCCCGTGTCGAAACCATCCGCACTCTTGCCAAAAAACTCGGGCGTACCGTTGGAATCCTGGGGGATCTGCAGGGTCCAAAAATTCGCGTCGGCAAATTTCAAGAAGGAAAAATCCTGCTAAAAGCCGGGGATACATTTATTCTTGATGCACAATGTCCTCTCGGTAACCAGGATCGCGTTGGCCTGGACTATAAGGAACTCCCGCATGACGTTCAGAGCGGAGATGCCCTCTTGCTCGATGACGGAAAAATAGAATTGGAAGTCCTGAAAGTATTTGGTAATGAAGTCCATACCCGAGTCATTCAAGGCGGCATACTGTCCAACAACAAGGGAATCAATCGCCGCGGTGGAGGACTGACCGCACCAGCGCTAACTGACAAGGACCGCGAGGACATCATCCTGGCTGCCAAACTCAAGGTAGATTATTTGGCTGTCTCCTTTCCACGCTCCGGTGCCGATATGAACCAAGCACGAGCCCTGCTCGTGGCAGCAGGGGGTACAGCCCAACTACAAGCCAAAATCGAACGCGCTGAAGCCATTGATGCCTTGGAAGATATCATTGCTGCCAGCGACTCCATCATGGTTGCACGCGGGGATCTCGCGGTGGAGGTAGGGGATGCTGCCGTCCCAGCCCTCCAGAAACGCATGATACGCCTGGCCCGCCAGATGAACAAAACCGTCATCACAGCCACTCAGATGATGGAATCCATGATTTCCAGTCCGGTCCCCACCCGCGCCGAGGTCTCCGATGTGGCCAATGCTGTGCTCGATGGTACCGATGCTGTCATGCTCTCTGCCGAATCGGCAGCAGGACAGTTTCCCGTAGAGTCCATAGCTGCCATGGCACGCATCTGCGCCGAAGCTGAAAAGCAGGAAAGCCAACCCATCGTGGAACGTCAAACTCGCATGCCAGTGGATCGCATCGAAACGGCCGTGGCCCGCGCTGTCATCCACACCAGCCATCATCTCCCCGTCAAAGCGGTGGCTGCCTTGACACAAAGCGGCACCACTGCTCTGCTGATATCCCGTGCCGATACCCATGTACCGATCTACGCCATGACACCCACTCCGGAAACCCAGCAGCGTGTCACACTCTACCGTGGCGTGTATCCAGTCGCCTTTCACCATACGCACCTGGAACCCGAAGCAGTCATTATCGAAGCCGAAGCCCTGTTGCTCAAACAAGGTGCAGTCAAACCTGGTGACTTGATGCTGCTCACCATGGGAGAACCCATCGGAAAAGCCGGGGGAACCAACACACTGAAGATCCTGCGTGTTGGCGAGCACAGCGCATGAATGATGCCTTGTTTGAGACAACCCTGACATCCCTTCCCCTTGTCACCAAAGGCAAGGTCCGTGACATCTATGCCGTGGGGGAGTCCCACCTGCTGATGGTTACTACCGACCGGCTTTCGGCTTTCGATGTAATTTTTCCCACTCCCATTCCAGGAAAAGGGAAGTTGCTACAGGCTCTGTCCAATTTCTGGTTCGACTTCTTTCGTGATATTCCCAATCATTTGACAGGCGTCGACCCGGAAAGCGTGGTCAAACCCAGCGAACGCCACCAAGTCCGCGACCGCGCCATGGTAGTCCAGCGTCTCACTCCTCTACCCATTGAAGCGGTGGTACGTGGTTATCTCGAAGGATCAGGTTGGAAGGATTATCAGCATTCTGGCCATCTGTGTGGTATCCCGCTGCCACAAGGCTTGCAACGTGCCGATGCTTTGCCCGAAGCCATTTTCACCCCGGCAACCAAAGCTGCTGTGGGCGATCATGATGAAAATATCTCCTTCGAAAATATGCGGGATATGCTGGGCGATGCACGTGCCAATGAAGTTCGTGATATCTCACTGCGTCTCTATCGTGAAGCCTCGGCTCATGCGGCCAATCGAGGAATTCTGATTGCTGATACCAAATTTGAATTTGGTTTGGATGCCAACCAACAATTGACCTTGATGGATGAAGTCCTCACTCCGGATTCTTCGCGCTTTTGGCCAAAAGACACCTATACACCCGGACAAAGCCCGCTCAGTTTCGACAAGCAATTCGTGCGCAACTGGCTGGAAAATGCGCACTGGAACAAATGTCCACCTGCTCCGTCGCTACCCAATGATATTGTAGAAGGAACCCTGGCACGCTACCGTGAAGCCTTACAACGGTTAACCTCATAAACTTATAATATCTTATCGTTACCAAGAATCGAAACTCAGGTGAATGTGCGTTCCGTGGGGAATAGTTGCACCAATATGCAGCGTGGCTCTATGCAAAGCCAATACCTGATGTACCAAAAACAGACCAACCCCAGTACCAGAAAAAGAGCCGACATTTGACCCTCGAAAATAGCGCTCTCCCAGATGCGGCAGATCTTTGTCCGGAATACCAATACCGTGGTCTACAATATCGATCTGCCACTGCGCTCCTGTCGACCATGCTCGAATCATGATCGGCTCCGTTTCAGATGAATACTTGATGGCATTGGACAACAGATTTCCCAATGCTCTGTGCAATAATTCGGGATCCCCGCGACGTTGTGGCAGTACACCGATCTCGACCTGAAATGAATAGGTTGGAAACAGTTCCTGATACTCTTGCACCAAGCGTTGCAATAATTCCTCCATGTTGACATCTTGGGGATGAAAGGGCAACTCCAGCGGCATATCCACCAACCCATCCATTAAACGAGTCAAACGCTGTATGGAACGTCGGATTTTTTGCGCACGTTCCCCCACATCCTCAGGCCCCAACCGTTCACGGGCATTGTAAAGACGTTGGGCATGACCATCAATCAACGCCAAGGGTGTACGAAATTCATGCGATGTCATCAAAACAAAATTATGTTGCTGTTGTGTAGCATCTTTCTCATTCTGCAAGGCAAGTTCCAATGTTTTTGCCTGCTCGGCAAGACGCTGCTGCGTGTCCAATAAATCACGAGCATTTTTCTGAAAAACCGCTACCGCACGTGCCATCAAACCAATCTCATCGCTACGTTGCAATGTTGGCAGTGAAACATCCGGTTCCTGATTGGCAATACGTTGCATGCGTTGTACCAAATCCAGCAATGGATTTGAAATGGAACGGGTAATGAATGCAATGGCAACTATCAGTAAAAACCCAGCCAGCAAAATCGCCCCCGCAATCAAACCCGTAGCCTGATCATAGGTTCTGCTCTCACGTTCTGCGGCATTCCTGGCCCCGATCAGGTTCCACTGAGTCAGATGGCCCAGTGTCTCACTGGCCGCACTGTAGGCCACATTGGCTTGCCCACGATAAAGGATAGCCGCTTGTTCCGGTGGTAACTGACGTTCCTGCTCAACCAATCGATGATAATGGCCCCAGAGCTTCACAAAAGATCGGTACAACTGATCTTCCCGATCGTCATGACGAATTTCCTGATAACGCAGTTGGGTGTGAACAATGGAGGCATCCAGTTGCCGCATCTCACCCAGACTTTCCTGACGCTGTCTGAATGTATCAGCCAGCAAATAACTGCCTTCTGCTGCACGAAAATCCGACGTGTCGTTATTGAGATCCCCCAAGATACGCGTAGAACGCAGCCACCGATCACGAATTTCTGCCGTAACCCGGTTATAGTCGTTGAGTTGATGGATACTGAAGGCACCCAATCCCACCACCAGCAACAAAAAAAGTGCATACGCCAGTGACAGTCGGGTGCGGAGGGATTGAAATCGCATACCACCATCCTTGGAGAGCCTGTTCGATTGTACAATACCCTGAAGGAGAAACTCGATGAAAGTACTATGCATCGAAGATGACCGTGAAATGGCCGGGCTGATCGCCGAAGAATTGCGTGACCGAGACATACAGATCACGCTGTCCTATTCGGGTTACGATGGTTTACATGCCATCGCTCTGGTTCAACCGGATCTCGTACTCTGCGATGTGGGACTCCCCGGTCTTTCCGGGTTTGAGATACTGGAGTCCCTGACATCTCCCCCCCCTTTCATCTTTCTGACTGCACTCACCGATCGTGACAGCGAGTTGCGCGGACGACGGCTGGGAGCTGACGATTATGTCACCAAACCCATCGATTTTGAGTTACTCTACGAAATTCTGCTGACACGTCTGGGACGCCGTGATCCCCCTCTTTCAGGAACAACCGAGTTGGCCGAACGGGAAAGGGAAGTCCTGACCTGGTCAGCACGCGGAAAAACCTCTTTGGAAATCTCACTAATTCTCGGCTTATCCAAACGTACTGTGGATTTTCATATGGACAATGCCCGTAACAAACTGGGAGTCGCCACACGCATCGAAGCCGTTATCCGTGCCAGCCATTTGGGCCTGATCAACCCTTGAACATTGAATCCCCCAATTACGTCTACCATTGGCGCAGAACTATTCCCGTGCTATCGTACGATCTGCTCAATTGTGTCACTTTTCTTCTTGTGCCATGGACGACTATGACAGCCTGAAACACCAGTTAGAGGTTCTCCTGAGAGTTGCCAGTGATGGTATTCATGTACTTGACCGTCAGGGTTATCTCGTCGAAGCCAGCGACTATTTTTTTGATATGCTCGGCTACCGGCGCACAGAGGCCATCGGACTGCATGTCTCCGATTGGGATGCTCAGTGGGATCGCGAACAAGTCATGGCGGTGGTGGAGCATAACTTTGAACTGGGCGAGGGCATACACCACACCTTTGAAACCCAGCATCGCCATCGAGATGGCCATCTGATTCCTGTGGAAATCACAGCCCGCATCTACCGCTTTCCTCATGGACCATCCCTGCTCTACTGCTCTTCTCGCAATATCGGCGAGCGACGCGACCACCTGCAACGCATCCAGCGCCTGACAAACCTCTATCGCGCCCTCAGCGAAATCAATCAGGCCATTGTAAGACTTGATGATCGGGATAAACTTTATCCGCTGATCTGCGAAACTGCTGTGAATTTTGCTGGTTTTTCACTGGCTTTCATTGCTCAGCCAACGGCAGATGGAAAATTCCTCAAGCCCACTGTGACCTATGGCTCAGGCATCGAATATCTGACCGACACTCTATTCCCCCTAACTTCCCCCCCTTCCGAATCACTGGGGCCAGCAGCCCTTTGTTATCTGGAAGGACGCAGTATCTTCGTCACTGACTTCCAAAACGACCCCATGACCAAACCTTGGTGGTCAAAAGGATATTCTTTCGGCTGGTTGAGTAGCGCCACTTTCCCTATCCAGCAAGGTGCACGCACCATTGCGGTGATCGGAGTCTATGCCACGATTCATGAGTCCTTTGATGATGAAGCCATTGCTGTGCTGGATGAGATGGTGCGCGACATTTCCTTTGCGCTGGAGATGTTCGAACGCGACCAAGCCCGTCAGCGCGCTGAACAAACCCTCATCGCCCGCGAAAAACATTTCCGCGCTTATTTTGAGCGCTCAATGGTCGGCATGGCTGCTACAGGCCCCGATAAACGCTGGATTGAGGTCAATCAGGCTCTCTGTGACATGTTGGGTTATAACAAAACCGAACTTCAGCAATTAACCTGGGACAGCATCACCCACCCCGGTGATCTGGAGATCAATGACCGTTTATTTCAATCCGTTTTCTTAAACAAAACCGATGAATATGAACTGGACAAGCGTTTTCTCCATAAAGACGGCACAATTGTGCACGCCCATGTCGCCGTGCGCGCGATCCGCGATGAAGATGGAAGGCTGGACTATCTCGTAGCATTGGTGGACGACATCAGCGAACTACGCCTGCAGCAGATTGAACTGGAACGGCGTGTCTATTTCGATACACTCACCGGCTTACCCAATCGCGCATTGCTCACTGACCGTCTTGACCGTGCACTGGGCCAACTAAAACGTTCCTCGACCTTGGTCGCCGTCTGCTTCATGGATCTCGATGGCTTCAAAGCCATTAATGATCAATATGGTCATGCCTTCGGTGACCGTGTATTGACTGAAATTGGTCAACGAGTCTCTGGAGTTTGTCGAGCCACCGATACCGTTGCTCGCTTCGGTGGCGATGAATTCGTCGTCATACTGGATGGATTCAAAGAACGAAGTGAATGTCAATTTCTCGTGGACCGCATCCTAGATGCGATCGCCACACCTTTTACTCACCTCAACATATCCTTAACCGTCTCAGCCAGTATCGGTGTGGCAGTTTGTCCTGACGACATCACCGATGGAGAAACACTGTTGCGACATGCCGACCAGGCCATGTACCTGGCCAAGCAATCGGGGCGCAATCGCGTCTATTTCTTTGACGCTCAGAGCGAACATCAGATCCGCTATCGCAGCCATATTCTGGATCGACTGGAACACGCGCTGGATCATAATGAACTGGAATTCTTCTATCAACCCAAGGTCAATATGGCAACTCGTCAAGTTGTTGGGGCTGAAGCCCTGATTCGTTGGCGTGACCCACAACGCGGCCTGATCCTCCCTGGAGAATTCATGCCGCTGGTAGAAGGAACCTCATTTGAAATCCGTCTTTCTGAATGGGTCATCAACCAAGCCTTACACCGCCTCTCCGAATGGCAAAAGAGCGGACTTCTCCTGACATTGAGCGTCAATATCCCCGCACATCATCTGCAATCCCATGGATTTGTCGATTATCTAAAACAACAGATCCGCCTTTATCCACATTTACCCCCCCTTGCACTGGAACTGGAAATACTCGAAACAGCAACCTTGGGCAATCTGGATGCCGCCATCAAAAAAATGCAGGCTTGCCTCGACATCGGTTTACATTTCTCCATCGATGACTTTGGTACAGGCTACGCCTCTCTGTCCTACCTGCGCCGTTTGCCTGCTGATACCATCAAGATCGATCAGGTGTTCATCCGCAATATGCTACAAGATCCAGAAGATCTATCCATCGTTCAGGGAGTTATCGAACTGGCTCGTGCCTTCCATAAAACCGTTATCGCCGAAGGAGTAGAAACCGCAGAACACGGCTATAAATTGTTGGACATGGGATGTTTGCTGGCCCAAGGTTACGGGATAGCCAAACCCATGCCATCCGATAAACTACAGGAATGGGTCAGAGAGTTCAAAGGGTTTCCCAATCCACTCCCAGATAGGCCAGAATCCTCTCCCACTCCACCGCCGCCACCGGCGTAATGGACAATCGATTACCTTTGGCTAAGACACGCATCTGTGCCAAGTCAGGATCACGGCGCAGTGTCACCAAATCGAGACAACGAGTTTTACGCTCCACTTTTACTGCCACACAAAACCAGCGTGGTTTATCAGCACTAGACCTGGGGTCAAAGTAATGCGATTCCGGGTCAAATTGTGTCATGTCGGGTTGTGCCGCACGCGCAATCCGTGCCACCCCGACAATCCCTGGCTGTGCGCAACTGGAATGATAAAACAGCACTCCATCACCGACCTGCATTTCCCTCAACATAAAATTACGCGCCTGATAATTGCGTACCCCAAACCACTCCACCGTCTGATTCGGCATGGCCAGCACATCCTCGACACTGACTTCACTGGGTTCGGACTTCATCAGCCAGTACTTCATCCCTCTTCTCCAGTTTTACCCCTACACCAACGTTGATAAAATACTTCAAATTCTACGGCCGGCATCGGTTCAGCATATAAATATCCCTGAACATAGTCGCAACCATATTCCTTCAATATTTTTTCCTGGGCCAATGTCTCCACTCCTTCGGCCACCACCTTGAGCCCCAATTTATGCGCCATCAGAATGATCGTTTCGCTGAGCACAGCATCATTGGAATCGGTATCGATATGCTGAATATAACTTCGGTCAATCTTAAGATAGTCGATATCGAACTTCTTCAGGTAGGACAGTGAAGAATAACCCACACCAAAATCATCAATGGCCAATTGCATGCCTGCCTGCCGACAGTGATGCAGATGATCCAGAACATCAAGGTTATTGTTCAGCAACAGGCGCTCCGTAATTTCAATGGCAATGGCGGACGAATCCAAACCCAGCGACATAAGATAATCTGGCCACGAAGATGGCTGACGCTGTTCAATCTGAACCGGAGATTTATTGACCGTAATCTGGAAGCGTGGGTCAAGATGCACACGCCAATCCAGACATTGCTGAGCCACCTGGTGAAACACCCAGTCACCCACGGATACAATCAATCCAGTTTCCTCCGCTAATGCAATAAATTCCGAAGGATCTACACGCCCTCGCTGGGGATGCTGCCAACGCAGCAAGGCTTCCGCTTTATCGATACAACCGCTTTCAAGATTTATAATAGGCTGGTAATACACGGAAAACTGATTCTCCTTCAATCCCTCACGCAGTTCATGAGTCAAACGCAGACGCATCTGTGCTGCCTCTTGCAACTCCCGCGTAAAGTAAGCATATCGATTACGTCCCAATTTCTTCGATACATACATGGCCTGATCGGCATTTTTGAACAATACATCCAAGTCCGTGGCATCGTCAGGGTAAAACGCAATGCCCACACTGGCCGAGACATAAGCCATTTCCTCTGCCAACTTGAAAGGCAGCGATAATTTCTGCAATATAGCCTCGGCAATCCGTTCAACATGCGCCAACTCACTCAAATCCGGAATAACAACGGTAAACTCATCCCCACCAATGCGTGCCACCATGTCGGATTCACGCAAACAGGAGATCAGGCGCTGAGCCGTCTCAACCAACAACAAATCTCCGCTGTCATGACCCAGTGTATCGTTGACTTCCTTGAAATGATCGAGATCCACCAACATCAACGCTAACGGCTTGCCACTTCTCTCAGCCTGATGCGCAGCCTGAGCCAGGCGTTGATAAAACATTTGTCGATTGGGCAATTTTGTCAACGTGTCAAAATTGGCCTGCTGCCATATTCGACTCTCAAACTCCAATCGCTCCGTGATATCCCGCCCCACACTCAACACCGTTGCCACCTGCCCCGACAAATCGAATTCTGGAGTCAAACGAATATGGCTACATAATGCTTTGCCCGTCTGATCAGTCCAGTACAGTTCAAACTGCGCATTCATACCCGTTTCCAGTACATCGCGAATTTTGCGTGCATACTCACCCCTGTTCTCACCCTTGAACAGATCAACCGCATGACGACCCAGCAAAGCCTCTTCCCCCCCTTTGACCAAATTGATCAAAGCCGGATTCGCGTAGATGCAGCGCTCCTGAGCATCAAATCGAGCAATGGTATCCGGCGAATTTTCGATCAAGGTCCGCGACTCCTGCTCACGAACACTTAGCGCCTCCGTACGCTGCTCCACCTTCTGCTCCAGTAACAGGTTCATTTCATTAATTTCATGAATTTTATGGGTGATGGCATCATTCATGGCAATGAAACTACGCGTCAGTTCACCCAATTCATCTTGTCTTGCCTGATCACGTACCAAACTGGATAATTCGTCACTCGGCATAATACCCCGATAGCCACTGGCCACTTTTCGGAATACGCTGATCAAATGAGTGATAGGCTGCGCCAGCGAATATGCAAAATACCAGGCCAGTGGCAATACCAGAATCAGGGTCCCCCCTGTAATCAACCAGAATGTCCTGATCATCTCCCAGATATTTTTCTCGACAACCTGGGTAGATTCAAGAAAAGCAATAACTCCAACTACTTGATTTGCTTCTCGCAGTACACGCAACGACTGAAAATAAGCCGTTCCGTTGATCTGAATGGGGGCCATGGACTGACCGCGTCCCATATTTACCTGAAGTCGGTCATATTCAGGCAAATCCCCTACAGCCATTTTTCCCGACAAGAAAACATTGATATGGGTTTGCGTGGCTACCGAAAATTGGTCAACAAACTCTTGATCCAACGGGGAGTTCAGTATCATCATGCCCAATGGGCTAACCTCGGACATACCCGTTTTGACATTAAACACCTGACCCATAACCGGAACTTCAGCCTGTAATGTCAAATAAGTTCCACGTGCCGCATAACCAATTTTTTCCTGATATGTCATGGGTCTGTGTTTAGGAATCAGTCGCTCGCTGCCAGCACGCTTTTCATGCGCCCGCCCCCAGTCCAATACATCAGGGCGTACCGCCTCTGTCTCCCATATACGCATCGGTTGACCAGGTTCGACATAACCTGCCGATATTCCACTGGAATTAAAACTGACATACGCTAACAATATTCCGTCATCGCTATAGAGTGCCACTTGAGAAACATGTGCCGCCTGACCAAGTTGGGACATTTCACGCACCAAATGCTGCCGCGTCTCAGTCAACGTCAACCGATCTGGTTCGGTACGACCATACTGGGTCAGGTACCAGACTGCCGTCCCCAGATCCTGCTGGTGTGCCATTTCACGTGCCGCTTGAAGCAGATTTGTACGACGCTCAGCCAGGTTCTGGTCAACCATTTGAGACGCATGGCTCAGTACCCCCTTATACTGGGCCAAGTATTGCTGACGCAACACCAGAGAAATCACCGATGTGTAGGCCAGCGCCGATAACGCACTGACCAAAGCCGCACCCATCAATATCTTGTTTCTGAGTTTGCTACTTTTCAACAAAGTCGACCAGGTCATAGACGAATCAATACCTCTCAGGCCGTATGGCATAAGAAGGTGTAAAAGATTCGGGAGCAATGGAAGTGGCCAGCGGGTAAGAAGCCAGATTCTGGCGATCTACCAATCCCAGATCAACCAACAATGTCGAAGCAGGGGCTTGGGGACGATGCTCCAAATAGTCCACCACTCGATCTGTCACCACCCTTGCCTGACTCACGGCCTTGGTATCAACCGCAGCAGCAATGTCTCCATGCGCCACCAAATCTGCTATCTCACGGGTCAAATCATAGGCCACCACACGCACCTGTCTCTCCAACCCCGCTTCACGCAGAGGCATCAAGGCTGCTGGAGCACACCCGCTGCAGCCCAGAATATAGTCGATCCTGCGACCATAACGCGCAATTGCTTGGGCTGCCAAGCGTGCCTGAATAATACGATCACTATCTCCGTAGGCAATAGAGAGGATATGCACCTCACGACCTTCCCGACGAATCTCTGCCAATGTCCCGCTCACTTCACCCTTAACCCAACCGGCATCTCGCGGCCCTGGCAACACCAATAGGTTCACATGTGTCAGTCCACGCACACGAGCATCCTGCACTATCCATTGCATCGCCTTGCTGCCCATCCCTTGAAGGGAAGTCGTCACTTTGAGCGTCAGATCCGGTGACGTACTGTCATTGGCCAGTTCAAAAACAGGTATACCCTGCCTACGCGCCTCCGCCACCCCCACATTATCTCCTGATAACCCAATGGGAGATAACACGATGGCATCATAGCGACGTGATACCACCTCATCCATCTGGCGCAACTGCCCAAGGAGGTCATCATAACCTTGAGATACATAAATATCCGCTATCAGTCCCAAACGTCTGGCCTCATGGATAACCCCATAGTCACAACCCAACCAGTAGGGATCCTTCATATGCGGAAACAGGTACGCAACACGCCAAGCATGACTTGCCGGTGCCGTCATCGTATGCCAGCCACGATGAACCACCCCACGAGTCAGTTCAACATCTGCCTCTCCACGCAAAGAAGTTGGCAAATCCACCCATTTCACCGCAATTGGGGGAAAATGCTCCGGTTCCAATCCAACTGCCTGTAGTGACCACTGCATACCAAGTACGATCGCCAGCATCATACAAACCCGAGCACAGCCCAATGGTATTTTCAAATCCACCATCCTGTGTAAGAGTTGACGATGCGGTGAGTGTATCATCTCACTCGATCTGGTTGCGACAATCAACCATTGTCCATGACACAATACCCCTTCCCTCCCTATATCCTGATCTTCGCCATGCACATCTCTGACCCTGAAGCCTTAGCACAGCAACTTGCGCTGCATCCTGATTATCGAATACTACGACGTCTTGCCCTGCCAAATCCTCTGGGAAACGACCTCGGACAGCCGCTGGCACGCGGAATGGTCATCGATACCGAAACCACGGGCCTCAGCCCCCAGCAGGACTGCCTCATTGAACTCGGGTTGTTGTTGTTCGACTATGACCCAATAACCGGGCAACCCATTCATCTGGTGAGTTCCTACCAAAGTTTCGATAACCCCGGATATCCTATTCCTGCTGAGATCACCGCACTAACGGGAATTACTGATGAAATGGTTGCCGGAAAAACCCTTGATGTAACCAAACTCCAAAAATTATTAACGGGCGTTTCAGTGGTCATTGCACATAATGCGGCATTTGATCGCCCATTTCTGGAAAAAAGGCTACCATTTTTTCGAGAAGTTCCCTGGGGCTGTTCGCTGCAGGATATTCCTTGGAAACAAGAAGGGATAAGTTCCAAAAAACTTGACTATATCGCCTGTCAGTTGGGGTTTTTCTTCGATGGTCATCGTGCCATCGAAGACTGCCAGGCTTTATTGCGCATCCTTTCATTGCCGCTTCCCCGTTCCTCCACCCATGGGCTACAACATATCCTGGCTAAGCAAGCAGACACCTCTTTTGTTGTCTATGCTTCCGGTGCTCCATTTTCCCGAAAAGACGAACTCAAGGCACGCCGCTATCGCTGGAACCCTGAGCGAAAGGTATGGTCGCTCGAAGTGTTGGGAAACCCCGCTTTCGAAGCAGAAAAACTGTGGCTTAGCCAGATCATCTACGATGGTCGTTCTGCCTTCATCGATGTGGAAATACGCGATGCCATCCATCGTTACTCCAGCGTGGCCGTCCCCTGTCAACGAATTGCCTTGTAGGCAATATTCAACGAACCTGCATCAACAACCATTGCTTCAATTGCTCACTAGCCTGGCATCGACGCTCTTCATCGACACACTGATGAACTTCCCGATGCCATTGAGCCACCGGTTGATCTGACAACCCCCTGGCATGAAAAAAAGCAATCAAAGGGCAATCTGACCATTCCGTTTTGGGCATTGCCCAGTGACCTTGGGAAGTGTTATGCATATAGCGCCAATGATGAGCCAGCGCTCCCAACCATGTCTGGATGACAAAGGGATGATTCCACCGAAAGGAACCTGCTTCCTGCGCCACCCACTCGGGAAGTTGACTGGCCGTCATCGGTCGCGCTATCCCATAACCCTGAACATGACGGGCCCCCAGCACAGCCACCGCCTCCAGAATACCCAAGTTTTCCACCCCTTCGACAATGACCTCACGATCCAGATCCTGACCAATCTGGATGATGGTACGAATCAACGTCAAGGTCTTGATGGGTTCCCGCAAGATATCTCTCACAATCCCCTGATCGATCTTGATAATATCAAATGGCAGTGTGGTCAAGCGTTTTAAGCTGCTAAATCCCGCCCCCAAATCATCAATGGCCAACTGAACTCCCAACTGCTCCAGTTGATGAATCACCGCATCCGCAGCCTGCTGATCCATTTCCTGACTTTCCAGAAGTTCCAGCGTCAAGCGCCCGGGATCCATATTCCCTGCCTGCCGTAATGCCTCACGTACCCATGTCACACAATCCGGATGTAACAAGGTACTAGGTGCAAGATTCAGTGAGATAGAGTATTCCATACCGGATAGATGCCAATTCTGAAGAAATTTCAGTGCCTGGTCCAAGCCCTGACAAAACAATGCATTCAAATCCGCGCTTTTCAGCGCTCCTAAAAATTGCCCAGGTCCAACAAGTTCGCCGTCTCCCATCTGAAGGCGAGCCAGCGCTTCCACCTTAACCACACGACCCAGCCGAAGATCTACTACCGGTTGGACGTATAACTCAACCCCTCCAGAATGCAAACGCTCCCGATAGAGTGATGCCTGGTAACCATCCATCAGTGAACGTGGCTCACCACGACGATGATAGACCAATTGATCCCATCGATTCTGGATAGAGTTCACAAAAGTACGCATCCAGGTAGAAGAAAACTGGTTAGGATATTTTCCCAACAAAACCAGAACAAATTCCACCTCGACATTGCGCACCGGTATCGCTACCGCACTACGAATACCCAATCTATAAAATGCCTCCTGCCAAACCACCGTTCTTGGATCATGGTCATAGGCATTGCTACACTGGATCTGTCCGGTATGCCACGCTTGTGCCACCAACCCCTGCCCAGCCGCCTGCCGCACATCTAATACCGGACGGTGATCCGATTGATTAAAAACCTGCTCGACCGATTCAGCCAACGATCCAGACATAAATTCGGATATAAATACTCCTTGTGATTGTGGAACCATCAACTGAGAACACAGAATTCCTGGCAAATGTGCCAGTCGATCCAGTTCATGCTGCGCAGTTTCCACCCAAGGCAGGCTATCATCCGGCAACAGCGATAAACAAGCGTTATAACTATCTGTAACCGACTGCATGGCATCCAGTTGAGTTTCCATATCCAGTTGCAAACGCGCATCAGCCACACGCAAGGCTCGGTAACGGTCACGAATCACCAATGGCAACAAATCCAAATGAGTTCTCAGAAATCCTCGAAAAAAACTCTGAGAACGCGACAACATAGCCCCTGTCACCCCAACCAGCACATGAATCAGCCCCAAGTACCGTGCCTTGTCGACAATATCCTGCGGCGATGTGGCAGGGGCCAACAAAAAATAGAGTTGCTTCATCTGAAACTGCCGCAACCTAGCATATTCAACCGATGTCAGACTGGATAAAATCTCCGTACTTCGCCCGTCTTGTTCCATTGCCTCGTTAAACAAACGAATACACTCGCTGACTATGGGTTCCAGGTGTGGCTGCAACACCTTAAGTAACTCATCCGCCTCCTGACCAAAGAGGTCAAAAGGAGTTTCTGGTGCCGGAACATCAAGACTGTCCGAAGTCAGCGCCCACCACCGGTGACGAACGAACTTGCGATTCTTGATCTGGTACATGGCAAAATCCGCACCGCGCAACAACTCCTCAGGAGTCTGGCCATCCCCGGGAAATAAAGCCAAGCCCATACTCATTTCCACAAGAATCGGAGAATCTTGCAATTCATTCAGAAAAAAAGGATTCTCCACCGCGCGATGCACACGTTGCAAGACACCTTGAAGTTCCTCCATTGCCGATCCCACATGCAAATCATCGAAGACGATAACAAATTCGTCTCCTCCCAATCGAGCCACAAAATTGGATTCACGGATATGCTGACACAAACGCTGCGCCAGTTGGCGCAACAGTTCGTCTCCATGGATATGACCAAATCGATCATTGACCGGTTTGAAATTATCCAGATCCAGCAAGCCCACCGCCACCACCCGTTGGTGGCGCTCCGCCCGCGCCATGGCACGAGGCAAATACTCTTCGAAGGCCAGCCGGTTGGGCAACCCCGTCAAACTATCAGTACGCGCCAAGCGCGATTCCACGTGCTGCATCTCTTTGATCTTGTGTTTCAGATCGTATTCGTCAAGGCTCTGGCATAACAGTGAACTCACCCGTTGGCACAACTGAATGGTAGGGGGGTCAAATGCTCCCACCCGTTTGGATACCATCACCAAGACTGCCCAAAGCGTACCATTACGGTGCAATGGGATGGCCAGCAAACTCATCCATTGATTTTTTCGGTACAACCTATGCCAAAACTGCAGAGAGGGATCGCCCAGCAAATCATTGGACAGTACCTGTTGATCCCTACGCCAAGCACGCACAATCAATGGCGCATCAGGATGATCGGTCAACATGGGCGGTGATTCAATAATCTGTGCTGTCCCTTCTCCTGCCATGGCCAATGGCACAAAACGTCCCTGACCATCTGGTTTTCCGACCCAAACCACGCTGAAGTCTGTCTTTTCAGTCAAACGCTGGCATAAATTGCCCATCATCTCCAAGTCATCATCATTCTCAATCAACGCTTCCAGCGAACCAAACAGCGCTCTGTACAAGCGCCGCTGTGTCGCTTCTTCGTGTTCCATATATCGATGAACCAATACCATGCCAGCCAGTGCCGCACCATATTCCATGATAAAACGCTGTCTCTCATCGGGCGGGCCTTCCGTCAATCCAGTCACGGCAAAAGTCCCCAGCAAGCGGGATCCTTGGCGCACCGGATAGGACCAACAAGAACGCAAATTCCATTCGTGGGCCACATGACGTAAACCATCCCAACGTTCGTCACCCACAATATCCGCAACTTCGACGGCATGATTGCTATAAACGACATAGCCACAAGAACCCGCTTGTGGGCCAGGTTTCAAGCGGTTCATGGTCTGAATCAACTCAGGTGGAGCATGGGGAGCAGCGAAAACGCTGAGGAAACCATCTTCAGCCAAGGTCATCATGGAAGCAATTTTATTGCCGATGTGCTTTTCGGCAAACTGGCATATCTCGTCCGCCAAACACAGGTGCGAGGTGCCCTCGGCCAACTTCTGCAACACATACGTAGAGAAGGCAGTAAAATCTCCCCTGGGGTCGATATCTGGTAAGGGGGACATCAACTCAGCCGTCATGCGAACCATCTACTCCCTTCAGGAAAACCAACGCAAAAAAGCAGCACAGGTCAATGCCAGCGCACCCAGTCCCAAACCTGTAGCCCAGAAACCGAATTGACGCTCATCCGACCAACGCATTCCCCATAGTGCGCCCGCTCCCATACTCAATATCCCCGCGACAACACAGAGCATTTTAATAATCAGTGCTGCAACGGCTACACCATGGATATCCGGCCACTGATGTTCCGTCTTCCAGGTCACCCAACCAAACAATGCGCCGGTGATCCCCTGAAGCGCCCAAACCAACCCAGTCAACCCCGCTATCCAGCGGGTTGACTGCTGGCGACGCGCCATGACCAGTCCGCGACCACTCAAGGCCAGAATCAACACCGCACCAAAGTTGTGAAAGACCTGGATCAGCGCATAATCCAGCAACGTGTTTCCCATGACGCCGTTACTTGACGCTAAACCCTACCTGAGCCTGCACCCCCGTCAAACTGTGGCCCGACTCAGCTTCCTTGATGGTGATGCGATGGTGCCCTGGCTTCAACGCCGGCAATTCCACCGAACAGGGACAATGAGTCAATTGATGACTGATGATAGGGTCATCATCATCGACATACACATGCAAATGATTGCCATTAGCACTCGGATCAACCTGATACTGAAGCGTATGTGTTCCGGTTCCCCAGACCTCTCCGTCACGGGGTGAGAGAATAGTGATCGAACCCGCACTGGCTACCAAAGGCAACGCCACGAGTGAAAGCACCCATAATTTCCTTGAGATCAGGTTCATGTCCATGGTCCTTGTATAGAGTTGATAAACCCCCCCAGGCAAATCGCCACAGGAGGGATGGTGATACTATAACGCTTATCCCGATTTCAAGCCTATAACCTTCTCTAACGAGTTTTCTCCATGACGTTTCCGACCCGACGACAATTCCTCAGTCTGTGCGCCGCCTACCTCAGTAGTGGCCCCTTGGTCAGCCACGCAGAAGATCACCTGGACAACTTGCCCCTGGGAATTTCCCATGATTTTTCTTGGGCTGGACTACTGGAACATGCTCGCAAAACAGCGTTACAACCCTACCAAGCCCCCATCTCTCCGGAACCAGGTATCATCGAACGTATCGATTGGGATGCACACGGGCAAATTCAGTTCAACATGGATCACGCTCTGTTTGCCGATGGTCCTGGCGATTATCCCATCGCTTTCTTTCACCCAGGAAAATTTTTTCCTTTTCCAGTACACATGTATCGGCTCGAACAAGCGCTGACGAGCCGCCAGTCTGCCACACAGGCACAGGAGATCCTGTTCAACAAAAAATTGTTTCATATGCCCGCCAACAGCCCGGCTCAGGAACTCAACCAACCCGTGGGGTTTGCCGGTTTTCGTATTCAGGAAAACCGCGAGGGAACTGGTCCCAACTGGCGCAGCAATGACTGGGCAGCCTTTCTGGGAGCCTCTTATTTTCGCGCCATCGGCGACGAGTATCAATATGGTATATCCGCGCGTGGTGTCAGTATCAATACACTGGTAGACCACCAAAAGGAAGAGTTTCCCCTGTTTACCCATTTTTATTTTGAGCCGCCCCAACCCGGCTCCCATGACGTGTCGCTGTATGCTCTGCTGGATGGCCCAAGTCTGACTGGTGCCTATCACTTCATCATGAGCCGCGGCAACGGAGTCACCACGGAAGTAGAAGCCGAATTGTTTTTGCGCCGCGACATCTCTCGTTTTGGACTGGCCCCCATGACCTCCATGTATTGGTTTTCCGATAAGGACAAGCGATTTCAGGAAGACTGGCGACCCGAAGTTCATGACTCTGATGGTCTATCAATGTGGACGGGAAACGATGAACATCTCTGGCGGCCGCTGATCAACCCTCGTGAGACCGATATCTCTTACTTTTCTGACGAGAATCCCAAAGGCTTTGGACTTATGCAACGGGAACGCCATTTTAGCCAGTATCAGGATGCTGTTCACTACGAAAAACGTCCTGGACTGTGGGTCGAACCCTTGAACGCATGGGGGAAAGGAACCGTTCAACTGATCGAACTGCATACTGAGGAAGAACTCTACGATAATGTCGTTGCTGCCTGGGTTCCTGATCAACCTGCTCGCGCAGGTAGCCATCATCATCTACACTACCGTCTATATTGGCAAGCGGATACCCCTTTTCCCAACCACCTAGCGCGCTGCATCGGCACCCATATCGGCCGCGGAGGTGAACCTGCGCACCGTCCTGCCGATTCACATAAATTTGAAGTCACCTTCTCGGGAGGCGACTTGTTCCATCTGGCAGAAGGTTCAATCCCAGAGGCCGTGGTCACACCTTCGCGCGGTCATGTCGCCAACGTTGCTTGCGAAGCCGTTCCCAATGGGGAACCAGGGCAATGGAGGGCACTGTTCGACCTGACCGGCCTTCATCAGGGGAGAGATCCAGTGGATATCCGCCTGTTCCTGCGACAAGGTACCAATACCCTGAGCGAAACCTGGTTATACCATTTTCTTCCAGCATGAACCCTGTGCTGATGATCGCTTCCTTGTCGATCACCGGAATCGTCGCCTTTGGAGCAGGCGCATGGTTCATGTCTATTATCCGCAAGGGCCAAGTCCAATTGGCCCGGCAACAAGGATTATCCGAAGGTGCAATAGAGAGGGCTCAATTAGTTGAAAGATTACGTCACTTATCCCTCATGGAAAAAAGTCTGCAAGACAGCGAAACTCTGATCGAGCAATACCGCCACCAGGAAAACCTCTGGCACACTGAACAAGGCCACTTTCGCGCAGAACAAACGGCTCTTCAGCAGCAAACACAGGCCCTGCAGGAATACCTGGCCGTCATACAACAGACTCTGCATACTCAACAGGCTGAATTATCACAAAAAACAGCTCTGATCGCTGAATTACACACCCGCCTGGACAATGAACAACGTCAGTCAGAAGAAAAACTGGCCCTACTAATGGTCGCACGCCAGGAGTTGTCCTTACAGTTCAAAACGCTGGCCAGTGACATACTTGAAGAAAAGTCTCGTCAGTTCAAGGAACAACATGAAACGGGACTGGGCCAGCTGCTCAATCCGTTGCGCGAGAAACTCACAGATTTTGGCAACAAGGTAGAATCCATTCACCGCCACGATACAGAGCAACAGGCCCAACTCAGAGCAGAATTGGGCCAACTCAAAATGCTGAATCAGCAGATGACCGATGAGGCTCATCATCTCGCTACGGCACTTAAGGGACAAGCCAAGGTGCAAGGCAATTGGGGTGAACTGGTTCTGGAAAATTTACTGGAGCGTACGGGACTCCGTGAAGGTCAGGATTACCGACGCGAAGTCAGTTTCGATACCGAAGAAGGTCGCCGACGCCCCGATGTCATCGTTTACCTGCCACAATCCAAACATCTGGTAATCGATGCCAAGGTTTCCCTCAACGCCTATACCCGATACATCAATGCAGAAGAAGAAAACGAACGCCGCATGGCGCTGAAGGAACACAGTGAGGCAGTGGGAGCTCGTATCCGAGAACTGTCTGACCGTTCCTACTTTACATTGCCCGGTCTCAATACACCGGAAATGGTATTCTTGTTCATCCCGGTTGAGTCAGCCTTCGTAGAAGCCCTGCGCGCCGATGACTCGCTATTCCAGCAAGCACTGGATCGAAACGTGCTGGTAGCCACTCCTACCACCTTGATGACCAGCTTGAATATCGTCCGGCAATTGTGGCGTTTCGAAGAACAAAATGCACATACCGCTCAACTGGCCGAAAGTGCCGCTCGCTTCTATAAAAAACTGGTGACGTTCATCGGTAGCATGGAACAAATTGGCAAGGATCTGGAACGCGTTCGCAACACCTATGACAAGGCTTACCTGCAATTCTATACTGGCAAAGGAAACCTGATCCACCAAGCCCACCAGTTCGAACGACTGGGGGTCGCCATACAACAACAACTGCCAGAAGATCTGCTCTCCAAAGCAGAACTGGAATTGCCCGACCCTTCTATCTGAATGCCAATGTCTGCCCTCACTCTGCTAGAATTTGACTCTTTTGAGGGGGACGGTCATGTGGTTCAAGAATCTGGTGCTCTACCGCCTCACCCAATGGACCGAAACAGCAGACACATTGAGCCGTCAACTGGCTCGCCAACCTCTGCTACCCTGTGGCGGAGGTGAAGTCCAGCGCCACGGTTGGCTCCCTCCCCAGAATGAAGACTATGTCCATAGTTTATCTCCCCATTTGTGGATTACACTTGGCACCGACCGTAAACTGTTACCCGCCTCCGTGATTGCCCAGCAAGCCCAGATACGTAGTGAGGAGTTTGAACAACAACGTGGCTATAAACCTGGACGCAAGCAGATCAAGGATATCAAGGATGGGGTCGTCGATGAATTGCTACCGCGTGCATTCTCGGTTCAACGCCGCACACATGCCTGGATTAATCCGGAACACAACTGGATGATCATCGACAGTTCCAGTTCCGCGCGTGCTGAAGAACTATTAGAGGTTTTGCGCAAAGGCGATGTTACTTTTGGTGCAACTCCACTGCGTACCCGTCTGTCACCACTCCATGCCATGACCGACTGGTTGATCCATGACTCCCCACCACATGGGTTCACCATCGACCGCGACTGTGAATGGCGAGCCCGTCAAGATGAACGCATGAAGGTGCGTTATGCTCACCACACCCTGAACAGTCAGGAGATGCGCCAGCATGTGCAATCTGGCAAGGATGTCACTCGTCTGGCACTAACCTGGGCCGAAAAGATTTCTTTCGTCCTCGACGATACATTGCAATTGCGACGCATCGCCCCGCTGGATATCCTGACCGAGCGCGAAGCCACCGAAGACAACGGGTTCGATGCAGACTTTGCCTTGATGACCATCGAACTCACTGCACTTATCGAGGATTTGATCGACGCGCTGGATGGTTTGGATGAACGCTGAACTTCCCAGGCGTCACCTGATTCTGGGGGGGGTTCGTTCCGGAAAATCTGCCTATGCCGAAGAATTGGCCCGACGCAGTGGCCTGCCTGTCACTTACCTGGCCACTGCACGCGCCGAAGATGAAGAAATGCGCGCACGCATCCACCATCACCAACGTACACGACCTGCTCAATGGCGCACCATCGAAGAGCCCATGGCCGTAGTGGATTGCCTCGAACATCTGGCTCAACCACATCAATGCATTTTGCTGGATTGCCTGACACTCTGGATGACTCATCTTCTGCTGGATTCCGATGCCGGGCGTAGCCACCGCGAAGCACAGCGATTGCTGGAACGCTTGCCCCACTGGCCCGGTTGCCTGATCCTGGTAAGCAATGAAACGGGTATGGGAATCACGCCATTGGGCGAGCTTACCCGTCGCTTCGGCGATGAAATGGGTCGCCTGCACCAAGCACTGGCACACGCATGTGATGCCGTCACCCTGGTGGTAGCCGGTCTTCCACTGAACCTCAAAGGTACCCCATGATCCCCGACTGGATATCCATTCCCATTTCCCCTCCGCAATCCTCCTACGCAGATCTGGCACGCCAGCGTCAAAACACGCTGACCAAGCCCCCAGGCTCCCTGGGTCAACTGGAGGATCTGGCCTGTTTCATGGCCGCAGCACAGGGAACCCCACTGCCCCAGGTCGATCCCATCTGGATCAGCATTTTTGCCGGGGACCATGGCATCACCGCTGAAAACATCTCTGCTTTCCCCGCCGTAGTCACTGGGGAAATGATCAAAAATTTTTCCCGTGGCGGTGCTGCCATCAGTGTTCTTGCTCGAACGCTGGGTGCCCACCTGGAAGTGGTGGATCTGGGAACCATCCAGCAACTGTCTGGCATCCCCGGTGTGCGTCACGTCAATCTGGGTCCGGGTACCGCTAACTTCCACCACCAACCTGCCATGTGCACCACCCAATGCGCCTTGGCCCTAGAAGCAGGTCGCTACAGCGCACGACTGGCCAAAACCCATCTCTCCCATTTATTCATTGCTGGTGAAATGGGCATCGGCAACACCACCACGGCCACCGCATTGGCCTGTGCCCTGCTGAATATCGCCGCCGTGGACCTTGCTGGACCAGGAACCGGACTGCCTCCATCTGGTGTTGCACATAAGGTCAAAATCATTGAAGAAAGCCTTATCAAGCATAAGTCAGCGCTCACTTCACCATTTGAGATTCTGCGTCATCTGGGTGGATTTGAAATTGCCGCATTGGTAGGTGCACTGCTGGGCTGCGCCCAAGAGGGGCTGCCCATCCTGGTGGATGGTTTTATCGTCAGTGTGGCGGCCTTACTCGCGCAATCTCTCAATCCCGGTATCCGGCCGTGGCTACTGTTTGGTCATTGCTCTGCAGAACCGGGCCACCACCACATTCTCGATGCACTGCATGCACAACCCCTGTTGTCTCTGGGCCTACGCCTGGGCGAAGGCAGCGGAGCCGCCATCGCGGTTCCACTGCTGCGTCTGGCCTGCACTCTACACCAGGAAATGGCCACCTTCGCAGAAGCCTCAGTTTCACAGTCATGATTGATTGTCACCTCCTGCGCCACGGCAGCACAGGCTTCGACGGATTCCGTGGCCGACTGGATGATGCTCTTTCCCCAACTGGCTGGCAACAGATGCAACATGCCGCGCTCAGTTACCCATGGGCCGCCCTGATCAGTTCTCCACGACAACGATGCCTGGCTTTCGCTGACCAACTTTCCCAGCAACATAACCTTCCCCTGCGCATCGATGATAATCTGTGCGAGCTGGATTTTGGCGATTGGGAGGGACGCACAGCCGCAGATATTGCCTCGACTGATGAACAACAACTACAGAATTTCTGGCAGGATCCCTGGCTTTACTCTCCTCCTGGTGGAGAATCTCTGAATGTTTTCGCCCAGCGTATCCAACATGCCTGGATCCAGGCACAGCAGGAACCCACCCCTTTGCTGATTATCACCCACGCAGGAGTCATCCGTTACCTGCATCACTGGCTGACCGGCAGCGAACGCTCTTCCTTGTTGCATTACCCCGTTCCGCACGGTTCCCTGCATAACGTGACGAATTGGCCCGTGATCGAGTTTCCACCAGCATGAAACCGCTCCACTTGTTTGCCGTGGCTGTACAATTCCTGACTCGCATTCCGGTTCGTTCTGCCACCCCACCTTCCCCTCAGGATCAAGGACATGCCCTGCTGTTTTATCCGGCTGTCGGGGCCGTATTGGGTGCCGCCCTGGCTGGAATGGGCGCACTCACGTCATGGCTGGGCGTTCCCTCAGCCCTATCCGGCGCATTAATCCTGTGTTTCTGGGTCGCTTTGACTGGAGCACTGCATCTGGACGGCCTGGCTGACTCCGTAGATGCCTTTGCCGGAGGACGTGGTAACCGCCAACGCACCCTGGAACTCATGAAAGATCCTCATTGCGGAACTTTCGCCGTTGTTACCCTGGTACTACTGCTGATGATCAAGGCCAGCGCCCTGATTACGCTAGATGCTCGGCTGGTTCCTGGCTTTTTACTGCTTCCCCCACTACTGGGACGCATCGCGGTTCCATGGCTGTTCATGACCACCCCCTACGTGCGCTCCGCCGGGTTGGGTCGCTCTCTGGCCGATCACCTGCCCCGTAAACCACTGTGGTTCATCTGCATCACTTCCCTGCTTTGCATCATCGTGGGATTTGGACGAACCGGTCTGGCATCAACCCTTATCGCATGCCTTATCGCCTGGCTCTGGAGACTAAAACTATTGGAACATCTCCAAGGCACCACGGGAGATACTGCCGGCGCTTTGGTAGAGTTAGTAGAAACCGCCACAGTAGTCACTATCGCTCTGGTAGCGCATAATTAACCTCTTTCTCGTCATTCATTCACTGTCATCATGTCATCCTCTGGGACCGCTGCCCTATACGTTCGCCTCTTGCGCCAGGTACAACCCTATCGCTGGGAATTTGGCTGCGCCATCGTCGCCATGATCATCACAGCAGCGACCGAACCCGTACTACCGGCATTACTCAAGCCAATGCTCGATAAAAGTTTTGTGAACAAGGACCCCCATTGGATGCACTGGGTTCCCGTCATGTTACTGGGCCTGTTCATGGTACGCGGAATTGCCAACTTCACCTCCAAATTTGCCATGAACTGGGTGGGCAACAAGGTAGTGATGGATCTCAGACAACATATGTTTGAACGTCTACTCCACCTACCTGCACGTTACTTTGACGATCATCCCAGCGGTGTACTGATTTCCAAACTGGTCTACGATGCCAACCAGGTCATGCAGGCTGCCACCAGTGTGGTAACCAACCTGGTCACAGATAGTTTCGTGGTAGTAGGACTACTGGGCTGGCTGGTTTATCTCAACTGGGAACTCACATCGGTCACGCTGCTGGTAGCCCCCCCCATCGCCTTAATCGTAAAAAAAGTAAATGCTCGCTTACGTCACATCAACCGTGACACCATGAATGCCATGGGTCAACTGACCAGTGTGCTGGACGAATCCATCCAATGCCAGAAGGTCATCAAGGTATTTGGCGGCATGATGGTCGAAACCGAGCGTTTTCACCAGACCAGTAATCTGGTGCGTCGGCTGAGCATGAAACAGGCAGCTGCTGCAGCTGCCAATGTCCCCTTGGTTCAGTTTTTTGCAGCTCTGGCCATCGCCGTTATCGTCGGTATGGCCACCTGGCAGGCGGGAACCGACCGCACAACCGTCGGCGGTTTCGTATCGTTCATCACAGCCATGATCATGTTGCTGGCCCCTATCAAGCGGTTATCGGATCTCAGTGAATCGTTACAACGGGGTCTGGCCGCATCGGAAAGCGTATTTGCCCTGATGGACCACCCTCCAGAAGTCGATGAAGGTTCCATCATCGTGGAACATGCGCTCGGCCACCTGTCGTTCGAATCCGTCAGTTTTACCTACCCGCGCGCCCAGAAGCCAGCCCTGTACGATTTCAATATCGACATACAGCCAGGACAAACTGTTGCCTTGGTAGGCACCTCTGGCAGCGGCAAAAGCACACTGGCCAACCTGCTGCCACGCTTCTACAACCCCACGGCCGGAGAGATCAGGCTAGATGGTCACCCTATCGCCAACCTGACGTTGGCCAGCCTGCGTGCCAATCTCGCACTGGTCACTCAGGAAGTAGTACTGTTCAACGATACTGTCGCCCATAACATCGCCTATGGCCCTCTACGCGGAACTGCACTGGAACGTCTAAGAGACGTTGCGCGAGCCGCACATGCCCTAGAATTCATCGAGGAAATGCCGGAAGGATTTCATACCCTGTTGGGCGAAAATGGCGCCCGGCTCTCTGGTGGGCAACGGCAACGCATTGCCATTGCCCGCGCACTCCTCAAGAACGCTCCCATTCTGATCCTTGATGAGGCTACCTCAGCCCTGGACAGCGCCTCGGAGAGAGCCGTGCAAGCGGCACTGGAATCCCTGATGCATCAGCGCACCACGTTGGTCATCGCCCATCGCCTGTCCACCATTGAAAATGCCGATCTGATTGTCGTTCTGGACCAAGGTCGTATCGTGGAACAAGGCGACCACGCTTCACTGATGATCCGGAATGGACACTACGCCCGACTGCGCCGCCTGCAAGCAAGCGATGTTCAGGAACGATCCTGATCCTCTCCGCGCTGCTCCAGCAACCACAATTTGGCATAACGATAAAATGTCGTATGGGCATTGGTCACAGCCAACAGCCACCCATGTCCACCATCCAGAAAACTGCGACGCAGTATGAGCGTCCGAAAGAATGCCCAGCTGCCCCGTCCAAAGGCTTTCAACAAACGGGCACGCCCGCCCTGATCATAGGCCTGACGGGCACCCAGCGTAGAGTACTGGTTGGCCTTGTCGAGCGCTTCTTCCAGATCACGATAGGTATCATGCGCCAGCGGTTCGGTCAACGTACCTACAGCACCCGTCGTCACCAAACGTTCATGAACCCAGTCCTCTGAAAAGCGCGCTTGACCACGACGAAACAAGCGAACCACATAGTCTGGCCACCACCCACCATGACGCAACGCACGACCACAGTAACTCGATGAACGGGGCATGCGGTAACAAGCCATGGCTTGAGGATCACCGATCACCGCCAAAATCTGCGCCTTGAGCGCGTCGCTGACCCGCTCATCTGCATCCAGAGACAACACCCAGTCCCCGCTAGCCATATCCAGTACACGATTTTTCTGGACACCAAAACCCTGCCAATCATCTGCCACAGCCACTCGCGCGCCCCTGTCACGAGCAATAGCCACCGTTTCATCCATACTACCGCCATCCAGCACAATCCGTTCGTCCGCCCAGGCCACCGAGGCCAAGCAGTCTCCAATGGCACCACTTTCGTTTTTGGCAATGATAATGACAGACAGCGACATGATCGTGAGTTTACTCCAGTTCATACTAGCCTGACAGGATCAAGTCGCCTAGAATATCCCCATGCAACGCTTGCTCCTGATCAAGACCTCCTCCCTGGGAGATGTCGTCCACGCTTTCCCGGTACTGACCGACCTGTCCCGCCATTGCCCCGACCTCAGTGTTGACTGGCTGGTGGAGGAAAACCTTGTCGATCTTCCTCGTCTTCATCCTGCCGTCGGACGTGTCATTCCCGTGGCATTGCGACGATGGCGGCACTCGCTCTGGTCAGCAACAACTCAAGGCGAATTACAACGGCTGCGCCAGATACTGGACACACACGCCCATGATGCCAGTCTGGATCTGCAAGGACTCATCAAAAGTGCACTCATCGGTCTGTATGGCCCCCGCCAACGTCTGGGATATGACTGGCATAGTATTCGTGAACCTCTAGCCAGTCTGTTCTACACCCAGCGCTTTGCAGTTTCGCGCCAACAACACGCAGTAAATCGTAATCGCCAACTCAGTGCTTCCGCCCTGGGTTACCGCATCGATACACCGGTGGACTACGGTCTCACCAAACCACTGGCATGCCCCGTCGGATATGATCACCCCTATTTTATGTTCTTGCACGGAACCAGTCGCAGTGACAAGGAGTGGCCCATCTCCCAGTGGATCAAACTTGGACAACACCTCAGCGCATCCGGATCAACGATCCTGCTACCCGGAGGCTCGCCCTCAGAGCAACAACGTGCCCGACATATAGCCCAACAAATTCCCATGGCTCGCGCCTTGCCCTCCCTTGATCTCGCCACACTCGCTGCTCTGCTATCCCATGCCGAGGGCATCGTAGGGGTAGATACGGGGCTGACCCATCTGGCTACCGCGCTCAACCGTCCTGTGGTCGCACTCTATACAGCCACTCACCCTGAAGCTACCGGAGTAGTAGGCAGTTGCCGAGCCACCAATTTGGGGGGACCTGGCGATTGCCCCGATTCAGAAACCGTCATCAGGACATTGGAGCAACTGCGTTGACCCTGTTTTTTTATACTCTGCTGACCCGCTTATTGCTGCCACTGTTTTATCTGCGATTGTGGTGGCGCGGTCGTCATCAACCCGAGTACCGAGATCATTGGCCAGAACGCCTGGGTTACTACCCGAAACCATCCGATTCACGCCCGCTGATCTGGATACACGCCGTCTCCGTAGGGGAAACACAAGCGGCTTTGCCACTGATCCATGCACTGATCGAGCGATATCCAGATCATGCCCTGTTGATCACCCATACCACCCCGACAGGTCGGGCCACCGCAAACATGGACATCCCTCCCCGCGTGTTGCGTGTCTATCTCCCCTACGATCTGCCCGGTAGCGTGACGCGTTTTCTCGACACATTCAAGCCAGTACGTGGATTTTTGCTGGAAACCGAACTCTGGCCCCGTTTGATTGATACTTGCCACCAACGGCATATACCTTTGATACTGGCCAATGCTCGCCTTTCTGAGCGTTCTGCTCGACGTTACGCACGCATTCCCACCTTAGTACGAGGAATGTTACGCCAATTGACGCATATTGCCGCACAATCACCTGCTGATGCATACCGTTTCGAGGCACTGGGGGCACGTACCCCTGTGACCATCATGGGTAACCTAAAATTTGATGCCGTATTACCACGTCAGCATCCTGAAACCGTAACACAGTTCAGACAATGGATCGGTGAGAGACAGCGACGAATCTGGGTTGCAGCCAGTACCCGTGATGGTGAAGAAGTTTTACTGTTGCCGGCGATTTACAAAATTCTTCAACCACCGAATCTACTGGTCCTTGTCCCGCGCCACCCCCAACGCTTTGATAGCGTTGCGGACTATCTCAGTTCCCTGAATATTTCCTTTCAACGCCGCTCTTCCAACCAACCTATTTCCCCTGACTGTCAGGTGCTATTGGGCGATTCCATGGGAGAACTCAACGCATGGTACCAACTGGCCCAATTTGCTGTCATGGGTGGAACGTTGTTGCCTTTTGGTGGGCAAAATCTCCTCGAACCCCTAAGGGTAGGTTGTCCCGTCATTCTGGGACCTCACACCTATAACTTCGCAGAAGCCAGCACCGAAGCACTGGCACAAGACGCAGCCATCCAGTGCCACGATTTACGAGACATCGTATTGAACATCGAGCAAATGCTATCAGACCCGGAAACCTGCCGTCGTATGGGGCAACAGGGGCAACGCTGGATCGAGCGCGAACGCGGTGCCACTCACCGCCTGTTGGCGTACCTCAGTAACCCGCCTGTAACTGCTTGAGTGCCGTGATCACCTCGCCAGGATTCTGTTCAGCATCCACATTCAGATATACTTTGGCAATATTTCCTTTCGGATCAATTATGAATGTATTTCTACGTGCCAGCCGATAGCCCATCAAACTTCTCACTGAGCCATACCGACTCGCCAGTGCTCCATCTTGATCGGCCAGTAGTGGAAAGGGCAAATGATGATGGTCAGCAAACTCAGCATGGCTACTGGCATCATCGATGCTCACTCCAACCACTGCGGCCCCTAATTGCTGAATCTTGTGAATATCGTCGCGGTAAGCGCAGGCTTCAGCCGTACAACCGGGTGTTTCATCTTTTGGATAAAAGTACAGCACCAACCATTTTCCTCGGTAATTTTCCAATGACTGCAATATACCGTTTTGGTCTTTAACATTCAGGGCTGGTGCTGGTTTCCCTACCTGAGGAACTTCATCGGCACGTGCTGATGAATAGATCAGCAAACCGGAAACCACGATCAACAACCCAATGCCTTCCAGTATTTTTTTCATGACATTACCGATGTAAGTTTGCTGCTTCGTCGGACCACATAATCGGAACTAAGTTCCCACACCAAAGTATCACCAATTTATATACTTCGCCTAGCGAGAAACTGCCCCTCACCTTTGCTACAATAGGACCCTGTCACCATCGTCCAATTCCAGAGGCATTTCATGAATATCGAGCAAGCCCGCTTCAACATGGTCGAGCAACAGATTCGCCCTTGGGATGTTCTCAACACACAAATTCTGGATGTTCTTTATCAAGTACGGCGTGAGGATTTTGTCCCACCGGCCTATCGCACTCTGGCCTTCGTCGATATGGAGATCCCTCTAGAGAATGGCGAGCGGATGCTGTCGCCAAAACTGGAGGCGCGCCTGCTTCAGGAACTGCGTCTCAAGAAATCTGACCGCGTCCTCCATGTTGGAACCGGCAGCGGCTATGTAGCCGCCTTGCTGGGCCATTTGGCCGCACAGGTCACCACTGTGGAATTACACCCTGGTTTGGCCAGCACCGCACGCCAGCGCCTGTATGACCACGGCTTTCAAAATGTCACCGTCGCAGTGGGTGATGCCGCGCAGGGTTGGAATCCGAAAAAGCACTGGGATGTCATCCTGCTCACTGGCTCCGTCCCTGAAATGCCTTCATCCTTTCTGGAAGCCCTGGCCCCTGGCGGGTGTGCCGTAGCCGTCGTCGGTCAGAGCCCTGTGATGTCGGTCCAACGTTGGGTACGCCTCGGTAATGCCCCCGTTGAGCAGGAAACGCTCTTCGAAACAGAGATTCCCCCCTTGCACCATGTCGCGCACCGTGATCGTTTCCAATTCTGATGCCTGATGGACCCAACGGTTAACCATGAAGACGAGGATGACACAGATCCTTCGGAGGCCCTTCCTCTTCCATTGAACGCTCCCAACTACATGACCCCGCGTGGTCATGCCCGCTTGAGTGCGGAACTGGAACATCTCTTGCGCACAGAACGTCCTTCGGTAGTGGAAATCGTCGCCTGGGCTGCATCCAACGGAGATCGGTCAGAAAATGGTGACTATCTGTACGGGAAACGTCGTCTGCGCGAAATAGACAGGCGCATTCGGTTTCTCAGCAAACATCTGGAAATAGCACAAATCGTCGACCCACGCGCCCAAAGTGGAAATGATCAAATTTTTTTCGGGGCACAAGTCACGGTACAAGAAGGGACTGACTGTTTTACTTATACCATTGTCGGCCGTGATGAGACAGACCCCAACGAAGGTCATATCAGCTGGATCTCACCTCTGGCACGCGCCCTGCTGAAAAAGCATGCGGGAGACTGCGTGCGCTTCATGAGCCCTTCTGGATGGCGTACCCTGGAGATTCTGGACGTACAATACCTGCCTATGGAACCTCTGCCCAGTTGAAGCGAAAATCTGAGACTCTGAGCCCATTCTGGTAAACTGGACGGAAATCGTATCCTTTCAGTGAGTCATCTCCCGCATGAATGCTCCCCACTCTTTCAATGCCGATCAGGCGACCGTCGACGATGCTGCCGTTTCCCCGTTGCCTAATTCGCAAAAAATATACGTCACCGGTAACCGACCAGACCTGCGCGTCCCCATGCGTTTGATCAGCCAATCAGATACCCCGACCTCAACCGGTTCTGAAGCAAACCTGCCAATCACGGTCTATGACACATCCGGGCCCTATACCGACCCAGACGTTGCCATCGACATCCGCTCTGGCTTGGCCCCTTTGCGCACCCTTTGGATTGAGGAACGTCAGGACACTGAAGTACTAACAGGCCCCAGTTCAGGCTATGGTCAATCAAGACTCGGCAATCCCTCACTCGCTGCTCTGCGCTTCCAGTTACAGCGTCCACCCAGACGAGCCAATCCTGGGGCCAATGTCACCCAGATGCACTATGCCCGACAAGGCATCATCACACCGGAAATGGAGTACGTGGCCATCCGCGAAAACTGCCGTCGTACAGCTCAGTACGAAGCCTTACGTGCTCAGGGCGGGCAAACTGAGCGCTGGTTGACCGCACAACATCCTGGCGAGCCCTTGGGTGCTCTATTGCCGCGTGATATCACGCCAGAATTCGTCCGTTCCGAAATCGCCCGAGGACGCGCCATTCTGCCCGCCAACATCAATCACCCAGAAATTGAACCGATGATCATCGGTAGAAACTTCCTGGTAAAAATAAATGCAAATATCGGTAACTCTGCTCTCGGTTCCAGCATCCAGGAAGAAGTGGAAAAAATGACCTGGGCCATCCGTTGGGGCGGTGATACTGTCATGGATCTGTCCACCGGTAAAAATATCCACGAAACCCGCGAATGGATCATCCGCAATTCGCCGGTCCCCATTGGTACTGTACCCATCTATCAAGCGTTGGAAAAAGTGGATGGCAAAGCCGAAGAGTTGACCTGGGAAATATTTCGTGACACCCTTATCGAACAGGCGGAGCAAGGGGTAGACTACTTCACCATCCACGCCGGCATCCGCTTGGCCCATATCCCCTTGACAGCCCAACGCTTGACCGGCATCGTCTCAAGAGGCGGCTCTATCATGGCCAAATGGTGCCTGGCCCATCACCGTGAAAGTTTTCTGTATACCCATTTTGAGGATATCTGTGACATCATGAAGGCCTATGATGTCAGTTTCTCTCTAGGAGATGGTCTACGTCCCGGTTCAATTCACGATGCCAACGATGAGGCCCAATTCGCTGAACTGAAGACTCTGGGAGAACTGACAAAGATCGCTTGGAAACACGAGGTACAAACCATGATCGAGGGTCCTGGTCATGTCCCGCTGCACCGCATCCGGGAAAACATGGACCTGCAATTATCGCTCTGTCATGAGGCACCTTTCTATACCTTGGGCCCTTTGACCACGGACATTGCCCCTGGTTACGACCACATCACCTCTGCAATTGGTGCCGCCATGATCGGTTGGCAGGGGACTGCCATGCTGTGTTACGTCACGCCAAAGGAACATCTGGGACTACCGGATAAAAACGATGTCAAAGATGGGATCATGGCCTACAAAATTGCTGCTCATGCTGCCGATCTGGCCAAAGGCCATCCCGGTGCCCAAATTCGCGACAACGCCCTATCGAAGGCACGTTTCGAATTTCGCTGGGAAGATCAATTCAACCTCGGCTTCGATCCTGACAAAGCACGCGAATTTCATGATGAAACACTACCTCAGGAAGGTGCCAAATTGGCCCATTTCTGCTCCATGTGCGGGCCTCACTTCTGCTCCATGAAAATCACCCAGGATGTACGTGACTACGCCTCAAAATCCGGCCTGTCCTCAGATGATGTGTTGAATCATGGAATGGCCGATAAGGCGCAAGAATTCCGCGCGCAAGGATCTGAAGTCTATCGAAAGGTTTAACCATGGATTTGCTCTTGCTGGCTAAAGCAGCCATTCTAGGGTTGGTGGAAGGATTGACTGAATTTCTGCCTGTTTCAAGCACAGGACACCTCATCCTGGCAGGTAGCCTGCTACATTTCAATGACGAAAAAGGAAAAGTCTTTGAAATTGTCATCCAGTTTTCCGCTATCCTTGCCGTCTGCTGGGAATACCGAACCCGCATTGGTCGGGTTCTCTTTGGTCTATCTCATAGCCCGACAGAACAACGTTTCGCTATCAACCTGATACTCGCATTTCTTCCTGCAGCAGTATTGGGACTACTGTTTGCCAAGGCCATCAAGGCTCATCTGTTTGCCCCCTTACCCGTCGCACTGGCTTTTATTCTCGGTGCATTCGTGATTTTCTGGGTAGAACGCCGTCCCAACCAGATCCGCATCCATCATGTAGACGACGTAACCTGGAAAACCGCCTTAAAAATCGGCTTATGTCAATCGTTTGCCCTAATCCCCGGCACATCACGATCCGGTGCCACCATCATGGGTGGGCTGTATTTGGGTTTATCACGTACCGTGGCCACCGAGTTTTCTTTCTTTCTGGCAATTCCAACCCTAAGTGCTGCGACGGTCTATGAATTGTTCAAATATCGGCATCTGTTCCACACCGCTGATCTCCCGCTGTTTCTGGTGGGTAGCCTATCTTCCTTTCTCTTCGCGTTCATCACGGTGCGTGCGTTGCTGCGTTTTGTCAGCCAGCATGATTTCACGGGATTTGCCTACTATCGTATCGCTTTCGGCCTACTGATTCTGCTTACTGCGCAAATGGGATGGGTGAGCTGGAACTGAACCCAGCCGTCAACAATCGATGGGATCCACCTCTAATACCCAACGCAATCGTTTTCCTGTCTTCAGTCGCACCAGTGCAATACGCCAGCATCCCAGAAACTCTTGCAAGGCAACACGTCCATCTGCCTGTACTAAAATTTGGTAACGATACTGCCCTGCCTTACGATACAGCAAGGCAGGGACAGGTTCGTATACCATAAGCCCTTCCATCGCCAAGGTATGAGCTTGTTCTCCCGCCTGCTTCATAAACCCTTCGAGTAACTCACGATCACAGGATTCCGCACGAAGAATGGCCAAGTAACTGTAAGGAGGCCACCCCGTCTGTTGCCGTACCCCCAGTTCATGCTCCCAGTACTCCTCAATTTCCTGATTTTTCAGTGTTTGATAGACCGGATGATCCGGGTAATCCGTTTCTATCCACACCTGTCCAGGCAGATTGGCTCGACCAGCACGCCCCGTTACCTGGATCAACTGCGCCAGTAAACGCTCTGTAGCCCGAAAATCGCTGCTGTAAAGGGATTGATCTGCGTTCAGCACCACCACAAACGAAAGATCAGGAAAGTCATGTCCCTTAACCACCAGTTGCGTGCCAATCAACAAATCGACTTCGTGGTCAAGTATCTGCTGGTATGCTACTGACCAGGATCCTTTACGCGACAAACTATCGCTATCCAGACGCAATATCCGATGCTCTGGAAAACACTCCTTCAAATGTGTTTCCACTTTCTGTGTCCCATCTCCCCTCGTTTCCAGATGCAAACTACCGCATTCGGGACAATGGCGAACCAACCGTTTGACAATGCCACAATGGTGGCACCGCAATATCTGATCCTGGCGATGAACCACCAGGCGCGTACTGCAGCGCTGGCAGAATGCCTGCCACCCACAAGCAGGGCAATAAAGCACCGGAGCATAACCCCGCCTATTGATAAACACCAGCGCCTGTTCACCACGCATTAAGGTTTTCTGTAGCGCCTCCTTCCAGATTAACGATTGTCCCACCGGCGTAAAGTACACGGCAGGTAAACGCGCCAGAGGAACCGCGCGCTGCGTCAAACGATGCAACCGATAGCGACCAGAACGGGCATTCAACCAACTTTCCAGTGATGGTGTGGCCGAACCCAGCAAGATCGGAATGCTCTCTCTGTTTGCACGAACGATGGCCAAATCCCTAGCTGAGTAGCGCAATCCTTCCTGCTGTTTAAAGGAACTGTCGTGCTCCTCATCGACGATGATCAACCCCAGATTTGGCATAGGTGTAAACACCGCCAATCGTGTTCCCAGTACCAGAAGCGCCTCTCCACGCTGTGCAGCCAGCCAGCGGTGTGCACGCTCCGTATCACTGATACCACTATGTAAACTGACCCAAAACAAGGTCGGCCAACGGCGGGTCAAACGCGCTTCGAATTGCGGGGTCAAATTGATTTCCGGAACCAGCAGCAACACCTGCTTCCCTTGCTCCAGCAAGTTGTCCATCCAGTTCAAGTAGATTTCTGTCTTTCCGCTACCGGTAATTCCATAGAGCAGGTGTGGCGTATAGCCCTGTGACTGACGCAAATTGTGCAAAATTTCCGCCTGAGCACAATTCAGTTCCTGAAGCAACCCAGGTTCGGCCACGTTTTTCATAGAGGAAGATTGCCAAGTTTTTCTGGGTGACCATCCGCGAATCCTGCGTAATGCAGGAGGCAATATCCCCATGGCCGTCTGCCCTAGTGGATAATGGTAATAGCGACTGGCAAACTCGATCAGCCCCCAATCAGAAGAGGTGAGGGCGGGTATGTGTCGCCAAATTTCCAAAACATGTTTAAGTCTGTCTTGAGGATGGGTCGAATCTGCCTTGACGGCGCGAATCAGGCCTATTTTTTGTCCTGTTCCCCATGGTACCCGAACGCACCGACCACAGTCATCCGCCACCACGTCATCGCACAGATAGTCAAAACTTCGTTCCAGAGGAACATCCAGAATCACTTCAACTATCATGGGGATAATAATATCAAAGCATTACAGAATCGTACCAAACCATCCTGTGGATAACTCTGTTTATAAGTGCTAGACATTGCACTTGTCAAGGATTTTCCACCGATTTCCGAACCAAGAGAAAAACCCAAAGGAAACCAATTTACATTTGAAAATCATAAAATTACATGACAAAAAACAAAAAGCCTGATGTTTTTCAAGGAATTTTTTACAAAACCATTAGGTTGTGCATAATCCCTAAGAAGTTCATGCCAATCATGTCCTTCTGACCATGGTTTTTATAGGTTTTCCTCATGAAATGGACGACTCAATTCATGTACCGCATCCACCAGTACAGCTACTTGTTCAGGATCGGTAAAACGGGTAATACCATGACCAAGATTGAATACATGACCCGATCCACTGCCAAACCCTGACAAAATTCTCTGCACTTCTGAACGTATGCTATCGGAGTTTCCAAACAAAACCATGGGATCCATATTCCCCTGAAGCGCTACTTGCGCTCCCACACGTCGTCGGGCATCTGAAATTTCCACCGTCCAATCAAGACCCACAGCATCAAAGCCTGCATCAGCAATGGCTTCCAGCCACAGCCCGCCCCCTTTGGTAAAAACGATGCTGGGGACTTTTCTCCCTTCAGCATGGCGCGTAAGACCCGCCGCGATCATTGACAAATAATGCAGAGAAAACTCGCGATAGGCTGGGGACGATAACACCCCCCCCCAGGTATCAAATACCATCACCGCCTGTGCACCTGCCTCAATCTGAGCATTAAGGTACTGTATCACTGCCTGCGTATTGATTTCCAGAATTCTGTGCAAGAGATCAGGGCGCCGATACAACATCCCCTTGATATGTCTAAAATCTTCTGATCCTCCTCCCTCTACCATGTAACACGCCAAGGTAAACGGACTTCCTGAGAAACCAATCAACGGAACCGATCCTGCCAAGGTACGCCGAATCTGACTGACCGCATCCAGTACATAGCGCAGGCTCACTTCAGGATCAGGTGCTGTCAGGTTACGCACTTCCCACTCATCACGTATTGGCCGCTCAAAACGCGGACCTTCTCCCTCTGCGAAGTACAGTCCCAATCCCATGGCATCAGGAATCGTCAGAATATCCGAAAACAGAATCGCCGCGTCAAGTGAATAACGCGCCAAAGGCTGCAGGGTCACCTCAGTCGCCAAGTCAGGTGATTTACACAGATTCAGAAAATTTCCAGCCCGAGAGCGAGTAGCATTATATTCTGGCAGGTAACGTCCAGCCTGACGCATGATCCACAACGGCGTATGGGAGACAGGTTCACGCAATAACGCACGCAGAAATGTATCATTTTTTAGCACAAGCCACCTCGTCTTTGGACATTAGTGCCCACTTTGTCATTGAAAATGTCAACGGGGAAGATCCGAATGCCCCATAAGAAACTCGTCCACAGCCCGTGCCGCCTGCCGCCCTTCTCGGATAGCCCATACCACCAACGACTGCCCGCGACGCATATCCCCCGCTGCAAAGACTTTACCTACCGAAGTCTGATACTCAAGATCATTGGCCTGCACGTTACCCCTTGAATCTCGATTCACGCCTAACTGTTCAAGTAATCCTTCATAAACCGGATGCAGATATCCCATCGCCAGTAGTACCAGATCCGCCTGAATATCAAAAGCGCTTCCAGGCACTTCGTGGGGTTTCATCACACCGTTGATATCTGCCTTCCATTCCAGACGAACGGCCTGTAAAGACTCAACCCGCTCTTTCCCCAAAAATGCCTGAGTAGAGATACTCCAGTCACGCTGACATCCCTCCTCTTGCGAGGATGAGGTACGAAATTTAAGCGGATACTGCGGCCATACCAAGGGTTTGTTTTCTTGTTCCGGAGGACGTGGCATCACCTCAAACTGAGTCACAGACAAGGCACCCTGACGAATCGACGTACCGACACAATCGGAACCTGTATCTCCCCCGCCAATCACCACCACATGCTTACCCGTCGCCAAAATCGACCTTTCCACCGCATCACCAGCGTTACGACGGTTCTGTTGCGGCAGAAATTCAAGCGCAAAATGAACCCCATCAAGCTCCCGTCCAGGAATCGGCAAATCCCTAGGATGTTCAGATCCCCCAGTCAACAGTATGGCATCAAACTGCTCCAGCAAGTCCTGCGCCGGCAGTGTCACCCCTACATGCACATTGGTTCGAAACTCAACCCCCTCAGCGCGCATCTGTTCCAAGCGACGATCAATATGATGTTTTTCCATTTTAAAATCGGGGATTCCATAGCGCAACAAGCCCCCCAGACGATCATTTTTTTCAAACAAGACTACATCGTGGCCTGCGCGCGCCAACTGTTGAGACGCTGCCATCCCCGCAGGTCCTGATCCAACCACAGCCACCCGTTTCCCTGTCTTGTGTGTGGCCACCTGCGGCACAATCCAACCAGCCTCCCAACCACGATCTACCAGGGTGTGTTCAATGTTCTTGATGGTCACAGGTGCCGCATTGATATTCAACACACAGGCGGCCTCACAGGGTGCCGGGCAAATGCGACCCGTAAACTCAGGAAAGTTATTCGTGGAATGAAGTTTGTCCAATCCTTCACGCCACTTTCCACGATAGACCAGATCATTCCAGTCGGGAATAATATTATTGACTGGGCATCCAGTCTGACAAAAGGGAATACCACAGTCCATACAGCGAGCACCTTGCTGACTGACAGCCGTGCTGGGCATCTCATGCATGAATTCACGGTAGTGCTGTACCCGCTCCTGAGGCGGAACCGCTGACGGTTCCTGACGCTGGATTTCCATGAACCCCGTAATTTTTCCCATATCAAGCCACCTGTGCCAGTTGTTGTGCTGCCATCTCAGCCAAAGCACGCCGATATTCCAGCGGCATGACCTTAACAAACCGGCAACGCGCTACGTCCCAGTCATTCAAAATCGCCTGACCACGTGTGCTACCTGTATGACGCACATGATTTTCAATCAAAATGCGCAACAAATAGTCATCGCGCGCCTCAATGTGATTGATCTTGACTCGCCCGTGCGAGTCCAGAACCCCCTGAGTCTCTGCATGCTGCTCTTCAGCCGGAACTGGTTCTAGCGCCACCATCGACAGATTGCAACGCTGACTAAAATCTCCCGCCTCATCATAGACAAAGGCAATTCCGCCACTCATTCCGGCTGCAAAATTTCGGCCCGCTTCTCCCAAGACCACAACCGTACCACCGGTCATGTACTCACAACCATGATCACCAACTCCTTCCACCACCGCCACGGCACCAGAGTTGCGCACGGCAAAGCGCTCACCCGCAACACCGCGGAAGTAACATTCGCCGGAAATAGCCCCGTATAGAACCGTATTACCCACAATAATATTGTCTTCTGCTGTGAGACTCGACTCAACATCGGGCTGAATGATGATTCTCCCTCCTGATAACCCTTTGCCAACATAATCATTGGCCTCACCCCTCAGGTGAAAGGTTATTCCGTGGGCCAGAAAAGCCCCGAAACTCTGTCCCGCCGTTCCCCTCAACTGCACCTTGATGGTATCCTGCGGCAATCCTGAAAACCCATGATAACGCGCCACCTCACCCGACAGCATGGCCCCCAGTGAGCGGTTGACGTTACGCACCCCTGTCTCAATCACCACGTGTTCACCACACTCGATAGCAGGTCTGGCCTGCCTGATGAGTTGATGATCCAACGCCTGCTCCAATCCGTGGTCTTGGCTCTCCTTCCACGATCGTGCTTCGACCTCAGGCATTTCCGGTTGGTGAAAAATCTTGCTGAAGTCGAGGCCTTGTGCTTTCCAATGGTCAAGTCCCTGGCGCATATCCAGGCGATCCACACGCCCCACCATTTCATCAAATGTCCTGAACCCCAGTTGTGCCATCAACTCACGCACTTCCTCAGCAACAAAGAAGAAGAAATTGATGACGTGCTCTGGCTGGCCTGAAAAATGTTTGGTCAACTCTGGATCCTGTGTGGCAATTCCAACGGGACAGGTATTCAGATGGCACTTGCGCATCATGATGCAACCCTCCACTACCAGGGGGGCCGTCGCAAATCCAAATTCATCAGCTCCCAGCAGCGCAGCGATCACCACGTCACGACCCGTTTTCATTTGACCGTCTGCCTGTACACAGATACGCCCACGCAACCGGTTGAGCACCAGCGTCTGCTGTGTTTCAGCCAACCCCAGTTCCCATGGAGATCCCGCGTACTTGATGGAAGACAGTGGCGAGGCACCCGTACCCCCGTCATGCCCGGAAATCGTCACATGATCAGCATGGGCCTTGGCCACTCCGGCAGCAATAGTTCCTACCCCCACCTCTGAAACCAATTTGACGCTGATACGCGCTTGAGGATTGACATTTTTCAGGTCATGGATCAGTTGTGCCAGATCTTCGATGGAATAAATATCATGATGCGGCGGAGGTGAAATCAGCCCAACCCCTGGTACCGAATGGCGCAACTTACCAATGTACTGACTCACCTTATGGCCCGGTAACTGCCCACCCTCTCCTGGTTTGGCACCTTGAGCCATCTTGATCTGAATATCATCAGCATTGACCAAATACTCTGCCGTCACACCAAAGCGACCCGAAGCCACCTGCTTGATGGCCGATCGCATGGAATCCCCAGTTGGCAACGGCTTGAAACGTGCAGGGTCTTCCCCTCCCTCGCCCGTATTGGATTTACCGCCGATACGATTCATGGCGATGGCCAACGTGCTATGGGCTTCCTGTGAAATCGACCCCAGAGACATGGCACCAGTGGCAAAACGCTTGACAATGGATGCAGCAGCCTCCACCGCATCCAATGGCACCGATTCTGCCATCTTGAATGCAAACAATCCACGCAGCGTCATCAATCTCTCTGACTGCTCATTGATAGTCCGAGCATATTCGCGGTAAGTCGCGTAATTACCTGTTCGAGTCGCATGCTGTAGTTTGGAAATACTGTCTGGTGTCCACATATGCGCCTCACCCCGAATACGATAGGCGTATTCGCCGCCAGCATCCAATGCTTCCCTGTACAAAGGTGCATTGGAATAAGCGAGTCGATGCAGACGCAGATTCTCTTCCATGACCTCAGACAGACCAATCCCCTCGATACGAGATGCAGTTCCTGTAAAAAAGCGGCGTATCAAGCCAGAATTCAATCCAATTGCTTCGAAAATTTGAGCACCACAGTAGGACTGAACCGTAGAAATGCCCATCTTGGACATCACCTTGAGTAATCCTTTGGAAATAGCCTTGGCAAAACGCTTCCCTGCCTCTTTAACTGACACATCACCGGGAATGAGTGTGGCAGCATCATGCTCCAGCATTTCATAAACCAACCTCGGATAAACGGCTTCCGCCCCATAGCCAATCAGGAGGGCAAAGTGATGAACCTCCCGGGCCGATCCCGTATCCACCACCAACCCTGTGGAAGTCCGCAATCCTTCTCGAACCAGGTGATGATGAACCGCGGCTGTACCCAACAAAGCCGGTATCGCCACCTTGTCAACACCCACATCCGCATCCGATAAAACCAGAATATTGGCTCCCTGTTGCAGAGCCACCACCGCCTGTTCGCAAAGATGCTCCAAAGCAGACACCAAACCCGTCACCCCTTGTTCTACTGGCGCACAAAGCGACAAAGTAGAGACTCGGAATTTCCCTTGAGTCAAAAGTTCAATACTCTGAAGTCTTGCCATGTCTGCCGGCAACAATACCGGTTGTTCGACTTCAAGACGCAACTGTGGTGCGGCCTCATGCACCGCCAGCAGATTCGGCCGCGGACCGATGAAAGTAACCAATGACATCACCAATTCTTCACGAATCGGGTCGATGGGAGGGTTGGTCACCTGAGCGAACAATTGGCGAAAATATTGGTACAACGACTTGAATCGGTTGGAAAGCACCGCCAGCGGGGTGTCATCCCCCATGGAACCTACCGCCTCCTGACCAGTCACCATCATGGGAGCCAGTATAAATTTCAGTTCCTCTTCGGTTACCCCAAATGCCTGTTGACGATCCAGCATAGACGCGCTATCCAGCTCCATCCCTGCGACTTCTGGGACTATCAAGGTTTCCAGACGAATCTGGGTGTCCATCAACCATTGTCGATACGGATGCTGAGCAGCCAATCCCCGCTTGATCTCCTGATCGCTGATAATGCGCCCTTGTTCAAGATCAATGAGGAACATTTTTCCTGGCTGCAAGCGCCACTTCTTGACAATATCCTTCTCCGGTATGGGCAATACCCCCATTTCGGAAGCCATCAGCACCAGATCATCACGAGTTTGCAGATAGCGAGCCGGACGCAAGCCGTTTCGATCGAGTGTTGCCCCAATCTGTCGCCCGTCCGTAAAAGCCACCGCCGCAGGTCCATCCCATGGCTCCATCAACGCAGCATGATACTCATAATAAGCACGGCGTTCTTCATCCATCAGTGGATTACCTGCCCAAGCCTCGGGAATCAGTAACGTCATGGCTTGTACCAGTGAATAGCCGCCAGCCACCAGCAATTCCAACGCATTGTCAAAAGCTGCTGAATCCGATTGCCCCTCACTGATCAACGGCCATATCTTGACAAGATCCTCGCCCAGCAAGGATGACAGCATATTGCCACGGCGAGCAGCCATCCAATTGACGTTACCACGCAACGTGTTGATTTCCCCGTTATGAGCGATCATGCGAAACGGATGTGCCAAATCCCAGGTTGGAAAGGTATTGGTAGAAAAGCGTTGATGCACCAAGGCTAATGCCGACACAACTCCTTCATCGCGCAAATCCGCATAATAGGAACCTACTTGATCGGCCAGTAGCATGCCCTTATAAACCACCGTACGAGATGACAACGAAGGCAAGTAAAATCCTGTTCGATCATAACCTTGGGTAGCAGCCCGATGTTCCGCACATTTGCGCAAAATAAAAAGTTTACGCTCAAACCCATTCTGATCCGTCCCAACTGGTGCCCCCAAAAATAGCTGGCTCACCCATGGCTCAACCTTCCTGACACTCTCACCCAAACCTTCATGAGAGGTCGGTACCGTGCGCCAACCCAATACCGACAGCCCTTCTGAGCGTGCACACTGCTCCAGGATATCCTGGCAACGCTGACGAGAGATTTCCTCACGTGGAAGAAAAACCATCCCCACCGCATAAGCTCCCGCTTCTGGCAATGCAAACCCCAGTGCCGCGGTCTCGCGACGCAAAAACGCATCGGGAATTTGTATCAAAATTCCTGCACCATCACCCGCCAGCGGGTCTGCTCCCGTCGCTCCGCGATGCGTCAGATTCTCTAGAATCTGCAGCCCTTGTCGGACAATAGCGTGGCTCTTCTGACCCTTGATGTGGGCGACAAACCCCACCCCACAAGCATCATGTTCATGGACAGGATCGTATAACCCCTGCGCGGACGGAATGGATGATTCGTTCAACTGAACACCTCGAAATGACAGACAGAAAATTGGCTCTCTCACGACGCCAAGAAGCCATTCTACAAACTCGTAGCGGGTCTGCGATGATAACCGATAGGTCAAATTCTATCAACCCATCTCAAGGATTACCTGCACACCGAAAAATTCCCACCCGTAGTCCCTGTGAAATCGGACCCAATACCATTTGGGTATTGCTGCATGATAACCGCGGCCCTATAAGAGCGGGTTGTCTGCGTTACAATAGCGTCATGGATACCCTGCCAAATCTGTTTCTCGTGGGCCTGATGGGTGCTGGCAAGACCACCATCGGTCGTTTGTTGGCACGTCACCGTTCCCTGTCTTTTGTTGATTCGGACCATGACATCGAGGCGCGCACGGGCGTGCGTGTCAGCACTATCTTTGAACTGGAGGGTGAACAGGGTTTCCGCCATCGTGAAGAGGCCGTTATTGGTGAACTGGTTCAACGCCGAGGAATTGTTCTGGCCACAGGTGGTGGAGCCGTACTGAGTTCCGTCACTCGGAACCTCCTGCGCCAGAATGGAATCGTGGTTTATTTGCGCGGATCTGTCGACCAACTCTGGCAACGCACACGCCACGATCGCCATCGACCATTGTTGCAGACCCATGATCCACGCAGCCGCCTACAAGAACTGTTTGAACAACGTGATCCACTCTACCGAGAGGTCGCCCACCTAATTCTCGACACTGCACAGCAAAGCCCACAAAAGCTGGTGGCGCAACTAGAAATGGAACTGGATACCTATGTCACTCAACACCCTGCACGTTAACGTCACCCCCGCCTATCCTATTCATATCGGCCCAGGACTATTGAGAGACGAGTCCTTGCTGGCTCCCCACTTAACAGGGCAAGTGTGTGCTATCGTCAGCAATACTACTGTGGCTCCACTTTATCTTGATACACTAAGATCCACCCTGGAAAAACTGGAAAAACGCGTACTTCCCATCGTGATTCCCGATGGCGAATCCTTCAAGACGCGTTCCACCTTCGACCATATTCACGATGTTTTGCTGGAAGCCAGAGCAGATCGCAAAACCACCCTTATTGCCTTAGGTGGCGGTGTAGTGGGGGATTTGACCGGCTATGCAGCAGCCACTTATTTGCGCGGTATCTCGCTGATCCAGGTGCCTACCACACTGCTTTCCCAAGTAGACTCCTCAGTCGGCGGCAAGACAGGCATCAATCATCCGCTGGGCAAGAACATGATTGGAGCCTTTCATCAGCCACAAGTTGTGCTGATCGATACCGACACGTTGTCCACTTTGCCCTCCCGCGAATACCTGGCTGGACTTGCTGAAGTCATCAAGTATGGCTTGATCCGTGACATCCCCTTTCTAGAATGGATAGAAACGCATCTGGAGGAGTTACTGCAGCGCCACCCCGACGAGTTATCCCACGCTATTCTGACCTCCTGTCGCAACAAAGCAGAGATCGTCGCTGTCGACCCACTGGAAAAGAGTGGCGTACGCGCCCTACTCAATTTGGGTCACACCTTTGGCCACGCAATCGAAACTGGAATGGGTTATGGGGTTTGGCTACATGGCGAGGCAGTGGCTGCAGGAACCATTTTGGCAGCCGAATTATCACATCGGTTGGGCTATCTGTCCAACCACGATGTCGATCGAATAGTCACCCTGTTCCAGCGCTGTTCCCTGCCTACCCGCGCCCCCGATCTGGGTCTAGAACGTTGGCTATCCCTCATGATGGGCGACAAAAAAAATGAGTCTGGAAAACTGCGGTTGGTTCTGTTTGAGCACATGGGGCAAGCCAAGTTGACCGAACTCTCCTCACAGGCCTCATTATCCCGTGTCCTGTCTCCTCAAACGGGACGTTTCATCGATGCTTAACCCCCATCGCAACGACCTCTGGTTATAATGCCCAATCCCATTCCGTGAATTGGTACTCTACTTGTCCAAGATAATCCTCTACCCCTTGATGCTGTTTGTGACCCTGGGCGTAATGGCCGCAGGATTGGTGGTCATGACACTGGCCCTGCTGTATCCCAAATTGCCCAGTCTGGATGTTGTCACCGATTATCGCCCCAAATTACCGTTGCGCGTTTACACCAGTGACCGTCAATTGATCGGTGAGTTTGGTGAAGAGCGTCGCGCGATCCTCAAGTTGCCTGATGTCCCACTCAATATGCGACGCGCCATTCTGGCCGCTGAGGATGATCGCTTCTACCAACACGGTGCCGTGGATTTCCAGGGGGTGTTACGGGCTATGGTAGCGGACGTATTTGCCCATTCCGCCAAGGAGGGAGCCAGCACCATCACCATGCAAGTAGCGCGCAATTTCTTTCTCACCAATGAACGTACCTTGACGCGCAAACTGTCAGAAGTTTTGTTGTCCTACAAGATCGAGAAAAATCTCAGCAAAGACCAAATTTTGGAACTCTATATCAACCAGATTTATCTGGGACAGCGTGCCTATGGTTTTGGGGCGGCGGCTGTGGTCTACTACGGCAAACCTCTGAACCAACTGAGTGTGGCAGAGATGGCCATGCTGGCGGGGTTACCCAAAGCCCCTTCACGTTATAACCCAATCATCAATCCGCAGCGCGCAACCTTACGTCAACAATATGTCCTGCGGCGTATGCACGAGTTAAAATTCATTAGCGATGCCGAGTATGCTCAAGCACTTCGCAAACCCGGTCATGCTTCAGCCTTTCATGCCAATGTCCTGACACAAGCTGATTACGTGGCAGAAATGGTGCGTCAATATATGGTACAAACCTACGGTGAAGCAATCTATTCCAGCGGTTACCATGTCATCACCACCTTGATCAAGTCTAACCAGGAAGCAGCGGTCCGTGCCGTCCGTAATGGAGTCCTGGCCTATGATGAGCGCCACGGTTATCGGGGTCCGGAAGCCACCGTTGACCTTCCCTCGTCAGGTGCCACCATTCCCGACTTCGAAGATGCCTTGAGCGATACGGAAACTCTCAACGAACTGTATCCTGCCATAGTAGAATCAGCATCTGAAAAAGAAGTAAGCGCTTACATAAAAGGTATAGGGCCTGTGATCTTGAAGGGAAATGCTCTGGCCTTTGCACACCCGTCTCTGACAGAACACGTACACCCTGGTCAGCGGATTCAACGTGGTTCCCTGATTCGCGTCATGCACAATGGTGTAACAGGCTGGACAATCACCCAATTACCCAAAGCTGAAGCCAGTCTGGTATCACTGGATAGTCATGATGGGGCTATCCGTGCTCTGGTTGGCGGATTTGATTTCAGTCGAACCAAATACAATCATGTCCTTCAAGCCTATCGCCAACCCGGATCCAGTTTCAAACCCTTTATCTATTCAGCAGCCCTGGAAAAAGGTTTTACTCCTTTTACTCTGGTAGATGATGCTCCTCTAGTTATCCATGACCCCAAACAAAATAATGGTGCGCCATGGGAACCACACAATTATGAGAAAGAGTACCTCGGCCCTATTCGATTGAGAATTGCGCTGGCCAAGTCCATCAATACCGTGGCGGTTCGTGTACTGCAGAGTATAGGCCCTGACTATGCTCAGCAATACGTCAAACGCTTCGGCTTTGATCCAACCCATCAACCCGCTTATCTCAGCATGGCACTCGGTGCAGGTGAAGCAACCCCCCTGCAGATGGCAACCGCCTATGCGATCTTTGCTAACGGGGGATTTCGTGTCAAACCCTATTTCATCGATCGTATTCTCGACAATACCGGAAAGATTGTTAGTCGCACTCAGCCCGTCATCGCCGGCGAAGGAGCGGATCAGGTCATCGATCCCCGCAATGCCTTCATCATGACCAGCATGTTGAAGGATGTCATTCGTATGGGAACGGCAGCGCACGCCATGAGCCTCGGTCGTCAGGATTTGGCCGGCAAAACTGGCACCACCAACGATCATGTCGATGCATGGTTTTGTGGATTTCAACCCAGTTTGGTCGCTGTTTCCTGGGTTGGTTTTGACAAACCTGCCTCCCTGGGTTCCCAAGAAACCGGCGCTGAAGCCGCTTTACCCATCTGGATGGATTACATGTCAACCGCTCTCAAAACCATCCCCGACAGCGAAATCATCATGCCTCCCGGCATCGATGTTGTCTCCATTGACCCAACCACCGGCCAACCCAGTACGGCTCCCAATCATCTCGATGATTATGTCTATGCTGCTACAGCCAAAAACAACTGAGGATTAATCATGGAACCTCTTGGCTCTTTTCCGGCTCGGCGCATGCGCCGTAACCGACACGATGCTTTCTCACGACGACTTGTGCAGGAAAACCACCTCCATGCCGATGATTTGATCTACCCCGTCTTCGTCCTTGAAGAAAAAAACCGCACCGAACCCATCCGCTCCATGCCGGGTATCGAGCGTCAAGGACTGGAACCGCTATTGCACACCGCCGAACGCTGCCTAAATCTGGGCATACCCGCCATGGCGCTGTTCCCCGTCATCGATCCATCTCATAAGTCATCGGATGCAGCAGAAGCCTGGAACCCTGCGGGCCTAGTACCTACTACAGTACAGGAACTTAAACGACGTTTTCCTGAATTAGGCTTGATCACCGATGTGGCGCTGGACCCCTACACGCTTCATGGTCAAGATGGGCTGATCAACGATCAGGGTTACGTACTCAATGACGAAACCTTGGAAGCCTTGGTCAAACAGGCAATCGTCGAGGCTCAAGCAGGCTCCGACGTGGTAGCTCCATCAGACATGATGGACGGACGCATCGGATACATCCGTCGTCATCTGGATGAGTCTGGATATATTCACACACGCATTCTGGCTTACTCGGCCAAATACGCTTCCTCATTTTATGGCCCTTTCCGTGATGCCGTAGGCTCTAGCCAATCCCTGGGAAAAGGCAGTAAAGAAACTTACCAGATGGATCCTGCCAACAGCAATGAAGCCCTCTGGGAAGTAGGCCTCGACCTGTCAGAAGGCGCAGACATGGTGATGATAAAGCCCGGCATGCCCTATCTGGATATTCTGCAACGCATCAAGGCTCACTATAAAGTTCCCACTTTCGTCTATCAGGTCAGTGGAGAATACGCCATGCTCCAGCATGCCATCGACAGTGGATTTCTCGACGAAACTTGTCTATGGGAAAGTTTGATGGGGTTCAAACGGGCTGGTTCTGACGGAATCCTGACCTATTTTGCATTGCGCGCAGCGGAATGGATTAAAAAGCAGAGTTAAACAGAAACTCTCTGTGCCAAGGGCCGCCATAGAGAACCTATGACCTCCCTGGCCTCCTCCACTCCCTCACGATTCACGCTGGAAAATGGGATAACCGATAAGGGAAGTCCCATATTTCCAAGTTCCTTTCGCACCATCCCAGCCGTTTGCAAGCGCACGCTCCGACTCAATTTATCCGATTTGGTCAGTAGCACGATCACCGGTCTTTTACGTGGCGCAAACCATTGCAATAACTGCTGGTCCAAAACAGTCAGGGGATGACGGATGTCCATCAATAATACCAATCCCGACAATGCCATCCGTGTTGCCAAATAATCCGCCAGCAACCTCTGCCAGTGTAATTTGACCGATTTCGGCACCTCCGCATAACCATACCCTGGCAAATCCACCAGGTATCCCTCTTCTTCAAGCGAAAAGTAATTGATGTGCTGGGTACGACCCGGGGTTTTGCTGGAAAAAGCCAATCTCTGACGCATAGTCAACGAATTGATAGCACTAGATTTTCCTGCATTCGAGCGCCCCGCAAAAGCCACTTCCATTCGATCATCCGGTGGCAACCCACTCAGTGCATCCACGGTAATATGGAACCGAGCACGTTTGAAAAAAGCTTCCCAGTTGATGGCTTCCGGCAGATTCATCTGCGCAACTTCTTGAAAACATTTTCTGCAGCACTCAAGGTCTGATCCAGTTCGACACTGGTATGCGCAGCGGAAACAAACCCCGCCTCAAAGGCCGATGGTGCTAGGTAGACCCCACACTCCAACATGCCATGGAAGAACGCGTTGAATGCCACTTTGTCCGACTCCATGACTTCACGCAGATTGGTTGGCAGTATGTCACGGAAATATAACCCAAACATTCCCCCCAACGAGCAAGTGGACATAGGAAAGCCATACTGTCTGCCCAGTGCCACCAATCCTTCGGTAAGGGTACGAGTCATGTCTCCCAGGCGCTCGTACAGGCCATTTTCCTGAGCCAAATGCAGGTTCACCAAACCCGCTGTCACAGCGACCGGATTACCCGATAAAGTACCAGCCTGATAGACCGGACCTAACGGTGCCAGTTTTTGCATAATCTCACGCCGACCACCGAAAGCAGCCAATGGCATTCCACCACCAATCACCTTGCCCAACGTGGTCAAGTCTGGACAAATACCATATACCGCCTGCGCCCCTCCAAATGCCACCCGAAAACCCGTCATGACTTCATCAAAAATCAAAAGTGCCCCATGCGCGCGCGTCAATTCACGCAAACGATTCAAAAACCCCGGGCGAGGCAATACCATGTTCATATTGCCCGCTACCGGTTCCACAATCACAGCAGCAATCGCTTCACCACGGGCAGCAAATAGATCCTCCAGTTGACCAATGTGGTTATATTCCAGCACCAAAGTCTGCGCAGCCAACTCAGTGGGAACACCACCCGAATCCGGCTGACCGAAGGTCAGGGCTCCCGATCCGGCCTTGACCAGCAATGAATCTCCATGCCCATGATAACAACCGTCAAATTTAACGATCAAACTGCGACCGGTATATCCTCGCGCCAGACGAATAGCGCTCATGGTCGCTTCGGTACCAGAACTGGTCAGGCGCACTTGCTCCATTGATGGTACCCACTGCGTCAACTGCTCCGCAAATTCCACCTCCAAGGCTGTGGGGGCTCCAAAACTAAGTCCTCGCTCGATCACCGCCTGAACAGCCTTGATGATTGAAGGATGAGCATGGCCATGCAATAGGGGACCCCATGAACCTACATAATCGATATATTCCTTTTCCTCGACATCCCAAACTCTAGGCCCCAGACCACGAGTTAAAAACGGCGGGATTCCCCCCACACTGCGAAATGCCCTCACGGGAGAATTGACCCCGCCTGGAATGTATTGCTGGGCACGGTCGAAAAGTTGCTGGTTAGTGAGCATGGTGATTCAAATCCTTAGAAAAAACCGCGCGCTGCGGAAAAACTATTCATCTTCATGCAAATACCTGACAATAGGCCTCTGCGCGTGCTTGAATGTCGGCAGCGTAGAATAAATCTGACATGACGGCTACCGCGTCAACTCCTGCCAACTTCAACTGGTGGGCACGTTGCGTAGTCATCCCGCCTATGGCAACGATCGGAATGGACAGTCGACGACGCACCCGCTTTAAAACATCAAATGACACAGATGGGGCCATGGGTTTGGTTAATGACGGAAAGAAACAACCCAGCGCCACATAGTGAGCCCCCGCACGTTCAGCCATTATTGCCCGCTCCTCGTCAGCATAACAGGAAACGCCCAACCATCCCTGCTGGGCCAATCGTACCCAATCTGCAGGGGTTGCATCCATTTCACCGACATGCCACCCTGATCCCCCAACCCAGTCGCGCGACTCAGATGGCCCATCATTAATCAAAAAAGGAACCCCATATTCAGCACATAGCTCCTTTAACTCGTGAATCTGAGTTTTTTGTACAGAAGGCACCAGATCCTTGACACGATATTGCAAACAGTTCATTCCACCGCGTAAAGCGGACTGTACCCGACACAGCAAATCCCTTGTGTCTTCCAACTCAGGCGTTATGCCATACAGCCCAGAAAGAGGGAATCTCGCTTTAGTGAACATCTTCGTCTTGATCTTCACGAGCCCAAAAAAAGCGATCTGGAATGATCTGCCCCATGCCCAACCGGTATCCAGCCTTGAGCGTTTGCCACGTATAGTCCTGCGCTTCCGCCACTGCCTCTGGAATACTTAGCCCCTGCGCCAGAGTAGCAGCGATGGCGCTACTCAAGGTACACCCTGATCCGTGATAACTACCGGACAAGCGCTCCCAGCGATCGGTTCGCACAACTCCTTCGCGACCGTATAGTGTATTCAGGACATGGGTACCAGGCGCATGCGTACCAGTCAGCAATACATACTCGCATCCCGTATCGAGCAAATGTCGAGCCGCATCGTGGTAATCAAACACAGGATCTTCGGATATCTCATCGTAAGCCAAACGTAACAATTCCATCGTATTGGGTGTCACCAGCGAGGTCTGTGGCAAAATCAAGTCACGCAACGCCGACAACATATCCTCGTTAGCCAACTCATCTCCCCTTCCACTGGCCAACACCGGATCAAGAATCAGGGGAATTTCCGGATAATCCGCAACAATTTCTGCAATGGCCGCAATGGCCTCCACACTTCCCAGGACCCCCAACTTGAATACCGCCACAGGAACATCTTCCAGTATGGTTCTTGCTTGGTCTGTCACACACTCTGCATCAATCGGCAGCACATCTTCAACTCCCGTTGTGTCCTGAACCGTGACCGCTGTCACAACGGATAAAGGATGACAACCCATGCTAAGAAGCGTCATCAAATCAGCCTGCAAACCGGCTCCTCCGCTGGGATCCGTGGCAGCAAACACCAAAACAGCAGGAGGGGCAGAAGTCATGGGGTGGGTTGCTCTGTGATAGAACTCGATTTATGATGACGGACTGATGAACCCTTCTCTTGACAGAATCTGGGGTCAACCACCAAGTACGATTTTAACTCATTCGAGACATTCATGGATTCCGATCAAGGTTATAAAACCTACCTTTGCCTGATTTGTGGTTATATTTACGATGAAGAGTTGGGTGCACCGGAGGATGGGATTGCCCCCGGGACACGATGGGCTGATATTCCCATCAACTGGGTCTGCCCAGAATGTGGGGCTAGGAAGGAAGATTTTGAGTTAATTGAACTTTGAGTATTACTGTGTCAACACTCCCCGCATTAGAACAGAACCTCATCGACTGGCTCTCAGGTGCTCTGACCTCCATCGCACCTGAGTATGTCAGCCGACTGACGTTGGAACGCACTCGTCAAGCCAATCATGGTGACTATGCTTCCCCCATTGCACTGCAATTAGCCAAATCGCTTCGACTCCCCCCACGGGAAGTCGCCCAGCGCATTTTGGCACTGCTTCCGCCCTCTGTTCTTATCGACCATGTGGAATTGGCAGGGGCCGGATTCATCAATATTTTCCTAAGTTCTGCCGCTCGTCAATCCGTCGTCATGGAAATTCTGAATGGTGGAAGTTTGTATGCCCAATCAGACCAAGAAAATGACCGGCGCGTATTGGTCGAATTTGTATCCAGCAATCCCACAGGCCCTCTGCACGTCGGCCATGGTCGCGGTGCGGCTTATGGTGCGTCGTTATGCAATATTCTCGAAAAAGCCGGTTATCAAGTTCATCGCGAATATTACGTCAATGACGCTGGTCGTCAAATGGATATCCTGACCGTATCAACGTGGCTGCGTGCCCTGAATAACACAGGTAAACTATCTTTCCCTTTCCCCGCCAATGGTTATCAGGGTGACTATGTACTCAGCATGGCCCAAGATGCTTTAGACCGTTTTTCGCTGGGAGACACCGAGAACATGGTATCTGCCCTGCTTCACGCCTGTCCCGGCTTGAATAATCAGGACACTGGTGACGAAGAAGCACAGATGGACTGTCTGATTGCCTCAGCTAAAACATTGCTGGGCGACATCTACCAAAATCTCCATGCTTTTGTACTCGCCCAACAACTGTCTGACTGTCGTGATGATCTTCAAGAATTTGGTGTGGTATTTGATGAATGGTTTTCCGAGCAATCGCTGTTTGATAGCGGCTCAGTCGCAAAAATCGTCGAGCGCCTTTCTGAAGCGGGACATTTGTATCGCGACCAAGGCGCACTGTGGTTTCGTTCCACCGCTTTCGGCGATGAAAAGGATCGAGTGGTTCAAAGAGATAACGGTCTTTATACTTATTTCGCTTCGGATATCGCCTATCACGTCAACAAATTCGAGCGTGGCTTTGATCGACTGATCAATGTCTGGGGAGCCGATCATCACGGCTATATTCCCCGTGTAGAAGCCGCACTCATCGCATTGGGTTATGACGTTGCACATCTTTCGGTTCCCCTGGTTCAATTTGTCAGTCTGTTCCGTCAGGGTGAAAAGGCTCAGATGTCTACTCGCAAGGGCCAATTCGTAACTCTCAGACATCTGCGAGAAGAGGTTGGTCGGGACGCGGCGCGTCTATTTTATGTACTGCGCAAATCCGATCAGCATTTGGACTTTGATCTTGATTTGGCTCGCGCCCAATCGCAGGATAACCCTGTTTATTACATTCAGTACGCCCATGCTCGCATTTCTCGTGTGTTAGAGCGCTGGGGCGGAAATACCGACTTGTTGCACTCCGTCGATTTGTCTGCGCTGATCCAGCCCGAAGAAGTGGAACTCTTTCAGATTCTGCGTGCCTATCCTGTTCTCATACAACAGGCTGCTCAAGAATTGGCCCCCCATTTGTTGGCTTTTTACCTGCGCGATTTGGCAGCCTCATTTCACGGGTACTACAACGCCGTTCCATTTCTCGACTGTCCTGAAGCGCTGGCGCGTCTAGCGCTGCTCAAAAGCATTCAAATCGTGTTACGCGATGGCCTGACCCTATTGGGTGTCTCTGCTCCGGATGTCATGTGAGTTTTCTGATCTTGGCAATCTCTGGTCATGCTCCTCGGAACCATCCCCATTTCTTAACAGGATAAGCCCTCATGTCCAGCAAACCCAACAGCCCGGCAGTGCCTCCGAAGAACCGTTTTTTTATAGGATTGATGGCGGGTCTGGTCTTTGGCAGTCTGCTGGCTGCAGGCATTGCTCTCTACATCAGCCACCTGGCCAGTCCCATGCCTACACATTCAGCCACTCCTACGATCTCACCTATCGCTGAAGGACATACCGATGCCAACAAGCGCGGATTATTAACTCCCTCTTCTCTCGGTACGGCGGTTTCCTCACCGGACCCTATGTCAGAAGGCAATTCCTCCGCTACCGATGGAAATCCCACTACTGCGCCCATACAAAGTACTCCCACCAGTCTCCCTTCCTTACCTGAGGCAGGTCCTCCCCTGCCACCACCGAATTTGCCTAGCTCACTGAACGAAGAACTCCACCCTGTAACTGTGCGCTACTTCATACAGACCGGAGCATTTAGTCAAGCATCTGAAGCCGAAAGTCAACGCGCCAACCTTGCGCTGCTGGGGATTGATAGTACTGTCATTCCTTCAGAACCAGATGGAAAGTCCCCAAACTTTCGTGTCAGAGTCGGACCCTTTGCCTCCGTAGAGGAAGTACGCAGCATGGTCAAGACCCTACGGGATAATGCTATTCCATCTCAGGTCCTGCGTGAAACGACCACGAGCCACAGTTCCCTTGTCCCTCATTAGGATTCGCCTATTCCGGAGAAACTCCATGCCAATTCATTCTACTCGCCGTCGCTGGCTCCAATTCACAATCGCCAGTCTATCTATGGCTATCCTACCCGCGTCTCGCGCAGCAGTCTCGGGTCGCGATTATCAAGTTATCAGTGACACCCCTTTGCCCGGGCCTTCTGTGGAAGTGCTGGAGGTTTTCTCGTATGGTTGCCCACACTGCGCCCATCTGGCACCACTCATCGAGCCTTGGTCACACAAATTGCCTGCTGGTGTAGTGTATCGTCGTATTCCTGTGACTTTTGGCCACTCTCAGTGGGCTGTTCTGGCACGTGCCTACTACGCATTAGAGCAGATGGGAGAAGTGAACCGCTTACAAGAAGCCATCTTCCATGCTATCCATGACCAAAATGTCAATCTCTTTTCCGAAGATACCCTATTCGATTGGCTTGCACAGCATGGTGTCAACCGCGCACAATTCATTGCCCTGTACCGATCTTTTGCCATTCAGACCAAAGTCCAACTGGGCGATCAGCAAGCCATGAATTACGGTGTTGATGGTGTGCCAACCATCATCATTGATGGACGATATTCCACCTCACCTTCGCTGGCAGGGAGCAACCAAGCCCTGTTTCCAATCATCAATCAGTTAATTGAACAGGAACTTCGCATCAAAAAGAGTGCACACTGAGCATTACTCAGTTTTTCCCTTGCGGGGACGTTTCCATCCTTTCTTGGTCACCTGCTCACTGCGCGACAATGTCAGTTCTCCAGCGGGTGCGCGGCGTACTATGGTAGATCCCGCTCCAATGGTTGCACCTGATTCAATCGTCACAGGCGCTATCAGTTGGGTATCCGAGCCAATGAATACATCATCACCAATCACGGTGCGGTGCTTGTTGGCTCCATCATAGTTACAGGTTATCGTACCAGCTCCCACATTCACACGTTCCCCCACCGTGCTGTCACCCAGATAAGTCAGGTGGTTGGCCTTGGAGTACACACCGATAGTGCTGTTCTTGATCTCGACAAAATTACCCAGATGAACTCCTTCGGCGGTCACTGTACCAGGTCGTATGCGAGCATAAGGCCCGACATGGGCCAGCCCCCCCAAGTTTGCCCCATCAATATGGCAAAATGCTTCGATGATGCTACCCTGTCCGACATGCGCGTTGCGGATCACACAGTATGGACCGATGGATACATTATCTCCGAGAGTTACCTGTCCTTCGAGAATGACCCCCACATCCAATGTCACATCTCGTCCACATGTTACTTGTCCTCTTACGGCCACACGCTCAGGGTCCATCAACGTAACACCTGCCTTAAGCAAGGCCTCTGCCTGGTGATACTGATATATTTTTTCCAGTTGAGCGAGTTGTGATTTGTCGTTCACCCCCAACGCTTCCCAAGGTTCTCCAGGCTCCACCGTGCTGATCGGCACTTCATCAGCAACTGCCAGTTGCACCAGATCTGTGAGGTAGTACTCACCTTGAGCATTCTGGCAATCTATGCGTGCTAACCAGCCAGCCAATCGGTTGGCTGGAACCAGCATGATCCCGGTATTGATCTCCTGGATATTGCGCTCCTGAACTGACGCATCCTTTTCTTCCCGAATTCCTTGCACCTGACCGCTGATATTTCGTAATATGCGCCCATATCCCGTAGGATCTGAAAGCCTCTGGGTCAGTAAAACAAGATCCGAGCACGGAAGTGCCACCATACGCTGCAGTGTTTCTGCGCGTAAAAGTGGGACATCTCCATAGAGGATCAGAACTCGTTCATTTGGATCCAGGTAATCCAGCGCTTGCATGACCGCATGCGCCGTCCCTTTTTGCTCTTTCTGGTAAGCCCAGATCAGATCTTCATCAAGGACATGAGCACGCACCTGTGTACCACCATGACCATAAACAATGACAATCTTACTGGGTTGGAGACTTTTGGCTGTCCCCAGTACATGCTGCAGCATGGGACGCTGGGCAATGGGTTGTAAAACTTTTGGTAGTGATGAATTCATTCGTTTACCCTGGCCCGCGGCCAGGGTAACGATACATAGGGGCATGGACCGGGGTTTCAGTGGACTTCCTTGCGCAGACGATTTATCGCTGCCAACTGAGCAATGGCAACATTCAATTCTGCAGTCACACGTGCAAAATCAATATCTGCCGTTCTGTTCTGCAACGATTCTTCGGCCTTGCGCTTGGCTTCTTCTGCCTTCGCTTCATCCAGATCATGCGCACGAATCGCGGTATCAGCCAGTACGGTTACACCATCCGGCTGAACTTCCAGAATGCCGCCCGCCACGAAAATGGATTCTACAGCACCTGTCTCTAACCTGACTCGAACAACTCCAGGTTTGATACGCGTAATGAGGGGAGTATGGCGCGGATAGATCCCCAACTCCCCAGATTCACCTGGTAGCACCACGAACTCGGCAGTTCCAGAATATATTTCAGATTCTGCGCTGACAACGTCCACTTGAAAGAGATTAGCCATGGGAATTTTCCGTTACTGCATGGTTTTGGCTTTTTCGACAGCTTCGTCGATACCGCCTACCATGTAGAATGCCTGCTCTGGCAACGCATCATAGTCACCATTGACGATTCCCTTGAAGCCGCGAATGGTTTCGGCCAATGAAACATATTTTCCAGGCGCTCCAGTAAATACTTCAGCAACATGAAATGGTTGAGACAGGAAACGCTGTATCTTACGAGCCCGAGCAACCACAAGTTTATCTTCAGGTGAGAGTTCATCCATTCCTAGAATGGCAATGATGTCACGCAATTCCTTATAACGCTGCAAGGTCACCTGTACTGAACGCGCCACCTGATAGTGCTCTTCACCAACCACCAGCGGATCCAACTGACGTGATGTGGAGTCAAGCGGATCAACCGCCGGGTAGATACCCAACGAGGCGATATCGCGCGACAACACTACAGTCGAGTCCAAGTGCAGGAACGTCGTCGCCGGTGAGGGATCAGTCAAGTCATCTGCTGGGACATAAACGGCCTGTACCGATGTAATCGAACCCACCTTGGTGGAGGTAATGCGCTCTTGCAAGCGCCCCATTTCTTCTGCCAATGTCGGTTGATAGCCCACAGCAGAAGGCATACGGCCCAGTAGCGCGGAAACTTCAGTTCCAGCCAATGTGTAGCGATAGATATTGTCCACGAAAAGTAACACATCGCGCCCTTCATCGCGGAAGTACTCAGCCATGGTCAGCCCTGTCAGAGCAACGCGGAGACGATTTCCAGGCGGTTCATTCATCTGACCATAGACCAATGCTACTTTATCCAATACGTTCGAATCTTTCATTTCGTGATAGAAATCATTTCCTTCACGAGTACGCTCACCCACACCGGCAAAGACAGAATACCCCCCATGAGCCTTAGCGATGTTGTTGATGAGTTCCATCATGTTGACGGTCTTTCCCACTCCAGCACCACCGAACAGTCCAACTTTCCCACCTTTTGCAAAGGGACAGATCAAATCAATGACTTTAATCCCTGTTTCCAGCAGTTCTTGGCTAGGAGACAATTCTTCGTAGCGAGGAGCTTTACGATGAATCGAAGCTGTTGATTCTGCTTCCACGGGTCCCGCCTCATCAATGGGACGGCCCAGCACATCCATGATGCGACCGAGTGTTTTAGGGCCTACCGGCACAGAAATTGGCTTGCCGGTGTTGCTCACCGTCATCCCGCGACGCAAACCATCTGATGAACCCAATGCAATCGTTCTGACAACACCGTCGCCCAGTTGTTGTTGGACTTCCAGCATCAATTCGCTGCCTTCCATCGTAAGAGCATCATAAATTCCGGGTAATTGGTCGCGTGGAAATTCCACATCAATCACCGCACCGATACACTGGACAATTTTTCCTTGGTTCATGTTTGAGTCCTAAAGGGTAAGTTCCAAATTATGTTCAAACGGCAGCCGCGCCACCAACAATTTCAGATAGTTCCTTGGTAATGGCTGCCTGACGAGATTTGTTATATATCAACTGCAATTCGCCGATGACATTGCCAGCATTGTCGGACGCAGCCTTCATGGCAACCATCCGCGCACTTTGTTCCGATGCAATATTTTCGGCCACAGCCTGGTATATCAGAGCCTCTACATAGCGCATCAACAATTCGTCAATGACTACTTGTGCATCGGGTTCATAGATATAATCCCAAGCTGCCGCCTCATGCCTTGTTTCACCAGAGACCTTCTCTGCCACCAAAGGCACCAATTGTTCCACCATCGGTTGTTGCTTCATGGTGTTGATAAAACGATTGTATCCCAGGTATATCGCGTCAATTTCACCAGCCCGGAATTTATCTAGCATAACCTTCAAGGGACCAATGAGCGTTTCCAGGTGAGGTTTATCTCCCAACTGAACGGCCTGCGCCAATACTGGCACACCCAGACGGTTAAGGAATCCTAACCCTTTGTTTCCGAGGGCTACCGCGCTGATTTTAATTCCCTCTTGATCCCACCGCTTCATCGATACGGTCAGTTGCCTTAGAAGATTCGAATTCAACCCTCCACAAAGACCTTTGTCTGAGGTGACCAGAACCACGCCTATATTTTTTATCTGCTCACGTGTTGACAGAAAAGGGTGCTGATACTCTGCATGAGCATGGGCCAGATGAGAGGCAACCCTACGAATTTTTTCTCCATAGGGCCGGGCAGCGCGCATGCGCTCTTGAGCTTTGCGCATTTTGCTCGCCGCAACCATTTCCATCGCCTTGGTGATCTTGCGCGTATTCTGAACGCTTTTGATCTTTACGCGAATTTCTTTTGATCCTGCCATGATGACCGTCTCCTAGCCAGGCTCAGTACACACCAGTTTTCTTGAAATCCTCAATGGCAGCTTCCAGAGCCTTTTCATTGTCTTTATCAAGGTCATGTGAACCAGCGATTTTCTCAACGATTGCAGGGTACTTGCTCTTCAAGAATGCTTGCAGTCCATGCTCAAAAGGTAGAGCCTGCTTGACTTCCAACGCATCAAAATGCCCCTTGTTGACTGCGTGCAAGGTAATCGCCATCTCCGCTACCGACATCGTCGCGTATTGTGCCTGTTTCATCAATTCTGTGACCATGCGACCACGTTCCAACTGCTTGCGCGTTGTATCATCGAGGTCAGAGGCAAACTGTGCAAAGGCAGCCAGTTCACGATATTGGGCAAGAGCCAAGCGAATTCCACCTCCCAATTTCTTGATCACTTTTGTCTGTGCTGCACCACCAACACGAGAAACTGAAATCCCAGCGTTGATTGCAGGTCTTATCCCTGCATTGAACAAATCCGTTTCTAAAAATATCTGCCCATCAGTAATGGAAATCACATTGGTGGGAACAAAAGCCGTAACATCCCCTGCCTGGGTTTCAATAATAGGCAGGGCTGTCAGAGAGCCCGTTTTCCCTTTCACTTCACCATTGGTCATCCGTTCAACATAGTCAGGATTTACTCGTGCTGCTCGCTCCAATAGTCTCGAATGAAGATAGAACACATCTCCGGGGTATGCTTCGCGACCCGGTGGGCGACGTAGCAATAGGGAAATCTGACGGTATGCCCACGCCTGTTTCGTCAAATCATCATAGATGATCAAGGCATCTTCACCACGATCACGGAAATACTCTCCCATGGCACAACCTGAGTAGGGCGCAATAAATTGCATGGCTGCTGAATCAGAGGCTGTCGCTGCCACCACAATGGTGTATTCCAAGGCTCCATGTTCTTCCAGTTTACGTACAACGTTAGAAATGGAAGAAGCTTTTTGACCAATGGCAACGTAAATACAGGTCATATCCTGACCTTTCTGATTGATGATGGTATCAATCGCAACTGCCGTCTTCCCTGTCTGGCGGTCGCCAATGATCAGCTCTCGCTGACCTCTACCAACGGGGACCATGGAATCAATGGATTTCAACCCGGTTTGCACGGGTTGAGTCACTGACTGTCTCCAGATCACTCCTGGCGCAATTTTTTCTATCGGCGAACTGGCTTTGGCTTCGATGGGCCCTTTTCCATCGATTGGCTTTCCCAGTGCATCCACCACTCTACCTTTCAGTTCAGGCCCAACAGGAACTTCCAGAATACGCCCAGTGCAGGTAACAACATCGCCTTCACTGATGTGCTCATACTCACCCAAAATCACCGCTCCCACTGAATCGCGCTCCAAGTTGAGCGCCAAGCCATAGGTATCATTGGGAAAAGCCAGCATCTCACCTTGCATGACGTCAGCCAATCCGTGAATGCGGACAATCCCGTCCGTAACGGAAATGATGGTTCCCTGAGTTCTGGCTTCCGCAGTCATGGGAAGATTTTGGATTCTTGATTTGATCAGTTCGCTGATCTCAGATGGGTTCAACTGCATACTATGGATCTCCTGGTGGAAACGCCGCAATTGCGGCTCCCTAATTGTCTCTATTGTTTAAGTGCAACAGACAGTTGTTGCAAACGAGCGCGTACTGAGCCGTCAATCATGGTATCGCCTACGGTCACGCAAAACCCACCTAGTAATTCCGGGTTTACGGTGTGCTGAATTCTCACCGGCTTGCCAAAACGCTTGGTCAATTGTTGTGATAATTCGGCAATCTGGTTTTGATCCATTGGAGATGCACTGACTACGCCTGCATCCAGAACCCCTTCGTGTTCGTGGCGCAATACTTCAAATTGCTGCGCAACGACCGCAAGAATACCCAGGCGATTGTTGTCTGCCATGACACTCAGGAAGTTACGCCCCTCCTCACCAAGACCTTCCGCACAAAGGTTGGTCAACAGCACCGCCTTTTCTTGCTTGGTCAAACGAGGGTTACTCAGCATACTGACTACGCATTGATCACCTGAAACTTGTGCCAGAAGTGCTAATCTATCTCCCCATTGGCTAATCTGCTGTGTTTCCAGCGCTCGGGAGAAAACTGCTTCCGCATAAGGTCTGGCAATCGTCATCATTTCAGCCATGGCGATTTTCCTTTACAGTTCTGCCTGGAGAGCCGTCAGCAATTCTGCGTGACCCTGAGCATTGATCTCACGTCGCAGAATTTTCTCAGCGCCTGCTACAGCCAGATCGGCAACACGATTTCGTAAAGTCTCGCGTGCCTTCATCACTTCCTGTTCCATTTCAGCCTGCGCTTGAGCCTTCACTCGAGCAGCCTCCTGGAGTGCTGCATCACGAGCCGCCTGGACAATTTCCTGACCGCGTTTTTCTGACAGCGCTACAATTTCAGCCGCTTTAGCTTTGGCGTCATTCAGCGCTTCCTGCGACCGTGTCTCTGCCTTCGCTAGATCTTGCTTGCCTTTTTCTGCCGCTTCCAGACCTTCCGCGATTTTCCTGGCACGCTCATCCAATGCCGCCACAACTGGCGGCCAAACAAACTTCATGGTAAACCAAATGAGTATGGCAAAGGTGATCGCTTGACCAAACAATGTGGCATTTATGTTCATGCCCTGACTCCCTTTTGTCTTGTCGATGACCCTGGATTAGCCCTTCAGCATGGGGACAAATGGGTTTGCGAACAACATGAAGAGTCCAATACCCACGCCAATCATGGTCACCGCATCCAGCAAGCCGGCAACGATAAACATCTTGACTTGCAAAGTGGGGATCATTTCAGGTTGACGAGCAGCACCTTCGAGGAAGCGCCCACCCAATATCCCAAACCCAATGGCAGTTCCCAAAGCACCACAGCCAATCAGGATAGATACAGCGATTGCAGTGCTTCCGAGCAACGATGCGAGGTGTTCCATGTTTTCTCCTTAAAGTAAATCTAAAATGTGCTAGTTGAATGAAAGTGTTAATGTTAATGGCTTTCTTGGGCCATACTCAAATAAATAATGGTCAATATCATGAAGATAAATGCTTGCAACGTGATAATCAATATATGAAATATGGCCCACGGGGCGCCCAGCATCCACTGCAAATAGGGAGGCAGTAACGCAATCAATATAAAAACCATTTCACCAGCATACATGTTCCCAAACAACCGTAGCGCCAGTGAAACCGGCTTAGCCAGATCTTCGATTACACGAAACAAGAAATTAAAGGGGGCCATCTTGGCACCAAATGGGACGGTTAGCACCTCGCGCGTAAATCCACCAAATTTTTTATATTTTATGTTGTAAAACATAATCAGAAAAAATACCGTCAGCGACATTGCAAAGGTATGATTTGGATCCGTGGTAGGAACCACCTTCCAGTGCTCAATCCCCACCGCTCCCGTCAACAAAGGAACCAAATCTACTGGCAGAAGATCCAGTGCATTCAAGGAAAACACCCATACAAAAATCGTCAACGCCAAGGGCCCAACCATTCCACTCTCACCGTGAAAGGTGTCGCGAACCTGCGTCTGCACCATTTCCAGCAATATCTCTACCGCAGCCTGAACTCTGCCAGGTACTCCAGCTGTTGCTTTTGAAGCAACCGAGGCCATAAAGCCAAATACGATCATACCCAGCACAGCGGAAGTGACCATCGTGTCGATATCGAATGACCAAAACCCTTGGCCTGACACCAAATTTGTCAGGTGATGGTGGATGTATTCACTGGATGTCAGACCGGAACTTTCACTCATTTTCAAATCCATCTCTCAACAAACTCACACGTCCCACAGTAGTGCCAGAAAATACACTAGCATGGTTGACATGAAACCCATCAAAAAAGCCAGCCAGTGAAGCGCCGGATATCCTTTGGCAACCGCTATGATCAATATGACGGTTACCGCAAACTTTAATTTTTCCCCTGCATACTGCGCCTTCAGCCAGTCTTCGGGGGTTTTCCCCTTTGCAAGGCTAGAACGTACTGCATATGCAAGCGCTGAAAACACGCCCACGGCACCACCATAGGTACTAGACATCCCTACCGCTGCGCCAAAAACCAGCCACGATCCAGATCCAATCGCTACTGTCACAACCGTCTGCGCTTTTATTATCCGAATTATTCTTGCAGGAATCATCAATATAAAATCGACAAACATCGGAATTATAGCATTTTTTTCAGACTAGTCAAATCTTCTACGGGTATTGACTATGCCTGTGATTTACGTCCTTTTTCATCCTTGCCAATCTTCCATATGATGGCTTCCATCTCTTCAGGATTTGAAAAATGAATGGCGATCGTCCCATTTCCACGCTGGTTGGTCTTGATTGTCACATCTACACCTATTTGCTTTGATAGCCAGTCGCTCCATCGCGGCGTTATTTTTGTATTTTCTGCTTGTATGGAGTTCGTTGTATCTACTACGCTTTTCAGCAATGCTTTGACCCGTTGCTCCGTTTGTCTAACAGACCATTGTTTATCAACGATTTCCATCGCCACTTCATACTGTTGCTTTTCATTCAATGGCAACAGTGCTCGCGCGTGCCCCATATCTAACACATCATCCATCAAAAGTGAGCGCACACTTTCAGATAATTCTAACATTCTCAACAAATTGCTGACGGCACTACGGGATTTTCCTACTGACCGCGCGACTTCTTCATGTGTCAGTCCAAATTCTTTGATAAGACGTTGCAGTCCTTGTGCCTCTTCCAATACATTAAGATTTTCGCGCTGTAAATTTTCTATCAAAGCCACAGCCATCGTAGCTTCATCAGCCATCTCACGAATCAGAACGGGCACGGCCTCCAATCCGGCTATTTCTGCCGCACGCCATCTGCGTTCCCCTGCAATAATTTCATATCCTCCGCCTTCCTTCAGTGAACGAACCAAAATTGGCTGAAGGATGCCGTGGGCGCGTATGGAGGATGCCAACTCTTCCAAGCTTCGCTCATCAATTTTTTGCCTAGGTTGAAATCTTCCAGGTTGTAACTCGGTGACGGGCAACGTAGTGAAATCGCGTACGGCACGTTGCGTATCCTCTCCCAACAGTGCATCCAACCCTTTCCCTAACCCTCTCAGTTTTGACATCGCTCCTCCCACTCCCCTAACATCTTGCTTCCTTATCGCGTATAACTCCCATCTGTCGTTCAATAAACTCCCTGGCCAACTCAATATATGCCTGCGCTCCTTTAGATGAAGGATCATAGTGTATGGCTGGCTTTCCATAACTGGGTGCTTCTGCCAGGCGCACGTTTCTGGGTATGGCAGTCTTGTATATCTTCCCAGGGAAATGTTTATCCAGTTCCAGAGAGACCTGCTGTGCCAGGGAACTACGAGGATCAAGCATGGTTCGTAGCAAGCCTTCAATGGACATTCCTGGATTCAAATGCGCTCTTACCCTTCGAATCGTTTGAAGTAAGTCAGTCAAGCCCTCCAGGGCATAGTATTCACATTGCATCGGAATGATCAGCTTATTGGCTGCCGTCAATCCGTTAAGGGTAAGCAGGTTCAAGGCAGGAGGGCAATCGATCAATACATAATCGTAGCGTTGATGAACTGTCGTTAATGCTTGTTTTAATCGATACTCACGCTGTTCACCAGAAACCAACTCTACTTCTGCTCCTGCAAGAGAGCGATTTGCTGGTACAACATCATAGTGACCAAACGCAGAAGGTTGAATGACATCTGCGAGCGATGCCTGCCCGATCAGGGTATCATAAACGGATGGGGTCAACTCGTCTTTGGTGATGCCACTCCCCGTGGTCGCATTCCCTTGCGGATCAAGATCAACGAGTAGGACCTTTTTTCCCATCGTAGCCAAACTTGCTGATAAATTTACCACGGTGGTGGTCTTTCCTACCCCACCTTTCTGATTTGTAACAGCAAAAATTTTCGCCATGGAAGTTGCTGCATTCTTCATACTGAGTACGGTGTCATATGTACAAGATGTCGCTCAACCTGCAGACCTGGCACCTTAACCTGCGTAGTCCGCAATGATGCCACTTTCTCATGGACTCTGGCGATCTCATCATAAGGAAGCATTCCTTTCATAGCTACCCATTCCCCTCCCGTCGTTATCAACTGAGAAGTCCCCGATACAAACTGTGTCAGATCTGAAAATGCACGACTCACAATCCTGTCGTACTTAATGTCTCCAGAGCATTGTTCCACACGATCTTCGATCACATGGATATTGCCCAGAGCCAAGTCAATTTTACATTGCCTAAGGAATGCGGTCTTTTTTCCGTTAGATTCCACCAGCGAAACGGAAATTGACGGGCACACTATTGCGACCGGTATCCCGGGCAGTCCTGGCCCGGTCCCCACATCAAGTAATGTATGGCAATCGGTCAAATGGGGAACCAAAGTCCAACTGTCCAAAATATGGGCATGTAGTATTTGTCGCCGATCTTTTATCGCTGTCAGATTTATTCTCTGATTCCAATGTATCAGTAGATCCACATAGCATAGAGTTGTCTCTATAGCCTCTGGCGTTACTTCGATACCGAGTTGTTTAGCCCCGTGCGCCAGCAAAGCGATATCATCCGGGGAATGGTATCCCATATCCGTTCCTTTGAATTAAGTATCAGAAATCCATCAATCACGACGCTTCAAGTGCACCAGGAGTAATGATATCGCAGCCGGGGTCACACCCGGAATACGGGCTGCCATACCAACAGTTTCTGGCCGATGCTTTTCCAATTTCTCTCGCACCTCATGCGACAAGTTGCTCATAGCCTGATAACAAAACTCGCGTGGGATTTTCATGGATTCCATGGTTAATGACCTTGAGATTTCCTGTTGTTGTCGGTCAACATATCCTTGGTACTTAACATCGATTTCAATCAATTCCAGCAAAGTATCCGAAACCAGTTCCGGCAGCATCTCCCCTTCTCGCAACCAATAATCTTTGAGTTCACGATAGGTAAAATCAGGCCGCTTGAGCCAATCCAGTGCGCTCCCAACCTTGGATGTGTTCGATTCATGTGTTACATCCGCAGTGTTCCACGTGAAACGAGTCTTTGCCAAGCACTCAGACATCTCTTTCATCATGTGACGCTTAATACGCAAGCGCTGAATCTGCTCTTGATTCAAAAGGCCCAATGAAAAAGCATGTTCTGATAAACGAATATCTGCATTTTGCTCACGCAATTGTAATCGATATTCGGCTCGACTCGTGAACATTCGATAAGGTTCTGTCACACCACGAGTGATCAGATCATCTACCATGACACCAAGGTAGGCCTCGTGTCGCAAAGGCACCCATGGTGTCAGTTCTCGCGCCTTACGTGAAGCATTAAGCCCCGCCAAAAGACCCTGCGCAGCTGCCTCTTCATAGCCTGTAGTGCCATTAATCTGCCCTGCCAAAAACAGACCAGAAATATCCTTGGATTCCAGGGAAGCTTGCAATGCTCTAGGATCAAGATAATCATACTCAATCGCATATCCAGGGCGCAAGATATGCGCATTTTCCAGACCAGGAATTGAGCGAACAATGTCTCTCTGTACATCAAAGGGGAGGCTAGTAGATATGCCATTGGGATAAACCTCATGAGTATCCAATCCCTCAGGTTCCAAAAAAATCTGATGCGAGTCCTTATCGCTGAAGCGGTGTATTTTGTCTTCTATAGACGGACAATAGCGTGGCCCAGTTCCCTTAATCACACCCGTATAAAGCGGGGAACGCTCAAGATTTTTTCTTATGATATCGTGAGTTTCCACAGTAGTATGTGTTATCCAGCACGAAACCTGACGAGGGCGCGATCGTAGTTCGTCATTCCAAAACGAAAATTCAGGGAGCGGATCATCACCAGGTTGCTCTTCTGTCACACGATAATCGATAGTCTTACCATCAATACGTGGTGGTGTTCCAGTTTTCAACCTGCCTATAGGTAACTCAAGCATGCGTAACTGATTCGCCAAATGGAGAGCCGGCGGATCACCGGCCCTCCCCCCCTCGCTGGTGACCAAGCCAACATGGATCAATCCAGCCAGAAATGTACCGGCCGTCAAAACCACAGAAGGAGCAGCGAACCAATACCCTAACTGCGTTTCGACTCCAACAACCTTGTTATCGTGCGTTCGTAACCCGGTAACTGCTTGCTGAAACAAGGTAAGGTTTTCTTGATTTTCCAATTTGCTGCGCACCATGCGCTTATATATCTGACGATCCACCTGTGCACGGGTAGCACGTACAGCCGCCCCCTTTCGCGCATTCAAGGTGCGCCAATGAATACCTGATCGATCCGCCGCCCATCCCATTACCCCACCCAGGGCATCGATTTCTTTTACGAGATGCCCCTTCCCGATTCCTCCAATAGATGGATTGCAAGATAACTGCCCTAGTGTATCAATGTTATGCGTAAGCAACAGTGTCTTTGCACCAGTACGAGCCGCTGCAAGAGCGGCCTCGGTACCAGCATGCCCACCACCAACAACAATAACGGAAAATTCCTCTGGATATTTAATCATGGGGCACCGTAAAGTTTCACGTGAAACAGAAACGTTGGCATTACTTCCCGATACAAAATCTTGAAAAGATGTCACCTAACAAATCGTCGGAAGCGTATTCTCTACCAACTACACGTTGCAAGGCACGCTGAGCAACCTGCAAGTCTTCCGCTACCATCTCATCTGCCTCTCCACTCAATGAAGCAGACAAAGCATCCCGAGCTCTGGTAAGAAGTGCCAAATACCGCTCACTCACCATAAAAACATCATCGGCATCTGGAACTTTCAGGCTTTTCATTATACCTCGCTTCAACTCGGAAATTCCTTTGCCAGTACGAGCCGAAACACAGAAAAAAGCGGAGATACCTACTTCATCAACAAACCAATTCGGCATATCAGGATCGAAATTCGAAAACAAATCTATCTTGTTTATTATCAATACCTTACATATATCTCTCGGGAGTTTTTCCAGAATTGCACGATCATCAGCGGTTATTCCCTGCGCTGCATCCACCACAACAAGTGCGATATCAGCCTGGGATGCTTCTTTCCAAGTTCGTTCAATTCCAGCCAGTTCGACAAGATCATCAGTAGATCTAATGCCCGCAGTATCCACCAAATGCAAAGGGATCCCCTCAAGCACCCAGTAACCTTTAATAACATCTCTGGTCGTCCCTGGTATAGGGGTAACCAGCGCATGATCTTCTTCTGTCAAATAATTGAGCAAACTTGACTTCCCAACATTAGGGACCCCAATCAAAACGACCTTTTTACCGGTCCTCAGCAGGAGTCCACGCTGAACCCCCATCATCAATGCTTCCAATCGAGAAATCATGGATTGGATCGAACTAACGAAAGAAGAATGATGATAGTCAGGCACATCTTCATCAGAAAAATCAAAATGACTTTCCAAAAAAACACGATGATCAACAAGAAGATTAATCATTTCATGAACCACAAGCCTAAATTCCCCATTCAATGAACGAGTGGCCGAAATAGCAGCTTGCCTTGACTCCGCATGAATAAGATCGGAAACCGCCTCAACCTGCATCAAATCAAGACGGTTATTCAAATATGCTCGTAATGTAAATTCACCTGGCTCAGCCAACCTTGCTCCACAAGCCAAACAATGCGCCTGAAGTTCATGAAGCACCACCGGGCTACCATGTGTCTGAAACTCTATAACCTCTTCACCTGTAAAAGAAGCGGGGGCAGAAAAGTAGATCAGCAAGCCTTGGTCGATAGCCAAACCCGCACAGTCATAAAAATAACGAAGTGAAGCCAAACGAGGAAGGGGCAAAGATCGGTGCGTCAACTTTTGGCAAAAGTCCGCCAAGCCATGCCCAGAAAGACGCAAAACCCCGATTCCAGAAGGAACAGGGGCTGTTGCAATTGCTACAATGACATCAGGACTTGCTTCCATCTCCAATCATGCGAGTAATCTGCCACTGCTGAGCAATCGACAGAAGATTATTTACAACCCAATAAAGTACTAAACCAGAAGGGAAAAAGAAAAACATAAAACTGAAAACCAACGGCATGAACTGCATGACCTTGGCTTGAACGGGATCAGCAGGTTTAGGACTCATTCTTTGCTGCAGAATCATGGATGCCGCCATAATCAACGGCAAAATGTAATAAGGATCAGCGGCTGACAAATCGTGTATCCAGCCAAAAAACGGTGCATGTCTCAATTCTACAGCACCCAGCAATACCCAATACAATGAAATAAATACAGGAATCTGAACCAACATGGGCAAACAACCACCCAATGGATTGATCTTTTCAGTACGATACAATTCCATCATGGCTTGATTCATCCGAGTCTTATCATCGCCATACTGTTGCTTGATGCGCTCCATTTTAGGAGAAAGAAGACGCATTTTGGCCATGGATTTATAACTGGCGGCAGAAAGTGGGAAAAACAATAATTTTATGGACAGGGTCAACAAAATAATGGACGCTCCCCAATTTCCCACCAAACCATGAATCCAAGATAAAAACTGAAACATCGGGGTTGCAATGATAGTCAACCATCCATAATCAATCGTCAAGTCAAGTCCAGGGGACAATGCTTTGAGTTTCTGTCCTTCTTGAGGTCCGGCGTACAGAGGAACTGACAACGTCGCAAATGCGCCAGGTGACACACTCCCCATAGGGATAATAACCCCAGCACTATAAAGATCATCACCTACCTTGCGCGTAAAATACTCGCGTTGGGTTCCTTGTTCTGGCAACCATGCTGCAACGAAGTAGTGCTGCAGCATCGCAATCCAGCCGTTATCTGAACTTTGTGGATAATCGCGTTTTCCTTTTTCTATATCAGAAAACGAAACCTTGCGATATTTATCAGCTTGGGTATAAACCGCTGGGCCCGTGTAGGTGTTCACAAATCTGGGATCTCCAGATGGCGCTTTTGAAACACGCAAAAACTGAAAATAGGCCGACGGAGAAACCGGCTGACTTCCCAAATTTTCAAACTTGGTTTCAACCGTAATGACATAACTACCGCGCTTGAAGTGAAAGATTTTAGTAACACGAGCCATTCCATCAATAGTTGCCACCAAAGGTACGATCAATTCATCCTGGCCGGCAGCCATAGAATAACTATGTGCCTGAGTCACGAACGTACTCGTATGGTTAGGAAAATGGTCTCCCAGCAAACCAGTTTGAACAACATAAAGAAGCCCAGAATGATCCTGAAAGAGTTCAATAGGCTTCTTATCACTTTCTGCAGACAGATGATGAAGCAAACTGAGCTCACGTATATCACCACCAGTCAAACTGATGCTCGCCTCAATCTCATCCGTCACCACCCGAATGCTCTCCCCACCTCCAGATAGCAACTTCTCTTGACCCTGCGTGACCGCACTGACTTGACCCAAAGAAGGCAAATTTGCCACATTGCCGGATACAGATATTGGTGCCGTCGAATGAACGACTGCCCTATTTTCCGTCGAAACCACTGAAGATTTAAGGTGGGAAGCCTGCCAACTATCCCATAACATGAAACTGGATAACGTAAACAGGACCAAAGGGATCATTCGTTGTAACTTCATGGGAATCTCACGGGACGGGGTCGTACCCACCAGGATTGAAAGGATGACAGCGAGAAATACGCTTCCCCGCCAGAATTAACCCACGCCATACACCATAACGGGTTATGGCTATCAACGCATAATGGGAACAGGTGGGTTCAAAGCGACAAGATCTACCCAGGAGCGGGCTGATCACATACTGATAAAATCGGATAAAAATCAGGATAATTTTTGACATTGCCAAGCAAACTCAACGAGTCTTTGGAGTTCTAAGCGAATCTCAGGCAAATCTTCATGTCGGAACTGTCTTCTATGAATCATAACCACATCAAATCCTAAAAAAGCAGATTCGTTTAGTCTGACCCACTCTCGGCAGTATCGTCTCATGTAATTTCGACCAACCGCACCTTTGCAAACTTTTTTTGCCACAGACTGCCCTAACCGGACTGTTGATGTCTGATTGCGCAAAGCCAACATCGAGAAGTGGTGGGTCACCCATTTTTTCCCTCCTTTGAAAACAGGTTCAAAGGAACTCAGCGCCAATACCACTTCCGAGTTAAAAGTTAAATGGGGAACACAAAAAACTTCAAACGCCTAAACGAGCCCTGCCCTTTGCGCGTCTGGCATTGATAACTGAACGCCCACCACGAGTTTTCATTCGTACAAGAAAACCGTGAGTACGCTTTCTCTTGGTCACTGAAGGTTGGTAAGTTCTTTTCATCGCAATTCCAGTACTATGGTGAAGAACCGTAGATTAGACTATGAAACAACGGGGCTTGTCAAGAAAAAAGCCAATCAAATCCTTACGAGAATATCCAATCTGGATATCCATCGAAAAGTACGTTAGAATGCCAGATGCGCTGGATGGCCGTTCGTCTGGCCATTTTATCCTCCGAGGTCTCTTCGTGCAACCTCATATTCAAGCATGGCAGGCAACGCTACAGGATGTTCGCGCAGAACTTCCTGAAACTCAGTTTAATACATGGATAAAACCACTAACTGAGGAAATTCAGAATGATAGTGTCGTTCTGATCGCCCCGAATCGATTCATTCTCCAGTGGGTAAAAGAACGTTACCTAAAGCGCATAGAAACATTAGCGCTAGAACACGGATTCACGTCAGTGACCGTACAGCAAAAGACCGCTGCTCCTGTAGAACCAGAAAACCTGGAAATCCCGGTCAATGGGGTTCAGATCAACTCAGAACAGCCCCCTCCACAAAAGGGGATCACGCGTCATCAACTCAATCCAAACTTTACCTTCGAGAATTTTATTGGGGGAAAAGCCAACCAGTTGGCTCGTGCTGCAGCTATTCAAGTTTCAGAAAACCCTGGTTCTGCCTACAACCCGCTGTTCATTTACGGTGGCGTTGGCCTTGGAAAAACCCATTTGATACAAGCTATTGGTAACCATATTCTTAAAAAAACCCCTCAAGCACGGGTTCGCTACATCCATGCAGAAAAATATGTTTCAGATGTAGTGCGTGCCTATCAACACAAATCATTTGATACGTTCAAGAAGTACTACCACAGCCTCGACCTTTTGATGATCGATGATATACAGTTTTTTGGCAACAAAGCCAGAACCCAGGAGGAGTTCTTTTTTGCTTTCAACGCATTAATTGAGTCTCACCGCCAAATTATCATCACCTGTGACAGTTTTCCGAAAGAGATTACAGGAATGGAGCAACGCCTTATTTCTCGATTTGGGTGGGGACTAACCGTTGCAGTGGAACCACCAGAACTCGAAATGCGCGTAGCCATTCTTATCAACAAAGCCGAACAGGAATCTATTGTACTGGATGAAGCTGTTGCTTTTTTTATTGCCAAAAATATACGTTCCAATGTTCGAGAACTAGAGGGAGCGCTCAAACGAGTTGTGGCCTACTCACGTTTTCGCAACGAGCCCATCACAGTCAATACGGCACGCGAAGCTCTAAGAGATGTCTTGGCACTTCAACATCGTCAAATATCTATTGAAAATATTCAAAAAACTGTGGCCGATTACTACAAAATAAAAGTTAGCGACATGTTTTCAAAAAAGCGCACACGAACCTTAGCAAGACCACGACAAATTGCCATGGCCTTGGCCAAAGATATCACCGATCTCAGTCTTCCCGATATCGGTGAAGCTTTCGGTGGCCGCGACCATACAACCGTTCTGCACGCCTGCAGAAAAATTCAGGAACTTTGCTTGGAAGAAGCAATGATCAAACGCGATTACGAAACGTTGACACAAATCCTGAACGGTTGATAAAAACCAGCAAACCTGTGAATAAATATAAATAATTTGTTAACAACTTACACGATGCTTTGGAACACCTTACTTATCCACAATTTATCCCAACACAATAAAAAAGTTATACAAAAAATATTTTTCTTATAACATATTGTTTTTAATGAAGTTATAAAGTTTTTTTGGATATTTTACAAGCATTATTACTATTACCAAGGTATGTTATGTCTAAAATGACTATAGTTAGAGAGAACCTCTTGCAACCGCTTCAATCCTTGCTGGCAATTGTCGAGCGGCGGCATACAAATCCCATCTTGTCCAATGTACTGATGGAGATTGATGGGGATTTGCTGGTTATCAAAGGAACAGACCTAGAAGTACAAATACGAACAACAACTAAGCCAGAAACTCTAGATTTTTCTGAACCTCTTGTAGTATCTGCCCGAAAGTTACATGACATTGTTCGTAGTCTTAAAGAAAACAGTTTGGTTATTCTTGAATATAGCGATAGAAAATTATTAATAAAATCAGGAAAAAGCCGTTTCAACTTGTTAACGCATAATCCTAATGATTATTTAGGAATGGGACGCGGTGAAGAAATAAAAAACCCAGTTACTATTACCCAAGGAAAATTGAAGTTTATGTTGGAACAGGTTGAGTATTCAGTTGCCCAGCAGGATGTGCGTTTTTATCTTAATGGAACTTTTCTTTCAGTTGGTACTGGAAAAATGGTAACCGTTGCAACTGATGCCCATCGTTTGGCTTACTGTAGTCAGAATATTGCATCGAATACTGAGTTTATAGAAGTAATATTGCCACGACGCAGTGTGAGTGAATTGATTAAACTACTAAAAGTTAATGAAGAGAATGTTTCTTTTGGTTTGATACAAAATCAGGTTGTTTTCAATTTTTCAAATATCGAGTTTTTATCAAAAGTAATTGAAGGGAAATATCCTGATTACAATCGCGTTATACCTACCAACCATTATCGAGGATTTACGATTTCAAGACTGGTACTTTTACAGAGTCTCCAGCGCGCATCTATCCTTTCAAACGACAAGGTTAAAGGCGTTAGATTTTTGATAAATAAGGGAAATTTAACAATTATTTGTAATAACGGAGATCATGAAGAGGCTCATGAGGAAATCGAAATAGATTATTCCCATGATCCCATAGATATCGGTTTCAATATTACTTATCTTATTGATGTTCTACAGCATGTAGATGTCGAATTTTTGACGTGTACATTTGGAGACGTTGGGAGCAGTTTGCTGATTACCATACCTGAAAATGAAATCGAGTTCAAGTATGTTGTTATGCCAATGCGCATATAAATTATTATTGGATTTACTATGGACAAAGAAAATAAAGACTTAGATTATACTTCTGAAAGTATAAAGGTTCTGAAAGGATTAGAAGCGGTCAGGAAAAGACCTGGAATGTACATTGGTGATACGGCTGATGGAACAGGATTGCATCACATGGTTTTTGAAGTATTAGACAATGCCATTGATGAGTCATTAGCTGGGTATTGCGATGAAATTCAGGTCATTATTCACTATGACAATTCTATTACTGTCAGTGATAACGGTCGCGGAATACCTGTGGATATTCATCCTGAAGAAGGGCGATCTGCAGCAGAAGTAATTATGACAGTTCTTCATGCTGGGGGTAAATTTGATGGAAATAGTTACAAAATTTCAGGGGGTCTCCATGGGGTTGGTGTATCTGTAGTCAATGCACTATCTTCTTGGCTTAAACTGACTATTCACCGTGGCGGGAAGCGCTATTTCATGGAATTCCGCCATGGTGATCCGACTGCACCATTGGCCATGGTAGGGAATTCTGAACGACGGGGAACGGAAGTTCATTTTTTGGCTAGTGCGGAGACATTTGATACAGTAGAGTTTCACTACGATATTCTAGCAAAGCGGTTACGAGAATTATCCTTTTTGAACCATGGGGTCTCCATTTTTCTAAAGGATATGCGTACAGACCAGCAGGAAACCTTTTCTTTTTCTGGAGGTGTTCGTGGTTTTGTTGAGTATTTGAATCGGACTCGGAGTGTTATTCATCCTTCTATTTTTCATGCCAGTGGAGAGAGGGATGGGATGACAGTTGAGGTAGCGATTCAATGGAATGAGTCTTATCAGGAAAATGTTTTATGCTTTACTAACAATATTCCTCAGCGTGATGGTGGAACCCATTTAACGGCACTCAGAGCAGCTTTGACACGGACCATGAATCAATTTATGGTCGACAATGAAATCGCAAAAAAATCCAAGATTGAAACATCTGGCGATGACATGCGTGAGGGTTTGACTTGTGTTCTTTCGGTTAAGGTTCCGGATCCAAAGTTTTCTTCTCAGACCAAAGAAAAATTGGTTTCTTCGGAAGTCAGGCCTGTGGTTGAAGATGTGGTAAGTGATCGCCTCAAGGATTTTTTGCTTGAAAACCCTCAGGAAACCAAGGTGATCATCGGAAAAATAATTGAGGCCGCGCGCGCTCGAGAAGCTGCGCGCAAAGCTCGTGAGATGACGCGTAGAAAAGGTGTTTTTGATGGCCTTGGTCTGCCAGGAAAACTTGCCGATTGTCAGGAAAAGGATCCTGCTCTTTGTGAACTCTATTTAGTGGAAGGAGATTCAGCAGGGGGTTCTGCCAAACAGGGGCGTGACCGTAAATTTCAGGCAATTCTGCCTCTGAAAGGAAAAATTCTCAATGTAGAGCGGGCGCGTTTTGACAAATTATTGTCATCTCAGGAAATTGTTACGTTGATTACAGCGTTGGGAACCGGAATTGGGGCAGAGGAATATATGCCAGAGAAGGTTCGTTATCACCGCATTATCATCATGACCGATGCTGATGTGGATGGTTCGCATATCCGTACCCTTCTATTGACATTTTTCTATCGACAAATGCGAGAGTTGGTTGAACGTGGTCATATCTACATTGCCCAACCGCCCTTGTACAAGGTTAAACAAGGAAAATCGGAACAGTATCTCAAGGATGATTTCGAGTTAGATAACTTTTTATTGGGGGTAGCGCTGCAAGGAGCAGAAATTCAGTCTGAAGAATTTTTAGCGACGGGAGAAACCTTATTGATCATGGCTCGTGAATATCTTGTGGCACGTGCTGTCATTGATCGGTTGTCGCGTATCAAGGAAGCACTGGTTCTGGAAACTTTACTGGATTTGAGTGATATTGATCTGAGTTCTTTTGAGACAACTCATGCAGTTGTTCAACAAATGACTGAATCAATTAAGCGCCGTGATCAAGGAAGCCGTGTATCGCTCTATGCAGAAGATAGGGATGACTCGGGGAACTGGAGAATCAAGGTGGTCAAATCGGATCACGGCGTTCATCAAGTTAGTTATATCGAAAAGGAATTTTTTGATACGGGTGATTATCAACGCATTCACCGAGTTTCCCAATTATTGCAGGGAATATCCCACCGGGATATGATCGTAAAACGAGGTGACAAGATGTGTCGGGTAATGCATTTTTCAAATGCCATGCAGTGGTTGTTTGAAGAAGCTAGAAAAGGGATTGGACTGCAACGTTATAAAGGGCTGGGAGAAATGAACCCCGATCAATTGTGGGAAACCACGATGGATCCCGCGACTCGACGTTTGCTACAGGTGCATATTGAGGACGCAATTCGAGCTGATGAGGTATTTACTACCTTGATGGGAGATGAAGTTGAACCACGTCGCCAATTTATAGAAAACAATGCCCTTGGAGTTACCAACCTGGATGTTTGATTTAGACGAGTAACCGTTTGACTTGGCTACGAAAGAGATCCCAGCCAAAGGACAGTGACAACTCGGGGTCAGGTAAAACCCGATTCGTCACTGTTTCCCCACGATGCAGATAGTGTCGATCAAAAGTAGATTGGGTGATCCCCCACTTTTTTAGAAACTGTTTTCTTCCATTGTTCTTGATAACCTTACCAGTCGAACGGGACATGAAGTGATAAATTCGGGAAGCGCCTATTCCCAAAAAAATACGGCAACCAGACTGCCACATTTTCATAGAAAAGTCATTATCACTACTCATTCCCGGAGAAAATTCTTCACTGTAGCCACCAACTCGGTCCCACCAGGACCGGTGTACTACAGTTGGTGGCCAGGTAGCGCCATACCAGTTGGATTTGACCATTCTGGGTAGATCATGTAGAAGTTCCACTTCTCGGAAAGTATCCGGATCCCTTCCATAATCCCCTACCAGAACGCAAGGATTCCCTGAGTTGACAGGTTCTATCAATGTCCCAGAAACCATGAAGGCATCGCTGGATAAGGAAGTGATAGTGGAATGCAGTGGATCATCCCAGCCAGGCAAACACACCATGTCATCGTTCAAGTAGACTAAGTAGGGGTATTTCGCCATTCCTGCAATAAGATTAAGGGCACGACAGATGCCGATGTTATCTTGAGAATGGGTATGCTGTATGCCTTGTTGGCGTACCCATGTCAATGTACCATCAGAACCATCGTTGACATGGATGATCACTTCGTAGGGGTGAATCGTATTTTTTTCGAGGTAGGCGAGACAGTGCCGAAGCAGTGAGAGATTGTTCCATGAAGGAATCAAAATTGACCACATCAGGTGGGGGTAACCTTGCGTGAACGGTTTTTGGAACGTGTACCATTAACAGATCCAGAAGGATTGCCATTCCCTCCCATTCGTTTGCCGAACTCCTTCTTTTTTCTTGGAGACGTGTCCTTGCGGTGGGTGATTCGTTCCATTGTGTTTCCGTTAACCTGTGGTTTTTCTGGTTTATCTGGTGCGTTGGCCAGTTTCAGCGCGATCATATCCAGCGCATCATCGAGCGATAGAGTTTCAGCGCTCAAATCCTCAGGCAACGTTATGTTCATCTTGCCATACTTGACGTAGTTGCCATACTGACCACGAAGCAATTCAATCGGTTGATTATCACGTGGATGCTCACCTAATTTTCTGATTACATTGGAAGAACCTTTTCGAGAGGTATTTTTTGGTTCAGCCAGCAAAACCAAACTCTCTTCCAGAGTAATAGAAAAAATGGAACTGGATTTGGGTATGGAACGAAAGTTTCCATCATGCTGAACATAGGGACCGAAACGACCAATATTGGCAATCACAGATTTCTTTGTGTCGGGATGATTGCCTAGAGTGAGTGGTAGCCGAATGAGTTTTAGGGCCATTTCTGGGGTAAGTTGGGCGGGTTCAAGACCTTTTGGCAAAGAAACTCTTTTGGGTTTTTTCCCTTCTTCGTTTGATTTTCCATCACCCAGTTGGATGTAAGGTCCGAAGGGACCTTGCAACAAGACCACTGGTTTTTGAGTGTCGGGTTCAATAACGATGGTCACGGGTTCATCACTGGCAGTTGAGGAACCATCACGATTGCGAGTGAAATCGCAGTCAGGAAATCCGCTACAACCTATAAATTTGCCCCGCTTACCCAGCCTTACTGTTAAAGGTTTTCCACATTTTGGACAAGCTTCATCCAGTAGTTCCTGTGTTACTTCAGCACGAGATACCGAAGATTTATCGGATAATTGGGCAGAAAAATCCTTCCAGAATTGTTCTAGTACGGGAATCCATTCTAACTTTCCTTCCGAGATATGATCCAACTGATCTTCCAATTTCGCCGTGAATTCATAGTCAACATAACGGGAAAAGTGTTCGGTTAAAAATCGATTGACGACTTCTCCTACATCTGTGGGTGTAAAGCGTTTTTTATCTAGTTCCACATACTCACGCTGGATCAAGGTGCTGATGATGCTGGCATAGGTTGAGGGACGTCCAATTCCGAATTCTTCCAATGCCTTAACTAGACTGGCTTCGGTATAACGCGGAGGTGGTTGAGTAAAATGTTGTTCACCCCACAGACGGGTAGGTTCGAGTTTGTCGTTCTCCTTCAAGGATGGCAAGCGATGTTCTTCATCATCGGAGGCTATGACATCATCGGAGTCTTCCCGGTAAACGGCAATGAAACCAGGGAATATCATGGTTTGTCCGGTAGCTCGGAAAATTGCTTCCGAGCCACAGGCGATGTCTGCACTGACAGTGTCAAATCGGGCAGGGGTCATCTGACAAGAAACCGTGCGTTTCCAGATCATTTCGTACAGACGAAATTGATCTGGGGTCAGATGCGCGCGGAGATTTTCTGGGGTTCTGGAAATGGCAGTAGGCCGTATGGCTTCATGAGCTTCTTGGGCATTTTTACTTTTATTGGCATAAACGAGTGGCTTTTCTGGTAGATACTCTGCAGAAAAATGTCCAGAAATATGCTGGCGAATGTCATCTAGCGCTTCATGTGAGAGTTGAACCGAGTCGGTTCTCATGTAGGAGATCAACCCAACGGAACCGCTGCCAATATCGATACCCTCGTACAGCTGCTGGGCGACCTTCATGGCACGATCGGTGGTAAAGCCTAGTTTTCTGACGGCTTCCTGCTGCAGGGTCGAGGTCGTGAAAGGAGCGGTGGGATAACGCAGCCGCTGTTTTTTGTCTACTTTTACAACAGTGAGGGTGTGCTCTTTCAGAGAAGCCAAAATTTCTGCTTGGCGAGCCTCGGAAGGGATACTATTGTTTTGAATCTTTTCTCCCGACAACTGTACCAACTTGGCTTGGAAGGACTGTTGTTCCTTTTGGCTTTCCAGATGGATTGTCCAGTATTCTTCCTGTTGAAATGCGCGGATGGCCAGTTCCCTTTCCACGATCAGGCGCAAAGCAGGGCTCTGAACTCTTCCAGCTGACAAACCGCGTCGAATTTTTTTCCATAACAGCGGAGAAAGATTGAAACCAACCAAATAGTCCAGTGCACGACGGGCCTGCTGGGCATTGATCAGATCTAGGGACAATTGACGAGGGTGTGCGACAGCATCTTGAATGGCACTTTGAGTAATTTCATGGAATGCAACGCGAGCAATTTCCTTTTGACTTAACAAGTTTCTCTCGGTCAATATTTCAGACAAGTGCCAAGCGATGGCCTCCCCTTCTCGATCCGGGTCAGTAGCGAGAAGTATTTTGTCGGCTTTTGCTACGGCCTGACAAATGGCCTCTACATGCTTCTTGTTGCGTTCGATCAACTGATATCTCATGCTGAATTGATTGACCGGATCAACAGCGCCGGATTTGGGCATTAGATCGCGTACATGACCGTAGGAAGCAAGAATTTCAAAGTTTGACCCCAGGTATTTCTTCAGGGTTTTGGCTTTGGATGGAGATTCGACAATTAATAGATTTTTGGACTCGGTCATCGTGTTTATTCAATGTATCGGGGTGTAGTCAAGGTGGATCAATTCTTCGATCAGCAGTGCGCTGGGTGAGTCTCCCTGACGCCACAGAACCATCAGCGTCATGAGTTTGATGTTTTCCAGATCTGGTTCATCACAATCGGACATGAGCAAGCCAGACAGGATCAATTCCCGTTGGGTTGGGGTTAGTACTCCACTGTTTTCCAGAAAAGCCAGAAACTGCCATCCTTCAGGTTGTAGATTGGTCAGCTCGAAGGGGCAAAAAGAACGGTTGCTGATGGGGTGAGTCCAGCCTTCAGGGAAATTATTAATGCACATGACCGGTGTTTTTTCAACATGGGTCTTGATTTCCAGAGAGGCCAACCAACTCAATGTGCCATCGACTTCATTTTCCTGAAATCCAGCGGCATACAGACGCTCCGCAAGCACCGATTGAGAGGGATATAACCCAACTGTAAAAAAATTTTCGTATACAAAATACAAAATGTCTACCATCTCTGCGATCCTTAAACAAACAATAATCCGAGAGGAAGAAAAGAGACCAATGGTGCAGGCCTTAAAAATCAGATCAGCTTCTGAACCAATCCACCGGGTAGCCGTGCTACGAGTCCAGCAATCTCCAAGGATGTCAGTATGGATGATACATCCAGCAACGTCAAAGCATGCGCTTGTGCCAACCGTTCAATAGACTCTGGCTCGACCCCCATATTCTGCCACAGGTGATAACTTTCTTCACTGGTCATCTGAATGATTTGTCCTGAATGTGCGTTTCTAATGTTTGGATGGGAGCGAAGTGGTGAGGAATAATAAGGGAGTTCTCTGAGAATGTCTTCTCGGCTTTCGACTAGTTTGGCTCCCTCCTGAATCAGGCGGTGACACCCTTTTGACTGGGGTGAATGAATGGAACCAGGTCGTGCAAATATTTCTTTTCCTAGTTCCAGAGACCAGTTGGCAGTTATTAAGGAACCGCTGTCCAGCGTTGCTTCTATGACTAGGCAACCCTCGGATAAGGCGGCGATCAAACGGTTTCTGTGAGGAAAGTGCCATGAACGTGCAGGTGTTCCGGGCTCGAATTCAGAGAGAATCATCCCCCCTTCGGCAATGATACGATGGGCAAGTGACAGATTTTCTGGGGGATATATTTTGTCAATACCAGTTCCCATGATGGCAATGGTTTTTCCATTCCCCTGTAAACCACCCTCATGGGCTGACGCATCAATGCCCTTGGCGAGCCCGCTGACGATGACATAGCCCGTCAGAGATAAATCGCGAGCCAGAGTAAAGGCATCACGTTTTCCTTGCGGTGTGGGGTATCGGCTCCCAACAATTGCCAACATGGGGTAGTGCAATAGCGATAAATTCCCCTGCAAGAAGAGTTTTTTTGGGGGGGTAGGAAGTTGCTTGAAATGGTGCGGATATTCGCAGGAGTCGGGGCTCAGGACTATCCACGAAGAGTTGTTATCAGATTTTTCCATGGAACTATCTGATGAATTAGGTGTTTTTTGGGTCATGGTATGGAGTGGATCGAGTCTGGGATATAGAATCACTATGATAAAATGACGTATTGTCAATCAACTGAATCTATTCGACTCATCCATGGCACTTCTCCCAATTTTGCGCTACCCTGATCCTCGTTTATATAAAAAGGCGCGGCCGGTTCTTGAGTTTGATCAGACACTTGCTCGGTTGGTTGCCGATATGCTGGATACGATGTATGCGGCTGATGGAATCGGGTTGGCCGCGATACAGGTTGATGTTGCTTTGCGTATTGTGGTCGTGGATCTTTCTAAGGAAAGATCGGATCCTAAAACATTTATTAATCCTGTTTTGGTTGAATTGCGTGGGGTGCGAGAGCATGAAGAGGGTTGTTTATCAGTACCGGGAATTTATGACAAGGTGACCCGGGCAGATGGCATTACATTGCGAGCACAGCATCTTGACGGAAGTTCTTTCACACTAGAGACGGATGGATTGCTGGCCACCTGTTTACAGCATGAAATTGATCATCTGGATGGAAAAGTATTCGTAGACTACCTGTCTGCGTTGAAACAGAGCAGAATTAAAACAAAATTGCGCAAGCGTGCACGGGATACCTTTTGATGCGTATCATTTTTGCAGGAACTCCAGTTTTTGCTGTGCATGTTCTGGACGGGTTACTGGAGTCGGGGCATGAGATTGTTGCTGCGATGACGCAACCCGATAGACCGGCTGGCCGTGGAAACAAAACTATACCAGGGCCCGTTAAAATGCGAGCCCTGCAGAGAGATATCCCGGTATATCAACCGGAGAACCTAAAAAATTCAGAGGAGTTGCTGAAAAAACTTGGTGAGTTTCGTCCCGATGTCCTGGTTGTCGTGGCGTATGGATTGTTGTTGCCCGCGCCATGGTTGTCTTTTACTCCCTATGGGGCGCTGAACGTGCATGCTTCCCTTCTGCCTCGTTGGCGTGGAGCCGCACCGATACAACGTGCACTTATGGCGGGTGATCATGAAACGGGTGTGTGTTTGATGCAAATGGAGCAGGGTCTGGATACGGGGCCTGTATTGGGATATCAGAAGTGTTCTATTTTTGCGCACGATACGGCAGGGACACTTCATGATCGATTGGCAGTGGCCGGTGCGCAATTATTGCTGGATACCTTGACTGGGTTGAGTGAAGGACGGTTGTGTCCTCAACCACAGGCGCAACGTGGTATCACCTATGCAAGCAAGATTTTGAAAGAAGAAGCATGGATAGACTGGAGCAAGGGGGAATTGGAAATCGATCGAATGATTCGAGCGCTTAATCCGGGAATTATCGCGCGTACCCAGTATCTTGGGCAATTGATTAAGATTTGGGAAGTTGAGCGAGTGACAGAAGGTATCCAGAAACCAAAGTTTGGGCAACCAGGAGAGATTGTTGGGGTTGGTGAGCGCGGGATAGAAGTTTGTTGTGGGGAGGGCCTGTTGCGCATCAAGGTATTGCAACGAGCGGGGGCAAAACCGCTGCCAGCCAAGGTATTCCAGGCCGGGACTACATTGTTGACCGGGCAGGTCTTTGGGGAGCATAAATGATCGAGATTCAGCGTTTGGCGGCATTGGCCTTGCAAACGGTTTGGGATGGCAGGAATGTAGATCGTGCTCTTCAGGAAGCGAGGCTTCAGTCTGCAGGCGAATTGAGTGATCATCAACGCTCTGCCATACAGGATGCGACTTATGGGGTATTGCGCTATCGAACAGAATTGGAATTGGTGCTTTCCCCCTTGTTTCAGAAGCGCCCTCCCCCTCCATTGCTACATACGCTTCTATTGTTGGCTACCTACCAGTTATTGCATACTCGACTGGCCCCACATGCCGTGGTGACACATGCTGTGGATACGGCGGTATTGATTGCTGGCGGGGAGGCGGTTAGAGGCTTTGTCAATGGGGTTTTGAGAAGCCTGATAAGACAGAAGGAATCCTTGATCGATCAGGCTCATGTGACTACTGCAGGTCGGTTTTCTCATCCTCAATGGTGGATCAATCAACTTCAGCAAGATTATCCTGAGCAGTGGTCTTCCTTCCTTGAACAGGCGCAGCAACCGCCTCCCATGATATTGCGAGTGAACCGACGTTTCAACAGTGTCACTCAATATCAGGAATGTCTTACTGAGCAGGGAATGGCGACGGAACGAGTGGGAGAAGAAGGACTTCGTCTCCTGTCACCGGTAGCGGTAAATCGTTTGCCAGGATTTGATCGAGGACTGGTATCGGTTCAGGATGCCTCGGCACAGTTGGCTGTTTCTTTATTGGGGCTCCATGCGGGGCAGCGGGTACTGGACGCTTGTGCCGCCCCAGGAGGAAAAACAGCGCATATGATGGAACGCGTGGCCAAACTGGATTTGTTGGCTCTTGATAAAGAGCCGGAGCGAGTGAAGAGGATGGGCGCTGATATGAAGCGTCTTGGTTTGGCGGTTAAGGTAGAGTGTGCGGATGCCGGTGATGTTTCTCAATGGTTTGATGGACGGTTATTCGATCGAATTTTACTGGATGCTCCTTGTAGCGGCTCTGGAGTTGTACGGCGTCATCCAGATATCAAGTGGTTGCGTGCGGAGCGTGATATTTACAGGATGGCTGAACAGCAAAAACGTTTGCTGGATGGATTGTGGCCTTTGTTGAAAAGAGGTGGTCGTCTGTTGTACGTTACCTGTTCGATTTTCAAAGAGGAAAACAGGCAGGTGATCGATCATTTTATGCAACGAGTCGATAATGCCAAGGGATTGGATGTATCCGAAATTTACAGCAGGGTACCCGTGACACCACATCAGCCAAATTGGAACGATGGTCAGGTTTGTCCCGATGAAAATCACGATGGATTTTATTATGCTGCGTTGCAGAAAATTTAACGGATTTGCTGCGATCATTTTTCTTTATGGTTTTTGTTGTTCCTTGGTGCATGCGGAAGAGATTGCTATCATCAATGTCGATTTGCATGGAGCAGATCGCAATACCCTGATACTGAAAGCTGATTTCCGTGTTGAACTGCCTCCCCCACTGATTGAGGCCTTGAATCGTGGGGTTCCCCTTTCGTTTTCTTTGGATCTGGATGTCAGTGAACCAAGGTGGTATTGGTTCGACCGAAGTGTATTGCGCTGGCATCAAGAGCGTCGTATCAGTTATAACCCACTGGCCCGAACCTACCGCTTTTATATCGGTGGCATTTATTTGACCTTCACCAATCTGGATGAGGCCATCACTGCGCTGGAAACGATACATCCTCTGATGATACATTTGGACTCTTCCCTAAATCAGAAGACATCCTATCAGGCACAATTGGCATTCAAACTGGATATCTCGCAACTTCCTAAACCATTTCAACTCGATGCTTTGTATTCCAGTGAATGGAATTTGGCCTCACCGGTGCGCAAATGGATCTACCACCCTTGAGTTACAAGCCATCCAATCAGAAAAAATGGACGCTATGGGTGTTTGGTCTTGCGTTTATGGGGGTTGCTGGATTTCTTCTTTTACTTTCTCAAGCATCAGGCAATACCAGTCTGTTTTCTGCAAATTATCCCAGTTTGCTTCTGACAGGAGGAGGGGTGGCATTGGTCCTGATGGGTTTGGTAGGCTACCAACTGACCCATTTGTATGCAAAGTGGCGACAAAATGTATTCGGTTCCAAACTGACACTAAAGTTCGTATGTCTTCTGGTTGGGATGGCTGTATTGCCGGGAAGTTTGGTCTATGGAGTTTCTGTTCGTTTTCTGTCAGGCAGTATTGAGTCATGGTTTGATGTCAATGTAGATCAGGCTCTGACAGCAGGGTTAGGATTGGGTCGGACAGCCTACGACAGTCTTCTTACAGATCTTGTGCATAAGGGAATGGCCATGTCCTCCATACTGGCAGAATCAACAGCCTTGGAGGAATCCTCATTACTTCAGCAATTGCGTGACCAATTTGGGGTACAGGAGGCTACTCTGCTGAGTAAAACTGGAGAAATTCTGGCTTTCTCCAGTTCCAATAATGCTACAGTTGTTCCGTCTGATGTGGCTATGAGCCCAGTGATGAATCATCAGCTTCGTTCACAACGTCCCTATCGTTTGGTAGAGACAATTCCAGGAAAAGGGGTGTATCTGCGTGTTCTGGTTCCTGTAAATCAATTGTCATTTGTTGAAAATTTCAAAATATTACAACTATTACAACCTGTTTCGGAAGAATTGGCAGTTAACGCTGATCGAGTGGAGGCGGCTTATCGTGGTTATCAGGAACTATTGTTAGCGCGTAGCGGGTTGAAAAATCTCTATCGACTTAACTTGACATTGGTACTGTTGCTGACGGTCTTGACGGCTATTGTGCTGGCTATTGTTATTTCAGAACGTCTGGGTGCGCCATTGAATGCATTGGCTGAGAGCGCATTGGCTGTGGGTGCGGGCGATTTTAACGTGGTCAATCCTGTGAGCAGCAACGATGAAATAGGATTTCTGACTTCATCATTCAATACCATGACTCAGAGTTTGCACGAGACCTCATTGAGTCGCCAGCGTTATCAGCAAGAATTAACAACAGCCAAAGTTTATCTGGAGAATGTTCTGTCCAATTTGTCTCCCGGGGTTATGGTTCTTGATAACCATATGTGTGTCAAAAGCATGAATCACTCAGCTCAGACATTATTGCAGGCGCATTGGAATGGCCCCGTATTTTTGTCTGAACTGGAGGGTGCATCACGTAATCTGGAATCTTTGGTTGAATTCATGGTAAATCAATTTGTTCTTTCTAATAAAGAAGGTTGGGAAAGTGATTTTGATGATCATGGACTGATTAATAGTAAAAAAATTCATTTCAAGGCTTCGAGATTGTCAAAAGACGATGATTCTGATTGGATTTTGGTATTTGACGATATTACTTCAATTCTGGAGGCGCAGCGTTATGCAGCGTGGGGTGAAGTTGCACGACGGCTAGCCCATGAAATTAAGAACCCGCTGACTCCGATTCAATGGTCCGCTGAGCGACTGGAACATCGTTTGGCGGAAAAATTAGGAGAATCCGATGCGGAATTGTTGCGTCGTTCAACGCGAACCATTATCAATCAGGTGGATGCATTAAAAAATATGGTAAATGGGTTTGGTGAATATGCCAAAGTTTCTCAATTAACAGGGCAAAAACTTGCTCTGAATGAACTCATTTCCGAGGTTTTGGTTCTTTACGAAAACGTTGAAGATAAACTCTGTTTTACGCCAGGAAGTGGATTGCCATTTATTCAGGGGGATCCTGTACGTTTGCGACAGGTTATTCATAATGTTTTACAAAACGCTTTGGATGAGGGTCAGGATCAACCTGATTTCCAGGTTTGTCTGACCACTGGCATTGAGGGTAACTGGATTATGTTTCGTATTTCTGATAATGGTAAAGGGTTTCCCCCCGAGTTGGCTGGAAAACTTTTTGATCCTTACGTTACCACAAAACCCAAAGGGACAGGGCTAGGTTTACCTATTATCAAAAAAATTGTGGAAGAACATCAGGGACGTATAAAAGTCTTTAATCGGGTTGAGGGTGGGGCTGTCGTGGAAATTGGCTTACCGTTGAGGCGGGAGGATGCATGACCAGTAATCTAGTTTTGGTTGTAGATGATGACATTGGCATTCGGGAGTTATTGTCTGAAATTCTGACTGAAGAAGGGTATGAGGTAAAGGAAGCAGCGGATGCTCGGGAAGCGCGCTTATTGTATGAACAGTATCGCCCACAGTTGGTGCTTTTGGATATTTGGATGCCTGGTGAGGATGGGGTTTCCCTTTTGAAGAGTTGGAGTGAACGGGGACAACTGGATATTCCGGTGGTTATGATGTCTGGGCATGCAACGGTTGAGATGGCTGTTGAGGCGACACGTATCGGTGCATTCGGGGTTCTTGAAAAACCTGTCGCATTACCAAAATTGTTGAGTACCGTTGCTCAGGGTCTTGAATCTGGAAAACTGCGGCAACAACGATTTTCGATTTTGGAATTGGGCCATTCTTCTGTTATTACGGATCTTCGTGAGCGTCTTAATACGCTATTACTCAAAAAAACTCCCTGTTTACTGGTGGGTGAATCAGGGTGTGGTCAGGAGTTGGTTGCACGGAAACTAATCATGCAAGTGGAGCGTCTGTTTGTTCCTCATGAAATGGGTTGGCTCGAAGATAATCCTTTTCATCCGCTTGAAGCATTTCAACATGGTGGAATTTTTATAGAAGATATTGGCATTCTGACCTCGGGAGAACAAAAAGGTTTGCTGCGTTTGATGGAAAAATTGACGCGCTATGATATTCGCTTTCTTTGTGGAGCTAAAGCTTCACTGGATATGCTGATCGAGAATAACAATTTGGTGGCACTGGAACTGGCACGCTCTCTGGTCGATATTGTTATCGTCCCAACATTGCGCGATCATGCGGAGGATTTGCCGGAAATAGCGCATCATTTTTTACATCGCATGGTTCGCTCTGGAGAAATTCCTTTTCGAACTTTGACCAGTGGGGCACTGAGTATTTTGTTGCGCTATGGTTGGCCTGGTAATTTACCTGAATTAGCGAATGCTATTAGAACGTTGGCATTGATTTCTGCAGGAACTGACATCACCTATGAAGAGGTTGAACGCTATTTCTTCGAGAATGGGATGGCTGCGACAGAAAAGGATGTGTTGGCTTCATTACCATCTGTCGAGTTGCCTCCTTTGCTTAATCAACCATTGCGCCAAGCACGTGATGAGTTTGAGAAGATCTATCTTGAGTATCATCTGCGGCGTGCCAAGGGGAATATGTCTCGTGCGGCTGAAACAGTTGGACTGGAGCGGACCCATCTGTATCGAAAATTACGTCAATTGGGGATTGCTGGGGTGGATTTTCGCAATGAGATGGATAAGTCCGATAAAGTGGCTGATCCAGACCTATCATGAAGAGTGAAAAAGTTCGCCAGTGGTTGATTTTATCTCATGGGTTCAACATGGATGGACGTGCGGCTAGCCTGACTATTACCGATAAGATTCCTTACTTGATGGAAGCGGGCATTCAGCCCGTTGTATTGAGTGCAGTGACGGGGGTACAGGACGATAGATTTCACCATGAGCAGTTGTGGCCATGGGGCCCTTCCGGGTTCCGATTTGATTTGCGTCATCGATTGACTATTCGTTGGGGAAAAAAGACTTGGCGATATCGATGGACGACGGGCTTGGTTGGCTTATTCCTGACCCCGTTGATTATTTTGGAGCGAGTTCTCTTGGGATTACAGAGTCAGTGGTCATGGATGCCGGCGGCTGTCTGGAGAGGTGTGAGACTGGTGCGGAAAGAGCGACCCGAATTGATTTATACCACGGGTGGTGCTTACTCTGCCCATTGGGCAGGTTACTGGATTAAACGATTGACAGGAATTCCGTGGATCGCTGAAATACACGATCCCATGGTATTTCCTGGTACGTTTCCCAAAACTCGTAATCTGAAATTTTGGGCGAAACTTGAGGGCATGATTTGTGGTTATGCCAATCTGGTTTGGTGGTTTACCAACGAGGCGATGGCCAGTGCACGACGGCGTCATCCAGAGTTGGATGATAGGGGATTTGTAGTGCTTCCTGGAGCTGATCCTCCAAAAGGAGTCGCCACGTATGAGAGAGGCTCAATATTGCGTCTGGGACATTTTGGGTCGTTGTCAGACGTGCGAACCCTGAAACACTTTGTGGAAGGATTCGCCCGCTTTAAAGAGCAGAATCCTTCGTGCGCGGATCAGATCGAGGTACACTGTTACGGAGCCAATATTGATCGAACTGCACGTTTGGCTATAGAAGCGCTTGGCCTGCAGCGTCACTTTATTGAGCACGGCAGAGTAGAGCGAGATGAACAGTCTGGGTTATCAGGACGTGAAATTATTCAGCAGATCATGCACAAGATGGATGGTTTGTTACTGATCCATGGTCATACTGCTGACTGTGCAGAATACATTCCCTCGAAATTCTACGATTATTTATGGGCTAAGCGTCCAATTGTGGCGCTGACACACATCAATCCGCAGTTGGATGAACTGGTGCGTTCTCATGGTGGTTATGCGGTTGAAATAGAAGAAAATTCAGGTGTTGAACGGCTGCTCTATGAAATATATCAAGATTGGCATGACGACAATCTATCCGTATCGTCTGCTATGCCGATGGGCACTCGTGAAGCGGTTGCGATAATTCTAAAACAAGTCTCTGAACGTGTTGCGTTATGGGAAGCATGATGCTGGAAAAACCAAAAGTGGATGGCATTGTGCGCTGGTTGGCCTGCGGGATGTTGTTGGCGTTACCTTTTTCTGTGGCTATGGTTAATTTCTGTGGCTATTTGATTATTGTGTTGGCACTATTTAGTGAAAATTGGCGCCATTCTGCTGGTAACTTATTGAGAAATCGGTTGGTATGGGTCGTGATTTCCATGTTGGCGCTGGTAGTTATCGGTGTGATGGATTCGACTGGACCACGGTATGAAGCGCTAAATGTTCTGAATCGCTACCATAAGCTGCTTTTTATTCCACTACTGATGCCTTTTTTTCAACAGGCATCCCATCGACAGATGGCATTGAGGGTGTTTTTTGTTGCCATATTTATCAATGTCCTGATTTCCTGGTTTGATTATTTTGGACTGACACACTGGGGTGATCCGATTTATTATTCTGTGCCATTTCATCCCGGTGATGCGGTATTCAGGCAACATATCACACAAGGTATGCTGTTTGACTTGCTATTTGCCATCTCGGGAGTTTTTGCCATATTGAGTCAGTCGTGGAAGAGAGGTTTTTTTGTATTGGTTGGCATTTTAACGGGATTAAATATTCTGATTGTGATGGTGGGAAGAACCGGGAAAGCGCTGTTGCCGATTATCCTGTTATGGCTGTTGATTGAATGGTGGCGTACAAGTGGAGAGTTTAGGCATAAAAAATCTCTGAAAAGAGTGATGGCGATCGTGATTGCCATGCTGGTGGTGTCTGGAACCTTGTGGAGCATGTTTAACCCGGCAACCATGTTGGGGACAGTGATTCAAGAGGTGAAAGTTTCTCGATCTACTGGTGCCGATACTTCGCAAGGTGAAAGGGTTGAGTTTTGGAAAAAGGGGCTGACGCTGATTCGAAAAAATCCTTGGTATGGCTCGGGTTCCGGTTCGATTTATCAACAAACAGAGCAATTGGCACAATACGAAAAATCAAAGGTGGCACATATGGCCACGTACAATTTACACAACGAATTTCTGATGTGGTTTGTACAGTTTGGATGGCCTGGCGCATTTGTCATTATTGCATTTTATTATCTTTATTTTTCAATTGTGCGCGGGATTTCCATGAATTCTCTGATGCTTAGAACTACCGGTATGGTGTTTATTCTGGGTTCACTATTTAATTCGTTTCTTAATGATTTCACGGAAGGGTATAGCATGGTGATGTTGGCAGGGATTCTGGTGGATTTATGAAATTGCTGGAAACACTGACATTCAGTGAACGTAGGGTTCTGTCCATACCAACTTCGTTGCATTGTTGTAACCCGTCGCTGGTTCGACAGCAAGACGAATGGAAAGTGTTGATTCGCGCATTGGATCCTGAACCTTGGGCTGGGAACCATGGTGGGTTAAGTACAGAGAACTGGTTACTGGAATTGGACGATAAATTCAATATTAAAAACTCGGTCAAGGTGGATGATCAAAATATAAGATCTCAGCATGCAGAATTGGTCAACGGTCTCGAAGATGGCAGAATATTTTTCTGGAATGATGAACTATGGGGATTATTTAGCGGATTTAGACGAAACCAGAAAACCTTTTTTAATACGATGGTACTCGTTCGATATCACCAAGGTGAATGGGTTGATCCGGTCTTGCTATCGTCTCCAACGGGTGCTACAAGAGAAAAAAATTGGATGCCATGCGTGATGGGTCAGTCCCTGTTTTTGGTGTATTCTGTGGATCCATTGCGTGTCTATCAGTACATTGACGGTAAACTGGTGCCGATAGACCGGATCTGGGGTCAATATCCGCAAAATAGCACAGCATCACTGGCGGGTTCCATGATTTCTGGTTCATCCACACTGGTTCCCTGGGGGGATGGATTTTTGGCAGTGGTACATCACCGTAGAAAAGCCACCGGAATTCGAAAATTGGTGATGAAGTACTGGAATCCAGATCAAGATTACCAGTTGAGGAAGGTATTATTTGATCATTACCTGATTCACTTTGATTGTCGGTTCAATGTGGTGCGTCGGTCACTTCCTTTTTCATTTGAATTTGATGGGGTTGAGTTTTGTTCCGGATTGCATATTGGTGGGGATAGAGTTTTTATGTCCTATGGAGTGAAGGACAGGATTCCTGTGGTACTGGAAACTAATTTTGATGAACTGCAAGCGGTGGTGGGTTGGGATGAACGGGGGAACAGGGTGGGGAGGGGATGAGTGATAGAAGGGTGGAAACCGTGATATCGTCCAGGCATTGACTGCGGCTCGTGATGTTTTTGGCGCATCCTTCAGACTGGCAGGGAACGCAGGGACCCGGTCCTTGGACGAGCGTGACGTTGCCGAGGTGTTGAGTCCCCGATTTTATCCAGGGATTGGTTGGTTGGTTGTGATTTTCTGGCCATGGACCCCAAGTAACCGGGTTGGTAGGTCCAAAGAGTGCTATGGTGGGGGTTCCGGTGGCGGCTGCGAGATGAGTCACTCCGGTATCTGGGCCGATGAATAGGCATGCATGTCGGATAAGGTCGGTGGTTTGTGCCAGTGACAGTTGACCAGACAGATTGATTGAATGGGTCTGGTCAGCAACGGCGGTTACAAAAGCCAACTCATCTGGGCTATTTCCACCGGTTAATGCGATTACGCATGGGTGTTGCTTCTTTATTTCGTGGATCAGGTTTATCCATTGGTTCATCGGCCAGGATTTGTAAGAAAATTTTGGGAACGGGTGTATCACGATCAGGTTTGATTGCAAGGTTTCCGGGAGAATCCATTGGGCTGTTGGGGGAATGACACGAACGTGCTTAATGGCACCGAGTGGTTCCAGCAGTCGCAGATTGTGGAGGATGGTGTGTGTGTCGCTATCTTCAAACGGAAGAGCGAAAGACAGTAAACGACGTGATAGCCATGTTGTATGTGGGTTGACAAATCCGATACGGATAGTAGCAGCAATAAAAGCATACCAACGTGCGCGATCCGAGGATACCGGACTCAACGCATAGGTGTAACAGTGCCAGAGTTGTTTCCACTCTTTCCATCGTTGGGCCATGGAAGCCCGATGGGGTACCTCGATGATGTGATCAATGTCTGGATTTCCTTCAAATATACCCTTGACTCCCTTTAGTACCAGCACGTCAAGGCGACTATGTGGATAGTTGATACGCAGCGAATGAATCAGAGGAGTGGTCAGCAAGGCATCGCCGAGGCGTAGGGTACTGATAACCAGAAAACTGGGGTGACAGATGGGTGGTGAGGTCATGGAAGTTTATCTACGGGCGTGCCCCATTCTTCGTCGAGAAGCAGTGGGGGAGAGGGGGTTGTTCGGCTGAAGTCAAATACGCTGTTGAGGGGGGGGGCAGCAGCATCGAAGGATCCGTGACCAAGACGTTCTTTGCCAAGCCAATTATCTTCGATGAAGCGTAGGATTGACGTTTGGGTGAGCAGGGTATGATCCACATAATTGGTTCGTACCCAGGGTGATATGACCAGCAAGGGAATACGGGGTCCGGGGCCACATCGGCCGTTGACGGGGCGATTATCATATCCCATGGGCAGTGGGCCTTCTCCGCATTGACCTGGTTTGGTCAGGACATCTACCACGGGGTCTGACGAGGTATGTAGGATATGAGGAAAGACATGATCAAACCAACCATCAGAATCATCGTAGGTGATGATGACAGCCGTCGAAGCCCATTCGGGGCGCTGCTGCAAAAAATTCATGACTCTGACGATGAAGTGTTGCTCGGATAAAGGGTCCGAGTAACCCGCATGCCCATCCTGATAGGCGGCGGCCTTCAATATACTGACGGCAGGAAAATTACCAGCCGATACAGCACGGAAAAAATCTTCGAGATCATATTGGTGATTTGCGGGTTCCGGTGTTTTACCATCGGGTAACCAAGAATGCCCAATGGTGGCCACAGAGTCAGGTCGGGTATGGGTTGGGTTGGCAGTGGATGGGTAATATTGGAAGCCGTTATGATGGGGAAGGTAGTCGCGCACCATTGTTCCCCATGCTGAGAGGTTTTTCCGGAGACAGCCTGTGGAACCGTTGGGATTGTGGCGAGTAAGATCGAAACCACCCATGAAGTTACCCCAAGATAGGTGATGATCATTCATTAAATCCCCGATATTGCGTCCTTTCATGCGAACTCGTGGGGCATTATCAGGGTTACAGACATCACTGGCAGGGGCCAAATCACCTGTCAGCGTGTAATCACCTCGACCATCCGGTAACAGTGCATCTGAAACCTGGGCCCTGCTCAACGGGATGAGGCCGTGCGTTTGACCGGAGATTAATTCTAGTACTCCGGGTGTAGAAGGGCCAAAGGTGTCGGTAAAGGTGGCATCGTCAAGAGTAAAATGTTGTGCATAATTCCATAGTGCGGTGACAGTATTGCCATCAAAAAAACCCATGACGGTGCGGGGTGTGGCGAGTTCTCCGAGCGAGTTTGGGTAACCGTGTCCTGTGTTTTCGACAAAACGATCCATCAAGCCATGGTTAAAGGCGGCTTGTTCGTGACGGTAATGGTGTGATTGATCTGCAGTGGCGGCTTGCCGACGATCTAGGCGAAAAGGTGATAGGGAAGAATTCATGGTGGCCGAGAAGAAACCGTTGACAGCAGGGGTATTGGCTAGAGGGGTAAAGGGTGGCGAATCTGAGGGGTTGGCTGCATAGGGATAGGTGCCAAAGTAGTGATCAAACGAGACGTTTTCATCGTAAAGAATGACCAGATGCTGTATCGGTGTATTGGCCCCGGTCTGAATGGATGGTGAGTGTGGGTCTTCGTATGCATATTTTTCTGTGTTCTCTGCTTGTGCATAGGGAGAGAGAAACAGAAAGGGAACGGCCAGCATGCAGCGAAAGAGATGTCTGTCAATATTGGAGAACGGGGGGATTTTGGTGTAAACTTTGTTCATCTCTAACACTTCAGTCAGGTTCTGATTTTAATTTTCAGAAAGGTTCTTGGCTTTTCTCTGATTTTAACTCGGATAAAGGATTCTCCTGTGAATAGTAGTTCAAGTAACCATTCTTCTCACGTTGTCGCCGTTCTGGGTATGGGCGCCATGGGTTCGCGTATGGCGAAGTCATTGCTGGGTGCTGGATATTCGGTGACGGTGTGGAATATTGATCCAAAAGCCTGTGAACCTTTGGTCTTGATGGGGGCTAAACAGGCATCGACCCCTGCCGAAGCTGCCGGACAGGCAGAATTTGTTATCACGATGGTGTGGGATGATGCAGCATCTGCGGATGTTTGGCTCAATCCTGTTACGGGTGCACTCCATGGCATGAAACAGGGTTCAGTGGCCTTGGAATGTGCAACGTTGACGTTGGGGCATGAGCAAAAATTGGCAGAGGCATGTTTGGCGCGAGGTATTGAGTTTGTATCTGCTCCCATGTCTGGGTCTCTTCCAGAAGCTGATAATCGGACTTTGATTTTTACTGTGGGTGCTTCTGAAGTTGCTATGCCACGGATTCAACCATTGTTATTGGCAATGGGTAGCAAAATCAATCATGCCGGAGGTCCTTTAGATGGGATTTCTGAAAAATTGATGATCAACGGCAAGTTGGGTATCGAATATGTCGCCGCAGCAGAAATGGTGGCACTGATGAAAGCCGGTGATATGGATGTAGAGCGTCGTTTGGCGATCAAAGCAACCACGGCACCTTTTGCGGCACGTGGACTTCGTGAAGCCAGATTCATGATTGATGGAGATTATACGGTTCGTGTCAAAGTCAGCCAGATGATCAAGGATTTGTCGTATGAAATTGATCAGTTCGAGCGACATGGAGTTCCATGTCCCTTGCATCGGGCGGCGCGTAGTGCTTTTGAGTGGGCGCTGGATAAGGGGCATGGAGAAGACGATTCTACGATTTTGGCTAAGTTGTATGAGGATGAAGCCAGACGAGTCAAATCATCTCATTGACCATTTGTATGGCGGGTTGGCTCTGTCACTGGGTGACGGTGGTGTATGGCGTGAGCCAAATTTTGGCCGAGCAGTGGCAGTAGCAAGGTTGGTATCATGAACAGGGTAGTGGAAGATGTTAGCGTATAAAGGGTGGTGGACAGTACGACCCCTAAGGACTGACCCAAAAAAAACAGAGAAGCGAACAGGGATACTGCCGTTCCTCTAAGGTTTGGTGCCATTTGAGTGGCGTGGGTCTGAAGGGTATTGTGAAGCAGGTAATATCCGAATCCAATCATGGTCCCTGCAACAATAGCCCAACCCCATTGAGATGTCAGCGTTAGTATCAGCCAAGCGCAACCGAGTGCTAAACTGCCTAGACGGGATAAACCGGACTCCCCGAACCGAGTTACAAATCGTCGCGCCAGTAGGGTGTACCCAAATCCACCCACCCCAAAGGTGGCCATGATTAGTCCTGCTTTTGTCAGTGATAAATGGCCTTGGCGATGTAAAAAGGTGGGAACCAAAGACAGAGGCCCAAAAACCAAGGCACCCTCTATGAATACCGTGATCAGGATACGTCGCGCCCATGTTATCCCCAGAATTTTTTGCCACTGGACTAGCAGCGAAAGTGATGTGGTAGAAGATTTATATGACTGACGAATCAGTGGGTTGTTATAGACTTCGCGTAGAACCAGTGCACCAATAACCAGATAAATTACCGTCATAAAACCGAAGGTCCAGTGATAGTCGATAAGATCGGTGATTGCTCCTCCGATGAATTGGCCACCTACAATCCCAATAATTTGGCCACCCAGAAAACGAGCCAATGTTGCCTGTCTTTGCTCATAAGGTGTGGTGTCGCCTATCCAAGCCATAGATAGTGGAATGATTCCAGCAGCGGTTGCGCCGCTGAGTAGACGAGCTAGAATGAGTTGGTGCAGATTGGAGGATAGGAAAGCGCAAAAACTACCCAGTGCACAAGCCAGAGTGGTCCAAGCGATGAGGCGGTATTTTCCGATACGTTCACTCAAAGGACCAAAGAAGAGTTGCATAATACCGTAGGCGACTGAGAAGTATGAAATGACAGCGACTGTTTGGTTGGCTGTGGAGTTGAACCGATCCATCAGTGCCGGGATCATGGGGTCGCACAGGCGAACGGAAGCTGCGCTGGAAAAGGCGGCCAGCGATAGCAGCAATACTGCACGGGAGTGACAGATTTGATGAGAAAGAGTGTGAGACAGAAGGATACCTTTGGTGTAGCAGTGGTTATGGTGCAGTGATCCAGTGAAAGTCTTGAAGTGACTGTAAGGAATAACGAGTTAAGGCCTCATGTCCCGCTGGGGTAGGGTGAATTTGATCGGCAAATAGCCAAGTCGATAGATTATCTGTGTTGGCTCCCGCACGTGTGTTGGGCGTATTGAGGTTACAAAGGAGTGAACTGGGGATGTTGGGGGAGCACCATGGCTGGTGTGTTTCTGTGAATCCAAAGGACAATGGATTATCTAGGATGGTATGAAAAAGTGCATGACTATCTACTATTTTTACTGGCGCCTTCTGTAGATAGCGTAACAGTTTGTGGTTGAAGCGGTTGACCAACTGAGAAAGTATATGGCAGGGAGAGTCGGTTTGATCAATATGGCATTGGTAACCGTCGGGAATATCGCCGGGATAGTTTTTTAGCGTGTAGGGCAGCCCGCGTCCAAAGGGGGTTTGGGCAATGTCTGGAATTGTGTAGACCAGTATATATCGTCCTTGGTGATGTACGATGCGTGAGGCCAGTCGTGCCAGATCGTCGGCAGCCAGATCTACTTTGCCGAAGGCATGTGCCAAGGCAGTGGGATAGGCTCGTGCCATGGCCAGAGTGGCGGCAGTCTGTTCATGGATAAGACCGCTGTCGGGGTCCTGCTTCAGGGTCTGGGATACTTGCTGTTGGACCGACTCGGTCATTTCTTGTAGGAACCCCTTGAAAGCGAGCAGTATATCGTTGCTACCAATAAAGATGACGATCAATTGATGGTTATTGAACTGCTTGAACTCTGCTAGGTAATGGCTTACCTGTCTGGACGCGGGCAACGTCATAGCACCCGATTCATGATCGATTCCATCAGATTGGTTGACCAGTGCTCCTCCTTGGGCAAAGTCCAAACAACTGGCAGGTTGCGTGCGGCTGGATGAACCAAAAAGACATATCGAAGGTTGATGGGTAAACCCCCCGGAAGGCATGAGGTAGGTGGCTGTGCTTCCGGTGCCATAAGTTACGACATTTGGGTTTAGAGTGAGATGGAGTTTTTCAGCCATGTCGCTGACCCAAATTCGAGACTGAGAACTGTTGACGGTAAATTGACCGCCATCAGGGTAAGGAAGATGGTGAAATGGTACGTTGAACCGGGTTCCAAGGCCGTAGGTTTGCAGAGCTAGAACTGTGTAGGTTCCCATATCTGAAAGGCTGTCTCCGAATACCACCAGACTATCAAAACCATTAGGGGGTGGATTGACGGGGGCCTTGGAGAGTTGGTCGAAGGCATTGGCCGACAGCAAGGTATGACTGTTTTCTGTGGTTTTTGAACAACTGGTAATGCTAATGAGGAGTAGAATGACGCAGAGGAAGCGCATGCTGAACCTAATCAGTAGAGTTTGATATGATTTCATGATAGCAAATCATGGCGCGTGCGGAGTGGAGAATGTGAGTGGTGTCAAACGTATGTGTGGAGACCATATGAAAACCTCGGTCTGGTTGATGGCAATGGGCGTGTTTCTTTTGATGGGATGCGGTCAGCCGCATAATAACGTGGCGACCTCTTCTTCCGAGGTAGAGACGCGTATTAAACCTGTGGGCGAAGTGACCATGGCACCTTCCTCTTTATCGACAGACACTGCGGGTGGGACAGAAATGTCTCATGCGGCGAGTCAGGGGAATTCCTCTCAGTGAGTGTTTATGTTATCGGTGATTTGCAGGGTTGTCTTGAACCATTGGAGCGATTGTTACGGCATTTGCCACTGAAACGTCAGGATCGTTTGTGGTTTGTTGGGGATGTGGTGAATCGAGGCCCTCACTCCTTGGAGACGCTGTGCTTGGTACGTTCATTGGGTGAGCGTGCCACGGTGGTTCTGGGTAATCACGATCTCCATCTGTTGTGTGTGGCTGCAGGAGCTACTCATTCTCGGCCAGGTGATACACTGTCACCCATCCTTGAATCGGCAGATCGAAAGGAACTGCTGGAATGGGTTCGTGGCTGGCCGTTACTGCATCAGGAACAAGGAGTGACGATGGTTCATGCAGGACTATTGCCTCAATGGACAGTGAGTCAGGCGGGCCAACTGGCAGGGGAGGTCTCTGCATTATTTCGCAGCGATCTTTACCATGATTTTTTGCCAGTGATGTACGGGAACATTCCTTCTCATTGGGAAAATTCTTTGAGCGGGATTGCGCGCTGGAGAACCATCATCAATGGGATGACGCGGTTACGCATCTGTTCTGCTGATGGAGCCATGGAATTTGGCTACAAAGGTTCTTTGCGGAATATTCCAGATGGGTTCATGCCTTGGTTCGCAGTTCCCCAACGACGAAGCGCCGGAGAATTTTTGGTTTGCGGCCACTGGTCAGCTTTGGGATTGCATCAGGGCGGAGATATTCAGGGGCTCGATAGTGGCTGTTTATGGGGCGGACCATTGACGGCTTTACGATTGGAGGATCGGGTGCTCTTTCAAGTGGAAGGCATGCCGTCACGGCGTTGATTCGGTGGAGGATAGAAGTTCACGTGTTATGGCATGCAATCGTTGGGCAAGGATGCGCCTATCGTTTCCCAAATGATGAGCGGGACAGGGTTTACCCACGGTTAGCGTTACTTGGCTCGGGGGGCTGAGCAAGATGCGTTTGAGTGATGTCAGAAAACTCATTTCTCCGATAAATGGATAAGCAGATTCGGCTTTCTCGTAGGGTGGATGGTAGCGCAAAGCAACTGGTAGTAGTGTTGCTTGACAATCGAGAGGGGCTTGTAGCAACGATGTTTTAAAAGGCAAGACGTCCTGTCCGGCACTGGTGGTGGATTCGGGAAACAGGCCGATCGATTCGCCTTGATTTAGAATGGAAATCATTTCTTGTCCGATGGTTAGGGTTTGACGGCGTGAATGACGGTCCAGAAATAAGGTGCCCGTATGGGTGGCTAGCCAGCCAAATATGGGCCAATGGCGCACTTCTGACTTGGATATGAAGCGCACAGGGTAACGTGACTGGATGATGAAAATATCTGTCCAGGAAACATGGTTGGATGTTAATAGATGGGCATCGGTGTTGCAGGGCCACTGTCCGCGTAGATTGACTGTCAATCTTAGGTGGCGCAATAGGTCTGACGACCAACGTTGAAGGCTGGCTTGGCGTTGAGATGGGCTGTAGTTTGGCCACAGTAACCCCAGAGTGAAACAGCCACGCAGAATGAGAAATGTCAGTCCGAGCGAGCGAAACAGCAGACTCATGATAACGGTTACAGTCCAGTGCCGAATAGATCCATGAGGCGCTGGTTTATGTGGGTTCGGTCAAAAGTATGGTTTTGGCCACCACGGCTCGAAATTTTGATTGAGCCCAACAGGGATGCCAATTGTCCCGTGCGTGTCCAATCCCAACTGTGCATTAGGCCGTAGAGCAATCCAGCGCGGTAGGCATCTCCACAGCCAGTGGGATCCACGACTTCGGAAGCGGGAACTGCTGCAATTTTTACGATGCCTGCATGGCTGTATAGACGCGATCCTTCTGCGCCGCATGTCACAACGGCACCATTGACGCGTTGTGCCAATTGTTCAAATGACAAGCCGGTTTTATCGGATAGCAATTGTGCTTCATAGTCGTTGACTGCTAACCAAGCAGATTGATCGATGAGTGTTAGTAATTCCACACCGCTGAATAGTGGAATGGCTTGTCCGGGATCAAGCAGAAAAGGAATGCCTGCATCATGGAAGTCACGCGCATGTTTCATCATGCCCTCACGTCCATCGGGCGATACAATTCCCAACTGGATTCCTGTCAACTCTCCGATTGAATTAAGGTGAGAGTGATTCATGGCTCCTGGATGAAAAGCAGTGATCTGATTATCATCCAGATCTGTGGTGATAAATGCTTGAGCTGTGTAACTATGCGGGATGACACGGATACCTTGAAGATTGAGACCCAAGTGTGCTAAATGGGTACGATATGGGTCAAAATCTTCACCTACAGTAGCCATGATGATAGGATCTTCGCCGAGAAGTTTCAGGTTATAAGCGATATTGCCTGCGGTTCCCCCCACTTCACGGCGCATATCTGGTACCAGGAAAGCGACACTTAACTGATGAATATGTTCGGCAAGAATATGGTGTTTGAAACGATCTGGAAACACCATGATGGTGTCATAAGCCAGAGAACCGCAGAGAAGTATACGCATGAACCGATGATCCCTCCTTAGTGTAGGCTGGCCAATGCTGATAAATAGTCTGGTTCATCCTTGATTTCTGGAACCAGTTGAGCATGTAATACCTTATTTTGTTCATCTAGTACCACGACTGCTCGCGCAGTTAGACCACGCAGGATGCCATCGCTGATATCCACTCCATAAGCGAGGTGAAACGAATGATTACGAAAAGTCGATAAAATTTCAACATTCTTGAGACCTTCAGCGGCACAGAAACGTGTCATGGCAAAGGGAAGATCGGCGGAAATGACAAGAATGACCGTATTTTCCAATTTGGAGGCCTGTTCGTTGAATTTTCTTGTGGACTGTGCACAGGTAGGGGTATCGATGCTGGGAACGATATTCAGGATCTTGCGTTTTCCTGCATAGTCAGCCAGAGTTTTATCCGTTAGATCCTGAGCTACCAGAGAAAAATCCGGTGCAGTTTGCGTGGGCTGGGGAAGATGTCCATTGATGTGGATCGCTTGTCCGCCTAGGGTAACTGTGGTCATGGGTAACTCCTTGATGGTAATGGATAATAGGTGGTTCATGAGACATGATGGCCAATCTAGAGCAATTGCTGATATTCCGATGCGCTCAGGAGGTTGGTGTCTGACAGGGGTGAGTCGGGTTTGATGCGCAGTATCCAGTGGTCGTAGGGAGATTCATTAAGTTGTTCCGGCCTTTGCTTGAGTGAAGGATTCACGGCTATGATGGTACCTGAAATGGGACAGGCCACCTCCGATGCAGTTTTTACTGATTCCAGGGTGGCACAGGAATCTCCGGCCTTCACAGAGGTGCCGATGGCCAGACAATCGACAAACATCAGATCACCCAGTTCAGATTGGGCAAAGTCTGTGATTCCTACATCATAACTACCGTCAGGAAGGAGTTTGGCCCATTGATGGGTGGCACGGTAGCATCGATCATCGGGAATTGACAACATGGGAACCTCAGTTGGTCTGGATCGGGTCAGTATACCTGCTTAACCCCATGTAGGCAGACCCAGCCTTCATCGTGATCGACGACGACCAGCGAACATTGGGGAGAATAAGCGGACTGTATTCGAGACACCTGAGATTCCAGTATTCCTGAGAGCGTCAACCATCCGCCGGGGCGGAGTTTTTGTATCAGCAATGGAGCCAGCATGATCAGGGGATTAGTCAGGATATTGGCAATGATTCCATCAAAAAGCTGCACTTCTGGTAGTTGATCCGGCTCATAAAAAGTTAGGTTGACCCCATTACGTAAGGCGTTTTCCCGTGCGGTGAGCACGGCTACCGGATCCAGATCCACGCCAGTAGGGTGTGGTGCACCCAGGAGAGCAGCCGCCAAGGTGAGGATGCCTGAGCCACATCCGTAGTCGAGAATATGCTGGTGTTGCAGTGCTTGATGGGATAGCCATCGCAGACAGAGTCGGGTGGTGGGATGACTGCCTGTGCCAAAAGCTTGACCAGGATCGAGACGTAAGTTAATGGCTTGTGGGTTGGGGGGGGTATGCCATGAGGGGACGATCCACAGATCAGGGGTTATAGCAATGGGCTCAAACTGGTTTTGGGTCAGACGAATCCAATCCTGATCATCGAGAATTCCCCGTGAGTGGATTTCAAAAACTTCTTGAGACAGTGCATAGACAGACTTGATAAAAATATCTGTATCCATTTCAAAAGGAAGCAAAATCTCAATTTGGCAATTCGTCCACAGACTGAAGTCAGGGTTACCCGGCTCACCAAAAACAGGATCATCGGCATCATCACCGTCGAGGGGTTCAACGGTGACAGACAGCGCACCCAACTCACTCAGGATATTGGACAGATTTTCAACCGCTTGTTGAGAACAACTCAGTACCAGACGCTGCCAACTCATGGATGGTAACACCGGCTAGTTTTGACGATCACGAGCCAACTTCTCTTCGAGGTAGTGAATACTGGTTCCGCCTTCTTGAAAAGTGGAGTCCTGAAGTAATACTTGATGTAAAGGAATATTTGTCTTTATACCTTCCACGACCATTTCCGACAGGGCGATCCTCATACGTGCCAACGCTTGTTCTCGTGTGGCACCATGGGTCAGTACCTTGGCGATCAGGGAATCGTAGTGTGGGGGGACAAAGTAATTATGATAAATATGTGAATCAACGCGCACTCCTGGACCACCAGGAGCATGGTACTGGGTGATGCGTCCTGGCGATGGAATGAAACTGAAGGGGTCCTCGGCATTGATGCGGCATTCCAGGGCATGTCCGCGTAATTGTATATCTTTTTGTTTTAATGACATTTTTTCGCCAGCTGCGATACGAATCTGTTCTTGAACGATATCGATACTGGTAACCAATTCGGTAACAGGATGTTCAACCTGTACACGGGTGTTCATTTCTATAAAATAAAACTCACCATTCTCATACAAAAACTCAAAGGTACCGGCTCCTCGGTAATGGATACGACGGCAAGCTTCGGCACAACTCTCGCCGATCTTTTGGCGCAAGGCAAGGCTGATGCCTGGGGCCGGTGCCTCTTCAATGATTTTTTGATGGCGTCTTTGCATGGAGCAATCCCGTTCACCCAGATACACGGCATGGCCGTGTTCATCAGCCAACACCTGAATTTCGATATGACGAGGTTGGGACAGATATTTTTCCAAATAAACCGTATCATTACCGAAGGCAGCGCGTGCTTCATTGCGTGTTAATTCAAGTGCAGGGAGTAATTCTTCATCGCGGGTTACCACGCGCATCCCACGTCCCCCGCCTCCCGCAGAGGCTTTGATCAGTATGGGGTATCCAATGCTCATGGCCAAGCGCTTCAATTCTTCGGGTTGCTCTGGAAGGCGGCCTTCAGAACCGGGAACAATGGGGACACCTGCCGCTTTCATGGCAGCCTTGGCACTGATTTTGTCGCCCATCAGACGGATGGTTTCGGGGCGTGGTCCGATGAAAGTGAAGCCACTGTTTTCAACACGCTCAGCGAAATCAGCGTTTTCTGAGAGAAAGCCATAACCCGGGTGAATGGCTTCTGCTCCTGTTACTTCTGCTGCTGCAATGATGGCTGGGATATTGAGATAACTCTGGGCAGAAGCCGCAGGTCCTATGCACACTGACTCATCAGCAAGGACAACGGCTTTGGCATCGGCATCAGCTTCAGAATGAACGGCAACCGTCTTGATGCCCAATTCTCGGCAGGCACGTAGAATACGCAGGGCGATCTCGCCTCGGTTGGCAATTAGTATTTTATCAAACATGGCAGACGACTTCCCTCAACTTCAAGCGTTGGCAATGATAAAAAGTGGTTGTCCGTATTCTATGGGTTGGCCGTTTTCGACCAGGATTCGTGTAATTGTCCCAGTGACATCAGATTCGATCTCATTGAGTAATTTCATGGCTTCAATGATGCACAGGGTTTGGCCTTCATTGATGTTCTGACCAACTTCGGCGAAAACAGGAGCACCGGGTGAGGGAGAGCGATAAAAGGTTCCTACCATGGGAGATTTGACGACATGACCCTCGACGGTTGGGGTGGGTTCAGGTGCTGGTGCTACATTGTTGCTGGCAGGGGTCGTGGCCTGTGAAACCTGTGCAGGTACCTGAAATACGGGTGTTTGGGCGAGCGAAGCGGAGAATTTGGCAATTCTGACCCTCTCCTCTCCTTCTGTGATTTCAAGTTCAGCGATTCCAGATTGTTCCACCAGGTCGATCAGTTTTTTAAGTTTTCTCAGATCCATGATTTATGCCTTATGCAAAAAATGCTCAAGAGCCATCTCATAGCCTCGCGTTCCCAGTCCGGCAATCACACCGATGGCAATTGCCGACAGGAAGGAATGATGGCGGAAAGATTCGCGGGAATGGATGTTTGATAGATGAACTTCGATAAAAGGGAGGGCAACTGCTGATAAGGCATCACGCAAACAGATGCTGGTATGCGTCAGTCCTCCTGGATTAATGATAATGGCCTGCGTGCCATCTACCTTTGCATCGTAAATGCGGTCGATGATAGCCCCTTCCCAGTTGCTCTGAAAACAGTCCAGATTGGCACCATGAAGGTTGGCCAATTCGTACAGGCGGTTATTCATATCGGAGAGCGTTAGGGAGCCATACACATCTGGTTCCCGAGTGCCCAAGGCGTTGAGATTGGGGCCGTGAATCACAAGAATTTTTTTCATGTTGCGATTTTCCTCCAAAATAACAGGAAATGTCCAGAAATTTAGAGAAATTCACTACCATTTAAAAATTCCCGAATGCTTGGGTAACGCCATCTCAGTTGTAATTCTTGTTTGGTGCGTTGGTTTCCGAGTCGTCTGGATTCTCGTAAAAAACTCAGGCTGATGGGGGAGAGATGATCAGCCAGTTGCTCGTAAGGTAACTTATTGGGGATGGGTAGGCCAAAGTGCTGTGCCAGCAGAGAGTAGAACTCATTGACGGGAAGAGGCTCATCGTCCACTGCATGGTAAATTCGTTGGGGCTTCCCTCTGTGTAGGGTAGCGATGACTGCACGTGCCAGATCCAGGGAGTGGATGTGGTTGGTCCATGGGTTTTCCAAGGGTAACGGATCATTGCGCTTCAATCGTTCCAGAGGCAAGCGGTGCGAGTCATAAATTCCAGGCACACGGAGGATTGTGATTCGACAACCGGTTTCTTGACCGAAACGACGTAATCGTGATTCGGCATCGGCACGTCGAATAGCGCGCGCCGTAGTAGGATTGATGGCGGAGGTTTCGACAGTCCAGATGTCTTTGCGTGTGCCGTAAACGCCGGTGGTGCTGATATAGATCAGGCGCTGTGGTAAAATTTTGGCCTGTCTTAGGGTGCAGATCAGGTGTTTGGTGTGCCGGTCTTCATGCCCATCTCCGTTCGGCGGAGCAAAATGCAGTACCGTGTGGGCCAGCCCTCCCAAACGGCTCAGTGTGTTGGGGTGGTCGAGGTCACCGAGTATTGGGATGGCACCACGTGTCCGCCAATCAGCCATGGCATCCGATCGACGACAGAGAACGAACACAGGGCCGGGGTTGGGTAACAGTGGCAGTGTCAATCGGGCAATTGCTCCGCTGCCAATGATCAGATACGGGTTCATGGCAGTATTGTAGCAATTTTGTAAATTCATTTTTTAGAGAGTCGTCATGTCATTTCACGTTACGGTTCAGCCCAGTGGTCGGCAATTTGAAGTTAATGAGGAGGAAAGCATTCTTCAGGCGGCTCTACGGGAGGGCATAGGACTTCCCTATGGTTGTCGCAGTGGTGCTTGCGGGAGTTGTAAGGGAAAGGTTTTGCAGGGAAAAGTTAACCATCGGACGTATCAGTCGTCAGCCTTGACGGAAGAGGACCTAAATCAGGGAAAGGCATTGTTTTGCTGTGCCATGCCGTTGGGTGATTTGATCATTGAGGCTCGCGAAGTAAGCGGTTTCAAGGAGATGCAGATCAAGAAATTACCTTGTCGCGTGGAGTCCTTGGAGCGCCCGAATCGCGATGTCGTGGTGCTGAAATTGAAGTTGCCAGCCAATGAGAAATTTGATTTCATGGCTGGTCAATACATCGATTTTCTGCTTAAAGATGGCAAGCGGCGTAGTTTTTCGCTGGCCAACTCTCCCCATGACGCGGCATTGCTGGAATTGCATATTCGGCATTATCCGGGCGGAAGTTTTTCTGAATTTGTGTTCAGTGAACTTAAGGAACGCGCTATTCTACGATTTGAGGGGCCACTGGGAGCTTTCGTATTGCGTGAAGATTCTGACAAGCCAATGATTTTTATGGCAGGTGCTACGGGGTTTGCTCCAATCAAGGGTTTGATTGAGTATGCACATCATAAAGAGTTGGCGCGCCCGATGACCTTGTATTGGGGTGTGCAGAGCAAGGCAGATCTTTATCAAATTCAAATCGTTGAAGACTGGTTGATGACCATTCCCAACTTTACCTTTGTTCCTGTGTTATCGAATCCACTTCCTGAGGACGGTTGGACCGGGCGCACAGGGTTGGTGCATCAGGCCGTGCTTGATGATTTCAGTGATTTGTCGGGGTATCAAGTCTATGCTTGTGGTGCTTCGCGTATGGTTGAGGCAGGTTTCAACGCATTTATAGAACAGCGCGGTTTGCCAGAGCACGAGTTTTATTCAGATCCTTTCGTTCCATCCGGCACCTGAGAGGAGTTGGGAAAACGTAGGCGTGCTTGAACCGCAGCAACCGTTGTCTGTAGGGTGGGTTCTTCCTGCGATAAAGCCAAGTAATGGTCACGTTTGGTGGGCTGCTGAGATTCATGCGCAGACAGTGCGCCCAGCATTAGACAGATTGCACGGTCTTCAGGACTTTTGATGGCTTGGGCCACCCATTTCTCGGCGCGTGCAGATTCGTTGCCAAAATAGGCAATGAGTCCTTGTGTCAGGGCTGACCTGGCCTTGATGCGCACGCGCTGGTCATGGTAATGGCGGATTCGTGTGGGAATACGCCAGACTTTGGCGAGGAGCGCCATGCTTAAATTCAGGATCAGTAGAAACAATAGCAACCCTATACCAAAGGTTGGCAGAGAAACTTCGATTCGCCAGGGAGGAACAACGATCAGTGCGTAACCCGCATGAAGTTGTAGTGACACCAACAGTGCCGCGCTTAGTGCGACGAGGCTGATGCTCCACCAGATGATTTTCATGGATGCATGCCTCGGGCCGCGTGTACGGCAGACAGCGTAGCACTGACATCAGGGATGGGGATAGTTACGGGGGTGGTCAGTAACTGGTCCAGCCCATTTTTGACCAGATTGAATGCGGGGGTCTGGGTGTCAAAGTAGCGAGTTAACCAGTCAGAAGCGGTTTTTAGGTCATCTTGATAGCGTAATTCCTGATGAGTCAGCGCATCGTTACGTGCCGACAACAAGCGCAATTTAAGATTTTCTCGCAGAAAAAATGATTGTTCTGGTGTCAGCAGTGGCAATTCCGGATTATCCATACGTCGGATTTTTATAGCATCTCCAAGATCTTTCAATACTTTTTGAGTGAGTGAGGCCCATGGACCCACGGCAGGAGAGGCGGGGGTGGCGCGGGCACGTGGTCTGGTGTCTGTAGCTAATGTCAGATTATCGACTTGGCGACTTAGGGCATCCAGACGCAGAGCAATGCCATTGGTATCGACATAGGGCAGAGCACGCAAATGATCCATATCCTGCTTGAGGGTTTCACGCAATTGTGAGAAAAGTGGCTTGTCTATGCGTTGTAAGCGCATATCTGCCGCTTCCAAGGCTGCCAGTGCTGATTGAACATTGCCCGTCAATTCCAACTGCTGGTTAGCGATGATAACCAATTGTTCTACTTCAGCGAGTATCCAATCATCATGATTACGCATCAGATCTTGATATAGGGCTTCCAGTTCAATCTGTTGGTTTTGTGATTGTGCGAAACGTGACTCCAACAGAGCCAATCTCGTACTGGTTTCGCGGCTGGTTTCATTGGCCTGTTGGGCGGTTTGTTGGACTTGGTGGGATAACTGGTCAGTGTCGGACAGTCGTTTGCTCAAATCCTGACGTAATTCGTGTAGTTGTGTTCGTGTAAATGCCAGTAGAATGGCGAGGGTGATACAGACGAATATCAGCAATAGGGCACCGATTCTGGTCAGCCCGGAACGGCGTTCAGGGATGCTAGGATCAGACATGGCTGAGCACTCTGGTTTGTTGCGCCATGTGGTTGACCAACGCGTCGTCACCGGGGGGGAGTATGGTGATGTTGACTAATCCCAGTTGTTGGAGTGTGGTGGCGATGTTCGGGTGACTGACCACGAAGTGCAGTGAACGTAATGTCTGACGTTGATCTTCCGAAGAAAGAGACCAGAGATTCAGGATGGTCTCGCGACTTTGTATATTGATCCATGCCTTGTTTCTCAATGCTTCGTCATAGTCTGGTCCGAGTTGTTTTGGGCAGAGACGTCGATAGCATTCGACATAGGTGACGCGCGCGCCTCGTGCGCTGAGTATCTGGTGCAGGTGTTCGCGTCCATTTTCTCCGCGTATGATAGTGATGCGCTGTCCGTCGATTTGTTGAAACTCAGGGAGGCGTAACAGGGCCTCACTGTCAGATCCATCGCAAGGGTGGAGTATGGATAGTCCGCTGACACTCGCTAGTCGTTGAGCGGTAGCGGTGCCCACGGCCACCAGATGTGGTAGCGGTGTGACAAGGGAAGACAGGTGGGGCCAGCCTTCACGAACTGCGTTGGCACTGATGAATATCCAGTATTGGGCGAGGCGTGCCCATTCAAGGGAATCGACAGTGGGGGTAACGGATTCGATCTCGAGTGCCGGCAAGGTCCAACAAGGGATGGCGTGACTGGACAGGCGCTGGGTTAGTCTGTCGGCTTCTGGTTGGGGTCTGGTGATCAGTAGCCCGGGAGAGAGCATGGTGTTAGCGACGGCAATGAGCCAGAAGTTCGGCGGCACCTTGATCGAGTAGGTCCTGGGCGACTACCTCGCCCAGTTCGCCGGGTTGGTTGCGGTGGCCTCGGGCCGTGGCACGCATGATGCGTTGTCCATCGGGTGTGCCGACAAAGGCCTGCAGATATAGCGTATCCCCCTGTTCGATCTGAGCGTAAGCACCCAATGGGACATCGCAACTACCTGCCAAACGTCGTGAAACCGTTCGTTCTGCCAAGACGCAGGACTCGGTATCGGGATCTACCAGAGCCGATACCCACTCGGGCAACTCGGGATGCGTGGCCAAGTATTCCAATCCCAAGGCACCTTGCCCCACAGCAGGGAGGCTATCGGTCACTTCAATGAGGGTACGAATACGGTTGGTGAGTCCCAGTCGCTTCAACCCGGCTGCGGCGAGAATAATGGCCTGATAGTGTCCCTCATCAAGTTTGCGCAGACGGGTATCCAGGTTGCCCCGCAACGGCTGGATGTCCAGGTGTGGATAGCGTGCGCGCAATTGACATTCGCGACGCAGACTGGCGGTACCCACTCGTGCTCCTGCTGGCAGATCGGACAATGAGTGGTAACTGTTGGATAAAAAAGCATCGCGTGGATCCTCTCGGGGGCCTACGATGCGCAGGGAAAACTCTGGAGGAGGTTCCATGGGAACATCCTTCATTGAATGCACGGCCATATGTGCGCGCCCATCCTGTATGGCGACTTCAAGTTCTTTGACAAATAGCCCCTTTCCGCCGACTGCTGCGAGTGTACGATCCAGTATTTGATCACCGGTTGTGGTCATTCCCAGCAACGAGAAGCGCACAAGGGGATATAATCCTGCCATTTGCTGTTGGATATGTTTGGCCTGCCACAGGGCAAGTCGGCTTTCACGGGTGGCAATGATGATTTCAGGAGTGGACATAAAAGGCATTGGGCCGAGTTCATTGAGTTCTCTGATCTTACCATGAAGCCCATCCGTCACGGAGGATTGGAATGACAATGGGTGCACATCAGGATAAAGATTTGCCGCTGCGCGAGGATATTCGTTTTCTGGGTAGAATCCTCGGAGATACCTTGCGAGATCAGGAGGGAGATGAGATTTTCAATCTCATTGAAGGTATCCGTCAGACGGCCATTCGTTATCGGCGTGGCGGGGATCAGAGTGCCCGCGAACAACTTGAACATAGTCTGGATGGCTTGGGTCCTGACGATACCATTGCTGTGGTGCGTGCTTTTAGTTATTTTTCGCATCTATGCAATATCGCTGAAGATTTGCATCACAATCGTCGCCGTATGGTTTATTCGCAGGCCGGAGCTCCGCCCCGAGAAGGTAGTGTTGCACTTGCCTTGCGTCGATTGAAGAGTGCAGGCGTTACCTCGAATACCCTGCGTCATTTTTTTGAGCGTGCCATTATTTCTCCCGTTCTGACGGCCCATCCTACTGAGGTACAGCGCAAGAGTGTGTTGGATTGTCACTTGCTTATTGCTAATAGACTTGAGGAACGGACGCGCATTGTACTGACACCAGAGGAAAAGATTTCCAACGAAACAGCGCTGCGACGTGCTGTATTGACACTTTGGCAAACCAACGAATTGCGTACGTTCAAATTACGGGTGCATGATGAAATAGAAAACGGTTTGTCGTACTATCGTTATACCTTTCTGCGCGAGGTTCCTCGCCTGGAATCCATGGTGGCCAACGTGTTGAGGGAAGATGACCAGTATGCTGATATGGCGGACAACTTGCCATCGTTTCTGCGCATGGGCAGTTGGATTGGCGGTGATCGGGACGGCAACCCTTTTGTGACCGCCGAGGTAACACAGCATGCGCTGCGCCGTCATAGTGAGGTAGTGCTTGAATTTTACTTGAATCAGTTGATGACACTGCGAGTCGAATTGTCCCTGTCATTTCGATTGGTGCAGGTATCGCCCGAGGTGATGGCGTTGGCCGAACTGTCGCCAGAGCGCACCGATAGCCGTATGGAAGAGCCTTACCGGCGTGCATTGACGCATATTCACGGACGCCTGTTTAAAACGGCACGACAATTGGGTTGTCGGGTGTATGGTCAGGATGTGGATGAGGCAGAACCGTATGCAACTCCGGGTGATTTTTCCAGGGATTTGGAAATTCTCAAGTCTTCGCTGTACGGGCATGGCTCACAACTGTTGGCCGATGGTCGACTAAGTTTGTTGTTGCGGGCAGTCTCATCCTTTGGGTTTCATCTTGCTCCTCTGGATTTGCGCCAGCATTCCGAGTTTCATGCCAAGACCGTGGCGGAATTGCTTGAACAGGGAGGAACACAGGTACAGTACCTGGAGTTGACGGAAGAGGAGCGCATCCAGGTACTGGTGCATGAACTGGAGACCCCTCGTCTTCTACGTTCACATGTGTCTGTCTTTAGTGAGCAGGTCCAGCGTGAACTGGACGTTTTCGATATGGCGCGTGAGATTCATCATAGCCTCTCGCCTGAAGCCTTACCCAATGCCATTATTTCAAAAACCGATAGTGTCAGTGATATTCTTGAAGTGGCACTGATACTCAAGGAAGCGGGGTTGTTGATACCGGGTTCGTCTCCATATTTGGGTATGAATATCATCCCGCTCTTCGAAACGATTTCTGATTTGCGTGGTTGTGAAGCCATCATGGACCGGTTGTTTTCCTTGCCGGTTTACCAACGCTTGTTGGATAGCCGGAAACGGACTCAAGAGGTTATGCTGGGTTATTCGGATAGCAACAAGGATGGTGGATTTCTAACAGCAAACTGGGAACTCTACAAGGCGGAAAAAGTCCTGGTTGAACTTTTTGACCGATACCAGGTTGAATTGCGCTTGTTTCATGGACGGGGTGGGTCGGTAGGTCGTGGTGGTGGGCCCAGTTATTACGCCATCCTGGCGCAGCCAGCAGGTAGTGTTAATGCGCAAATCCGTTTAACGGAGCAGGGCGAAGTGATTGCCAGTAAATACTCGGATCCGGGGATTGGTCGCCGTAATCTGGAGACTTTGGTGGCTGCTACGCTGGAGGCTACGCTGCTGGATCGCGATCGTGATTTACGGGGACGTGATCAGTTCTATCTGCTGATGGAAGAATTGTCACAGTATGCTTTTGAGCGTTATCGTTCTCTGGTTTATGAGACACCAGGATTCGAGCAATTTTTTCGTGAAGCCACACCCGTGAGCGAGATTGCAGAACTGAATATTGGCAGTCGTCCGGCATCGCGGCGGCAGACCCAAAAAATTGAAGACCTGCGTGCCATTCCTTGGGTATTCAGTTGGGCGCAATCGAGGATGATTCTTCCTGGTTGGTTTGGTTTTGGGAGTGCGGTGACGCGGTTTTGCCAGGTTCATTCTGATGGTTGGGAGTACCTGAGGACGATGTACCAGACGTGGCCATTCCTGCAGGCACTTTTGTCGAATATGGATATGGTGTTGTCCAAGACGGATCTGGTGATTGCACAACGTTATGCGCGGTTGGTGAGTGATGTGGCGTTGCGAGAACAAGTGTTTTCGGAGATTCGTAAAGATTTTGATTTGACGGTGCATGCGTTACGAGGCATTACAGGCCAGAAGGATTTTCTGCAAAGCAATCCGACCTTGGCGCGCAGCATTCGTGAACGACGTCCATACATGGATCCACTGAACCATCTTCAAGTCGATCTTTTGCGTGCATTCCGAGCGGGAGATGAAGGTGAAGCAGTGAAACGAGCCATTTATCTGACTATCAATGGCGTGGCAGCCGGGTTGCGTAACAGTGGTTGATACGACAGAGTTCTTGCCACCTTGTCGTATTGCCGTTGTGACAGGGGGGAACAATTCGGAACGGGACATTGCCATAGCCAGTGCTGCGCAGGTGGTTGGTGCCCTGCGTCGTCTTGGCCATAGTGTGCGTGTTATAGATACTGAGCGCGGTTGGTTACCGGAAGAGGAAGAAGTGGGGTTCCTCAGGAGTTCTGTGGGGCGCTATCCACATGCCGACAACGGGAAGGGGCAGGTTTTTCCAACATGGTTGATGGCTGCGCCGGATGATTTTATGCCGGATCTATGGTTTTTGGCGTTGCATGGTGGGGCTGGAGAAGATGGGCGCTACCAGGGATTGCTGGAAATGACGGGTGTTCCCTATACCGGTAGTGGGGTATTGGGCAGTGCTTTGGCCATGGATAAAGATATGACCAAACGATTGCTGCGCCAGGCTGGGGTACCCACTGCAGATTGGTTGATGGCACCGGTGACGGCATCGGAAGTGGAACGGGTTCTGGGCTGGCCAGTCATCGTGAAGCCGAGCAAGCAGGGTTCTACGGTGGGTCTATCTTTGGTGCATGAGGCCGCCGCATTAACTGAGGCGCTGGAACTGGCTTACCAGCATGATTCTGAAGTAATGGTGGAAGCCTATATTCCGGGCCGTGAATTGACGGGGCCGGTACTGGGTGACCAAGCACTGACCGTGGGGGAAATTCTCTTAACACAGCGCGAAATCTTTGATTATGAGGCCAAGTATCAGCCAGGAGGGGCACAGGAAGTATTTCCAGCCGATCTTTCTCCTCTATTGACGCGTGAGGTTCAGCGGCTTTCATTGCTCGCTCATCAGGTACTAAAACTCCAAGGTTACAGCCGATCGGATTTTCGTTTGGACATCGAAGGACATCTCTGGTGTTTGGAAATCAATACGTTGCCAGGGTTGACGGCCATGAGTCTGGTTCCGCAAGCTGCGGCAGCACAGGGAATTTCTTTTGATGAATTGGTTGATCAGATATGTCGGCAGGCTTTTTCCAAGACCTCAATGACTTGTCTGGCACCGTCTATCCCTGTTTGATCGCGGATTTCACGCAGACAAGTTGGGCTGGTTACGTTGATTTCGGTTAGTGATTGTCCGATGACATCCAGGCCGGCCAGCAAAATTCCCGACTGGTGTAAAAATGGGCCCACCGCCTCGGCAATGATTTGGTCATCGGAAGATAGGGGTTGGACACGCCCTGTCCCGCCGGCAGCGAGGTTGCCACGATTTTCCCCGGGAGAGGGGATGCGTGCCAGCACGTAGGGCAATGGTTGGCCATCCACCATCAGGATGCGTTTATCTCCATTAATGATCTCTGGAAGGTAACGTTGAGCCATCAAAGTGCGTGTCCCTTCTGCCGATAGCATCTCCCATATCACATTGAAATTGGAGTCGCTTTTCTGGATACGGAAGATGCCTCGTCCCCCCATCCCATCTAATGGTTTTAGGATGATATCTTGATGAATATCAAGAAATTCTCGAAAAGCAGAGACTTGACGTGCTACCAAGGTGGGCGGTGTCAGATGGGGAAAGCGTAACGTGACCAGTTTTTCATTGAAATCACGTAGGGCTCTTGGCCGGTTGATAACCCGTACTCCCTGTGATTCTGCCAGTTCCAGCAAATGAGTGGCGTAGAGATATTCCGCATCGAAAGGGGGATCTTTGCGCATCAGAACCGCATGGAAATGCGATAAGGGATGATAGATCGGAGCCTGGCAGTATTCGGGTAGTTGGTTTTCTGAGCGGTAACGTATGGGTTTGCATTCTGCCCATACCTGATCCTGAGTGGCTTGTAATCCGTCTGGTTCTATGACGAACAGGTGATGCCCGCGTACGGCGGCGGCACGCATCAATTCCAGTGATGAATCTTTGGCAAGGTTCAGGGATTCCAATGGGTCGATGATCCAAGCAAAATTCAGTGCATCAGACATATTGGGTTGCCATCATTTCGAGTTCACGTGCTGCTGCCAGCAGTGCCAGTCGCGCTACGACCCCATAAGTATAGAAGCGGTTGGGCGGAGCATCGGGTTTCTGGTTGGAGTCGGCGGCCATGGCGGCGGTTTCAAAAGCCAGCGGGACAAAATGAGCGCCCGGTGCATTGAGATTTTCGTCAATACCTCGATCCGTGTGGACACGATAAAATCCTCCCACAACGAAATGATCGATCAGATAGATGACAGGTTCGGCCACCGATTCGGCCACTGTTTCAAAAGTGGGAACTCCTTCCTGAAGCAAAACTTCGTGAACGGCTTGTCCCTCTTTGATAACGGACATTTTATTGCGCTGTCGTCGATTAAGTTGTCCCAGTTCTGTGGCATCCTTGATGGTCATGATACCCATGCCATATGTTCCAGCATCGGCCTTGGCGATGACAAAGGGAGGTTGGTCGATATGGTATTCACGGTACTTGATACGGATTTTGTCGAGCATGATGGCAGCATGATGCTGAAGTTCGTCGATGCCTTCGTTTTTTGAAAAATCGACATGATTGGCATGACTGAAGAACGGGTCAATCAACCAAGGGTCGATATCGATAAGTCGAGAAAATTCAGTCGCTACCTGTTGATAGGCAGAGAAATGACGTGATTTGCGACGACTGTTCCATCCTGCCCAAGGCGGCGGTACCAAGGTTTGTGATAACCCTTTGAGTAGGGTTGGGATACCGCTGGATAGATCGTTATTCAGTAGAATGGCACAGGGATCGTAATCTCCCAAAGTGAGTCGATTGCCACGACGCTGTATGGGCTCCAGCAGTAGGCTCTGCCCGTTTGGGAGGCTTACTTCTTGCGCCGTGGTGAGTTCAGGGATCAGGCTTCCAATGCGGACAACGAATCCGGCTCGTTGCAAGATAGACTTCAAAGTAGCAACGTTTTCCAGATATTTCAGGTTGCGCGTGTGGTTTTCTGGAATAAGCAAAAATTGACGGGTATCTGGACAAATTTTCTCTACAGCACTCATCGCCGCCTGGACACAGAGTGGGTCAAAAGCAACATTCAGATTATTAAACCCGGCTGGAAACAGGTTGGTATCGACGGGTGCCAGTTTGAAACCGGCATTACGTAAATCCACGGATGCATAAAATGGGGCGGAATGGACCAGCCATTGTTGACGGAACCAATGTTCGATGACAGGCATGGCTCCCAGCATGGTCTGTTCCAGTGAGAGCAGAGGACCGTGTAGTGCAGTTGTCAGGTGAGGCACCATGGGAAAAGTCCAGAAAAACGGAATTTTATTCTAGCAGAATCCATCGATGCTTCTTGTGTTACGGATTACTTTTGAGCCAAACGCGGAATTTTTTTATAAATCGTACTATAATGGTCCTGTATAAAAATATTCATTAATTTGGGATGAGTTGTCTCATGATCCGGATCGGCAAACTCACTGACTATGGCATCTTGATTCTGACCCACATGGCACAGGATCCTTTGCGTTGGTATACCACACCAGAAGTGGCTGAGGCGGTGGGTGTTCCTCGTCCGACAACCACCAAATTGTTAAAAAGTTTAGTTCATGGTGGCTTGCTGGAATCCCATCGTGGTACCAAAGGTGGATATGCGCTGGTGCGTAGTCCAGAGTTGATTTCCATGGTGGATGTGGTGACGGCTCTGGAAGGTCCGGTGGGATTGACGGACTGTGGTACGGCACGGCAACCAGGAGAGTGTCAGCGTTCGGTATCCTGCGCCATCAAGACCAACTGGCAACGCATCAATCAAGCTGTGCATGATGCGTTGGGTCAGGTAACGTTGGCTGAGATGCGTCTCCCAGCGGCACAACCTATTCATTTACCCGAGCGCCGAATGGCACTCGTTCACGAGTTGACCACATGAATGCTTCCCACGATACACTCGACGATCTTATTTCTCAGGAATACCAGCATGGCTTTGAGACGGCCATTGAAGCCGACGCTATTCCGCCCGGCCTTTCTGAAGAAACGGTGCGTCTGATCTCGGCACGCAAGAATGAACCGGAGTTTTTGCTACAGTGGCGTTTGGAAGCCTATCGACGTTGGCTCAAGATGACACCCCCTTCATGGGCTAGTGTGCATCATCCCCCCATTGATTACCAGGATATTGTCTACTATTCGGCACCCAAGTCGCAGAAAGACGGGCCAAAGAGTCTGGATGAGGTGGATCCGGAATTGCTTAAGACCTATGAAAAACTGGGAATTCCACTGCATGAACGAGCCATTCTGGCTGGTGTGGCAGTGGATGCGGTATTCGACAGCGTTTCGGTAGCCACGACTTTCAAGGAAAAATTGGCTGAAGTCGGGATTATCTTTTGTTCATTTTCCGAAGCGGTACAACATCACCCTGAATGGATCAAACAGTATCTGGGAACAGTGGTTCCTGTGCAGGACAATTTTTATGCCGCACTCAATTCAGCGGTATTCAGTGATGGGTCCTTTGTCTATATTCCTCCGGGGGTACGTTGCCCCATGGAGTTATCGACTTATTTTCGTATCAATGCCAAGAATACCGGGCAGTTTGAGCGCACGCTGATCATTGCTGACAAAGGGGCCAGTGTGAGTTATCTGGAGGGTTGTACGGCTCCTATGCGTGATGAAAACCAGTTGCATGCGGCGGTGGTGGAACTGGTGGCATTGGAAGATGCCAATATCAAGTATTCCACGGTACAGAACTGGTATCCTGGGGATAAGGAAGGGCGCGGAGGTATTTATAACTTCGTGACCAAGCGAGGAGATTGTCGAGGGGCGCGTGCCAAGATTTCATGGACTCAGGTTGAGACTGGATCGGCGATTACCTGGAAGTACCCCAGTGTAATTCTACGTGGTGATGATTCCGTGGGAGAGTTTTACTCGGTGGCGCTGACCAACCATCGGCAGCAGGCCGACACGGGAACCAAAATGATTCATATTGGAAAAAATACCCGCAGTACTATTGTTTCCAAGGGAATTTCCGCAGGATTTGGGCATCAGGCGTACCGGGGCTTGGTGCGCATTGCACGATCAGCACGGGGCGCGCGTAATCATACTCAGTGTGATTCGCTGCTGTTGGGCGATCGCTGTCAGGCGCATACTTACCCCTATATCGAGGTCAAAAACAACAGTTCGACGGTGGAGCATGAGGCATCGACCTCGCGGATTGGTGAAGATCAGTTGTTCTTTTGTCGTCAGCGTGGTCTGAGTGCCGAGGATGCGGTATCGATGATCGTCAACGGTTTTTGCAAGGAAGTTTTCAAAGAATTGCCCATGGAGTTTGCCGTGGAAGCGCAGAAATTGTTGGGTGTTAGCCTCGAAGGCAGTGTGGGATGACCCAAGTCTGGTGACCTGATCAATCGAATACAGAATGGAAAAATAGAGATGCTACAAATCAAGGAATTAACTGCTTCCGTTGGGGATAAAGAAATACTCAAAGGGATCAATCTGAACGTAAATCCGGGTGAAATCCACGCCATTATGGGGCCTAATGGTTCGGGAAAGAGTACGCTTTCCAATGTATTGGCAGGTCGTGAAAATGTCACTGTGACTGGCGGAAGTCTGTTATGGCATGACAAGAATTTGCTGGATATGGAAATCGAGGAAAGAGCGCGTGAGGGGATATTTCTGGCTTTTCAGTATCCAGTGGAGATTCCGGGAGTGGGGAATGTTTATCTGCTCAAGGCAGCATTGAATGCGCAACGCCAACATCGTGGACTTCCTGAGTTGGATGCCATGGACTTTTTGGCACTGGTCAAAGAAAAAATGAAATTGATGGAAATGAATGAGTCGATGCTTTATCGGGCGGTTAATGAAGGGTTTTCAGGTGGTGAAAAAAAACGTAATGAAATACTTCAGATGGCGGTTCTTGAACCTGAGTTGGCTATTTTGGATGAAACCGATTCGGGGCTGGACATCGATGCATTGAAAATCGTATCTAATGGGGTCAATAGTCTGCGGAGCCCAACACGTTCTATGATTCTGGTGACACATTATCAACGTTTGCTGGACTACATTAAGCCGGATTTTGTCCATGTACTGGCTGGGGGGCGTATCGTTCGATCGGGCGGACCGGAATTGGCGCATGAACTGGAACGCGATGGCTACGCCTGGATTGCCGAATCTGGTGCGTATGGAGTAGGACTGTGATGAATCCGTATCTGGAACAATGTCAGGTTGAACGCCAAAAAAGGCAGACAGACCCTGTGGATTCCGCGGATCAGCAGCGGCGTGCGCTGGAATGGCAGCGTTTTGATGAATGTGGATGGCCCAACACACGTTTGGAAAAATGGAAGTACACCTCCCTGAGCAGTTTGGAGAAGTTGGCGTTGCCCACGGCATTGGTCAGGGATCCTGGTTTTGTGATGGGTTCACAGGATTTCTTGAGAGCAGATGGGTTAGTGATTTCTTGGGTGGACGGCCAAATTGACTTGGAAAATTCCTCTATTTCGGAGCTGCCAGCAGGAGTAGAGATTCTTTTCTGGTCTACCATGACACCGGATGAGCGGGACAAATTTGCTCAGTTGTTGGTCCAATCTCGTCGGTTAAGTGCGCTCGGAGCATTGAATGGAGCACTGTTGTCAGAAGGGGTTTGGATCAGAGTCAGTCCGGGGGCATGCCTGGAAGTTCCTGTGTTTTTGATCCACCAGACTTCCCAGAGTTGTGCCATGCATTTGGCAGTGGTGGTGGAAATGGCTGTGCAATCACAGTTGACAATTTGTGAACGCTGGATGAGTACACGGGACCAGCCGACACATGTCAACCTGGTTACGGCATTCCATTTGGCTGAATATGCTCAGTTAACCTGGATCAAAGCGCAGCAGGGAGGGAACGGTTCTTATCATACGGCCGGGCTATGGGCTGCTTTGTTGGGTCATGCTCAGTTGCGTCTCTATCCTTTTGGTTTGGCAGGTTCTTTGGTACGACACGATATTCAGGTGCTACTGCAACAGCCTCGAGCGGAATGTACGATACGTGGGGTCTACCGGGTATGTGATCGAGAAATGCAGGACTTTCATACCTCTGTGGAACATTTGGCTCCTCACTGTACCAGTGATGAATGTTTTAAAGGTGTTCTGGACGGTAGTGGAAAAGCGGTTTTCAATGGTCAGGTGCGAGTGGCCTTGGATGCTCAGAAAACTCAATCCCAGCTGGCGAATCACAATTTGCTGCTATCGGAAAAAGCAGAGATCAACACAAAGCCAGAGTTGGAAATATTTGCCGATGATGTGCGTTGTAGTCATGGAACGACGGTGGGCCAACTGGATGAGAATCAGTGGTTTTATTTGCGCTCCCGAGGAATTGAGATGGAAACGGCGCGACACTTGTTGGTACATGCCTTTACACGTGAAATCAGCGATGCTATCCCCCATGCTGGCATTCGTGATGTCATGAATCAATGGCTGGGTGATGATTGTTATGGAGCGTGATTATGTTTGACCCCCAACACTGGCGCAGTCAGTTCCCTATACTGAATCGAAAGGTGCGTGGCAACGCACTGGTTTATCTAGATAATGCAGCCACGACCCAGAAACCTTTGACGGTCCTCAATGCAGAGCGTCACTACTATGAGCACTGCAACGCCAATATTCATCGTGGTGTTCATGCATTGAGTCAGGAAGCCAGTGAAGCTTTTGAGGCATCACGCGAAAAAGTTAGAGTTTTTTTGGGCGCACAGGCAGTTGAGGAGATTGTTTTTACACGCGGGGCTACAGAGGCGATCAATTTGGTGGCCCAGACTTGGGGGCGTGTCAATATCAGGGCGGGTGACGAAATCCTGGTCAGTGCCATGGAACATCATGCCAATATCGTGCCGTGGCAAATGTTGTGTGAAATCACAGGGGCTAGATTGAGGGTTATCCCCATGGATGATCGAGGCGTACTTCAACTTGATCAGTTGGATCGTGTGTTGACTGAACGGACGCGATTGGTGGGAGTAACTTTGGTGTCCAATGCTCTGGGAACGGTCAATCCGATATCCGAGATTATCTCCAGAGCGCATGCGGTGGGTGCCAAGGTTTTGGTTGATGGCGCTCAGGCCGTGGCCCATATGTCGGTGAATGTCTGTCAGTTGAATTGTGATTTCTTTGTATTTTCCGGACACAAGTTGTACGGCCCCACAGGAATTGGGGTGCTCTATGGCAAGCAGGAATGGTTGAAATCCATGCCGCCCTATCAGGGTGGTGGGGACATGATTCTCCAGGTATCCTTTGAGAAAACGGTATATAACCAGATTCCCTATAAGTTTGAGGCTGGGACACCGCATATTTCTGGAGCCATTGGTCTGGGTGCTGCCATCGATTTTGTATCAACGGTGGGTCTGGATGATATTGCTGAGCATGAAGATGGATTGCTAAAGGAAGCTACGGCATTGGCTGAGTCGTTCGGCAACCTTCGTATTATTGGGACTGCACCCGGCAAGGCGAGTATTTTGTCATTTGTCATGGAGGGTATCCATCCCCATGACATAGGGACCATTTTGGATAGTCGGGGTATAGCGATCCGTACAGGGCATCACTGTGCTATGCCTGTGATGGACTATTTTTGTCTGCCAGCCACAGCACGCGCCTCATTCGCCTTGTACAACACGCGTGATGAAGTGAAGGCACTTTTTCTTGCATTGCGGTATGTCGAAAAAATGTTCAGGGGGTGAGTGATTGTTATGAGCGAGTTACGTGATCTGTATCAGGAAGTGATTTTTGATCATAATCGGCATCCTCGGAATTTTGGTCCATTCCCAGAGGCCAATCGCCATGCTGATGGGTTTAATGCGCTATGTGGTGATAAGTTATCCCTGAACCTGTTGGTAAAAGATGGAGTTATTCAGGAAGCACGTTTCGAGGGATCTGGTTGCGCAATTTCTACGGCTTCTGCTTCACTGATGACGGAAGCTTTGAAGGGACGCACGGAGGGTGAGGTAACGTCTTTATTTGAGGGGTTCTACCATATGGTCAAAGGTGAGCCTTATGAGATCGAATTAGGAAAGTTGGCAGTTCTGGCGGGTGTTAGTGAATTTCCTGCGCGTGTCAAGTGTGCCACATTGGCTTGGCATACCTTGAATGCTGCCCTGCAGCAGACTGATCAACCGGTATCGACGGAGTAGGTGATCATGTCCGTGATGGATTGGTTGAAACAGAATGAACCTTTGAACGTGGCCGAAGCCACCCCTAGTGTGAGTGAAAAACGCTACACTCCCTGGTCGCGCGACAAGAAACATGAAGAGCCTGAGCCTATGACGCTCAACGAGGCCATCGCTGCCGGATTTCCTGATCTGGATCCGCAGGCAATTCCACAGCCAGTTTCTCAGCATCAGTCTGAGACAGCGGAAGAGTCGCTGGAACGAGTTGACATGGAGGAATTGGAAGGGCGTGTAATTGGGGCATTGAGGACTGTTTTTGATCCAGAGATTCCAGTTAACATTTACGATTTGGGGTTGATTTATGGTCTGTCCATTGATCCGGCAGTGGGTCATGTGGCTGTACAAATGACCTTGACAGCCCCGGGTTGTCCAGTAGCGCAAACTTTTCCTGGGGAAGTAGAGCGACGCATGATGGAAGTACCTGGTATTGATAGTGCCAAGGTGGAACTTGTTTGGGACCCACCTTGGACACGTGAACGCATGAGTGAAGCAGCATTGCTGACCATGGGTATGCTCTGATTTGTAGAACCGATTGTATTTGTTCTTGGCTTGACCACCGTTCTTTTCCATCACCATAATTTTTTATGAGTGGAGGAGTGAGGTGGCCTATACTTGTGTGTACAGCCGTGCCCTTTGGGGGGTCGATGCTCCTTTGGTAAGGGTGGAGGTTCATCTGGCTGGCGGTTTGCCTCTGTTTAATTTGGTGGGGTTGCCAGAAGTTGAAGTACGCGAAAGTCGTGATCGCGTTCGTTCGGCACTTAATCACTGCGGTTTTGGGTTTCCGGTATCACGGGTAACGGTTCACTTGGCCCCTGCTGAACTGCCTAAACATTCTAGTCGTTATGATTTGCCTATTGCTATTGGTATTTTGGCAGCTAGCCGACATCTGCCCAGCGAGTTTTTGGAAGAGTGGGAGTTTGCCGGGGAATTGGGGTTAAGCGGTCATCTGCGTGCGATTCAGGGGGCATTGCCAATGGCAGCGGCGGTGCGCCGTGCAGGGCGACGATTGATGATTGCCCAAGCATCGGCTAATGAGGCTTGTCATGGCTATGCGGAAGGAGTTTACGGTGCATTACATCTTCGTCAGGTTTGGGCACATCTGATTGGTGAAAAGGTGATGATGCCTCATGCAAAACCGGTTACACAAATGGCGACTACCGATGATGTTTGGGACTTATCTGACGTATTGGGTCAAGGGCAGGCCAAACGTGCATTAGAAGTTGCAGCCAGTGGACGACACCATCTGCTTATGGTTGGCCCACCTGGGGTGGGCAAGTCGCTGTTGGCGCGTTGCTTGCCTGGGATTTGCCCTCCTATGGAGGAGCATGAGGCATTACAGTTGGCGGCAATTCGAGCGGCTCACGGAGAATCGGTTGATCCGCGTTATTGGTGTTTGCGCCCGTTTCGCCAACCTCATCATTCAATTACAATAGCTGCCATGATGGGTGGTGGCCATGGTACCCATTTATATCCCGGTGAGGTATCACTATCACATTGTGGTACGTTGCACTTAGATGAAGTAGGAGAGTTTCCAGTGCATCTGCTGGATATGTTGCGTGAACCCATGGAAACGGGGCAAATCGCAGTTTCACGTTCCGCCTACAAGGTTGTTTATCCTGCTGGTTTTCAATTGGTGGGAACCATGAATCCCTGTCCCTGTGGCTATCGCGGTCACCCTTCCTTAGGGTGCCGGTGTTCCCCTGCACAATTAGAACGTTACCTGAGGCGTTTATCTGGCCCTTTGCTGGATCGAATTGATTTACAGGTGGAGTTACCCAGTTTGGCTGGTCAGGATTGGCTGGTGCAAGGTCAGTCAGAAGATAGTGCTACGGTTCGCCGCCGCGTAGGTGTTGCTTGGCAACGTCAACTACAGCGGCAAGGGGTATCCAATGATAAACTCGGGAGGCAGTTATTGCAGCATTATGCGCCATTGACATCAGGGGCGAGTATGCTGATACAACGGGCAACCGAACGGTTTGAGTTGAGCCTGCGTGCTGTGCATCGCATTTGGCGTGTTGCGCGTACTATTGCCGATCTGGCGGGTGAAGATGTTATCGGAGAATCGGTTTTGGCTGAGGCATTGTGCTATCGAACGGGCTTTCTGAATTAAGATCAGGTTTGTCGGATTTTTTGTTCTTCCAGTTGTTTGATTCTGTCTTCGAGATCGGATAGGCGCTGACGGGTTTTTCCCAGCAATTCAGTCTGGCGATCAAACTCTTCACGAGTAATCAGGTCAGCACGAGCCATCAGGCTGCTCAGTAGAGTACGAGCATTTTTTTCCAGGTCAGCCAACGGGGTTTTAGTGGCCAATTCAGCTAGTTTTTTAGAAACATCATCAATCAAATTATGCGAGTTCATGGTGTACCAACTTCGTGAATGAAAACCTGATCCAGTATAAGTGGCTTTTGGGATATTGGGTAGATAGCCAGCGACCCGGAAACCAAAATAGGTTACCAGGGCGCCAGGGTTGAGTTAGAGCAGATGATGCGCAGCAGGAGGAAACACTGAAGTGCTTGAAGAGGGGGTCACGTGAGCAGATGATGTGGCAGGTTTTTGCATTCCATCATTGGCAATTGCTCGATGACTGGGTTTTTCATGGCTGATTGGGGACCCAAACTGCTGTTGATAATTTCCTCCTTGAGGGGTCCACAAAGGGTCGGGTAATTTGGCTAATGCACTGAATGATAGTGCGGTGAGGGTGAAACCGACTAGTTTGTTCATGATGATATCTCCATAGCGAAAAAACAAAAGGGTCACAAATCATCAAGCACAAATTGTGCCGCATGGCGAATGTGACCAATGTATAAGGGAAAGGGTTCCTAAGAGGTGGGGCATTTTCAAGGTGCCCACAGCAAACTGCACCATTTTGAACGGTGCCAAAACCCGTAAGTGCACCAATTATGTGCCATTCTCAAGTGTCTTTCTGTAAAAAGTTGTTGAGTGGGTTCCTCATGGTTGTCGTTTCGGGCACTGATTTGGCGCACGCGCGCCACGATGAATGATTATGGATATGCCATTTTTATAGTGCTGGCATCGTACTTTATCCACTTTTTATTTCTGACTTTTTACAATCTGATGGGATAGATGTCCCGATCTGCTGGCCGATTCAATAGATTGATTGTCTGTTGGCATGAGTGTTGCTTCATAGTCCATCGGGAAGCGGCAATTTGCATAACATTTAACCACGGAGATATTCGATGAAATCAAAACTGGCTTTCACACTTAAAGTGACTTCATGTCTGGCCATGATGGTGACTTCTTTGGCGTATGCCAAAGAAGATGAACCTTCATCTGCTGAAGATATTTCTTTTGCTAAACTATTCAAATCTGCCAGCATTGACGTATCTGGCTATTTGGATGCAGGTTTCATTGGGCATAACCAGATGCCAGATCCCAGTGTTCAAGTATTTGATACCAGTAAAAACTCTTTTAGCCTGAATCAGGCTTCGATTACGTTGTCCAAAACGCCCAAGGAAGGGTTGGGTTGGTTGGTAGATTTGATTGTGGGGAGTAACGCAGGTTATCTCTGTTCCTACGGGGCTTGTTCTGGTAATAACCTGAATGCTTACAACTCCACTATGGGATCAGGTGGAAACTTTGATCCTACTCAGGTCTACATGCAATATATTACCGGGCCGTGGACATTGATCGGTGGTAAGTTTAATTCCATGTCCGGAGTGGAAGTTCCCAATAGCGTGGCAGATACCAACATCACGCGTTCCATTTTGTATGGCCACAGCCCCTTTACCCATACTGGTGTTCGTGCGGTGAACGCGCTCAGCGATGCGACGACCCTGACCATGGGGGTCAACAACGGTTGGGATCAAGTAACGGGGATGACGGTGTCCAAGACGGGTGAGTTTGCTATTAATCAGGCCTTTACCAAGGATACCTCGCTGTTGTTTGACGTTTATGATGGTGCCGAGAGTGTTCCCACCTCGTTGGGTTGGGCTGGGACTATGCCTCCGTTGGATACCATTACCAACATGTATTCTGCCAATGCCGGAACGCCCTATTCGGGTGTCAGAAGTGGTAACCGGTTATTACTGGATACGGTATTCACCTCCAATTTAACGCCTGCATTGACGTTTATTCTGAATGCTGATCATTCTAGCCAACAAAACGCAGTGATTGGTCCATTGGGCCAAGTGGGAACGGAAATCTATTGGGGTTGGGCTGGTTATTTGAATTATCAGTTCAACGAGCAGTACCGTGTATCATTCCGGGCTGAGCAACTGCATGACTTGTCGGGGGTGGCAGTGGCGGCATTTGGTACGGCACCGGGTGCCAATACTGTGCGTGAAGCAACTTTGACGTTCGGCTATGCACCGGTAAAGGATATTGAGTTGCGTGCAGAAGTTCGTGGAGATAATTCTGATAAGGGAATTTTTGCAGCATCCAATGGAGTACTCATGCAGAACATGGTGACCTACGGTTTGCAAGGCATCTACAAATTTTAAGGATGGGAGATAACATGAAACTGGTAACGGCAATCATCAAGCCATTCAAACTGGATGAGGTTCGGGAATCCTTGAGTGCCATTGGAGTACAGGGCATAACGGTGACCGAGGTCAAGGGTTTTGGGCGGCAAAAGGGACACACCGAGTTATACCGGGGTGCAGAATATGTGGTCGATTTTCTGCCTAAGGTCAAACTGGAAGCGGCGGTTAAGGATGAACTGCTGGAACGTGTTATCGAAGCCATTGAGAAATCTGCCACAACAGGAAAGATTGGCGATGGCAAGATATTTGTGTATGACCTGGAACAGGTCGTGCGTATTCGGACCGGTGAAACCGGTGCGGATGCTCTATAAGGAGAATCATGATGAAATCTTGTTGGAAGACTTTATACGCTGCGATGTTGGCACTGTGCCTCAGTTTTGGTTCAGTGGCGGTCATGGCAGACGATGCAACTCCGGCGGCATCGGCTCCGGTAACGACCGCACCGGCAAGCCCGGATGCGGCCACCGCCGCAGCCCCGGCAACTCCTGCTGCAACCCCGCCCGCAGCTTCTGCTCCCGCTACTCCATCGGCGCCTTTTTTGGTGGGGTTTGACAAGATAGATTCGGGAGCTACGGCTTGGATGTTGACATCCACTGCGTTGGTCTTGTTTATGACTATTCCCGGCTTGGCGCTGTTTTATGGAGGGATGGTGCGCAAGAAAAACGTGCTGGCGACAGTTATGCAGAGCTTCGCGATCTGTTCGTTGGTTACCGTGTTGTGGGTGGTGGCTGGGTATAGTTTGGCATTTATGCCGGGTACCCCCTATCTGGGTGGCATGAGTCGTTTTCTGCTGGATGGTATGTTGTACCAGAATGAAGCCAAGAAAGTCATGGTTCATCATGCGGCCACAGCAATTCCTGAGTCGGTATACATGATGTTCCAGATGACTTTTGCCATCATCACGCCCGCTTTGATTGCTGGGGCATTTGCTGAGCGTATGAAGTTCTCGGCGATGATGGTATTCGTCGGTCTCTGGTCGCTACTGGTTTACTCGCCTATCGCACATTGGGTGTGGGAGCCTGGTGGCTGGCTGGCCGGCAAGGGTGTATTGGATTTTGCTGGTGGTACCGTAGTGCATATCAATGCCGGGGTGGCTGGATTGGCAGCGGCTTTGGTGATGGGTAAACGAGTGGGGTACGGTAAAGAACCAATGGCACCACACAATTTGGTGTTGACCTTGATCGGGGCTTCCATGTTGTGGTTTGGCTGGTTTGGCTTCAATGCGGGTTCTGCGGTAGCAGCGGATGGCCGTGCTGGAATGGCTATGGTGGTGACTCAAGTGGCCACCGCAGTTGCTGCGTTGGCATGGATGTTTGCGGAATGGTTGACCAAGGGTAAGCCCAGCGTATTGGGTATTGCTTCTGGTGCAGTGGCGGGATTGGTGGCTATTACGCCAGCTTCGGGTTTCGTCGCAACAGGGGGGGCAATAGCCATCGGATTGGCGGCTGGGGTGATTTGCTTCTGGACTGCTACCAGTTTGAAGCATAAGTTGGGCTATGACGATTCACTGGATGCTTTCGGTGTTCATGGCATTGGAGGGATCGTCGGCGCTTTATTGACTGGGGTGTTTAATGTCAAGGAAATCAGTGCGACAGATGGCAGTTTGATGACCCAGGCTCTGGGTGTCGGAGTAACCGTGGTCTATGGATTTGCAGTGTCTTTTATCCTGCTCAAGGTGATCGACATGGTGATGGGCTTACGCGTGACCGAAGAGGAAGAACGGGAAGGCCTGGATCTTGTTTTACACGGTGAGCGTGTCGAATAACCTATCTCTCCGTCAGGGATTTGGGGCGCATTAGCGCCCCTTTTTTATGTCAAAAGTATTGCAATTTGTATCTTGATGTGCGTCAATATCTTCCCAGCGCAGGAAGAGGGGAGGAGAGTGTTTTACCCGTTTTCGCGTATTTCATAAAAATATAGAAATATCAAGGAAAAACCATGACGATCATCAGCAAAAATGCACGAAAACGGTTGAGTGTAATGACAGCAGTACTCTGTTTGGGGGCAAGTGCGCTGGCCCATGCAAAGGATGAAGAATCAGATGCCGAACCGGAAATGAGTTTGGGAAAACTGTTTAAAAAAGCCAAGATTGAAATCAAAGGTTATTTGGACATGGGTTACATAGCGCACTCCCAAACGCCCAATCCAAGCGTTCAGGTATTTGATACTTCGAAAAACTCATTTAACCTGAATCAGGGATCCATTACCATTTCTCGGTTGCCGACTGAAGGGGTGGGAGGGTTGGTAAATCTGACAGCAGGATCCAACGCGGGTGTGATTTGTTCGTATGGTGCCTGTTCGGGGAATAATATAAATTCCACCAGTAATACGGCAGGGAGCGGAGGATTTTTTGACCTGACACAGGCATTTATGCAGTATGCCAAGAATACTTGGACGGTGATGGGCGGTAAATATACTACGCTGGCGGGGGTGGAATATATTGATAGCGGGGCAGACACCAATATTACCCGTTCTATCCTGTTTGGCAAAATTCCATTCACTCATACTGGGGTAAGAGCCATCGATGCACTTTCAGATGCTACAACCCTGACGATGGGGGTTAATAATGGTTGGGATCAGGTTACTGGCATGACTGCTTCAAAAACGGCAGAATTGGCCCTGAACCAAGCTTTTACCAAAGATACTTCTCTGTTGTTGGATGTTTATTCTGGAGATGAAGCGGTTCCTGTGGCAACAGGCGCTTTGCCTTATGTCAGCAATGGCATGTTTACCGGCAATACATTTACTGCCTACGGAGGGGCCAATTCCCGTGTTGGTAATCGCACATTGTTTGATATGGTATTTACCAGTAACTTGACACAGTCATTGACATTCATTCTGAATGCTGATCATGCCAGCCAACAGAATGAAATCATAGGTGTCAATCAAGTGGGAACAGAAACCTATTGGGGGGTGGCGGGCTACCTGAATTACCAATTCAATGAACAGTACCGGGTATCCTTACGTGGTGAACAAGTGCATGACAATACGGGTGCTGCATTCGCAGATGGTTCTGGAGGGCCTGCCGGCCAGTATGGTGTCCTGGTAGGACCCAATACGGTCCGTGAGGCGACCTTGACTTTTGGATATGCGCCTGTCAAGGCTTTTGAATTACGTGCGGAAGTGCGCGAGGATCGGGCTGACAAGGGACTGTTTGCTGAATCCAACGGAATTTTGTCGCAATCCATGACCACTTATGGGTTGCAGGGCATCTATAAATTTTGATGAATGGGTTGTTGAATTAAGGCACCCTGCGGGGTGCCTTTTTTTATGCAGTGAGGACAGGTGAATCATTAGGAGGGAATGGGGTTTTTGCAGGGATTGACTGGCATGGTAGACTGACCGACTATGACTGATAAGACTGCACAACTACGCACATTGCTGGCGCAACGGATATTGATTCTGGATGGTGCCATGGGCACTATGATCCAGCGTCACCGTTTGACAGAAGAAGACTATCGAGGAACCCGCTTCAAAGATTTTCCTTACGATCAAAAAGGAAATAATGATCTACTGGTGTTGACTCAACCCGATGTGATCGCTGGTATCCACCAGGCTTATCTTGATGCTGGTGCCGATATTTTGGAGACCAACACATTTAATGCCAACTCGGTATCTATGGCGGATTACCACATGGCCGATTTGGTGGTGGAAATCAACCGTGAAGCGGCACACCTGGCACGCCGTTTGGCCGATGAGGCGACACGTCAGAACCCTGATAAACCGCGCTTCGTAGCAGGTGTTCTGGGACCGACCACTCGAACTGCCACGCTTTCCCCCGATGTCAATGACCCTGGTTATCGCAATGTGGATTTTGATACATTGAACGTTGCCTATGGAGAAGCCATCGAAGCACTGGTGGAGGGAGGGGTGGATATCCTGATGGTTGAGACAGTGTTTGATACGCTTAACGCCAAGGCTGCTTTATTTGCTATTGAATGTTTTTTCGAGCGGACTGGTCAACGATTGCCGGTGATGATTTCCGGAACGATTACTGACCAGAGTGGACGTACCCTCACCGGGCAGACTACGGAGGCTTTCTGGAATTCGCTGTCTCATGTACGGCCGTTATCCATTGGACTCAACTGTGCTTTGGGGGCGGCCTTGATGCGTCCGTACGTCGAAGAGTTGGCGCGTGTTGCGAACACGTATGTCAGCGCGCATCCCAATGCCGGTTTGCCCAATCCATTGGCTGAATCGGGTTACGATGAGGGACCTGAAGAAACGGCTGCATTACTCCGCGAATTTGCTGAAGCAGGATTCTTGAACATTGTCGGTGGATGTTGTGGAACTACGCCGGAGCATATTCGTGCCATTGCAGAAGTTATGGTAGGAAGACAGCCTCGTACGATTCCTGATATTCCCCGTGAAACTCGGCTTTCCGGATTAGAGCCATTCAATATTGGAGAAGATAGCCTGTTTGTCAATGTGGGTGAGAGAACCAATGTAACAGGCTCTAGGGTGTTTGCACGGTTGATTCTCGGTCAGCAGTTTGGAGAGGCGCTGGCGGTGGCTCGCACACAGGTGGAAAGTGGAGCACAGATCATCGATATCAACATGGATGAGGCGATGCTTGATGCGCCAGCAGCCATGCAGCGTTTTCTGAATCTGATGGCTTCGGAGCCTGATATCTCACGTGTCCCGGTGATGATCGATTCATCGGACTGGCGTGTATTGGAAACCGGGTTGAAATGTGTCCAGGGTAAGTCCATTGTCAATTCCATTAGCCTCAAGGAAGGCGAAGCTGAATTTTTGCGCCGTGCTACCTTGGTGCGTCGTTATGGAGCATCAGCCATTGTCATGGCCTTTGATGAGCAGGGGCAAGCGGATACCCAAGCGCGCAAGGTGGAAATTTGTACGCGTTCTTATCGGTTATTGGTAGATAAACTGGATTTTCCCCCGGAAGACATCATTTTTGACCCCAATATCTTTGCGGTGGCCACGGGGATTGATGAGCACAATAATTATGCAGTAGATTTTATCGAGGCTACGCGTCAAATTAAGGCTACCTTGCCCTATGCCAAGATCAGTGGGGGGGTGTCTAACGTCAGTTTTTCCTTTCGCGGTAATGATGGGGTGCGTGAGGCCATTCATACAGCCTTTTTGTATCATGCGGTACGAGCTGGTCTGTCCATGGGGATCGTCAATGCTGGACAGTTAGGAGTTTATGCGGAAATTGATCCGGTTTTACTGGAGCCCATTGAAGATGTATTGCTCAATCGTCGTCTGGATGCAGGCGAACGGTTGGTGGCGGTGGCGACTCAGGTCAAGTCCAGCGGACCACGTGTCATCCAGGAAGATCTATCTTGGCGTGCGGCACCGGTACATGAGCGGTTGACTCATGCCTTGGTCAAAGGGATCAATACCTGGATCGTTGAGGATACGGAGGAAGCTCGTTTGCTTTCCGAACGACCGATCCATGTGATTGAAGGACCACTGATGGATGGTATGAACGTGGTGGGCGACCTGTTTGGAGCCGGCAAGATGTTTTTACCTCAGGTGGTCAAGTCTGCGCGTGTGATGAAGCAGGCAGTGGCGCATCTGGTACCGTTTATCGAGGCGGAAAAGAGCGCTGGAAGTCAATCCAAAGGTCGTATTCTGCTGGCAACAGTCAAAGGAGATGTTCATGATATTGGTAAGAACATCGTGGCCGTTGTGCTTCAATGCAACAATTTTGAAGTTATCAATATGGGGGTCATGGTTCCCTGTGAACGAATTCTGGAAACTGCCCGTGCGGAGCACGTCGATATTATCGGGTTATCCGGGCTCATTACCCCTTCTCTTGAAGAAATGGCCCACGTCGCCAGGGAAATGCAACGTCTGGGCTTTGTGGTTCCTTTGTTGATTGGTGGAGCAACTACTTCACGGGTACATACGGCAGTCAAGATAGAGCCACATTATCGTGGGGTCACAATCTACGTACCGGATGCATCGCGTGCTGTGGGGGTGTGCTCCCAGTTGTTGAGCGAAGAGTTGCGTACGGCCTATATTGAGGGTGTCAAGGCAGATATGCAACGTGTACGTCAATTGCATGAGGATAAAAAGGGACAGGGTCCACTATTGACACTGGAAACTGCTCGTCGGCGTGGTCAGCAGTTTGATTGGCTGGCTTACACTCCTCCTGTTCCGGTTTATTTGGGAGCGCGTGCGTTGCGTGATTATCCGATCGAGGAATTGGTACCTTTCATCGATTGGACCCCATTTTTTCAGACATGGGAACTGAGCGGACGTTACCCAGCCATCCTGGAAGATGCCGTGGTGGGAGAATCAGCACAACAGTTGTTTGCTGATGCTCAGGCCATGTTGGTCCGTCTGGTTCGTGAGAAGCGTTTGAAAGCCCATGGTGTTGTTGGATTCTTTCCTGTTGGAACTGCAGAGAATGGCGATGATCTGGTGGTATTTCAAGACGATTTGCGTCAGTCAGTACGGGCAACGCTACATCACTTGCGTCAGCAGAATGAAAAATCGGCCGATCGCCACAATCAATGCCTAGCGGACTTCATCGCTCCGCTTCGTACTGGGGTACGTGACTATGTGGGAGCTTTTGCCGTGGGGGTGGGAGATGGGCTGGACGAATGGTTGGCTGAATATGAGGCCATTCATGATGATTACAACAGTATTTTGCTCAAAGCATTGGCCGATAGGCTGGCGGAAGCCTTTGCCGAGGTATTGCATCAGCGTGTGCGCCAGGAATGGTGGGGGTATGCGAGGACAGAGTGTCTGACAGCGGAGGAACTGATTGCAGAACGCTATCGAGGTATTCGTCCTGCGCCAGGTTACCCGGCTTGTCCAGACCATACAGAGAAGGAGGCTTTGTTTGACTTGTTGCAGGTTACGGCGCATACGGGTATCCATTTGACGGAAAGTTTTGCCATGTGGCCTGCTTCGTCGGTCAGTGGATACTACTTTTCTCACCCGGACAGCGCTTATTTTGCTGTCGGCAAGATAGGCCGTGATCAGGTGGAGGATTATGCGCGGCGCAAGGGCTGGTCGTTACAGCAGGCTGAATATTGGTTGGCTCCTCAATTGGCCTATGTGCCGGAAACATGAGGTTTCCCGTGAAACACATTCATATTTTAGGAATTGGTGGAACCTTCATGGCTGGGGTGGCGTTGCTGGCCAGAGAGGCAGGTTTTCGGGTTACGGGGTGTGATCAGCAGTTATATCCACCCATGAGCACACAACTCGATGCGTTGGGGATCGATTGGATCGAAGGTTATTCAGAAGAACAACTGTCACTCAAACCCGATCTATTTGTGATCGGTAATGTGGTATCGCGCGGGAATCCTTTACTCGAAGCCATTTTGGACCAGGGATTGCCCTATCAGTCAGGACCTGAATGGTTATCTCGTGAAATTCTGCAACGGTGTCGCGTGATTGCCGTGGCCGGAACGCATGGCAAGACGACAACATCCTCTTTAGTGGCATGGATACTTGAGTCTGCTGGTTTGTCTCCAGGATTTCTGATTGGCGGCATTCCACAGAACTTTGGTGTATCGGCTCGTCTTCCAGTTCACTGGTCGGTGCAGCCGCTGACCGATCGTCAACAGCGCCCCTGGTTCGTGATCGAGGCAGATGAGTACGATACGGCCTTCTTTGACAAGCGCTCTAAATTTGTACATTACCCTGCTGAAGTGGCGATACTCAACAATCTTGAATTCGATCATGCGGATATTTTTCCTGATCTGGATGCTATTGTGACGCAATTCCATCATTGGGTGCGTATGTTGCCTCGTTGTGGAACGCTCATCGTCAATGCTGACCAGCGTGCATTGAAGCAGGTATTGGACAAAGGGTGCTGGACACCTCAGGTGACCTTTGGGCAGCAGGGGCAATGGTCTGTGGATCCTCAGGAACCAGTGGGACAACTTACGATTACCGAAAGTGGGCAAGTGCGCGCTGTTGCCCGGCAGTGGGCTCTATTGGGTTTGCATAACCGTATGAATGCGTTGGCCGCAGTTTTGGCTGCTCGTGTTTCTGGAGTAAAACTGGATCAAGGGATGACGGCGCTGGAGGGGTTTATAGGGGTACGACGCCGTCTGGAAAACAAAGGGAATGTCGAAGGGGTCTTGTTACTTGATGATTTTGCTCATCATCCGACAGCAATTGCTACGACATTAGCAGGGTTACGCCAGCAGATGGGTTCTCAGGGGCGGATTCTGGCTTTGTTGGAACCGCGTTCTAATACCATGAAAATGGGTGTATGGTCAGCACAATTGGCCCCTAGTCTTCAGTTGGCTGACCGGATTTTTGGCTATGGGCCGCGGTTGGGGTGGGATTTGTCGAGTGCTTTGCGTGGGCTGGGAGAACGAGCCGTAGTATTTGACCAATTGACGGAACTGGTGAATGCGGTAGTAACCGAAAGTCGATCCGGTGATGTGATCGTGACACTCAGTAATGGGTCATTTGATGGAGTTCATGAGACATTGTTGGAGGCATTAAGGAGAAAGTGTGGCAGTTCATCATCATGTGGTTTATGAAGAGGGTGGTGATCTCAAGACGGGATCCATTCTCAGTGAAAGTGAAACTTCACTACAAGTTGAAGCTCCCCATGGTAAGCGCAGCAAGATCAAGCGCGCCCATGTGTTATTGGAATTTGATCAACCTGCCCCTCTGGTATTGATGGCGGAAGCACAGCGTTTGCAGGTTTCCATTGATCTGGAATTGCTGTGGTCTTCCTGCCAACCTGAAACAGAATGGCATTTCAGTCGGTTGGCACGCGAGTACCAAGGCCATGAGCCGAGTGTCGTGGAACAAGTGGCTTTTTTGCTGGCGCTGCAGAACTCACCCATCTATTTTAATAGACGCCAACGAGGGATGTTCAGGCCTGCGGCAGAGACCAATTTGCGTGCGGCTCTGGCTGGTCTTGAGCGTCGTCGTCAGCAGGAACAACAGAAGGCAGAGGCCTTGGAGCAACTGGCGAATGGTTACTGCCCCGAATGGCTGAGTCGTGAGTTGCCGGCATTATTATATCGCCCTGACAAAAACTCATGGCCCTACAAGACATTGGAGGCGGCCGCAGAGGGGCAAAAAATCTCCTCCGCACAATTATTGGCTCGTTGTGGGGTGCTGCAGGGTAGTCGTGCTTGGCATGAAGGACGATTCGAGTTTGACCATTTTGGGCCATGGAAAGCAGAAACCTGCTTTGAATTGGCTAAATCTCAGGAATGGCCATCGTATACTCAGCCGGTTTTTAGCATTGACGATGCCACGACCACTGAAATTGATGATGCATTTTCTCTTAGGGAACTCGATGCAGATCACTGGGAAGTAGGTGTTCACATAGCAGCGCCTGCATTGGTTATTGAACCAGATGGAGAACTGGCGCATCAGGTAAGACAGCGTTTAAGTACTGTCTATATGCCGGGACGTAAAATTTCCATGTTGCCGGATTCGGTGATTGCGGCCTGTTCACTGGATGTGGGCACACAGAAACCAGCGTTGTCGCTATTGCTCACTTGTCGCAAGGATGATTTGAGCGTGGTAGAACGGCACTCAAAAATTCAACGGGTAAAAGTTGGTGCCAATCTACGATTGCATGAACTGGAAACTTGGTTTAACCGAGAAGGACAGGATACTGGGCAACCCTATGGACAGGAATTATCGGTGTTGTGGAAGTTATCTCAGCAGTTGGCACAGCAACGGGGCGTGAATGAGCGTGCAGTTCCCCAGTATCAGGATTACACATTTACCATCGAAGGGGAGCATATTGATATCGGGGTGCGTGCGCGTGGCGCACCTCTGGACGAATTGGTCTCTGAATTGATGATTGAGGTTAATCGTTATTGGGCCACTGAATTAGTTACAGCAGGCTATCCATCGCTCTATCGTATTCAGGGGCAAGGGCGTACCGGTACATCCGTGGAATCTGGGCCTCACGTGGGCTTGGGGCTCGACCATTACGCATGGTGCAGTTCTCCATTGCGGCGTGCCATTGATTTGGTCAATCAGTGGCAGTTGGTGCAACAATTTCAGCAACTTCCGCCACGCTTGGCAGATATCGGGGTCTTGGCGGGAATCGCTCAAGCATTTGATCAAGCCTATGAGGTTTATCAGGAATTTCAGCGACACATGGAACGTTACTGGTGTTTGCGCTGGTTGGAGCAGGAGCAAGTGCTTACTTGCTCTGCAGTGGTAGTTCGTGAAGGGTTGGTGCGCCTCGAAGGATTGCCATTGGTGTTACGCGTTCGTGGAGTAGAGGCATCAGTGGGTACAGAGATAAGACTGAAAGTGCGGCACTTGGATCTATGGGCAGTTGAGGCCGACTGTGAATTGGTATCATCATGAGCGTGAGATCAACCATATGGAAGCATTCGTGGGGCTGGGCATTGTGTTTATCACTGGGTGTGCATATCCTGGTCGTTTCACGATTGGGCTTTCCGTGGCAAACGGGATTGGGGAAACTGACACCACCCCCCTCCCTTACCATCGACCTGGATTGGGCGGCGGCGTTGACACCCGCGCCCGGGGGGAATTTGTCGTCAAAACCATCTATGATTGCTTCATCTCGACCTGTGCCATTGGCGGCTCATGCCATGGTTTCTGCACCTGTGGCATCCCGGTTAGAGACAGAACCAGCACCTTCGCCTGCAGCACCTGTTGCTCCTATGACAACAGATGACAGGCACACTCCCGCGAATTCACTGGTTTGGAATAGTCTGGGTATGGCGCGACAATTGGTTGCTAATCCGTGGGTTGGTCGGCGTATCACGTATCTTAATGCCGCTACGACTCAACCAGAATGGTTGGCCTACGAAGAGGCTTTTAGCCATAAGGTGGCTGAAGTAGGTGGGTTGAACTATCCGCCGCCACAGAATGGCCATCCTCTGAGCGGAGCCGTTCGGGTGGCTACAGTATTGAATGCGGACGGGTCTGTGGCGGCCGTCGAACTTTTGCAATCATCAGGGCAACCCGAACTGGATCGGGCTGCTCAGCGTATTGTACAGATGGCTGCTCCATTTCTCCCTTTCACCGAAACCATGCGGGCGCACACGGATTTGGTAAGGATTGTTCGTACCTTCAACTTCGTGCGTGCAGGTGAACCATTGGGGAGCCAATAAAAGTCATGTAATGGGCTTGGTAGAATCGTTGACCATTCCATGGTGTCTCAACAGTGCATCCAGTTCGGGAGGTCGACCACGGAAGGCTATGAAGGAGTCGAGTGCAGGGCGACTGCTTCCTACCGCGAGAATTTCATTGAGAAAACGTTGACCGATATCGGTGTTAAAAATTCCTGATTCCTCAAATAAGGCATAGGCATCGGCAGACAGTACTTCGGCCCATTTGTAACTATAATAGCCAGCGGCATAGCCTCCAGAAAAAATGTGGGAGAAACTATGGGGGAAGCGGTGCCAAACTGGGGGATGTACCACGGCGATTTCTGCGCGGATTCGTTCCAGAAGAACCAATGGGTCGCTGTCTTGGGGGGGGAGGCAGTGCAATTCCATGTCAAATAAGGAAAATTCTATTTGTCTCAGAGTTTGCATGCCGCTTTGAAAATGACGGGCAGACAGCATACGGTCATACAATTCTCGGGGTAATGGATCTCCGCTGTCTATTTGACGAGTCATGGTTTTTAGGACTTCCCATTCCCAGCAGAAATTCTCCATGAACTGACTAGGCAACTCTACAGCATCCCATTCGACACCACTGATTCCAGAAACAGACAGGTCCTCCATTTGGGTGAGCAAATGATGGAGTCCGTGACCACATTCGTGGAATAAGGTGATGACTTCGTCGTGGGTGAAAGTTGCTGGTCTATTTCCTGATGGCGCTGAGAAGTTACAAGACAGATAAGCAACGGGAATCTGGATGGAGTCACCCAGGCGACGGCGACCAATGGCATCATCCATCCAGGCTCCCCCACGTTTTCCAGAACGAGCATAGAGGTCAAGGTAAAACTGGCCTATGAGTTGTTGCTGGGCGTTGCGCAATTCGTAGAAACGCACAGTCTCATGCCATATCGGTGCTGTGGCAGGACGGACATGCAGACCGTAGAGGCGCTCAATCACCTGAAAAAGGCCAGATAGGACGGCATCTTCCGGAAAATACTCACGTACTTGCTGTTCGGAATAGTCATATCGAGCCGTACGCAGTTTCTCCGAGACAAAAGCCAGGTCCCAGGGTTGCAGATTGGGGAGATGCAAGGTATTCAGAGCAAATTCAGTGAGAGTTTGCCAATCCTGTTGTGCAAAGGGTTTGGCTCGTTGCGCCAGATTGCGCAGGAACTGCATGACCTGCATCGGAGAATCGGCCATTTTTGGTTCTATGGATAGTTCGGCAAAATGATCAAACCCCAATAGATGGGCCTCTTCCGCGCGCAGAGCCAGCAGTTCCTTGATCAGGGGGCCATTATCCCACTGAGGTGGGCCATATTCGGAGGCGCGTGTGGTGTAACAGCGATAAAAATGTTCGCGTAGGCTGCGCTTCGTGGCATATTGCATGACAGGGATATAGCAGGGCGCATGCAGGGTTAGACGCCAACCCGTGTGGTTGGCTTGTCGTGCGGTTTCTGCAGCTTGTGCAATGACATCTGGTGGCAGGCCATCCAACTCCTGTACATCCTGTGTGTCATAACTAAAGGCAAGAGTGGCATCCAGCAGATTTTGTTCGAAGCGTGCTGTGAGAGCGGCCAAGGTTTCCTGAATTTCCAGAAAACGTGCTTTCTGGTTGTCAGGTAATTCCACGCCACCCAGTCGGAAGTCGCGCAGTGCTCTTGTGATGATGCGCTGACGTGTGTCGGGGAAAGAAGAAAATTCTGGGTTATCGTGCAAGGTTCGGTAGCCTGTATACAGTTCCTGATCCTGACCCAGACGGGCCCAATACTGAGCGACGCGTGGCAACATTGCATTGTAGGCGGCACGCAATGGCGGAGTGTTGACCACGGCGTTCAGATGGGCGACTTGACCCCAGGCACGTGAGAGGCGTTCGTTGGCATTTTCCAGCGGGGTGATAAAGGATGACCAGGTGGGGTTTTCTATTTGTTGCTTGACCAGATCAAGTGCACTTTCAGATTCTTGGATCAGGAGATCAAGAGCGGATTCAATATGTTCTGGTTGGATACGGTCAAAGTGGGGTAAGCCGCTAAAATCCAGCAGAGGATTGTCGTTCAAAGAGGTCATGTCAAGTTCCGTATTTTCGATGTTAGGCGCGCGCATCTTCGTGAATGATATAGCCGTCCACCAGGGTATGGCTGACTTTTCCTTGCATGGGGTGTCCCAGGAAAGGTGTGTTTTTCCCCTGACTTTTGAGTGTGGCGGGAGTGACTACCCACTCTTGGTCTGGATCAAACAGACAAAGATCTGCAGGGGCACCTGGGGTGATTTGGCCGGCAGAGATACCCAAAATTCGGGCAGGGTCACAAGTAACGCGTGCTAAGGCGCGAGACAGGGGAATGTTGTGGTGGTGCGCCCATCTCAGGGTCAATGGTAGCAACAGTTCCAGTCCAGAGGCGCCCACCTCGGCGGCTTCAAACGGCAGTTGCTTGGCATCGGCATCAACGGGTGAGTGATCGGAGACCAGGGCATCGATGGTACCGTCCGCCAGGCCCTGCTGGAGTGCATCGCGATCACGCAGGCTACGCAAGGGAGGAACCAGACGACAATGGGCATTAAAAAAACCGATGTCGTGCTCGGATAAATGTAAGTGATTGATGGAAATATCTGCTGTGATGGGCAAACCTTCAGATTTGGCGGCGCGAATCAGTGCGACACCGGGTGCGCTGGAGAGGCGGCAGATGTGTACGCGAGCACCGGTCTCGCGGACCAGTTGCAGGATAGTAGTCAAAGCCAGAGTTTCAGCGCAGGTTGGGATGGAGGGTAGCCCCAATCGGGTAGATACCTCACCATCATGAGCAACTCCGCCACGAGCCAAATGAGCTTCCTGAGGTTGCAACCAGACGGGAAAGTTGAAAGTGGCTGCATAGGCCAGAGCACGCATCAGCACCTGAGTATCGATCAAAGGTTCATTGGCTTGGGAAAAAGCAATACACCCTGCATCGTGGAGTTCGCCCATTTCGGTGAGGCGTTTTCCTTGAAGTTGTTCGGTCAAAGCCCCCAGGGGATAGACATGAGTCTGCTCGCGACCGTGGGCGCGGTGTTTGAGCATTTCGACCAATCCTGGTTCATCCAGAGGAGGATCCGTGTCTGGTGGGCATGAAAGGGTCGTGACCCCACCCACGGTAGCAGCATACATTTCGCTTTCCAGCGTGGCCAGATATTCGTAACCCGGTTCTCGCAGACGTGCGGCCAAGTCCACCAATCCAGGAATGACGATTTTTCCGCGAGCATCGATGACTCGGTTGGGGGCAAAGCCCGCCGGAGGGTGATCTAGCGCCACGATTTTTCCAGCGGCGATGTATAAGTTGCCGATGGCATCACGCTGACTAGCAGGATCAATGATACGTCCGTGAGCAATATGAATTTTCATGGTGATTCCAGATTAAACTGGGCGCATGCCAGGATTTGGGTTGACGAGCAACGACATGACGGCCATGCGCACGGCGATTCCGAAGGTGACTTGTTTGAGAATGACCGATTGCATGCCATCAGCCACATCGGAATGAATTTCAACTCCACGATTCATGGGTCCGGGATGCATTACGATGGCATCGGGTTTGGCATGTGTCAGTTTCATCGGAGTTAACCCATAGTATTTGAAATACTCGTCACGGCTGGGTAGCAATGCGCCATTCATACGTTCATTTTGGAGGCGTAGCATGATGACCACGTCTACCCCCTTGAGTCCCTGAATCATATCGTGGTAGACGCGGACGCCTAATCGTTCTACCTGGGATGGCATCAAAGTTTTTGGGCCGATGACGCGGACCTCGGGTACCTTGAGAGTGGTGAGTGCGTGGATTTGTGAACGCGCCACCCGTGAGTGAAGCACATCGCCGACAATGGCAACCTTGAGGTTTTCAAAACGTTGTTTGAAATGACGAATGGTGTACATATCGAGCAGTGCTTGGGTGGGGTGAGCATGACGACCATCACCGGCATTGATAACGTGAATATCGGGACCAACGTGGCTGGCAATCAGGTGTGCGGCACCACTTTCGGCATGACGTACCACGAACATGTCGGCCTGCATCGCAGCCAGATTGTCTACGGTGTCGAGAAGAGTTTCTCCCTTGCTCTGGCTTGAAGCGCCCACATTGAGATTGATGACATCGGCAGATAGACGTTTGGCGGCGATTTCAAAGGTGGTGCGGGTACGTGTTGATGGCTCAAAAAATAGGTTGAAAACGGATTTTCCCTTCAGATGATGGGTTTTTTTGATCTCTTGATGTGCCACGGCTTCAAATTCAACGGCATGATCCAGAATTTGAAACAGGATATGCGATGGTAAGCCCTCAATGGTCAGAAGGTGCTTGAGATGGCCTTCAGGTGTTAGTTGTGGATGGTGCATGAGGCTTTCCTCAGAGAATGGCTGGGGAGTCGTGAGCCACGAGGGTAATTAGGTGGCGACGTTCTTCGAGAGATCGTTGGAAGTAATCTTCAATGAGTAAAGCGGCGGCTACAGCATGCTCTTGGTGACGACGTTCGGTTTGCGAAACGCCCTTTTCACGCAGTCGTCGGTCAGCTTCCAGAGAAGTATATCGTTCGTCAATGAGAGTCACAGGGAGATGGGTATGGCGTTGAAGATCTTTGGCAAAATTACGACATTGGCGTGTTGTCAGTTGCTCTTCGCCTTCCGAACCCAGCGCAAGACCAACCAAAAGATGTTGTGGAGACCAGTCACGTATGATTTGTTCGATGAAAGCCCAGCGTGATTGGCGTGATCGGCATTCGGAGGAATCGATGGGACGAACCAAACCGGTACGGGATTCGCCCAGGGCAACCCCCATAAATCGCATTCCATAGTCGAAAGCCAGAACGATGCCACCCATCTCAGGCATGCCCCGTTTCCTCAGAAAGATAGGTAGGATCAACGCCCAGTAAACGCAGAGCAGCTTGAAAACGCTGGTTGACAGGTGTTTCAAAAATAATGCTGGCGTTTGCTGGAACCGACAACCAGTTATTGTGTTTGATTTCGTTTTCTAGTTGACCTGCTTCCCAACCGGCATAACCCAAGGCAATGAAAATATGTTCGGGGCCTTGGCCCACAGAGAGTTTTTCAAGAATGTCACGAGAGGTGGTTAGGCCCAGATTGTCATCTACGCGCAAGGTAGAGCGCCAGTCACCCATCGGTGAATGGAGTACAAAACCACGATCCGTTTGTACTGGTCCACCGAGGTAGACGGGATAGGTAAGGATATCGTCCTGTGCTGAAGTTAGGGCAATCTGACCAAAGAGGGTTTGCAGTGTCATATCCATCGGGCGGTTGACAATAAGCCCCATGGCTCCTTGGTCATCGTGACGACAGACATAAGTTAGGGTACCGGCAAAATTGGCATCTTGCAGTGATGGCATGGCGATCAAAAAATGGCCGGTGAAATTGATGGGTTTCATGGTGTCATTATCGCATATTCCGATGTTTCTTCTGGATTGCTGTCAAGTTTTGAAAATGTTGTTCAGAGACATGAAGTAAGTTGGATACAATGCTATGCGATACCGATATCTTTTGGGACATATGGATGAAAATAGCAACTTGGAATGTTAATTCGGTGCGCGTGAGATGGTCACAAGTGGGGGACTGGTTGGCTCAGCAACGACCAGACGTGCTCTGTTTACAGGAACTGAAATGCGAGGCATCCCAATTTCCGTGGGAAGCATTTCAGAAGTTGGGTTATTCAGCGCTGGTGGCTGGGCAGAAGGCTTACAACGGGGTAGCGTTGTTATCACGTGAGCCTGGTATTGATGAAGAAGTTGGTTTGGGTGATTTTGCGGATCCTCAACAGCGCGTGATTGCTGCGACATTTCAAGGTATCAGAGTGGTGAGTGTCTACTGTCCCAATGGAGACTCTCTGGGTTCTGATAAATATCAGTACAAACTAACCTGGTTTGATGCATTGCAACGGTATGTTCAGCGGGCATTGGAGCGATATCCTCGCCTGGTGATGGCGGGAGATTACAACATTGCTCCCCATGACCAGGATATCCATGATCCGAAGGCTTGGGCAGGGGAGGTCCTTTGTAGCCCACCCGAGCGTGAGAAGTTTGAGGCTCTTTTATCTCTGGGATTGAGAGATTGCTTTCGGCAGGTGAAGCCATGGGAGTCTGAAGCTTTTTCTTGGTGGCATTACCGCATCAATGCTTTCAAACGCAACCTCGGGTTGCGTATCGATCATGTCCTGGCCAGCGAAGGGTTAATCGAGGGCTTGCAGGATTGTCAGATAGACAAAGTACCTCGTGGCTGGGAGCGTCCGTCAGATCATGCGCCGGTGATGGCTACATTTGATTTATGAGGGTGGTGACTCGGGGTTGCTTGTCCAGATTTCATCGAGTCCTAGGGCATGCATTTTGCGGGTTAGCGTATTACGTCCCCACCCCAGTTTTTGTGCGGCTTCCATGCGTCGCCCCTGGGTTAGGGTGAGTGCTTCGTGGATCAGGATTTTTTCGAGTTCATCTGTAAGTTTTAATGCTACATCAGTCTCGTGGGTCAGTCGTTCAGCGATGTATTGGGTAGTTACAGCAGCCCAATCCCTGGACTCATGATGTGCCGTATTTATTGGATCATGGGACTGTAGTTCAGGAGGTAAATCCGAGAGCTCCACCAGAGTTCCTGGTGCCATGACGGTGAGCCAGTGGCAGGTATTTTCCAGTTGCCGGACATTTCCTTTCCAGGGAAAGCATTTCATGCGTTGCAAGGCTGGTGAAGAAAGCGTCTTGGGTTCGACTCCGAGAGAAAGAGCGCTTTTTTGCAGAAAATATCGAGTCAGCAAAGGAATATCTTCCAGGCGTTCGCGTAAAGGAGGTAACTGAATATGGATGACGTTAAGTCGATGGAACAGGTCCTCACGGAAAGCACCCTCCTTGACTCTCTGTTCCAGATGTTGATGGGTGGCGGCAATGATACGAACCTGAGCTGTTAGTGGGCTATGGCCACCCACACGGTAATACTGTCGGTCAGATAGTACACGTAGCAATCGTGTTTGCAACTCCAAGGGCATATCCCCGATTTCATCCAGGAACAAGGTTCCTCCTTCAGCCTGCTCGAAACGGCCGGGACGTTGTGCTGTTGCACCTGTGAAGGCACCGCGTTCATGACCGAATAATTCAGATTCCAGCAAGTCTTTGGGGATGGCTGCGGTGTTGAGAGCGATGAAAGGTTTGTGGGCGCGTGCACTATGACGGTGCAATGCCCGTGCCACCAGTTCTTTGCCTGTTCCAGATTCCCCCGTGATGAGTACTGAAGCTTGTGAGTGGGCCAGACGGCCGATGGCACGGAAAACGGTTTGCATGGCGGGAGCTTGTCCCAGCATGTCGGTGACAGTTTCCGCGGTTAAATCTTCAGGTTGTTCTGGTGGCGAAGATTTACTCAGGCAACGACGTATTAGCGTCAGAGCCTGTTCTATATCGAAGGGTTTGGGTAGATATTCATAAGCACCACCCTGAAATGCGGAGACGGCACTATCAAGATCTGCGTAGGCAGTCATGATAATGACGGGGATGTGGGGATATTCTTTTTTGATTTGGGATAGAAATTCCAGTCCACCTTTACCCGGCATGCGGATGTCACTGAGAATCACAGATGGAGGAGGTGGTTCGATCAGGGCATCCCATGCCTCGTTTCCTGAGGAAAAAGATTGATGTGGGATGGCTTCACGGGTTAGCGCTTTTTCGAGAACCCAGCGAATCGAGCGGTCATCGTCGACGATCCAGACGGTTTTTTGCATGGGTAGGGGTCCTAATGGGTTTTTTACAGGGTGGGTTGTTCGGATTCCAGTAATGGTAATATCAGGGTGAAGCAGGTGTCACCGGGTTTGCTGTCAAATTCGACCAAACCCTGGTGCTGACTAATCAAGTTTTGTGCCAACATGAGCCCTAGACCGCTTCCACCTTCGCGACCAGATACCAGTGGCTGGAAAATTCGCTTTTGAAGTTCATCTGGGATACCGGGACCATTGTCACGAATGGAAAGTCGGATACCCAGTCGATAATGGCGATGGGCTAAGGTGATTTGTCGGATGGGTCGGCTTTTCAAGTGGATGCTTCCTATTCCTTCCAATGCCTGCGCTGCGTTGCGGACGATGTTCAGAATGGCTTGCATCAGTTGCTCTCGGTCGCCTTGTAATTCAGGTAGGCTGGGATCGTAGTCGCGTAGCAATTCGAGATGGGGATATTCCGCCAGCATGAGCGTGCGTACCTGCTCCAGAATTTCGTGAATATTGAGTTGGCTGATGTGACGAGAGGGACGCGAACTGAGCATGCGATCCATGAGATTTTGCAAGCGCTGGGTTTCAGCACGGATGACCTGAGTATATTCTCGGAGATCATCAGAGTTGAGTTCCTGTTCAAGTAGTTGAGCGGCACCCTGAATGCCGCCCAGTGGATTGCGGATTTCATGAGCCAGATTGCGCAATAATTCGCGATTGGTTTTTTGATCCTCAAGAATTTTTTCTTCTCGGGCAATGCGTAAACGTTGGCTAAGTGGGCGTAGTTCCAGTAATATTCCCTGAGGAGAGCCATGGATTGGGGTTCCAGTACAACTGATAATCAGCGTTTCACCATGCGGGGTTTGAGTGGACCATTCTAACTCGACAAAACCCAACTCCTGAGACAATGCGGCACGAGTCGCGTCGATGAGACGCGAGGAATGTCGTGATAAATTTTCCAGAGGTTGTCCCTCCAAGTGTTTGCGAGCGATGGCCAGCAAACTTTCCGTGGCTGTATTGACGAATATGATCTGCAATTGCTGGTTGGTGATGATAATGGCGGTATGCAGCAGATCCAGACCGGGAAAAAGAGAGTGGGGGGCGTGAGGTCTCATGGCAATGGATTCAAATGGCTGAAAAAAACCCGCCAGCCCAGATGGGCAGACGGGTTTGTCTGGAGTAACTCCTGTTCTGCGTAAGCGTTACAGGCTGTAGTACATCTGAAATTCCAGAGGATGGGTGGTCATGCGGAACAGGGTGACTTCTTCCATCTTCAAGGCGATGTAGGCATCGATCATGTCATTGGAGAAGACTCCGCCACGAGTCAGGAACTCGCGATCCTTATCCAGAGCACTCAGTGCTTCATCCAGCGAGGCAGCGGGTGCCGGGATTTTGGCATCTTCTTCGGGTGACAAATGGTATAAGTCACGGTCCGAGGCTTCACCGGGATGAATTTTATTTTGTACACCATCCAGTCCAGCCATCATCATGGCTGAGAAGGCCAGATAGGGATTAGCAGTTGGGTCAGGGAAGCGAATTTCCACACGGCGTGCCTTGTCACTTTGTACAAATGGTACGCGAATGGCTGCCGAACGGTTGCGTGCCGAATAGGCCAATTTGACGGGGGCCTCAAATCCGGGAACCAGTCGTTTATAGGAGTTGGTACTGGGATTGGTCAGCGCATTTAATGCCTTGGCATGCTTGATGATTCCGCCGATATAGTAGAGGGCGAAATCGGACAGGCCAGCATAGCCATTACCGGCAAACAGGTTTTTTCCATCTTTCCAGACTGATTGGTGAACATGCATGCCTGAACCATTGTCGCCGACGATGGGTTTGGGCATGAAAGTGGCGGTTTTTCCGTAGGAATGCGCCACATTATGAACAACATACTTGAGGATCTGAGTCCAGTCAGCACGTTGTACCAACGGTGCGAATCGGGTACCAATTTCGCACTGACCAGGGGCAGCAACCTCATGATGATGGACTTCTACGGGTACACCCATATCTTCCAGAGCCAGACACATGGCTGAGCGAATATCCTGCAGGGAATCGACGGGTGGAACAGGGAAATAGCCGCCCTTGACTACGGGGCGATGACCCATGTTGCCTCCTTCAAAAGACTTTCCGGAAGACCAAGGAGCTTCTTCCGACTCTACCTTGACTGAGCAACCGGACATGTCCACATTCCAGGTGACAGAATCGAAGACAAAGAATTCGGGTTCGGGACCAAAGTAAGCCACGTCGCCCAAGCCGCTGGATTGCAGGTAGGCTTCAGCACGTTTGGCCAGAGAGCGCGGGTCACGGTCGTAGCCCTTACCATCAGAGGGTTCAATGACGTCGCAGGTCAGGATCATGGTGGTTTCATCCATGAACGGGTCGATATTCGCGGTAGCAGCATCGGGCATCAACAGCATATCGGAGGCTTGAATACCTTTCCAGCCGGCGATGGATGATCCGTCAAAGGCGTGACCTTCACTGAATTTTTCTGGGCCGAAGGCGCTGATGGGAACGGAGACATGTTGTTCCTTGCCACGGGTATCGGTAAAACGAAAATCAACAAATTTGACCTCATGGTCTTTGACCATTTGCATGACATCAGCGACTGCCATCATCTTCTCCTGTTCTGGAATGTAAATTTTTTCGATCATTGGTGTGATCAGGAATCTGGGCACCTATTTTCGAAGGAATATAAGCAGGTAATGTGCCATAAGCGCTTAACCCGATTTTGCCATTGTGCCACAATGAAACGGGTGTGCAATAGAATTTTTTTGCACCAGATTGGTGCTAAACAATTCATTTGAACCAAATTGGTGCAATGAGTTGGTTTGACCATTTCATTTACGCTTATGGATCTTTTCGCCCTGTGAGGGATTTGGATACAATGTTCCTCTGACTTAACGCAAGGGATGATATGTCGAACACGACTGAATTGATAAAAAGAGCTCAAAAAAGGGCGCAGGATACGAATTTGCCTTATTGCGGGGCCTTGCTTCCCGATGAGGCATATGAGGTTCTAACCCACACCGCACAGGTGGTGATGGTGGATGTCAGGACGCAGGCCGAGTGGGATTGGGTGGGTTTTGTTCCTGAGGCTGTGCATATTGAATGGCAATCCTATCCTTCGGGGCTTCGCAATGATAAATTTGTGGAGATATTGCGCTCTCGCGTTCCCGAGCAGGCGACGATTTTGTTTCTCTGTCGTTCCGGGGCTCGTTCCCATGCTGCGGCTGAAGAGGCGACGCGCCAAGGTTGGAGCCAGTGTTATAACGTTCTGCATGGATTTGAGGGTGATCGTGATGTACAGGGCCATCGTGGTGTGATTAACGGTTGGTGTGCAGCAGGTTTGCCTTGGAAACAGAATTGATCGCGCGCTATGCCGTTATTGGCCATCCTATCACTCACAGTCGTTCCCCGGAAATTCATGCGGCATTTGCGGTATCAACGGGTAGAAACATTCGTTATGAGAGGATAGAGGGGTCATTGCCTGGTTTTGAGGAGGAGGCATTGCGTTTTTTTGAAGAAGGCGGCAGTGGTTTGAATGTCACGCTGCCATTTAAGGAACGTGCATTGGCTCTGACATCGCGCTGTACGGAGCGTGCTCTTTGTGCAGGTGCGGCAAATACCTTGGGTTTTGGGCCTGAGGGAATATGGGCTGATAATACGGATGGGGTAGGTCTGGTACGCGATTTGGTCAATAATCTGGGTGTGGAACTCCAAGGTGCTGATGTCTTGATTCTGGGGGCAGGAGGAGCGGCACGTGGGGTGATTCAACCTCTGTTCGAGGCGGGAGCATCAGCTTTATGGGTTGTCAATCGAACGCGTGCTCGTGCTGAGAGACTGGTCGCGGAACTGGGAGTCGTCTGTGCGGCCAAATCCATGCAGTCTGTATCATGGTCAGACCTATCAACTCTTCAGGGTTTCAATCTGATTCTGAACGCCACCTCCAGTTCAGTTAATGGGGAATGGTTGGGACTGCCTGATAATATATTTTTGAAGGACAGTTGGGCTTATGATTTGGGTTATGGTCAATCACTGACCCCTTTTTTGCAGAATGCGCAGCAACTGGGGGTGACTCGGTTGTCGGATGGGTTAGGCATGCTGGTGGAACAGGCGGCAGAATCCTTTCAAGCTTGGCATGGCGTTCGTCCGGAAACTCGTGGTGTGATTGGTGGGCTGAGAAGCAGAATTACTCCACCGGTTTAATTAGCGGAGGAGTGGCAACTTTTTTGATGACTCGCTTTTTGGGGGAGTGGTTGGTCGTCCTTTCAGAGGGACCCGATTGACGAGGGCTGCGAGGTGGCTTTTCGGTGCCAGGGAGTGTTGGATCGACGGTCGCAGAGGATTCGACGGCTACAACCGCATTGGCAACCGGTGTACGACTCCGCGTGCGACGGGCCGTTGGTGTGCGTGAAACTTGGGTATCGGTCGTTTGAGGTGTTTTATTAACGGCTGATGAGAGAATTTGCTCGGCTGGCAATGGATCGTCTTTGGTCTTTTTTGAGGTTTTATCTTTCTTTTCCAGAAACTTTACGGCCTCTTTTTTTGCTTTCTGCGCTTTTTTCTCGATTTTTTCCTGAGTTTTTTTCAATTTCTTTTTTTTGATTTTCAGAAGGACGGGGTGGATGATCTCTTCAATGATGGCATCCAAAATATCCTCAACGGAGGCTTTTATTTTCTTTGGTTTTTTGAGAGAAGGGGAGATATTGGCGAGCGAGGGTGATTTTTCTTCACGAGCCATGGTAGTTCTCCTGATGAATTCGCAAAAGCGCCGTCTTACCAGACATCCATTCCCCGAATGGGGGAGTGGGTTACCGCATGATTGTCATTGTAAGCCTACTGGTTAAAAAATGGTAAAAATATAAACTTTGAATCAGAGGGGAATTCGTTCACTTTTGACCAGATCATCAAAAGTCTCACGATATCGTATCAGCCGTGATTCCTGCCCATCGATCAACACTTCAGGGGGACGTGGTCGGGAATTGTATTGGGAGCCCATACTGGCTCCATAGGCTCCACAAGATAGGATGGCCATCACGTCGCCTTCTTGTACAGATAGCAAACGGTCTTTGCCCAAGACATCACTGGATTCGCATACGGGGCCTACGATATCCACTATCTGTGCTTCTGTCTTGCCAAGGCCTACGGCAATGATGTCATGCCACGCCTGATAGAGCGAAGGACGCATCAGATCGTTCATTCCTGCATCGACGATGACCAGTTGACGTTCTGCTATGGATTTCAGGTATTCCACACGCGTGAGCAACAGGCCACCGTTCCCAATGATGCTGCGTCCTGGTTCAACGAGGATTCGTCCGTTGAAATTTTTCAATTTGTTCTGAAGAGCGTTAGCGTAGGTTGTAAGTGAAGGGCATTCTTCATCTCTATAGTGAATGCCCACTCCTCCACCAAGGTCTATGTGTTCGATAGAAATTCCTTCATATTGAAGAGACTCAACCAGTTCCAATACCTTGTCGGCAGCCTCCAGAAAAGGTTCGAGGCGGGTGATTTGGGATCCGATGTGGCAGTCTATCCCCACGATATGTATCGAGGGCAGCGCTGCAGCTTGTTGATAGAGTGTGCGGGCAGTAGTCGTCGAGACGCCGAATTTGCTGGTCCTCAGTCCTGTGGCGATATAGGGGTGCGTGTGTGCATCCACCTCGGGATTGACGCGGATGGATAATGGAGCACGGATGCCAAGGATGGCTGCGCGCTTGGCGAGGCGTTGTAACTCGGCTTCTGACTCTACATTGAAACTGAGAATGCCCGTTTTCAGTGCCAGATCGATTTCCTCAATGGATTTTCCAACACCAGAAAACACGATTCGCTGGGGATCTCCGCCAGCCTCAAGAACACGCAGTAACTCTCCCCCAGAAACGATGTCGAATCCTGCGCCATGCTCTGCGAGTAGACGCAGGATGGATAGATTGGGATTGGCTTTAACGGCATAACAAATCAATGAAGGAAAGCAGGAAAATGCGGACTGATATTCGTGCAGGGCCTGTAGTATGGCGCTTTTTGAATAGACATAACAGGGAGTACCGTGGTGTTGGGCGATATCGCTGAGTGAAACCGACTCCATATGCAGGGAAGATTTTCCCGGGGGGGTATGGAGCCCAAAAGCGCGAAGAGAATGTTGAGTGGTCATGGTGATGCGGGTTTTTCCGAAGCAGGGGTAGATGGGTTCTGAGTCGTGGGAGTTGCAGATGTAGTATTGGGTGTGGCGGATCCAGGTGGGAGGTACAGTCCCCCTTTTAGTCCGCATCCGGCTAGAGTCGCTGACAACAAGCCAATTTTAATCAATCGGTTAAGCACGATCCAATTCCAGGCGTTTGCGGGCAATGGCGGCACGTACGCGGCTTGGAGCTGTTCCGCCGATAAGATGACGGCTGGCCACAGAACCCTCCAACGTCAACACAGAGTAGATATCATTCTCGATGCTGGCAGAAAATGATTGCAAGTCGGTCAGCGGCAAATCGGCCAGATCACAACCAAGATCTTCGGCGTGACGGACGGCACGAGCGACGATTTCATGGGCATCACGGAAAGTCGTCCCCTTTTTGACCAGATAATCAGCCAGATCAGTGGCGGTCGAGAAACCTTCACGTGCCGCCTGGTTCATGGCACTTGGGTTGATATGAACATCTCTCATCATGTCGGTGTATACCCTTAAAGTTTGGGTCAGGGTGTCGACAGTATCGAACAGGGGTTCCTTGTCTTCTTGATTATCCTTGTTGTAAGCCAGTGGTTGGGCTTTCATGAGCATCAGCAATCCCATCAAATGGCCGGTAACGCGACCTGACTTACCCCGCACTAACTCAGGAACGTCGGGATTGCGTTTCTGGGGCATAATGGACGATCCAGTGCAAAAAGCATCGCCAATGCGCACAAAAGCGAAGCGAGGACTCATCCACAGGATGAGTTCTTCCGATAGCCGTGACAGATGAATCATGATGAGTGCGGCAGCGGAGCAAAATTCAATGGCAAAATCGCGGTCCGAAACGGCATCCAGTGAGTTATTGCAGACACCCTCAAATCCCAGCAGTTCTGCGACTCGTTCGCGTCGCAGGGGGTAACTGGTGCCGGCCAATGCGGCTGCGCCCAGTGGTAGTTGATTGACACGATGACGAATCTCAAGCAATCGCTGGTGATCGCGTGAGAACATCTCGACGTAGGCCATTAGGTGATGGGCCAGAGAAACGGGTTGTGCTACCTGCAAGTGGGTGAAGCCAGGCATGATCGTATCAACATGAGGTTCCGCCAGAGCCAACAGAGCCTGTTGCAGAAAACGCAGTTGCTGGCATATATGATCGATGGATTCACGCAGGTACAGCCGGATATCAGTCGCCACTTGATCATTGCGTGATCGACCGGTATGCAGTCGCTTACCCGCATCACCAATGCGTTCGGTGAGGCGTTTTTCAATGTTTAGATGAACATCCTCATCGTCCAGGTTCCATGTAAAGGTACCACGCTGAATGTCATCGGCGATGGTTGTCAGCCCTGATTCAATCGCGGAAAAATCCTGCGTCGAAAGAATACCAACCTCACTCAGCATGCGGGCATGGGCGAGTGAGCCTTGAATATCATGCAGAGCCAGGCGTTGATCAAATGATACGGATGCAGTGTACTGTTTGACAGCCTCGGATACCGGGACACTAAAACGTCCAGACCAGGTTTTATTTTGGAGGGGGTCGTCTTGGGTCATGCTGATCTCTTTAGAAATTTTGCCCATTATAAATCCTGGGTTGATATTGTGTAATCGGAATATGAAAAACCCCTTTCAGGTTGACCTGAAAGGGGTTAGTGGAATCCCGGATCGTTTTAGTTGACGTTCCAGGTGGGAGATTACATATCCATGCCGCCCATACCACCCATACCGCCCATACCACCAGCAGGCATGGCGGGTTCTTCCTTGGGCAACTCTGCGACCATGCAGTCAGTGGTCAGCATCAAACCGGCGATGCTGGCTGCATTCTGCAGGGCAAAACGAGTAACCTTGGTGGGATCGACGACGCCCATGGCGACGAGATCGCCATAGTCGCCGCTCTGGGCGTTGTAGCCATAATTTCCTTTTCCTTCAAGGACCTTATTGACTACGACCGAAGGCTCATCACCACAGTTGGCAACGATTTGACGCAGGGGTTCTTCAATGGCACGTTCAACGATCTTGATCCCGGCATCCTGATCCGCATTGTCGCCTTTCAGACCATTCAGTGTGGAGCGCGCGCGCAACAGTGCTACGCCGCCACCAGGAACGATCCCTTCTTCCACGGCAGCACGGGTAGCATGCAGTGCATCTTCGACGCGTGCTTTCTTCTCTTTCATTTCGACTTCGGTAGCGGCACCGACCTTGATAACGGCAACACCACCCGCCAGTTTGGCTACGCGCTCCTGAAGTTTTTCGCGATCATAATCACTGGTGGCCTCTTCGATCTGCTTGCGAATCTGAGTGACCCGGCCCTTGATGGCATCTTCATTGCCAGCCCCATCGATCACGGTAGTTTCTTCTTTGCCTACTTCGATGCGCTTAGCACGGCCCAGTTCGTTCAGGGTGACTTTTTCCAGAGTCAAGCCGACCTCTTCTGCGATAACGGTACCACCGGTGAGAATGGCGATGTCTTCCAGCATGGCCTTGCGACGATCACCGAAACCGGGAGCCTTGACGGCAGTGGTTTTCAGAATACCACGGATGTTGTTGACCACCAGAGTGGCCAAGGCCTCACCTTCGACATCTTCTGCGATGATTAGCAAAGGACGACCGGCTTTGGCGACTTGTTCCAATACGGGCAGCAAGTCACGGATATTGGAAATTTTTTTGTCGTGTAGCAGCACGAACGGATCTTCCAGCAAGGCAATTTGACGATCCTGGTTGTTGACAAAGTAGGGGGACAGATAACCGCGGTCGAATTGCATCCCTTCCACCACTTCCAATTCATTTTGCAGTCCGGATCCGTCTTCTACGGTGATGACCCCTTCTTTACCCACTTTGTCCATGGCTTCAGAAATGATTTCGCCGATAGACTGGTCGGAATTAGCAGAAATGGAACCCACTTGGGCAATTTCGGTATTGGTGGTGCAGGGCTTGGACAATTTTTTAAGTTCATCCACGATACCAACTACGGCTTTGTCGATTCCGCGTTTCAGGTCCATGGGGTTCATGCCTGCAGCGACGAATTTCATGCCTTCCTTGACGATGGCTTGTGCCAAAACGGTGGCAGTAGTTGTGCCATCACCAGCCACATCGGAGGTCTTGGAAGCCACTTCCTTGACCATTTGAGCACCCATGTTCTCGAACTTGTCTTTCAACTCGATTTCTTTGGCTACTGAGACACCATCCTTGGTGATGGTGGGAGCACCGAACGAGCGTTCGAGGACGACGTTGCGACCTTTGGGGCCCAAGGTGACCTTGACTGCATCGGCCAGAATATTGACACCCACCACCATTTTGGCGCGGGCACTATCATGAAAACGGACTTCTTTGGCTGCCATGTGATAACTCCTGTTGATTTATGTTCGGGATTTCAGTTTTACCTATTGAAATTCCGTTAAAAATTTAGGCTTCTACGACGCCCATGACATCTTCTTCGCGCATGACCAGCAATTCCACGCCATCGACTTTGACAGCTTGACCGGAATATTTGCCGAACAACACACGATCTCCAACCTTGACTTCCAGCGTACGCACGCTGCCATCTTCCTGCACTTTGCCTTTGCCGACTGCCAGTACTTCTCCTTGATCGGGTTTTTCAGCAGCAGCATCAGGAATGACGATACCGGAAGCGGTCTTGCGTTCTTCTTCAAGGCGTTTGACAATGATGCGGTCATGTAGAGGGCGAATTTTCATAGGATCGAACTCCTGTTGGTTGACAATTAAAAACGACGATTGGCACTCGTTGAGTGCGAGTGCTAACAGTGTAAGGGCGAGAGATGAGAATTTCAAGGGGTAATGAATTAGAAAAAAGTAATACCTTGTTGGAATTGGAACAGTGTCGCAAATTATTTTGTCGATGGTATGACAGGCTGTGGTTGGTATGGTTGTGTGGCTGGAATGGGGTGGCTGGAGCCGTTGGCATGATGCCAGAGACCCCACTTCTTCCTCCAGAGGTGCGGCAGGCGTTGGCAGCAGCCGACATTGATCCTGCTCAGGTTTCCGTGGAAGTGTGGGGTAAAAATGAAGCACAGCCGCGCGTGCGCTGGCACGGATCGGTTCCTCGTAATCCTGCATCATTGATGAAATTGTTGACGGGGGGGTTGGCTCTGGAACAGTGGGGTCCCGGAAAAATCTGGTACACGGAAATTCTTCGTCCATCGTCTGAGGAAGGGAACGTGGCCAGTTCATTGGCTGTGGTGAGTGCCGGAGATCCGGACTTGTCACTGGCACGCTGGCAATCGCTCTGGCGCCAAGTCTATCAACAGGGTATTACTACCATTGCTGGTGATGTCATCGTTGAATCCACAGAGACCGGAGAAAAGCCAGATGAGTTTGATGGTCAGGGGTTTCGTGCCTATAACGTGATTCCCGCTGCGATACAGGTCGATCAGCAAACACAGTGGTGGGTGATTCGTCCTGGTCAACGGGAAGGTGCGCCCGTCGATATTTGGAGTGATTATCCCTTCCCTGATGTACAGGTTGTTAATCATGTGGTGACCCGAATGGGATCTTGTCCTGGCTTGTGGCGTGACGAGTTACGCTATCGAATCATTCCATCGGATTATCCCAGGGAGCCGTTACCCACTCGACCCAATGTACTGCTGGATCATGGAGTAACTGTGGAATGGAGTGGTTCTGTCCGTCAAGGTTGCGGAGTTCATGTATGGGGATTGTCTGTGCTGACCAATACGCATTTTCTGGATTCTACGCTACGTACTTTTTGGCAGGAGCAAGGTGGAAGGTGGCATGGTGTGCTCCGCGAGGGCTCGATTGACTCGACGTGGCGCGTGGTGGCTACTTCGGAATCACGACCTTTGTTGGAAATATTGATGGAAATGAATCGCAACAGCAACAATGTGGTGGCGCGACATTTGTATGATGACCTGACGCAGTTTGGCGTGGTACCGATGGTGGAGAGCTTGGGGCGGCTCGGGTTACGTTTTCCGGAACTGGTGGTGGAAAATGGCTCAGGATTATCGCGGCGTTCTCGTTTGTCAGCAGACAGTCTGGCTTATTGGCTGAAGTGGATGGAAGAAGTGAGTCCTTATGCCAAGGAATTCATGGTGACGTTACCGATGGTGGGTGTGGAAGGAACGGTGAAGGATGGGTTCACGGAACTTCGGGAGCGGCATTTTCGTCTCAAGAGTGGTACGTTGAATCAGGTAAAAGGCTTGGCTGGTTATGCACAGGATGCTGAAGGAAAGGAGGTGGTAGTGGTTTTTATCGTCAATGGGGCTAATGCGGAAAAGGCCGGGATTGCCGAGTTGGCTTTGCTCAATTGGGTGGCAACTGACTCAAAAACGCCACAGAATACTTCAAAAAAATGTAAACCAGTTGATTAGGCATCTGGGTTTTTTATACCATGGCAGGAGTGGAATGTTCACCATTGGTAATGGTGAATCCTCTGCAGGGTTAGGGGAGGAAGTATGAAAAAATGGATGGCAGTGGTGTTTGTGCTAGGTTGCCGCTCCGTATGGGCGCAGGAACCAGCATCGAGCGGCTGGTTTAACGGAATCAGTGCGTTGCCTTTTACCGTTCAGTGGAATACGGATCTGGCTCCAGAAGGAAGTGCGTTGTCGAGTCATTTGCGGAGTCAGGGTCTGGGCGGAAGTGATATGTCTGGTTTGTCACGGAGTCTGGTGCTCGGAACAACGGGAACGGTTCCGTTGGGAGATCGGTGGGCATTGAGCGGGAGTATTGCCAGTATCCGTAACGAGGGAGTCAACCTTCAAAATGCACCTTCCAGTGGTCTGTATGACGCGCTTCCGTATACCATGACGGGGTTGGGCATGCACTACGACGTGTCTCGAAGCCTCCAGTTTGAAGGAGGACTGGATCACTACCAACTCAATTATAATCGCATCAATGGTAACGCCAATATCGATCTGTTGTCTCTCGGTTTGCGCTACGGATTTTGATGAAATTTATTGGGTTGCCAGGACGATAGCGGCAAACAGGCAACCACCGAACCAGTTATTGTGCAGAAATGCGCGAAAACAGGCATTCCGGTCGCGGTTGCGTATCAGAAAAAAGTGGTAGAGGGCAATGCCCGCTGCCAGTCCAAGTCCGATTTTATAAATAAAGTTCAGGTGTGCTTGATGGCCCACGTAGGCCAGCAGGCATAGTGTGATGCTGTAAAACAGCATAATCCATCGAACTTCCCAGTTTCCAAACAGTAGGGCGCTGGAATGAATACCCAGATGCAGGTCATCGTCTCGATCGACCATGGCGTATTCGGTATCATAGGCGAGCGTCCAGAACAGGTTGGCGCTCATTAACCACCAGGCCAGTTCCGGAACAGACTGGGTTTCAGCAGCCCATGCCATGGGAATGCCAAAACCGAAAGCAATGCCCAGATAGGCTTGTGGCAGCGGGAAAAAACGCTTGGTAAAAGGGTAACTTGCTGCGAGGAATAGCGCAGGAATGGATAAACTAAGGGTGAGTGTATTGCGTGTAAGAACCAGTAGAAAGGCCATGATACTCAGCGCCAAAGTCAGTAGGAGGGCCTCTTGGGTGGAAACTTCGCCAGTGGCGAGTGGGCGTAAGGCGGTGCGCTTGACATGAATGTCGATGCGTCGATCAGCAACATCATTGATCACACAACCAGCCGAACGCATGAGCCAGGTCCCCAATATGAAAACGACCAGGTTATCCCAATGTGGGTGCCCATGGCTTGCCAGCCACAATGCCCACAAGGTCGGCCACAGTAGCAAAAGTGTTCCGATGGGTTTGTCCATGCGCGCTAAGCGCCAGTAAGCCTTCCATTTCATCGTATTCAAGTTGCCAGATAAGGTTGACGGGAGCCGAGCCATAACTCGGCAAACTGTTGTGCTTCGTGTGGGTTTTGATCAAGCCATTGCTCACTGTATCGACGTGCTTCGTGTAGCCAGAATTCGTCGCGGTCCGGATCGGCAAAGCGTAGCAGTGGGGTACCACTTTGGCGGGATCCCAAATAATCGCCGGGACCACGCTGTTCTAGGTCTTGTCGTGCGATGGTAAAACCATCCTGATGTTCGTAGATAATTTTTAGTCGTTGTCGTGCCAGGTCTGATAACGGAGTGTCATAAATCAGAAAACAAGTACCCCCCCGTTGCCCGCGACCGACGCGACCGCGCATTTGGTGTAGTTGTGCGAGCCCCATGCGCTCGGCATGATCGATAACCATGAGAGTGGCCCGAGGAACGTCGACCCCGACCTCTATGACACTGGTGGCTACTAGAAGATCAAGTTGTCCTTTGAAAAACTGATCCATGACGGTACTTTTTGTGGAAGTTGGCAGTTTTCCATGGAGTAATCCACAGTTGAGGTCTGGTGCGATGCGTTGCCATTCTGCCAGGGTATCCTGAGCATTTTGCAAATTCAAAGATTCTGATTCTTCAATCAGTGGGCAAACCCAGTAGGCTTGTTGTCCTCCTTGACAAGCAACACGGATATGGTGCATGAGTGCCTTACGGCGATGGCTGGCCACCATTTTTGTGGTTATTCCCTGTCTTCCTGGAGGGATTTCATCAATGGTGGAGATGTCGAGATCAGCGTAATAACTCATGCTTAAACTACGGGGGATGGGTGTGGCGCTCATCATCAACAGGTGCGGAACCATGCCATGAGGTCCCTTGAGTGTTAATTGCAGGCGCTGTTCGACTCCAAAGCGGTGCTGCTCGTCGATAATAACCAAGGATAGTGAGGAAAAGCGCAGTGTATCCTGAATCAGGGCATGCGTTCCGATGACCAGAGCGATTTCTCCATCGCTCAGTCGTTGTCGAATGCGTGATTGTTCTGCTGGCTTGAGTTGACTGGTGAGCAACAGACAGGTTGCTGATAGTGGGCTTAACCAGGCTTCTAGGCGCTGGTGATGTTGTTGTGCCAACAGTTCGGTGGGGGCCATCAGCGCAACCTGGTAACCAGAGTCTAGACATTGCAGGGCCGCTAACGTGGCTACGATGGTTTTTCCACAGCCAACATCTCCTTGTAACAATCGATGCATGGGGAATGAGCGCGTCAGATCATGAAGAATCTCTGCGCTTACGCGATGTTGTGCGTCAGTCAGTGGAAAAGGTAGCTGGGATAATAATTGGCTTGTCCGTACATGAGTTTTGTGAAGTGCGGGTGCGCGCTGCAATGTACGTTGGCGGCGATAATGCTGGAATGATAATTGTTGGGCTAATAATTCATCGAATTTGAGACGTTCCATGAGTTGCGGGATCAGGGAAGCCTTATTCTGTGGGCCATGCAGGGTGGTCAATACGTTTTTCCAGCCTGGCAGGCCCAGTGCTTTTCGCCAAATTTCAGGAAGGGGGTCGTCAATGTCAAAAATTGACAGGGCTTTTTGAGTCAATCGTCGCAGGGTGTGTTGTGGTAGGCCAGCGCAGGTCGGATAAACCGGGGTAAGTCCAGTAGGTAAGGCATCATGTTCATCGTACGGATAGCAACGGGGGTGAATCATTTCAGGCCCATGAAAGCCTGCACGCAGTTCACCAAACAGACGCAATGTTCGTCCGGGTTCAAAGAGTGGCAATTGATTGGGATAGAAGTTCATGAAGCGCAAGGATATTGCTCCACTGTTATCGCGAACCAGAACGTGTAAGGTACGCCGTGGTTGGTGACGGATTTCACGGCTTACAACGGTAACGAGCGCAGCTCCGGAATGGCCGGGTTCGAAGTGGGATAGTTCCAGAATATGACCTTCGTCTTCGTAACGTAGAGGGAGATGTAAAACCAGGTCAAATACGCGTTGAAGGCCTAGTGAGTAAAGGTGCCCCAATGTCTTGGGGGCCTTTGTCAGCAGGGTGATGGGAGTATTCATGGCGTGCTGCGTCATGTTTTCATGATCCCTGCATCAACCATTGTTCGGCTTGGGCTAGTGCTTCAGGAGTGCCCAGCAACACCAGCACGTCACCACTTTGCAGACGCGTCTGAGGGTTAGGTTGCAATCCTTTGATTCCTTTGCGTCGGAGTATGGTTATTTCTACTCCCCAGTTTTCCAGTGGGATATCGGTTACCGCCAGGCCACAGCCATGACTGGATTCTTGTAATGTCAGAGACTGTAGGCGTGGTTGATCGAGTCGTCCATTTTCCTGGCTATCATCGGTCAGTCCACGGAAAAAGCCACGCATGAGTTGGTAGCGTTCAGCACGAATTTGTCGAATGCGTTTGAGTACTCGTGCCAGTGGGAATCCTAATTCGAGCAGTGTATGACTGGCCAACATCAACGAACCTTCCAGAATTTCGGGAACTACTTCTGCTGCTCCGGCTTCCTTGAGAGGGTCGAGGTCACTGTCGTCGTGCGTGCGCACAATCACTGGTAGCGCAGGTTTGAGATGGCGCACCAAGGCAAGAATAGCCAATGACAAGGTGGTATCGGAAAAACTGATGATCACGGCGGATGCGCGCTGGATGCCGGCTGCGATCAGGACTTCCTGACGGCTGGCATCGCCAAATACCACGGTTTCTCCAGCCTCTGACGCGGATCGTACGCGTTCTGGATCGCGGTCAAGTGCTATGATGTTGAGTCCTTCCCGTTCCAGCAGACGGGCTACATTTTGGCCACTGCGTCCATAGCCGCAGATGATGACGTGGCGTTGTACCCCATAACTGCGTGCGGATAGTTGGTGTAGTGCGAGTGCTCGCAGTGCCCATTCTTCGCGACATACCAGCAGTACGATGCGATCGCTGAAGAGTAGGATGAAAGGTGCCAATACCATGCTGATGAGCATGGCAGCCAGAACGATTTGTAATGGTGAGGCAGGGAGTAATGGAAGCGTATGGGCTTGGGATAGCAACACAAAACCGAACTCTCCTGCTGGTGCCATGGCCAGTGCCATACGCCAGGCAACCGATGGGGCCTCACCCAGCCATTGGGCAGGCAGTTTGACCGTGAGCAATTTTAGTCCCAGCATGATTGCCAGAACCAGTAATACCCAAGGAAATTCATGGATGACGATGTGGAGATCCAGCAAGGTGCCAATGGTGATGAAAAACAATCCGAGCAGTACATCGCGAAAGGGTTTGATATAGTCTTCCACTTGGTATCGATAATCGGTTTCAGCCAGTAATACTCCCGATACGAAAGCACCTAAGGCCAGTGATAGGCCGGCCATTTGTGTCAACCAAGCCAATAGTAGTACTACCCATAGAACGTTTAACAGAAAAAGTTCGGAAGATTGCTGGCGCGCAACCCAGTGAAACCAGACACGCAGCCAACGCTTGCCTACACCCAGTAGCAAGGATAAAAGCAGGATGGCTTTGCCCCCAGCCATCAGCAATAAGGTGGTCCAGGCTGTGTGGGGTTTACCTAGGACTGGAACCAATACCAATAAAGGAACAACAGCCAGATCCTGAAATAGCATCATCCCCATGATGCGTTGTCCATGAACAGACTTGAGTTCGCCCCGTTCAGTCAGTAGTCGTGAGATGATGGCGGTGGAAGACAGTGAAAGTGCGCCGGCGATGATGATGGCTCCCTGCCAGGGTAGTTCGGCCCATAAACACAGGACGAAAATCAACAGGAAACTAGCCCCCATCTGGGCAGTGCCCAGACCAAAAACGGTACGTTGCATGGCGATCAACTGGGGTAAACTGAACTCCAATCCCACGGTAAACATCAGGAAAACCACGCCAAACTCGGCCAATCCTTGAGTTCCTTCTCCCGGAGGAATCAAGCCTAGAGCATGGGGGCCGATCAGTATCCCGCTGAGCAGATAGCCCAGCATGGCGGGTAGGCGCAAAGCGCGGAAGAACGCGACATTGACGGTGGCAAACAACAGTAATAACAGGATGAGTTCCAGCGTATTGGCCATGATCTTTGGAATGGTGTCTCTCCCTTCTGAACATACCGTGTCCATGGACAATAGTCCAGTATGGTATTGGGATAATTGTCACGAGCCCATGCCGGTTGGGTATAATTCTCCCCATCATGACTGATTCTTTACGATCCTGGGTGGCATTGCCCGAAAATCATCTGCTCGACTTTGCGCGTGGTGTGCTGGACACTGAGGCGCAAGCCATTCAGCAATTGGCATGTCGATTGGATGGTACTTTCATCGCGGCACATAAACTATTGTTGCACTGTCGTGGGCGTGTCGTTGTAAGCGGTATGGGAAAATCCGGACATATTGGCGGCAAAATTGCGTCAACACTGGCTAGTACGGGAAGCCCAGCATTTTTTATGCACCCGGCGGAGGCCAGTCATGGCGATTTGGGGATGTTGTTGGCAGAAGATGTGTTGCTGGCATTGTCCAATTCTGGAGAAAGTGAAGAATTGCTTGCGATTGTTCCGTTGCTTAAGCGGCGTGGTACACGTGTAGTCGCCATGACGGGTAATGCTGCTTCGCGTCTGGCGCTATTGGCAGATGTGCATCTGGAAGTCAGAGTGGAACGTGAAGCCTGTCCTCATAATTTGGCCCCCACCAGTAGTACCACGGCAGTATTGGCTCTGGGAGATGCATTGGCGTTGACATTGCTTGAAGCACGAGGTTTTTCGGCTGAAGATTTTGCCCGTACTCACCCTGGTGGTGCCTTGGGGAGGCGGTTATTGTTGACCGTGGCGGATGTCATGCACCAGCATGATCGTGTGCCACAAGTACCGGAAACGGCCACTGTGGCGGAAGCTCTGGAGGAGATGTCGCGCAAGGGATTGGGGATGACGGCAGTCGTGGATGCACAGCAGCACCTCATTGGCGTGTTTACCGATGGTGATCTGCGTCGTGCGTTGGCGCGTGGGGGGCAGAATTTATTGACGGCTGCTGTGGCATCGTGGATGACGACAGATCCGGTTATTACCCGTCCTGATGAATTAGCGGCCACCGCGGCATCGCTGATGCAGGAAAAACGGATATTTGGGTTGTTTGTGGTAGAAAACCAGCGTTTGGTTGGTGCATTCAACATGCATGATTTGCTGCGTCGGGGGTTGGTGTGAGTGTAACTTGTGAACAACTGGATTATTCGCAAAGAGCGCGTGATATTCGCATATTGGCGCTGGATGTGGATGGTATTTTGACTACAGGAGCTTTGTTGTTCGATCATTTGGGGAATGAGTACAAGTCGTTTCATTCGCGGGATGGTGTGGGTATCAAATTACTGCAACAAAACAGTATAGAAGTAGTATTGATTACAGGAAGGCGTTCGTCCATTGTGGATAGAAGGGCTGATGAATTGGCTATTACATCGGTGTATCAAGGGGTTACCGATAAAGTCGAAGTTGCACAAACACTATTGCATGCGCGAGGATTGGCGTGGCATCAATTGGCCTATATGGGAGACGATCTTCCCGATCTGGCACTGTTACGCCGTGCCGGACTTGCGTTTACCGTCCCTGAGGCCCCTTTGGAAATCCGTGCTGTAGCGCATTGGATAACTTCAGTGGGTGGAGGAATGGGTGCAGTGCGGGATGTTGCCTCCTGGTTGCTGGAGACGCGTGGCGACTGGCAGGAGATTCTTGACCAATGGGGCGGTTGATCCATAATCTTGAAACTTGGGCACCTGTGGTGGTGGTTTTGTTACTGGCCATGGTGACGACATGGTTGTGGCGTGTGGTGGAAAGTTATCAAGTGGTGGATCACGGAAAATTGCATCATCCAGATCTGATCATGGATCGGTTTTTTTCTCAACAGTTGGGTGATCAAGGGCAGGTACGCTATACCTTGAAAGCGTTGCGGATGGTACATTACCCGGATGACGATACCTCTCATTTCAACGAAGTGGACCTGACATCCTATGAACCGGGAAATCCTACATCGGAGATTCAATCTTTGGTGGCCGTGCGATCAGAACCGCGTGATGAAGTGGTGTTTTCCGGGGATGTCGTAGCCACTCGGCAACCGGATGCCCAACGACCTTTGACAGTCATGAAGACTGCTTGGCTGATGGTGCACCCCAATGCTGGGACAGAACAGACAGATCAGCCGGTGGTGATAACTTCTGGGCAAGATCGTTTGAATGCGATCGGAATGACGGTCGATAACAAGACTAAGGTGTCACACTTCAATCATGCACACATCATCTATCATCCGCCTACTCATCAGCACTAGTCTGGTGTTGTCTTCGAGTGCGCTATATGCCGAGAAATCAGACCGCGATCAACCTGTGGTGATTGATTCAGATCGAATGACCGCTGATGACAACAAAAAAGTTTCTTACTTTGAAGGTAACGTGGTACTCAATCAAGGGACGATTCATTTGACGGCAGATCACATGACGGTTCGTGAAGATCCTCAGGGCATGAAATATGCCTCCGCTTTTGGCAATCCAGTCACTTTTCGTCAGAAACGTGATGGGGTTGATGAGTGGGTGGATGGGATTGCACAACACGTGGAGTACAACGGGAAATTAGAGCGCGTTGAATTATTTGATCGTGCTGTGGTTCATCAGGGAAAGGACGAAATCAAGGGAGACTATTTATCTTACGATACTAAAACCGAGTTCTTGCGTGCCAATGGTGAAATTCAGGATAATCAGAATGCTCATCAGACGGGTCGTGTGCATGTGGTATTGCAGCCTAAGAAGGATGAGAATAAAACGTCGGATTCGACGGGGAAGTCGATCCCAAAGCCTGTAACCGATGAGACACAAGCCCCGCTGCTACTCAAACAGGATCCGGAGTTGGTGCCATGAGTGAAAGTCAGTTGCGCGCTGAAAATTTGGTTAAGCGTTATCGCTCGCGCCAGGTTGTGCGTGACGTTTCCCTAAACGTGGAAAACGGCGAGGTGGTGGGCTTGTTGGGGCCCAACGGAGCGGGGAAGACGACTTGTTTTTATATGATTGTGGGGTTGGTTCCACTGGACGGTGGGGAAATTTACATGAACGGGACACGGTTGAGTACCTATCCCATTGACCGTCGATCGGCTTTAGGGCTCTCGTATCTACCACAAGAAGCTTCGATCTTTCGGCGTATGAGCGTGGCTGAAAACATTCTGGCTGTTCTGGAGTTGCGTGGGCAGAGTGAGGCAGTTTGTCAACAGGAACTGGATCAGTTGCTCAGTGAACTGCATATCGCGCATCTTCGTGACAGTTCAGCGGTTAGCCTCTCTGGGGGTGAGCGTCGACGGGTGGAGATTGCTCGTGCTTTGGCCACGCGCCCACGCTTTATTTTGCTGGATGAACCGTTTGCTGGTGTAGATCCTATTGCAGTCATGGATATTCAGCAGATCATTCGATTTCTTAAGAATCGTGGGATTGGCGTATTGATCACTGATCACAATGTTCGCGAAACTCTGGGGATATGCGATCGTGCCTATATTATCAATCAGGGCGAGGTTCTTGCTTCTGGAAAGCCGGATGAAATTGTTTATAATGAAAATGTAAGGAAGGTTTACCTCGGTGAAAATTTCAAGTTGTGAGTTATGAAGGTTCAACTGCAACTCAAACAGAGCACTCAACTCGCTTTGACCCCTCAACTGCAGCAGTCAATAAGGCTCCTGCAATTGTCGACACTGGAACTGGAGCAAGAAGTGGAAACTTTCTTGTCATCCAATCCCATGCTGGAGCGTGTTGATGCAACGGAGGAGCATGATAACGCTCTTTCCGCAACCAATGAATCTCCAGAGATTTCTGCGGAAGCTGAAGGGACCGTGAGTGCTGATGATTGGGATTTTGGAGAAAGCCAGGGTACGGGGGGGCAGGATCAGGGTGAGGAGGATGTGCTTCCAGACCGGAGTGTGACCCCGACTACACTTCATGATCATTTGTTTGCGCAGATTCGTTTGATGCCTCTGGGTGAGCGGGATATGGAATTGCTGCTTGTGCTCATCGATAATCTGGATGATGACGGTTATTTGCGGCAGCCTTTTGAGGAACTGGTTTATCTTGATGCAACTTCACTGGATCGGGTCGAGACGGTAGAATGGTCCACAGCCCTTCACCTGTTACAGTCAATGGAACCTGTGGGGATTGGGGCACGAAATCTGTCAGAATGCCTGACGTTGCAAATTTTAACCAGCCCCCTATTTGAGAACGATCGGCAATTGGCGGTCAAGTTGGCGCAACATCTGGACATTTTGGCTCAGCGCGATTATCTTAGACTCAAGAGATTGCTAGGAGTTGAAGAGTCTGTGGTCCGGCGTTTGCATCAACGCTTGCTGCAATTGGATCCTCGGCCAGGCGCGAAGTTTGGGCGTGCCGATGTCCGATATGTTGTACCGGATGTTTTGGTTCAAAGAAAGGAGGGAGGGTGGACGGTTTCTCTCAACCCCGAGGTGATACCCCGTTTGCGAATCAATTCATTGTATTCACGTTTGCTTGGTAATGGAGCTGATTCGTCCCTGCATTCACAGGTACAGGAAGCGCGTTGGCTGATCAAGAATGTTCAGCAGAGGTTTGATACCATCTTACGGGTGTCGCGTGCGGTCATGGAACGTCAAACTGAGTTTCTGGAGCAGGGAGAGATTGCCATGAAACCTTTGGTGTTACGAGAAATTGCCGACTTTTTAGGGTTGCATGAATCTACGATCTCGCGGGTAACCTCACAAAAATACTTATTGACCCCGCGAGGACTGTTTGAATTAAAATACTTCTTTAGCAGTCAGGTCGGAACTGATAGCGGAGAGGGGGCTTCGTCGACAGCCATTCGCGCTATGATTCGTCAGATGATTGCTCTGGAAGATTCAAGGAATCCATTGTCCGACCAACGTATGGCCGATTTGTTGGGAGAACAAGGGTACAAGGTGGCGCGTCGTACGGTGGCCAAGTATCGTGAGGCCATGCACATTCAAACCGCTAGCTTGCGTAAGTCGCTGTGATCATGTTTTTACAAGGAGAATGAGACTATGAAAGTCACCATCACTGGGCAACACATGGAAGTTACTCCTGCAATCCGAGATCATGTGGAGGAAAAAGTTGGTCGCATCAAACGTCATTTTGACCATGCACTAGAAATCAATGTGGTGCTCACGGTGGAAAAACTCAAGCACAACGCGGAAGCCAATGTTCATGTCAATGGACGAGATTTTTTTGTACATACCTCTCAGGAGGATATGTATATGGCTATCGATGATTTGGCACATATGTTGGACCGACAGATTATCAAGCATAAGGAGCGGCAAAGTGAAGGTCGTCATGGTCAACCCTTGAAGCACTTGGCCAATGAGGCCTGAGTCGCGTGGGTCGGTCGTTTCCTGATTTATCCCAACTTCTGAAACCCTCTCACGTCGTGATCGACGTGGAGGTGACCAGTAAAAAGCGTTTGTTCGAGCAGATTGGTTTATTGTTTGAAAATCACCACCAACTCTCCATGAGTCGAGTATTTGAGGCGCTGTTTAATCGGGAAAGATTGGGTTCGACGGGTTTGGGTTGTGGCTTTGCATTGCCCCACGGGCGTCTTAAGGGGATCCGTGAAACACTGGCGGCTTTTTTTCGTCTAAAAAATGAAATCCCGTTTGATGCCCCTGATGGGCAACCTGTGCGTTTGATTTTTGTGTTATTGGTGCCAGACCATGCCAACGAGCAGCATTTGCGTTTACTGGGTGAGATAGCCGAACGTTTTAGCGATCCTGAATTGCGACAGGCACTGTTGTCGGTGTCGCGGGCTGATCTTGCCTATCAGTTATTGATACAGTCACCAAACCATGCCATCGGTTAGTGTTCAGCGGCTTTATATCGATAACAGAGATAAGCTCAATCTGAGTTGGCTGGTGGAACAAGAGGGGCGATCGCGTGTACTCACTGTTGGTGCGCTCAGTGACCCCCGTGCAGGGCTGATATCCCACCTTAATTTGACGCATCCTCACCGTTTTCAAGTTCTAGGTGCCCATGATTTGGCGTATTTGGAAAGTTTGGATGACGAAGCCCTGAACAAGGCTTGTGAGGTCGTTTTTTCCGATGAATTGGTGGCCATTTTTTTGACGGAGTCTGGAAAACTTCTGCCAGCCCTGGTGTTGAAAGCAAGAGAACGGGAAATACCGGTCATGGAAGCTGGGGTGGATAGCACCACGTTGATCAATCATTTGCGTCACTACTTGAATCATGAACTGGCCGAGCAAGAGGTGCTGCACGGCGTATTTATGGTGATTCTGGAGGTGGGGGTACTGATTACGGGGGATTCAGCAGTAGGAAAAAGCGAATTGGCCCTGGAATTGATTTCCAGAGGTCATGGGTTGGTGGCCGATGATGTCGTGGAATTGTATCGAACCAGCCCTGAAACTATTGAGGGACGTTGCCCTTCGTTACTTAAGGATTTTCTGGAAGTACGGGGTTTGGGAGTGCTCAATATCCGCTCCATATTTGGCGAAACTTCGGTTCGACCACGTAAAAATCTTAAATTGATCGTACATCTTGAGCGTCCTCCGGGGGGGGATCTATCTTATCGCGAGCGCTTGACAGCGGTACGCCAGACTCAGTTGGTGTTGGGATTGCAAATTCCTCGTGTAGTATTGCCTGTGGCGGTGGGGAGAAATTTGGCGGTACTGGTAGAGGCAGCAACGAGAAATTTCATTCTGGAACAACGCGGTATCGACAGTACACAACAATTTATCGATCGCCAGCAACGGTTGATAAAAATTTCCGAAGAAGCCACCGATCAAGAGGAAACCTCATGACGGAGGGATCAGCCAAGGTGATTCTGATCAGCGGATTGTCGGGATCAGGCAAGTCGGTGGCCTTGCGAGCATTGGAGGATTCTGGTTTTTTTGCCATGGATAACCTTCCGTTACCATTTTTGGTCTATGTGGTACAAGAGTTGGTAGCACGTGGTGAAACCCAGATAGCCTTGACTCTGGATGTGCGTGGTGGAGATGCGTTGACTCGATTGCCGGAAGCGATGCGGGTGCTCAGAGACAATCAGATGGACATACGATTGTTGTTTCTGGAAACCAGTGACCAGGATCTGATACGACGTTTCTCGGAAACCCGGCGTCCGCATCCTTTGGCACGACACCACCATGCCATTGCCGAGTGTATTGCTCTGGAGCGACATATGCTGGCTGGGGTGGCAGACATGGCACAACGCATGGACACCACTCATATCATGCCGAATATATTGAGGGCATGGGTGCGGGAATTGGTCAAACTGGACCCGGCACAACTGACACTGTTCTTTCAGTCATTTGGATTTAAGCATGGTGTTCCTCTGGATGCCGACTTTGTGTTTGACGTACGCTGTATTCCCAATCCATTTTATGATCCTCACTTGCGTATGCTGACTGGAAAAGATAAGGCTGTGATTGATTTTCTGGATGCTCAGACAAGTGCGCAACGGATGTTTGATGAAGTATGTGGTTTATTGGAACGTTGGTTACCAGATTTTATTCGCGACAATCGCTCTGCATTGACGGTTGCGCTGGGTTGTACCGGGGGTCAGCACCGCTCGGTTTATTTGGCTGAGGCACTGGCGCGCCATTTCGAAGTCAGGCAATCTACGAGAGTGATCCATCGCGAATTGAGTTAAGTCTGGGTAGCAAGTCACGTACTGGTGCTGGAATGGCAAGTTTGGCGATATCCGCTGCGGTGAGCCATGCTACGCCATGTCCTTGAACAGACAGGGGTGTATCGCCTGAGAGATGATAGACATACGGGTGGAAATGCCACTCACGGTGTGTCAGTAAATGGACAAAGGATTTCAAGGGTTGTGCTGAAGATAGCCAGTCACCCAGGCATAATGAGTAGCCGAGTGCTTGCGAGGGAGTTTGAGGTTCTTCTGGAAAACTCCAGAGCCCAGCCCAGATCCCGTGTTTGGGGCGCTGAATGACGAGCCACTGATCAAGGGTATTGTGGATTAAAAGGAGGTGGGAATCCTGGCGTGTACGTGTGATCCTTTTGCGCACAGGCTGAGGGTCAATGAATTGCCCACTATGGTATGCCTGGCAGGTATGTTGAAGTGGGCAGTGGAGACATGAGGGACAAGTGCGGGTGCAAACCAGAGAGCCCAGATCCATCAGGCCCTGTGTATAGGATTCAATATCATTGTCAGGAACCAGATGATCGGCCAGTCGCCATAGATCGGCTTGGGTGGTTTGCTTCAGAAAAAAGTATCGAGTGAGGATTCGCTTGACATTACCATCCAGAATGGTTGCCCGTTGTCCCAGAGAAAATGCCACGATGGCAGCAGCAGTCGAACGACCGATGCCGGGTAGAGTAGCCCAGCCAGCTGAGGTATCTGGATAGCAACCTTGAATATGCAGGCGTTGAGCTGCTTCGTGAAGGTGACGTGCGCGGGCATAATAGCCAAGACCGGACCAATGGCTGAGTACTTCATCGAGTGGGGCTTTGGCCAGAGTTGCTACCGTCGGGAAGTGTGTCATGAAGCGCTGGTAATAAGGAATGACTGTGGTGACCTGGGTTTGTTGCAGCATGATTTCAGAGACCCAGATACGATAGGGGTCACGGGTATTTTGCCATGGTAGATGATGGCGACCATGCTGCTTTTGCCAAGTGCAGATTGCCTGAGCGAAAGATGGATGCTCGGATAGGGTCAGGGGAGCAATTGGCGGATACATCGGCATGTATGTGTGGTGGAAATTTTCATGGAAACCAAGACAAGTTAATGGTTTTGGTTTAGAATCGCGGCTCTGTGTGCGGGTGTAGCTCAATGGCAGAGCAGAAGCTTCCCAAGCTTAAGACGAGGGTTCGATTCCCTTCACCCGCTCCATATCTGTAACCATTCGTCATGTTTGAGATGGTTTGAGGACCAGAACCCCATCCATTTCCACCAACGCTCCTCGTGGCAAGGAAGCCACTCCTACTGCCGCACGGGCCGGATAGGGTGCATTCAGGCACTGGGCCATGGCTTCATTGACTTTGCTAAAATGGTTGAGGTCGGTCAGGTAGACGGTAACCCGAACCAGATCATTGAGTGAACCGCCAGCACTGTGAATTACTGCTTCCAGATTTTTCAAAACCCTGTCAATCTGAGCGTCAATGCCATCTTCCAGTAACATGGTATCGGGATGCAGACCAATTTGGCCGGATAGATACACGGTTTGATCTACACGTACTGCTTGTGAATAGGTACCAATGGCGGCCGGAGCCGAGGGAGTGGAAACAATGCAACGAGTCATGGATATTTCCTCTAGTTTTGAAGACGAGTCAGGCGTACTACCTCAGGAATTTCTCTGAGGTTTTGCATCAGTACGGCCAGATGTTGGCGATCACGTACTTGAACGGTGAAGTTGATTTCGCTGTAGGCCCCATCGGCTTTGGCAATCGCGACACTGTCGATGTTTGATTGTGCTTCAGCAATGGCGGTAGCGATGGTGGCGAGTACTCCGCGTCGATTTAGAGCTAGAACCTTGATTGCCACTTCGTATAATTGGGCTTGCAGGTTTTCCCAAGCCACATCAATCCATTTTTCCGGGTCACTACGGCTACGCCGAATGGTAGGACAGTCTTGCGTATGGATGAGGAGTCCCTGACCCTTTTTGACCAACCCAATGATGGGATCTCCCGGTATCGGGCGACAACAGGGAGCCAGTTGAATGGCCATTCCCTCGCTTCCTCGGATGGTGATGGTTGTTCGGCCTTCCGCAAGCGCGGGCGACGATTCGTCGCCAGACTTTGATAGCAGTGTGCGAGCCACAACAAAGTTAAGTCGTTTACCCAGACCAATTTCGGCAAGAATTTCGTCTCGTGAATGGCAACGATCCTGCTTGATCAGAGCATCCCACTGTGCCGTACCAACCTCGTTGGGCTCAATATTCAAGGCACGTAAGGCCTGGTTGAGCAAGCGCTCCCCCAGCACCTTGGCATCATCCTGACGCAAGGTTCTCAGGTAGTGACGAATTTTGGCACGTGCTTTGGCGGTTACCACATAATTAAGCCAAGCGGGATTTGGGCTTGCGCCTTCTTCGGTGATGACTTCGACCCGGTCACCATTGGACAGCAGAGTCCGAAGCGACATCAATTGATCATTGATTTTGGCTGCCACACAGTGATGGCCGATGTCGGTGTGAACATCATAGGCGAAGTCTACGGCCGTAGATCCACGAGGCAAAGATTTGATGGTGCCTTTGGGGGTGAATACATAGACTGCATCGGGGAATAAATCAACTTTGATATGTTCAAGAAATTCAATGGCATCTCCACTCTCTGACTGGTATTCGAGTAATGACTGCAGCCACTGGTGAGTTTTTTTCTGCACCTCACTGAGTGGTGAGGCGGAAGACTTGTAAAGCCAATGGGAGGCGACACCGGACTCTGCAATTTTATGCATGTCCTGAGTGCGAATTTGGATTTCTACTGGAGTACCGAAGGGGCCAAATAACGTGGTATGAAGGGATTGATAGCCATTGGTTTTGGGGATGGCAATGTAGTCTTTGAATTTTCCGGGAATAGGTTTGTATAGGGTATGCAAGGCTCCGAGAGCAAGATAACAGCGCGGGATATCAGAGACAATGACACGAAAGCCGTAGATATCCTGAACTTGAGAAAATGACAGCGACTTTTCCAGCATTTTTTGATATATGCTGGACAGATGCTTTTCTCGGCCTTTGATTTGTGCTTCGATATCAAAAGATTGCAGGCGTTGTTCCAGGGCAGTCTGTATCTTACTGACGATTTCCCGACGATTTCCTCTGGCTGCACGCAAAGCTTTGCTGAGCACGGCATGGCGGTGGGGGAAAAGGTAACGAAAGCCGAGATCATCCAACTCTTGATAGAGTTTGTGCAAACCCAAGCGGTTGGCGATGGGAACGTAGATATCCAGCGTTTCTCGTGCAATACGACGTTGTTTCTGGCTACCCATTGATTTTAGCGTACGCATGTTATGCAGGCGATCGGCCAGTTTAATGAGAATGACGCGCACGTCACGTGCCATGGCCAGTAACATTTTGCGAAAGTTTTCCGCTTGTGCTTGTTGTTCAGTCTGAAATTCAAGACGATCCAACTTACTGACACCTTCCACCAGATCGCTGATAGACTGACCGAATTGAGTGTGGATATCAGCGCTGGTAACAACGGTGTCCTCCACCGTGTCATGTAACAAGGCAGCACTTAATGCCTGATGATCAAGGTGCCATTCGGTGAGGATGAGCGCCACCGAAATGGGGTGGATTATATAAGGTTCGCCGCTTTTTCTGAGTTGACCGGCATGGGCGCGTTCAGCAACCTGGTAGGCTTGCTGGACTTGTTCAAGATCAGCAGGCCGGAGATATTCTGCAGCGGCCTTGAATAGTTCTGCCGAGGTGACCGAGGAGGGCGTTTCGCTGTCCGCCATTTAGTGGTCACAGACGATCAGGATTGTGGGCGGTCGGTGATTTCCGAACCCACTTTGCCAGCAGCGAATTCGCGTAGAGCAATGACGGTCGGTTTGTCACGGTTGGGTTCTACCTTTGGCGATGCTCCATTGGCCAACTGACGAGCACGATAGGTGGCAGCCAAGGTAAGTTCAAAGCGGTTTTGGATGGAATTGAGTGAGTCTTCTACCGTAATACGCGCCATATCAGAGTTCCGTTTATCGTCTATATTAATCAGAAAGCAACGACGCATAGTGGATAGATTGCCGCTCACGAAGGCAGCGTGAGGCCCTCAGGATGGCCGAGAGATCCGCCACTGCATCGTCAAACCTGTCGTTGATGATAGCATAGTCGAACTCGTTTTCGTGGCTGATATCATCGCGTGCCGACTGGAGGCGGCGTGCGATGGTCTCTTCATCGTCTTTTCCACGTTGTATCAGACGGTTATGTAATGCCTCAAGTGAGGGTGGGAGGATGAATATGCTCGTAGATCCTGGGAACAGGCTACGGACTTGACGGGCACCCTGCCAGTCAATTTCCAGAATAACGTCAGATCCTTGCGCCTGTAGATTGACCAGAGAAAGTTTAGAAGTGCCGTAATAATTACCATAGACTTCAGCCCATTCAAGAAACTGGTTATGGTCGCGCAGAGCGATGAATTGTTCACGATCAACGAAATGGTAAGCGATACCGTCAATTTCACCGCTGCGTGGTGGGCGCGTAGTGTGGGATACGGATAGGCGTACCAGCGGATCACGTTGTAGCAGTGCGGCAATGAGACTGGATTTTCCGGCTCCTGATGGCGCGGTGATGATGAATAATTGACCTTTCATTTATTCGATATTCTGGATTTGTTCGCGCATTTGTTCGATATGTAGTTTCAGGTCCAGCGAAAGGCGCGACAATTCGCTGTGAACGGATTTGGAACCTAAGGTATTGGCTTCGCGGTGTAGTTCCTGCATCAGGAAATCCAGTCGTTTTCCCACTGGCCCTCCCCCTTTCACGATATGTTCGATTTCATCCAGATGGAGTGTCAAGCGTTCTAGTTCTTCTCCGATATCGACCTTGCTGGCCCACAGCGTGACTTCCTGCAGTAGGCGCTCTTCATCGATGGTGCCTACTGTAGCACGCCAGCGCTGTGTCAGTTTTTCCTGATGGGCGCTTAACCATTGGGGAATTTGAGTAGGGAGTGGGGCCAACAGGGATTTCATGATCGAGGTGTGCTGATGCAGAAATTCGCCGAGTTTTTGGCCCTCTCGCCGGCGACTGTCGTCCAGTTGCGATAATGTCTCATAGGCCAGTTGTAACACCGAGGTCTCTGCTGGTGGAGGGGTCAGCGATGGGGGAATGACACCAGGCCAATGGAGTATTTCAGCCAAACTTAGCGGCATCGCGTCAGGAAAAACTTCTTGTATCATGGCAGCGGCCTGACTCAGATATTCAAGTGTTTGTGTGTTGGGGGAATGAGACGGCATCCCACCCCTTCCCTCCCATTCCAGACGACAGTCAACTTTTCCGCGTTTTAGAATCGTTCCCAGAATTTCTCTCAGGCGAGGTTCATGGTGGCGCAGACAATCAGCAAGACGAAACTGAAATTCAAGATAACGGTGATTGACAGTTCGCAATTCCATGCGCAGAGAGCCGTGAGGCAATTCCAGAGCGCTACTGGCAAAACCGGTCATGCTGTGCAGAAGTTTCAAGGTGTCTTTCCGATGAGGGTCAATGTTGCGAAGGACTGTTTGACTATCATACCGTAGTTGCATCAGGGACAGTACCCCCCTAGAATTGTGAGATACCAATTTGGAGGTAAGCGTCATGCGACCCAGCAAGCGACAGGTAAACGAATTGCGTCCAGTGAGTTTTTTGAGAGGTTATACCAAGCATGCCGAAGGATCTGTGTTGGTATCTTTTGGGGATACCCGTGTGTTATGTACGGTTAGTGTGGAGGAGAGTGTCCCGCCTTTTTTGCGTGGGCAAGGAAAAGGGTGGGTGACAGCGGAATACGCCATGTTACCCCGTGCTACACATACCCGTACCAAGCGCGAGTCTTCAATGGGGAAGCCTTCTGGACGTTCTCAAGAAATTCAGCGTTTGATCGGGAGATCGCTGCGTTCCATCGTAGATCTGGAAATTCTGGGTGAGCGAACCTTGCATGTGGACTGTGATGTTTTGCAAGCGGATGGGGGAACACGGACGGCGAGTATTTCAGGGGCCTATGTGGCACTGGAAGATGCGACCATGAAGTTGCAGGAAAAGGGAGTGCTGGCACAATCACCGTTATTGCAACCTGTTGCAGCGGTATCGGTGGGTATTTGGCAGGGCATCCCTATTCTGGATCTGGATTATGAAGAAGATAGTACTTGCGATACCGACATGAATGTGGTTATGACCGCGGATGGATATTTTGTAGAATTACAGGGGACAGCTGAGGGTATCCCGTTTCGCCGTGCAGAAGTGGATGCATTGCTGGATTTGGCGGCTCAGGGCTGCCGTGACTTGATCGGTATGCAGTTGGAAGCATTGGAAACGGATCGTCGACCATGATGCAGAACGTGACGTTGGCTTCTTCCAATGCCGGGAAAATTCGTGAATTTGAGGGATTGCTGACTCCGTTGGGGTGGCGGGTCACGGGGCAGGATCAATTGGGTATTGTTGGCGCTGAGGAGCCACATCGGACATTCCTGGAGAATGCTTTGAGCAAGGCACGTCATGTGGCGCGTGTTGCAGGTACGGCAGCATTGGCTGACGATTCGGGATTGTGTGTGTCAGCGTTGCAGGGAGCGCCAGGAGTTGATTCAGCACACTTTTCCGGTCCAGAACGAGATGATCAGCGGAATAACATGGCGCTGTTGCAGGCATTGGCGGGACAAGACCGGCGTGAAGCCTATTACTATTGTGTTCTGGTTTGGTTGAATCATGCCGATGACCCTACCCCGTGGGTGGCTGAAGGGCGTTGGTATGGTGAGATTGGTCAATGTTGTGTGGGTAATGGTGGGTTTGGTTATGACCCTCTTTTCAGGCCCAAGGGCTTGGACAAGACGGCAGCCCAGTTGACTATGGTTGAGAAAAATCGCATGAGTCACAGGGCGTTGGCGTGGCAACAGTTGGTGGCACGGATACAAGGATGATAGCGAAACCACCGTTGACATTGTATGTTCATATTCCCTGGTGCATACAAAAATGTCCTTACTGTGATTTTAATTCTCATGCTTTGCAGGGAGAGTTACCAGAAAAGCGTTATGTGGATGCGTTGATTCGTGATCTGGAAAGTCAGCAGGAACGAGTGACTGGGCGCTTTGTGGAAACGATTTTTTTTGGGGGAGGAACTCCCAGTCTTTTTTCAGCGCAGTCACTGGGTCGTTTGATCACGGAGATCAAGGAGCGATTGAGAGTGCGTGATGGTGCGGAGATTACTCTGGAAGCTAATCCGGGTACCATGGATGCGGCGCGTTTCGTGGATTTCAGGGGGGCTGGCATCAATCGGTTGTCTTTGGGAATACAAAGTTTTGATGAGGATAAATTGCGTGCCTTGGGTCGAATTCATGGTGCTCGGGAGGCGCATCAGGCGGCGGCGATTGCCAGACAGCAGTTTGCCAATTTTAACCTTGATATGATGACCGGATTACCTGGGCAGACAGTGGCGGAAGCACAACAGGATATCTACTCAGCCTTGGCATATGATCCTCCTCATCTGTCTTGTTATGCCCTGACGTTGGAACCCAATACACCGTTTTATCAACGACCTCCCGTTTTGCCAGCACCTGAAGTATTGGCTGAACTGGAGATGGTTACCCAGCAAGCACTGCGGGAGGCAAACTACGAAAACTATGAGGTGTCGGCATGGGCGCATTCAGGGAATTATGCGCGGCACAATCTCAACTACTGGGAATTTGGGGATTATTTGGGGATTGGTGCTGGAGCCCATGGAAAATTGTCGGGTACATGGGGAGTAGAGCGTCAGCGTCGCACTCGTCATCCCCAGGCTTACATGAAGGCGGTGGAGTTGGGGAATCCCATTGAAGAGGCGTGGACTGTGCAACCCCAGGATTTGCCCTTTGAGTTCATGATGAATGCGTTGCGTCTCAGAAAGGGGGTGAACAAGTCGCTCTACGAGCGGCATACTGGGCAATCTTCCCAAGGTTTCAGGGAACTGAGTGACGCGTTGGAGACTGAGGGGTGGCTGGAAAAAAATGACCAGCGTTGGGTGGCTACGACTCATGGTCAGAATTTTCTTAACGATCTTCTACAGCGGTTTTTGCCATGAGCGTATGGATGCATGGGACCTCTTCCAGTTTGGGGGTGCTCTATTGGATTTTTGGTACGGATGGGATCCACTGGGTGAGTTTGGCGGAAGAGGCTGAGACTGGTTGGGCATTGGCACAAGCGCGTTTTCCTGGGGTAGTGTTTGCGGACTCGGGAATGGTTCCCGATCATTGGGAACAGGCGTTGTTGGCTGCCGTAGAACGCCCGGTATCGCACAGCATTACTGTGCCACTGGTGTTGCATGGGACGAAGTTTCAGTTGGCGGTCTGGGACGTGGTGCGTGCTATCTCTCCGGGTTGTATCCTGACGTATGCGGAAGTCGCACGGCGCAGCGGTTATCCTCGCGCGGTACGGGCGGTGGGGAATGCCTGTGGAGCCAATCCGATTCCTTTTTTGATTCCCTGCCATCGGGTAGTGTCGAGTGGAGGACGTTGGGGAGGATATGGTTTGGGATTGCCGATCAAGGAAACGTTATTGTGGCGTGAGGGAGTAGTAAGAGAACGAACGAGCCCATTGACGGCCCATGCTAGAATTCCCCTTTTGCGATTAGGGAACCGGCATGATGTATCTGACGGTCAATGGTTTGGTTCATCGATATGAGGTGTTACCGACGCTGCTGCAGTTGTTGCAGGAGTTAGGAGTTGAAGGGCGGCGCGTGGCAGTGGAGTGCAATGGTGACATTGTGCCTCGAAGCCAGTATGGCCATGTGATGCTCAACTCCGGGGATTGCCTTGAAATTGTGGTGGCGGTTGGAGGGGGCTAGAATGGGGTGCGAAGAAAAAGGGGCGGTATCGGATGATCGCTTCCTGTTGGCTGGAAGGGAGGTTCGTTCGCGATTGCTGGTAGGTACGGGAAAATATGTAGATCTCGCACAGACGGCAGCTGCGGTGGAAGCCAGTGGTGCCGAGATTGTGACGGTGGCGATTCGTCGTACCAATATCGGTCAGTATCCGGGGCAGCCTAATCTTCTGGACGTTATTTCTCCAGAGCGGTATACCTTGTTGCCTAATACGGCAGGGTGTTACACCGCACAGGATGCGGTGCGTACGCTGCGTCTGGCACGTGAACTTCTGGATGACCACCGTCTGGTGAAACTTGAGGTGTTGGGGGATCCTGACACGCTCTTTCCCAATATGACGGAAACTTTGGTGGCTGCGGAGATACTGGTCAAGGAAGGGTTTTCAGTGATGGTGTACTGCAGCGATGATCCTATCATGGCAAGGCGTCTGGAAGACCTGGGTTGCGTGGCCATCATGCCATTGGCCTCATTGATTGGGTCCGGCATGGGTATTCTCAACCCATGGAATCTCGGTATTATTTTGGAACGGGCCACGGTTCCGGTGATTGTCGATGCGGGAGTGGGGACTGCTTCTGATGCAGCGATTGCCATGGAACTGGGATGTGCCGGGGTGTTGATGAATACGGCAATTGCGCAGGCGCGTGATCCTATGCAAATGGCTCATGCGATGGGATTGGCGGTCCAGGCAGGACGTCTGGCGTGGCGTGCGGGCCGCATGCCCAGAAAACCTTATCGGGCTAGCCCCAGTTCCCCATCATTGGGTTTGATTCAGTGAACAGGGAGCGACCGATCCGTAGTTATGTCCTGCGACAAGGTCGTATGTCTGTTGCGCAGCAACGAGGGTTGGACGAAGGTTGGCCGCGCTGGGGAATTAATTTTGATGCCAAAACGAAACTGGATGAGGCACGCTTGCATCAGATATTCGGTCGTGCTGCCCCATTGGTGATGGAAATTGGTTTTGGCATGGGTGAGGGCACATTGATGTTGGCGCAGCAACGACCTGATTGGAATTATCTGGCGTTGGATGTGCATGGTCCAGGGGTGGGAAGTTTGCTCAACCGGTTGACTGAACAACGGGTCGAACATGTGCGAGTGATGCGTCATGATGCTGTGGAAGTAGTATGTGATATGTTGGGCGAAGAGGTATTGGATGCGGTGCATATTTATTTTCCCGATCCTTGGCCAAAATTGCGTCATCACAAGCGCCGTTTGATTCAACCCGAATTTGTTCGGCAATTGACACGTTGCCTCAAGGTGGGTGGGTATCTGCATCTGGCTACCGATTGGCAAGATTACGCTGAGCAGATGAAATCGGTGTTGCAAGCGGAAGCCTCCTTATCGTTGAGTAAGGCAGGCTATATCCCTCGTCCGGACTGGCGTCCTCAGACGCGTTTCGAAGTTCGTGGTATGGGATTGGGGCATGGTGTATGGGATTTGATGGCGATACGACGTGAGTTTGCAGACGTAGGTGTAACGAATGAGAGGTTTACTTAAGTTGTTTATCCGTCTATGAATGACTACGTTGTAATTCGTGATTTGAATTTCGGATACAGCGAACGTCCGGTGCTCAAAGGGATCAATCTCACGGTTCACAAAGGGGGGTTGGTAGCCATCATGGGGTTGAGTGGTTGTGGCAAGACCACCCTGTTACGCCTGATGGGTGGGCAACTCCAGGCGCGTCATGGTTCAGTGTGTGTGGCTGGACAGGAACTGAATCATATGACGGAGTCGCAATTGTACGCATTGCGTCGTCGTGTAGGAATGTTATTTCAATTTGGTGCGCTGTTTACCGATTTGTCGGTGTTCGATAATGTGGCTTTTCAGATGCGTGAGCATACCGATTTATCAGAAAGTATGATCCGAGATCTGACACTGATGAAGTTGAATGCCGTTGGGCTACGTGGAGTTCAAGGGTTGATGCCCGCCGAGTTGTCAGGGGGAATGGCCCGTCGTGTTGCGTTGGCGCGTGCTACGGCGTTGGACCCGGATTTGATCCTTTACGATGAGCCCTTTACGGGTTTGGATCCCATCTCTTTGGGCGTGATTGGGCGGCTGATACGGGAATTGAATGATGCATTGGGGGCAACATCGGTGTTGGTGACCCACGATGTGCAGGAATCCATGAAAATCGTTGACTATATCTATTTTGTTTCAGATGGGGTGATTGTGGCTCAGGGAACCCCCGATGAAATTCGTGCCTCGCCTCTTCCTTTTGTGCATCAATTTGTTTGGGGAGAAGCGGATGGTCCCTTGCCATTTCATTACCCCGGGGTAGCATTGGTTGAGGACTTTGGTCTGATGGTGTCCTCATGAAAGGGGGGATCGTGCGTGGCTTGCAAAGTATCGGGGACGGTGCGCTGAAGATTGTCGAACGTATCGGCGCAGTAGTGTTGTTTCTGGGGCAGATATTGATGCATTCTGGAGCGATTCTCAGACGTTTCCCGCTTGTCATTCGCGAAATGTATTTTGCGGGTGTTCAGTCGCTTATCATTATCCTGGTATCCGGTTTGTTTGTTGGTATGGTGCTGGGTTTGCAGGGTTTTGAAACCTTGCAGAGTTATGGGTCGTCTGAGAGTGTTGGGGTGCTGGTAGCCTTGTCTTTGATGCGAGAATTAGGTCCCGTGGTATCCGCGTTGCTTTTTGCGAGTCGTGCTGGCTCGGCTATGACGGCAGAAATTGGTCTGATGAAAGCCACGGAACAACTATCAGCCATGGAAATGATGGCGGTCAATCCCTTGGCTCGTGTGGTGGCGCCTCGTTTTTGGGCTGGAGTCCTTTCATTGCCCTTGTTGGCGGCGCTATTTGGTGCTATGGGGATCATGGGTGGTTTTTTTGTGACGGTGGTGATGTTGGGGGTGGATAGTGGTGCTTTCTGGTCGCAAATGCAGGCGGCTGTGGATTTTCATCACGATGTCGTCAACGGCATGATCAAAAGCCTAGTGTTTGGTGTGGCAGTATCGGCCATTGCAACGTATGAAGGATATGAAGCACCGCCCACAGCTGAGGGAGTATCTGGAGCCACGACACGTACGGTAGTGAGTTCGTCTCTGGCTATTTTGGCGCTTGACTTGTTATTGACGGCATTCATGATGAAAGGATGGAATTGATGAATCGAGCAACCTTGAATTTATGGGTAGGAATATTTGTCCTCCTTGGTTTTGCGGCCTTTTTGATGCTGGCGTTCAAGGTGGGCAATCTGAATCTGGGGGGGGGTGGGGGAACTTACGAGGTTATTGCCCATTTCGATAATATCGGACAATTGAAGGAACGTGCTCCGGTGCGCAGTGCTGGGGTACTGGTGGGACGTGTGCGTTCTGTGAGTTTTGACATGAAGCACTATAACGCTGAGGTGCATATGGCCATCGATGCGCATTACCATTTTCCTATGGACAGTTCGGCTTCGGTATTAACATCTGGAATTCTGGGAGAACAGTACGTCGGTTTGGATGCGGGTGGAGATGACAAAATGCTTAAAAATGGAGATGAAATCAAGTTGGCTCAGGGGGCCATGGTACTTGAACGGTTGATTGGACAGTTCTTGTTCAATAAAGCACAGGACAGTAGCAATGAGAAATCTTCAACAGGAAAGGGGGCGCAATGAGAGCATCGATAATCAAGCGGGTGGGGCTGTGGTTGTTTTTGGTGGGTTGGGGAATGGCGGTATGGGCAGCAGTCACTCCTGAGACGGTTATTTCTCAAACGGCAGATGAAGTGCTGAATACCCTAAAAACTGATAAAGATATTCGAAATGGTGATCGAGCCAAAGCCTATGCATTGATTCAGAATAAGGTATTGCCGCATTTTGATTTTTTTCGAATGACTCGCTTGGCCATGGGAAAGTATTGGCGAGACGCAAGTGCTGCCCAGCAGCAGCAACTGGCTGATGGTTTTCGTGATTTACTGGTGCGTACCTACTCCAGTTCCTTGTCTCAATACAAGGATCAGCAAATGAAGGTTAAAGGGTCTGATATAGATAGTGATGGTACAGAAGCAACGGTTCATTCGCTGATTATTCCTTCCGGTGGACCATCTATTCCTATCGATTATCGTATGGAAAAGGTCGGTGATGACTGGAAAGTGTTTGATATTCAGGTTGATAGCGTTAGTTTGGTAACCAATTACCGTGGAGAGTTTGGAGAAATTGTACGCTCTCGTGGCGTGGATGGCCTGATTCAGGCACTGGCTGAGAAAAGTCGCCAGGCGGAAGATAAAAACGCCAAAAAACTATGATACGTCAGGACGGAGCGCATATCTATCTTGATGGAGCAGTGAACATGCTCACAGTTCCTGATCTTTTGCGTACCCCGGGATTGCATTGGGATGAAAAACGCACGGTGGTAAGTTTTGTTGGGGCCACGGAGATTGATTCGGCGGCCTTGGCATTGATGTTGCAATGGCGCAGAGAAGCACAATCTCAGGGACGTCAAGTGATTTTTGATGGGCTATCGGATAATCTGAAAACCCTGATGAATCTCTACGGGATGAATTTTTTGATGGATGATTTAGGGGTGGGTGAGCGCGAATGAGCGAATCCCTACCCGCCATAGAAATCAAGGGAGCCCAAAAGAATTTTTCGGGATTGCAGGCGCTGAAAGGGATTGATCTCCAGGTTGAAACTGGGGAATTCTTTGCTTTGCTCGGACCCAATGGTGCAGGCAAGACTACACTGATCAATATGCTGGCTGGGTTGGTGCGACCAGATTCTGGGGTGTTGCGTGTCATGGGCCACGATGTTATTCGTGATTATCGAGCGGCACGTCGGGCGTTGGGAGTGGTTCCGCAGGAGTTGGTGTTTGACCCATTTTTCTCGGTACGTGAAACGCTACGCCTCCAGTCCGGATATTTTGGGTTGGCTCGTAATGATGACTGGATTGATGAGGTGCTGGATAATTTGCAGTTGATGAGTAAAGCAGAAGTTAATATGCGTGCCTTATCTGGAGGGATGAAGCGTCGGGTGCTGATTGCTCAGGCGCTGGTGCATCGTCCACCGGTGATTGTGCTTGATGAGCCCACTGCTGGAGTAGATGTGGAGTTGCGACAGACATTGTGGAAGTTTATTCGACGCTTGAATACGGAAGGGCATACGATTTTGCTCACGACACATTATTTGGAAGAGGCGGAAGCCTTATGTCGTCGTGTGGCGGTATTACGTCAAGGCCAAGTGGTGACATGTGATAGTTTGGAAGGATTGTTGCGATCATGTAATGCTCCTACTTTAGAGGCTGCTTTTGTTGGTTTGCTGCAGCAAGGAGTGGATTGAGATGGGGCAAGGCTTTATTACACTGACGAGAAAAGAGATACTGCGCTTTTGGAAAGTTTCTTTGCAGACGCTTTTGGCTCCCTTGATTTCCACTTTGCTCTATTTGGTGGTGTTTTCTCAAGTGATGGGGCAACGTCCCAGTCCCTATGGTGGGGTGAGTTATGCGATTTTTCTGGTTCCCGGTTTGGTGATGATGGCCATGTTGCAGAATGCTTTTGCCAATAGTTCGTCTAGTTTGGTGCAATCCAAGGTGACGGGTAATCTGGTATTCGTTCTTTTGGCACCCATTTCGGAAGGTGAATTTCTGGCTGCTTATGTGGCGGCAGCGATGGTACGTGGCATGATGGTGGGCTTCGTGGTGTGGTTGACTGCGTGGGTTTTTATCGGGGGAGTGGTTTATTCCCCATTATGGGTGATGGTATTTGGATTCTTGTCGATCGGGTTGGCGGGTGTACTGGGGGTATTGGCGGGTATTTCGGCTGAGAAATTCGATCAAATGGCGGCATGGCAGAATTTTTTGATTCTACCTTTGACCTTCTTGTCTGGCGCTTTCTATTCCATTCATTCATTACCGACAGCATGGCAAATATTCTCCCGTTTTAACCCGTTTTTTTATGCGATTGACGGATTTCGCTACGGTTTTGTGGGGGCCAGTGATGTTCCGCCCATGGAATCGTTGTTCGTTGTCGCTGGCAGTGGTTTGGCTTTATCATGGACAACTTTGGTTTTGTTACGGAGTGGCTGGCGCCTGCGCCCGTGACGATGATTCTGGCGCAAAGGATGAAGAGAATACATGGTGTATCCTGACGATATTAAACAATATATTGAAAGCGGGTTGGTGTGTGACCATGTCGAGGTTGTGGGTGATGGGCATCATTTTGAAGCCACAATTGTCAGTGCGTTATTTGAAGGGAAGACGCGAGTCGCACAGCATCAATTGGTATATCGCGCGTTGGGAGATCGTATGCGAGAAGAGATTCATGCTCTGTCGATGCGTACACTGACTCCGGAACAGTGGGCCGATTGTGAGCAAGGGTGATAACTAGACGTGGATCGCTTGATTATTGCAGGAGGGAGACCTCTAAAGGGAAGTATCACCATATCTGGGGCAAAAAACGCTGCATTGCCCATTCTTTGTGCGACGCTGTTGTCGGCTGAACCGGTTCAGATTGATAATGTTCCACGTCTTCGCGATGTGGTGACGCTGTTGCGTTTGCTCAAGGGTATGGGGGTGGAGATAGAAGAACGAGATGCGCAGTTCTCTTTGAGCGCGCCGGATACACTGGATCCGGTGGCCTCCTACGACTTGGTCAAGACCATGCGTGCCTCCATTCTGGTGCTGGGGCCTTTGCTGGCACGTTTTGGACAGGCACGTGTATCGCTTCCTGGCGGATGTGCCATTGGCGAACGTCCTGTGGATCTTCATCTCAAGGGGTTGCAGGCTATGGGGGTTCAGTGGGTTGTTGAGCACGGGGATATAGTAGCCAGTGTAGGGCGATTGCAGGGCGCTCGAATTTTCATGGATACGGTGACAGTGACTGGTACCGAAAATCTCATGATGGCAGCAACGTTGGCGCAGGGAACGACGATACTGGAGAATGCGGCGCGTGAACCTGAGGTGGTGGATCTGGCAAATTGCTTGATTGGAATGGGCGCGCGCATTCGTGGACATGGGACGGACATTATTACCATTGAAGGGGTTGAGCGATTGCATGGACATCGGTACCGAGTCATGCCGGATCGTATCGAAACGGGGACATTTCTGGTGGCGGCGGCAGCGACGGGCGGGGAAGTTCGCGTATGTGGAACCCGAGTTGGGATGTTGGACGCAGTACTCGACAAATTACGTGAGGCGAATGCACGGATTGATTGCCAGAGTGATGAAATTCGTCTCTCGATGCGTGGCCCGAACCATGGGGTGAGTTTGCGTACAGCCCCCTATCCGGCATTTCCTACGGATATGCAAGCTCAGTTCATGGCGATGAATGCGGTAGCTCAAGGGACAACGGTAATTACGGAAACCATTTTTGAAAATCGCTTTATGCATGTTCAAGAATTACGTCGCCTGGGTGCCAACATAGAGGTTGAGGGGAATGCTGCCATTATTCGGGGAGTTTCCGGACTGGAAGGGGCCATGGTTATGGCCACTGACCTGCGTGCGTCGGCCAGTTTGGTGATTGCTGGGCTGATTGCTCAGGGTGAAACGATTGTTGATCGCATTTATCATCTGGATCGTGGTTATGAACAATTGGAGCAAAAATTGATGGAACTGGGCGCTGATGTGAAACGCGATCATGCGGGTTCCATTGAGTAACGGAGAGATCATGAGCGAACTGTCGCCAATCGAGAACTTTCATGGGATTACGCTGGCACTGTCCAAAGGGCGCATATTTGGGGAAACGCTGCCATTATTGGCACGTGCTGGAATTCAACCACTGGTTGATCCCGAGACTTCACGACAGTTGATTCTGCCGACTTCGCGGGCTGATATCCGGCTGGTGATCGTACGAGCTTCCGATGTGCCCACTTATGTTGAGCGTGGTGCAGCGGACCTTGGGGTGGCGGGGCTGGATGTTTTGATGGAGCATGGTGGAACGGGATTGCATCAGCCTGTGGATTTACGCATCGCATGTTGCCGTTTGATGGTGGCTGTGCCGCAGGGATTTGATTATGACGGAGCTATTCGTCGTGGTGCTCGTTTACGAGTGGCGACTAAGTACGCTAATCTGGCGCGCGCTCACTTTGCTGCCAAGGGGGTGCATGTGGATCTCATCAAATTGTATGGTTCCATGGAGTTGGCTCCCTTGACTGGATTGGCGGATGCTATCGTGGATCTGGTCAGTAGTGGCAATACCCTGAAAGCCAATCATTTGGAGGCGGTAGAGCCGATCGCGGATATCAGTTCACGACTGGTGGTTAACGCAGCCGCCTGGAAATTGCACCGAGCGCGTCTGGAACCATTGGTAAATGCCGTTGAACAAGGAGTTAGAGAGTTTCAACGAGGAGGGTCAGGGTCATGAAATTACGTCGGTTACAGGCCACGACTGCTGGGTTTGATGAGGAACTGGCGCGTTTGACAGCCTTTGATATTGCACTGGATGATGGAATTGAATCCGTGGTGCGCGGGATTGTTGCCGATGTGCGTTTGCGCAAAAATCAGGCACTCATTGAATACACACAACGTTTTGATCGTTGGTCTCCAGAAAGCGAGGCAATGCTGGAGTTGCCGTCATCATTGATGCAGGCCGCTCTGGATGGCCTTCCGGATTCACAGCGGCGCGCTTTGGAGATGGCGGCCGAGCGTGTTCGGAGTTTTCATGAGCGCCAGCGTCAGGAATCCTGGACCCTGACAGAGGAAGATGGGACGGTGCTAGGCCAGAAGGTGACGGCGTTGGATCGTGTCGGGTTGTATGTACCTGGTGGAAAAGCGGTTTATCCGTCTTCGGTGTTGATGAATGCGTTGCCTGCCGTGGTGGCGGGGGTGCGTGAAATCGTGATGGTCGTGCCAACTCCGGAGAAACAGCGTAATGACCTGGTTCTGGCAGCGGCAGCGTTATCGGGGGTGCAACGGGTGTTTACTGTGGGGGGGGCACAGGCAGTGGCGGCGCTGGCCTACGGTACGGAAACCATTCCGGCTGTTGACAAGATCGTGGGTCCTGGCAATGCTTATGTGGCGGCGGCGAAACGTCAGGTATTCGGAGTAGTGGGGATCGATATGGTGGCAGGTCCTTCGGAGATTCTGATCATCGCTGACGGGACCACGGACCCGCGCTGGGTTGCCATGGATTTGTTTTCCCAGGCAGAGCATGATGAAATGGCCCAGGCGCTGCTACTATGCCCAGATGGTGGTTATTTGGATCGGGTGGAAAAGGCTGTTGCTGAGTTGTTGCCTGGTTTGCCGCGTCATGCGGTTATTCGGCAGTCATTGCGGGATCGTGGGGCATTGATCGAGGTGCGCGATTTGGCGCAAGCTTGCGAGTTGGCCAATCGAATTGCGCCTGAGCATCTGGAGTTATCGGTAGCTGATCCGGAAGCATGCCTGACACAGGTGCGGCATGCCGGCGCGATTTTTATGGGTGCTTATAGTTCAGAATCTCTGGGAGATTACTGTGCTGGTCCTAATCACGTGTTGCCAACGGGGCGTACGGCACGCTTCGCATCACCTTTGGGAGTCCATGATTTTCAAAAACGCTCCAGTCTGCTCAAGGTTTCTCAGCAGGGGGCAGTCACGCTGGGCGGGATTGCCGAGGTGATAGCTCTGCAGGAAGGGTTACAGGCGCATGCACGGGCGGCTTCCTGCCGTTTTCGTGAGGACGTGTGACATGGAAAACCTGTTGAGAGCCGCTATTCGCCCTGATGTTCAGGCATTACTCCCCTACGCTGTACCTGTGGCAGACGGAATGATCAAGTTGGATGCCATGGAGAATCCCTATCCTCTCTCCGAAGATTTGCGGCAGCCATTGGCTCACATTTTGTCGTCCCTCCCTTTGCATCGCTACCCGTCACCTCAGGGGACTGAACTTAAAATTCGGCTAGCCCGACTCATGGGGCTTCCTGAAGGAACTCCCATGGTACTCGGCAATGGTTCGGATGAATTGATTCAGATGCTGATCCAAGCGGTTGCGACTCCAGATGCAGTGATATTGGGGGTATTGCCCTCCTTTGTGATGTTTCATTTCATTGCACAGGTAAGTCGCGTCAAGTTTGTGGGAGTCCCGCTCAAGGATGATTTTTCACTGGATCGTTCTGCGATGTTGGCAGCTATTGCGCAACATCGACCCGCCTTGATCTTTTTGGCTTATCCAAATAACCCGACGGGAAATTGCTTTGATGAGGAAGTGATCACCGAGATCATTGTACGGGCCAGTCCCGGACTGGTGGTGCTGGATGAAGCCTACTACCCTTTTACGCCGCATTCCTTTAAAAATAACCTGCCATCCTACGATAATTTGTTGTTGATGCGTACGTTATCGAAATTGGGGCTGGCGGGTGTGCGTTTGGGTTGGTTGTGCGGACATCCGGCATTGCTGGAGGAGATCGACAAAGTACGCTTGCCCTATAACGTCTCTGTTTTGGATCAAGTTGTTGCGGCCTGGGTGTTGGATCACCGTGATGAACTGGATAAACAGATTGCTACGTTGGTGTCTGAGCGCACGGTTTTGGCTGATGGACTAGGACGGTTACCGGGGGTTACGGTATTTCCCAGTCAAGCCAATTTCTTGTTGTTTCGGGTTCCGGGAGCATCTGGGATATTTGACGGACTGCGTCGTCATGGTATATTGATCAAGAATCTGACTGAGTCTCACCCACTTTTGCAGGATTGCTTGAGGGTGACAGTGGGTACTCCACAGGAAAACCGACTATTTCTTGATGCGCTCGAATCGCTGATACACACCCCATGAACTTGCCATCCTCTTTGCGCCAAGCGCGCGTGATACGCCAGACATTGGAAACTTCTGTCATCGTTGAGATCAATCTGGATGGCACAGGTCAGGCACACTTGGCCACCGGTGTGCCATTTCTAGATCACATGCTGGACCAGATTGCGCGTCATGGCATGATTGATTTGCACGTTGAATGTCAAGGAGATTTGCATATCGATGCCCATCATTCGGTGGAAGACGTTGGCATTACTTTGGGACAGGCGTTGGCACGGGCACTGGGTGATAAGAAAGGTTTGGTACGGTACGGTTTTGCCTTGATTCCGCTGGATGAGGCGCTTTCTCAAGTGGTGCTGGACTTGTCTGGAAGGCCAGGGTTATTTTATAACATCAGTTATACACGAGCCATGATTGGAACGTTTGATGTAGATTTGATCCGCGAGTTTTTTCAGGGCTTCGTCAATCATGCCCAAGTGACGCTGCATATCGATAATCTCAAGGGGATCAACGCACATCATCAAGCGGAAACAATATTCAAAGCGATGGGGCGCGCATTGCGTATGGCGACAACGGTGGATTTGCGTGCGGAAGCACTGATTCCTTCGACCAAAGGATTGCTCTGATAGCGGCGGAATTGAGACTGTGACACGTATTGCCATCATTGACTATGGAATGGGAAATTTGCGTTCCGTGGAGCGTGCATTGACCCGAGTTGCACCATATGCCGATATTGTAGTGACCGATCAGGCACACCAGTTGTTGGCGGCAGATAGGGTAGTATTTCCGGGTCAGGGCGCTTTGCCTGATTGTATGAAACGACTTGAGCAACGCCAACTGACAGGAGTGGTTCGGCGTTTGATGCGTGATCGCCCATTTTTGGGAATTTGTCTGGGTTTGCAAGTATTGTTCGATGTTTCGGAAGAAGGAGATGCGCCAGGCTTGGGTATTCTTCCCGGTCAGGTGTGCCGTTTTGCGGATGATTCCTTTGATGAAAAAGGTACGCGCCTGAAAATTCCGCACATGGGGTGGAATACGGTGATTCCTGTAGCCGACCACCAACTCTGGACCGGTATTCCGGCACTGGCGCGTTTTTATTTTGTACACAGTTATTACGTCAGGGAGCAGCAAACTGAACATTGCGCAGCATATACGCAGTACGGTACTCGTTTTACCAGTGCGGTGTTGTCCGAAAATGTTTTTGCCGTGCAGTTTCACCCTGAAAAAAGTGCTGAAAACGGATTGGCATTGTTGTCCAATTTTGTGAATTGGAATCCTTAAATCTGATTTTGTAGTTGATGAGAGTATGACCATGATAGTAATTCCAGCCATTGACCTGAAAGATGGCCACTGTGTGCGTTTGCGCCAGGGGCTGATGGAAGAAGCGACTGTATTTTCCGAGGATCCGGCTGAAATGGCGCGCCATTGGGTTGACCAAGGGGCTCAACGTTTGCATTTGGTTGATTTGAACGGAGCATTTGCAGGCAAGCCCATTAATGAATCAGCGCTTAAAGCCATTGTAGCGGAAGTGGGGCAAGAAATTACCATTCAACTGGGAGGCGGGATACGGTCACTGGATGTGATTGAGCGCTATCTGGATGACGGGATCAGTTCGGTCATCATTGGTACTGCGGCAGTCAAGAATCCGGGTTTTTTGCATGAGGCCTGTGATGCTTTTCCGGGGCATATTCTGGTGGGGTTGGATGCAAAAGACGGAAAAGTGGCCGTGGAAGGCTGGTCTAAACTGACGGGGCACGAAGTTGTTGATTTGGCTCTTCGTTTCCAGGATTACGGAGTGGAAGGCATTATCTATACGGATATTGGTCGTGATGGCATGATGACTGGGGTTAATGTTGATGCGACGGTGACTCTGGCGCGTGCCCTGAATATTCCGGTGATCGCCAGCGGGGGCTTGCGTGGCCTGGAGGATATCAGGGCACTGTGTTTGGTTCAAGAGGAAGGGATCAGCGGGGTCATCACGGGGCGCGCCATTTACGAAGGGACGCTTGATTTTTCTCAGGCGGTGGCCTTGACCCAGTCTTGGGTGAAGGGTAACTGACATGGGGTTGGCACGCCGTATTATCCCTTGTCTGGATGTTAAAGGAGGGCGGGTAGTCAAGGGCGTCAACTTTGTGGGACTGCGTGATGCGGGTGATCCCGTAGAGATTGCGCGCCGTTATGATGAGCAAGGGGCAGACGAAGTCACCTTTTTGGATATCGCTGCCACGGCGGAAGAACGCGATTTGATTTTGCCTATTATCGAGGCAGTGTCGGCTCAGGTTTTCATTCCATTGACGGTAGGAGGGGGGGTGCGCGAAGCCAAGGATGTGCGACGTCTTTTGAATGCCGGGGCTGATAAGGTCAGCATGAATTCGGCAGCCCTTCTGAGGCCGGATTTGGTATCAGAAGCGGCGGATTTTTTCGGTTCCCAATGCATTGTAGTGGCTATTGATGCGCGGCGCACGAATGATACTCCCTCGGGTTGGCGGGTATTTACTCACGGAGGGCGACGACCTGCCGATGTGGATGCCATTGTCTGGGCTGATGAGGTGGCACGACGTGGGGCCGGGGAGATTTTATTGACCAGCATGGACCGTGATGGGACGCGGGAAGGGTTTGATCTGGAATTGACCCGCCGTGTGGCGGATACGGTAGGAATTCCCTTGATTGCCAGTGGTGGTGTGGGGAATTTACAGCATTTGTGCGATGGGATCATCCAGGGGCATGCTGATGCAGTACTGGCTGCCAGCATTTTCCATTACGGTGAATACACTATTCGCCAGGCTAAGGATTGTATGGCCCAACAAGGAATTGAGGTGCGTTTGTGAAGACATGGCAGGAAGCGATTTTCTGGGATGACCGTGGATTGGTTCCCGTGATTGCTCAGGATGCAGGAACTGGTAGAGTACTGATGATGGCCTGGATGAATCTTGAGGCGCTCAACCAAACGATTGCTTCCGGGGAGGCTGTGTACTGGTCGCGCTCTCGGCAGCGTTTGTGGCACAAAGGGGAAGAGTCCGGCCATGTGCAGAAGGTGCGCTCCATTCACCTGGATTGTGATGGCGATGTGTTGTTGCTGATGGTGGAGCAAGTGGGAGGAATTGCTTGTCATACAGGGCGTGCCGATTGTTTTTTTCGGGTTTTGGACCAACAGCAATGGCGTGAAAGCGAACCGGTTCTCAAAGACCCCAGCCTTATTTATGGAAAATTCTAATGTCAGATATTCTCTTGCGTCTTAACCAAACCCTGCTTGACCGACGTGAGGCAGATCCTGCAGATTCCTACGTGGCCAGCCTTTACTCACGTGGGGTGGATGTGATGGCGCGTAAGGTTGGGGAGGAAGCCGTCGAGTCCATTTTGGCTGCCAAGGACGGAGATCATGACGGGTTGGTTCGGGAAATTGCTGATTTATGGTTTCATTCGCTGGTTCTTCTGGTGGCACAAGGGGGAACAGTTCAGGAAGTATTGGATGAATTTGTTCGACGGGAAGGCCTATCGGGCCATGTTGAAAAGGCCTCACGACGCTGATGTCATGGGCTGGGTTGAGCACAAGAAGGGGGGGTCATGAGTCACTGTCTGTTTTGCCGTATCGTGCGTGGAGAATTACCGGCCAAGAAAGTTTATGAAGATGAGGAGGTGTTGGCATTTCATGACATACACCCCGCTGCCCCGGTACATTTCATGTTGATTCCCAAGGTGCATCGTGATTCACTGGCGCATTGTTTCCCAGAAGACGCGGCCTTACTCGGAAAAATGCTGATGTTGGCCACTCAGTTGGCTAAAGAACAGGGGTTGGTGGATGGGTTCCGAACCGTGATCAATACCGGAACGGGGGGGGGCCAGGAGATTTATCACCTGCATATCCATGTGATGGGTGGGCTCAAGTCATCTGCGCTGACACGCAGTGACGACAAATAATTTCTCGAAAAAGGTGGCAATCCTGGGGTTCAACGGGTTTTCTTCAAGTCTGGGATAATCGGCGTATATTGGCAAGGAAGTTAAGGAGACGTCATGGGTGATTTATTCAGTATTCAGCATTTGTTGCTTTTGTTGCTGATCGTGGTGCTGGTTTTCGGAACTAAGAAATTACGTAATATTGGCGCTGATTTGGGTGGAGCAGTGAAAGGGTTCAAGGAAGGAATGGCGGGTGGCGGGACAACGGAGGCAACAGGTGAGGAAAAGCGTTCACTGGATGCGGCGGTATCCACTCCCGTCCAAGAGGCGACTACGGTGCATGAGAAAACCCATTCCTGACCGATGATCTGACGCATGCTGGATTTTAGTTTTACTGAAGTTGGCTTGGTCGGGGTGGTGGCCTTGATTGCCATTGGCCCAGAGAGAATGCCTAAGGTGGCACGGGGTGCTGGGGTATTGTTCGGTCGATTTAGGCGTTACAGTCAATCGGTTAAAGCTGAGATTGATCGGGAACTGCATCTTGCTGAAATGAAAGAAGTAGAACGCAAGATTGCTGAAGCCAAGGCTGAGGCTGCTCGCCAGATTGCTGCCTCGACTTCAGCTGTGGATGGTGTCCTCAAGCAGCCCCTGATGATCAGTGAAACAGCACCGGTGAAGCAAGAAGGCGAAGGGCAGACTACATTGTCGCCGAGTTTGGTTGTGCCGGAAAAAGTATCGCCCATTGAGGATGGGGAAGAATGGCAGCAGAGTGATGTGGCCTCTTCTCTTGAACGTCCCAAGGTGGGCTATGCCCTATTTGGGGGAGATCCTTTTGGAGTGAGACGATCAAGTCCGATGCGTAGTCTTGCGCGTGAAAGGACTCATGAAGCGGAGTCATCGTCGTGATTGGAGAATCCGAGGCAGTACAAGAGTTTGTTAGTCACCTGATTGAACTTCGCACGCGTTTGATCCGGGCGGTTGTTGCGATTTTTGTTGTGTTTGTGGCGTTGCTACCTTTTGCCAATCGTCTTTACACTTGGTTGGCCTATCCATTGCTGAGCAGGATGCCGCTAGGGGGGCACATGATTGCCACCGAAGTGACGACACCATTTTTTGTGCCGATGAAGGTTGCGGGTCTGGTGGCATTGTTGGTGGCATTGCCCTATGTACTGGCTCAGGTCTGGGGATTCGTGGCACCAGGTTTATACGACCATGAAAAACGTTTGGCCTTTCCGTTGATAGTCTCTAGTACGCTATTGTTTTACGTTGGTATGGCTTTCGCTTATTTTGCTGTTTTCCCCTTTGCGTTTGGCTTTTTCGCCAACACAGCCCCGCAAGGGGTAGAAATGATGACGGATATCGACAAATACCTGAGTTTTGTCATGACGTTGTTTCTTGCCTTCGGACTGGCTTTCGAGACACCGGTGGCGGTGGTCCTGCTGGTCAGGATGGGTGTCCTGAATGTGGCTCAACTGCGCAGTGCACGTCGCTACGTAGTAGTCTCGGCTTTTGTAGTCGGGGCGATTTTTACGCCACCCGATGCAGTATCGCAGACCATGTTGGCCGTTCCCTTGTGGTTGTTGTATGAGGTGGGAATTTTAGTTTCCAGCCGCATTTCTCCAAAGAAGGTGTCAGAGGAAAATGAAACGTTGAAACTGCCAAGTACCGAAGCCTGACCTCGGTGGTGCTTTTCGTATCACTTGTTATGGATCACCGGATGGATCGAGGTTACGAATGGTGCCTTTTGGTCGGCGCCCGATCACCACTGAAAAAGTTTCAGGTTTCTGACGGCGGATAACCACCAGTTGCGCGGTTTTTCCAGGTTGGAGTGCAGCGACCTGATTGAGCATATCCCGTGAATCAGCAATAGGTTTGTCGTTTACCTTTACCAGAATATCTCCGGGTTTTATGCCGGCATGTTCGGCTGGGCCAGCATGCAACACGGCCGCGATCAGGGCTCCTGCCGGAGTATCCAGATGGAATGATGTGGCGATATCCGGAGTGACATCCTGAACTTCCACGCCAATCCAGCCACGGGTTACGCTTCCCGATGCGATGATGTCTTCCATCACTTTTTGAGCCAGGCTGACGGGTATGCTGAAACCGATGCCTTGAGATCCTCCTGACTTGGAGTAGATGGCGCTGTTGATCCCAATCAGATTTCCCGAACTATCTACCAGTGCCCCTCCTGAGTTGCCAGGATTGATGGCAGCATCGGTTTGTATGAAGTTTTCAAATGTATTGATTCCAAGACGACTGCGACCAAGTGCGCTGACGATTCCTGAAGTGACGGTTTCACCGACTCCGAAAGGGTTGCCGATGGCGAGTACCACATCGCCAACCCTAACTTGGTTGGATTGACCAAAGGTGATGGCAGGCAGATGATCCAGATTTACCTTGAGTACGGCCAGGTCGGTTTCAGGGTCGGTTCCTGTGACAGTGGCACTGAGCGTTCTGCCATCGGATAGAGCGACTTGGATTTCTTGCGCTCCATCGATGACATGATCATTCGTCAGGATGTAACCATCCGGACGTACAATGACACCCGAACCCAAACTGGATTGGGTTGGTCCATTGTCCGAAGTACCGTTATCGCCGAAGAACTGACGCAGTTCATCGGGAGCAGGAGAACGTCGAGAGGCTTGTTTGCGCGTAAAGATATTCACTACGGTTGGCATTGCACGCTGAGCTGCATCCCGGAAAGAGCCGGGTGGGGAGGCAGGGGCACGACCTGAAGAAACACTTTGAAACGCGGAAACTGAGGATGTGGTGGGAGAATTGGAAAGTGTGCCTCCTTCCTGACGGAAGTAAGAAAATGCCAGAAGGACACCGAGGACGATGGTGGAGGTTTGGGCAAAGATGAGCCAGAGTTTTTGCATCAAATCAATACCGTTTAGATGAAATATGGGTTAAGTTGGCTGTTGCGGCGCAGCATAGGGCATGAAATTTCGAAGGTGAGTGCTAGCAAGCATGTCTGCAGCGATTATGGTCATGGGTGGACGGTTTGTATAGAATGATGATGAACCCTTGAAACTATAGCCGAAAACAGGATGAATGACATGGACAAGTTGGAAACGGATCGGACGCGTCGGCGTTTGTTGATCGGAACTACCAGCGTGGTGGGGGGGGCTGGCGTGGTGGCAATGGCTACTCCGTTTGTGTTGAGTATGTTCCCCAGTGCGCGTGCCAAGGCTGCAGGTGCTCCAGTGGAGGTGGATATCAGTAAACTGGAGCCGGGTATGATGATTACACAGGAATGGCGTGGGCAACCGGTTTGGGTTGTTCATCGAACACCGGCGATGATGGAGCAATTAACCAAAAATGCCCATTTACTGAGTGATCCGCTTTCCGACAAATCTGATCAACCAGAGAACTGCAAGAATGTGTATCGTGCAGTCCCAGGGCATGAGCCAATTTTGGTGGTGGTGGGCATCTGTACGCACCTGGGGTGTTCCCCGACCGAGAAGATGAGAGCAGGAAATGATGGGGGCATGGGAACGGATTGGCCGGGGGGGTTTCTTTGCCCTTGCCATGGTTCCAAGTATGACTTGTCGGCTCGGGTATTCAAGGGGATGCCCGCCCCGCTTAATATGAGAGTTCCTCCTCATGTGTATCTAGGGGGAAATCGCCTGTTGGTTGGTGCCGACAAGAAAGGAGGCTGATCATGATGTCCCAGGTTTTGGGTTGGATCGATGCGCGATTTCCTCTGACAAAAGTTTGGAAGGAACATCTGGCGGAGTATTACGCTCCCAAGAATTTCAATTTTTGGTATTACTTCGGTTCGCTGGCATTACTGGTGTTAGTGCTGCAGTTGGTGACGGGTATTTTTCTGACCATGAATTACAAGCCGGATGCACGTTTCGCGTTTGCTTCGGTGGAGTACATCATGCGCGATGTGGATTTTGGTTGGCTAATCCGCTATATGCACTCTACGGGTGCCTCAATGTTTTTTATGGTGGTATACCTACACATGATGCGTGGCATCCTGTACGGCTCCTATCGCCAGCCTCGCGAGTTGCTTTGGATTCTGGGGATGTTCATTTACCTTTGTTTGATGGCAGAAGCATTTTTTGGGTATCTCTTACCCTGGGGACAGATGTCCTACTGGGGGGCTCAGGTCATCGTTTCACTGGTTGATGCCATTAGCCCTGAACTGGCGCTTTGGATTCGAGGGGATTATGTGATTGCAGATGCGACGCTGAACCGTTTTTTTGCTTTTCACGTCATCGCGATTCCGCTGATATTGGTTGTCCTTGTCTTCCTGCATATTGTCGCGTTGCATCAGGTAGGATCCAACAACCCCGATGGGATCGAAATCAAAGCCAAGAAGGACCCCGTGACCCATATTCCCTTGGATGGAATTCCTTTTCATCCCTATTATACGGTCAAGGACATCGTGGGGGTGGTAGGGTTTCTGATGGTGTACTTCGGGATTATTTTCTATGCCCCTGAGGGGGGCGGATTTTTTCTCGAAGAGAATAATTTTATCCCTGCTGATCCATTAAAGACTCCACCGCATATTGCTCCAGTTTGGTATTTCACCCCGTTTTATGCCATTTTGCGAGCCATCCCGCAGAAGCAGATGGGTATTGCGGCGATGGGATTGGCGGTACTGGTGTTCTTCTTGCTGCCTTGGTTGGATCGCGGCATTGTAAAGTCAATTCGTTATCGTGGAGCACTATACCGCTGGGCTTTGGGGGCTTTTGTTGTGGCTTTTCTGGTTTTGGGTTACATGGGGACGCTAGAGCCTACAGTATGGTATGTCAACCCAGTAGCAAGGGTTTGTACGGCAGTCTATTTCGCTTTCTTTCTGTTGATGCCAATTTTTACTCGTCTGGATAGAACCAGAGCAGTTCCTGATCGGGTGACAACATGACAATTTCCTCGATATTACTTCGCTGGACCGTGGCGTTTTTCCTGGCGTTGTCGTTGGGTACATCATGTGCCGTTGCGGAGGATGAAGTCAAACTTGATCGGGCGCCGGTGGACTCCAGCAATCTTCCGTCATTGCAACGAGGCGCCCAGCATTTCATGAACTACTGCATGACTTGTCACAGTGCACACTTGGCTCGTTTTGATTTGCTTGAGCAGCTGGGATTGAGTGACAAGCAGGTCAAACAAAACCTGATTCTGACTGATGCCAAGTTGGCGGATTATATGACCGTTGTCCTGAATAACAAGGATGCCAAGAATTGGTTTGGGGTTCCACCGCCTGATCTATCCGTCGAAGCACGGGTACGAGGCGCCGACTGGCTTTATACCTACTTGCGCTCTTTCTACCGCGATGACCAGCGACCCAATGGCTGGAATAACCTCATCTTTCCGAATGTGGCTATGCCGGATGTCCTCTGGCAGTTGCAAGGCCAGCAGATCCTGCAGTCTCAGGGGGGGGCAGGACATCTGGTTCTGATTCAGAGGGGGAAAATGAGCGCGCAGGAATATGATCAATTCGTTGGAGATCTGGTCAATTTTCTGGTATTTCTCTCTGAACCTTCACGGGCAACCCGTTTGCATATCGGTGTTTGGGTGCTGGGGTTTCTGGTCGTACTGTTTTTTATCGCACGCGCGTTAAAACATGAATTTTGGAAAGATATCCATTAAAATAGGAAATTTATCGGCTGAGGCAATATTCCTATGATGACCCTCTACTCAGGGACCACCTGTCCTTTTAGTCAACGCAGCCGGATTGTGCTGTACGAAAAGGGCATGGATTTTCAGATCATTGATGTCGATGTATTCAATCTTCCCGAAGATATCTCTCTGATGAATCCCTACAATCGCTTGCCAGTTTTGGTGGAGCGTGAGTTGATTCTCCACGAATCGAATATCATCAATGAGTACATCGATGAGCGTTTCCCCCATCCACAGTTGATGCCGGCGGAGCCGGTCATGCGTTCGCGTGCTCGGTTGTTTTTGTTTCGATTTGAGACAGAGTTGTTTACGCATGTTTCAACGTTGGAAAGTACTTCAAGCAACAAAGCTTCCATTGATAAAGCGCGTATGGCTATTCGAGACAACTTGTTGCAAATCGTTCCAGTATTTGCCAAGCAGAAGTATATGCTGGGCGAAGATTTCACCATGTTGGATGTGGCGATTGCTCCTCTGTTGTGGCGTTTGGAGCATTACCAGATTCAGTTGCCCAAGCAGGCTTCACCATTGTTGAAGTATGCAGAACGACTTTTTTCGCGTCCGGCTTATATTGATTCGCTGAGCCCTGCGGAAAAGGCCATGCGGAAATAGTATATGTCGCAGTCTACCAAACCGTATCTGGCACGTGCGCTATGGGAGTGGTGTGAAGACAACCAATTGACCCCCTTGTTACATGTCTTGGTGGAAGGAACCGCGGCTCAGGTTCCTCATGCCTTCGTCAAAGAAGGACAAATCATTCTCAATGTTAGTGCTTCAGCAACGCGCCAATTGTCTATGGATAATGGTGGGATTGAGTTTACAGCGCGCTTTAATGGGGTGGCTGAGCGGGTTACTATTCCCTGGGTGGCGGTGCTGGGTCTATTTGCTAGGGAAACTGGTGAGGGGATGGCTTTCTCACCAGATGATCAAGATTGGGTAGAAGAAGAGGGAACCTCAGCAGGTTCCACAACTCTTCATCAAGTCAAAAATGAAGAGCAAGATTCTGCTGGTACCTCAAAAGAAAAACGGAAGCCAACCTTGACGCTGATAAAATAGGTTACAATACCTCGCCATGCCGGCATAGCTCAGATGGTAGAGCAGCTGATTTGTAATCAGAAGGTCGTGAGTTCGATTCTTACTGCCGGCACCAAAAAACAGGCTCCCCAAAAAACAGGCTCCCTCTGATTTACCCATTTACCCACAAAATCTGTGGATAAGTCTGCGGATAAGGGATGCAACTCATGAAGACACGAGGGTTTTTTTGATTGTTCAGTTTCCAGTCAGGCTTTCTCGTGGTGAAGTTGAGGCGGTTGCATTCCATAAGGCAATAACAGGTACGCCTGGGTGATGCGCGTCAAAAGATAGAATGCTGAGTGATGCGGTGCTGAGTGAAAGATGTTGTGCTTCAACCAGTGGTAGATTGATCCAGCGTGCACCAATGGCACTGCCGATCTGGCCGTGGGTAAAGAGGGCGATATTTCCTTCTGATTCATGTAGACGCATGATGAGGTTGTCGGCTCGCGTAGAAATTTGTTCCGGGCTTTCTCCACCAGGACAGCCGTCCTGATAGATATTCCAGTTGGGGCGCTGCTGCAGGATATCGGCGGAGCGTCGGCCTTCATATTCACCGTAGTCCCACTCTGCCAGTTCCGGAATGATGACAGGGGATTTTCCAGAGATACAGGCTGCACAAGTTTGCTGCGCTCGCTTCAGTGGGCTACAGAGTATCTGTGAAAAAGAAATGGTTGCCAGTAATCTACCCAGATTATATGCCTCCACTTCGCCATGAGTGGTTAGAGGGATATCAGTTCGTCCAGTATGTTGACCGGTGAGTGCCCATGCGGTTTCTCCGTGTCGAATGAGGAAGATGCGTGACTGATTGGAGGGAGGATAGGTATTGGCGATAGACATGGAAGTTTTCCCGGTTATCAATTAAGAAATCCAGCAGACACAACCCGTTGCTCTTGTAATGGTTAATCAGGGTGAAGGGGATAAGATGAGCAAAAGAAAGTTTTACTCTGGAGTATCGCCACCACGGATCAGTTCCAGTGCTTCTTCATGACGAAAGCGATCGGCTGTCAGGCTTTGTGGGCGTGGTGGAAGGCTGGCGGCCTTGTTGAGATAGGAAAGGGCTTCATTATGATCTCCGTGTTCCAGAAGGAATTTTCCATAAAAGTAATTGGCATCAATGTTATTGGGGTCCAGTGTTAAGGCTTGAGTCAGATATTGTTTGGCTTTATCGTCATCTCCAAAAGATCCCAGTTTCGGGACACGAAAATACAATGCTCCCAGAGTGATGAGGGCCGAGCCGTCCATGGCTGCTGGATTTAAAGAGATGGCTTTAAGCAGGATATCGCGGGCTTGTCGTGCGCTGGATAACGCAGAGAATGGGTTTTGGTATTTGGCATGGGAAGCGGTGATTATTCCTTCCCAGATCAGAGGTTCTGCGTGTCCAGGGTAAGCGGTAACCAACAGGTGTGCCTGGGGTTGGAGCGTAGCAAAAAAATCATCGCGTTGCTCTGTCGGAAGCGTATAACTCCCGTAGACCCATTGTTCACTGATACGGGATAAACCTGCTTGCAAGGTATTGTCCTGTGCAGAGGCGAGGAGGGGGGGCAGTAGAAACACACACAGGAAAACGTCAGCCAATCGGCGCTGAAATCCTGTACGGTTCATCATGAAAAATTCAGAGGCTGCGTTGTATGAATTCGATTTTATATCCATCGGGATCGGTAACAAAGGCAATGATCGTTTTTCCATGTTTCATGGGACCTGCTTCGCGGGTTACTCTTCCGCCTTTCTCGCGAACAGCCTGACAGGCAACTGCCGCATCGGGGACCTCAATGGCGATATGACCAAAGCCATCTCCCAAGTCATAGCATTGAGTGTCCCAGTTAAAAGTTAGTTCCAGTACGGTGCTTTCATTTTCTGGTTGGTAACCCATGAATACCAATGTGAAGCGCCCTTCAGGATAGTCTTGACGACGATATTCATTCATGCCTAGAACATCCCGATAAAAGGCGACAGAACGTTCAAGGTTACCGACTCGTAGCATGGTGTGGAGTATTCTCATGATGATGGATGTCCAGTTTGTAGTGAGGTGATTCTGTAATGGGTAGGGCAGGGTATTTTCACGATAGTTGAAGTTGTCGTCGCATTTTTAAGGTTGTCGTAGAAAATCGATTCAAGAGGAACGAATATGCTAGCCTAACACCATTGTGTGATTTAGAGAGGGTCAAATGACAACCGCAAGCACAGATGTCATCACTTTGGCGCATGTGATTCAACAGGCTGTGGCACCTGTGTTCTTGTTGACGGGGATCGGCGCTTTTTTAAGTGTTTTGACTAGCCGTTTGGGGCGTGTGATTGATCGTTTTCGAGTGCTGGATATTGAGCCGAAAGACAGGCGCTTACCTTCCCAGGATTCGGAAATGCGCATTTTGCATCGCCGTTCCCGATGGATTCATTGGTCAATTACACTATGTACACTATGTGCTTTGCTAATTTGTATCGTGATTGCTGCATTGTTTGTCGGGTCAGAATCGGGACACGATCCATCACGCATCATAGCCATTCTGTTTATTGTGGCGATGTTGATGTTGATTGCTGGACTTTGTTGTTTTCTTAGAGAGATTGCGTTGGCAACTGGGGTGATCAGCCTAGAAGAATAGTTATTGCTTGGGCCGTTTTCCGCTAACCTCTTCTAGATTCGATTACCTTGGTATGGGTTGTCCTGTGACAAATCACAGTTTACGCGTGGCATGGTCGCGTCTAGAATTCGGCGCATTCCTTGAAAGTCCAACCACGTTTATTTCCGGTGTCCTGTACCACTTATGCTTTCCAATGCGCGTGATCAAAAAATATGGGCGGTAGCAGGTCTATTGGTTGCTTCATGTACCTTGTCGAGTTGCATGGTGGGCCCAGACTTCAAACGCCCAGATGCTCCGAAGGCGAGAAGTTATGCGCCCCAACCCCTTCCGGAAAAAACCGCAATGGCAGATGTTGCTGCTGGACAGGCACAACGCTTCGATTCGCGAAAAAATATTCCGTTTGATTGGTGGACACTGTTTCACTCGCCCAAGATTACGGCTCTGATCGAAGAGGCATTCAAGGCGAATTCATCGATAACGTCTGCTCAGGCGGCACTGCACGCAGCCCAGGAAAACATCGTGGCCCAGCAGGGATTCTTTTGGCCAACGGTTGGCGTTGGTTATAGTCCTACACGCAACAAACTGGCTGGCAATATGGGAGGTAATTCGCCTGGCGTTCAGGGCAATGGTCAAGTTATTCAGACCTACAGCAATCCTGCTGGCCCTGTTTATAACGGCCCAGCCTATTATAATTTCCATACTGCTATGCTGACGGTTGGATATACTCCGGATGTGTTTGGTAACAATCGACGTCAAGTTGAATCGTTGCAGGCACAGGCTGATACCTTGAAGTACCAGTTAGATGCGGCTTACATTACTCTGGCTTCCAATATCGTGGCCGCTGCGCTTCAGGAAGCGGTATTGCGCGCTCAAATTCGTTCTGCCGAGCGTATTGTCAAGATCAATCATGATCTTCTTGATGTTCTGAAAAAGCAAAGGGAACTGGGATATGCGTCGACGTTAGATGTCGCTAACCAGGAATCGGCAACGGCGCAAGCCGAGCAATCCCTTTTTCCGTTGCAATACCAACTGGAGCAGACCAGGGATATGCTGCGTGCTCTTGCAGATAAGCAGCCAGATGATGATATTGCACAAACCTTCGAACTTTCCGAGATGCAATTGCCAGATATTTTGCCTGTCAGTTTGCCGTCAGATCTTGTCAATCAGAGACCTGACATCAGAGCTGCCGAAGAGCAGGTGCATTATGCCAGTGCTCAGGTGGGAGTTGCACTTTCTAACCGCTTACCCCAATTTACCCTGACGGGTGATATAGGTGGCGAAGCCGATACGTTTAACCGCATGTTCCATTCGGGGGCTGGGTTTTTTAACATTATCGGTAATGTTGGACAAACCATATTTGATGGTGGCACGTTGAGTGCTCGTGAAAGATCTGCTCGGCAGTCTTTGATCCAGGCACAAGAACAATACAAGAGTACCGTCATCACGGCTTTCCAGAATGTGGCTGATACTCTACATGCCATCGAGTCTGATGCGAAGGTGCTAAAAGCAGCAACAGCAAACGACCAAGCTATGCGTCAAACGATGGATATTACCCGTAAACAATATGAAACCGGTTTTGTGAGTTATCCCATGTTGCTGGCTGCCGACCAGAATTACCAACAAGCCGAAATGGCTTTGGTTCAGGCACAGGCCGCACGATTTGGTGATACGGCAGCGCTTTACCAAGCACTGGGTGGCGGTTGGTGGAATCGCAAAGAGGATGTTTCCATCTCTTCTTCTCCGCTTTAGGAAGTTGTGGCAAATGGGGGTAGTCAATGAAGGTGAATGAGATCGTCAGAAATCTTGGAAAACGAATGGTAGTGCCATCCATGGCAGGGGTAACTGCCATCAGTGTGGTAGTGCTAGCAGGACTTAATCTTGGTGGATGCTCAGAAGGGCCGAAAGCCGCATTTGCCGGAAACTTGCCAAATTCTTTGTCAAAACAAAATGCATCTGACAAATCTCCAGAGGATAGCGTGGAATTGAATGATGCCCAACTCCAGGCGATCAAAACTGGTAGTGTGCTTTCTCACCCTTTTCGCGAACAGCGTACGGCGGTCGGGTCTATAGACTTCAACGAAAATCTTGCTGTCCCAGTATTTTCTTCCTATCAGGGAAAAATCATCCAGACTTTTTTGGATATTGGGGATGAAGTTCATAAGGGGCAGATACTTTATACCATCGATAGCCCCGATTTGATCCAGGCAGAATCCAATCTCATGGCCACTGCTGGAGTGTATGAATTGACCTCAGCCGCCTTGGCGCGCGATAAAAAAATTTATGCGGCTCAAGGTATGGCCCTCAAGGATCTGGAACAGGCTGTGTCTGATCAGCAAACTGCCGATGCCAATTTTCGTGCCGCAAAAGAAGCCGTACGCGTATTTGGCAAAAGCCCGTCTGAAATTGACGCCATGGTGTCCTCTCGAAAAATCGACCCAGCTCTGGTGGTGACCAGCCCGATTTCAGGACGCATCACCGCCAGAGCAGCCCAACCTGGCCTTCTGGTTCAGCCAGGAAATCTTCCCGCTCCCTATAGCGTTGCGGATGTTTCCAACATGTGGATGCTGGCTAATGTTTCAGAAAGTGACAGCCCTCTGTTTCACGTTGGTCAATCTGTCTCTGTCAAGATCATGGCATTTCCCGACAGAGATTTTTCCGGGCATATCGATAGGATCGGAGCCACGGTAGATCCCAATACGCATACTGTGTTGGTGCGCTCCGAAGTAAGAGACCCCAAACACAAACTTCGCCCTGGCATGCTGGCAACGTATGTTATTCAAACTGCTTCTCCTATGGAGTCAATGGCAGTCCCCCTGAACGGGGTCGTACGCGAGGGGGATGGCACCATGAGTGTCTGGGTTGTCAAGGATAACCATCATTTTGTCAGGCATACAGTCAAAATTGGGTTACAGCAAGACGGGTTGGATCAGATTCTTGATGGTTTGAAACCGATGGAAAAAATCGTCGTCGATGGCGCCATATTTATCAGCAATATGCATGACAAAAACGGCTCTACCAATTGATTATCCGTTAAATACAGAAACTTATCATGCTCAAAGCCATTTTAGCCTTCGTGCTGACTCGACGACCGATTATCTTACTGGGGTTTGCTGTGTTTATCGGGGCTGGCCTTGTTGCTGTGAACAAACTCAACATCGAAGCCTATCCCAACCCGGCACCTGTTATTTTGGAAATTACCGCTCAGGCTCCGGGTCTCTCGGCAGAAGAAATGGAGCGTTACTATACGATTCCTATGGAAATCGGCCTGTATTCGGCGTTGGGTATCGACAATATTCGCTCGACTTCTTTTTATGGTTTGTCGTTTGTTCGTGTGACGTTCAAATATGGGGTTGATTTTCATTTTGCCTACGAGCAAGCTGCTTTGGCGCTCCAGCAAAATGTCACCTTGCCGCAAAATCAGATTCCTCAGATTCAGCAGTCCAGTCTGGTTGGTGAGGTATATCGTTATCAAGTGGTAGGGCCACCGCACTTTGGCTTAACAAATCTTCGCTCAGTACAAGACTGGATTATCCTGCGTCGCTTATCCACCATCCCCGGAGTGGTTCAAGTCAACAGTTGGGGGGGGACAACCAAGGAATTCCAAGTTGAGGCAGATCTCAACAAACTACAAGCCTACAATGTCACCGTACAACAGTTGATGGCGGCGCTGGGTAACGGCAATATCAACGTGGGTGGTCGTGAAATCACCATAGGCCAACAGTCGGTCAACATTCGCGGCATCGGCTTGATCGATGATGGAGGAGCGGATGACCTGACCAAAGGCTACCATGTTGATGACATCGAAAAGATTGTCCTGTCACAAACCAATGGGGTTCCAGTTCGAGTTCGGGATGTCGCTAAAGTCAGGGTTGGGTTTGTACCCCGACTGGGAATTGCAGGTCGTGATCATGACGATGACATTGCCGCATCCATCGTGGTCATGAGCCGCGTCATGCACACCAACGATATCGTGCCGAAGATCAAGGCTATGGTAGAGCAGATGAACCACGACGGCAGTTTGCCTCCAGGAGTTCATATTGAGCCTTACTACGATCGTTTAAATCTTGTGTCTACTACCACACATACCGTTTTCCATAATCTGATTTTCGGATGTCTGCTTGTTTTCGCAATTCAATGGATTTTTTTGGGAGATTTGAAGAGCGCTATCATTGTTGGTATTAACATTCCGTTTGCGCTCCTTTTCAGTATTATCATACTGGTGCTTCAAGGAGAGGATGCCAACCTTCTATCCATTGGAGCTGTTGACTTCGGTATCATCATCGATTCGGCTGTCATCTTGGTCGAGAATATATTCAGGAATCTACAAGCCAAGAAAGAAGAACGTCAGCGCCTGCTGAATGACCTTTCCGAAGGCCAAATGGGGCATGACCCCACGACCGATCGGTCGGTTGATAGCAACGTAACATGGACTGACCAGTTGCGACTTATCTTCATCAGTTCTATGCAAATCAATCGTTCCGTTCTTTTTTCCGTGATGATTACAGTGGCTGCATTTGTCCCCCTGTTTACTATGCAGGGGGTTGAGGGTCAGATTTTTGGCCCCATGGCGCGGACCTATGGTTATGCCCTGGCTGGTGCCTTGATTTCGAGTTTTACCATCACACCCGTACTGTCATCCTTTCTGTTGCGCGGCAATATTCAGGAAGTTGAAACATTTCTGGTGCGACATCTACATAACTTGTACATTCCGATTCTGCGCTGGTCCATTGTGAACCGTAAGGGGGTGGTACTGTCGGGACTGCTGTTTCTCATTCTGTCGGGCATTCTGGGGACGCGCTTGGGTTCCGAGTTTCTTCCTGCCTTGGAAGAGGGAAATTTCTGGATTCGCGCTTCAATGCCGCTCACAATGGGGCTGGATGCGGGCACAGAAGCCACGCGTAAAATGCGCGAAATTCTTCTCCGTCACCCTGAAGTTATTACGGTGGTTTCACAGCATGGTCGCCCAGATAATGGTAGTGATGCTTCGGCATTTTCCAACGTGGAACTTTTTGTGCCACTCAAACCTTATGATCAATGGCCCAGTGGTTTGACCAAGGAAAAATTGACCCAGACACTGCAACAAGAATTTTCAGATGCGTTACCCGGAGTGGGGTTCAATTTTTCACAATATATCCAGGATAATGTTGAAGAAGCTTTGTCAGGGGTTAAAGGGGCCAATTCAGTCAAAATCATTGGCCATGACTTGCCAACTCTGGAAAGATTGGCAGGCCAGGTCATGGATCAAATGAATCATGTTGAGGGGGTTGCTGATCTTGGTATTTTCCGGGTCATGGGGCAACCCAACCTCAACATTACCATCGATCGTGATAAGGCAGCGCGTTACGGGCTCAATACGGGTGATATCAATACGGTTATTCAGGCCACCATGGGAGATGCTGTGGCAAGTACGGTTCTGGAAGGTGATCGGCAATTCAACCTGACGGTTCGATTGCCGTTACAGCAACGAGATAATGTTGAAGTCATCGGCAATATCAAGGTTGGATACACAACACCGACCGGCGGAACGGCTTTTATCCCACTGCGTGAACTGGCAACGATCACCTTGGACAGTGGAGCATCCTACATCTATCACGAAACCACCCAACGCTATATTCCCATCAAGTTCAGCGTACGTGGACGCGATCTGGGAAGCACGGTAAGCGAAGCACAGAAAAGAATCGCAGAAAACATACAACTACCGAATGGTTACCGCATCATCTGGGCAGGTGAGTTTGAGGATCTTGAAAAAGCCAAAAAACGCTTGGCTATCATTGTTCCAATCAGTCTTATGCTGATCGCTGTTCTTCTTTACGGATTATTTAATTCCGCGCGTGATAGTATGCTTGCCCTACTGGGTATTCCTTTTGCTGTTGGCGGGGGCATTCTTTCGCTCTTTATCACGGGTATTCCGTTCAGTGTGTCAGCGGCCATCGGGTTTATCTCTCTTCTTGGGGTATCTGTGATGGATCGTATCCTGATCATTACTTATTTCAATCAGTTACGTATGTCAGGCGTGTCACCGATCAAGGCATTGGTCGAAGCCTCAGAAAAACGTATGCGCCCCTTGCTGATGACTGCACTATCGGCTTGTATCGGTTTATTCCCTGCTGCAATTTCACATGGTATCGGTAGTCAAGTGCAGCGCCCATTGGCGACCGTCGTGGTCGGCGGCTTGGCTATTGGTTCCCTGCTACTATTGATTGTTGTTCCGGCTTTGCATGCCTTGCTGCTTCCCAAAGAGAAGCGTTCCTCCTTCGGAAAAGCCCAGATGGATGAGGAAGATCAGTGAGATCGCCACATATCCGTCGATATCCTCGTCGCATTGTCATCGCGGTAGGAATGCTTACCTTGGGGAGTCTACAAACGCTCGCTTCTGCTCCAATTTCTTCTCATCCGCCTGCTATTATCGGCGGGGTTCCCGGAAGAGGAAAAACGCTACCTGCACCACTTGGAGTCATTGGGAAAACACGGGTGGTGAGCATATCCAGGATATCTGTGCCAAATACCAATATTTTGACCACTTCAACGCATGGCCCCTTGAAACAGGGGATGCCAGGCACTTCCTTTTCATCACCATCTGGCTCAGGTCGCCAACATCCTGCGAGCGCTTTAGCTGTTCCCATCAAAAACGGTAATTCAGGACTGGGACAGAGTTTTGCAGTCCAGGCGGCCACTTCTCAGAATAGAGCAGTTGCACCCCCCTCCAGTACCTCGTTGTCAGTAGGAGCATCAATCCCAACGAATACTCAGGTCCAAGGGCAAGCGCAATCGACTGGCAACGCATCCTCTTCGGCGACTCTTTCAAACGGAAGTCCCAAGGGATCTGTGTCAACCAATTCGACAGGTGGAGGACATTAGTATAGGGTTTATTATTTCGATTTTATTGGCGGTTCTGAACGCATTACGGAACCTAATGGAAATTGTGCTAGAATCGAGGGCAGTGTGTGTTTGGCATCAGAAGGTTCTGCGCGATTTCGAGCATGCGCTCGTGGTTCAGTTGGATAGAGTATTGGTTTCCGAAGCGCAGTTTTGGTGAATTTTTTGCCGCATTCAAACAATGCGCTCGTAGCTCAGTTGGATAGAGTATCGGTTTCCGAAGCCAAAGGTCATTCGCGGTTTATGAGTATCAGTCGCATTGGTGTGCCCGTGACCATGTTTTCCGATTGCCTCCCGGTTGTTTTCATGCGCCTCATGGCGTTCAACTGGAGTTGTGATACAATCACGGAAATAAGTGTTTAACATCAGCATGTTCCAGAATATTTCCGAATATGCGCTCGTAGCTCAGTTGGATAGAGCGTTGGTTTCCGAAGCCAAAGGCCACAGGTTCGATTCCTGTCGAGCGCGCCAAAACTGACTTTAGGTCAGGTGACCAAAGGTCATGTCCCAACGAAAAATTTCTTCCGTGACCATCCGGTGACCAAACGGTGACTATGCCGTGACTACATCGAAATATGAGCGGCCCAGAACGCTACCATTTTGACCTAAAGCCCCCGTGACCATAGAGAGCGACTCAGGTGCCAGAGTCGTGAATCCGCCTTCGTTGTCGGCTTATTGATCTTCGGGGATAAATTCCATGATGTCGCCAACCTTGCATTGAAACAACCGACACAAGGCATCAATCGTTTCCATATCCACTCGGGTAGCCGTTTCGTTGTAAAGAAGGGTAATTGAATTCCGGTGTAGCCCTGTTTGCCTTGCCACATCCGAAATCCTTAATTTCCGTTCACCCATCAAACGTGACAGATGACATCTGATCATTTCTTCCTCCTCTGTTAAATATTTTCATCCTAAACGACAAATAGTCTTGCAAAATGTCATTTTGTGATGTAAGATGTCACATAGGATGACATTAGTTGATCCACAACGTCATTCTAACACCCAAGACAAACATATTTTGAGGAGAACATCATGTCAAAAACATATTTAACAACCGAAGCCTTAGCAGAACGCATCCACTACGACCCAAGAACCATTCGTGAGTGTTTGATCGATAGCGTGTTGATCGAGGGGGTCCATTATTTCCGCCCTTTTGGTGGGCGCAAGATACTCTACATCTGGGAGAACATCGAACGCGACATGCTTTCATCCTGCGCGTCCACTTTCAGCATACCCATGGCTGATGGGGGGGTGTGCCATGTCTAGTATTCAAGTGCGCAAAGAAAGTAACTGTCTTATCCTGGATTTCTACTACAAGGGCATCCGGTGCCGTGAACAGACGGCTCTGAAGGATAATGTGACTAACCGAAAAAAGGTTAAATCCCTGCTTGACCGCATTGAGGTAGAGACCAAATCGGGCAGCTTTGACTACCGCAGGTACTTCCCGAACAGCAAAAACGCGGCCAAATTTGATATCACTCATCAAACTGCGCAATCTCCGGTATCGGATTCTCCAGTCGAATCCACCGGTAATCCAAGCACTCCCCTTCTCAGAGACTTTGCCAATATATGGTATGCAGAGAAGGAAGTGGAGTGGAGGAATAGTCACCGCAAAGGGATTCGATACGACCTGGACGGTCGGATTATTCCTGCTTTCGGTGACAAGGAAGTCGGCAACATCACCAAATCGGAAATTCTTTCCTACCGTTCTGATCTCGCCAAAGCCCAGGGACGTGGAAAAAATCTTACATTATCCAACCGACGCATCAACCAGATTGTAAATCTGTTGAGGCAAATCATCAATGAAGCCGCCGACCGCTTCAATTTTCGCACACCCTTTCAGAATGTCAAACAACTCAAGATCAAACGGACGGATGTTGATCCGTTCACACTGGATCAGGTCAGACTGATTCTGGATCGTGCGCGCCCCGATTACAAAAATTACTTTACCGTACGGTTTTTCACGGGACTACGTAGCGGCGAAATCAATGGCCTCAAATGGAAGTATGTGGATTTTGAGCGACGAGTGATCATGGTCAGGGAAACGGTCGTGGCTGGTGAGGAAGAGTACACCAAGAACGACAGTTCCCAGCGAGACATCCAGATGTCACAGGTGGTCTTTGAGGCGTTAAAGGGGCAAGAAGCGGCCACAAGGCACAGGTCACCGTACGTGTTTTGTAATACCCTCGGAAAGCCATTGGAGAACAAAAACTTCAACTGTCGGGTTTGGTTGCCGCTGCTGAGGAATCTGGGGCTATCTCCGCGCAGGCCCTACCAGTCCCGCCATACCGCAGCCACACTCTGGCTTGCCGCAGGCGAAAACCCGGAATGGATCGCCCGACAGATGGGACACACCACCACTGAAATGCTGTTTCGGGTGTATTCCCGCTATGTTCCCAACCTGACGCGCCAGGATGGCAGTGCTTTCGAACGCCTGTTGTTTCAGAACTTGCCAAGCGTCAGCCAAAACCAAGCCCAATCCCCAGTTGGACAAAACCAATCCGAGGTGTGCCATGACTAACGCTGCGTGCATTCTATCCTTTCCAGACAAAAGTCAAAACGACCCTGTCAATTCAGTGTATGTCCCATGCATTGAAGGGATGCCCTCGATTTTTCGTGTCACTGCATTGAATTTTCATCAGGAGCACCGTCATGTCCTATATCGGGCCCACCTGTTTCACGATAAAGCCAGTCTGACCGTGGAATGGAGCAGAAGCCATCCAGATACCCGCATCCATCCATTCTGCTTGGTATCACCGCGTTGGAACCTTCGCCCTGTTTCGAATAACGGTGCCATTCAGATCAACCGGCTTGCCCTCATGGAACATCCTGAGCCAGAGGAAAACCTTTTCAGAATGGTCCCCCATGGCTGGATCAAGGATCGGGAACTGGTCAAACAAGCTTCTGAACTGATCGATAACCTGCCAAGGGCATACCGTTTCCTGTTCAATGCGGTTTTCTGGAATGGGGATCGATTTCGTCGATACTGCATGGGGCCGTCATCCATGAAGGCCCATCATGACTATGACAACGGCAATCTGATTCACAGCGTTGAACTGGCCACATGGATGCGTGATTCCATCAGGAACCCGAAGTTCGCCACCCATGCATTGGCCGTTCTGGTGGGTTTGCTGCACGATGCAGGAAAATCGGCAGAATATCAACTCACCCCATCAGGGGGCTGGAAACTCAGCGATCGCGGTAAACTGCTGGGTCATCATGTAACGATCATCGAATGGATCGCGACGGCCCATGACCAGAAGTGGCTCGGTATGTTTGAACAGAATGACCCCGATAGATAAGTGCCAAGGGGCGGGTTGGGAATGGTGCAGAGTTGTCCATCAGCGGCGGTTGTGGTCTCAACCATAGACCACGAACGACCGA
>JAJZBQ010000023.1 GCA_021798835.1 Pseudomonadota bacterium | reverse complement strand
AATACGCGACGTGTCCGTCGCCCGGATGATTTGCTCATATTGGTCTCCTTCCACGGCTTTCTTGCCGCAGCACAAAACCCCTATAATGCACTTATCTGACCTGTTCAGTTTCGCCGAGCCACTTCTGTCCACGAAACCCTGGGAACTCCAAACAAGAATGCCAGGATTGTATGGGCACTTTTGACAAAAGGCGAGATATTCCGACCTGATTACACGTCAGCTATTGCTGCCGAAGCGTAATCAGGTCGGTTGAGTAATATCCAGAACATGAACGAGTAAAGGGGTTATACCACCGATTGCACAGGCAATCATTAAATGATGGCGAGACAGGTCAGACCGTGGTTGATTTAACCTGACGGTGTCAGGGCGCTCCAAGCGCGATTTCCTGATTAGGCATCAACCAGCAATTCCATCAGGGACAGCGGCTAAAAGCCTCACATAAAGTCTGGATGTATGGCTGCAATCTTTACCTACTCAAAATCATTAACCGAAAGCCTGGCAAAAAGTGGGCGTCCATGTATGACACCGGGGGACGTTAAAACGCAACAGGTGAAACCAGCGCCGGCTCGCCAAACTCGACAAGCTTGGCATTGGACTGATCAAAATATCCTTTCCAGAAGCGATGCAGCCGATCGATCGTCTTTGGATCGCGATACCCATCCCTCTCGGCCTGCGTGCCCACCTTTGCGGGTGGCATGACGCCCGCCCCAATGATGTAGACGCGCGCGCCGCCGAAGTTGCCCATCATGTTATTGGCCCTGGCTTTGCCGATCTCAGTTTCCGGGTCGATGAGACGAACGCCGTCATGTGCATAAAACGAAGTAACGGAAGAATTCTCCAGTCCATCGGTGACAACAAAAACAACCTTCTGCTTTGCAGAATCCTTGGCAACTGTCTCCGATATCGACTTCAGCGCCATCATGATGTCGGATTTCGCCAAGGTATCGGAAGCAGACGACATGATGGCGGCCATGTCCTTGCGAATCATGCCCAGAGAAAAGCCAGCCTGGCCTTTCATGCACACATCGAACGATGCAAGCGAGTGGACCGGCACGTTGTCGTGTTCATCCTGCGTCATCGGGGACTCGATTATTCCGGTATTTATCACGTCGAGATAATGCTGCTGGGAAAAAGCGGAGAACTCCGCCACGACGAATTTCGTTCCTGGTCCCATCAGATGGGTGGCGTTATCAATCGCTTCCTTCTGCAGCCCGGGATCTAGCGCTACAGTCTGGTCAACCAGAATATAGGCGAGCTTTGTGTAAGGTCTCGACGCAAACCTGTAATGGTTTGCGTCATAGCAACTTGGAACATCATTGACCAGCCCGGCAAACGCCGGCACAGGACTGACCAGGGTAACAAGAAGCGCAAAGGCAAGTTTACTGTTCATCGTTTTCAGTCCATTAAAAGGTTGGCGAACTTGCTTCCGGGCGATTCGAGCGCCGCCTTGCGCGCCTCCTTGAGTGCGGAGATGGCAGCCAGCAGTCCTTCGGTATGCTCTTTGCCGTGCTTGTCCAGCCACGCTTCAAGCGCCGATCCACGCTCCGATCCGGGCAGGCTCATGATCTGCCCGGCAGCCTCGTGATATTCGGAAATTGCGCTGGCATTCGCCGGCAAAGCTTCGGTAGCCCGGGTGGCAGTGGGCGCCTGCCAAGATACGTTTCCGGCGGCTACGGCTGACGCGGAATGAATATTCTCCTGATGCGAGGATAGCATCTCGCTCTGCCTTCTCTGCAGAAATTGACGGAACGTGACGGTCGGCGGGTTTTTCTTGTACTCGCTGGTCACTGAACTAAAATATCGGCGAAGTTCGGCCAGCCTGGAATCAGCCCTGCTCTCGAAGGGGAGAATGTATTTCGCATGATAGTTCCGGTAATCGGTCTCACCGCGCGTCAACTGGTAAGCCTTTTCCCCTTCCGCTATAAAAGCGGACTCGAAGGCGAACTTGGCGCCAGCTGCCTGTGTGAGCAGGTAGATCAATGCTAGCAGAAATGCTGCGCCAAAACCCTGCCCAAGGTTCTCGCTTCCGATTTCTAGGGCAATTTTCTTGCGCGATTGCGCTTGGCTCTTCACGACATCCGGCGGGTCTGCCTGCTGGTCTGCGGAAGCAAAGGGATTGCCGCTCGCGCCAGAGTCTCCTATGCCGCTTTTTTCCATCTGAACCACCTCGATCGTGTTCTGCTTTTTGATCCCCTCCCACCGCACCACGAATACCATGGCGAGCACCAGGGCCAGCAACACGCAAACCGCGTAGACGGAATGTAACGATCCACGATCATGGTTAGCCAGGGCGCGCAGATAAAATCGGGCACGGGCTGTTTTTCCGGAATCGACGCTCTGATCCTGATCAACCGTGATGGGGCCATGATTCTCGACGCCATCTGGAGGTGCGTCTCCGACCAGCTTGCCCATATTTTTCTTGATTAGGGACTTCTTCTTGAGTACCTTGCCGGCATGATGCGTCAGAATCAGCAGCATGATCGCCATGGCGACGGCCAGAATCCATCCGGCATAACCGATTTGCGACGATGACATTTCGCTCGAAATGAACGGCGCCATCAAAAAGCCGGTGCCCATCGCCTCGGCAACCGTCAGCACAAAGAGTATTGCAAGCGCCCACCATGCCATCGGTTTGGTGTCCCTCTGATTGATGAGCGCAAGATATTCGTTGGCTCGCTCGAATGAAATTTGGCTTTGCACATACTTCATGACTGCGGCATATTCGCTGCACAGCGTGACTTCCGGAGTTGGCATTCCGTGAGCCCCCCAGAAGTTGCTATTTTCGAGAGAACTGGTATCTTTCTTGAGTTTCCCGAGCTTGCCGATATGCCCGAACATCGGGATGGGGAAACTATACAAAAAATCGAACCACACTGGTTGGTTGGAACGAATCCACCAGTAAAAAACCGCGCAAAGTAGCGCTCCGCCGGTTATCACCCAGTGAAGCGTTGTCATCTGGCTCAAAAAACTCATTTCTTTCCCCTGTTTCTAGTTATGGGCAGTAAAGTTGGTTTGTGCAACAAAGCGCTTCCCATCGTTGAAATAGTACACCTTCCCGTTGTCGCCTTCATGTCTTGTTGGTACGACAACATCCATGCACTCCATCGGCCCGTTCACGAATATCCGGTAGAGCGTGGCATCGGTCCCGCGATAAACAACCACCGGGACGGATTTCGCATAAGTCGGGTGACGCGCATGATTCTCGGTTTGGTTCCTGTAGACTTCGAGCTTCGGCTCGGGCACTGGCGACCCGGCATCCTTCGGCGCATAAGCGCCCAGGATGGCGACATAATTCCCGTTCAGCATCCCGGTAATGGGCTCGCCATATATCCCGACAACCGCATCACCCGCCGGCGGCAGTGCCGCATCCGTGGCAAGATTTCGTATCGCTGTTGCGCTGCGCGGATGATCGTTCACGCAAGAACCCATCGTGACCGGCGCTGCGTTGGCGGAGCGAATGAGGCTGAACATCGAAGTATCGATCGGGGCACCCAGGCTCACCATTTCGTTGCCGTTGTCTGGCTGCCCGCCAAAATTATATGCAGGAGCGCGGTGCGCTTTTGCGGCTGGCTGCGGCACGGGCACGGCTGATGCCGTAAAATGTTGAGGGTTCGGAGTTCGAAGGCTCAGATATTTTTTAAGGTCGGACTCGTTCGAAACATCCACGATCTGGACGCGGCGATTCTCGCTCCGCCCCTTTTGCGTGGCATTGCTGGCGACGGGCAAAGTGTCTCCGGCACCCTGAAAGTAAATGTTCGATTTGGGCACTCCGTGCGCCGCGAACACTTCGGCAACTGCCTTGGCGCGCGCCGCAGACAGTTTCGCCGCCTTTGCGGAATCGCCATCCTCGGCGGCATGCCCCACGATCAGCAGTTTGCGCTGCCTTGCGGCAGCCAAAACATCACTCCGCATTTTGATATCCGCCCCAGAAGCAACCTTGCTAGGAAGATACTGATCGGCAATCTCACCGTATGCTTTTTGAGCTTTCGGGGTCAACTGGCTTGTGCCAGGCGCAAACTCTCCGTCCGCATCATCGTTCTTGATCGCGACATCGAGACCGATGGTTGACTGGCCATCATTGCCGCCCGTTTTGTTTCCGAGCTTGTCTTGGGTAATGGTCGCGCTCACCAGGTTCAGGTTGTTTTCCCTTGCGATTTTTGAGAGCGCGCAGCGGCGCGAATCCATATCGTGCCCGATCAATCCACCGGCCCCGGTACCAAGCGCAGCCCCGATCAGCGTGCCGGTTTTACCGTCGCCGATTTCGTGCCCGATCAACGCGCCAGCCAGAACTCCGGCGGTAATGCCGATGTTCCGGTCATTGTTGGAGCACGGATCAGGGCTGTCATAAATGCTTGACATCTCCTTTTTGACAGAGTCAATTCCTTGCTGAACAGACGGCGCAATTTCCAACTTTCCTGTCTGTTGATTAGTTGCACAGCCGCCCAAAACTACGGTTGTCGCTATGGTCACACTCGTAATGCGCAATCTGGCTTTTGTCAACTTCCTGGTGGCATATATGGAAGTTCCGCATTTGACGCAGAATTTTGCGCCTTCCCTGTTTTCTGTTCGGCAACTATTGCATTTCATATTTTCCCCGTGCTGTTTTTGCTTTTGGATGGCGATTTCAACTTCCAAGTGCAATTATTTTTTACGGTGATAAACAATAGTAACTATTCCTGTATCCAGTGTAGCGGTGTCCGGATCCTTCATCCGATACCACAGTGTCGCCGATTGCTTGTTTTGTGGATCAGTAGCTATTACCCCAACCCTGTCCTTCTCCACTTTGTATCCATCTATCTTGGTTTCATGGGTTTGCTCCATGCCACCAATCATACTTGTGGAAACCGCAGAGTCAGTCTTGAACTCCACCTCCCCGGAGTTTATTCCCATGATTGGCTCTGCCTCCCACTTCCCGATCAGCGGATTGCTTTGCCCACAAGCGGCGAGGAGTACAACCAGTGACAACGCGATGACACAACTTAACTTTTTCATTAAACCCCCAAGTAAGTAAAAATCTATTGAACGCTTCCGCTATATCCAGGCTATCCTAATCTTGGATACAATCCATTTCATGTAAAATTTAGAACTCGCCTGCCCTAGAAACGACATGCTTCATCCAATTTTTAAAAAGACGTGAAATCTTAGCATTTTTTATCTCTCCTCAATTCAAAGTCGAAACATTATCGACCAATCCGCTTTTCTCAATCGACTCCAATGCAGCCCGATCGGAACCGAGCAGCACCCTGATTCTGTACTGCCCGAATTCTCCCGGGCCATCAACAACGATGGCCTTGATTCGGGTGAGCAGCTTGCGGATATCGATTTCCCTGGCATCCGGCTTGAAATTGACGTCGAGATAGGCATATCTGGGATGGATTTTCGGCGCGGACCGGAATTCCGTGGCCTGCTTGGGCATAACCTTCTCTGGTTCGCCCCGCATAAGGTTGGCAATGATTGCGGTTTGAGCCAGCATAATGCTCGCAGCGAGAGACCAGCCCACCTGGATCCAGAGCCTGCGGGACGGGACGCTGGATCCCTCCTCCGATGCCCGCCCTTCCTGATTCTGAAGCGAACGAGCAGTAGAGCGACACAGTTCCTGATAACTGCGGCGCGGGTCGTCCACATGGACGATGCGCGTTCCGGCGAGTACGGTTGCGCCACTTTGCGTCATGAGCGGCGCAACGAAACCCGGCCTGGCCCCACCACCTTTATCGCAATGGCCGCTCGCTACTTCGCGGATGGCGTCCATCCTTCCTGCTACAAGTTGCGCAAGAATGCGGCTCCCCTTGCGGATGTCCACTGTGACCGAATTCCAGGTCTGGACCATGGATGCCAGAGGGTCGAAGGGCTCGTCCCTGGGTTCGAGCAGCACATCCTGATAAGTGGCGTAATCCGTCTCAGGGGAGACCAGCCAGCCTTGCCAGTGATATTCGTCCTGCGGGCGGTCGAGCAGCACGCAAAGGGGCGCAACATTATTCTGATTTCCATCGAAGCGCCATATCTGCCCGGCGATGGGCAGCGCATCGAATTGCGCCATGCGACTTGCGACGCGCATGCGCACCTTGTCCCGGATGAATTGAGGCATTTCGGCGTTTCCGGTTTCGGTCGTCCCCGCAAATTCCTCCCCGTCGAGGAAATGAACGGGATAATCAGTTCCACCTTGCAACTTGTTTGCTATCACTTCCATCGGCGGCCAGAGACTTCTCATCTCAGTTCCCGTGCTATTGATACTGCTGCAACGATTCGAAGCACAGGATTTTCAATGCTGCGAGCACCGCGGAATTCGGGCCGAGTTCCAATCCAAGCTCCCTGACCAGCCATTTACCAATCTGGGTGACCTCGTACCCTTTCCCGAACTCCCCCTTCCTGCGCGTGATGCCGAGCTGATGGGCGCGATAGTGGTAGGAAGGAATGCGCAGTCGCTCGGCCAGCCTGTAAAGCGGCTCGGGCGCATCGGCGCAGGCGTGCAGAGCGAGATAGACCCTACCGATATCATCCATCTGGTCGAGAAAGGCCCTGGCACGCTGATGTACCTCCCGATACCCGAATCCGTACTCGAAAAACTCTCCATCTGCCGGTGTTTGATCGTTACCTGCTTCGGCGCACAAATATCCGATCTCATCATGATTCTCCACGAGATCTGTGATGCGCAGATCGGCTCCGCGATAGACATCGATCAGGTAATTGTTGAAATAACTGCACAACTCATTCCCCCCGCGAGGACAGGAACTGTTGTGCTTCGCGGGCTCGAACACCTTGATCAGGAAGAAGTCCTGGATGTAATGCTCTTTCGATTCCGGCAGGGACCGCAAAATTGAGGGGTTGCTGCGCTTGAGCATGCCGAAGATGAGTTGGTACAAGTCTGCCCACCCGGCTTCGGTCAGGTCATCCCGCTTCCCCCATAGATGCTTGAGACGTTTGTCGGCTGGCATATTCCACTTGGATTACTTTTTGGAAATATACCACATAAAGATTATCCTTTCTCAACTTTAGACATTCAGCATCAAAAAAGCGGTCATGAAGGCGGTAGCAAGACAGAAATTTGAGACAAAAATAATCACGAAATGAGAAAAAAATGAGCAAAAATCACTTGACAGAAGGAGCGGTTTGCGCACGAGGGGTTTTGTCGTGTGCAGGGCGGAGACCAATGAGGGCTTTTTTAGCCCTTGTTCGGTGTCCCATGACCTACGCTCAAACCGCCCGTCTTTGCCTGTCGAGTTGGATTACTTAGTCGTCCCTGAATAATTCATTTTTACGATTTTTCGGGGTGAAGAGGATGCCATCAAATTTCACCTGGTGAGTGCAAATGAAACCACTGGGAAAATCATGGCGTTACCCAGATGACATCTGTCGGAATTTCTCCCGAACGCCCCAGAAACAAGGGCAAAAAACAGGCGAAAAAAACGGCGTATGCCGTGTTTCAGGATCATCTGTAAGCCGGGTTTAAAAAGCGCGTAAATCTGGGGATAAGACGCGGATTGGTGGATTCTGTGATTTTTCCGCTGTTTTTCCCGCTTCCTTAAGGATGCTGGTGAGCGGAAGGTGACAAGGGAGCATGGATGGCGAATTGGATGGGTTGTATGCCGATTTTGGTCGTGTCTCGATTCCGCCTGAGCGACTGCTCAGGGCCAGTTTGCTTCAGACCTTGTTCTCTATCCGATCCGAACGGCAGTTGGTGGCGCATATTG
>JAJZBQ010000012.1 GCA_021798835.1 Pseudomonadota bacterium | reverse complement strand
CCCTTGTCACCTTCCGCTCACCAGCCTCCATGAGGAAGCGGGAAAAATAACGGAAAAATTACAGAATCCACCAATCCGCGTCTTATCCCCAGATTTACGCGCTTTTTAACCCCTGCTTACACCACCTCCAAGTGAGTGCGCCCTGCCGGGCGCACAAAAGAAAAACCCCCGCCTTGTGAGCGGGGGTCTTCGTTTTGCTTAACCCACGGTGAGCTGTGAGGATATCTGACGACATTATTAGGCGAGATGCACAATCCCAGAAGAAATTGCCGCTGTATCAGCAACCCCGACCAATTTAACCACAACGTCGTTTGCTGAAAGCGCTGTTTCTGCAGCACCGCTATGACCAATCAGATAGGTACTGCCATCAGTCCAGGTAAATGCTGCGTAATGGTATCCAGAAGTAGAACCATTCGTAGCGACCGTCAGGGCAACGTTTTCAGCTTGTGCAAGCGTTGTGGCAGATGCTACGTTCACATTGGATATTGCATTTGATGAGCTATCAGCGCTGAACAGAACAAACTTGGTTGTGTTTCCTGTATTAGCATTATTCACCGTCACCATATTGCTCAGTGCAGCCCCTGCGGTGTCGCCAGAGACGGTGATCGTGGATCCACCATCCGAAGCATTGCCAGAATTATTCGTACCCAAGGTAACAGTGGAGTTTGCACCCACAGTGATGGTGTTTGCAGAAGAGTTACCGTTTGCATGTGCATCGCCATTGGAGTACTGGGTACCTTGCAGCATCGTTACCGTCCCGTTTGCACCAACAGTAATGGTCTCAGCACCCAATCCGCCAAGAACCGTAGAACCAGCACCCTTCGCAGAGAAGACAGGATTTGTTGCACTAGCATCAGAGGTGACTGCAGAGGCATCGATCTTGTCGTTAGCGCCACTCAGGTAAACACTGGTTGCAGCCGCAACTGCATAGGTGCTTCCGGAGGCAGGCCCAAGAGTAACGGTAAGGCCAGTTTGTGTCAGCGGAGTAGAACTTCCTCCCAGGGTTACAACGCCTGTATCAGTGATTGCAATTGTAGTCAGAGCTGTGTCAGTGATAGCGCCAATGGTCTCATTAGCTGAACCACTTACGTTAATCGTTGCAACTGTGTTGCCAGAATCAACGATTGAGTTCACAGCGGCTGTGGCACCAGTAGCATTCAAAGTCAGTGCATTGTCACCAGTGACAGTCAGTGTCGAGATCGTAGAGCCAGCCGTTTGGTTAATCGTCAGACTTTCCTGACCAGAAGTTCCATCCTGTGTCACTGTAAGCGCATAACCCGAAGAAGTGGAGGAATCAGTAATAACAGCAGATGCACCCAAGTGGTTCACAGTTATAGCGCTGGTATTATTTCCTGTAATTTCCTGGAATATGTAACCCGCATCATTCTGTGTTTGTGCAGATGAACTTTCAGCAATTGAGGTTGCACTCGCTCCTGCTTGCGCCGTGTTCAGATTCCCAAGAAGAATCGTGCCAGCCGCAGCGGTTGAACCACCCACTTCGGTTACACCCGTCACACCTGTAAGAGTAACCACGCCATCATATGCAGACGTCGCTGTACTACCCGACCACACTACATAAGTATTTCCGGCATTAGTGTAGGCTGCTACAACATTGGTATTAACACCAGTACCACCGCTATTCGATGCTTCAACAATGGCACGAGCATCTGTCAGCAACTGCGATGCTGAATCACTTCCACTGAATGTGATCACACCATTGGAAACTGTGTATGTATCCACCCCGCCACCTGGTGTTACAGCCGAAGTCCCTTTGGTAGCCAGCACTGTCATTGCATTGACGTTACTGATTGTGTCGGCTGTAGCTGTGTTGCTTGACACGACAAAGCCGGTGATCGAAGCACGTGCGCCGTAACCTGCACTGCTGATCGAATCGGTCATCGTTTTGATCGTGCTGGCAGTTGCAGCCGAAGCAGACAAGTCAATCGTTGTCGAGCCCGAATTTCCAGCAGCACCACCATAACCAATGGTGATCGTACCGCCACCCGCACCCGTCGTGATCTTATCCACTGAGGTTACAAAGCTAGATCCTGTCTCGCCTCCGGCAGCACCACTACCAAATGCTGTCAAAGCTTTTGATCCGCCTGTGATGGTGAGACCTGCGGTAGCACCAAGGACACCACTGACATTAACCGTACCTGTTGCAGCAGATGCATCAATGGTTGCAACTTTTGACTGTACAGTGGCACCTGCATTCACAGCAGCATAGTCAACCGTCACATTACCGCCACCCGAAACGGTAATCTTCGTCGCCGGATTAGTAGTGGTTGTGGCGGCAGCTGTCGTGTCGTACACATTCACGCTGTTCGCATCACCATGTCCATCTTTAACACTGTTGATTGCGATTGTCTGGTTATTAGCTTCGCTGATCGTAGCCACTGCTGCAGAAGTTGCACTAGCGCTGTTAAGTGTCAGCGGCAGTGAGTTCGTGGTTCCAGACTGTGCTGCGGTTGCCAAGGTGATTGTTTCAAGTCCCGTCAAAGTACCATTTGTAATGGTTCCTCCGGCATTGGCTACAGTTGCAGTATTAGCACCGGTAAAGGTCAGTGTGGAATCAGCGGAATTAATCGCGACAGTTACACCAGGATTGGTTAGCACATTGCCACTACCTGCCGTGCTCGCAGCCAAAGACTGTCCAGTAATTGCGTTATACAACGCAAGAACTGATGTTGTTGCTGTCGTAGTAGCAGTTACGGAACCTGCTGTCACGCCATTGACGGTTGCAGACAGTGTTGCTGCTGCCGTAGCGCTAATTGTATCTACGACGGTGCTTGCTACCGACCCACCTGCCGCTGCCACCGTTTGTCCAGCTGCGACATTGGTAAATGTCACGTTAGCAGTATTCACGTTTTCACCAAAAGTCAGAACACCACTAAAACCAGAGGCGTTATAGCTTCCATTTGCACCAGTGCCAGCGGTTAGATTAGCAAAGTTGGAGATCGACACACCCAGCGGTGTTGCGAAGTCAGACGCTGCACCATCAAGGATCAAGGTGTTGTTTCCGCCAGTACCACCGTTAATGCTGTTGTTAACTGCTGCCGTACCCGGGCTGTGGTCATAGAGCTCTACGGTATTTCCGCCGGTAGTTCCGCCACTAAACGAAGTATTAGCAGCATCAATTTTGACGGTCACACCACCTGTATCTGTTGTCGTAACGCTAGCCAGGTAATTATCAGTACCCGTGCCAGACAGATCACCCAGTGCCACTGCCCCAGTTCCTGCCACATTGACCTTTACGTTATTGGTTGCAGATGCACCACCCGCAATACCCCCGACAGTCAATGTGCCCGTACCATTGTTAGTAAAGGTGTATGCCACTGGAGCTGTATCACCGCTAGCCAGTGTGTCAGTGAGAGTTACATTGTTGCCAGAAGAGCCTGTCGCTGTGACATTCAATGCTGCAGCATGGTTATCAGCTACGGTAATGCCGTTAGAGCCATTGCCGTTAACGTTGATGGCCAACGTGTGCTTTGCCGTGGTGTTGGTCACGGTCACCGTATTGGCTGCTTGCGCATTATCAACCGTCAGTGAAGTCAGCGCATTGCTGGTCACTGTTGTGCCATTGGTGCCATTAATGCCGGTCAAGGATACAGATGCCAGAGCAGCCGTCGTTCCCTCATCAACTACTGTGATTGCGTTTCCACCCGAAGCATTATTTCCACCACCTGTCACAGAAACCGATGTCGCACCGTTTGTGTATACGTTGACCGCACCTGTACCGTAGGTTGTGGTTCCACCGGCAACGGTTTGGTTGACCACAGTGACGTTACCGGAAACACCTTGTCCACTAGTGGCGGTGCCTACAGCTATCGTTCCTGTAGTTGCGGTAGTAGTAACGCTGATCGCACCGGTTGTATCTTTGGCGGCGTTAGTATCGACACTGATTGCATCACTGTTATTGGCGTTGGTATTGGTATCCGTAACTGTAACCGTGCCCGTTGGTGCTGTCGTGGCACCAACCACAACATGGTTTGAATCTGTGGTAACAGTCACATTCGTACCACCATCAATCCCTATCGTATTTGTACCATAAGAAACATCTGTTTGATTGACAGTAATGGCACCAGTAGAGCTGTTTCCAGTAATAGTAATCTGGTTTGCTGCGCCAACTTGGTTGCTGCCCGTGGTGGCAGCGTTGTCTGTAACACTGATTGAAGTACCGCCCGTCACAGCAATTGTTCCACCGCCCGTCACACCATTCGTATCAGTCACCGTTACAGCGCCAGTCGAAGCCGTGTTCGCGCCGATCGTTACCGCGCCGGACTGGGAAGTCGTCACCGTGGTGCCCGTACCACCGTCAGCTGCAACCGTCGTATTTCCGGTACCCGTCACGCTTACCGTAATCGTGCCAGCGGGGTTGGTGGATGTTGTCCCACCGATGATGATTTCAGAAGCAGTTGTGGTCGAACCGTTTTCTGTGACGCTGACGTTATTTCCACCATTGACGGTCACACCTCCTGCAGCTGTTCCAGTACCCGTATCAGTAGCCGTATCTGTGACGGTAACATCCACACCAGACCCGACCGTAAACGCATCCGCACCCGCGCCGCCACCACTGACTGTCGTTGCTGTCAACTGGGTCAATCCCGTATAGCCAGCTACAGCGGTTTTAGCATTGAAAGTATCCCCGGTGCCAGAGTTAATTTGCACCGTTTGGACACCTGATACCGTTGCCGCCACATTAATCGTGCTAGCCGTACCCGCAGCGGTAGCATCAGAAATGATAAACGTATTGTTTGTGCCCGTGGCGCTAATATTATCGCCAGCTGTAAAGGTTGCACCTGTCCCACCAAAAGTGCCGTAGATTTTGGAGTTTCCAGAAGGAGAACTCGTCGCAAATGCACCTGTTCCCGATGCGTCCACACCTGTAGTGAGCGGACAAATTCGCCTTATTGGAATATATATGATATATATGGAATTTATATGGATTCATTATGAATCGAATATGCTCACATACGCCTATCCTATTTTCGCAATCAATCCGACTTTAGATCAATCCGCCTCTAAATTCTACAATTTACCTATAAAATCATTATGATATGTAATTTTCAGGCCACCTCCCTCACCTACCACCATCCTATGATATCGAATCATGTTCATTCTTTTGGTTTTCATCAACTAGTTCCGCCTCAAGTTGCTTGATGGTCGGGAGAACCTCCGCCACTTCCGGGGGCAACACCCTGTACTCTGAAACACCCATAGGCTTGCATGAATCGCGTAGAGCATACTCCGCAATAACGCCGTTCTTCGTTTTACAGAGAATCAGGCCAATAGAAGGCTCATCACGGCTGGATTTCAATTGTTCATCGACAACTGCCAAGTAAAATTGCATCTTGCCCACATACTCTGGTTTGAAGTCATCCATTTTCAGGTCGATAATGACATAACAGTGCAATTTGGCATTGTAGAACAACAGATCAAGGTAGAACTCCTGACCGCCTACCACCAAACGGTACTGACGTCCGACGAAAGCGAAGCCCCTACCGAGTTCCAGCAAGAAAGATTGCAGATGGGTAATCAGCGCGTTTTCAAGATCACGCTCTCTGGCATCATTCTTCAATGTCAGAAAATCAAGCACATATGGATCTTTGGTCAATTGCTGTGCCAGTTCAGATTGACGCTCCGGAAGTGTTTTATGAAAATTAGTGACGGCCACGCCTTGACGCTCATGAGCCTTAGTTTCGATTTGGTGAAGCAAGATGGCCAAACTCCATCCATGGGCAATCGCCGCATTGGCATACCACTCCCGTGTTTCATGTACAGATACCTTATCCAACAATGCACAATTATGCGACCAACTCATTTGTGCAGACACCCTCTGCACAAATTCCGGGTCTCGATACACAGACGCAAACGCCCTCATATACTTTAAGTTGCGCGACGAGAACCCTTTCATATCAGGAAATTCTTGCCGAAGATCAACGGAGAGTTGATCAACAACCTTTGCCCCCCACCCCTGACGCTCTTGACGCGCAAGAATATCCTTCCCGATTTGCCAGTAAAGCAGCACCAATTCTGAGTTAACTGCGGCAAACGCATGAGTCTGCGCCTTACGAATTCTCGCCTTCAGTTCGATCAGCCAATCACGATACTCTGTCACATCGAGAATTTTCATCCCTTTCACCTTCCAAAAAGTTCAACTTATGTCCGATCACTCTTTCCATCAGTTTCTGAGATGACATTGCCTTCCAGGCTGCTACCCGCCGCAAGCAGTGCGGGTTGTGTGAATCTAATATTAATCTCTTCATCGTAAAGCGTGATCTCCACCCCCATTGATCTGAATACATGCAACAGATCTTCCAGCGTATCAGCACGCGGTGAACGCTTATCCATGGTTTCGATTCGATTCAAGGTAGGACGCGATAAACCCGCCACCTGCGCCAGATATCCCTGACTCATGCCAAAAGCATTGCGCAAGGCGCGCACCAACACAGCCATTTTTATCGAATTAGACACACGGACAGATTTTTCTTGACTTGTAGCCCGAAAATAATGCATAATGACTCCAGTGTGATGTTTATTGATATATTTATAACACTTTTTTAACAAGGATATATTATGCCGGTTACCGCCCTCACTCCGCAATTTATCAAATCCGCCATATGCCCAAAAGGCAAAGACAAATTAGACATATTTGATTCACATTGTAAAGGATTAATGCTTGAAGTGCGCCGTACCGGTGGAAAAACCTTCTATCTTCGCTACACCGACGCCCGTGCCAAGCAGCATCAGTTACGTATTGGTGACGCAAAATCCATCACTTTCGATCAAGCAAAAAAGGCAGCCATGAAATTACGCGGCCAGATTGCTCTGGGCATCGATCCTGCTGCCGAGAAGGCAACGCTCCGTCAAGTCCCCACATTCTCTGAGTTCATCGAGCAGCGCTACATGCCCTTCGTGAAGGGCTACAAGCGCTCCTGGGTCTCAGATGACTCCTACCTGCGCAATCATCTTCTGCCAGCCCTTGGCAAGAAGCACCTGGACGAGATCACCAAACACGATGTGATCCAGTTTCACCATGGTATGCGTGCCAAGGACTATGCCCTGGGCACCTGCAACCGGTGTCTGATCCTGCTGCGCTATGCCATGAACCTGGCCGTGCGCTGGGAAATCCCTGGAATCACAGCCAACCCAACCAAGGATGTGCCCTTGTTCGAGGACCTTGCCGGCAAAAAAGAACGTTTCCTGACCGAGACAGAGGCACAGTGCCTATATCAATCGGTGTGCCAGAGTGATAACTCCATGCTCCGTTATATCATCCCCATGCTGATCCTGACCGGGGCCCGAAAACGCGAGGTGCTGGACTCCAAGTGGGAGGATTTCGATCTGACCCGCAAGCAATGGAGAATCCCCACCACCAAGGCAGGGCGTCCGCGCCATGTCCCTCTGTCAGACGGGGTTTTGCAGTTGCTGGCCACCATCCCACGGAATGACAACTGCCCCTGGGTGTTCGCCAACCCCAAAACCCACAAACCCTATGTGTCCATATTCGCATCATGGAATACCGCCCGTAATCATGCCGGACTGGCCGATGTGCGTATTCATGACCTGCGCCACAGTTTTGCCTCGTTCCTGGTCAACGCAGGACGCTCACTCTATGAGGTCCAGAAGATTCTGGGACATACCCAGATCAAAACCACCCAGCGTTATGCCCATCTGAGCCAAGGCACCCTAATCGACGCAGCCAACCAGGTCTCAAAGGCCGTCACGCTCAACATGGGCTTTCCAGTCAAGCCTGTGGAGCAAGTCGCCCCATGCCCTCAACTGGCCGCTTGAGGAACCGCCTCAGCCAAGGAGAAAACCCATGACAATCGAAGTCACACACCACAATCTGGAGCACTTGCTGAGCCTTCAGGACTATGTTCTGAACCAAGGGAGAGGTTATCTGGCTCAGTTCGATGTAAACGATAGAGTCGTGTCTCGGACACATCCACACGGCGTCAGTTTTGAGCTATCACTTCTGGGGCCACACGGCACTCAGTTGCTGGTCTTCAAGAATGCCAGTCTCAGCAATCCAATTCCGGCAGAACATTTTCCCGCACGTCGGTTCGATTACAATCCTCTCCGACGTCAGGTACGAACCACCGGAAAACTCTGCACTTATTCCTCGACAACTGATCTCCTGATGGACTTCTTCACAGGAATCGACCACATCCTGCTCATGAAAAGATGCGCGAATGACTCCGACCGTATTGGACAAGAGACTATCCGCAACCATCTACTGAAAATCGCACAGGGGGGCGTCTGGAAAAACCCCAACATCTGGTTCCCCTCTGATGCTGCACTTCAGTCAATCCTGACCGACAGCGCTTGTGATCTGTTGCAAACCATCAGAGATCGGCAGCCCAGATCGATTACCGAACTTTCCGAAATTACAGGACATAGTTACGCCGCAGTTCGTCAAATACTCAACTCCCTAAAAAACCACAAACTGATAGAACTATTCTGTGCTGAAGGCTGCGTACAGGCTATTGACACCTCAGACTGGTATGGCATCGGCGTGGCACACGCAGAGTCCTGGAAACGGGTTTAAATGGGTCGGCGGTTCCTTCCCATGCCTCAGACAGCCGACAGCAACACTTTGCAGATGATGATTTCCGACCAACCGAAAATTGTAGTCCAAACCCTTGACAGGATAAGTTTCTCCATGGTAGTGTCCGTTCCATGGGAAAAATTTCACTCATCAATCAGCAAGTTACTCTGAAGTTACGGGCCGCAGCCGAAGGCTGTCGGGCTGAACTCATGAAGCCTGGGTTTTATTACGGTTCGTTCCCTTTGGTCGCGATTGCCTTCGTTGCCACACTGTCTGTCCCTGTCATCCTGCTTGGCCTGGCGATAATGACTGGGGCTCCGGGCGCCATTGTAATTGCCAAGATTTTGATGATTTTTTTCGTCTTTTGGCTACCCGCCTGGAGTTCAGCCATCGCCTGGTTTAAAAAACTTGGTGAGGATGTTGCTGATTCGGTCCAAACCGACACCCTTTTGCTTCCAAACACCTTTGATGCCGTATCAAACAAGTCTGGGGATGACCAGTTCATCTCCCGTGACATCGCCCCACCCGCAGAACCTCCTCGCCATCAGGCCCGAGTCAATCTGAACGAAATCCTAGTAGCACACTTCAGTTTAAACTCGGGCCGATCATATGGCGCCGTATAAAGTGTAAATCGTAAGTCAACCTACCTGCGCCGTGATGGTCGTGCCCATAATAGCAATGAGGCTCGAACATGACGCAAGCAACATTCTCTTCGAACGACCATCTCCAGAACTTCATTCAATGCATCCGGGATTCGGGCATCAATCCGCCTGAGACCTTGATCCCCGATGGGAAACTGCACAGGTTTTCATCGAACGGGGAAAAAGGTGACGATGCTGGATGGTATATCCTTTTTAATGGAACCTCACCCGGTGGCTGCTTTGGCTGCTGGCGCTCAGGCATCAAGAAAAACTGGCATCAAAAACCCGAGCACCGTCTGACGCCCAAAGAACTGGCTGAATACAGAGCCTTCTTGAAATCCGCTCAGGCAACCCACAAAGCGGACGAAATCGAGCGCCATGCCACAGCCGCGAGAAATGCGACCACCCTCTGGACTTCTGCTGCACCGGCGCCTGACAGTCATCCCTATTTGATTGGTAAAGGAATTACCGCTTGTGGTGTACGACTGTACGAAAACGAGTTAGTCATTCCTGTGTGCGACCTAGACAACACCCCGAATTCGTTGCAATTCATAAACCCGGTCGGCAAAAAACGCTTCCTGTCAGGTGGAAAAATCTCGGGTAATGGTTTTGTCATCGGAAACCTCGACGGAGCCTCAAAGGTCTGCCTGGCCGAAGGTTTTGCAACTGGGGCAAGCGTTTTCACCGAAACAGGGCTTCCAGTGGTGATCGCGTTCAACGCCGGTAATCTGCTTCCAGTGGCTCAGGCACTCCGCCAGCGATACCCAAAGATGACGATCACCATCTGCGCGGATGATGACCATCAAACCGAAGGCAACCCCGGCCTCACCAAAGCCACCGAGGCGGCTGTTAAAATCAACGGTCTTTTGGCTGTCCCGTTGTTTGGAGAAAATCGGCAGAAGTCCGACACGGATTTCAACGATATGCAGCAACAGCTTGGTCTGGGCAGCGTCAGAAAGGTCATAGAGGCTGCTGCAGTTCCAGCCGCCCTTCCTGACTCCACCAACCCCCAAGAAAAAAAATGCTTTCCGTTTGATTTCGGTGGTGGTCAGTTCATCGTGTCTAGTCAAGGGGTCGTATTCATCGGCCAGCCCGACAAGAATGGTGTTAAACCAGACCCGCTCTGGATTTGCTCGAAAATCACCGTAGAAGCGCTCACTCGAGACAGGTCGAGCAACGCTTGGGGTCGTCTGCTTCGCTGGAAAGACTCAGACAATGTCCTGCACGAGTGGGCAATGCCTATGGAAATCCTTCAGGGTGACAGCTCAGAGATGCGGCGCGAGCTTGCCGAATTAGGTGTCACGATTGCCCCGAGCAAAGGGGCGAGGGACTTACTGACGTCATTTTTGCAGATGTACCCCGTTGATGTGCGCGCACGCTGTGTCGACAAGTTGGGCTGGCATGATGAACTATATGTAACGACAAAAGAAGTAATCGGCCAGTCTTCTGAGACTTTGGTTTTCCAGAATTCGCACGCCATCGAACCGGCATTTTCGAGAGCTGGGACCGCTGAATCTTGGCGCGATTCGTTGGCCTCCATGGCCGTTGAAAACTCCCGGCTGCTGTTTGCGCTGTCAGCCGCCTTCGCAGCACCGCTGCTGAACCTGATCAACGAGGATTCCGGCGGCTTCAACTTCAAAGGTAGTTCATCTTCAGGAAAATCCACGATCCTCAAGGTGGCGGCCTCAGTTTGGGGGAACCCGGACACCTACCCCAGACTCTGGCGTGCCACTGCAAACGGTTTGGAGGGTTTGGCGGCCCTGCACAACGATGGGCTCCTGATTCTGGATGAACTTGGTCAGATCGATCCCAAGGAAGCCGGAGATGTTGCCTATTTGCTTGCAAACGGCCAGGGCAAGACCAGGGCATCCCGTAACGGGACGGCCAGGCCCTCTGCTTCCTGGAGAATTTTGTTCCTATCCTCCGGCGAAGTGGGAATTACCACACACATGGCCACAGTCGGAAAACAAGCCAATGCCGGTCAGGAGATTCGTCTGGCAGACATCCCTGCCGATGCGGGTTCCGGGATGGGTTGCTTCGAGAACATCCATGGGCAACCATCCCCTACTGCATTTGCCTTGGCAATAAAGGAGGCTGCCTTTAAATCGTATGGCGCTGTCGGGCTGCAATGGCTGCGTTATATCATTCAGGATCGGGCAAACCTGCCTGAAACTATTTCAAATGCCATCAAAGATTTTGTCAGCGAGGTGGTTCCACCCGGTTCTGAGGGTCAGGTCACGCGCGTTGCTCGCCGGTTCGGTATCGTGGCTGTTGCCGGAGAACTGGCAACCCACTATCAACTGACTGGTTGGTCGGAAGGCGAGGCAACTCAAGGGGTCAAAAAATGCTTCGCTGACTGGCTGGATGGTTTCGGTGGCATAGAAAATCGCGAAGAGCGGGCCATTCTGGATCAGGTGAAACGGTTCTTTGAAGCACACGGATCATCGCGGTTCGAAAACCCCACAATTAGCCAGGATCAACGCATCATCAATCGTGCGGGTTTTATACGAAAAAATCGCAACGGAAATTCCGAATATCTGGTGCTTCCCGAAATTTTCAAAACAGAGTTATGCAAAGGATTTGAGCAGAAGCAGGTCCTTGCGGTTTTGAAAGACCACAAGTGGCTCGAACCTGGCAGTGATGGACGTTCTACTCAAAAGCCAAGTATTTCAGGATTCGGAACGCCAAGAGTCTACGTCATTAACAGCAACCTCTGGGACGCCGAATAATGAGGTTCGATCTCTCCAGACTGACCAAACCGCCAGCCAGGAGGCTGGCAGGTGGCGTAGCAATAAATCAACCCGCGTCAGCCGAACTGATGACCCCCGCAACTCCCGCATCTGGGGGTGACTGGGGGGCCGTGAAAGCCAATACTGGCGGGCTCTCCCCCAAACCCCCGGCACCCCCGGCAAAAAACAGCGAACCTGACAGAAAAATTGAGGTTGGATGCATTCAGACAGTTAGCCCAGAACCCGATGTCATTGAACCATGGCGTCAAATGGTCCTGGACATGCTAGGAACTGACCCTCTAAAGAAATATGCCATTATCGTAGATAACATCACCACCGATCCTGTCATGGTCTCCATTGGTATCCGACCGATTGGGACATTTCAAATGGCAATACCGTTACAACACTATGATTCCTTCAAATTGTTGGAACTGGTTCAAAATTACATCACGACTCATGACGCCAGACAGGGGACTCGGGAATAGGGGTCGTAAACAACCCATGTAAAATCGCCGGGGGTACTGGGGGCTTGGGGGAGAGCCCGCCAGTATTGGCTTTCACGGCCCCCCGGTCACCCCCCAGAACCCCAAAATCCAGGACAAACCAACTCACCCCACCCTCTTGACCCCAGCCACCACGCCCGGATCTTTCCTGAACCCGATCATCGCCGGCAACCGTTCCGGGTCCGGTCCCGGCCAGTCGCTCTTGCGCGTGGCAGCCCATAACTTCGCAGCCCCCCGGTACATCCGCCTGATCTGACGGCGCACCCCCCCATACATCGGATAGAACCGCACCCAGTGCGTCGTCTCGTGCCTCACTTGCCCTACATCACCCACCTTCACCAACGCCACCAGGTGCTGCTGCAACCCATTCAACACCCGCTCCTGTATCCGCCAACTCCAGGCATACTCTGCCCCCTCCCGTGGCTCGTGGACCATCACGAATTCCGAGAACTCCGGCAACCGCGTCAGCCATTTCTCTCTCGACCAGTCCGATGCCTTGGGCATGGTCAGGGCGTGTTCCGTCGCCATCAGCATCACCTGCCTCATCCCAGGCCGGGAAATCACCGGGCCAGCCAAGGCCACCGCCGTCGCCAGTTTCTTCTCCTTGCGATCCTGTCGTTTCCAAGAGGGCAACTGGGTTCCATAGGCTTCAGCCCACTTGCTGGCGATCCCCTACACCTTCTCGGCAGGCACGACGAAACTGGTCCACACCGTATATCCTCGAACAAAGTGAAACAAAATCGCCTTCAGTGCCGGGGTGATGTCATCGTAGATCTTCATGGGTATTCCCCTAACTCAACCAGATACCTGAGCAACGGATCATGGGCCGTTCCGATGACACAAATCCTGTTTTATCAACCTCATAGCCTCTATCTCAGGCGACACGGAATGAAGGTGGGAGAGAAGCAATCAAATCCTCTAACGAAAAACACCGGATAAAGAATCAAGCACTGCTCCATGACCCTGAGGCACCGCCACGCAATCCCGACCTCACAAATTCCACAAATCTCAAATCTTACACACGCATGCAAAACAATACCTGATGAGACCAACGCATGATCGAATGCGGCACCGCTCCCTGTCCCGTGGTGACCCGACCCGTGTTCTCTGACCCCAGAGATCATCGGTCGGGCCGCCACCCGACACAGCCATTCGATTCTGCCACGACGCGCAACGCGTCTGGGCTGCCAAGCCCACGCCGGGGTCCCGCCAGGACTTCGGAATTTCTGCATTGGCGCCGTGTGCGGAGAAATTCGCATGCACGGTGCAAGGGCGAGATGTCTGGACAACCCTGCCATTTGGCAGACTAAACCAGACATTTCAGCCCCTGCTCGTCCTTGTTCCTGTCGAACAGGGAACGGGAGGTGTGCGGTAGGGAAACGGGCCCACGGAGGAAATGCCGTGGTGTCCCTGGTTGTGGAAAATCCGGTAAAAGTCCGGACGCCGGGACGCGTGGAAACCGCGTAACGGTTGCGCACTGGGATGGCTGTGAGGCTGGATAAAAGCCAGCGTCGGTTCGATGGGACAAAGTGTCCCGGACGGATCGGGCCAGCAGGAGGTGAACAGGGTCGCACCTGGAAGCCCACCTGCGGCATTGATAGCTCAAACCGACAACGCACCTGTCAAATGGTGCCATGTGCGAGACGATGAATTGGGTCTAGGGCTGAAATGCCTGCGAATCACCACATAACGGAAACCAAGGCGTACAGGAACCGCTTTACCACCTTCGGGTCCTGGAAATTCTGGAGATGCGCCAGAAAATGGTTCTTTGACTGTCCGGGTGAACTCTGGTCGTCGTGATACACAAACAACCTAACCGAAAGCGTTCGATCAGTTTCGGCAGCGCTGGCAGCGTTGTCGGCAACGGACTCACGATCCGTCGTCCACTGAGTGACCGTAAGCGGGCCCATTAGGCAATCAATCCCCTGGACGAAATCCTTGGGAGAGGTCGAACAGACCAACTCGGGTTGGCACCTGAGCGCCGAAAAGGGTGAGTGCAGAGAGCAGCAGATCGATGGAACCTTGGCCGGTTCCGTGGGAGTGGCGGGCTTGGCGGCCCACCGCTGATTGTGCAAGACCGGTTGGCGCCGGTCATATCGGGGCAGTTCGCCCATTTGTGTCCGTCATGGACACATCAAGCCGGGACAGGTACGCCCAGAACAAGGGCCCCTACCCTTCGTAAACCACCGTCCATCCAAAACGGTAAATCACAAAAGGAGAAATACTGTGTCCCTCGTGGACCTATCGTCGCACCACGGCCATGAATGACCAGGTCGTGACAACAGGCAGCGGTGTCCTCATCGCCACCCTGCATCAAATACCGCCCCATACAGGGGCACGAAAGGGTAATCCCCTTCCATCAACCTGCCCCCGGCTTCGGCTGGGGGTTTTCTTTGGAATTCACCTTCTTTCCGGCCACAATGAAGGGGACCGCATTCAATACCGGGGCGATTATTCGTGTGGTTCATCCTCTCTCTCACGGTACAACCTTACCACCCGTCCAAGATCTTTCACCAGATCAGGGGGCAATCGGCCAGCCTCAATGAAAGCCTCATCCTGGTTCAGGAACAATACTTCCGAGGCCCTAAAAATCAGTTCATCTCGCGGTGGCTTCTCCAGCTCTCTCTCAATACGCGACCAGTACGCCGGTGAAATGCCGATCCGTCGGGCAAAATCATTCAAAACAATCCCAGACTGCTCCCGTTTACTTCGAATGAATTGACCAAAGCCCATGTTTGTATATTGCGCGTTTAGTGAATAGTAATTATCGAACTCTTAAAAACCCCACCGCCTTTTGAGCAGTGGGGTTTGATTTGATACAACCCGCGGTGGTCTGCGGGCATCACCGGTGGTGAGATTAGGCGTGGAAGTTGGCCGTAGTCAATGCGCCAGTGGTAGTAATGGTACCAACCAACGAAATGGTATCGGTGGTGGAAAGTGCCGTCCCTGTGTGGGCACCAGATGCGCTTACAACCTGGAAGATATCCCACACATTGGAAGCCGCATTGGTCTGGATCGCTACGAACCCGGTATTGGTAGCGGCAGCAGTCGTAACGTTACCAATCAGCGTACTCACGTTAGTAACAGTAGGAGCTACGCCCCCAAGGTTAGTTGCAGTATCGATAAAGACATTGTCAGTTGCGAAGTTCCATGAGTTTAGCAATGTTCCTGCTGCTGCTGTATGTACTTGTGCAGTCACCCCTGACACGTCAACCACATCCTTTGCGAGAACGAAGTTCGCAACAGTATCGCCTGCCGCCAAGGTACCGCCGGCCGTGATGGTCAATGCTGCACCACCTTGGTTGTTGCCGTTATAGATAATGGTATCGATACCCGTATGCGCTGCACCCAAGGTGATGGTGTCAGCACCGGCACCGCCGGTGATCGAAACGTTATTAGCCCCAGTGGCAAGCGTAATGCTGTCCGAACCGCTACCCGTAACAATCGTATCAGCACCCGAGCCCAAACTGATCGTGTTGCCGCCGCTTCCTGTGATATTCAACGTGAGGTTGGAATTATCACCCGTACCGTTGACAGTTACCGCGCTGCTACTACTGTCCGAAATGGTGCCAGTGACGTTACTCGCCAGATTGATCGCCGTTGCCGAGTTGGCGGTCATATTGGTTTCTGTGATCGTCCCACCGCCCGAATTTGTAAATGTAACTGTCGTTGCTGTTGTGGTATCTGCAGAATCCGTAATACCGCCAGTACCGCTGCTGGAAATCGTCAGCGTATTGTTACCCGCCAACAACGTGGCTGTACCGATGGTCAGTAAACCTGATCCGGAATTGCTGATTGAATCTGCTCCAGTCGCTGATGCAGTCAAACTAACGATACCCACCGCCGCGCTCGATGAGTCCGTGAGCGTAAAACCCGCATATGCCGACGTGATATCTGAGAAGTTTTCTGTTCCTGTTCCAGTTATGCTGACACTTTGAAGTATTGAACCCACCGTGATACCGGCAGATAGCGTTCCGGTCCCCGTATTGTTGAACACTGCGCTCGACAGATGTCCTCCGTGCAGTGGGCCAACCGTCAATGCTGCCGCTGTGGAATCGTTTATGGTTAACGTGGTTGGAACTGTCTGGCTTCCCGTTTTGGCGAGGGTTAGTACACCCGTAGAGGCCCCGGAAATGTTGAAGATGACTGAAGTAGGATTAGCACTATGGTCAAATGTATCCGTTACAGCAGCAGTGCCGACCACCATGTTCACAGTGTTAGCGCCGCTGGTCAGTACATAGGTATTCGCTGCACTGGTCTGCGTCACCCCGTTGATCGAACCGTAGGCCGCAAGATTACTCGCGTTCGTCGCCGCAGCCGCATTTTCTGCCGCCAACGTCACAGGAGACACGCCCTGATCGATGGCTGAAATATCGAAAGCAACGTTACCCTTCGCAGTAGCCAGGGAGGTATCCGTGTAGATCACTTCCGACATGGCAACCCGAGCAGCATTTGCAGCCGCAGTACCGTTATAGCCCGCATTCTGGGCAGGAGTCAAATTGACTGTAAAATCGATGGCGAAGGTGAGGCGGTTATTAATGGTGCCTATATCGACGCCCAGCGCATCAGCCTCCATGGTCGCCACAAGCGTACCAATAGTCACCAGACCTGCATTTAATTGGCCTACCCAATAGGCTTTCCCGGCAGGGTCAGCGGCACGACCAAACAGGTTCTGATAAACCTGATCGACCCGCTGAGAATTGGTCATGCCGCCGTAGAGTGTCGCATATTCCTGGCTGGCAGCAAAGCCCGCATCCATATCCGAAATAGATTTCCCGAGCCAGTAATTCATCCCTGCAATGTCGGCAGGACGCCCGAAATAAGCAAGATAGGCTTTTTCTACGTCCATGGCTGTGGCTATCGATGTCATTGTTCTTCTCCGGTAAATATAATTATGGATACGTCCAGGATGATGCCATTCGAGCGATTTTTCTCTAAACGGGCTGTGCTGTTCGGCAGTATAAACTTAAACCCGTTTAGAGAAAAACCCCGTCTCCTTGTGAGAAGGCGAGGTTTTTCGTATTGCTTAACCCGCGGTGGTTTGCGGGCATCTCCGAAGAAATTACGATGCGATAACAATGTGACCCGTTGCACCGGTGAAGGTATGACTACCAACCAGTTCAATCACAGTCAACTGAGCGTTTGCAGCAGCAGGCGTACCTGCTACTGCAGACTCTGCAACATAAGTATTACCTCCAAAAACAGAGTAATTTACTTGATGCACAGTAGCGTCAGCCGCACTAACCAGCGCTGCAACAGTTAGGGCTGCAGTCGTACCTGCGGTCGTTGCAGCGGTTGCTACAGTCAATGCTGAGGCAGCATCATTGGCAAAAACGATCTGATCACCAACTGCTGCGCCTGTCAATACCAAGTTTGCAGCTGTCGGCACCCAACCAGCGGCCGAAATACTTTGGCTTCCAATTGAGACTTGATCAATACCGGTAGTCGCAGAATGTGCACCCAGCGTGACATTGTAAACACCAGTCGTGTCGGTATTTGGACTGCCCAACACAATCAGGTTCGACCCTGTACCAACAGTGATTGTATTTACGCCAGTAATTCCTGCGTCTGTAATTGAGTTATCCCCATTACCCGCAGTAATCGTGCTACCAGCACCAGCCGTGATGGTGTTAACACCATTGCCAACAGTGATGGTGTCAGCGTAGGTGCTGCCAGCGATGGTATTGGTCCCGTTACCATCAGTAATCGTCGAATTGGCACTTGCAGTGATCATGTCACCACCATTACCACCGTTCAACACGTCTCCACTGACAGCATTACCCGTGATCGTGTTGGCAGCGGTTGTGCTACCAATTATATGCAGCGGGTTGGTCGTGGCTGAGGTCGCATTGACAGTCACAGCACCAGTTGCCGTGCTCGCATTGATCACTGTGTTCACATTCAATGCAAGAGCGCCAGTGGTGATGCTAACAGCGCCTGCACCATCAATATTGACATTGGTAAGCGCAGGATCTGTGCCCAACGATGCAATGGTAATGCCATCAACAGCAGTCAGATGAAGGATTTCCACACCAGCCAGCGTTGGTGCCAGCGTAAGGGTGCTTGCGCCGCTGTCTCCAGCATTTGCAGTGATGTGTACTGTGTCAATCTGACCAGGATTGGTCGCACCGGTGACACCCAAGGTAAAGGTTGATGAAGCCATAGCCGTTACATTTGCTGCCTGGGTTGCATCCAGACCATTAACAGTCGCACTACCATTCAGAGCAATGCCGGTAAACGTTGAATTTGCAAAATTACCGACGTTAACAGTAACTCCTGCAACCTCCAACGTTGAAAAGTTGGAAAACTCAGCTGCAGAAGCCAACTGGGCCGCTGTAGATGTGGCCGGCGCAGCAGCATAGTCAGTACCACCTGTAATGGAAAGGGTATTGCCACCACCCGTACCACCATTCACCGCAGCAGTTTGAAGTGCCGCATCTGCAGTCGTGATGGTGTTGCTGCCTGTTGTTCCACCAACGAAGGACTGTCCAGCCGCCAAGGTAATTGAGTTGCCACCAACAGAAGCGGTAACGACTGCGTTGGCAGCCAACGTATCAGCAGTAAAGGTCACACCAGCAGTTCCAGAGATATTCACTGCTGTTGCTACTCCGGCAGTAAGCGTGATAGTGTCGCCAGTCGTATCGGTAGTGACAATTTTCACAGTGGTTGCTGCTGCATCAGCGATGGTACTGCCGTTCACTGTGTTCAATGTCAATGTATCTGTGTGACCAATGGTCGCGTTGGTGATCGTGACCCCATTGACATCATTCGACAGATTGACATTGGTCAGCGCATTGCCTCTCAACGTCGCCGCACCAGCATTGTTCAGTGTGACGGTCGTCAAGGTATTATCTAAGGTTGACCCATCGATAACACTAACAGTTCCTTTGTAGTTTCCAGTGGCAGTAAAACTAGTCAGTGCGGTGTTAGTAGTATCAGTATAGATAATGTTTGCAGCAGAACTATCAGTGGCAACAACGCCACTCGCAGCAATGGCAGCATTACCTGCGATGGTAGCTGCAGATGTTGCAGCTGTACTCGCATTGGTTGCAGCCGTAGAGATGGGTGCCAATGCAGCTTGAGCCGCAGCTTGAGCCAAAGCGGCTGTTCCGCCGGTTGCATTCAACGCTGTGTAGTAAGCAGCATCAATCGTTGCTCTTTGTGCTTGCGTAAGGTACCCAGCAGCTTCAGAAGCCAGAGTTGCTGCATTCACAGCTGCTTGAGTTGCAGCAGCTCCCAGAGTCGTGTTGAGTGCGGTCAAACCTGTTACTACTGCACCAGCATTTGTTTTAGCGGTATAAGCAGAAACGGATGCACTATTGGCTGCAGTTGAGGCCGAAATGTCTGCTTGTTGGGTAGCATAGGAAACCGCTTTAGAAGCAGTAGCACTAACTGTTGTACCCCCAACCACGGTAACAGAACCTTGGGATGCAACTGTTACAGCACCAGATCCCTGAACATAAACTGCAGCGCCCACTGCTGCTTGCGTCGAAGTTGCAGCAGTAACTGCGCCTGTTACCCCATTCACCGTTGCAGGCGTCAGGGTTCCTGCAGTACCCGCACCAGTATCCGTAACGTTAACCGCACCCGCTGCCGCTGCCGAAGCAGCGCCAAGGGTGTGAGTAGATGTGTATCCTACATCTACTTCACCACTGGTTGTTACAGTTACATTGTTGCCGCCTGCAGTTACCACTTGGTTTGCTGTTCCGTTAGAAGTATCAGTGATATTTGTTGTAGCAGCAGCTTTGATAGAGTCGCCAGTCGTTCCTGCCGAAGTCACACTCACTGAAGTCACACCGGCAATACCGGACACGTCAAAAGTTGACGTTCCTGTTATTCCTGTTATTCCTGTTATTCCTGTTATTCCTGTTATTCCTGTTATGCTACCCGCGTTGCCCGCTGTTGCAAGGGTAATGGTTTGAACACCAGTGATCGTTGCGCCAGTTGGAATAGTGTCACAGCCTGTAGAGCTGCCATCGGTCAATTTCAGGGTATTACCAGTGCCTGTGGCAGAAATTGTGTCTGCACCACCCAAAGTTGCTGTAGAGAGTGCTATTCCAGCGTAGTTGTCAAGCGTACCGTTGATTATGCTGTTGCCGGTAGGCGCGATGGTGTCCACACCTGTAGTGAGCGTGTAGGTTGTTGCCTGTCCTGCGGTACCTGCACCAATTACGCTAGCCACATCACTCGTCAGGGTCGAAAATACCGTCATCAGCACGGTAGAACTAGGCACAGCGCTTGCAACAACTGCCCGCCCTTCATTGGCGGCCGCGGTTCCCGCATACCCCAAAATGTCGGCGTTATTGTTCACCATCGAATTCGTGAATGCTGTTGCATAAGCAATACGGTTTTGTACCGTCACATAGTCCACGCTGGTGGTCGGCTCAGCCAATACCGTTTGGTAGATGGCAGTCACCAGCGCACTCACCGAGGTTCCAGCCATGAGTTGCCCAGCCCAGTAAGCCAACCCCCCTGCATCCGCAGCGCGACCCAGCACATTCAGGTAGATTTGATTAACCTGCTGGACAGCAGACATGTTGGCATACAGATTGTTGAATTCTGCGCTACTGGTAAAGCCCGCAATCATGTCAGCCGAGGTTTGACCTTCCCAGTACTGCAAACCAACGACATCCGCAGGGCGCCCAAAATAGGCCAGATATGCTTGTTGAACTTGTGTGGCGGTAAGAGCCATTGCTTTCTCCTATAAGTTTGCAAATTTTAAGATGCTACGAATGGTATGTCGCTGGAAATCTTCCCATTGAACCAGATACATCCCTCGGCCTACGGCCCTGCGGGTCCACTTCAACCCGAATACTACAACTTTGAAACCCTAATGGCAACGAATCATAGCAAGGTCCAAGGGTTTATTATGTGACACAAATCACAAAACCATCTTTTTTCCCTTTTATTTTGCTCGAATTGCTTTTTTTCTGTCATGCCCCTCTGCTTCCCGTAACAGACTTTTACACTCTGATTCCTGGGGTTTGGCCTTGCCCGAATGGGTTCCAACCCATAAAATGACAGGGTTCTAATCCGAAGTTGACAGGTTATGTGGTTTACTGTTTTTCTGATTGTTTTGTTGCTATTGGCCCTGTGGCCAGGCTTTTTCATGGCGCACTGGTTCGTCCGTGAACCCGTGTTCCTGACCCGCGTGACGCCCCCCCCTCAGCCCGTGCTGGACTGGCGTTACCTGCTGGGCGTCGCACCAGAGGAATCCCGTCTCGACGAAATCAAACGCTGTTACCGGCGCAAGGCCCAGTTGCTTCACCCCGACCGTGGCGGCAATGCGCTGGCCATGGCAGAACTCAACCGCGCATATCAGATGGCCCGAGCCGAACTGGGGGAAGGATGAACGAACCCCTGCAAGCGCAAGAACCACCAGCTTCAGCCGTTCAGCATGACAAGATCGAACTGACCGTCCATTTGCGCAAAATCCCCCTGTTCTCGGAACTGACAGAGGCCGAGATGAAGACGGTTCAGGAGTCCTTGCGTTTTCGGTTTTTCGAGAAACGTGCCGTGGTATTCCAGCAAGGGGCTGTGCATGGCGGACTGGTCTTCCTGCTATCCGGACAATTGCAACTGCTACGCCTCACCGAAGACGGACGCGCCATCAGCATGGGCATGATCCCCCATGGGGGATTTTTTGGGGAAGTCAACATGCTCAATGAAGAACCCTATACCGCATCGGGCATTGCACTCGACCGTGTACTGGTGGCGATTCTGCCGCAACTCCATGCCCTGCGTCTGTTTTCGCACAGCCCCAGTGTCGCCAATCACCTCTTGCGTCATCTGGCACGCCAGGTTCAGCGCGATACCGAGTTCAAGGCCATGCTAAGCATCAGCAATACGCCACGACGCATCGTCAACTTCATCATTCTGCAAATCCAGCGAAATCCCACCCCAGGGCAACCCCAGACTCTGGACAACCTGCCGACGCACCAGGATATTGCCAACATGATCAACACCAGTCGCGAAACCGTGACGCGCGTACTCAACGAACTGACCCAGAAGGGCATCATTCAGCGCAAGAACCACCAACTCATCATTCTCGATCCCTCGGCACTGTCAAAGATCGCCACAGATACCGATAAGACCTGATCCCTCAGGGCTGCATCTCGCGCACCGTCACTGCCGTGCTGCGCGCAAAACTCTTGCCAAGTTTTTTGATGTCCTCTGCGCTCAGAGTCCCCGCATCGGCATTGAGATGCAGGAAACTATTGAGGTAATCGTAACGCGCCTTGGCCAGATCGCTGCGCGCCTGGTAATACTGGGACTGGGCATTGAGCAAATCGAGATTGATCCGCTCCCCGCCGCGAATACTCATGCGCGTGGCATCGATGAGTTTCTTGGCCACTTCCACGGCCTGCTCCAGGGCGCGGATACGGGCATAACTGCTGATGACCGACCCATACTGGCGGTACAAGTCAACAAACAACTTGTTCTTTTTATCTTCCAGATCGGAACGGGTTTTTTCCATATTGGCGCGCGCCTGACTGGACAAGGCACTGACGTAACCGCCGGCATACAGGGGAATACTCAACTCCACCCCGATGGAGCGCACGAACATATCCTGTCCATAGGTGTAGATGGTTCCCTGGTTGTTGCGTCCCACGCTGCCCACCAGATCCAGTTGCGGCGCATGGCCGGCCTGATCCTTCTTCATTTCCTGTTCGCTGGCATCCACCGCATAGCGCTGGGCGGCGATGTCTGGGTTATGATCCAGCGCCAGACTTTTCCAGCCATCAAAATCGGCAGGTTCCAACGGTTGGGGATGAAAGCGATCGATCATGGGTTCCAGATCATTCACATCGGAACCCACCATGGCAGAGAGATTGCGCTTGGCCGCCGCCAGGGACTCCTGACTCTCGATCACCTGGGATTCGCTCATGGCATATTTTGTCTGGGTTTCCAGCGAATCGGTCAGGGTTCCCTGACCCTTGTCGAACAGACGCTGGTTCATCTGCATCTGCTCACCGTAAGCACGATGCTGCGCCTCCTTGTAATCCAGCATGTCCTGGGCATACAACACATCGGTATACGACTGCACCAGACGCAGGATCAGTTCCTGGGTACGCCCGGAAAACTGGGCATCGCTGTAGTTGGCCTGTGCCGTCCCCTGGCGGTACATGGCCATATCGGCCATGTTGAAAAGGGGTTGCCGCAACGACAGCATGGTCACGTCGCTGATGTAGCGAAACTGCTGAGTGGGCTGCGGGGAACCCACGTTGGTGATCCCCAACTGGTTGGCCCCTCTTTGATAATCAACGGACAGATTGGGCAGCAGATGCGAACGTCCCAGGGCCACACTCTCAGCCCCCGCATCGCGCTCATGCATGGCCGACCGGTAGGCCGGATCGTTCTGCAAGGCCGCATCGAGCGCCTCTTCCAGCCCCATTCCCCAACCCGGCATCGGCAATAAGCCGATCCACAATACCCACCCCAACAGGGGTCGTCGCTGTTGTTTCACCCCGCCGCTCATTCTTCACTCATGGAGGTTTTGATGCGATCAAACAAAGGCTTCAGCAGATAACTCATCATGGTCCGGTTGCCCGTCTTGACGAACGCTTCCACCGGCATCCCCGGCCGAACATGCAGGCCCCCCAACAAATGTTTGCCCTTATCTGTCACCTCGGCCCGCATCGTGTAATACGATTGCCCGGTTTTCTGGTCGAGGATACGGTCGGCGGACACTTCCATGACATCCCCGGGAACGTGGGGCGTCGTGTTGCGGTTGAATGCCGGGAAGGTCATGTCCACTTCCATCCCGACGCGCACCTTGTCAATCAGTTCCAGCGGAATCTTGGCCTCGATGATCAGGGAATCGTGGGAAGGAATGACCTCCATCATAGGTACTCCGGGGCCCACCACACCGCCGCGCGTGAAGATTTTCATGTCGGCCACAGTCCCATCCACCGGGGATTTCACCACCGTATTGCCCCATTCATAATCCAGTGCCACCAAACGATGACGCGCCGTATCCTCATCCTTCATCACATCGCTCAGCTGCTGCCGCACCTCTCTCTGAAAATCCTCGACACGCTGCTGCTTCTTCAGTTTCGTTTCGACCACCTGACGCCGTGAAGCTCCCAGACGTCCACTCTCTTCGGCCAGTATCCCCCCCACCTCGGCGCGATTTCGCTCCAGGTCGAGAAAATGGTTCTTCGAGACATAGCCTTCCTTGACCAGATCACGGACGCCATCGATCTGTTCGGTCAGATACTGCACCTGTTCCGTGCGGCTGGCCGTTGCCAGCTCCAGCCCCTGCACCTGCTGCTCCAACCCGGCAACATTCTCGTCCAGCGCCGACAATTCGCTTTGCAATGCATCGCGCCGCGTGGCGAACAGTTGTCGTTGCAACGAGATGTCATCGCGCACCCGTGGATCATCCTGATGCGCCAGCAATTCCTGGGGAAAGACCGGACCTGCTGCCCCCCCGTTCTTCTCCGCTTCGAGCCGCGCCTGGATGGCCAAATCTGCGTAGAGTTGGGTGCGATTGATTTCCGCCGCGGCCTTGGCCTGTGTGTCATTCATACGCACCAGCACCTGCCCCGCCTTCACGGAATCGCCTTCCTTCACCAGGATGGCCTCCACGATACCGCCAGGTTGGTACTGTATTTCCTTGCGGTTGGTCGCCACTTCCACCACGCCACTCACCGCCACCCCCTGATCGAGCGGTGCCAGCGAAGCCCACAGCAGAAAGCCGCCCACCCCGCCCAACACGATCAACCAGCCCATTCGGGTATAACGCCGGTCATCGGTCTGGATGATCATCTCCGCCGTCACATCGATGACATCCTGTTTTTTGGTTGGTAGATTCCCGAAATTCATCGCGCCCCCTCGGCCGCTGCCTGCGGAACTTGCTGAACTTGCTGGGTCAGGTGAGCCAGGACCTGATCGGTTGGCCCAAAAAGTTGACCAACCCCGTCCCGCATCAGCAACAACTTGTTCGTGGCACCGATGATGCTGGTGCGATGGGTGATCAACACGATGGTCTTGCGACGCTGACGCAACTCGATGATGGCGCGCAACAGAGCCTGTTCTCCCATGTCATCCAGATTGGAATTGGGTTCGTCCAGCACCAGAACCACCGGATCGCCGTACATGGCCCGCGCCAATCCCAGCCGTTGCTTCTGCCCCCCGGACAGCCCGTTTCCCGCCACTCCGAGAACGGTATCGTAGCCTTTGGGCAACTGCAAGATCATCTCGTGAACCCCGGCCAGTTGAGCGGCCTCCACGACTTTCTCGGGCAACACCACGCCAAAGCGGGCGATGTTTTCACTGACCGTTCCCTCGAACAACTCGATGTCCTGCGGGAGATACCCCACATGCGGGCCGAGTTGATCCTTATTCCACTGCGCCACGTCCGCCCCATCCAGCCGCACCTTGCCCAAGACCGCAGGCCATACCCCGACCAGCAGGCGAGCCAGCGTGGACTTACCCGATCCGCTGGGCCCGATGACCCCCAGCACATCTCCAGTGGCAATCGCAAAACTCAGCCCTTTGACCACCGGCGCCGGACTCCCCGGCGGTCCCCCCGTCACCGCTTCCAGCGCAAGATTGCCCTGCGGCACCGGGAGCGCCATCCCCGCCACCCGGGGTGGATTGTTCTTCAGCAGCAGTACCAGACGCTCATACGCCGCACGGGTGGAACTGAACGAGCGCCAGACGCTGATCAGCATTTGAACCGGCCCCATGGATTTACCCATCAAAATGGAGCCCGCAATCATCATGCCAGGGGTGATCTTGCCATCGATCGCCAACCAGCCACCGACCCCCAGAACCAGCGACTGCGAGGTCACCGTCATGAATTTGGTCGCCGCCCCGACGATACCGGCCTTTTCGCTCGCCTCAGCCTGCAAGCGCAGGAAGCGGACGTGCAACGTATACCAGCGTTGCTGCAAATTGGGCAACATGCCCATCGCCTCGATCACCTCGGCATTGCGCAGATTGTTGCTGGCCAGGTTGCTGGACGCAATGGCCGCCGTATTGGCATCCGCCAGTGGCTTGTGCGAAACCTTCTCGTTGAGCCATGCCAACCAAATCAGAATCAGGGTGCTGACCAGCGCAAACACCCCCAACCAAATGTTGAACAGAAAGATCACCAGCAGATAAAACGGAAACCAGGGTGCATCAAAGAAAGCAAACAAGGCATTGCCCGTCATGAATTGTCTCAGGGTGGTCAGATCTTGCAGTGCCTGGCCTGCATTCCCGTCGGATTTCCGCAAACTTTGCTCGAATGACGCGGTATACACCCGTTTATTGAGTTTCTCGTCCAGTTTGGCCCCGATACGAATCAGGATGAAACTGCGCACCCACTCCAGCGCGCTGACGAACAGATAGGCTCCCACCGCCATGATGGTCACCATCAACAAGGTCACCTCGTTGCGGCTGGGCAAAACCCGGTCATAGACCTGCAACATGTACAGAGAAGGGGCCAGCATCAACAGGTTGATCACGGCACTGAACAAACCCACGGTACGGAAAACACTGCGGTACGACATGACCGCCACACCGATTTCGTTTTCAGGAGGGGACGGTAACGACTGGAAAAATTTCATATATTAGTTATTTGAATTAACAAAAGGTTACAAAATACCAGCCACCGAAACACGAACATCGCATGTGATGTATATCACAACATCTTAGCACACCCATCCCGAGTCATCCAAGAAGAATTTTTACGCTGGCAAGCAACCCAGCAACTGGCGTGCGCTGTCACGCCAGGTCAACCAGGGCATGCCCGACGAAGGCGCATGTGTGCCGCGCTGATGGGAGGCCAACCAGTCACGCAGACATCGCGCCAGGTCTTGCCCTGTCGTGGCCGTAAAGTAGTCCGCATGCTCCCCGGCCACTTCCCGGAAAACAGGAATATCTCGCGCCAGAATGGGCAAGCCGTGCTGAGCCGCCTCGATCAGCGGCAAACCGAAGCCTTCGTCCAGCGAAGCCGCCACCAGGCAGGTGGCACAGGCATACAGGGCTTCCAGATATTCATCGCTGACACCTTCCAGCCAGAACAGGTGGCGCTGACGTTCCTGGTGCATGCGCAGCTTGTCCGCCAACTCATCAACCATCCAGCCCTGTTTGCCGACGATCACCAAATTGACGACACAGTCCTCCTGCAATAGCTGCTCAAAAGCATCGACGACCAGCGCGTGCCCTTTTCTCGGCTCCACCGTTCCCACCATCAGGAAACTGGGTGCTGCACGCAACTGTCTCAGGACCTGCTCCGCATCCGGCGGCAACCCTCGGCTGGGAAAAGTATTTTCCACGTCGGCCCCCAGATGGAACCAGCGAACATCATAGGGACGCTGGTTCACCCGCTGGATCCCTTCCTCAGCAAGCCAGGCCCGCACATCGTCGGCCACCCTGCGGGAAATACCGATCGCCCCATCAAACGTCGTGATGGCCTCCAGCCATTTGCGATGCCCCTCCTCGGCTCCGGGAGGGAAAGCCAGAGGAAGGCGCAGCGGCAGCAAATCATAGACCACGGCATGGACACTCACGCCCAGTTCACGATAGCGACGGATCAGGCCACTCCGTTCGGCTCCAACCATCCAGCCTCCGGCCAGATCGAGCGCCAGCATGACATCCCCCGCCTGGGGGTCAAGCGGATCGTCCGGTAGCCCGATATCGGGATAGCCCAGAAGCCGCGCGGTATAGCAGCGGGCATAGCAAAACTGGAAAACGCCCCGGTGCTGGACGATATAGACCGGTTCGATACGATAGGGCACATCCGGCAGTTCCAGCAAGGCACAGATCAGGGCACGCACGACACGCTGAATCCCTGTCTTGAGGTCATCACGGCAGATGGCACTGACATCCAGAAATAGACGACGCTGCGGTCTTGGCATCGGAAACGTGACCGCCAGATCGTGAGCCAGCTCCAGCAGCGCCGGATCATCGTGATGCCACGTCGCCTGATCGGCCATGGCCTGGATCAGGGCCCGCAACGGCTTATGCCGGTGGGCATGAAAAGATTCGATGGCCTCGGCATAGAGTTGCGCACAACCCGCGGGATCATGGACCGAATGTACGATCTGCCTGGCTTTTTCGCCCAGCGCCACACGACACGGTGCATCCTGATACAAGGTCTCGATGGCTGAGATCAATTCCCTGTCCTCGAACGCATCCGGCAGCATCCACACCCCCCCACTGTCCTGTTCTGCCGCCGAACCGTGGGCATTGACCACCACCGGCAGCCCATGGTTCATGCAGTCCAGCACGGCGGCCGAGGTTTCCCCACGGGACAGAGTACGCAACTGAACAGCCATGTCTGCGGCATCCAGATAGTCCTGAAAAGTTTCCTTCTGCACAAACCCGGTGACCTGCACCCGATCCACCATCCCACGCTCCCGGATGATCTGCAACAAACGGGCTCCATAGTCCCCGGCCTCATTCTCCCCGACAAATACCAGACGTGCCCGCTCATCCTTTGCCAAACAGGAGTCCAACCAGCAGGACAGCAGACGATCATTGAGTTTGGTGGCCCCCGTCATGCCAAAACTGCACACCAGGAACTGATCCGCTTCATAACCCAAGCGCCGCCGAACCTCATTCCGGTCTCTCAGCGGGGCCGGAGCACGGAGCAGGGGAATCACCCGCCAATCCTGTGCCACCCCCTCTCCCCACCATTGCCGTGCCAGGATCTGTGCATACCGGGAATGGACGATGACCCCTTGCGCCTGACTCAGCACCGGCCAGTTGACCGGATAATGCCAATGAGTCTCCCGGGGAGTCAGGCTATCGTCACGCAAGGCAACGTGCCCGTGGGACACATACAGCGCCCCGTGCCAGGTCTGACCTTCGGCCTCCGGACCTAGCGAGCTCATGAGTCCGCTGAGGAAGAAATCGTGCAGAACCACGGTACCGGGTACTTCCTTCAGCAATTCCAGCATGGGAACGTGGTAGGGCGAGTTGCCGACATGATACAGGACCCGTTCCAGTTGCTCGCCCTGTTCCCGTAACCAGGCAACATCGCGCAACGTTCCACAGCCTTGCACGCTCATCAGGTCCACCTGGTCCTGCGTCACCACGAGATCAATCTCGTAATGGCGCGCCAGAAGCGGAAGCAATTCGACGGCATAATCCGCAACCCCCGTTTGCGCAGGGGGAAGCGGGGTCACGAATGCCAGACGCGGTCGCCCTCCTTCTGTCGCAGCCACTTGCCGTTTCCCCTCCGCTTCCCAGGCTGCCAGCACGTCCGCTACCGGGTGATCGGCAGAAAACCTCCAGGCAGCCTGCCCAGCCATGACCCGACGATGCTGACACAGGCTGTTCCAGCGTTTCTGGCCCATGCCGACAGGCACACCCGGTTGGCTCTCCATCAGACTGACGGGGGTCGTCGTATCCCACGCCCCTACGCTGAACACCCGGCCTTCATCGATCCCTTCGTACAGTCCTCCCACATGAATGACATCAGGATCCAGGGATGCCAAAAAGGCTTCACGCAGCCATTCGGGAATCTTGCGATGCGTGCGCACAGAGTCAGGCGCGTACCATACCCGGATATTATCCTGGGGCAAGCGTCCGTAAAACAAAGCCCGAACAGGCTCGATCGTATCCTGAAAAGCGCCGTTCAGCGCCAACATGATGGTATGTTGCCGGCCATAATGCAACAACTCCCAGGCAAAGCGGAGATCCAGGGGCTCCACTTCTCCCCTGCGCAGGGCCACCTGAACGCCCTGCATATCCAATACGATGCGCATCTGTTGTCCTCTCACATTTTCCGACGGTGACGAACCGCCGCTTGCAATTGCCGATAGATCTCCTCGACACGGGGAGGCAGGTGGGGGATATCGGTCTCTTCAGCCACTGCGACCTCTCCCAAAAACCAGCGGACGAGGCGCATCTTGACAGCGGGCATACGATCAAAGACGGCCGCCACCCAGCGTCGCTGAACAGGGTGAGCCGCCGCATAGGCCAGCCCCTTTTGACGCAGCAAACGGCGCCCATGCTGCATCCACACCACGGCTTTTCTCATGGGAGCAGTCAGGCGCCAGGAAGTACTGGCATACACCTCCGTCAAGCGCGTCAGGGCCTCCTGTTCATGCGCTTCAATCTGCTGCAGGCGCGCCTGTGCCTGCTGCAACTGAACCTGCACCTGCTGGAAACGCTGCTCCAGTTGCGCCGTATGCCGCTCTGCCAAGGTTCGCAACGTCAGGCCATAGTCCCGCGCAAACGCACCATCGTTCAAGGCCATGACCTCGACTCGCCCGGCTTTCTGGGCAACGACGGCATAGTCCTGGCTCACCCCCTCGAACACGGCAGCCAGATCGACGACGTAATGCGGATCGTGGAGCACTTCCGGTTCACGCCAGCGCACGATCTTGTTGCGCGCAAAACCTTCGTGTTCACACAGAAAACTCAACTGAATGGGGGGAATCGGACGCTGATGGGTCGGGTCCAGATAAAAATTGCAGCCAGCCACGATGAGATTTTCAGGGTTGGGCGTTTCCATGATCAGCACCCCACCCGGAACCAGTACCCGTTTGGCCTGACGCACCATCTCGCGCAACTGTTCGAAGGTAATGTGCTCCACCAGATGAAAGGCACTGACCACCAGTAGGCTGGCATCGGGCGCTGTCCGCAAGGCACTCAGGGCATCCTCATGCCGGACATCGAGCCCCAATTGCTGGGCCGATGACAGCATGCCGTCATCCAGATCCACCCCCCGTGCAGTCACACCTTGCTGCTGCAGCAATTCCAGCCATTCCCCGCGCCCACACCCCAGATCCAGAGCCTGGGATGCCGGGTAGTGTGCCATCAGCGGCCTGACAAAGGGCAGATACCCCTCAAGACGCTGGCGAATCAGTTCTCGCGAGCCTCGGTAGCGGTTTTCAAATGCCTGATAGAAATCGTCGCTCATAGTTGCTCGATGGAAATGGTTGACTCGATCCAGCAAGTCCCTTCAAAAAAGGGCTTGTCCTTGTTCACTACCGTAAAGATCAAGGCCAGGTCACGCCATTCGTAGTTGTTGACGAGGTGCGTGTCGGAACTGGTCAATGCCGTCACCACCGAGTAAGACCCCGGCCCAAGATTGGCCGGAAAATCCACCTCGAAACGGTACCGGCACCCTGCCTCGACATCGCACAGTGGCTGTTCCTTGAGATCGGTATTGGTGCCATAGATCACCTGACCCAGACGATCCTTGATGGCATAGCCAAAAACCAAGCGTGGGAGGTGAGCCTTCACATCGACGTCAACCTGGAGACGCACCCACTGACCCACATCGACCACTTCCAGCATGGTCCCGTGATGATCGAGCAGCACAATCGAAACCACCACGGCCTCTCCCGTCCCAGACCGGGTCTGGGTCTTGCCATCCTCCGTCAAGGTACGGGATACGGTCTGATTTTGATGATCAGCCAGCAAGGCATTGTAGTAATCCATCACGGATTCGGGGTCCCCTTCCATGGCCAAGGCTCCTCCGTTGAGGAGCAGGGCGCGATCGCAGATACTCTGGATCGCCTGCTTGTCATGGCTGACGAGCAACAGGGTGGTACCCTGACGCCGGTAACTGCGGATGCGCTCGAAACTCTTGTGCTGGAAGTAGGCATCTCCCACCGATAACGCTTCATCCACGATCAGCACATCCGGGCGCCGCACGCTGGCGACACTGAAGGCCAGTCGCATCTGCATCCCGCTGGAATACACCCGCACAGGCTGGTCAATATAATCCCCGATTTCAGCAAAATCGATGATGTCCGGCATCAAACCGTCGAGTTCCACCGTGGAAAGCCCCAGCAACTGGCCCGCCATGATGGCATTCTGACGTCCCGTGAAATCGGGATGAAAACCCATGCCCAGTTCCAGCATGGCGGCCACCTTACCCGTCATCTGAACGCTGCCCGTAGTCGGGCGCAGGGTCCCCGTCAGCATCTTGAGCAATGTGCTCTTGCCAGCGCCATTGATCCCGACGATGCCCACCGCTTCCCCCGGTTGAATGGTGAAATTGATGTCCTGGAGCACCCAGTGAAGTTGGTGGCGTTTCCCCCCGGCCGGCCATAGCCATTCCACCAGACGCCCCCACCGCCGTGGGTACTGTTTATAAGCCTTGCCAAGATGGGCCACCGTCACCGAACCCATCACAACTCATCCACCATATCTGCCGCATGCTTGCGAAACAGATAGAGCCCCAGCAGGCAAAACAGCAGAGAGAGCCCCAACAACCCCATCAGGGAAGACCATTCCGGCCAACGGTCATCGAGCAACACACGCTGATAAGCGAGCATCAGGGGAGCCAAGGGATTCCAGTAAATCTCACGCTGCGCCCAAGCAGGCAAAATGTGAATCGAGTACACAATCGGGGTCAGCCAGAACCAGAACTGTAGAAGAACCCCCACCATCTGCCCCACATCGCGAAAAAAGACGTTGAGAACGCCCAAAGTGATGCCCAAACCAATGGAAAACAGCAACTGAAGCGCCAGCAGAGGAAGCATGGCCGGAAACGCCCGTACCGGAAAATTCCCCGTCAGTAACAAAAACAGCGAGAATAGGCCAAATACGATCAGAAAGTTTTGCAATGCACTCAGCAGCACAATCGCCGGTAGGCATAATCTTGGAAAAGAAATTTTTTTGAGGAGTTCGGCGTATTCGATGAACACCCCCTGCGATCGTCCCACCACCTCCGCAAACAGCCCCCAGGTCAACAACCCCGAACAAAGATAAATACCGTAGGCATACGTTCCTTCCCTTCCCTGGAGACGTGCATGCATCACCTCGGCAAAGATCAGGGTATAAACCAGAATCATGGCCAACGGATTAAGGATATTCCAGAGCGCTCCCAGCAGCGAATTGCGGTATTTCATCTGAAATTCGCGCACCACGCTGCCCACAATGAACCCGCGATAGACCCACAGTCCACGAAGCATTTTCAACTCAAGCGATAACATATTCACCAACCATCCGGATCAACACCAGGCGAAATTATACAGACCCTGCACGCAGATACCTACCTTTGAGACTGCCTGCCCCATTCTTTCCGACCCACGATGCTGCGACGCAGAATCACATTGTTTTCAGCATGTCCTTTAAGATATGCGTAATATCCCCCCACTCCATTCAAACAAGATACCACGCTACCCCCCATGCCTCTTTCCGACTCTACACTCGGCCCCGGTCGTGCCACACTGGTCAATGCGCTGGGGATCGTGGTTCCGGGTCTGATCACGCTCCTCACCGTCCCGCTCTTCATTCATGCCATTGGCAATGCACGTTACGGGGTGCTGACGATCATCTGGTTGCTCATCGGATATTTCGGGGTATTCGACCTGGGCTTTGGTCGAGCGCTCACCCATCGCTTGGGAGAACTGAGACTATCCTCCCTGAACTTGCAGCAGCAATCCTTCTGGACCGCCGCAGGATTGAGTCTGGTGACCGGGTTACTGGGGGGGCTATTGTTCTTTTCTGCCGCATCGTTTTGGCTACATACCACCACGACCCTGACTCCCTCACTGAAACAGGAGGCCATAGACACGTTGCCGTGGGTCTTGCTTGCCCTGCCGCTCGCCACCACGTTATCGGTTCTCAGCGGCACGTTGATGGGCTATGGGGCCTTCTTGTCACTCAACCTTGGCCAGATCATCGGCAATCTGTTGTTCCAGTTGCTTCCCCTGGGTATTGCACTATGGTTTTCTCACTCATTGGCCGCCTTGATCCCCGCCGCACTGCTGGGGCGGACCAGCAGCCTGCTGGTCATGGCAATGCCCTGCCGGAAGATACTGCAGTTGCGTGGCCCTCCACGCTTTTCCCGGTCGGAAGTGCGCCCCCTCCTTCATTATGGAGGCTGGATTATGGTCACCGCCCTGGCAGACCCTCTGTTGACCGTCGTTGACCGTTTCGTCATCGGTTTTCTCCATGGGGCCAGTGCCGTCACGGCTTATACTGTTCCGTTCAGTCTGGTCAATACTACCCTCATGATATTTCCTGCCAGTCTGCAACGGACCATCACCCCCGTTCTGAGCCAGGGAGATGCCGCCACGATCCAACAGAAATCGCATGCTTGCATCCACGGCATTCTGGCTCTCATGACCCCGTTCGTCGTACTCGCCACCCTGCTCATCACCCCGTTCCTGGACCGGTGGATCGGACCATCCCTCACCCTGACGGCCGGAAAAGTCGGCATTCTGCTCCTGGTCGGCAACGGGATCAACGCATTGGCCCAAATTCCGTTTACGGTCTTGCAATGCCAGGGAAGGCCCGACGTTCCTGCACGTTTTCACGTATGGGAACTGGTTCCCTATGGGATCCTGCTGTGGGGGTTGACGGATCGGTTTGGCGTTCATGGAGCCGCCATCGCCTGGGACGTGCGCGTCCTGATCGACACACTGCTGCTGTTCCACGCGGCAGGGATGGCGTGGATGCTCCGCCGGGGCATCCAATGCGCCGTGATTCTCGGGGCGACGGCGGTGCTTGCCCTTACCCTGTCCTACCACCATGCGGCCTATCCATGGCTGGGGATTGCCCTGCTTCTATCCAGTCTGCCCGTATCCTGGACACTTTTGCCAAAAGATTGGCGCTACAATATCTTCCATCCACGCGGATGAGTAGCGTTTCCCCCCTCCACCTGCCCATATGCCCAATTCCATCGCCCACAACTCACCCCGTCAGGAACCCGAAAGGCCCCGTGTGTCGCCACCAGCCAACATCCTGATCTCCGTTGTCAGTCACAATCAGGGAAGACTGGTCGAAAATTTATGGCGAGACTTTAGTCATCATGCCCCCAACCTGCCTATCTGCCTCACGCTCAACGTACCAGAACCCTCCATCGACCCACAGGGTCTGTCCGTTACCCTGCGGGTCAATGCCCAGCCCAAGGGATTCGGTGCCAATCACAACGCGGCGCTGAAAAACAGTCAGGCAAATTTTTTCTGCATTCTGAACCCGGATATCCATCTTCTGGACAACCCATTCCCCCGCCTCATCGAAGCATTGAACAAGCCATCCGTCGCTCTGGTGGCTCCCCGCATCATGGATACGCGAGGCCATCTGCAAGATAGTGCCCGTCGCTTCCCAACCCTGCTCGACCTACTGAGAAAATGGCGTGGGCTGGACGATGGTCGTATCGTCGTACACGATCAGGAACCGGTCTCCGTCCCCTGGGTTGCCGGCATGTTCCTGCTGGTGCGCGCGGATGCCTTTCTTTCCATCGGGGGATTTGACGAAAAGTTCTTCCTGTACTACGAGGATGTGGACCTTTGTGCACGGCTCAGACAAGCCGGTTGGCAAATTCATCTTTGCCCTGCCGTGACCGTCGTCCATGACGCTCAACGCAGCAGCCACAAGAACTGGCGTTATGCACGCTGGCACCTGTCCAGCCTGATACGCTACTTCGTGAAACACCGTTTTTTTGGACGGAGAATCCGTTCACTCAACGTCGAGCGATGACCAACAGATCCTCACCCAGGTGAGGTTGCAACCCCAACAGCATCCACTCGATCCCCAGCATCCATCGTCCCATCAAGCGCGAAGCGAGCGGCGGAATGCTGCTCATGTCGTGCCGTCTCCCACGATAGATATCCAAACTCCCTGAAAAAGTCCCATCGGCACCGCGAACGATACTGGTGACCTCAAATGTTGGATAGCCAGCTTCCTGAAGCAGGCGACGCATCGTAGCCACGTTAAACACATGCAAATGTCGGGGAGGGTCCAACGACATCCAGGCAGCACCAAAACATCGATGCCACAAACTCTGACTATTGGGGGTCAACATCACCAGTACCCCCCCCTCCACCAGCAACTCACGAATATCGGACAACAATGTGCGAGGATCATAGACGTGTTCAATCACATGGCTCATGACCACCACATCAAAACTCCCCGGTTGATAATTCTGCTCGGCCAGTTGCCCATGATCCACCTTGAGCCCACGAGCGCGCGCCACCTTAACTGCAGAGGGGTCCAGATCTATCCCCTGAACCAGCCATCCCAGTCTTTGCAGTTTGGCGAGCATGGCACCACTACCGCATCCTATTTCAAGCAGCCTGCCATTTGGCTTGCTGTGTTGCCAAAATACCGAAAAATCGGCATTGACTTTCCTGCCGGGGAGCGCATAAATCAACCACCACAGGTACCCTGCCATTCCCGTATTTCCCAAAGGATACCCGTAGCGGTGATGCAGATACCCCGCGACCCCACCCTCCAGCCAGCGTTGTAATCCGCTTCTGGGGCGATCACCCGCCCCATGCGTGAAATACTCCAGATACGCCTTTCCGATATCTTCCATGACCGGCATGGGATCGAGCCAAAGAAGGCCACAGTCCACCTGGCGGCAGCGACGTACAGACCATTCACCCGGCGCGGAGAACAGGCGATCGCGCAAGCCGGTGTACACCATATCCCCCTCTCCCCCGCAGCAAAAACAGCGTGGTACCGCGAAGGTTCGTATCTGATCCTGTTCATTCATGACCTGCCAGCCCCCTTGTATTTGCCCCTTTATGTCCTATCCCGATAACTTCCGCGCCAGCGATCCGCATAAGGTGCCAATACACCGCGCCTCATGACCCTCAACAATGTCGTTGCCCGGACATGCGAACGAGTCCTGTCGCGCCATATGGCCGTCAATCCGAACAAGGCATCACGCTTGGCTTTCAGTATGACGCGACCTTTTCCTCGCCACGCATACACCGCTATGCTGACCATGAACAACAGGAGATGCTGTGGCAGGTACAGGAGCAACAGCAAGCCCGGCATGTTCTTGAAAAAAGTCCATTCCAGATTCCGGTACCCGTGATAAATCGTGAAATCGCTCTGGTAACCCGTGATGGCAGATCCTTTGTGGCGTACCCGCGCCGTTGGCACGTAGGCACTACGATACCCCTTGAGCCGCAGGCGAAATGCCAGATCAACATCCTCGAAATAGCAAAAAAAGCGCTCATCGAACCCACCCACCGCTACCAGGGCATCACGACGGTACAACGCCGCCGCCGCACATGGCCCAAAAATCTCCCGGACATGGGACCACGCATACTGAACCGAAGTCCAAGGGGTATGAAAGTTCTGTCGCCAGGCCGCCCCACTCACATGGTACACATCCCCCGTTCCATCCAGTACGGCGGGATTGTCTGCCGACACCATCAAACTTCCCAGAAAAGCATACTCCGGTTGACGCGCACCAACCTCCATCAACGCCGCCACCCATTCAGGCTCAGGGAAAGCATCGGGATTGAGGCAAGCGATCCAATCACAGTCATCGGCCAAGGCGATGCCCCGGTTGTTGGCTACGGCAAACCCCGAGTTATAACCCAACCGGACGTATTCGAAACACGGGAACTGCACCTCGGCCAGCTCCAGTGAACCATCCTGACTATCATTGTCCAGAACGATGACGCGCAGCGCAGACCAGGTCTGCTGCTTCACATGAGCCAAACATTCCAGGAGCATGGCCCCGGCATTGTAGTTGACAATGAGGAGGGCGACCCGTGGTGTCCCGACATCTGAATGACCGTTGCCCTCCTGATCCCCTTCTACACGAAACTGCTCATTCATACCATCACGTCATCAGCATAAAAGTTCGGGCCAGTGTACACCATCGTCCTTTTGACCGTCGGATCAACGCAGATCGATTCCCCCTCAGTGAACAAGCGCTCGGGTTTTGATTGTACCGCTACCTCTGTTGCTCGCAGTTGATCGATCAGGTCATCGTGCACCTTGGCAGGACTCACACCAAAGCGAACCAATTGACTGACACCCTTGGTGGAACGAATCGGATCCCAACTTTGGTCAGCATGGCCTTGCCCCAAACGGATGAACAGACAACGCGGAAACAGGGGCTCATTGGCAATGACCACGCTACTCTGGCGAAGTTTTTCCTTAGGAAAGACCAGAAGGGTAACCGTTAACTGGTTGGCGTTGTATCGTTATGGGATGGATTTTGGGAATATGGGGTTCCTGCCCCTATCTGGAGTTTACCCCCTATGTCGTCCCCTGATCCCGCTTTGCGCCATCGTCATAGCAAGGAAGAATGGCGCCGATTGATCGATGAATTTCAGGATTCCGGTTAGAGTACACGAACTCACCCCAAGACTCTGGAAACCGCACTTCTCCGACAAACCCCTTCGTTCCCCTCTGCACAACCTCACACAACCCTCAACAACGCCAACCAGTTAACGGTTACTCCACAGCGGCGGTTGTGGTCAACCTTAGACCAGAACGACCGACGCTGTGGTCAACTCTGCACCATTCCCAACCCGCCCCTTGGCACTTATCTATCGGGGTCATTCTGTTCAAACATACCGAGCCCCTGATAACGGGCAAACAGTGAACGTCGGGTACAGATCTTTTAAACGCGCATCAGCCTTTCAATGAGAATGCGGCGCAAATACGGCATCCAGCGTAGGGGCATCGAGAACCCGATCCAACCAGTTCTCAACCTGCTCGCTGGAAGCTGTTGCAATTCTGTCCAGAACAACTGGGCTCACCTCCCCGAAACGTCGGGCCAGCA
>JAJZBQ010000005.1 GCA_021798835.1 Pseudomonadota bacterium | reverse complement strand
GTTTATGTTTGGCGGCCATAGCGTCTTGGTCCCACCCCTTCCCATCCCGAACAGGGCCGTGAAACGAGACCGCGCCGATGATAGTGTGGATTCCCATGCGAAAGTAGGTCACCGCCAGACACCCTTCTCAACACCCTTGTGCCAACACACAAGGGTGTTTCTATTTGTGCGCCCGGCAGGGCGCACTCACTTGGAGGTGGAAGTCCTCTACTCGCCCGGCAAGGGAAGGAGGGGGTATTGGATCAAGATCGAGGCAAGGGTTGTTGATGCGTCGACGGACATTCCGCACGGGATTCGCTATTCGTTGACGTTGCTATGACAATGCCCATGCGGTAAAGCCACCCAAGAAATTCAAATATGCGGGAACACGATTGCCGTATGACCATAAGCATCGATATGTTAGTGATAAAGGTGTGCCCTATGAGTTCAAAGATGCACACCAGTTGTTGTCGGACTTCTTTATGGAAGTGGACCGTGTGTTAGAGGAGGTTAGGAAATCATGAAGACGATCGTTGTCGGGATCATGACGCAAGAAAAAATTCGCGAGCGCGTGCTGGCCATCGCTCGTGGGGACTATAAGCCCAAGGCGACTGATCCTAAAATTTGGTTCACCTCAATGCGTTCCTTGGCAGAGGTTTTGAGCGATGACAACCGAGCACTGTTGAAGGTGATTCAGGAAGCCAAGCCACAGTCTATTTCCTCATTGGCTGACATCACTGGACGCAAACCAGGCAACCTTTCTCGCACGTTGAAAACGATGTCGAACTACGGATTTGTGGAGATGAGGCGAGAGAACAGGCACGTGAGGCCCATTGCCAAAGGAATTGACTTTCGGATCGTTGCATAAAAAAATTGTTGAGCGATCGGTATGAAATGTCCTGATTGTGATGCGGTTGCCTGTGGCGAAACAAGTGGCGGAGAACTCACGGTGTTGGTGGCGAAATAGCGACCAGTTGCTGAAGACGGTAGTGTGGATTCCCATGCGAAAGTAGGTCACCGCCAGACACCCTTCCCAACACACAAGGGTGTTTCTATTTCTTCTCCCCGTTCAGGAATATGACTCTCGTTCCAGATTTGCTATCATCCTCCTAGATTACGTTATTGGAGGTAAGTCTGGCATCCCATCAGGAATTATCCGAGTTTTTGGCATCGGTCGAACGTCGTGCTTTCAAGCATGCCGTCTATGCCGTGCAGAATGATGCGGCAGCATTGGATATCGTACAGGATGCCATGTTGAAGTTGGCTGAGAGTTATGCTTCTCGCCCAAAGGAGGAGATCCCTCCGTTGTTTCAGCGTATTTTGCAAAATACCATTCGTGATTACTTCCGACGCAGCAAGGTACGTCAGGAAAGAACCCCGGTGGCCAGTATGTTTTCGGGCGAGGCGGATAACGAGGAAGGCGAATTTGACATTCTGGAACATGTCGAGGATGCAGGGGATGGGCGCTTTTTTTCCCATCTGCCCGATCTTCGTTTGGCTCAGAAGCAGATACTGAATCAGATCGAGGAAGTATTGCGGACATTGCCTGCGCGTCAACGGGAAGCCTTTCTGTTGCGTTACTGGGAAGAGATGGATGTGGCTGAGACGGCGGGCATCATGGGATGTTCCGAAGGCAGTGTCAAGACCCATTGTTCGCGTGCCGTGCATGCTTTGGCTAAAAGATTGACCCGTCCGGAGTGAAGAACATGAACGAACATGATTTTGCAAATGTTATTTCAAAACTGCTCAACCAGGGGACTCAGGATCTTGATCCCTTGGTATTGGGTCGTTTGCGCGCTCAGCGTCATGCGCTTTTATCAAATTTGGCCCACGGTGATTCGCTGGTCTGGTCGGGAGGAGCTACCGTGGGAATGGCGGCTGGGCGGGTAGGGAGGTGGTCGCTGGTGACGGTAATGTTGGTAGGGTCATTGGTTTTTTGTGGCCTGTGGTGGCAGACATTGCGTCAGGAGCGCGTGGCAGATGAAGCCGGATTTCTGGAAGCCAAGTTGCTTTCTGCCGAAATACCTCCCCAGGATTTTGCACAACAGGACTTTTCTGAATGGCTTCGGCAAGGGCACTGATCCTGCTGGTTGTCATTTTTTTGCCTGTGTTGGACTGGGCTGCGGTCATGCCCAGCCAGCCGCGTACCCCTTGGTCATCATTGACGGTTGAACAACAGCATATTCTGGCACCGGCCCAGCCAGATTGGAATCGCCTGACCCCTCAGCAGCAGACTCGTCTTGTTCATGCGGCGCGTCACTTTTCAAAATTGTCGCCCGAGGAAAAGAAGCGTTTTCAACAGCGTATCCGTATCTGGACTCATTTGCCCCAGGCGACTCGGGATCAGGCGCGCAAGAATTTCCGACAGTACCACGCATTATCGCCAGACAAGCGGGCCGTGATACGCTCACGTTGGCGTGCGCGGCAGGGAGGGGCCACTACTGCTGCGGTCTCTGGTACCACGGGGGCGCAGGCATCCCCCACTCAATCTTCGACTGCGTCAACCCTGTCGCGGTGATTTTTCAGCAGATACCCGTCGCGCCGTTGCGCGTGCGCCTCATGAGTGCGCTCTATGAGTTGGTTCTGCTGGTCGGCGTATTGATGTTGGCGGCCTTGCCTTTTGTGCGTTTGGTGCATGTCGGGATATCGCACGCCGAGTGGCGTGCATGGTATCGACTGTATCTGTTTCTGGTGGTGGGGGCGTACTTTGCCTATTTCTGGCAACACAGGGGTCAGACCATCGCCATGCGCGCGTGGCATCTTAGGTTGTCAAATCATGAAGGATTTGCTCCTTCATGGTCTTTGTCCTGGATGCGTTATGGTCTGGCAGTTGTGGGCTGGCTGACGGGTGTTTCGCTGTTGTGGGTCCTGGTAGACCGGGACGGAAATTTCTTGCATGACCGTCTGTTGGGACTGACGATTACGCGCGTTTTTCCCCCCACCAACCCAGGATCAGAGCCAGGGCCAGAAAACTGAGGCTGGGGGATATTGTGCTGGTAATGGGGCTCCAGCCATTGAGTTGACCGAGGTAGGAAAAGAGACGATTGGAGAGGTAAAAGCCCAATCCCAACCCGATTCCCAGCATGATACGTACCCCGACAGCCCCTGCTCGTGGGCGCTGCAATCCAAAAGGGAGTGCCAGCATCATCATGACCAGGATGGAAAATGGATAAAAAAGTTTGCTCCATTGTGCGACTTCGAAACGCAAGGTTTGCTGATGATTGTCGCGCAGGTGCTGGATGTACGAATGCAGGTTCCAGAGTGCCATCTGCTCGGGTTCGATGAGGAGCGTGGACATGACCTGAGGCGAGAGTACGGAGTCCCAGGGGACATGAGTTTCATGCAGCACAGAGACTCCCTGCGCACTGAACAGGGTGCGTTCTACGGTGGCAAGGTCCCATAAATGGTCTCTGAGATAGGTCGCCTGATGAGCCGTACTGATGCGTTTGAGGCGACGGTGATCGTCAAACTCGTAAATGCGTACATCGCGCAGAGAATTATCCGGGAGCATTTCGCGAATGTTGATGAAACTGTGCTTATCCTTGATCCAGATGCCAGAGCGAAATTGGGTAGCGACCAGATTGTTGAGTGCCTTCAAACGCCACTGTTGTGCATTTTCCTCCGTGAGAGGCATGATCAACTCGCCCAGAATGAATGCGCCCAGCACAAATCCAATGCCGGTGCGCAGCAAGGCCTGAGCCAGTCTTTGACGAGATAATCCCGATGAGCGCATGACGGTGATTTCCGAATGCTGGGCCAGGGTGGTCAAACCATACAGCGTTCCGATCAGAGTCGCGATGGGAAACAACTCGTAGGCATGACCGGGCATGGCCAGTGCGACGAATATGGCGACACGCCAAAGCGCATAGTTTCCCTTGCCCACATCGTTAAGTTCGTGGATCAGGTCAAAAAAGGAAAACAGGAATAGCAATGCCGTGAACACCAGCGCTGTGCTGAAGAATAATTCGCGGGCCAGATAACGGTCCAGACGCGTACTGCGCCAGTGTGGTTTCACAGGGTCTCTCGCAATTGTTCAAGAATTGCGGGGTTTTCCAGGGTGGAAGTGTCCTGAGTCAGAGGTTCTCCCCGTGCCAATGTGCGCAGGAGTCGGCGCATGATTTTTCCCGAGCGGGTCTTGGGCAGATTATCGCCAAAGCGGATATCCCGGGGTTTCGCGATAGGGCCAATTTGTTGTGCTACCCATTGGCGCAGAGTATTGGCTAATTCTTGAGCAGCGTCACCCATCGGACGCGGGCATTTCAGTACCACAAAAGCGACGATGGCCTCGCCGGTGAGATCATCCGGTTTTCCGACCACAGCGGCTTCTGCTACCTGGGGATGCGCGACCAATGCGGATTCCACTTCCATGGTGCCCAGACGATGTCCGGATACATTGAGAACATCATCGATACGTCCGGTGATCGTGAAATAACCGGAATCAGCATCACGCACGGCACCATCCCCTGCCAGGTAGTACCCCTGGAGTTCCGCAGGGAAATAGGTCTTCTGGAAGCGTTCGTCGTCACCCCACAGCGTACGCAACATGGATGGCCAGGGTTTTCGGATGACCAGCAGACCACCGTGCCCTGCCGGAAGTTCGCGACCGGTTTCGTCGACTACTGCGGCATCGATACCAGGCAAGGGCAAGGTGCATGAACCAGGTACCAGTGGGAGTGCCCCTGGCAAGGGTGCGATGACATGTCCCCCTGTTTCGGTTTGCCAGAACGTGTCAACGATGGGGCAGCGTTGTTGTCCTACGGACTCGTAGTACCAGATCCAGGCTTCGGGATTGATGGGTTCGCCGACGGATCCCAATAAGCGCAGACTGGACAGATCAAAGTGGGCTGGGTGTTGTGCAGGATCCAGATTGCTGGCCTTGATGAGTGCACGAATGGCAGTGGGAGCCGTGTAAAACACATTGACGCGATGTCGTTCGATCATCGACCAGAAGCGTCCGGCATGGGGGTAAGTGGGAATTCCTTCAAAGATGACTTGTGTGGCCCCCACAGCCAGCGGACCATAGTTGACATAGGTGTGGCCGGTGATCCAGCCAATATCGGCGGTACACCAGTAGATATCTTCAGCATGATGGTCAAAAACCCACTTCATGGTCAGGATGCTCCACAGCAAATAGCCCGCTGTGGCATGCTGAATTCCTTTGGGCTTTCCCGTTGAGCCGGAGGTATACAGGATGAACAGGGGATGCTCGGCATCTACCCAGACGGGCTCACAGTGGGGGGGGTGTGCCGCTTCCAGAGCAGCCATCCATCGATCCCGTTCCTCATTCCAGGAAATATCGTGCCCGGTCCGGGCATACACGATGACTTTTTCTACTTGATGAGGTCCCATGGCCAAGGCATCGTCCACCACGCTCTTCAAAGGGAGTTGTTTTCCCCCACGGTATTGTCCATCGGCGGTGATGACCAGACGGGCACCGGTATCGATGATGCGTTCATGAAGGGATTTGGCTGAGAAACCGCCGAAGACCACCGAATGAATGGCCCCGATGCGTGCGCAGGCCTGCATGGCGATAATCCCTTCAAAGGACATGGGCAGGTACAGGATAACTCGGTCTCCCGAGGTGATACCCAGAGACTTCAGGGCATTGGCAAAACGGCACACACGTTCATGCAAGGTGCGGTAGGTCAGCGTGGAAACCTGGCCATCATCGGCTTCGAAAATCAGGGCGGTTTTGTCGCCGTGACCTTGTGCAATGGGAATATCTAGGCATTGGTAGGAAGCGTTGAGTTGGCCTTCGATAAACCAACGGAAGAACGGGGGATTCTGATCATCCAGAACCGTGGTGAATGGGGTGTGCCAGTGTAGTACGGCGCGGGCTTGTTCAGCCCAGAATTCTAGAGGATGCTGTTGTGCCTGCTGGACCAGTAACTGGCGACGTGCACCATTGACGTTGGATCGCGCGACCCACGCTGGAGCGGGCTGAAATTGACGGCTTTCGTGGTGGAGCACTTCGGATGACATGATCCTTCCTCATGAGGGTATCGGGCTCGTGGCTCAGGTATAACTTCCATTCCCTGCTGGCGCACCAAAGCGTTATTATAGCCTTACTCGCCGAGGTACTCAGCCTCGGGAATGTTTTCAGGGAGTGAAATGACGTGACGTTGATTCGGCAAGAAGATTTGGTGGAAAGCATTGCGGATGCATTGCAGTATATTTCTTATTATCATCCCCGTGACTATCTGGAAGCGCTGGCCCAGGCTTATGAGAAGGAGCAGTCTGCGGCTGCCCGGGATGCCATGGCTCAGATACTCACCAATTCTCGATTATGTGCCGAAGGACATCGTCCGATCTGCCAGGATACGGGCATCGTCAATGTCTTTCTGCGCGTTGGATTGGAGGTGCGCTGGGAGTTGACGGGATCTCTGGAAGACGCGGTCAACCAAGGGGTACGACGTGCTTATTTGAATCCGGCCAATCCGTTACGTGCCTCGGTGGTGGCTGATCCAGCAGGCAAGCGGCAAAATACACGAGACAATACGCCGGCGGTGACCCATGTCACCCTGGTTCCTGGCGACCAGGTGGAGGTCGTCGTTGCGGCCAAAGGTGGGGGGTCGGAAAACAAAGCCAAATTGGTGATGCTGAACCCTTCGGATTCCATCGTGGACTGGGTGGTGGAAACGGTTCCGACACTGGGTGCCGGTTGGTGTCCTCCAGGGATGTTGGGCATCGGTATTGGAGGGACAGCCGAAAAAGCCATGCTGATGGCCAAAGAATCCCTGATGCAACCCATTGACATGAGCATACTCAAGGCCCGGGGAGCCTCCAATACGCTGGAAGCGTTGCGCATCGAACTGTATGACCGTGTCAATGCGTTGGGGATAGGTGCTCAGGGATTGGGGGGGATGACAACGGTGCTGGATGTCAAGGTTCTCGATTATCCAACCCATGCCGCTTCGTTGCCAGTGGCACTGATTCCCAACTGTGCAGCGACCCGCCATGCCCATTTCACTTTGAACGGACAAGGGCCGGTCTGGTTGCCGCCTCCACGCCTTGAAGATTGGCCACAGGTGACATGGCAGGCAGCCCCCAATGCGCGCCGTGTCGATCTGGATCAACTGACGCATAATGGGATAGCGGAGTGGAAGGCCGGGGATACGCTGTTGTTATCCGGTCGCTTGTTGACTGGACGGGATGCGGCTCACCGGCGTCTGCAGCAACGAGCCGAACAGGGTGAACCGCTGCCGGAGGGTCTGGATTTTAGGGGGCGTTTCATCTATTACGTAGGGCCAGTGGATCCGGTGGGAGACGAGGTGGTGGGGCCTGCAGGTCCGACAACGGCAACGCGTATGGACAAGTTCACCGATTTCATGCTCGAAAAATTGGGGCTGTGGGGGATGATCGGTAAAGCCGAACGAGGAGAAGGGGCGATTGAGACGATTCGTCGTCATCGCGCAGTGTCTCTTATTGCCGTCGGGGGAGCCGCTTATCTGGTGGCGCGTGCTATTCGTACTGCGCGGGTGGTGGCTTTTGCTGATCTGGGCATGGAAGCCATTTACGAGTTTACGGTGGTAGATATGCCAGTGACGGTAGCAGTGGATAGCAGGGGGCAGTCGGTGCATCGAAGTGGACCGGCAGAGTGGCGTATCCGTTTGGCGGATATTCAGCACCACATTGCCTGATGCGGGAAATTGAGTGGACTCAGGGAGCGGCAGGAAGAGATCGTAATTGTTCCAGAAAGCGTTGGATGATATCGGCCCGTTGTTGGGGTTCTGGGGCCTCGTGGACCAAGCGTAACCGGTCACTGCCGGCCAGTCGGTAGCGCTGTTTTTGAACCAGTTGAATGAAGGCCTGGGCATCAAAAGGCGGGGGGGTTACAAACTGGATCAGTGCTCCGGTTTCATGGGCATCGATTTTGCGTATGCCCAGCGGGGTGGCGTGAATGCGAAGGCGATGAACTTCCAGAAGGGTTTTTGTCACCTGAGGGAGAAGTCCGAAGCGATCGATGAGTTCTTCCTGAAGGGCGTTCAGGGCATCTGTGTGCTCACAGTTGGCGAGGCGTTTGTACAGGATCAGCCGCTCCTGCACATCTCCACAGTAATCCTCCGGGAGCAGGGCTGGTGCGTGGAGGTTGATTTCCAGAGAAGATTCCAGCGGTGCATCTGGATCCCAGTGCCCTCCCTGGCGCAGCGTCTTGACAGCCAGGCTTAGCATCTGGGTGTACAGATTGAACCCTATGCCCTGAATATCGCCACTTTGCGAGTCCCCCAGCACTTCCCCGGCACCACGGATTTCCAAGTCCTGCATGGCCAGATAAAAACCGGCTCCCAACTCTTCCATTTGCTGGATGGCATCCAGGCGTTTTTTGGCGGCAGGGGTCAAAGCCTCTTCCGGGGGGGTAAGCAGGTAGGCGTAGGCTTGATGGTGTGAGCGACCGACACGACCGCGCAACTGGTGTAACTGGGCCAGGCCGAAACGGTCGGCGCGGTGAATCAAAATGGTATTGGCATTGGGAACATCAATGCCGGTTTCGATGATGGTCGAACAAAGCAGTAAATTGCTACGCTGTTGGTAAAAGTCGCGCATGACCTGTTCCAACTCTCGTTCGCGCATCTGGCCATGGGCGACGGCGATACGTGCTTCTGGTAGCAGTTGAGCCAGTCGCTCCCGCTCGTTTTCGATAGTTTCGACTTCATTGTAGAGGAAGTATAACTGCCCCCCGCGCTTGAGTTCGCGGAGTGTGGCTTCACGAATCAGTGCGGGGGAATGTGGGCGCACGAAAGTTTTTATGGCCAGTCGTTTTTGTGGGGCTGTGGCAATGACGGAAAAATCGCGCAGTCCTTCGAGCGCCAGAGACAGTGTCCGTGGAATGGGGGTGGCGGTGAGGGTCAACACATCCACTTCGGTTCGAAGTGCCTTTAGACGCTCTTTCTGGCGCACACCAAAACGGTGTTCTTCATCGATGATGACCAGACCCAGTCGGGCGAATCGTACTTCCTTGCTCAATAATTTATGGGTACCGATGACCAGATCGACGCGTCCATTCTCCAGTTCTCCCAGTGTGGCTGACATTTCTTTGGCGGAGCGGAAACGTGACAACTCCGCAATCTTGATGGGCCAGTCAGCAAATCGGTCGCTGAAATTCTGGAAATGTTGTTCAGCCAAGAGGGTGGTGGGGACCAGCAAGGCTACTTGCCGACCGGCTTGAATGGTCAGAAAGGCAGCACGCAACGCGACTTCGGTTTTGCCGAAGCCCACATCGCCGCAGACCAGACGATCCATGGGTTTGGGGGAAGCCAAATCTTGACGAACGGCATCGATGGCGGCCAATTGGTCGGGGGTTTCTTCAAAAGGAAATCCCTCGGCGAAGGCGGCATAAGCTTCGTCATCAATGGGACATGCCCAGCCACTGCGTGCGGCGCGCCGTGCGTACAGGTCCAGTAATTCGGCGGCAGTATCGCGTGCTTGGCGAGCCGCCTGACGGCGGGCCTTTTCCCATTGGCCACTGCCCAGTTTGTGGAGAGGAGCAGATTCCGGAGGGCCACCGGAATAGCGGCTGATAAGGTGTAACTGAGCGACTGGCAAGTAGAGGGTGTCATCTCCGGCATAGGTGAGTTGCATGAATTCACCGCTGCCTTCCCCCAGATCGAGGGTGACCAGTCCCATGAAACGCCCGATGCCATGATCCTGATGTACCACGGGATCTCCGATGTGTACCTCGGTCAGATCGCGCAGAAGGTTATCACTCTGTGAGCGGCGATCACGTCGTCGCCGTTGATGCACCTGTGTCTGAAACAGTTCATTCTCGGTGATCAATGCCAACCGATCGTGGTACAGCAGTCCCTCCTGAAGAGGAGCAACCGTCAACATGAGACGGGCGGTGGAAGTCTCGAATTGGGCCCAATGCTGGGTGATTTCAGGTGCTATTCCCTGTTCGTTGAGTAATTGACGTAGGGTTTCACGCCGTCCCAGGCTGTCGGAAAGTATCAGGATACGTCCGGGGAATTCATCGATGAACTGCTGAAGTTTGGCCAAGGGATGGGGAGAACGACGCTGGATATCCAGCGCTGGTAACGAATGGGTATCATACGGGGGACGTTCCGGCACAAAGGCCTTGAGACCCACGAAAAAAGCTTCTTCACGAAGAAACAGTGCATCTGGTGGAAGGACTGGGTAGGTTCGGTCGCCACTGACCATTTCCCAACGGCTGCGTACCGATGTCAAGAATTCACGGATGGGTATCGTGAGATCAGCAGGGGTGAATACTCGACTGGAGGCAGGAAGATAGTCGAAAAGTGAGGCGCATTGATCAAAAAACAGGGGCAGATAATACTCGATCCCACCGGGAGACAGGCCGTTGCCCACATCGCGGTAAAGGGTACAGCGCGATGGATCGCCTTCGAAGTGATCACGAAAATTGCTGCGGAATCGGGTGCGGGCCGCCTCATCCAGAGGGAACTCGCGGGCTGGCAAGAGGCGCAGTTCAGGGACAGGGTAGAGGGAGCGCTGGGTGTCTGCGTCAAAGGTGCGCAGGGTTTCCAGACGATCATCAAACAGTTCCAGGCGGTAGGGAAGTGTGCTGCCCATGGGGAACAAGTCCAATACGCCGCCACGGCGACAGAATTCGCCGGGTCGGATAACCTGCTGGACTGCCTGGTAGCCAGCCTGGGCCATCTGGCGAATCAGGGTATCTCCTTCCAGTTTCTGACCTTGGCGCAGAAAAAAGGTGTGTCCAGCCAGATAACTGACGGGGGGTAAGCGGTAGAGAGCTGTGGTGACGGGCACCAGCAGAATGTCAAATTCTCCCTGTGAGATTAACCACAACGTGGCCAGTCGTTCCGATACCAGGTCCTGGTGTGGGGAAAACCGATCATAGGCCAGGGTTTCCCAGTCGGGCAGGCAACACAGCTGTGCGTCAGGACGAAACCAGGCGATTTCTTCCTGCCAGCGCTGCGCTTCGGCGGTATTGCGAGTGAATACCACGAGGGGACGCGACTGTATCAGTTGGCTCAAACGCCAGGAGGTGATGACAGAAGCGTTCATGCTTGAATGGAATGCTCAGTCGCCGGTTCGAGTGGTGAAACTCTCCCCGCACCCGCACTGGTCGGTGACATTGGGATTGATGAACTGGAAAGTAGCATTCAGGCCCTGGCGCTGATAATCGATGTGGGTGCCGTCCAGGTCAACCAAATGATCCCGATGGACCAACACCTGAACTCCATGGGACTCGAAGGTCACTTCTCCATCGCGAATTTCGTCAGCATAATCCACGGTGTAAGCCAAGCCGGAACATCCCGATTTCCTGGTTCCGAAACGCAAGCCGATACCCTTGCCGCGTTTGGTGAGAGAGTGGCGGACTTGTTGGGCCGCAGCATCTGATAAGGTGATGGTCATGGGGAGTCTCCTTCAGGGGTGGTGGCTGAGGCTGTCAACGTGACGGGAAAGTTCCGTAAGCCGCGCCTCAAGTTCCGCATTACGCTGCACCAGGTCTTGTACGGCAACGATCAAGGGGTCTGTCTCATCGCGCGATGAACCATAGGCGCTGAATTGCGGATCGGATTTCAGGGGGCGATGCTGTTCGTCTTCGAGTAATCGCCCAGGAATTCCGATGACTGTAGCACCTGGTGGAACGGGTTTGACGACGACGGCATTGGAGCCCACCTTGCAGCCTTCACCCAGCAGTATCGGACCGATGACTTTGGCACCCGCCCCAACGATGACACCGGTGGCCAGAGTGGGGTGGCGTTTTCCCTTGTTCCAGGAGGTTCCTCCCAGGGTTACTCCTTGGTAGAGGGTGCAGTCGTCTCCCACGTCGGCGGTTTCACCGATCACGACTCCCATCCCATGATCGATGAAGACGCGTCGCCCAAGGGTGGCCCCGGGGTGGATCTCGATTCCGGTCAAAAATCTTGAAAATTGCGATACCGCTCGTCCGAGCCATTTGAGGTTACGGTGCCACAGGCTGTGAGCCAACCAATGCAACAGAATGGCATGGAAGCCGGGGTACAGGGTGATGACTTCCCAGCGACTCCGCACGGCTGGATCACGGTCGAAAACGCAGTCTATCTGTTCGCGGATACGGTCAAACATGGGAGGCTGTCCTTGTATCGACGGGGTCACTGCCATTGTCGGCAGGATAAAGCGACTTGAGAATGCCACGCAGGATATTGACCTCTTCTCGTTCGATTCGTGCCCGGGAGAAAAGGCGACGTAAGCGGGTCATCAGGCGGCCGGGGTGTTGTGGGTCGAGAAAGGTGCTGGCGAGCAATACCCGTTCCAGATGGCGATAAAATTGTTCCAGTTCCTCGTGGTGGGCCAATGGATATTCGCGTGTCTGTGGAAGTTGTGTGGCGTCTTGAAGCAGGGTCTGGCGCAACTCGTAGGCGACCAGTTGGACTGCCGAGGCAAGGTTAAGGGAACTGAAGGTCGGATCAGTGGGAATATGCACCAGACGCTGGCACAAATCCAGTTCGGCATTGGATAATCCGGACATTTCAGTGCCAAAGACCAGGGCCACTTCACCGGCTCCCGATGCTTCCAGGGGAGCATTGACGGCCATGTCGCGCAGTGTCAGCATGGGGTGGGAAAGATCGCGCCGTCGCGCTGTCAAGCCGACGGCCAGTGTCGTCCCTTGTAATGCCTCGTCCAGGGTTGTGCAGAGGGTGGCCTGTTGTAACAGGTCATCTGCCCCCGAAGCGCGTACAGTGGCCTCATCGGAGGGAAAATGACGAGGTTGAACCAGAACCAGTCTGGAGAACCCCATGGTTTTCAGGGCGCGTGCTGTTGCACCGATATTGCCGGGGTGGGTGGTGTGACAGAGAACAAAACGAAAATGATCGAACATGGGTTCTCAGGCGTTTTGCAGGATCGGTAGCAGTTGGGCAAAAATTTTTGGAGAACCGGCGACGACGTTTCCCGTTTCCAGAAAACGATTTTCCCCATCGAGGTCGGAAACCAGGCCGCCAGCTTCCTGAATCAGCAAGGTCCCTGCGGCGATATCCCAAGGTTTGAGATCGAGTTCCCAGAATGCATCGTAACGTCCTGCTGCAACATAAGCCAGATCGATGGCTGCCGACCCAGGGCGGCGAAGTCCTGCAGTTTTTCTCATGACCTCGGCCATCATGCGCAGATAGCGTTCCTGATGAGTCATGTGGGCGTAGGGAAACCCTGTGCCGATCAGCGACTCGTCCAGGCGGGTACGCCCGCTGACCCGGATGCGCCGGTCATTCAGATAGGCACCGCTGCCCCGTGAAGCGGTGAACAGATCGTTATGGACAGGATCGTATACTACCCCATGGTTGACGATGCCTTCGTGAGTCAGGGCAATGGACACGCTGTAGAGTGGAAAACCGTGCAGAAAATTGGTGGTCCCATCAAGGGGATCGACAATCCAGCAATAGGGGGAATTGCCGCTGGCTCCTCCTTCCTCGCCGAGAATGGCATGATCGGGATAGGTCTCGGTCAAAATTTCCCGGATGGCCTGTTCGGCAGCGCGATCGACTTCCGACACAAAGTCGGCATGACCTTTTTTGCTGATCGTCAAGCGATCGATGTCCTGAGCCGCGCGTTGGATCAGGTTGCCGGCACGTCGCGCCGCCTTGATGGCCACATTGAGTTGGGGATGCATGGCTGATCGAGTCTCTTCTATTAAAGTGCAGGGGGAACTCGCCATTATACGCTTCCCCCCATGGGGCTGGCAAAGGCTGTGGAAGATTTGACCGAGGCGTGTGGTGACCGGATAATTCCCTTTTTATAAAACCAGAGTGAGGGTTGTGATGCCATTTTTGATTGAAACTTGGGATAAAGTCGGGCAGGGGCCCCTGCGTCAGGCCCATCGTCCGGCCCATCTGGCTTGGTTGGAGGAGCAAAAGGGGTTGTTATTGGCGTGTGGGGCCAAAATGAGCGACGATGGCCAAACGCCGCAAGGAAGTTTTTATATTGTGGATGTTGACAGCCGAAGCGCAGCAGAGGCGTTTATTCAGGCTGACCCGTTCAGTCAGGTCGGTCTGCCCGAACGGGTGGTGATAACACGCTGGCGACTGGCGTTTCTCGACCGTCGTTCCTATCTTTAGTCGGTTTGCGTGACCAGTGCCTGTTCGAGGCGGCGGATGACCGCCTCACGGCCGATCAGGTGAAGCGTCAGGTCGAGCGAGGGCGTGTGTGTAGTTCCACAGAGGCACGCCCGCAGGGGCATGCCCAGTTGCCCCATTTTGAGGCCATGCTGGGCAGCGGTTGCCTTTACCACAGAGGACAGGGAGTCCGGGGTCCAGGAGACTTCCCGAAATTGTTCCAGACAGGTTCTCAGGGCGGCAATGACGGAGGCTTCCAGTGTGTTGTCGAGCAAGGGAGTCGGGTCCCGATAGAAATATCCGGTGGCATCGGCCAGTTCTGTGGTATGTCCAATGCGTCCTTTGATGAGCGCAATGACCGTTTGCGGGACGGGACCGGACTGCCATTCTTCGGGGGTCAGGGCAAGGCTCTCACGCAAATGGGGTACCAGTAGATCATCGGGAGTAGCCTTTATATACTGCTGGTTGAGCCACAGTAACTTTTCGGGATTGAAGCGAGCCGGTGAGCGATTGACGTGGGCAAAATCAAACCATTGAATCAGGTCATCCCGGGAAAAAATTTCGGCATCACCATGTGACCAGCCCAAGCGTGCCAGATAATTGATCAGGGCATCCGGAAGGAAACCGGCTTCCTGGTATTGCAGGACACTCACGGCTCCATGTCGCTTGGACAGTCGTTCGCCATCCTGACCAAGAATCATGGGCAAATGGGCAAACTGTGGCAAGGTGGCTCCCAGAGCCTGCATCAGATGAATCTGGCGAGGCGTGTTGTTGACATGATCATCCCCGCGGATAATGTGGGTGATCTGCATGTCCAGATCATCGACCACGACCCCGAAATTATAGGTGGGGATGCCATCTGCACGTAGAATGACCAAGTCGTCCAGTTCATTATTGGCAATGGTGATGGGCCCCTTGATCAGATCATTGAAGGTGATGCTGCCCTCTTGTGGAGTTTTGAAACGGATGACTGGGGTCACTCCGGCGGGCGGAGTTGCGCGGGAATCGCGCCAGCGTCCATCGTAACGGGGCTTTTCGTGGCGAGCCCACTGGGCAGCACGCAGGGCTTCCAGTTCTTCGCGGCTGGCGTAACAGGGATAGGCCCAGCCAGTCTTGAGCAGATGGTCGGCAACTTCACGGTAGCGTGCCAAACGGTGCATTTGGTAAAAAGGGCCTTCGTCATGGTTCAAGCCAAGCCAAGCCATGCCATCGAGGATGGCTTGAGTCGATGCGTTGGTAGAACGCTCCTGATCGGTATCCTCAATGCGCAACACGAAGGTTCCCCCGTGGTGACGGGCAAAAGCCCAGGAAAACAGGGCGGTACGTGCACCACCGATATGCAGGTAACCGGTCGGGCTGGGGGCAAAGCGGGTGCGAACCATGACAGAATCCCGGAAAAAAGTGCTATTGTACCGTGTCATCTTGAAAGCGAGAAACACGATCATGACACACAGCGTGCTGCTGGGAGGGTTGAGTTACGCGCAGTTCCTGAAACAGCATTGGCATAAGAGCCCTTTACTGGTGCGTCAGGCCATTCCCGGCTTTCTGGGCCTGTTGACGGTATCAGAAATCAAGCGGTTGGCCACACGTTCGGATGTCCAGTCACGCTTGATCATTCGTCAGGGGAAACGCTGGGAGTTGCGTCATGGACCCTTCCGACCCATTGATTTCAAGATGTTGCCAGATGAGAATTGGACTCTGCTGATCCAGGAAGTGAATCACTGGTTACCGGAAGGAGAGGGGTTGCTACAGCAGTTTGACTTTATTCCCCATGCGCGTCTCGACGATTTGATGGTGAGTTATGCAGTGCCTGGGGGAGGGGTAGGGCCCCATTTCGATTCCTATGACGTGTTTTTGTTGCAAGGTTATGGTGACCGACGCTGGGAAATTGCGGAAACCGACGATCTCGAATTATTGCCGGACAGCGATCTCAAACTGTTGCGTCGCTTTACCCCGCAAAACCAGTGGGACCTCGAAGCCGGAGACATGTTGTATCTGCCGCCTCACTGGGCTCATAACGGAGTGGCGCTCAGCGAATGTTTTACGTACTCCATTGGGTTTCGTGCACCTACCTACCAGGAATGGATCGAAACGTTTCTCGACCATCTGCGCGATACGTTACGGGTTGAAGGGCGTTACGCAGATCCGGATCTGCGCTTGATGCAACATCCGGGCGAAATCCCCGTCGAGTTGATCCAGCAGATTGCTGACTTGTTACATCGTGAGTTGCGTTGGACGCGTGCGCAGGTGACGGAATGTGTCGGTAAGGCCCTTAGTGAACCCAAGCCCCATCTTTATTTCGACGCTCCGGATGTATGTCTGGATTTCGATGAATTTTGTGTGCTGGCTCGATCCCGTGGGGTAGGGCTTGATCCGCGCAGTCGCCTGTTATTTGCAGGCCGACATTTCTATTGTAACGGTGAGCGATTGGCCGTGATGGAAAAGACGCATGGTGCCTGGAAGATCCTGGCAGATCGGCGTCAACTGCGGGCAGCGCAGGTAAAGACCGACATGCTGGAAACGCTGTGGACACTCTGGGGGGCGGGGTGGGTTAAATTTTTATGAAACTTGTTTGCCCGTTCCGTTTGGTGTATTCTGTCAGGGTCTGATGGCCCCGGGTGGGCTGTTCAGGGTTTTTATTGTCAACCTCTTAATCAATAGGACTCATCATGAAACTGAATCTCCTGATCGCCTCGCTGTTCGCCGTCACTCTGGCCGCTTGCAGCAAACCCGAAGCCCCTAAGGCCGAAACTCCCGCTGCTGATGCTGCTGCCCCTGCCGCTGCCCCCGCTGCTGATGCTGCTGCTCCTGCCGCCGCTCCTGCTGCGCCGGCCGCTGACGCTGCTGCTCCTGCCGCTGCTCCTGCTGCCCCCGCCGCTGATGCTGCTGCTCCTGCCGCTGCCCCTGCCGCTCCTGCCGCAGACAAGAAGTAATCAGGTCCGTTGTACGGAGTATGAAAAAACCGGCCTCAGGGTCGGTTTTTTTATGGGTCAATGGAAGTAAAGCATGAACCTGAGCCAGGTGCTCAGACCGTGATCCAATCCAGCCCTTGTTCCTGATCAGCCATATGGATGCGAGGGTCATGGCATCCCAATACTTGTTCCAGCGTGGAACGGACGTGTTCCGTCGTATTGTTCTTTCTGCTCAGGTGCGCTACCACGATGTGACTCAAGTCGGGATGGTCCAGTTTTTTGATGAGTTGGGCGCAAGCCAGATTGGATAAATGTCCATAGTCGCCGTGAACCCGCGCTTTTAGCCCCGGGGGATAAGGCCCCGATTCAAGCAACTGGGGATCGTAGTTGGATTCGATGAGTAGGGCGTGGCAACCTTGCAGACAGTTTTCTATGTGGGGAGTGATGCTGCCCGCATCGGTCAGGATGCCGAGGCGACGACGACCACTTTCCACGGTGTACTGGAGGGGTTCGCGTGCATCATGGGGAACGGCATAAGGCTGGATCGTCAGCGTGCCAAGATGCAGGCTGAGGCCATCGCGCAGTATTTGTGCATTCTCCAGCCCCTCTCGGATTCCTGAGAGAGTTCCGAAACTTCCGTGGACTGGGCAACCCGTTTTTTTGTGGACAGACAATACCCCCCCGATGTGATCAGAATGTTCGTGGGTGACCAGAATGGCATCCAGATCCTGCAATGTCTTGCCCAGTCGTTGGCAACGACGTTCGGCTTCTGCAGCGGAAAACCCGCAATCCACGAGAATCAGGGTCTCTCCTTGCTCGATCAGCAAGCCATTACCGCCGCTGCCACTACCCAGCGAAGCAAAGCGTAACATAATCGCTGGTTAGCGCAATTGGTTGTAAATCAGACCCAAGATACGCTTGGCAGTGTCAGGATTGGCTTTGGAATCGTCCTTGTTATGCAGATCCACCGTGGTTCCGTGACCACTGACAGAACTGATGGTTAGACGATAGGTCTGTGTATCCTTTGACTTGTCTTCCGAACGCCAGAACGCCAGTTTTGAGAAAAACCCTTCGCCTGTGCTTTTCTTGCGATTTTCTTGATCGGTGGTATAGCGGATGAAGTACACACCGGTGGCACGATCGCGATCTTCCACGGTAAAGGCACTGCGATCCAGTGCCAGCCCAATGCGGCGCCAGGCTCGATCGAAGGAATCCTTCATGCTGATGATTGGGCTACCGTCGGTGGCACTGGACAATTGCGCTCCGTGATCAATGGAGGAGTGAGCAACCGAAGCCCCTGTGGTTTTGTCGGATCCTTGTGTCGAGGCTGTGACCAGCGCATCGGCTTCTTCGTGGGTTTCACCAAATTTTACAGCCAGTTTTCTGAGATACTCGGTCTCGATTTCGGTCGATTCCGGCAGGGGTTGCCATAATTCCCCGATGAGAGTGCTGTGATTCAGCACCTCTTCCATGCGTTGATGGAAGAGATGGATCTCGGTGTGGGTCGCATCAAGACGTTCGATACGGATACGAAATTGGTCACGAACGGGATTGGAGAACAAACGATTGACCAATCCCCCCAGTCCTCCCACGGGGGGGGTGGCGTTGGGAATATCGGTCCACTCGGTCTCCATCATGCCGATCTTGGGATCATCGGTGCGCAGGGTAAAACCGTTTCCAGACCAGAAATCTTCCAGGATTGGCCAGGCTTTTTCCACGGGTTGGTGGACGACCAGCCACCGTTGCCCCCGATCCTGTTCCAGGGTGACCTGATGACCAAATGTTGGAAGAACCGCGCTGTTGTCCGTTGAAGAAGTCAAGGACGATTGCTGGGTATGGTTATATTGGGACAGGGTGGCTGAGGACTCTTCGCCAGGTACGGCAAATCGATCATCGGTTTGTATGGGGTTCAGGTCGGGTGGAACGTCCAGACTGTTATTGGTGGATGCGGCAGTTTTATAGTCGACTTTTTTGGAGTCCAGAATATGAGAGGATGACGAGCACCCTGATAGGATAGCGAGGCAGAATCCTGCAATGAGTGACTTATTCATGGGGGTATGAGAGACCATCGAAAATAAATGAAAGGCACCTATGAGCTGATGAGGCAACCCGCTTGTAACAAGGCCGCTCGCAGTTGGGTGTGGTGCGTGCTGGAGAGCGGGGTGAGCGGGAGTCGCAGCGTCGGGTGGATCCAGCCCATTTCGGCCAAGGCCCATTTGACTGGGATGGGATTGGCTTCTACGAAGAGCAGGCGGTGTAGATCCAGCAGTTGATGATTGATCTTGCGGGTGGTGATGACATCCAGATCGCGGGCGGCACGGCAGAGTTCGGCCATGGCGGCAGGAGCAACGTTGGCGGTGACGGAGATGACTCCATGCCCCCCCATTAATAAAAATGCGGCTGCCGAACCATCATCTCCGGTATAGCAGGCAAACCCCGGGGGAGTGTTGGCCAGTAACTCACTGGCACGCCACAAGTCGGCGGTGGCATCCTTGATCCCGATGATATTGGGGTGAGAGGCCAGCCGGAAGACGGTGTCATTACTCAGGTCGGCAATGGTGCGCCCGGGAACATTGTAGAGGATCAAGGGTAACTCAACGGCATCCGCAATGGCGCAAAAATGCTGATACAGACCATCCTGACCCGGTTTGTTATAGTAAGGGACGACGGAGAGCCCGGCTGCCGCGCCAACGCTGCGGGAGAAGCGGGTTAGTTCTATGGCTTCAGCCGTGGAATTGGCGCCGGTTCCTGCGATAATGGGGATCCGGCCGTCAGAAAATTCGACAGCCTTGGTGATCAGTTGCTGATGTTCGGTGACGCTGACGGTTGGAGATTCCCCGGTCGTGCCGACGATTACCAGCCCGTCCGTTTTTTGCGTGACGTGCCAGTCAATCAAGCGCCGCAGATTGTCCAGATCCAAACTTCCATCGTCGCACATGGGGGTTACGAGGGCGACCAAACTGCCGTGAAACATCATGGGAAATCTCGCGGGGCAAAAGCGCCATTGTACCTTACCATGGACAATGTTTTGAGAACTGAACGAAAATGATGCCAGGGGTGCGAGAAAATCGGACTCCGGGCATCAGAATCTGGCTGAGGAATATTGCAGAAGGGATCGCGGATATGGCGCAAACAGAATGGGTGTTGGTGGTGGATGTGGGGGGGACACGGACCAGGCTGGCATTGGCGCGCCTGGTTGAATCGCAGGTGACATTGATGCATGAGTGCGTCGTCAATAGCCGGGAATTCGCTACGTTTGAAAAGGTGCTTGACTACTATCGCGTTCAATCGGGGGAGCATTGGTCACGGATGGCGGTGGGAGTGGCGGGGCCAGTGATGGACCAACATGTGCGGGTGACTAACCTGCCCTGGCAACTGGATGCACAGTACCTGGAGGCGCAGGGCTATGGATCTTGCCATCTTTTCAATGATCTGGAGGCGGTGGCGTGGGGGTTGCCCGCGTTGGCTGATGATGAGCGGGTCTGTTTGCGTGAGGGCGAACCGGTGCCTGGAAACCGGGCAGTGATAGCGGCAGGCACGGGGTTGGGAGAGGCTGGCATTTATGCTGACGAACGGGGCTGGCACCCATTTTCCACGGAAGGGGGGCACGCCACTTTTGCGCCGCGTGATGAACGAGAGGTGGCACTCTGGCGTGAACTATCGGTACGCTACGGTGTGGTGAGTTGGGAACGGGTGGTATCTGGCACAGCTCTGCCAGAACTCTACCGCTTTCTCTGCCGTTATCGTCAGGCTGAAACCCCTGCTTGGCTGAAAGAGGGGTTGCAGCACCCCGAACCCGCGGCTTGTCTTACCGAGGCGGCGCTATCCGGTCGTGATGTTGTCTGTATTGAATTGCTGAGTTGGTTTGCCAGCCTCTACGGGGCGGAAGCCGGTAATTTGGCGCTTAAACTGATGAGTCGCGGCGGAGTGTACCTGGCTGGGGGCATTGCTCCAAAAATATTGCCTTTTCTACGCTCGAAAGAATTCATGTCGGCCTTTCTGGATAAAGGGCGCATGCGCCCTTTATTGGAGCGCATGCCAGTTTGGGTCGTGATGACAGATCGGGTGGCGCTTTATGGATTGGCGTTGGCGCTCCACCAGGCCGCCAACTGCTGACGAAACAGGGTGGCCCCGCCATGGGCAGGGTGGCGCACGGCATGCGCGGAGACCCCCAGTTGTGCCAATATCCCTTCGCTCTTTCGACCAACGGCGATGACATGGGCGTTGGGGTAGAGTGACAGGAAATGCTGTAGCACGGATTGACCGTTGCGTAGTTCGGTATCGCTGGGGGTGCGATTGCTCAGGGGTTGGTGAGGTCGGTGGGGGTGCCAGGCAAAGGTGTTCCATAGCACGAAGTCATGGCTGTGTGTCAATCCGAGCAGCGTTGGCCAAACGATGCTGGCCGTGGGTTCGAGTACTCCGTGAGGGTTGGGTTTGCCATTGGAGAGCCGAATTCGGCTGGTGCGTTGTTTGACTCCGGAAAAGAATGGGTTATCTGGCCCGGCTTCCAGTAGGCGTCGTTCGCTGGTCATCGCGCATCCCGAGAATTTTGCACCTTGATATCCGGGTGCTTCTCCGACCAGTAGAACGCGGGCACGACCCAGACGTTCTTCCAGATAGTGAGTCAGGTGATTGCGCCGCCGGGTTGGCGCATCTTCATTGTCATCGTTGAGGGGATCGCGGTCGCGCCAGGGGTTGAATACGTGAGGAAGTGGCGGTTGATGGATTAATTGGTCGATAAAGGAGGCGATAGGCACGGTATTCGAGGTTTGAACAAGATGGTGAATGTGCTATGTTAGCAAAAGGAGTGTCGGGGCATGAGTCGTCTTTTGTGAACGTGGTTCCTAAAGTTTTGTGATCGGTGGCCGATAGATTCCATAAGTTCATCACCTGATGTCATGTTGAGGGTTTGTTCCAATTATGAAAAACAACGGGCCGGTCACGCAGCGGGAAATCGAGTATCCCGAATCCGCGGTGTTTGTAACGCGCACTGATCTCAAAGGTGTGGTCACGGATGCCAACGATGCTTTTGTGCAAATTTCCGGTTATTCCCTGGATGAGTTGGTCGGCAGCAGCCACAATCTGGTGCGTCATCCCGATATGCCCTCGTGGGCTTTCGCCGATCTTTGGGCTACGGTCAAAAAGGGCCATCCATGGCGCGGGATTGTCAAGAATCGTGCCAAGAATGGGGATCATTACTGGGTGAAGGCTACGGTGTCCCCTATTGTGCGTCAAGGGCAGGTGGTGGGATATATTTCCCTGCGGCGCAAGCCGTCACGGGCTGAGATTTCCGAAGCTGATGCGCTTTACCGTGACCATCCACAGTCTCCGCCGACGCTCAAAAGTGGGATTGGTCGCTGGTTTTCACGGCTTTCTCTGCGAGTCAAGATGCAGTTGGTCATTCAGCCGGTGATGTTGGTGTTGTTGACATTGGCCACGGTTTTGACCTATCAGCAGTTGCGTGCCTCGATTCTTGAAGATGCCGGCAAGAAGGGTGATGGAGTGGCCATGCAGGTAATCGATAGTGCCAATATGCTGATGGAAACGGGATCGATCTCTGAGCCACGCAATCGTCGTTTGATGATTCAAAAAATCCTCGAAGGCCAACGGTTGACTTCCTTGCGGCTGGTGCGGACTCCTCAGGTGGTGCGCCAGTTTGGTGAAGGGTTGCCGGAAGAGCGTCTGGATGATCCGTTGGTCAGGCAGGTTATCGATAAATCCGTCAAGGCGGGGCGTTCCATTCCCTACACTGCATTGGAATGGAAGGATGGACATCCGCTGATGCGCGTGATTACCCCCTACATTGAAAGTCATAAGTTCCATGAAACCGATTGTTTGATCTGTCATCAGGTGGAAGTGGGGTCTTCTAATGGGGCTTCAGATTTCACGATGGATTTGTCAGACAGTTTTCATCGCTTGCATTTGATCACTTACTTGCTGGTGATAACCCAAATGGGAGTTCAGATCTTTCTGTATCTGGCGTTTGACTGGATGGTTAGCCGCTTGATCGGTCGTCCCTTGAAGGAGGTTACGCAACATCTGGAAGAAATTGTGGATGGAGATTTCAGCCGTTTGGTGGATATTTCTGGACGCGATGAAGTGGGTATGTTGCTGTGTGAAATTCAGTCTACCAAGGTCTTGCTGGGAGCCATGACCGACCGTGTTAAAACTACGGCGCGCTACATCACCGAGAGTTCCGAGCGCATGAACCAGGCGGTGAAGGTTGCAGAAGAAGTATCGGGAGTTCAGTCGGACTCTGCTCAGGCGGCGGCGGCGAGCGTCGAGGAAATGTCCGCGAGTATCGATGCGACGGCGGATAATGCGCGAATGGTGGAAAAAATTTCTTCTGGTTCTTTGATGGGCGCAAAAGACATCGTGTTGCAAGTAGTTGACAACATGGAAAGTATTAGTCATGAAGTATTGCAGGCGGCTGAGTCGGTGCGCCAATTGGGAGCGCGTGCAGGACAGATCACGGAACTGGTCAATGCCATCAAGGAAATTGCAGACCAAACCAATTTGCTGGCGCTGAATGCGGCCATTGAGGCGGCGCGTGCGGGTGAGCAAGGGCGCGGATTTGCCGTCGTGGCCGATGAGGTTCGTAAATTGGCGGGACAGAGCGCAGAAAGCGGGGCGTTGATTGGTAAGGTTTCTCACGATATCGGGGCTGGCACGGAAGAAGCCATTGGGCGTATCGAGTTGGCTGTTCAGAAAGTTCGCTACGGTGAAAAAATGGCGGAGACCGCAGGGACGACCATTGATGAAATCGCGCACAGTTCTGAAAAAATCATGCGCGGAGTGGGAGACATCGTGGCAGCGGTCCAGTCACAGAGCCTCGAGGGTAGAGAGATTTCGAAGCGCATCGAACTGATCGCCCAAGGTGCGGAACGCAATGCGGTCACGGTTCAACGTATCGAGGAAGCAGATCGTCGTTTACGTGAACTGGTTCGCGAACTGGATGCCTTGACGGAGAGTTTCCGGATTTAAGAGGGGCAGGCTCTATGGTACAATGACGAAACTTTTCATCGCGTTGGCTCCATGACCAAATTTATCTTTGTTACCGGCGGGGTGGTGTCTTCCCTGGGGAAAGGAATTGCGGCTGCTTCATTGGGTGCCATTCTGGAGTCCCGTGGGATTCGTGTGACGCTGCTCAAACTGGATCCCTATATCAATGTTGATCCAGGTACCATGAGTCCCTTTCAGCACGGCGAAGTGTTCGTGACAGAGGATGGGGCTGAAACCGATCTCGATTTGGGCCACTACGAGCGCTTTGTCCAGACTCGCATGACGCGTCGTAATAATTTCACGACGGGTCAGATCTACGACAGTGTGATTCGCAAGGAGCGGCGCGGAGAGTATTTGGGAGGAACCGTTCAGGTTATTCCGCATATCACGGATGAGATCAAGCATTGTATTCGGCAGGGAGCTGCCGATGCCGAAGTGGCGATCGTGGAGATTGGCGGTACTGTTGGTGACATAGAGTCGTTGCCTTTTCTGGAGGCGATTCGGCAGATGGCAGTGGAGGCACGGCGCGACGATTGCTGTTTCGTCCATCTGACATTGCTGCCCTACCTTCCCTCTGCGGGCGAGATCAAGACCAAGCCGACTCAGCATTCGGTCAAAGAGTTGAGGGAAATTGGCATTCAACCCGATGTGTTGATTTGTCGCGCGGATCGAGCAGTTCCTCCTGACGAACAGCGCAAAATTGCATTGTTCACCAACGTGGCGGTGGATGCGGTGATCTCTGCTCCAGATGTCGATAGCATTTACCGCATTCCCGGTGGGTTGCACCGTCAGGGGTTGGACCAGATCGTTTGTGCCAAATTGGGTTTGACACCGCCGCCGGCCAACCTCTCGGAATGGGATGGTCTGATCGATGCGCTGGAACACCCCGAGCATGAGGTCGATATTGCCCTGGTGGGGAAATATGTTGATTTGACCGAATCCTACAAGTCCTTGTCCGAAGCCTTGATTCATGCCGGGATACATTGCCGTACGCGGATTCATATTCATTATGTGGACTCCGAACGGTTGGAAACCGAGGGATTGAATGCCCTGTCGGGTATGGATGCGTTGCTGGTGCCGGGTGGTTTTGGCAAGCGCGGGGTGGAAGGAAAGATTGCAGCCATTCGTTTGGCACGTGAGCAGGGATTGCCCTTTTTAGGGATATGCCTGGGGATGCAACTGGCCGTGGTGGAAATTGCGCGCCACTGTGCGGGGTTGGCCGAGGCCCATAGCACCGAGTTTTTCGATGGAACGCCGCATCCGGTAATTGCCCTGATCACGGAGTTTCGGACATCTGATGGAAAACTGGAACAGCGCTCGGCTCAGTCCGATCTGGGGGGGACCATGCGTTTGGGGGGGCAGGAATGCTTGCTGGATGCAGGTTCACTGGCTCGTCAGATCTATGGAAAGGCTCGTATCGTGGAACGCCACCGGCACCGCTATGAAGTCAACAATGGTTACCTGGCGCACCTGGTTGATGCTGGATTGCGTGTGTCGGGTCATTCCGGGCAGGACGATCTCTGCGAAATGATTGAGTTGCCCAACCATCCATGGTTTGTGGCCTGCCAGTTTCACCCGGAATTTACCTCAACGCCTCGTACGGGACATCCTTTGTTTTCAGCCTTTGTAGAAGCAGCACTGCGTCATCGGCAGACTGTTTCAGGCCGTATTTCGGATAAGGAGTAACGGGTCATGCGTCTTGCTCATTTTGAGGTTGGTTTGCACCATCCCCTGTTTTTGATTGCAGGTCCTTGTGTCATCGAATCCCGTGAATTGGCATTTGAGGTAGCGGGAACCTTGAAGGAGATGGCTCAAGCGTTGGGTCTTCCCTTCATTTTCAAGGCATCGTATGACAAGGCCAACCGTAGTTCTGGACACTCATTTCGTGGTTTGGGGCAATCACAAGGATTGAATATTCTGGCGGATATTCGACGTGATCTGCACATTCCAGTGCTGACGGATGTGCACGAGCGCGAGGATGTGAGCGAGGTTGCCAGCGTTGTGGATGTGTTACAGACCCCGGCTTTTCTTTGCCGTCAGACTGACTTTATCAGTGCCGTGGCGGCCGCCGGAAAGCCGGTGAATATTAAAAAGGGGCAGTTTCTCGCACCTGCCGATATGAAAAATGTCGTGGACAAGGCGCGTGAAGCCAGTGCTCAGGACAACATCATGGTGTGTGAGCGCGGGGCATCCTTCGGTTATAACAACCTGGTATCCGACATGCGCTCATTGGCCATCATGAGGGAGACACAATGCCCTGTGGTTTTTGATGCCACGCACTCGGTGCAGTTGCCGGGAGGGTTGGGGGGGGCCAGTGGGGGGCAACGTGAATTTGTACCGGTTCTTGCCCGTGCGGCCGTCGCGGCTGGGGTGGCGGGGATTTTCATGGAAACTCACCCCGATCCGGCGCGAGCTTTGTCGGATGGACCCAATGCCTGGCCACTGGGGCGCATGCGGGAATTGTTGGAAACGCTTTTGGAGATTGATGCGTTGGTCAAACGCCGTGGTTTTGCCGAATTGAACCCTTGATGGATTTATTTATAACCGTTTGTTTGAAATCAGGAACTGACAGGAATGAGCGCAATTATTGAAGTGAAAGGCAGAGAAATTCTTGATTCTCGGGGCAACCCGACAGTGGAAGCCGAGGTGATGACTGAGACGGGTGTGCGTGTACGTGCCAGTGTTCCTTCCGGAGCATCCACGGGGAGCCGGGAAGCCATGGAATTGCGGGATGGCGATGCTGCACGCTATCAGGGAAAAGGTGTATTGAAGGCTGTTTCTCATGTCAATGGAGAAATCTACGAGGCTTTGGCGGGTCTGGATGTCTGCGAGCAAGCGCAGATTGACCAGATCATGATTGATCTGGATGGAACCGACAATAAGGCGCGTTTGGGAGCCAATGCACTGCTGGCGGTGTCGCAAGCGGTGGCCAAGGCGGCCGCCCAAGAGGCAGGTTTGCCACTCTACCGCTATCTGGGCGGGACGCAAGCATTGAAGATGCCGGTCCCGTTGATGAATGTCATCAATGGGGGGGCGCATGCCAATAATGGTCTGGATATGCAGGAATTCATGATCGTGCCGGTTGGTGCGCCTGATTTTCGTGAAGCTCTGCGCTATGGTGCCGAAGTGTTTCACGCATTGAAAAAATTGATCGATGCGCAGGGGATGCCCACGACGGTGGGTGATGAAGGGGGGTTTGCTCCCCGTTTGCCAAACAACGAAGCCGGTTTGGGTCTGATCACGCAGGCGATTGAAGCGGCGGGGTATCGCCCCGGTGAACAGATTGCCATCGGGATCGATTGTGCCAGTTCAGAGTTTTATCGCAACGGTCAGTACCATCTGCATGCTGAGGATCGCGTCATGGACGCGGGTGGCATGATCGAATTGTTGACAGGATGGGTGGAGCGTTATCCGGTTGTGACCATCGAAGATGGCATGGCGGAGGGGGATTGGGAAGGATGGATTGAATTGACCCGTCGTCTGGGTAATCGGGTACAACTGGTGGGCGATGATATTTTTGTCACCAATACAAAGATTCTGGCGGAAGGAATTCGTCGTCGGGCGGCCAATTCCATCCTGATCAAGATCAATCAGATCGGAACGCTGACAGAGACATTTGCGGCTATTGAGATGGCCAAAAAAGCCGGATATACCAATGTCATTTCTCATCGTTCCGGAGAGACGGAAGACACGGTGATTGCCGACATTGCCGTGGCCACTCAGGCAGGCCAAATCAAGACGGGTTCACTGTCTCGTTCGGATCGGTTGGCCAAATATAACCAGTTGCTGCGTATCGAAGAGGCGCTGGGAGCGGTGGCCACTTATGGCGGCGCTGCGGAGTTTGTGCGTCAGCATGTTTGAATGGTAACGACATGAGAACCAAGCCCATGACTCTGAGGTCATCACCGCTGCGTGTACTGCGTGGTTTGATGCTCGGGTTATGCGGCTCACTGGCGTATGCTGCGGTGATGGGCAAAGGGGGATGGTTGCGCTGTCAGGATCTGCGCCATCAATGGCAGGCTCAACAAGCAACCAATCAGGCACTGTCAAAGAAAAATGAAACGTTGCGCGCTGAAGTGCGCGATTTGAAATCGGGATCCGAAGCGGTGGAGGAGATCGCACGGAGTGAATTGGGTATGGTCAGACCCAATGAGATCTATTATCAGTACTGGCCCACCAAGTCTATACCACCCCATTCCGCTCATTAGCAGAAACAGGTTTCCGAATCAGCTTTTTTGCCAGAAGCGCCACCAGACCGGATTGTTGGTAAGGGTTCCTTGCTGAGTCAGGTATCGGCTGTTCGGGAAATCTTGCTTCAGAACTCGGATCGTATCATCGCTCAATTTTTTAAGTCCGAGAGCCTGATAACTGCGTGCCATGACATCCAGAGCATCTTCAGTAGCGACGGAATGGGAGTAGGTTTTCAGGACATCCTGAGCACGGTTGGCTGCTGCCAGATAAACCTGGCGATGGTAATAGTAACGGGCCACGGCGATCTCATTGCGGGCCAAAGCATTTACCAGATATTTCATGCGAATGATGGCATCGGGAGCGTATTTGCTGTTGGGAAAGCGTGTGATCAGATCGCGGAAAGCATCAAAAGAATCGCGCGTGGGTTTCATATCGCGCTGCACCAGATCCTGGTCGGTGTAGATACCAAACAGGCCCAGATCGTCGCTGAAATTGGCCAGTCCTTTCATGTAATAGGCGTAGTCCACGGCAGGATGGTTGGGATGGGTCTTGATGAAGCGCGTAGCTTCACTGACGGCCGAGGCGGACTCTCCCTGCTTATAATACACATAGATCTGTTCGAGTTCAGATTGAGTCGAAAGGGTTCCGTAGGGGTAGCGGGATTGCAGTGACTCGTAATATTTGGCGGCCTGGCTGTAATTGCCATCGTGGAGTTCTTTCTTGGCCTCATTGTGCAATTTTGCTGCTGACCAATTTCGGGTAGGATCATCGGCCTTGTCAATATCGCTACAGCCGATCAAGGCTAGAGAAAGAAGAATGCCGGCTTTTCGGGTTACACTCAACGCTTTCATGGAACCATCCATTGTGGAATTACCCTATTATAGCAGTCCTGATGAGAGTGAACCGCTGGAGATGACAATTCCAGCGGACTGTGCCGGTCTTCGGGTCGATCAGGCATTGGCTCAATTATTTCCTTTGTTTTCTCGTGGTCATTGGCAGGGACAGATAGAGGGAGGATGGGTCATGGTCGGGGGGCAACCAACCCGTCAAAAAAACAGGGTGTGGGGAGGGGAAACCTTGTGGTTGGCCCAAGAACCGGTGTTGCACGATGAAACGGTCAAGCCGCAGAATATTCCCTTGAGCATCGTGGCTGAAGATGAGGCATTGCTGGTCATCAATAAACCGGCAGGACTGGTGGTGCATCCCGGGCACGGACATCGTGAGGGGACACTACAGAATGGTTTGCTGTATTACGATGCACGTCTGGCACAGGTACCACGCAGTGGTATTGTCCATCGGCTTGACAAAGATACCAGCGGACTGATGGTGGTGGCGCGTACTCCAACTGCGCATGCTGATCTGGTTCGTCAGTTGCAGGAGCGTACGGTTCACCGCCATTATTGGGCCCTGGTTCATGGGATTCCGCCAGACCAGGGGGAGGTGGCGGTACCTTTGGGCCGTCACCCTCAGCAGCGTACCCGCATGGCAGTGGTAGCGGGGGGGCGTCCTGCGTTGACGCATTTCACGGTGGTCCGGCGTTGGGCTGGTTATGCCTTGTTGGAGTGCCGGCTGTCCACCGGTCGTACGCATCAGATTCGGGTTCACCTGCAACATTTGGGGTTTCCACTGGCCGGAGATCCGGTTTACGGAGTGAGGTCGATGGCGGATGAGGGTGCGCGTGAGGTTTTGCGTTGCTTTGGGCGACAGGCTTTACACGCTTTTTACCTGGGGTTGCGCCATCCAATGACTCAGCAGCCCTGCTCATGGTCTATCGATATGGCCGCTGATATGGTCAAACTGGTGAATTGGTTGGATCAGGAGAGGGCATGAGGGATATGACGGGCTTCCCGGGACGAATAGCGCAATGGCCTGCGCCGCCCTGGGTGCAGACGTGGAGCAGCGAACGGGGGCTGGATATGGGGGGACAGGGTGAGCGTCTGGATGAACTGGCCCGTACCAATCGTAATATCCTGGCTCGACATCTCGGTGTGGAGGTATTGTGGCTGGATCAGGTACATGGGGGGGCGGTCAGCGTGGAGGGGCGCTTGTGTGAAGCCGATGCGCTGGTGACCCGTCGCCATCATGTGGCGTGTGCGGTTCGGACGGCAGACTGTCTGCCCATTCTGCTGTGTCACGAGCAGATGCCTGTGGTGGCGGCTGTGCATGCAGGATGGAAGGGGGTGGTGGCAGGGATTATAGAAAAAACTGTTCGGCAGATGGGTGGGGATCCGGCACATATTCTGGCCTGGATGGGGCCAGCCATTGGACCCGATGCTTTTGAAGTGGGACCGGAAATGCGTGCGCTCTGCTTGCACGATCATCCTGAAGCGGGACAGGCATTCCGACCGGGGACAGGAGATCGCTGGTGGGCAGATTTGTATGTATTGGCCCGCTTGCGTTTGGCGCATGCAGGAGTGACACACTGTTACGGTGGAGGGGCGTGTACCGTGAATGATCCCGCGCGATTTTACTCCTGGCGTCGTGAGGGTGAGAGGGCAGGGCGGATGGCACATTTGATCTGGATGGAGGGGGAACCGGATGAGCTTCGGGGTATAATGGCGCGATGAACGAACGAGTCTATTGGTTATGAGCCCCTTGTTGGCATCCGTGATGGCGGGGACGGCGGCGGGGGTGCTGTCCATGATCTGTGCGGCATTGGTGATTTACACGGCACGCCCTACCTGGGTCCCGATGTTGGTGAGTTATGCCATTGGTGCTTTGCTGGGAGCGGTGTTTCTTGAAATCCTTCCCCATGCTTTTCATCAGAATGCCAGCCCTGAAGCGGTCTCGGTAACGGTTCTGATTGGTATTCTGGCATTTTTCCTTCTGGAAAAACTGGTGCTCTGGCGCCATGTTCATGTGCATGACCTGGAAGGTCTGGAAGCCCATGCGCACGCCCATGCACACGAGCCACAGGGGCGTACGGGTGCCATGGTGGTGATCGGTGATTCGGTACATAACTTTGTTGACGGCATTATCATTGCGGCGGCATTTGTGAGTGATTTTCATCTGGGGGTGGTGACGGCGTTGGCCATCATTGCCCATGAATTGCCGCAGGAGGCGGGAGATGCTCTGGTTTTATTGCATTCGGGGCTTTCGCGGCCTCGTGCCTTGGCCTTCAATCTGTTTTCCAGCGTGGCGACGCTGGTGGGTGCGGTATTGGCGTGTCTGGCCTTGAGGTCCTTGCAAAAAGATGTTCCTTACCTGCTGGCGCTTGCTTCTGCCAGCATGATTTATGTGGCTGTGGCTGATCTTATTCCCGGGTTACACCGGAGGGTGGATCTTCGCGCGACCTTCGGTCAAGTGGGATTGATCGCTTGTGGTGTGCTGACTATCTATGCCAACCATCGTTTGATCATGGAGTGAGGAATTACTGGTTTGTTGCTGCATGGCTTGATAGAGTTGGGTCATCTGGGCCAGATAATGCCCCATCAAACTGGGTAATGATGTATCACTGGCCGCAGAGTGGCTGGCATATTGTGACTTGACGGCTTCTCGTAATCCCTGTTCCAGATAATTTCCCAGAAATCCCTGGCTGTTGTTCCCGTAAGAGCGAATCATCTGGCTCAGCATTTCGCAACTGAACAGGGGTGACTGCCCCAGTTCTTCATCCAGAATGATCTGCATCAGGATGCAACGCGTTAAATCCTGCTGTGATCGAGCGTCGATCACGCGAAAAGGGGTGTGACTTAGCACGAAGCCTTTGATATCGCCGAGAGTGATATAGGCGCTGGTTTGCGTATCGTAGAGGCGCCGGTTGGGGTATTTTTTGATAAGACGTATCGGGTTCATGAATGTCCAGAGGCTCTATAGATCGCTGAGTTATGTCTATATGTTGCAGTACAGCAGGATGGCATTATTCCATGTTTTTCCGACTCGCGCAGAGTCCTTAATAAAATGATAATAATACAGTGAGATAATGAATCACTTGGAAGCGTTCTGCTTTTTGTGCGATGCACAAAATTGGTTGACAGTGCGGTGTTTGTGGCGTAATATTCGAATTGTGCGGTGCATCAATTCGACCTGCATGACAGGGTGTCAGTCCCCTGAGTAAAAGTCGCTGACCCGGTTTCTTGTCTCCTCCTCCTTTATTGCGAAGTTTTGCTTTCGATAAAGGCTTCAACCCGCAGATGACCTCTGCGGGTTTTTTTTTGTCTCTGGTACCATGTCGGTCATGAATGAAACGTAAGGAGTGTTTGGGTGAAAGGTCAAGTCAATACAGAAATTCCCCGAGTTGGATTTGTTTCGCTGGGGTGTCCCAAAGCTTTGGTGGATGCGGAGCAGATCGTCACCCAGGTACGCCATGAAGGCTATGTCGTGGTATCAGATTATGCTGAAGCGGATGTGGTGGTGGTCAACACCTGCGGGTTTATCGAATCGGCCATTGAAGAATCCCTGGATGCCATCGGGGAGGCATTGCAGGCGAATGGGCGGGTGATTGTCACGGGGTGTCTGGGGGCCAAAGGGGATCAGATTCGTGCGCACTACCCAGAAGTGCTGGCTATCACTGGACCCCATGACCGGGAGGCGGTTATGCAGGCGTTGCATCGGCATCTGCCCACGCCGGGCGTTGCACCATTGGTGCTTCCTCCGCAGGGGATCAAGTTGACTCCTTCTCACTATGCCTATCTGAAAATCTCGGAAGGCTGTAACCATCGTTGTACTTTCTGTATTATCCCCTCTCTGCGCGGGGATTTGGTCAGTCGTTCCAGTGGTGAGGTACTGCGTGAAGCCGAACAACTGGTTGCTGCAGGTGTTCGGGAGCTGTTGGTGATCTCTCAGGATACCAGTGCTTACGGTGTGGATTTACGTTATCGCACGGATTTCTGGCAGGGCCGGCCGGTGCGCACCCGGATCACTGAACTGGCGCGAGCTCTGGGCTCTCTGGGAGTCTGGGTGCGCTTGCACTATGTATACCCCTATCCTCATGTGGATGAATTGATTCCCCTGATGGGGGAGGGGCGGTTATTGCCCTATCTGGATATTCCCTTGCAACATGCCAGCCCACGTATCCTGCGTGCCATGAAACGTCCGGGTGAAGTGGAGAAGACCCTGGAGCGTATCCAACGTTGGCGTCAGGAATGTCCGGACCTGACACTGCGTAGTACTTTTATTGTTGGTTTTCCAGGGGAAACAGAAGATGACTTTGCACAGTTGCTGTCATTTCTGGGGCAGGCTGAGCTGGATCGAGTGGGGTGTTTTGCCTATTCTCCGGTGGAAGGGGCACGCGCCAACGATTTGCCCGATGCTGTGCCTGAGGCGATTCGGGAAGAGCGGGTGGAACGCTTGATGCGTTATCAGGAGCCTATCAGCGCTCGCCGCCAGCAGCGTTGGGTTGGCCGTGTCCGTGAAGTATTGGTTGACACCTGTTTGCCAGACGGGACAGCACTGGGGCGCAGTGCCTCGGATGCCCCTGAGATTGATGGAGTGGTTGAGATCGCGGCGGCTCATGGATTGCGTAGGGGGGAAATCGTCAAGGTCCAGATTACCGGGGCTTCAACTCATGATTTGCAAGGAACCGTGGTGCAATCATGATTCGCCAGGTCCGGTGGGTTGTGCCGGGATTGCTACCATATTTTTCGGGAAAGGAAATCCCGGTTTTGCCGACCCTGGATTGGGCTTGGGGGCGTGGTCGGGTGAGACGTTTTTCCGTACCCCTTCCCCTGTCTGACTGGCAACCGGATGGCCCCAGATATTCACAAGCCGAACGTAGTGCGGTATTGGCTGGTGTGCGTGATCAAGCGCGCCAATGGTTGTTTGCCGATCCTGTTCACTTGTCCATTGAAGGGCTGGGTGTGGTGGCTCAGGGTTCTTATGCATTGGACATTCGCTGTGATGAAGCTGAAGGTTTTTGTCGTGCATTGAATGAACAGTTTGTTTCAGAGGATCTGCATTTTTATCCGCTGGCGACGGGGCAGTGGTTGGTGGGAGCAAGTCAACCGGTTGCGGTAGAGACAACACCGCTATTGGTTCAGGTGGGGAAACCCATCGATGGGGATTTGCCGCGCGGAGAGGGGCGGGATATCTGGTTGTCGCGTTTCAATCTGTCCCAGATGGTACTGCACGAACACCCGCTGAATCAGGTGAGGGAGGCAGAAGGAAAGCGGGTGGTGAATGGGGTGTGGTTCTGGGACGAACAGGTACCAACCTTGAACGATGACCTGTGGTTGGGTTTGCGTGAACCCGCTGTTTACGGGGACCATCCGGCGTGGTGCGCTGCAGTACAGCAATTTGAACGGGAAATCTGGGCTCCCCTGTTGGCTGACTGGCGTGCCGGAAAACTGGAGGCGCTGACACTGGTTGCTTTGGAAGGGCAAAGTAGCGTGACACTGGAGTTGCGACCGTTTCATCGCTGGTGTTTTTGGCGCGGCGGTAAAAGCCTCAAGGAGGCGATGGAGAGTATGTCGTGATTCACTGAACGGGTTATACTACGGCGTTTTGGTGTAGAGAATAGTGACTCATGGAAGCTGAACAACTCAATAGTCTGCAAACTCTTCAGCAGGATCTGACGCTGCGGCTTCAAGATCTTCGGGGGTATCTTTGACTACGATACCAAGGTTGAACGTCTGCAGGAAGTGATTCGCTTGGGGGAAGACCCTCAGTTGTGGCAGGATACGGCCCGATCCCAGGAGTTGGGACGTGAACGTAAATTGTTGGAAGAAGTGCTGACCGACTGGGAGACCAGTCATCGTGCCCTGGAAGAAAGCAAGGAACTGTTTTCTCTGGCTCTGGCAGAGGCCGATGAGGAGACGTTGCTGGCGGTGGCAGCCGACATCGCTGATACGGAAAAGAAGGTGGCGAACATGGAGTTTCGCCGCATGTTTTCCCATCCCATGGATCCGGCCAATGGTTTTCTGGATGTTCAGGCGGGCTCCGGAGGAACCGAGGCCCAGGACTGGGCGGCGATGTTATTGCGCATGTATCTGCGTTATGCCGAACGAAAAGGGTTCAAGGTGGAGATTCTGGAAGAGTCACCGGGTGAAGTGGCAGGGATCAAAAGTGCGTCGCTCAAGCTCAGCGGCAGTTATGCTTATGGGTATCTTCGTTCGGAGAGCGGGGTTCACCGCCTGGTACGGAAGTCGCCCTTTGATTCCGGAAACCGTCGTCATACTTCGTTTGCCTCGGTCTTCGTATATCCTGAGGTGGACGAGTCCATTGAGGTGGAGATTAATCCCGCTGATCTGCGTATCGACACCTTCCGCGCTTCGGGAGCGGGAGGGCAGCATATCAATAAAACCGATTCGGCGGTGCGTATAACCCACGCCCCATCCGGTATCGTCGTGCAATGCCAGAGTGACCGTTCACAGCATCGCAATCGTGCCGAGGCCATGGCCATGTTGAAATCCAGACTGTACGAAGCGGAACTGCGCAAACGTACGGCCGAGAAGCAGGCCATGGAGGACAGCAAAACCGACATTGGTTGGGGTCATCAGATTCGCTCCTACGTGTTGGATCAGTCGCGTATCAAGGATTTGCGTACCGGGGTGGAAGTGGGGAATACTCAGGCGGTTCTGGATGGCGATCTGGATGGCTTTATCGAAGCCAGTTTGAAACAGGGGGTGTGACCATGGCGACGGACGATGACAATGCATTGATTCAGGAGCGTCGCACCAAATTGCAGGCCTTGCGTGCTCAAGGGGTTGCATTTCCCAATGATTTTCGGCGGCAGCATGAAACGGAGGATCTGCATCAGCAGTACGGCAACCTGGACGAAGCAACGCTATTCGCCAGAGAAATAGCGGTAGCGATAGCGGGGCGGTTGATGCTCAAGCGCGTCATGGGCAAGGCCAGTTTTGCCACGCTACAGGACGGGGTGGGGCGTATCCAGATTTTCCTGCAGCGGGATACGTTGGGTGACGAGGTTTATCAATCTTTTAAGCAGTGGGATTTGGGAGATATTTTTGCGGTACAAGGGGTTCTGTTCAAGACCAAAACCGGCGAATTGACGGTGCGTGCGACGGCGCTTCGCTTGCTGGTGAAATCCCTGCGTCCCCTCCCGGAAAAATTTCATGGGTTGACCGATCAGGAGCAGAAGTACCGTCAACGCTATCTCGACCTCATGACCAATGAATCGTCGCGTCAGGTTTTTATCCGACGTGGTCAGATCATCCAGCAGGTGCGCCAGTTTTTGGTGGAGCGGCGTTTTCTGGAAGTGGAAACGCCGATGATGCATCCCATCCCTGGAGGTGCGGCGGCGCGCCCCTTTGTGACCCATCACAATGCGCTGGATTGCGAGTTGTACCTGCGTATTGCCCCGGAGTTGTATCTCAAGCGTCTGCTGGTGGGCGGAATGGAGCGGGTCTTTGAGATCAACAGAAATTTCCGGAATGAGGGAATTTCTCCACGCCATAACCCCGAATTTACCATGATAGAGTTTTATGCGGCATATTGGGATTACCGCGATCTGATGGATTTTACGGAGGATATGCTGCGCCAGGTGGCACAGGCTGTATGTGGAAGTACGGAAATTACGTACGGAGGACGAAGCCTGGATCTGGGTAAACCCTTTCACCGTTTGACGCTGGCACAAGCCTTGGCGCATTATCATCCAGCCTACGATGAGGAGCGCATGGGGCAGACGGATCAAGTTCGTCAAGAATTGGAACGTCTGGGGGTTACTCCACCCACTGGTGCAACGCTGGGGGCTTTGCAACTGGCCTTGTTCGAAGAGACCACGGAGGCCCTGCTGTTCGAACCGACCTTCATCATTGATTATCCTGCAGAAGTTTCACCGTTGGCCCGGCGCAGTGACCAACAGCCGGAGATTACCGAACGTTTTGAATTGTTTGTGGTTGGACGAGAACTGGCCAACGGGTTTTCTGAATTGAATGACGCGGAAGATCAGGCTGAACGCTTTCTGGCTCAGGTGCGTCAGAAGGAGGCGGGAGACCATGAGGCCATGCATTACGATGCGGATTACATTCGGGCGCTGGAGTATGGTTTACCCCCCGCGGCAGGAGAAGGTATTGGCATCGATCGATTGGTGATGTTGTTGACGGATAGCCCTTCGATTCGTGATGTCATCCTGTTTCCGCAGATGCGTCGGGAAGGCCATTGAAATTATTTGAGTTGACGGTCGGGCTGCGCTACACGCGTGCCAAGCGACGCAATCACTTCATTTCCTTCATCTCGCTGATTTCCATGGCGGGGATCGCGCTGGGGGTGGCTGCATTGATCGTGGTACTGTCGGTGATGAATGGTTTCCAAAAGGAAATGCGCGAGCGCATCCTGGGGGTGGCCTCCCATGTCCAGATATTTTCCACAGGGACGGCTCTGGCAGATTGGCCCAAAGTTGCGGGGGAGGCACGTCGTAATCCGGAGGTCATCGGAAGTGCTCCATATGTCAGTGGTCAGGGCATGCTCGCCAATGATGATCTGGTCCAGGGGACCCTGATCCGCGGTATCCTGCCAGAACAGGAGCGGCAGGTGGCCGATATCGACCAGCATATGGTGGCAGGTCGCATGAGTGATCTCAAGGCCCACGAGTTTGGTATCGTATTGGGTCAGGAGTTGGCTCAGGCCCTGCACCTGAAAGTGGGTGACCGAGTGGTGCTGATTACGCCGCAGGGGCAGGTGACACCAGCAGGGCTGTTGCCACGCCTCAAACAGTTTCGTGTGGTTGGGTTATTTCATGTGGGAATGTTTGAATATGACAGCGGACTGGCGCTGATCCACATGAGTGATGCACAGACGTTGCTTCGCCTGGGTACGAGTGTCACGGGTGTGCGCCTCAAGTTGCGTGACATGATGCAGGCACCCTTGGTGGCACGTCAGTTGGCGGGGACCCTGACCAGTGATGCCTGGTTGAGTGACTGGACACAGGAGCATGCCAATTTGTTTCGTGCCGTGGCGTTGGAAAAAACCATGATGTTCATCATTTTGTTGTTGATTGTTGCAGTGGCGGCCTTCAATATTGTCTCCACCCTGGTGATGGTGGTGACCGACAAACAGGCGGACATTGCTATTTTACGTACCCTGGGTGCTTCCCCGGGCAGCATCCTGGTGATTTTTATGATCCAGGGAGCGCTGATTGGGGTAATTGGGATGGGGATCGGAGTCGCTATTGGGGTGGTGACGGCTCTGAATATCCGTGTGATCGTGCCGTTCATCGAAAAGGTATTGGGCATTCATTTCCTGTCTCCCCAAATTTATTTTATTTCAGAGTTGCCCTCCGATCTGCAACGCGGGGATGTGCTGACCATTGCCGTGACAGCACTGGTCCTCACCTTGTTGGCAACGCTTTATCCAAGTTGGCGTGCGGCGCGTGTCCAACCTGCAGAGGCGTTGCGTTATGAGTGATCATGAGGCAGATGTGCTGTTACATTGTCGTGGAGTCAGTCGCTGTTTTGCGTTGAGCGCCGAGGAGGTTCCGGTACTGCGTCACGTCGATTTGATGGTCAAGCGCGGAGAGCAGGTCGCGATTCTTGGCGCCTCAGGGAGTGGGAAGAGTACCTTGTTGCATGTATTGGGCGGGCTGGATCACCCGGATTCTGGCGAGGTGGAACTGGCTGGCGTGGTTCTGAATGGTCTGGGCGAGCGGGAGATAGGACGTTTACGCAATCGCCAAATGGGATTCGTCTATCAGTTTCATCATCTGTTGGCTGAGTTTTCTGCGCTGGATAATGTAATCATGCCGTTAGCCATTGGACGGGTGGCAGAAACGGAGGCTCGTGAGCGCGCGACGGAGATGTTGTGCGCGGTGGGATTGGGGCAACGTCTGCACCATCGCCCCGGAGAATTGTCCGGTGGCGAGCGCCAACGCGCCGCCGTTGCCAGAGCCTTGGTGACAAGACCCTCCCTGATTTTGGCCGATGAACCCACGGGGAATCTGGATCGGCAGACTGCCTGGCAGGTTTTTGAGTTGATTCTGACGCTGAATCGGCAGGTTGGTGCGGGATTGGTGATGGTCACCCATGACCTGGAATTGGCGGCCCGAACGGATCGGCGTTACCGGTTGGTAGATGGAATATTACAGGGAGCATGAGCCATCTGGTTACTGGCGATATGCCGATTCAACACCGGAGATGTCTTGTAACGCCCTGAGGGTTCTCGCCAGTTGTTCCAATCCATCGATCTGAATGGTAAAACGCATGCGTGCCTGATGACCATGAGACTGGGTATTCACGGCGATGACATTGACTTTTTCTCGCATGAATGTGTCGGTGACATCCCGCAATAACCCCTGTCGGTCCTGGGCCTGTATGCCGATATCGGCGGTAAAGGATCGAGGAGCGGTTTCTTCACCCCAACTGACGGGGATTAAGCGTTGCCATTGCTGGCTGGTGAGAGCGGCAAGACTGCGACAGTTGGCGCGGTGGATACTGATGCCTCGTCCTCGGGTCACGAAGCCAAGAATAGGTTCAGGAGGAACCGGTTTGCAACATTTGGCCATGACTGTGGTGATATGGGGAACTCCGACGACCAGTATGCCTTTGTCGCTATGTGGCTGACTGATGGGAGTCAACGGAATATTGATGGAATCCGTGGAAGGGGAGGGAGGGTGAATCAGACTGTCGAGATGGCGGGGAGTGATGTCATTGCGGGCCAGTGCTACCAAGAAATCTTCGTGACGTGAATAGCCGCAGTGTTGCGCCAGAGAATCCAGGGCTGGGGCGGGTTTCGGGCTGCGTGTCAGCCATCTGTCGAGTATCGCTCGTCCCTGACTCAGGGATTCTTCCCAATGTTGCTGTTTGAACCATTGGCGAACTTTGGTTTGTGCGCGATGGGTTTTGAGATAACCATAGTCTGGATTGAGCCAGTCGCGACTGGGTCCACCTTGGCGGACAGTGATGATCTCGATGCATTGACCATTCTTGAGTGGTTGATTGAGCGGTATCATTTGTCCATCGGCTTTGGCACCACGACAACGGTGCCCCAGTTCGCTATGGACATGGTAAGCAAAATCGACGGCGGTAGCCCCTTGTGTCAGATCGATGATGCGGCTTTGTGGAGTGAATACGAAGATCGTTGAATCGGCTGGTGGACGGGGGGCTCCGGTATTGCTGGCTGCCTCTTTTTGCCAATCCAGCATTTGGCGTAGCCAGACGACGCGTTCTTCAAAAGAACGGTCCGAGCGTGCCCCTTCCTTGTAGCGCCAATGAGATGCGATGCCCAACTCGGAGTCGCGGTGCATTTCATGGGTACGGATCTGAACCTCCACGATTTTGTCGTCAGGTCCATATACGGCGGTATGCAGGGAACGGTACTGGTTTCCTTTGGGACGTGCAATGTAATCATCAAATTCGCCGGCTACAGGAATCCACTGTTGGTGTACTAGCCCCAGTACGGTATAACAGGCAGGGATGGAGTCGACAATGACGCGAGTGGCACGAATATCGTGGACCCGATCAAAGGTCAGATTTTTTGCGCGCATTTTTTTGATGATGCTGAAGATATGTTTTGGGCGACCGCTGACCTGGGCTGCCATGCCATGTTCATCGAGCAACTGTTGCAAGGTTTCAATAAAGTGGGCTACATACTGTTCACGCTGAATGAAGCGTTCATCGAGTTGTCGAGCTATGCTCTGATAGACCTCAGGTTCCAGCACGCGCAGGGATAGATCCTCCAGTTCCCACTTGAGAAACCACACGCCCAGTCGGTTGGCCAGCGGGGTATACAGATCCAGTGTTTGGTGTGCCAGACGCTGTTGTGTGGCGTGGTCATCATCCATCAGGTTACGCATGCGCCAGACCCGTTCGGACAGGGCGATGATCACCACTCGAATGTCCTGAACCAGGCTCAGCAATAGACGGCGCAAATCTTCCAATCGCTCATGGTCAGTTCCCTGATCACGGTTTTCCTGGCTGAGAATGACACGATCCAACTGGGATAATTCTTGTGTCAGGAGTTGAATTTCATCGTCCAGTTTCAGTTGATGAATCAGGGTGTCACGGGTTTCCGGGATGACGGCACGCAGCAGGGCGACCACGATGCAAGCGGGATGTGCCTCCAGTTCGCTGAGCAGGCGGGCACTGGTGAGGGAACGTTGCAGATGGGGGGCAGCATTTTCATCGGCAGCTTCGCAGGCGGTGATTGCTTGAAAGACTTGAGCAATTTGTGAACGGTCATCGGTATCGTAGCGAGGGTGTAGGCCCAGGCCGGCAATACCCAGTGCCGGATCGAAGGGAAGAGAATGGGTGCGACTGACCATGGTGGCAGATATGGGTAACGTACAAGGAGGCATTATGGGCGCATTGGCGCAGGGTTTCAAGGTTCGGGGCAGGGGGGTTCCCAGTAATGGGGCCATTGATTGCGTAGGGCACTGATCTGGAAATGATCGTGCTGGAGGGTGACGGTCAATGCGCCACATTCATCAGTGCGCCATCGCTGGCTTGGTAAGGCCCCGTAGCGCTGCCAGATCAGGGTGTTGGGGTGATGAAAGCGATTATGGTACCCCACGGAAAACAGGCTCCAGCGTGGTTGTACGGCAGCCAGGAATTCAGGGGTGGATGAGGTGCGACTGCCGTGGTGGGGTACGATGAGGACCGTGGCACGCAATTGATGGGGGTGGGTATCCAGCAATTCTCGTTCAGCCGGTTCTTCGATGTCGCCAGGTAGCAGGATATGCTGGTGATGGTGGCTGATGCGCAAAACGCAGGATTGATCATTGGAAGAATGTTTGGCTTGGGATATTGCTTCGGTGTTGGGGTAGAGAATGTCGAAGCGGATGTCATCCCACTGCCAACTCATATTGGCGTGGCAGGCCAGGCGATGGGAGATGGATCGCCATAACGCATGGTTTGGCGGCAGGGAAGAAATGGCCCAGGGAACGGGGTAGGATTGCAGCAGCGAGCGAGTCCCGCCGCTGTGATCCAGATCCCCATGACTGAGTAGAAGTCCGTCTAGGTGATCGATGCCTTGGCTGCGCAGATAGGGGATCAGCACACGGGAACCGGTGTCTTGAGCCCAACGTCCGCCAGGACCGGTATCCACGATCAGGGTATGTGTTGCGGTGGTAACGACCACAGCCAGTCCTTGCCCTACGTCCAAGATGTCGAGACGCAGATCGCCGTGGGCGGGTCTGTCGGATGGGGACAAGAATAACCCCAAAATCCCCAGAGATCCTGCCCAACGTCCCGGAAGTCCGCGGGGTGCCAACAAGAAGGCGGTTCCCAGTGATGCGCTCAGAAAGAGGGGCAGAGAGGGGCTTGGGAATGGCAGAGGGGCTCCACCCTGATGTATCAACCATTGCAGGAGTTGACCTGTTATCTCGAACAATGACTCAGCCCAGAAGAGACAGAATGTCAATCCGGGAAGCATTCCGGCTAGTGCCAAAGGAACAACTCCCAGGCTGACCAGCGGGATAGCGAAAGCATTGGCCAGAGGAGCAACCCAGGATACTTGTCCAAATAACCAGATGCTCAGGGGAAGTGTAGACCAGGTGGCGGCCCATTGCGTATGAGTCAGTTCATGCCAGAACGGAGATTTGCCCGTGCGTGCGCTTTCGGCGTAGACCAACCAAGCCACTGCGCTAAAGGAGAGCCAGAAACTGTTGGATAGTGGGGCCATGGGATCGCCCAGCAGCGTCGCTGAAGCGGCCAGCAACAACAGGGTTGAGACGGGTAAAGGGCGTTGTAGAAAACGGCCGGCGGTGGCTACGGCGATCATGGTCAGCGTTCGCTGGGTGGGCAGGGAAAACCCGGCGATCAGAGAGTAGGCGGTGGCACCACCCAATCCTGTGGCCCAACGCCAACGAATAGATGGGTGGATACAGCGGGTAATTCGTCCGATGAGTCCGGCCAGCATGGTGATATGAAGCCCAGAAATGCTTACCAGATGACCGACTCCTGTGGCCCAGAATAATTGCCAGTCTGGATCGCTGATGAGGGACTGGTCGCCAAGTGTCAGCGCCAGGAGTACGGCGCTCCAGCGCTGTGGTCCGAGTTGCTGAATCAGGTGTTGACGTAACTTGTCGCGCCATTCTTCGATGAGCAATAGCAATCCCTCTGGTTTGAGTGAGAAGGGAGAGTATCCACGATAGCGAGGGGAAGGCGTGGCACCGATTTGCCCCATGGCGCGAATATTTTCGCTCCATGCCCAGGTTTCACCGTCGAAACCACCGGGGTTACGTTGCGTATGGGGTTGTCGGAGGCGGCAGGCCCAGTACCAGCGTTGGCCTGGATGCAAGATCAACGGGGCTGGCCCGGGTTGCGTGAAATTCAGGGATAGAGGTGTTGGGAGCCCAGGAATGGGAGAGTCGGGAGCAAAACGAAAATGCACCCGGTGTGGTTCTCCTTCTACCAAACTGATGATGGTCCCACTGAGCATCAAAAGTTGATGGTCCAGGGCTGGATCGAGACGTTGGGTCAGGCGCTGGCGCGCACTTTCTCCTGCGTGGGTCAACCCTAGTATCAAGGCTCCCGTAAACAGTAACCATGTCCGTAGGTTGGGGTGCTTCCCGCACCAGTGGTGCAGGATCTGTGCCCAGATCAGGGCCAGACAGGAAAGAAGTGGCAAGGGATAGAGCGCCGGGCACAGGGCCACTATCAGGATGCCGGTTATCCACCCACACAGAAAACATCTCATAGCCCCCAGTTTGGGGTGTTTTCTTTCGGGATGGTCGTCGAGAAGCGGCGTGAATCAGTGGTTCAGCTGTTGCCTTAACCAGTGTGCCATGTCCCGAATCTCTTCCGGGCAGACGGAGTGAGGCATGGGGTACTCATGCCACGATACGGGATATCCAGCCGCTTCGAGTATTTCACGCGAATGCTCGGCGCGCGAGTACTCGATGACAGGATCTTCACGACCGTGGGCCATGAAAATCGGTAACTCCGACGTGTTGGGCGGGGGCAGTTGGTCGGGTAATGGCAGATAGGTGGACAACGCCAATACGCCCCCTATGTGTGGGGTATGCCGAGTGGCTGCGGCGAGAGCTACGGCTCCGCCCTGTGAAAACCCTGCAAGAAAAATTTTATCAGCGCGCAGGCCGGTTGCTTGTTGTGCGATCAGTTGATCGACAGCGGCGACGGAGTCCAGCAGATCTCGGTCACTGGGAATCCAGCGCGTGCCTTCCAGCGCGATGTCATACCAGGCGCGCATGATCATGCCCTGATTGACTGTGATGGGGCGATGCGGGGCATGGGGCAGGATGTGGCGTACGTCACGGAGCCCCAGGGAGTTGGCGACAGTCACAAAATCCTCACCATCGGCACCCAGTCCGTGTAGCCAGATGACGAGCGCAGAGGCGGGTGTGGCAGGTTCCAGTATTATGGGGTTACGGTCCCAGAAAGGGGTAAGAGGGGGTGTCATGAACGAGGCCTGCGGGGGAGTTGGTCCAGAAAAGACTGGATAGGGGCTGGATCCACTTGACGCATCAACTTGCCGATGAATTGCAACTGGCGACGACGTGCTCCGTGGGCCGTGATGGACTTGGCCTCCTGAATGGCGTCATAGAGGGATTCTGGAAGATCGAGTTGATCCAGTTGATGGCGATTGAGTCCCAGCAGGGACTCTCCCAGATTCTGAAGGGCCGTCATGTCACGTTTGCGCTGGGACTTGCTGGGAGGGTCGAGAATTTCCACGGTTTTCCAGAAAGGGGAAAATTGTTGTTATGATACCGGAATTCATGGTCTCATAAAGGGTCTCTCGTGTCCGATCAAGCATTATTCCAATATTCTCCTGAACATTTACAGTCGCTGGTGCGGGAGGTGTTGGCACAGGCGCATCAGGGAGGAGCGACGGCTGCTGAAGCGGATGTCAGTGAGGGCAGTGGGTTGTCGGTGACGGTACGCCTTGAGGAGGTGGAAACCATCGAATACAACCGCGATAAGGAATTGGGCGTGTCGGTGTATTTTGGACAGCGACGAGGGCATGCCAGCACCTCTGATTTTTCCCCTGAGGCGTTGCGCAATACGGTGGCCAAAGCGTTGACCATCGCTCGGCATACGGCCGAAGATCCTTTTGCCGGTCTGGCGGATCCTGCATTGATGGTTCAGGATTTTCCGGATCTTGAGTTGTATCATCCCTGGGACATGAGTGTCGATGAGGGGATTGAACGTGCGTTGCGGTGCGAGACTACTGCGCTGGCTGTGGATCGCCGCCTGTCCAACTCCGAAGGGGCGACGGCGCATACCCATCGTTCGCACTTTTGTTATGGTAATTCGGCTGGTTTCATCGGAGGGTATGCCGGGTCCAGTCATGGGTTGAGTTGTGCAGTGATTGCCGGCAAGCATGCTGACATGCAACGGGATTATTGGTATACCAGTGCGCGCCATCGAGATGATCTGGAAACTCCGGAACAGGTGGGAGTTCGGGCCGGGGAGCGTGCCTTGCGCCGGCTTAAGGCGCGGTCACTCAGTACGCGCCAGGTCCCGGTATTGTTCGAAGCTCCGGTAGCCACCAGTCTGATCGGGCATTTCGTGCGCGCCGTCAGTGGCGGTTCGTTGTACCGCAAGACCAGTTTTCTGCTGGATTGTCTGGGAAAGCCGGTATTCAACTCAAAATTTTCCGTGCATGAGGAACCCCATCGTCTGCGTGGATTAGCCAGCGCACCATTTGATGATGAGGGGGTGCTGACGCGCCCTCGTACCGTAGTGGCGGATGGAGTGGTTCAGGGATATTTTCTGGGGAGTTATTCGGCCCGTAAATTGGGGATGACCACCACGGGCAATGCGGGAGGTAGCCACAATTTGGTTGTTCCCCCTTTCGGCGGTGATTTTGAGGCTTTATTGCGCCAGATGGATCGTGGACTGCTGGTTACTGAACTGATGGGGCAGGGAGTGAATAGTGTGACGGGAGACTATTCCCGCGGAGCAGCAGGATTCTGGGTTGAAAACGGCCAGATTCAGTATCCGGTCCACGAGATTACCATTGCCGGGAATCTCAAGCAGATGTATGCCAATATTCTGGCTGTGGGTACAGATGTGCAATCCCGTGGCTCCAAGATATGTGGCTCGATTCTGGTGGAAGAAATGATGGTGGCAGGAGCGTGATCGTGCGATGAAATGTCCGTTTTGCGGAACTTTTGATTCGCAGGTCATTGATTCCCGCGTCGCTGATACGGGAGATAGCATTCGGCGGCGGCGGCGGTGTCTCGGGTGCAATCGTCGTTTTACCACCTATGAAGTGGTCGAGGTGCGTTTGCCCCAGGTGGTGAAGCAGGGAGGGCAGCGCGAAGACTTCAACATGGATAAGGTGCGCGTGAGTTTGAAGCGCGCATTGCATAAGCGTCCGGTACCCAGTGAGCGAGTCGAAGCGGCCCTGGAACGAATCCGTCAATATGTGCTGGCGCTGGGTGAGCGAGAAGTGATGTCACGCCAGATGGGGGAAATGGTCATGGAAGAATTGCGCCATTTGGATAAAGTGGCCTATGTGCGTTTTGCGTCGGTATATCGCAGTTTTCAGGATATGGATGATTTCCGGGATGTGATTCGTGATCTGTGAGGCGACAGATTCAGCATGGATGCAGTACGCGCTGGAATTGGCGGAACGCGGATTATGGACGACAACGCCCAATCCGCGGGTTGGTTGCGTTTTGGTGAAGGAAGGACAGAAGGTAAGTGAAGGGTGGCATGTTCGGGCTGGAGAGCCCCATGCAGAGGTGCATGCATTGCGCCAGGCAGGGGAAGCGGCGTGTGGTGCAACGGCTTATGTGACACTGGAGCCTTGTAGTCACATGGGCAGAACACCGCCCTGTGCCGAGGCATTGGTCGATGCGCGCGTGAGGCGTGTGGTGGCGGCTATGGAAGATCCCAATCCGAGTGTCTCTGGTCGTGGTTTGGCTCGTCTTCGGGCGGCTGGGATTGAGGTGGTTTGCGGGGTGGAGGAAGCGCGTGCGCGCGCACTCAATCCGGGATTTATCCGTCGTATGACACGGGGACGCCCTTGGGTACGTGCCAAGTTGGCACTGAGTCTGGATGGCAAGAGTGCATTGGGCAACGGTGAAAGTCAATGGATCACCGGTGCTCCGGCACGTGCCGAGGGACACCGCTGGCGTGCCCGTTCTTGCGCAGTGGCGACTGGCTCGGGAACCTGGCGTCAAGATGATCCGGAATTGACGGTTAGGGCTGTTCCCACCTCGCGTCAGCCACAACGGTTGGTTTTGGATGCGCGCCTGGAGATGGCACCGGATGCCCGATTATTGGGACCTGGGGGCACGACCACGCTATTTTCCGGGACTATGGCAGATCCGCAACGGCGTGCTGCGTTGGAGCGTGCTGGGGCCATCGTCAAAATATTGCCTGAGTGCCAGGGTCATCTGGACCTGCATGCCTGGGTGGAAACATGGGGAAAGATGGAACTCAATGAGGTTCTGGTCGAGGCAGGTCCCCGTTTGACGGGGGCTTTGCTGGAGGCTGGGCTGGTCGATGAATTGCTGTTATTCATGGCTCCTGTTCTTCTCGGAGAAGGAGCCATGGGGGCGGTGCAATGGCGGCAGCCATTGGTGAAACTGGAGCAGGGCTTGAAATTGGACATTATGGAATGGCGCGCGGTGGGTGCGGACCAGTTGGTTCGTGCCCAGGTCAGGGGGGGCTGAATGTTTACTGGAATCGTACAGGCAGTGGGACGCATCATCAGTCTGGAGCCGTTGGCTCAAGGATTGCGTATGACTTTTGGTACGGCGGATCTGCCCATGGAGCAGATCCGTCAGGGAGATTCCATTGCGGTGAATGGTGTGTGTCTGACCGTGATTCAGCGGGAGGGGCGCAGTTTCAGTGCTGATGTATCGCGTCTGACTCTGGATGGCACGACGGGTTGGGTGCTGGGTCAGCGAGTCAATTTGGAACCTGCGCTGTGCCTGGGAGATGCGCTGGGCGGTCATTGGGTCAGTGGTCATGTGGATGGCGTGGGCGTAGTACGTCGTTTTGATCCTTGTGGCGAGAGTGTGAGGTTGGAGGTGGAAGCGCCTGGGGATTTGCCGCGTTATATTGCGGTCAAGGGATCGGTGACGGTGCACGGGGTCAGTCTTACCATCAATGCATTGGAAGGCCGGTGCTTTTCCGTCAACCTGATTCCTCACACACAGCGGGTGACGACCCTGGGGGAACTGAAGCCGGGTTGTGCGGTGAATCTCGAAGTGGATGTGTTGGCCCGTTATGCCGAACGGTCGCGGGAATGGTCGTCGCTCACGACATCGTCTGTCCTGGAGTAGAATGGTCGGTTTTACGGCGGAGAACAGTGGCGTGACGATTGGCTTGTTGGCCTCGACAGAGGAACTGGTCGCCGAAATTCGTGCTGGGCGTATGGTAGTACTGGTAGACGATGAGGATCGCGAAAACGAAGGCGATTTGATCATGGCTGCTGAATGTATTACGCCGGAAGCCATCAATTTCATGGCACGCTACGGGCGCGGCCTGATTTGCCTGACACTCACCGAAGCGCGATGTCAGCAGTTGAATCTACCGCTCATGGTGAGTGATAATCGTTCACCTTTGACCACTAATTTCACGGTGTCCATCGAAGCTGCTCAAGGTGTGACGACCGGAATTTCAGCGGCCGATCGTGCGCGCACGGTGCAGGCAGCCGTGGCGCGTTTTGCACGGCCCGAAGACCTGGTTCAGCCCGGGCATATTTTTCCTCTCATGGCGCGTCGTGGAGGAGTGTTGATTCGCGCTGGACACACCGAGGCGGGTTGTGATCTGGCTCAGTTGGCGGGTTTTGAGCCGGCGGCTGTGATCTGTGAGATTCTCAAGGATGATGGGGAAATGGCGCGTCTTCCGGATCTGGTTCCGTTCGCCCGAGAGCATGGCCTGAAAGTAGGGTCCATTGCCGATTTGATTCGTTATCGCAGTCATACGGAATGCTTGGTGGAATCTGTTGCCGTACGTTCATTGACTTTGCCCCAGGGATTATTCGAGGTTCGTGCGTTCTATGATGGGGTGGCCAATACCACCCATCTGGCCTTGGTTTACGGCGTGGTGCAAGCGCAGCAGGAGGCGATGGTTAGGGTTCACCAGCCTTTTTCGGTGACCGATTCTCTCGACGATGGGCGGGATCGCCATGCGTTTGGATTGCATGAGGCACTGACCAGAATTGTTGATCATGGTAACGGAGTCCTGGTATTGCTGCATGGTCAGGATCAGGCACAGGATCTGGTGGCCTGGGTGTCTGGAACGGCACAGACGGACGAGTTGAGTCGCAAATGGGATCCCAGGCTACATGGCGTGGGTGCACAGATATTGAAAGCCGTGGGGGTCGGGCGCATGCGATTGTTATCGCGGCAACGCAAGATGCCCAGTATGGCGGGATTTGGATTGGAGGTTACCGGTTATGTCACACCCGATGAATAGGCCATGGAATACCAGTATGGCGGATATTGCTTGTGATGGCCGTGGGTTGCGGGTGGCCATCGTGCTGGCCCGCTTCAACGAAGCGATCGGTGAGCAATTATTGGCTGCGACGGGAAAAGCATTGATCAGTCGTGGGGTGGCCGAAGCGGATATTCCTGTTTTGCGTGTGCCTGGGGCCCTGGAACTTCCTTTGACCCTCAAGGTGCTGGCTGAAACGGGTCGTTTTCATGCGCTGATCGCTTTGGGATGCGTGGTTCGTGGCGATACTTATCACTTTCAGATCGTGGCGGATGAGTCGGCAGCGGGGATTACGGCGGTACAATTGGCCACTGGAATTCCTATCGCCAATGGGGTGCTGACCACGGAGAACGATGCTCAGGCATTTGCTCGGGCTGAGCATAAAGGGCAGGATTGTGCGCTGGCGGCGATTGAAATGGCGCGATTGCTGGATGAGATACGGCGAGGTGGAGATTTATGAAGTCAGCGCGTCGGCGTTCTCGTGAGTTGGCTCTACAGGGCCTTTATCAATGGCAGATGAATCGCTGCGATTGTTCGGTGTTACTGGGGCAGTTGGCGCTCCAACCCCATTTTTTGCGGGCTGATCGTGGTTTTCTGGAACGTTTGTTGCATGGGGTGCTGGATCACCATGAGGCGCTGGATGCTCGACTGACACCATTTCTGGATCGTCCCGCAGCACAATTAAGCCCGGTGGAGCGCGCTATTCTGTGGATCGGTGCGGTGGAATTCCGCGATTTTCCGGAAACTCCCTTCCGGGTTATCCTCAACGAAGCCATTGATCTGGCCAAAGGCTTTGGCGGGACAGAAGGGCATCGCTATGTCAACGGTGTACTCGACAGACTGGCTGCGCTCGAACGTCCTGGCGAGCGAGTTCCTGTGCGGGCTCCTGCCGAGTAGGGAATGGGAGAGTTCGATCTCATTCGGCGCTACTTCAGTCCTCCCGTTCTTCATACTCGCCTGGCGGGTGGGGATGATGCGGCGCTGATTGTTCCGTCGTCACGGGATACCGAGTTGGCACTTACGACGGATTTACTGGTGGCGGGGCAGCATTTTTTTATGGAAATGGAGCCGGAGCGCCTGGGGTATAAAGCGGCGGCGGTCAATTTGTCAGATATTGCAGCCATGGGGGCGCAACCCCGTTGGGCGCTACTGGGATTGGTACTCCCCACGATGGACGAACCCTGGGTCGAGGCTTTTTCCCGTGGATTTCGTCAGTCGCTGGCCTCTTACCAGGTGGATTGGATCGGCGGTGATACGACGGCAGGTCCAATGGCGTTGGCCGTCACCATGGTGGGGGAGGTTCCCCAGGGTCAGGCATTGCGTCGTTCTGGTGCATGCGTCGGGGATGACATCTGGGTATCTGGTACGTTGGGTGATGCGGCTTTGGGGCTGGACTATCGTCTGGGGCGTTGTCAGTTGCCTGAGGTAGCGTGCAAACTGGCGCTTGAACGTTTCGAACTGCCGGTTCCCCGTGTCGAACTGGGAATGGCTTTGCGGGGGGTGGCACATTCGGCGATTGATCTGTCCGATGGTTTGTTGGCGGATCTGGATCACTTGGTTACCGCATCACGAGTGGGGGCCGTTCTGGAAGTGGGGTGTTTGCCCGTGTCTCTTGCCCAACCCGGAACCTGGCGGGATGTTGAGTGGTGTCGCCGCGTTTTGCAGGGAGGGGAAGATTATGAACTCTGTTTTACGGCGGAACCGTGCCATCGATCCGGATTATCTCAACTGGGCGCACAGTTGGGAGTACCCTTGACGCGCATTGGAACGGTGACTGCAGAACCGAAGCAGCGTCTGTTACGTGATCCACAGGGGGCAGAGATGTCACTGGCCTGGCGTGGTTTCGATCATTTTCAGGATATTTCGTGATCCGGCCTACCTGGGCTTTCATGTTGCAGAACCCCGCACATTGGGTTTCACTCGGTTTCGGGGCGGGATTGTCACGATGGGCACCGGGGACGGTGGGAAGTTTGTTGGGGTTTCCTCTGTTTTTTTTGTTGCGACTTTATTCCTGGCCAGTTGCCTGGAGCGTACTGGCGTTGTTGTTTCTGCTTGGTGTATGGGTTTGTGATGTGACTGCTCAGGCATTGGGTGACCAGGATCCCAAGTCGGTGGTGTGGGATGAAATCGTGGCTACAGCGGCAGTCCTGTTGGTCGCCCCTGCCAACATTCTTGGTTGGGGGCTCGGTTGGGCACTGTTTCGGATTTTTGATATCTGGAAGCCATTTCCCATTGGTTGGGTTGATCGCAGGGTACATGGGGGTTGGGGTATCATGCTTGACGATGGGTTGGCCTCTCTGATGGCGATATGGATTTTGTGGCATTTGCGTGGGGTTGTTCATGGATTGTCTTGAAGGGGATACGCACAAGAAATTGGTCGATCTGGCGCGACAACTTGGACAGACATTGGCTCGCTGTGGCTGGATGCTGGCCACGGCCGAGTCGTGTACCGGCGGGATGTTGGCCGGGTTGATGACTGAAGTTCCAGGCGCATCAGCGTGGTTTTCATGTGGATGGGTAACTTATAGTAACGCAAGTAAAATTCAGTTGTTGGGCGTTCCGGCAGAGATGATCGAGGTACATGGAGCCGTGAGCGAAGCGGTGGTCTGTGCCATGGCTGAGTCCGCACGACAACGCAGTCAGGCACAGATGGCCGTGGCGATCAGCGGGATAGCGGGGCCTGGGGGAGGGACCACAAACAAACCGGTGGGAATGGTTTGTCTGGGGTGGGCGTGGGACGGGTATGTGGAGAGTGTGACGCAGCACTTTTCCGGTGACCGCAGCAGAGTTCGTAGTCTGGCGTTGTGTAGCGCCATGGTTGGGGCTACACAACGTGTTCAGCGTGCTTGCTTCGCCTGAAGCAATACTTGACGTTTTTTCGGTGCTGTATATAATTACAGTATATTGCCGAGTTGGGTCAATAAAAGAGTTGCCTTGATCAATGGACTCCCAGTTACAATCACCGGCATAATCTCGTCATGATAGCGGGGTTAGTCAATCCACAGAGGAACACTATGGAAGAGCATAAGAGTAAAGCGTTGTCCGCTGCACTGGCGCAAATTGAAAAACAGTTTGGCAAGGGAACGGTGATGCGCCTCGGGGAAAAAAGCGGCGCTGGTGATATCGAGGTGATTTCTACGGGATCACTGGGGTTGGATATGGCGTTGGGAGTGGGAGGCTTGCCGCGAGGGCGTATCGTTGAAATTTATGGTCCGGAATCTTCCGGAAAGACCACCCTGACCTTGCAGGTCATTGCGGAAATGCAGAAAGCAGGGGGGGTAGCGGCATTCATCGATGCTGAACATGCGCTCGATCCGGTGTATGCGCGAAAGTTGGGGGTCAATGTTGGCGATTTGCTAATCTCACAGCCTGACACGGGTGAGCAGGCGCTTGAGATTGCCGATATGTTGGTGCGTTCAGGGTCGGTGGATATTGTGGTCATCGACTCGGTGGCAGCGTTGACCCCGCGCGCCGAAATCGAAGGGGAGATGGGAGATTCCCATGTTGGACTACATGCCCGCCTGATGTCCCAAGCGCTGCGCAAACTGACGGGAAATATCAAACGTTCCAATGCATTGGTGATTTTTATCAATCAGATTCGTCTCAAGATCGGTGTGATGTTCGGTAATCCCGAAACCACCACGGGAGGGAATGCGTTGAAATTCTATGCTTCGGTGCGTTTGGATATCCGTCGTGTGGGATCCATCAAGCGTGGCGATGAAATTGTTGGCAATGAAACCCGGGTCAAGGTAGTCAAAAACAAGGTTTCTCCCCCATTCAAGGTGGCCGATTTCGATATTCTCTATGGAGAGGGTATTTCCCGTGAAGGGGAAATCATCGAACTGGGAGTTCTTGCCAAAATCATCGAGAAATCTGGTGCGTGGTATGCCTACAACGGTGACAAGATTGGTCAGGGAAAGGACAATACCCGATTGTACTTGCGAGAACATCCTGAGGTGGCTCAGGAGATAGAGGCCAAGATCCGTTCATCTGGTGGTTTGGAGATGCCGCTGGGCGAACCTGAGGAGGCATGAGCGATCCTTATCAGCGCGCTCTGCGTTGGTTGGCCCAACGCGAGCGTTCCCGCTGGGATATACGGCAACGATTGGCAGATATTCCGGCGGAGGAGTGTGAGGCTTTGCTTGATCGCCTTGAGCGTGAAGGATATCTGTCCGACCGCCGCGTGGCGGAATCTTTACAGCGTCGTGCGGCGCGTGGACATGGTGTGCAACGTTTGCGGCATGATTTGCGTCAGCACGGCATTGATGCAGAATTGGCGCGCCCAGTACTGGAGGAAGCCCTTCGGCATGAATTGGAAGTTGCACGCAGAGTTCGTGATCGGCGCTTTCCTCAATGGCCTATCACGGCGGAGGAGCGGCTGCGACAGATTCGCTATCTTGGCAACCGAGGGTTTGGCGCTGAGACGATTCGTCAGGTGTTGATGGTGCCTCCCTCATTCGAGAGCGAGGCTGGGTAATTTGGGGAATACCACCCGTACCGTCAGTCCGCTCTGCGTGGGCATGGGGTTGTCTTCCAGCGTGAGTTTGGCGTGATGGTGACTGGCAATGCGCTGGACAATGGACAGTCCCAGTCCGGTCCCTTGCTGACCATTTCCTGATATCCGGTAGAACCGTTCCATCACCCGGTTTTTTTCTTCATCGGGGATTCCAGGGCCATTGTCGGTGACGATGAGCATCGTTTCATGATCAGCATTGGATTGCAATTGGATCATCACCGTACTGCGTGATGGACTGTAGCGAATGGCATTATCAATGAGATTGCGCAACAGGATGGATAAATGTCCGGCATGTCCGATGACGCGCAGGGTAGAGTCCCCTTTCAGGATCAACTCGATTTTCTTTGCTTCTGCCAATGAGGAAGAAAAGGCCAATGCTTCCGCTGCCAGAGAATGAATCAGGATCAGGCTATGGCACATCCCCGATTCTTCAGGGTCGATACGGGCTAATGTGAGCAATTGTTCAAGTAAGTGGGTGGCGCGCTCAATGCCGGTCTGTACTTGATGTAACGCATGTTGACGTTCTTCATCATCGGTGCAGCGCAGGGCGACTTGCGTTTGGGTGCGCAATGCGGCCAGCGGAGTACGCAGTTCATGGGCCGCATCTGCAGTGAAACGGCGTTCCGATTCGATGGAGTGTCGAAGGCGGCGGAACAGATCATTGAGTGCCCCGATCAATGGTTGAATTTCCAAAGGGACCGTGGCTTCTGCGAGGGGTTCCAATTGATCGGCAGAACGCTGGACTACGGCGCGTCTCAATTGTCTCAGGGGGCGCAAACCGGTATTGACCATGAACCAGACCAGGAAGGGGACCAGGGGAATAGCCAAGGCCATGGAGGGGAGAAGCATGTTGATAACGATCTGTCGGGCTAGCCGTTCGCGACTGCGCATGGGTTCTGCGATCTGGATCATCAGTTCGTGGGTAGAGTCCCACAGTACCAGCAGTCTCCAGCGACGTTCACCGATGCGGATGGTGGAAAATCCGGGGGACGTCGAGGCTCCCATCAGGGTTCCTGGAGCCGTATTGGTACGCAGGACCAGAGTGTCGTGGTTCCAGACCTGGTAGACCATGGTTTGTTCGTACTCATGGATGATCGGAGATTCGTCGTTGATGCCATGTTCGATGCGTTCGGTGAGGTTGCGTTCGGCAATGCCCAGCAGGACATGAGCAGATTCGGCCAATTGGGCATCGAACAGAGCGTCCAGCTCCTGACGGGTGGCGCGATGATCAAAAATGACCACCAGGCTCAACAGCAGGGTCATGCCGATCAGAAGAGTGAGCAGGAGGCGACGACGGAGGGAAGACATGGATGGTCAGGGCTTGTCAATGACATATCCGATTCCACGCAGGGTACGGATCAGTTGGCTGCCCAGTTTTCTGCGTAGATGATGGATATGTACCTCAATGGAATTGCTTTCCACCTCTTCTCCCCAGCCGTAGAGATGACTTTCCAGTTGGTCGCGTGTCTGGACGCGTCCCATGTTGAGTAGTAGTTGATGGAGCAAGGCAAATTCCCGTGACGACAGGTCGACGAATTCTCCTTCCCGTTTGACCTGGTGAGCAGCAGGGTCAAGCGTGATGGTGCCATGTTGCAAGAGCGGGGTACTGATTCCTCGGCCGCGACGTGATAAGGCGCGCAGACGAGCGATCAGTTCATCCAGATCAAATGGTTTGATGAGGTAGTCATCGGCACCGGAATCCAGACCGACGATCCGATCTTTTACGGTATCGCGAGCCGTGAGTACCAGTACAGATACGGAGTTATTTTGGCTGCGAAGCCATTTGAGTACTTCCAGGCCATTTATTTTGGGTAATCCCAGATCCAGTACGACCAGGTCATAACTTTCCGATTGAAGTGATAGGCGCGCGGACTGTCCATCTTGAACCCAATCCACGGCGTAGCCGGCCTGTCGCAGGCCAACACGAAGTCCATCACCCAACAGTGTGTCATCTTCCACCAGTAATAATCTCATGGAGTACTCCCATGGGGACAGTATGGATATTCTAGGTCAGGAGGGGTTGTTTTGATACGTTGTCGAGTATGCGCATCGTAAAAAAATAGTGGCCCGAAGGCCACCTTAAGGGGAAATAAACTTACGACACAACATTCCGGAGAACACGGGAGCATTACACCATACCGACCTTAATGCTGGCTTAAGAGTGATTTTGATTACTACTGCTGGCGCTGAGCCGCCAACTTGGTCAGTTGGTGCAGGGCATCCCGATGAGGTGAAGGCGGTAAGGCGGCATCCAGATGAGCCAGTGCGCTGTGGCTAAACTGCCAAGCCCGTTCGCGGGCATAGTCCAGAGCGCCACTGGCGTGAATGATCTGCGCGACATCCTCCATGGCAATGGTCCCACCGGATTCAATGGCTTGGCGCAGCAGAATCGCCTGATGTGGATCGGCTTGTTGCAGGGCACGAATGAGGGGAAGCGTGGCTTTACCTTCTGCGAGATCATCGCCAAGATTTTTTCCGATGGTATTCAGATCACCCGAGTAGTCCAGAATGTCGTCGACGATCTGGAAAGCAGTTCCCAACTCTCCTCCGAAGGCCGCCAGATGGGCTTCTGCTTCCGGTGAAAGCCCCCCCAGAATGGCCGCCAGACGGGTGGCGGCTTCAAAGAGTTTGGCGGTTTTATAGCGGATGACCTGGAGGTAGCGCGTTTCATCCACATCGGGATCGTGGCAGTTGAGTAATTGGAGTACTTCTCCTTCGGCAATGACATTGGTAGCATCTGCCAGGACGGTCATCACGCGCATATCGTTGACCGACACCATCATTTGAAATGCGCGGGAGTAAATGAAGTCCCCGACCAGTACACTGGCTTCGTTGCCAAACAGTGTATTGGCGGTTTTTTGCCCGCGACGCAACTCGGATTTGTCGACAACGTCATCGTGCAGCAGGGTGGCGGTATGGATGAATTCGACTACGGCCGCGAGTACATGTTGATGCTGTCCGGTGTATCCCAGTGCCCGAGTACACAGTAACAATAACAGCGGACGCAGACGTTTTCCGCCGCTGTGGATCAGATATTCGGCTACCTGGCGTACCAACACCACATCAGAATGGAGGTGATGACGAATGACATCGTCCAGGGTGGCCAGGTCATCGGCCATCAGGTGTTTAAGGGAATCAAAGCTCAATGGTGACTCGGCATGTTGATTGACAAGCGCCCCATTCTATCATGCGTGGTTCATCCAGCGTGCAGGGAAAGTGAAGTAGTGAGCGGGAAAAAATCATGAGTGCCAAGAAGAGCGGATAAGCCCCACCATGCGTCCTTCAATATGCAGTGGAGTTTGGGTTAGGTCGATGGTCATGATGGGAAAAGCGGGGTTTTCCGGTCGTAGTTCAACCTGGTTGAGGTGGCGGAAATAGCGTTTGACGGTGACTTCTTCATGGATGCGTGCGACGACAATTTGACCATTGCTGACGTTGGTGGTTTGATGAACCGCGAGCAGGTCATCTGAAAGAATGCCGGCATGGGACATGCTGTCCCCCTGGACGCGCAACAGGTAGTGGGCGCGTGGGTGGAATAACTCGGCTCCGATAGGGTAGTAGGATTCTATGTGTTGTTGAGCCAGGATGGGATCTCCTGCCGCAACACGGCCAATCAGCGGCAGCCCTTCAGGATGGTCTGGCTGGGTCAATATACGAATTCCGCGTGAAGCACCGGGGAGTAACTCGATGACACCTTTGCGTGCCAGTGCACGCAGGTGACTTTCAGCAGCATTGGGTGAATGGAAGCCCATGGCGGTACAGAGAGCCATACGCGTAGGAGGCAATCCCTGTGTTTGTTTGTATTGGCAGATCCATTCAAAGATTTCTTTTTGTCGGGGGGTCAATGATTCCATTAAGTGGGTCTTTATCCGTAAACTGTGATTATATACAGTATGGCGTAGGGGCAAAAGTGACCCATTCTAGTCCAGAGTGATGGCAGGTCAATAGACAAAACACAATATTTATGATCTTTATGCTGTGCAGGTGGAGATGATTTTGAGATTAACTGTCGGATGTGAATTTTTGGGTGAGGGTCCTGTGTATAATTTTATCTGGCTATTAGGGTCAACAATGCGATGAAACAAGGGAGAAAACCTGTGAGAAAATGGATCGGTTTGGCCTCGTTATTGTTTTTGATGTCGTGTGGGGATAATAATCCCCTGATCGGAAAATGGAAGTCGGATGCCCTGTTGGGAGCCTCCAGTGCTGTTGAATTCAAAAGTCACGCGATGATCACCACTTCGTCGGCTTTTGGGGTGGACGAGAGCCGAGAGCAGCCGGTCAGTTCCTATCAAATCGACAAGAAGGGAGATTCGGTGAACCGAGTTGGGGTTTCAGTCCAGAAAGGTCAGGATACTGAAACCGTGTGGTATAAGATCCTGGACAAGGATACGGTGCAACTGGATGCGGGGCTGGTGGCGATCACCTACCACCGAGTCACAGCCCCATAATGACTCGAATATCCCTGAAAAGGGATGGTTACCAAGGCATTCCGATGGCGGGTCCCATCCACGGACTGGTGTAATCCATGCCACCCCAGTAGGGGTCTACACCCATGCCATAGTAGGGGGAGGTATCGTATTCAGGCGAGGCTTTTGGCCACAGATACACCACATCGGCGGCGACTCGAGGATAAATGTAACTCATGTCCCCCACTTTCCCGATACTGGGTACCTGCAGTTTCCCCGTGACGGTGACTTGTCTTTTCACCGCATAGATGGTGGGGTCAAAGAATCCGTTGGCGCAAGCGATGAAACGCCCATCGGAATGATCATCATCCACAGGGCGTCCGGAGTCATCCAGGGTATGGCTGACGATACGGAAGCAGGTGCTGGTTTTGCCTGGCTTGATGCCGGCGATGACCCCTCCCCAGCGGACCTTGGAGCCAATGACACGGGGGTCATTCTGGGCCGTTTGAGGCAATACGGGAACAAAATCATTTCCAGCCAGAGGCTCCGGTGGAGTGGCGGTGGCACAGGATGCCAAGGCCAACGTCAGTAAGATGCTTGGATACAACGTGCGCATGATGCCTATCTCCTCGTAAAATCAAAGTGTGGCAATGACCACTCGGGCACTCCTATGCCTGCCACCATCCTGGGGATTTATACCATAAGAGCCTCGAATAGTCTGTGTCAATTAGTGACCCTGGGTCCTAAGGCTTGCAAGGCGCTGCTGTTGTCTGCGCGTAAATGGATGTGGAGAGGAGAAACTCCTGTCTGCATCGCAAGACGAAAAAGAAGCCGGCCTCGATAACTCAGGAAGTCAATTGTGTTTCTGTGTGGGTGGGCACGAGCAAGACTGAAGGTAAGGTAAAACTTCCATCGAGCGTAAAACCGGGTGACCGTTGATATTCATGAGAGGAAAATATACCCGATGGGTTGTCGTATCCACGGTGACGACATGGGCGTTGTGTGCGATTTCTCCGTGACCGATGAGTCGAGTGGTGCGATCAAGGGTGAAAATCGATAAAGCGCCTCGTTCGCTGGCCACATACAAGCGTTTTAATGATGGGTCTGCAGCCAGTACATCCGGGTCTGGCCCGGTTTCTCTTGAAGCGATGGATTGCATGGTGCGCATATCGATTGTTATCAGGCGTTGGTTGTCTTGGCAGGCGATGTAGGCGAGGTGCTGTGATGAGTCGATGAGTAGCCCATGGGGGCTGTCACAACCCGGAATGGGATGCCGGGCGATGATCGTATTGTGTTGAGGATCGATTTCAATCCATGCGTTGCTACTTTGTGCTGCGACAAAAACATGTCCTGTCGTACTGTCATACTGGCTGTTTCCGGCCTCGCTGTCGAGGGCAATGGTGGCGATTTTCCGATTGGTTTGCGTATCGATGACAGTCTCGGTTTTTCCATGTTCGTCAGAAACATACAATCGTTTGGTATGGGGTTCGAAGACCATGCCGTCTGGATAGACTCCTCCGGGAATGCGCCCTGTGATACGCAGGGTCGCTTCATCGATGACGACGATTTCATCGGTTCCTGTGGCTGAAGCGTAAACACGACCCAGTTCCGGGACAGCCAATACTCCATGAACCCGATCAATTCCCGACAAATCACCCATTACCTTATGGTTGAGCGTATCAAAGATCGCCACATGACCATCGCCCAGATGGGCAATGAACAGCAGATGGGTGTGGGGATCGAGGCTGGCGTAATCAAGGCGTGTGGGTCTTCCTGGAAGAAGATAATCTGTTGCGTTACCCAAAGGTAGATCAGTCGCCGTAGCCAGAACGGGGATCCATAAAAAAAACCAGACAAGAAAAAATGGCATCGTTGATACCCGACAGACAAAGAGGGAAGGGGAATGGTACGCGTCAGAAATTAAGGAACAATGAGGGTTTGTTTTGCTTCTTTGTCTCTATCGTTTGTCAGGGAGTTTCGCGAGGAAATGCGGGGTGACGGAAACAGTCCGTGGTGTGGTCGTTGACCAGCCCAACGGCCTGCATCCAGGCGTAGCAGGTGGTTGAGCCGATAAAACGGAAGCCACGTTGTTTGAGATCATGGCTGATCTTGTCTGATAGTGGGGTCGAGGCAGGGACTTGAAGAGCATGATCCCAGGTGTTGATGAGGGGCCGGCCATCTACAAATGACCACAGATAGGTGTCTAATCCTCCCGAAGTGGTTCTGAGTGCGACGGTGGCTTGAGCATTCGCAATGATGGCCTGAATTTTCTGGCGGTGGCGTATGACACCGGGGTTATCCATCAGGGCATGGATGTCTGTCGAACCAAATTGAGCAACCTTGTCCGCATCAAAGTTGGCGAATGCCGTACGCATGGTCTGGCGTTTTCTGAGGATGGTAATCCACGATAGTCCTGCCTGAGTACATTCCAGTGAGAGAGATTCGAAGAGTGAGGATTCGTCATGCCTGGGGACTCCCCATTCTTCGTCGTGGTAGGTTGTGTACAGAAGGTCTGCGGCAGGGCACCAGGCACAACGAGTCCGCAGGTTGGATTTCGGGAATGATCGGTGGGAACATTCGGTCATGGAGTTGCTTCGGAGATTGAACCAGGTTTTTGTCGGGTGATTGCTTACGCCAAGACAGATCCCCAGATTTGAAAGAGGCCAAGTACATTGTACATTGGCCTCGTGAGGTTATGTTTTTTGTGGGGAAGATTAGGCGTTAGCCAAACCTTTTGAGGCAGACTGCTGCCGGCGTGTCATGATTCCCAGCCCCAGTGCGCCCAGACCAATCAGCAACAGGGGAGCGGGTTCTGGAACATTGGCGACTGCGGGAGGTGAGGCAAATGTGCCGCTGAATCCCAATGCCCCCCCCGAGTCGGACACCAAGAGTTGGAAGGAGGCGGGAGTGGTCAGATATTGATTCAGGCTATCCGAAATGCTACCCAGAACATTGATCGTCAAACTGGACTGATTGGACGTCGCAGAAGGCGCAGAAGACCCTCCTACATAATCTTTGGTGGCAGTGAAGTTGTAGACGTCGCCGTTCAACCCGGTGATGCTGGCAAAAGGCCCATTGATTCCTGATAGATTATTGATGGCCCCACCCTGAGGCACCGAAAGGGTGTAGGTGCCATTGGGGGCTGGGTTGACAATGTATCCGGTGGAAGTCTTGATGGTAAACGTGCTGCTGGAAAAGTCGTTCGTAATCCCGTTGTAAAGGGGAGAGATGGAGGAGATGGTAAAGGGGTTCTGAATGGTGATGCTGGTGGCGGTGTTGATACCGGGAGGGTTCAATGCGCCATTCACATAAGTGGTTCCACCCGAGGTGAACCCGATGATTCCTGCTCCACTGTAGTCAAATGATGCGTTGAAGTAGGTTGGAGTCGCGAAAGCAGACAGCGGAGCTGCGGTGGCACAGATGGCCAGGGCTCCGATAAATTTTCTGTAAAAATAAGACATGTTTTATTCCTCTCACGTTTATTAAGAATGTTAATAAATCCCATTAAATCGTGGCACAATTATAAAAGCAAAACCTGGGCCAATTTTCTACATCCTTATAAAAAATATAAGGTTGTGAAAATTTCCTTTGTAATGATTTGTTAGTGTGTAAAAAAACCTGACAGATCCCGTCCTTTGTTTTTCGGGTATCCGGAATGTCCGGTGTCAGGATTTCGAGGTGTTTTGGAAGTGTTGCCAGGCACGTACGGTGGACAGTAAACCGGGGCGTGGGGCATCTGGGAAACGCCAGCGTCGTACCAGCCACTCCAGCATGAACAGTGAGCCCAAGCTCAGTGGTGTGAGGATGTCGGTGAAGAATGACCAGTCTGCGGCGGGAAATGTAAAAAACATCACACCAGATACCAGAAGACATCCCGCCAACAACAGTGTCCATGCCCAGGTTGTCAGCCACGTGTGGTGCATCATGGCTGGCGAGATGCCCTGGGGATGCAGCAAGCCCGCAATGCGTGAGCATAGTGCAGTGCTGGGGTCGCGTGTCAATGTTCGCCCAAAAGTCCACATCAGGGGGGTCAGGATGGCGGTATATTGCACAAAATAGAACCAGTCGAGATGTGCATTCAGCAGGGGACCCTGCCAGGCCACCATGCCTATTCCTGCCAGCATTAGCCCCATGAAAGGTATGAACCAGCGCGATTTTCGTAGCGACAGTGCAAAGGGTAACAGTACGGGTCCCAAGGCTACGCTCAGGTTTACCAGCGGTGAGTGGGTGTTCGTTGTCACCCACAAACTCGCGCCCAGATAGGCCAGTCCCAGAGTGATGAGCAACAGACGTTGTCGTCCCGGCATGCGTATCTTTCTTTAAAAAGGCAACATTATAATTGAACCATGAATACTCGGGCCACGTGCGCGGGTTGGTCGTTATCCCAACAGCAGTGCTGTGACCAGGGCATAGGCCAGAAAGGGAAAGGAGATGCGGTGAAAATCGCGCCAGATCTGGCGATCTCGTGCCAGCCGCAGGGCGATCAGGTTGGCCATGGAACCGATAACCAGTCCATAGGCGCCGGCGTTGACACCGAGAGACAGCGCTGGCATATCATAGCTACCATGCCCCAGGTATAGCGTGGCTGGGACGTTGCTCATGATTTGTGAAAGCGCGGCTCCCCACAGTATCCAGACTCTGGGTGACGGGTGACTGGTCAGTCCGAACAGTTGGTGGGAGTTGAAGAGGGTACCCAACCAGCCAACATCAAGAAAGAATAGGATGAATATACCTAAAATCCCCCAGTCAATCCCACTGATCAGTGGTCGATGCAACAAGGCCAGAGGCAAGGTCAAGGCCAGGGCCAGGATGGGATGGCCGGTTTCTACCGCGTACAGGAATGGTAAATAAAGCAGAAGGCTCGACCAGAACAGGCGCTGGTTGATGACAATGGGAGGCAATGCCTCGTGGTGCGATAGCTCGTTCTTGGAAAACAGGGTTTCTGTCAGCCCCAGCAGTCGCAGTCCCAGAAGCAGTACCCACAAGGCCATCAGGTGGATAAAATGCGCCATGGATACATGGCTGGTCTGCCACAGGTAAATATTCTGTGGGCTACCGATGGGGGAGAGCGCGGCCCCGACATTGGCTGCCAGGGCTTCGAGAATGATCAGGTTGCGCCAACCGGCAATGTTCCATTGGCGCAATGACAGGGTGAGCGGAACTACGATGAACAACGCGATATCGTTGGTGAGCAGGCCGGCCAGCAACAGGGTGAAGAGGATCAGCCAGCGTGCCAGGGACCGTTCGCTACGCGCTCGTTGAATCAACTGTTGTCCGGCAAAGTCGAGAAAGTGGCTGTGATTGATGCCCTGAGTGAGGATCATCAATCCCATCAGCACTTCCAGAGTTGGCAGATGAATGGCATGATGGGCGATGCGTCCTCCGGTTGGGTGAATCCAGGCGAGCAACCCCAGTAATCCGAGTAATCCCAATACCAAAGGGTCTTTGGCACTTGGGGGTAGATTCAGCCAGCAATGACGAGCCCAGGAGGCGGCACGTCGTGATAGTCGGGTGGCTGCGCGGATGATGGGGTTTGAGGGGTCTTTTTGTGGCACTTCCACTTCTTGATAAGGGTTGAATCACCGAGGAAGTATACGCGAAGGAGGATGGGTGAGACGCTGTTACAATGCTGGAATTGGTTATGGGAGATGATTCGGTGGGGTTTTCTAAACGTATTCCTGCGCTGTTTTTGGGTCATGGGAGCCCCATGCACGCCATTGATCCCGGTCCGGTGACGGCCATCTGGCAGCAATTAGGTCAGAGAATGCCTGCCTTGAGTGCCGTGTTGGTGATTTCTGCCCATTGGACGCTGGATCATCTGGCGTTGACAGCCATGGACCGACCACGCACCATTCATGATTTTGGTGGTTTTCCGCGCGCACTGTATCAAGTGCAATATCCTTGCCCTGGTAGCCCTGAATTGGCGCAGCAGCTGATCACGCGATGGGCTCCTTTCCTGGAGGTCCGGGCCGATAACCAGTGGGGGCTCGATCATGGGGCATGGAGTCTTCTCAGATACTTGTTTCCCAATGCCGATGTGCCGGTATTGCAGTTGTCACTGGATATGACGCAGCCTCCCCGGTTTCACTTCGAACTCGGACGACATTTGGCGGCATTGCGTGAGGCAGGTATCTTGATTCTTGGCAGTGGTAATGTGGTGCATAATCTGGCGGCGGTGCGTTGGCAGGAAGAGGCCCCTGTCTATCCTTGGGCCCTGGAGTTTGATCAATGGGTACGTGAACGCATCGTCAGCCATCAGTGGGAAGCGTTGCTCGACTGGGAATATTGGCCGGAATCTGGTCATCATTCGGTGCCAACACCAGAACACTTTTTGCCATTATTGACGGTGTTGGGGACTTATCAACCGGATGAGTCGTTGACTTTTCCCGTGAGCGGCATGGAACTGGGCTCAATCAGCATGACCGGGGTGGCCTTGGGAACGTAACATGGAATGGCTCGCGCGTCATTTTGAACTGTCACGAGGCGGTACTGGGCATAATGTTAGCTCCATGGAAGGCCTTCGCGGGTTTGCTGTTTTTCTGGTATTTCTGGTCCACTACGTTACGCTGGTTAATCCCTGGGTTCGCGGAAATTCAACACTCCTCCAACTTTCAGAAATCATGCACAAAATAGGCAATAGCGGTGTTGACCTTTTCTTTGTCATGAGTGGCTATCTGATATACGGAACCCTGATTTCCAGAGAGCAAAAATTTATTCGATTCATATCGAGACGAATAAAGAGAATCTACCCGGTATTTTCCGTGGTTTTTCTTATTTATGTTGGTATTTCCCTTTTTCTTCACTCTGAAAGAAAAATTCCGGGATCCTTGGCAGCGGGGGTACTATACCTGATACAGAATTTCTTGTTACTGCCTGGGATTTTCCCTATTACTCCGTTAATTACCGTGTCCTGGTCCCTCAGTTACGAGATGCTTTTTTATTGGATGATTCCCCTGGTGGTCATATTGTTTGATCTCCGGCATCGTAGTACAGCCTGGCGCTCGGTTTTTTTCATTTTGGTAACGGTTTTTCTGGTGGTTAATTGTGCAATCTATGGAGGTCCCATACGATTGGCCATGTTCATTTCAGGAATATTGCTTCATGAAGCAATGACCAACCCTGGAATTTCACCACCCGGAAGTGCAGTAGCACTGTTGGCATTGCTGGCCGGATTGATGTCGACACTGATACCTTTTTCAGGATTGATAGGCTACATTTTCAAGACCATGATGCTGTTCGCGGGTTTTTTTATTCTGTGTTTTACCTGTTTTTCACACTCGGGAGCATGGATTGCCAAGATTTTTTCATGGACCCCTCTCAGGTGGTTGGGTAATATGAGTTATTCATACTATTTGCTGCACGGTCTGGTATTGAAAATTGGGTTCATGCTGGTTTCAACCATGCTTCCGCCATCGGGAAGTGAACAGGTGCTGGTCTTTTGGGGAATGTTCCCGTTCATGTTACTGTTGACCTTGGTATCCACAATGGGTCTTTTCATTTTCATTGAGCGCCCATTTTCCTTGGTATCCCGATGAACACAGGGGCCTATGTCGGTGAGTCGAGCGGGATGTCCGGACTTTCGGGAGAATCTATCAAGGGTTGCAAGATGGGATTCAGGGACTTCAGTAACTGGACAGTCAATGCACTGGTGAAGGTGTAATCTGCGGCATAGGGTTCGTGGACATAGGCGGTGATGGTGCCAAAAAAACGATCTCCGATCAGGAATACGAAGGTCGCTGAGCGATTGACCGCACGTGACGAGATCAGCTGTCCACTGGAGCCATAGGTGACGAAGCGTTGATCTCCGGTTCCTGTTTTTCCTCCTATTTCGATGGGTTGGCCATTTTGTACGACGAAACCATGCTTCAAGCGTATGCCAGTACCTCCCTGGACAACCTCAAGGAGCGCTTGTCGGATGATGTCCGTTATTTCTACGGGCAAAAGCCGTATGCCGGGGATTGGCTGTGTATCGAAATCTGTTTCATAGGGGGTGTGTTGGGCAAAATGCAAACCCTGTAGTTCCACAATGGGTAATGCCATTCCTTGATTGATGATGATTCCCATTAACTTGGCCAAGGCATCGGGTCGGTCGCCAGAAGCTCCCAGGGCTGTGGCATAGGAAGGGGTCAGGCTTCCAAAGGGATAGCCCAAACGATGCCAGTCTGCCAGAATTTTCTGAAAGGCCTCCAATTCCTGGATCTGCGCGATTCGCTTGTCCTGGGTTGCTTTATGGTGTGTCTTGAAAAGCCATGCGTAAACCTCCTGACGCTGGGGGGTGCTGCTCTTGATGGCCTGCGACAGCGTTGCCTCGGGGTGATGCAGGAGATAGTTGACCAACCACAATTCCAGAGGGTGAATGCCGATCAGGTAGCCGCGGTCGTTGAGCGTAAACTTTTGGGGGTCACTCTCGATATACAGGTTGTAGAGGTGAGAAGAATCCAGTTTTTCAGGAGGAAACTGCGCTTGCATGAAAGCCGTGAATGGTTGCAAACCAGCCTCAGGCTGGATGCTGCGAAATAGCAAAGCCAAGTTCTTCGGTTTGGGATGTATCTCAACTGTCAGGGTCTGGAGTATTTCGTCGTGGGATTTTCCCTGATATTTTTTGTAGAATTGAATCAGGAATTCACGTCCTTCACGATCTGCAAATTGTGATAACTGGTTTTGCCGATTGTCGTCGGTTGCTGTTCCGTTGTGCTCGATCTGAACTTCATAATATCGGACGATATCTCGCATGAGACGCACAAAGACCAGATTGACTGAATTTTGAAAGCCTTCTCGCACGGTCATGACATGATCGTCTTTAGCGGGCTCAAAATTCTCGAATTTTTGCAATCCTCCCCCAGTGAAAAATGACTCGGCGGGATTTCCGGAATAGGGGCGCATCATGGCGGCTTCAAGGGTGTCCCGTAATCCACTCAGGGGATGGTCGATGAAATAGGTCAGGGCCCAGCGGGTTAGTTCATCCCGAGGGCTTATATGTTCCAGATCTGTCCTGCTTTTGTTTGCGTAGGATTCATGGAGATGGGTGATGATCTCCAGATAAGTGATCAAGGTACGTAATTTGGCGGTTGAGCCCAGATTCAAACGTGCTCCACTGTTGATATCGAAGGGTTGATCCAGACTATCGGTTTGTACACGTAACCGATTGGCATGGATTCCCCGTTCAAACAGTGTGAAACTGAAGGACAGTCGGTGTGGGTCGTCTGTATCTCTCAGCAGATTATGCCCGTACAATCCCGCAACGGCAGCCCCTGACGGGTCTTGTATCTGGCGCAAAAATTCTGTCACTGCATGCTGGGTAGGACCATCCAGGGTTGTCTGTGCGCTCAGGTCCAGCCGATCCAGGGTGTATAAGTTGGGGATATGGAGCAAAGCAGACAGGTCGACGCGTAGCAGATTTTCTGCCTTGTGGGAGACGAAAGAATTTTTTTGAGGAGGGGGGGAGCCTTGCGTCGGAAGCAGGGGAATGGAGAGAGCCTGCTTTAATAACTCGGGGGAGATGACGTGCGCTGCTTCCAGCAAGCGCAGATAGTGGTTGGTCATTTGTCCCAGCATTGGGGATCCTTCCTTCAGGAAGTAGGAAGGACGACGCTGGGCGATCATCAGTGATAGGGCTTGTTTGTAAACAGCGGCATGTTGCTGTTGTTCGGCATGACTGAGTCGTGTTTGGTCTTGTGTCAGGATCGTATTCCATGTTTTGAAATCACGTCCATACCAAACCCACATGCCATCTCCTAATCCACTGATTTCTCCGTATCCAGCCCGAGCGGTCAAGGGAACCGTGTTCAGGTAGGTTACGACGATATCGCGGCGATGAGGCATATTATCCCTGCCATTCAGGTAGGATCGAAAGGATGCTGCCTCCATTTGCAGAAATTTTTCATGGATGGATAGGGTACGTCCCTCAGGAGAGTGGCGGTATTTTTCGATTTGGGTGGCCAGTGTGCTGGCACCGGGAGTTTCGTGTCGATGATCGATCAGATGGAGGGCTTGATAGGCCACGGCACGGTCCAGTCGGCTCCAGTTGACGGCGGGATTGCGCATGGGATAACGGGGATCCAGTAGTTCCTTGTCCTCAATGAATAGCAAGGTATGAACCAGAAGGGGGGGGATTTCCACAAAGTGCCTATAAATGCGTGTGGGCGACGTATAGGCGTAGAGAACTTGTTGGTGCTGATCCAGCAGTGTCAACCCGGCCTGATCTTTTTCTGCATAGAGGGGAGTCAGGGGAGAGTGCAGCAAACCGGGAGACATGTGGACTTGCGCAGCGACGACAAACCCCTGATGGGTCAAAAGGTGGGTGTAGTGGGGAAGATTGCAATAGCCCAGGCGTTGATCATAGGGGCCAGTACCTGGAAAGCGAATGGCTGTGCTGGGCCCACGCTGTAACTGATAACTAAACTGATCGGCTTGTGAGGAAAAATAGTGGGCTTGAAACCATGAAGCCCGTAGTTCGTTATATCCGATCCATCCGGACAGGCCGACTAATATTGACAGGCCCACGATCAGGAGACGACGGGATGAAGTCACCGGTGGAGAAGAATCGTGTGCTGACATGAGGCATCAGAGAGGTTGGTTTTGTTGAACAGTTTGCTTGCTTGATACGGATTGCCCGGATTGTTGAGGATCCATGGGATGCGATGCGTTGACGTGACTCATGGCTGGCTGGTCGATTTTTCAGATTTCAACTGAGTTTGGTAGGCATTATAAGATTCTCCCCGAGGGCAATCTGCGGTGGGATTCTTCTGGCACTGTAATTGGTTGTAGATCTGGGCGGAATTGTAAGCGTTTTCTTGCCATGCACTACACCCAGACAGGATCGCCAGGGTGAAGCAGATGATCCAGTGAGTTTTCATGCGAGCGCTTCCTTGCTTGGAATGGTTCCAAGGATGAGGGGTTTTTCTTTATTTTGCAAGTGTTCAACCAAGTGTTTGTTGAATTGAGAGATGTCCCTGTCTTGTTTGACTTGCGGCTTATTTTCGTATTCCAGAACAAATTGCTGATGAATGGTTTTCAGCCATGGTTTTCACGTTTTCACGAATGATGTGTGCCAGACGTAAAGCCCCCGATCCGGCGTAATCCGGATCGGGAAATACCAGATAAAGTTCGGCCCAACGTTCTTCCCCTTCTCGCATGGGTAAGCGCTTGAGTAATCCCTGTTCCAACTCGCTACGAATGGTTTCTTCTGAAAACCAGGAAAAGCCCAAGCCCATGCAAGCCGCATGAATGGACGTTGCTTTATGGCTCATGATCCATAACTGTTCAGCACCGACCGAACTGACGGCTTGTCGTTGAGTTCCACTGTCACGAATTGTCAGGTGGCGGTGTTTCCGCAGATCCTGCAATGTTAACTGACGGCCTGTCTTGTGAAGCGGGTGGTCGGGATGGGCGGCAGGAATGAAACGGATCCGCATCAAGGCATCTCCCGCAAAGCCTTGTGGCACGCGAGAGGATATAACCAGATCGACCTTGCGTTCGAGCAGTGCTTCCTCGGTTCCACCCAAGACGGTTTCATAAAGTTCGATACGGGTTTGCGGCTGTTCTTCGGCAAAAAGTGCGCAGCACTGCAATAGCAGCCAAGTAGGGAAAATGATGTCGGCTGCGATACGAATCTCAGGTTCCCAGCCAGCGGCCAACCCTGTAGCGGCGCTTTCCAGAGAAGCGGCTTCTTCGAGAAGGATCTTTGCCCGTCGATACAGGACCTCACCCGTTTTGGTGAGTCTGGCCTTCCGGCCGACCACCTCGAAAACTTTCACCTCCAGCATGGATTCCAGTTTTTTTACGGCATAGGTCACGGCTGATTGGGCCTTATGAAGCATTTCGGATGCCTGGGCATAGCCACCAGCATCGACAACGGTCACCAAGGCACGCCATTGATCGATAGAAACTCGGGGAGTTGCTGTCATATATCTTTAATTTAGATGATTATGAGCGATATATTCTACTATTCAATCTAATAAATAGGTGATTAAATGAGGTCAAGTCGAATCACATGTGTTGTTTATTTTCTTGAGGAGAAATTTCATGACCACGTTACTCCAGATCAACAGCAGTATTCACGCCGGCCAGGGACAGTCCAGCCAACTCGCCGATGTATTTGTTGCATCGTTTCTTGAGAATAACCCAGAAACTCAGGTCATCAAGCGAGATTTGGCTGACGAAACAGTGCCTCACCTTACGGCTGAACGTTTTGGCGCTTTTCTGGCCAAACCCGAAGAACGTACTGAAACGCAGCGGTCGGTAATCGCCTATTCCGATGAGTTGATTTTGGAACTCACGCAAGCAGATATTCTTGCGTTGGGAGTACCGATGTACAACTTTGGCATTCCTTCACAACTCAAGTCTTACTTTGATCACATTGCACGGGCGGGCATTACGTTTCGTTACACATCAAACGGGCCAGAAGGTTTACTGAAAGGCAAAAAGGCTTATGTATTTGCAACACGAGGCGGTGTGTACGCAGGGACGGTGCTCGATTCACAAACCAACTATGTACGCGATTTTTTGGGTTTTGTCGGTATTTCGGATGTGGTCTTCATTTATGCGGAAAGTTTGGCCATAAGTCCCGATATTCGAGAGGAAAGCCTGGCCAGGGCAACGGTCGAAACTCGGAGGTTGGCGGCCTGACATCAATTCAATTTCAGGAGAATGCTCATGAACAAGTTATTTGATTCAACCAGTTCTGTGGTGATGGTTGTCGGTCGAGTATTGATCGCACTGCTATTTGTTGTTTCAGGATGGGGAAAGATCAGAGGATATGCGGGAACTGAAGCTTATATGCAGTCGGCGGGTGTTCCAGGTGCATTGCTCCCTCTGGTCATCCTTCTGGAACTTGGTGGCGGGATTGCTATCATGACAGGTATTTATACGCGTTTGGTTGCCTTGGTACTGGCAGGTTTCAGCATTATTGCCGCACTGCTGTTTCATGCAGGGTCTCAAGACATGATGCAGCAGATCATGTTTCTGAAAAATCTTGGGCTGGCTGGAGGGTTCCTGTTTTTGGTGGCCAATGGTGCAGGACGAATTAGTATCGATCATCTGCGCCAAAATGTGAGGAAAATATCATGAATGCTAAGTCATGGCGTACTCTGGTGCATGTCATTGAATCCGTGAAGACCTCTGATGGAGGGGGGGTCAAATTGCATAGAAGCATTGGTAGTCGCAGGGGGTTGTATGTGGATCCATTCCTGATGCTGGATGAGTTTTTTTCAGACAACCCGAATGATTATTTGGCAGGATTTCCATCGCACCCACACCGTGGTTTTGAGGCGGTGACGTACATGATCGATGGCCATATGCGACACGAGGATCACTTGGGCAACCAGGGTGATCTGGGCCCGGGGGATGCTCAATGGATGACGGCGGGACGTGGGGTTATCCATTCTGAGATGCCGCAGCAGAGTGAGGGAAGAATGCGCGGGTTCCAACTATGGATTAATTTGCCGGCAAAAGAAAAAATGAAACCCGCCAGTTGGCGTGACATTGCCGCTTCTGATATTCCGGTTGTACCGATTCCAGCCGGGGGACAGGTCAAAGTCATTGCGGGTATATATGAGGGTACCGCTGGACCGATAAATGGCCACGAAAAAAAATTGACGACAGATCCCTCGTATCTGGACGTATCCCTGCCTGCGGGATCGGAGGTCGTGGTCCCGGTTAGTCCTGGCTACCATGCGTTCATCTATATGTACGAAGGCAGTGCCACAATTGGTGATGTGGGCGAGGGAAGCCTGCTTCCTTACCGTTCTGCTGGGGTTCTTTCTGACAGTGGGAATGTACGCGTGCTGGCACTGGAGCAAGGAGCACGATTTCTTTTGCTGGCAGCAAAACCTATTCGGGAACCTGTCGTCCAGTACGGGCCTTTCGTGATGAATACGCGAGAAGAGATTGAGCAAACGCTTGCAGATTATCGCGATGGGAATTTTACGTAATGATAGGAATCCCGGGCAGGCAGGCGATTACCGAATCATCAGCAGCATCAAGGTTGGCACTTTGAGAATCCTCCAACTGTGCCTGGGAAAACCTTCGTACCCTGGAGGAGAAGTCTGGCTGCAAGATTGCAGCCAGCAAGATTTGCCTCATGACGGTTTATGCTTCATTCCTGTTGGCCCTGCTCCATGAACCTAACAGCAGGGTCAGGAACGTTTTATAACCGATAACAGAGGATCAAGACAATGAACAAGAAATTCCGACATGTACTCATGGTGGGCGCGGTAGCCATGGCCTGTTGTATTACGGGTTGTGCCAGTACGGGCAATGAGAGCATTCGCGCCGAGTCGGGGGATACCCTCAAGAGCAAGATCGTAGAGGGCAGGACGACAAGAGCACAGATTCAGGAATTGTTCGGTGCGCCTACAACCACATCGTTTACCGACAGTGGGCTGGAAATCTGGACCTACAGTTTCACCAAAATGTCGGCTGATGCCATCAGTTATGTGCCCATCGTCAATATGTTTGGTGCAAGTTCCAGCGGTACCAAGAAAAGTCTGGTGGTGATGTTTGACAAACAGAATATTGTACAGCGTTATGCCATCAATGAGTCTGCCGTGACCCAAAAGACCGGTTTGCTCAATCATTGATTGCTGTCTCTTGTCATGGCTGACATGACGTTGCTCGCTACCGCGCTGACGGATGATGCATTGTTTGCAGCGTGGGAGCGGGTGCGTCACAACCATGGCGGTGCCGGTATCGATGGGGTGAGTCTGGAACAGTTTGGCGAGAAGTTGTTTGGCCGTCTCATCACGCTGCGTTCAGAAGTTGAGCAATTACACTACTGTCCTGAGCCTTTGCTGGAAGTTTCGCTTGTCAAAAAGAATGGTCAGTTGCGGAAACTGGCCATTCCTACGGTGCGCGATCGCATTCTGCAAACCTCAGTGGCGCGTGTATTGATGCCATCCATCGACAGTCAACTTGAAAGCGCCAGTTTTGGTTATCGTCAAGGGCATTCCGTAAAAATGGCGGTGGCGATGGTGACCCATTGGCGTGATGAGGGGTTTCAGTGGGTGGTGGATGCCGACATTACGGCGTTCTTTGACAACATTGATCATCGTTTGCTGAGGGATAAGCTGGGCAGAACGGTTCCGGACCATAGTACCTTTCCTCTCATTGACCTTTGGCTTGCCGCTGTGATTCAGCCTCTGTCTGGCCCACCACGATTACTGGATAAAGGGGTGCCACAGGGATCGCCATTGTCGCCTCTGCTGGCCAATCTTTATCTCGACGATTTCGATGAGAATATTATGGGGCACCGCTATCGTTTGGTGCGCTTTGCTGATGATTTTCTGATTTTATGCCGTGAACGACAGGAGGCTGAAGAAGCGTTGCGGTATACCACTGAGGTGATGAAAAGTCTCAAATTGGAACTTCAGCCAGATAAAACTCGTGTGACCCATTTCGACGAAGGGTTTCGATTTTTGGGGGTGGAGTTCATCCGCAATTTGCTTAAACCGGTGATTGAGGGGGCTGAGCCTTGGGTGATTCCGCCTGGTTATGCAGGTCTGGAAGCCCATGATCGGGCTTTCGCACGGCATCATTTTTCGGATAAACCCGATCAGAATGGGGTGACTGTATCCAAGAATACCAAGCCTGACTCTGCACCAGAAGAAGGTACCCCATTTTCCAAGCGCAGGAGTGTCAAACCAGTGCAATTGGAGAGCGATGATGATCAAGGGTGGGAAATGGTTGATGCTCCTCTCGATCCACAGGTTCGATCGCTGGTACTGACGGGGCATGGAATGGGACTTTATAAAGAGAATGATCGCCTGATCATCGGCCATCAAGGCGATGTTGTCGAGACCATTCCTTTTCATACGCTGGACCAAATAGTGGTACAAGGCAACCATATGGTCAGTAGCGCGTTATTGCGTTACGCTGCCCGCCATGAGGTCGAGGTGTATTTTTGCGACAGCGGTGGAACCTGTGTTGGCGCGCTGGACACCTTTCGACATAATCATGCCGATTTGCATCGAGCCCAGTTTCTGCGTGATGAAGATGGTGCCGTGAAACTTATGCTGGCACGCGCCTTTGTTCGTGGCAAGTTGCATAACACCCGTGTTCTGCTTCGGCGTTACAATCGTCGCAGACAATTGGATGCGTTGCACCAAGCCGATTTGCAGTTGGCGGATCTGATGCGTCGTTTGCCCACCACCTTGACCCTTGATCAGGTTAGGGGAACGGAGGGGCAGGGGGCTCATGTGTTTTTTTCTGCGGCTAAGCAGTTGCTGCCTGCCATTTGGGGTTTTTCCGGGCGACAGCGGCGCCCGCCCGCCGATCCTTTCAACCTTTTGTTGTCCTATGGTTACGGAATCTTGTTTAACACTGTCATGACCTTGGTTCATCGACGTGGCTTGAATCCTTACCTGGGTGCCTTGCATGCATTGCGCCCTGGTCATCCGGCCCTGGTTTCCGATCTGATTGAAGAATTCAGGGCGCCAGTGGTGGATACGGTGGCATTGTATGCCTTGCTTGATGGGGTGCTGAAGCCGGATGATTTTGTCATGGAAGGAGGGGCTGACTTTCCCTGTCGTATGGAGGATTCTGCGCGACGTAAATATGTTGCCCTGCTACAGGGCAAGTTTCGCAGTGCTATTCTTCACCCACGGGTGCAACAGCGGATGGATTACCACCGGGCCGTTCAGTTCCAGGTGTATCACTATGCGCGGGTGATGCTGGGTGACGAACAGGTGTATGAACCATTTACCCTGCGCTGACCATGCGACTTTGGCTGATAAGTTACGATATGTCCGATGACCGGCAACGCCGTGCCATGGAAAAACTGCTTTATGGGTTTGGCGAAAAGGTGAACTTTACGGTGTTCGAATGTGCGTTGAGAGCAGAGCAATTCAAGCGACTATGGCAGGCTATGACGGAACTCATTGATCCAGCAACCGACAGTCTGCGTGCCTACCCGATCTGTATCTGGTGTGAGGAGCGTGTCCGGTTTCAAGGAAGGGGGAGGAAACCGGGTTTGCCAATTGACTGGATCCTGTGATCATGCTGGTCATCGTCTGTTACGACATTTTTGATGATCGCCGCCGCTATCGTGTCATGCATGCCGTCGAGGGCTATGGTTATCGGGTGCAGGGGAGTGTGTACGAATGCCATCTGGACAAGCGTAGATTGGTGCAGTTGAAGGCTGCCGTTGCGCTTTGCATCGATCATGAAACCGACCGCGTCAGATATTACACCTTGTGTGGCCGAGACAGATCGGATATCGTCTGCTTTGGCAAGGGAAAGTTGCCAGAAGACTGGGATGCGATCGTTCTTTAACAACCAGAAATCGTCCGTTCATTGATTCTTAAGGGGAAAGCGAGTAAAGTAACCCCTGCGCCAGTCTTTAGGAGGGCCTGTAGTGGTTGCTGTCCGCAATAGCAGTAAACAAGTTAATAACAACAGGGCTTCCCGAAGCCAGCATTTCATTACCCCGACTTCCTGAAGGGGATTAAGACGAGTAAAGGCGAGGTAGAACTGCATCGGGGTGAATTTCATTACCCCGACTTCCTGAAGGGGATTAAGACACTACCACATCCGCTTCCGTAATCGCTATGGATTTCATTACCCCGACTTCCTGAAGGGGATTAAGACGGCGATTTCCTGATACCCCTTGTGAGTTCCCAAATTTCATTACCCCGACTTCCTGAAGGGGATTAAGACGCCGCTCAGGTCGCTGCCGCGCAGGTAGCAGTATTTCATTACCCCGACTTCCTGAAGGGGATTAAGACGTTCATGGTACATGACCCCTTTGGTCTGGTTGAATTTCATTACCCCGACTTCCTGAAGGGGATTAAGACATCAGTCTCGGCCTCGGACAGCACGGCCTCCAATTTCATTACCCCGACTTCCTGAAGGGGATTAAGACACATTGAGAATGGACGAACCAAAAGCTCCATTCATTTCATTACCCCGACTTCCTGAAGGGGATTAAGACCCAGGCGCTCGCTCCGTAGGCAAACGCCATTAATTTCATTACCCCGACTTCCTGAAGGGGATTAAGACATCTCCTACGCAGACCTGACGGCCTTTTTTGTATTTCATTACCCCGACTTCCTGAAGGGGATTAAGACATGGCTTGAAGGCCACCTGATTCAACGCCTCCATTTCATTACCCCGACTTCCTGAAGGGGATTAAGACTCGCCACTTCCGCCGCTACCAGATACTTTCGCAATTTCATTACCCCGACTTCCTGAAGGGGATTAAGACCTGAATCTTGATGGGAGCAGCAACATCGGTGTAAATTTCATTACCCCGACTTCCTGAAGGGGATTAAGACACCGATAGTCCCGTCAGGATTTTGATGCCGATATTTCATTACCCCGACTTCCTGAAGGGGATTAAGACTTGTTAAACCCAGGGACACCTTTGATCCACATCAATTTCATTACCCCGACTTCCTGAAGGGGATTAAGGCTCATGCTGTCTTGTTGAAAATCCCTTTATGCAACGGAAAGATCGCTAGACGGTTGGTCATTGATAGATATTGGTCACGTCGCATAACGGACGAGCATGGCATGGCGTATCGTACTGAAGGTGGTACGTTGTTGACGGGATGGTGCAATATTGCGGGAACCGTGGAAATGCTTTGATGGGATTACTCTTGCAACTTCTGTCTGGTTAAGGGGAGTCACATCATGAAGTGGGTAGCGAGTGGATTGGGGATTGTGACAATGTGGTTATGGTTTATGCCGTGGGTCATACTGGGCGATGGGTCCTCTTCAGAGTTTTATTTTTACCAAAGCGGTCAGCACATCGGGGGTGTGGCCTACTTGTTGTTGGGTTTCGGGACGGCGTATGCCTTCTTTAGCTGGTTAGATGTCAGAGGGGGGCGTATTCTGGTATCTTTGGGCGGATTGCTGATTGCGCTGGGGTACTTGGTGCAGGTGGGAAGAGGAGTGGCTTGGGGGTTGCTCGGTCTCTGTCTGGTGCAATGTTTATCTCTTGGACTTGCCTTGTTGAAACCGCGAAGTTCGACTTAATGGGGGAAGGGATGCGAGAAGGCATAGTGGTTTCGGTCGGTGTTCTGTTCATCCTGATGTTTTGCGTCAGGATGGTGAACCAGTACTCGCGCGGTGTCGTGCTGCGTTTGGGAAAATTCAGTCGTGTATTGACCCCGGGTCTTAACTTCGTCATTCCATTGGTCGATCGAGTACGTTTCGTGGATATGCGTACTGTGACCAGTCGTGTTCCAGATATCGATGCCATAACTAGGGATAGCGTGCCAGTAAAATTAGTGGTGGCGGTATGGAATGCAGTGATTGATGCGCCGGCTGCCCTGTTGAATGTCAGTGATCGTGAATTGGCGGTGATTCAAGTGGCAATTACCTCGTTGCGTTCGGTGATTGGCCAACACGATCTGGATCGTGTGTTGCATGCCCAGGGAGAGGTCGTTCAGGTTTTACGGACGATGATTGATGAGGCTACTGAGCCTTGGGGTGTCAAGGTATCGCGGGTGGAAATCCTGTCCATTACCATTCCGGAATCTATGCAAAAGGTCATGGCATTGGAAGCAGAGGCGCAGCGCGAGAAACGGGCGCGCATCATCAAGGCAGAAGGTGAGTTGGAAGCGTCGCGCAAACTGTCCGAAGCGGCACGCGTGATTGGAGCGACCCCGGCTGCGTTGGAATTGCGTCGTTTTCAGATGATCCAGGAAATCGGTCAGGAGAACAATTCCACCACAGTTATTCTCATGCCGGCTGACTTCGGTGATACGGCGCGCAATGTAGCACTTTCGGCGGCATTGAGTGACCGTGTTCATGCGGCCACTCCGGGGCAAGAGATGGATCAGAAATCATAGTGAGGGGGAGTGTGTAAAACCTTTGCTAATTAAAATGGATTGTATTACCATTCGACGCAGGCTTTGTTATATGTATCGGATAGTCTGGTGAGTTTACAACATAAGGATGAGTCATGATTGTTACCCACGTGTGCCTTGTTTCTGGTCAGGCGTTGCCCAATTTGATTCCCCTGTTGGACCCCGCTTTTGCTGTCGAGCAGGCGGTTCTGGTGGTCAGCAATACCCAGATGAAAGCCGGTGCTTCGGCGTTGGAGCGAGTGCTGACAACCCATGGTCGAACCGTGCAAATCGAGGATCTTGGAAACGATTGCGATTTCATGGTGATGCGCCAGCGGTTTCGTGAATTGTCATCCCGATATTCCCGTGCTCTTCTGAACGTTACCGGTGGTAAGAAGACCATGACCCTTGCGGCTTTTGAGGCCTTCAACCAAGGTAGCCATGCCATTTACTACATCGAACAAAACAACGCTGTTCAATGGTTGAGGGATCAGGGTCCGTCGAAGTTGAACGATTGTCTGGGGCTCAATGACATCGCGGAAGCTCATGGATTTTCCATATCGGATAGTCGGCAAGAGTTGCCAGCCCCTTACCGCAGGTTGGCGGAGTTTTTGTTCGAAGATTACCAGACCAACCACCCCCATAAGGTGGCGGAATTGGTGCATTTATTACAGTTCCAGGGCAGGGGGATAAAGGAAAGAAAGGTGGGTTGGTGCAACGAAAGAGAGCCAAAGCTGGCATGGCAACGCAATGGCCTGAAACGGTTGATGGAACGATGCTTGTCGTGTCATCTTGGGCGAAAGGATCTGCACGGTGCATGGTGGGTGGATGCCAGGATGGGGGCTTTTTTGAGGGGAGCGTGGTTCGAGATTTTCCTGCGTCAGCGCGTGGAATCCCTCTCGCACCGATATCCCATCCGCGATCTTCGTCAGGGCATGGTGTTCAGTGTGGGAGGCATCGAAAAGGACATCGGACCCGAGAATGAGTTTGATGTGGTGTTTGTCAATCGGAATCAATTGTTCCTCATTGAATGCAAAGCCCATCGAAACAGAGGGATTGATATTAACCCGTTTATCTACAAGTTGGACAGCATCAAGAGTCGTTTTGGTGGGCTGACTGTGCATGCGGCGTTGGTGCTGCTGGTGGGAGAAATCACTGCCGGTTTGCAGGAAAAGGCGGACCAAAGGCGTATTCGCATCTTGACGGCAAGCAACATATCCCAACTGGAGGCGGATCTGGAAACATGGATATTGGAGAAATAGCGTCGTGATGTTACGGTTTGCCAGGGTTGATCCCCCACAGATTCGTGAATACGCCAACAAGTTGGCGCTGGCCGTGTTTGCTTTAAGCAGTGCCTTGCTGGAGAGCTGGATTGCCGATGGGATCGAAGGCAACGTGCTGTTCTCCAGAATTTACCCGCTGCAAATGGGTCAGCCCGGGTTTTTCCTGGGGATGATGGTGATGGTGATCCTACTGTTATTCTCAGCCTTTATGGCCTATCGGTTGGGGCGAAAGTATTTTTCTGCGCGGTTTCGCACGGTGAGAGCACGAGGTCAGGTTGAACCCAAGTCTCATCTGGTTTTTGCGTTGTCATCCATCAATCAGAAGTTGGGGAAGTCGGCACAAGGTCACGATTGTCTGATCGAGGATACGAAAGTTCTCGAGTTGGATCCTGGTATCGTCGAATTTGATGAAAAAATGCGGCAACTTGAACGGTTTAAAACGCCCATCGAACAGTTCATTCGAGGGCTTAAACCTCATGCTGATTGCGTCAAGCAGATCACGTTTGTGACGTCTGAAACGTCGATGGCAGGGGAACCTGTGTTTCGTGCGGTGTTGGACTGGTTTTTTCCGCAAATCGCAACGATCAAATTTTCCGAAGAAAAGGTGGATTTTACTGATGTGATGGCGTTGAAAGATGGCTATCGGCGCATCATCGATCGTGAACAAGAGAAGGACCAGTTGAGCGTCGACATCACCGGGGGAACCAAGCCGGTTTCAGTCGCGGGAGCATTGGCCACGCTGGGTTACCCTGGGGTGGATCTGCAATATGTGGAAACGACACCGGGGCATGACAATGTAAAAAAAGTGATTTCTTTTGATGTGGTCTCCCAGACATGAACGCATGCAATGTTGCAGAAGCTTATTGGGGAGCACCGGAGCGATACGCTGTCTTCTTTGCAACGGTTCCTTGGAGAGAATACATGAACCCCAAAATGGCGGCGGCAGTCCTGACGACATTAACATTGAGTGCGTGTGGTGGCGGAGGAGGAGGGTCAGGGGGAGGCGGTTCTGCGATGTCGGTTTCTACGCCTTCGCAGACCTTACTTACAGGAGTGGCAGCGAGCGGAGCTCCTTTGGCGAATGCACCCATCACCGTGAGCATGAGTTCCTCACTTGGGGCGACACCAGGGGCTGTGGTGCCCTGTCCTTCGGCAGGGAATCCGGTGACGGATGCTCAAGGTAACTTCAGCGTGGACATCAGTGGTTGCTCGAACAACGGTTTCATCGTGCTCAGCGCCACTGATGGTACCGGACGTCTGCTCATGACGACTTATGGGCAACCCATGCAGACTCCAGGGACGGGGGCTGCTTACGTCAACCTGACGCCGTTGACGACCTTGACGTTGGCAGCGGCCGGCGGAACTACCGTGTCACAGGTGTTGTCGGCGTTGAATGCGGCGGTGGCGAGCAATCAGGCGACCGGATTGCCTCTGTCGTTGGCCGAGTTGGCGACTTGGGCGCGGTTGGTGGGTTTGCAAACTCAACCCAAGCTTGCTTTGGCGGAATCGGCGGCATCGGTGATGGTCTGGAATTCCTGGAACAACGGGGACCTGTTCATCACTCCTTTCACGGCGAACCATACGGGCGAAGATGCCGTGCTGGACAGCATCGCCCTGACCGGTGGAACGGGGGGCGTTCCCCTTGCCATGACCGATCTGGCCGGGAATGTACTGGAACAGGTGGCCGTCGGTGCATCCCTGACGGCGGGCGTCAGCTACGCTACCGTGACCTGGCCAACGGCGGTCAGCAACGCGGTATCTCAAGTCTACGTCAATCCCACCATTCAGTTGATTCCTGCTGCTCGCACCTATGCCGGCACCATGACCGGCCCCACAGGATCGGGAACCTGCTCGCTGACGGTAAACCTGTCGGCAACGTCCACGCCGGGTACGATTTCGGGGACATGTTCCTCGCCTGCCACGGGAACACTGGCCGTCAGCGGGACGATCACCAGCGCCGGTCAGGCCTCTTTCACCAACGGGGCAGCGGCGACTTTTACGGGAGGGGTAACGGCGATGGGAGGATCGGGGGTGTGGTCAAGCGGAGCCCAGTCCGGTACCTGGGCGATTCATTGAGCGGAGGGAATGTCATGTCTGCGGTTGTGGAAAACAGAGTCAATCGACGCAAGATCCTGCTGTGTGCCATCGGCATGTCGCCGCAGATCGTGACTGAGACCCTCTACGCATTGGCGGTTCAACCGAGTGAAGGGACTACCTCCTGGATACCCGATGAGATTTATTTGGTGACGACGCGACGGGGAGCTCAGCATGCCATCCTGAACCTTCTGTCCGGTACGCCCGGGTGGTTCCACCGACTTTGCCGCGATTACGGGTTGCCTCATATCGATTTCGATGAGCGTTCCATTCATGTCCTGCTTGGGAGCGAAGGCGCGGAACTCGAAGATGTTCGTACCATTGCCGACAATGAACAGGCGGCCGACCAGATCTGTCGGCTGGTTTCGGGTTTCACTCTCCGGAATGAAACCGAATTACATGTTTCGCTGGCGGGAGGGCGCAAGACCATGGGGTATTACCTCGGCTATGCGCTGTCCCTGTTCGGGCGCGAACAGGATCGCTTGTCACATGTGTTGGTCAGCGAACCCTATGAGGGCCATCCCGATTTTTACTATCCTACCCCGGGTCAGTCGATCATCCATACCCGCGATCCCAAGACCCCGGTGGCCATCGACTGTCGTCATGCACATGTCGAGTTGGCGGAAATTCCGTTTATCCGTTTCAATGACGGGTTGCCGGATGCGTTGCGCGATGGCAAGGCAGGATTCATGCAGACTGTCCAGATGGCCAATCGTATGCGTACCGAAGTGCATATGGAATTCGATATCCATGCCCTGTCTCTCAAGGTGAACGATCAAGCCATTGCGTTGAAACCCCCGGCATTCGCTCTGTACTGGTGGTTTGCGCGAGCCCATCTGGCGGGTCTGAAGGGAATCGATTGGTACCAAGAATGCGGCGAATGGGGCTGGAGGGAAGGCTATCTGAAGCTTTTGTTGCGGTTGGTTGGGCAAAAGGCTAACCGCTATTACGATGAGACTGAGGAAAAATTGACGAAATGGTTCCTTGATAAAGAAAAGGGAACTAAAGGTCCTGGGGGGTATTTTGGCCCCTTGCTGTCGCGTGCCAACCAGCAGAAATTCATGCCGATGCTAGGGGCCAAACTGGCGAAGCATTGCATGATCTTCAAGGTGGGCGATGGACCGATGTATGCCTTGCCGAAGGCGCTGAAGGTGACTGAGGTCTGATGCACATGTTCCGATCACCTTTTCGTTGTCTGGTACTGGACTTCTTTTTGCAGGGGGACCTTCCTCGGAGCGAGATTTACTCCGTTTGGCACGGGGCCTTCGGTAAGGCATTGGCGCAGGTTTCTCCCGATCTGTTTGATAAGCTTTTTGGCGTAGCCGAAAATCTTGCCAGACTTTATGTCCTGACCCCTCCATTGAGGGGCTATCCGCGTTTTCGGGTGACGTTGATGGGAGATGCCTGTGATGCAGGCAGGGAGATCACCGAAACTGTCAAAGTCATGGGTCTGAATGGATTGGGCAAGGAACGATGCAGGTTTACCATCGATTGGGCGCAATATGGGCTGCACCAACCGCTTTCCTATTATCATGGAGTGAACGATGAAATCATCAGAGTGCCCGAGCCACGATGCATTACGACGAGTTTCATCGATCAGGACAGGGGTTATCGGAACCGTTTGCGATTTAGTACGGTCACGCCGCTGATCCTCAAGGAGGGGAACGGTCTGATGGTCACTCCGCCTACGTTTCCCGTATTGGTGCGACGTTTTCTGGGGCGTATTAGCCAGGTGGCCCACGCTTCTGGCGCGGAACTCCCTTACGCAGATGAACGGCAAAGGCAGTGGTTGTCACTGGCTGGTTCGGTGGGCTTGGTGAATCAGAGGGGATGTATCGTGTCGTTTTCCCGGTTATCAAAACGCACTGGGCATCGCATGGTGTTTAACGGATGGGATGGGACCCTGGAATACGCGGGACCTTTGTCTTGCTTCTACGGTTTGTTCAAGCTCGGGGAAAAACTTCAGTTGGGAGGACGCACGGCTTTTGGGTTCGGAGCTTTCCAGACACTATGGGGAAATATCCCTGACACGAGCCATGAAACGGTCGAGGATGAATGCTTGATCGGGGTGGCTGAAGGAGGCGACTGATGTTGTATTTATTGAACTCCCCAGTGTTGACATCCTATGGACTATGGCGTTTCCGGGGACCGTTGTCCCTGAAAATGGCGCGCTCCCTGCTGACCGAAGGCTTTGTCTCGGCTATCGGGCATGAAGCATCAGCCCGTTTTCTGGGGGCTCAGTTGGGGGTGGAGGTGCCCGCCAATCGGGTGAGTGTGAACCTGAATCCGGGGGATGCGGCACTGGTATTGCGGCTGAAACAGCGCTTGCCCGAGGGAGTGGTGCTGAGTGCCCAAGAGATGGAAGCGGTGGCCTGGGAACTGGCTTTGATGGAACGCGTGGAGTGAGGAGACTGCCTTGAAGAAACCAATCGGTGAATTATCCATGGCTGAATCGGTTCAGGCCTGTTGTCAGAAGGGAAGAGATAGCGCAGAACGAGACTGGTTGGTTTATCGCTGCAAACTGGTGACTCCCATGTATGGAGGCGGCGTAAAGCCTGGAGAGGTGGATAAGGGCATGCCAATCCGGGCCACAGCGATTCGAGGACAGTTGCGCTTCTGGTGGCGTTTGATTCATCGTACCGATTCGAGATTTTATGTGGATGGCAAAACAGACTACCGGAAGTTGTTTCAGGCGGAGCGGGAAATATGGGGTGGACTGGGGGATGTGGAACACTTATGTGCGAGCAAGGTCACGGTACGGACTGACACGAGTATCTCCAAAGTAAGTTTTCAGAAGAAGGAAGGATCGCCTACCTACGCATCTTTTTCGATTGATAAGGAATGTAACCTGCTAAAGGTTGGGTTTGAGTGGGAAATGAGAGTTGATTTTGGCAGTTTGAGCGCGGAGGAACGCAAGCAGGTTGAAAATGCGATCAGGTGTTGGGGTTCGTTCGGTGGTGTCGGGGCAAGGACGCGGAGGGGGTTTGGTGCGGTTGAGGTGGAGAAAGTCAATCAGGATGGCAGCAAGAATAGGCTTTATGTCGATCAAAGTGATGCCAATGGTTTTAAATTCACAATGGCAAAAAATAAAAAAGTGCACGATGAACCAAAAGCGGCTTGGAACTTTGCCATAAAGAAGTTGGCGAATTATCGTCAGGGTGCGGAATTTGGCAGATCATCTGAAAAAGGTCCAAGTCAGTGGCCTGAAGCAAAAAATATTCGCGCGCTGGCCAACGATACACAAGCAGATGGGCGATGGTTTCCCAGGGCGGCTTATGGACTTCCCATTGTTTTTAAAAATGTTTTGCAAAAAAACGTCACGTTGGTTCCGGTTTTTAATGATAAGGAAATGCATAGAATGGCAAGCCCACTACTGCTACGTCCTTATAAAGACGAACACGGTAAGTGGTGTTCGGTCATGGTCCTGCTTCCTGTCACTGATGTTCTGCAAAGGCTCTTTCTGAAACTCAAATATGGCAATAAGGAAGTGAATGTTATGTGGTGGCCTAAAAATCCTGAAGAGAGACAGAAGGCAACTAGCGATGTAATCCCGCTGCGAAAGGCATTCCCAAACGGTTATAGCAAGTCTAGGCAGCCATTGCTAGCGTTCAAATGCCATTTTCAAGAAGAAATTAAGTGATGATCGCTGCAATGAGAAAAAAATATCTGATCGAGATTTCTTTTGGACCAGTTCAGAGCTTTATTGCTTCGGCGCGCCGCAGTCGTGATTTGTGGGCGGGAAGCCATCTGTTGTCGGAAGTGGCTCGTGCGGCAGGTCATGCCCTGATCCGGGAAGGCGCTGAACTGATTTATCCGCTGAGTGGGCGGGTCGAGCAGGCCAACCGGGAAGAAAACAGCAACCTCTCCAATGTGGTGCTTGCGCGGGTCTCCGTGTCGGATCAGGACGAGGTGGAACGGATCGTGACGCGGGTGCAGGACACGGCGCGGGACAGGTTGAAAGCGATGGCAAAAGAGGCATGGAACGAGTGGGTCACGGAGGGAAAGGTTAAGTTGCGCACGGATTTCTGGGACAGACAGGTAGAGGATGCACTCGAATCCTACGGAGCATGGGCGCAGATACCGGAACAGGGTGCGGAGGGTAAGACTGCTTACCGCATGGCCTACGATCGCCTCAAAAAAACGTTTGCGGCGCGCAAGAACACGCGCAATTTTGAACCGATGTTCGAGATGTCCAAGGCTCGATTGGGAGAAGGAATTCCCAAATCCTCGTTCGACGGATTGCGCGAATCCGTGCTCCCCAAGGATCGGAAGCATTTTCCACCGCGTTTTGGCATGAGCGCCAACGAACAGTTGGATGCGCTGGGTTGTATCAAGCGCACTGTGGGCAGAAAGGAATGCTTCGTGGCGTTGCCCCGTCTAGCGGCCCATGACTGGTTGAAAAGCTTGACCGAAAACGACCGACAGTCATTGGCTAACGTGTACGAAAAGCTCGTCGGAGCGAACCTTGCGACCCGGACGAAGACCGTACAGGGGCAGTTTGATGCCTTTCCTTACGATGCTGGGTTGCTCTATCCGGAGAGATTGGAGCAAGAAAAAAAGCAGAATGAAGATGCCGATATCCTTAGCAAGCTGGGCGATTTGAGCAATGTTCTGAAGCCGTTGTGGAAGAAGTACGGTCAACCTTGCTCCTATGCCGTCATGGTGGTGGCGGATGGTGACCGCATGGGCAAGTTCGTGGATCGGGCAACAGAGGCGGATCAGCATACTCGGGTATCGGCTGCGGTGGCTAAATTTGCCGATGAGGTTCCCAATATTGCTGCGCGACATGGAGGGGTCAGCGTTTTCAACGGCGGTGAAGACCTGATGGTGCTTTTCCCGCTGTCGGGGATTATGGCCGGAGCGCGTGATCTGGCTCAACGTTTTGATGAGTTCATGAAGGATATCGTGGAAGAGTTGTGCACGGGATCCACGGAGGCCCGTCCCACCTTGCGGGTGGGTGCGGCCATCTGCCACGTGCTGGAACCTTTGGGGCTGATCCGTCGATGGGGCGATGAGGCTGAAAAAGTAGCCAAGGGCGATGTGGGAGGTGACGCACAAGGCAATGCTCTTGGCTTGGTGCTCCATATTCGGGCGGGGCATGAAATCGGCTTGCGTATCCCTTTTTCGGATGAAGTTGGGTTCGATGCCCTGAAGCGTTGGATTGCAGCTTATCGCGATAGGAAGCAACCCGGAGAGTCGGGTAGCCTACCCGGACGCATGGGTTACGACATCCGCGCCATTGGGTTGGATTGCACTAGGCATGGTTATGGAGCCGATGTGGCCCATGGCGAGTTTGTTCGGTTGTTGTCCCGTGCCCGCCAGAGTGGAGGGGTGGACAAGATTTCATCGGACATGGCTCAGGCTTTGAATAGAAGGCTGGACGATTTGGGTGGTCGGATTGCATCCGATGAGGTGAATCGGAGCACGGATTCGACTATTACGGCCATGCTGAGTTTGGCGGACGAGTTGATTCTGGCGCGCTGGCTGGCGGCGATCAGGGCGAGCGACATCAATTTTCGGCATGGAGGCGCATGATGAAAGACTATGTGATCTTGCCCCAGGCTCCGCTGGTAATACGTTCGGGTCGCCCGTTTGGGGAAGGGAGTCGGGATGGAGCCAATTTCCCGCTGCCATCGGCGCTGGCGGGTTTGATGCGTACTCAGGTCATGGATGCGCGTCAATGGTCCTTGCCCTTACAGGAGGATCAGCAGAATCAGTTGAAAGACATGGCGATGGTGGGGCCGTTTCTGGCGCAAAAGAACAGCAAGCAGACGAGTTGGGTTCCTTGGTTGCCAAAACCGGCGGATGCCTTGTTGTTACTTGATAAGGATACGGGGGAAAAACGTTACTTCCGTTTGGTACCACAGCAATGCCTGGAGGGAACAGAAAGCGATCTTCCCTTCGGGTTATGGCCGGTCACATTACGGGAAGACAATAAGGGGAAGCCACAAAAAGGCCCCGAATACTGGCCGATGGAGCGGTTTTTGCAATGGCGGCGTGGCAATGATGTTGCGTATGGGGACTTGCCCGATGTGCCGCTTACCGAGACTCGAACCCATGTGGCACTGAATCGTACGACCCTGGCGGCGGACAGTGGACGTTTGTTTCAGACGGAAGGGATGGATTATGGCCGCAGTCGTGACAGCTCCCGGCGGAAGATGCTTGATCATGAGTGGGGGTTGTTGTGCCGATTTTCGGAGGCCGTTAACTCCCAGATGGTGGCTTTAGGAGGGGAGCGACGCCTGTCCTGGCTGGACAACCTCAGTGAGTCCGCGTTACACCCCGTTCCGTCTTATTTGCGTGAGATGGAGAATACCCGCGCATTCAGCCTTACGGTGGTGACGCCTGCACTCTTTGATCAGGGATGGAAGCCCGGTTGGCTGGGAGAGGATCTTGTGGGGAACGTGCCGGGTGTGCCGGGTTTACATGTCAGACTACGCGCAGCCGTTGTGGAACGATGGCAGTCGGTTTCCGGTTGGGATCTGCGTCTCAATCAACCACGTGCGGCGCGCAAGGCTGTGGCGGTCGGGGCGACCTACTGGTTTGAAATTGAAGGAGATCCCCCGCCCGATTGGGCGCATCGCTTATGGTTTTCCTCCGTCAGCGATCGGGATCAGGATAGACGTGACGGGTTTGGGATTGTGGTTCCGGGATTAGGGGCATCATTGGATAGTTAAGGGAGAAAGAACTCATGCTTACCAGAGTGTTTCATTTGCACGCACTGTCGGCGTTACACGTGGGAGTCGGTCAAGCGATCGGCGTGGTGGATCTGCCCATTGCCCGCGCCCGTTCCACACAGTTGCCGATTGTGCCGGGCTCGGCCTTGAAAGGGGTGATGCGCGACGAATTGAGCGAGTCGCCACATCGTGAGACCCTGTTCGGGCCAGAGCGCATCGATGGCCCGAATGGGGCGCATGCCGGAGCATTGGCGTTTGGAGATGCCCAACTGCTCATTTTTCCGGTGCGCTCGTTTGCCGGTGTGATGGCCTACGTGACCTGTCCTTTTGTGCTGACGCGCTTTGCCGAGGATTGTCGTCGTGCCGGTTGCTTATCCACCCCCAAGGTGCCGGAGCTGAAAGAAGAAGAAATCATGCTGACTTCATCCAGCGTCATCAAGGTTGGTGACGATCATGTCGTACTTGAGGACCTGGATTTGGTGGCGAAGGCGGGTGCCGATGGGTGGGCCGATCGGCTGTCGAGTTATCTGTTTTCCGAGAAGGAATCCGGGTTGAAAGCAAGCTTTGTGGAACGTTTCGCTATCATCTTCGATGACAATTTTACCTTTTTGACGGAAACGGCTACCGAGATACGAGCCCGGATCCGTATGAATGAACGGGGGGTGGTGGAACAGGGAGCTTTGTGGTACGAGGAAAACCTGCCGGCCGAAACAGTGTTGTGGGGCGTTCTGGCGGCGGGAAGTAGTCGAAACATCCAAGATCCGCAGAGTCCCGAAGAGGTCATGGCCGAATTTGAAAAACGGGCAAAGGCAGCGGATGTCGTGCAAATCGGCGGCAAGGCAACGGTAGGCCGTGGTTTGGTACGGTTTCTCATGGGGAGCGCATCATGAGCGAGCACCATGGCACGCGCTCACAACGGTACGCCCAACGAGCCCTGGAGCGACTCATGACCTACAAAAAAGAAAACGCCGGAAACGAGAAGATTCTGAGCGAGTACAAGGCACGCGCCGACGGTTTTCCTGTGATGGTGATGCAGGCAGGTTTGGCCCAGGCGCTGGGCTTCATGCTGGCCAAGGGTCAGGGAGATACGAATGCATACGGCTGTTATCTGGATGATCTGGCTTTGGTGTTGTTGGGTAAACATGGACATGCTCGGGGAGAGGCGGGACGCAATTTGCATAAAGAGGTGATCGAAGCCGATCTGACGAGGTACCGTCGCATGACGCGAGACATTCTGATGGTGGCTGGTTGGTTTAAACGTTTTGGGCAGGCCTATCTTGGCAAAACAGGTATGGGAGAAAGACCATGACGGACCTTTGTCGTCGTGCGGTGGATAAGTTGTTGCGCCAAGAAAAGTTTGATACGGTTCATCCCGGTTTATGGTTGATGCGCGGACTGGCCAAATATCCTCAAACAGATGAGGGGGGGGGAGGGGCCAAGGCGTCTCATCTTGCGAAGATGAGCCAATTCAAACCGTCCGATTGGTATCGATGTGCATTTGAACGTTGGCAAGGGATCACCAGCGACATGCAACGTTTTCGGCATTGTCAGGGTCGCCTGGAGGGAAGATTGTACGTGGGGGTGACGCGCGACAATGCACTGGAAACCGGGGTGACGGTGTCTCACTCCTATGGGATGCCGATGATTCCCGGTTCGGCTGTCAAAGGGGTTTGTCGTGCTGCTGCCAGGGAATGGGGCATGGATGAGACGACCCGTTGCTGGATATTTGGGCATGATGTGGAAGAAAAAGAACAGTTGGAGCAGGGAGGGTTGGCGTTTCATGATGCCTGGTGGGTTCCAAACGATAACGAGCCGTTTGTATCCGAAATTGTGACGGTCCATCATCAGGAGTATTACGGGAGCGAGGGAAAAAATGAGCCTACTGACTTTGATTCGCCGATACCTGCGCCCCAGATCGCAGTTCGTGGCAGTTTTTACTTTGTCGTGGAAGGATCGCCGGTCATGGCCGAGGCAGTGACCGATTTATTGAAAACCGTTCTGACTACCTGCGGAATCGGGGGAAAGCGGAGTTCTGGCTATGGCTTCTTCAAAGCATCCTGAAAGGGCGACCACCTTATTGACCTTGCTGGGTAAGGGGTCGGGGGGCAGGAACGGATATCGTTTGGCCACTTACCGTTTTTCCGATGGATCGGAATACCAGACCCCGTATTTTGGTCTGGCGCTGGCGCGTCATCTCGGACCCCGGAATCTGGTCGTATTGGGCACGGCTGGCAGCATGTGGGGAGCCCTGGTGGAGCATGTGATGCACGCCACAGAAGAACAGGAGGCGTTGCGCATCCGCTTGCTGGAGGCAGAAGACCAAGGAGTAGTGAGTCAGGATCTGCTGGATAGCGTGACTACCTTGGTGAGTCAGGCACTTGGCTACAGTGTGACGTTGCATTTGATTCCTGCTGGTCAGTCGGAATACGACCAGATCGGCATTTTGCAGGTCATCGCCGAAGCTCTCGGCGAGCAAAGTACGGATGTGCACATCGATGTGACTCACGGGTTCCGGCATTTGGCCACGGTGGGGTTTTTGTCGGCTACCCTGCTGGAGCGGCTACGCCCCAAACTCGATATCAAAAGTTTATGGTATGGCGCGTTGGACATGACGCCATCGTCAGGCAAGACGCCGGTGATACGACTCGATGGTTTGCAGCGTGTCCAGCAATGGGTTACGGCCTTGAGTCGTTACGACGCCAGTGGCGATTATGGTGTGTTTGCGCCCCTGCTGATCCACGACGGGATGCCGAAGGACAAGGCGAAGCACCTCATTGAAGCAGCTTACTTCGAATCGATCACCCAAACCCGGTTGGCATCCAACAGCCTTTGCTCCCTGTTACCCGAACTTGACAGTCCGCTGTCGGGTGCGAGCGAACTGTTTCGGGCAACGTTGAAGAAACGTCTGCAATGGGCGCGCACCAACGACCTGGCTAAACAACAGTATGATTTGGCGAAAGAGGCATTGAACCGCAACGACTATTTGCGTGCCATGATGTTGAGTCTGGAGGCGCTGATTTCGGACTGCACGAAAGGAATGGGGCTGGATCCGCATGAATACAAGGCGCGCAAGCAAGCAGACGAAGGGTTTCAGAAGGACTGTCAAGAGGGGAAATATCCCTCCGATGTGCGGGCGGCCTATGGGAACCTGCGGGCGCTGCGCAATGCCATGGCCCATGGTACGCCTCCTTCTCATGGGAAAACCGCCAAGCTTCTCATAAATCCCGACAAGTTGCGCTGTGAGATCAAGCGGATATTGGGTGTTCTTAAGCGTTTTGGTTGAGGAGAATCATGCGCCATGCGCAGGCCCTCCAACTTTACGGGGTTCAGGTTGCTTGCAGGCGAGTTAGTTGGGTTTCCAGTTTGTTGAGTTGCTGGTTGAAGCGCTTCAATCGTTCGCGTTCCTGATCGACGATGGCGGCACGTCTTGCTATCATAAAGCCGTGTTAACTGATGGGTTTAGTGGTGGAGACATGACTCTCTTTAATGCTCTTGGTTTCCGGTGGGACAGATCGGCAGTGCCGACTTCCGTCCGATCCCATTCGATTGAGCGGGTCTGCTTCCGCCTTCACAGGATGCTGCCCGAATTCGTTTGGGACGCCTCCGTTCTTGAAGGCAATCCCTTCACCTTCCTGGAAGTCAAGACGCTGCTGGATGGCGTGACTATCGGCGGGCGCAAGATTTTCGATCAGGAACAAGTCCTGAATCTTGCGGAAAGTTCCAAACGTCTGCTGGCGATGGTCAAGGGTGGCCAGTTCTCCCTCGCCAAAAGCGTTTTTATCGAACTGAACGGCATTGTTGCCCGTAAGGAAGCCTTGGAATGGGGCGCGTTCCGTGGCGAAGGTCAGGAAACGAACTACACGCCGGATGTGGGTCTTGGTGAACGTGGCCGCTATACCCCACTGCCGACGCTGCCCGGCGCACCGGAACTGAACCGGGTGTTCAGGGAAGGCGTTTCAGCCTTGCAAGTGTGTGACCCGTTTGAACGGGCAACCGCCTTCTTCCTGTTCGGTGCCTTGCAGCAGTTTTTCTTCGACGGCAACAAGCGTACCTCGCGCTTCATGATGAACGGCGTTCTGATGTCGCACGGCATTGACGCTATCAGCGTGCCCGCCGCGAAAGTGCAGGAGTTCAACGAGAAAATGGTGCGATTCTATCTCTCGAAGGATGCCACGGAGATGATGGCCTTTCTCGCCGGCTGCCACCCGGATGCAGAGGCAATTCTTTCGCACAGCGCCAACGACTTGGCAAAGCAAGGACCCCATCGTGAGCGCATGCCGTCCTGATGACCACCGCAGGTCAACTTCTGGGAGAACTCTCCGCTCTCGACAGTGACTCAGCCCTACGCAGTCGCCTGCGGTTTTATGCCAGCCCAGATCTGCTTTGCATCGACGAGGTTGGATATCTATCCTATAACACCCGAATGGGGGACCTGCTCTTCCAACTCATCAACCAACGTTATGAGTCCAAAAGTACCTTGTTCACCACCAATCGGCCCTTCGCAGAATGGCCGGATGTCTTCTCCAGTTCGGGCTGTGTGGTTTCCATGGTCGACCGTATCCTGCACCGCGCTGAAATCGTCCATCTCGAAGGTCAATCCTACCATGCTGCGGCCTGCTCGCCAATACCACACGGCGGGAGAATCTCGCCAGGGCACGCAACCTGCTTCATGCGCCACAGCCCGACCCGGTCAGCGATGAGATCGAGGTTATTCCCCAGCCAACATTCGTCTGCCGATGCTGTGGCGCCGTCATGCAGGTGGTCGAAATCCCGCGCCAGCAAAGCATACGGGCGCCACCATGAAGATTCTCTGGCCGTATACACCATCGCGATGCTATCGGCAGCCGGAATTCCGGTACCGAGAGGTCGCTCTGTGCAATCACCGACGAAATCGCCTTGTCCGATGGCTCCGGGCCCCGGAATCGTCATGTGAAATCCGATTCAGGGAGCGGTTCCCGGTCCGACATGACGATAAACACTCCATGTCATGCCGCTCCAGGCAACAGGGATTTGTTCGAATCCCCATAGCCAGCGTCTGACTTCAATCTTCCCACCAGCGCCGGCGGTTTCCTCCTTCGAGGTTTATTCAACGTCTGCCCGCATACCGTTGCGGGACATTCCTGCAACTTCAATTCATGGGCAGACATCGAACAAACCTAAACCAAAAGCGGGCACTCAGGTCTAGTGTGGAATTCGTCTGCTTTGTGCCCACTGCCGACTGTGGACGGTCTTCATTTTCTGAAGACTGTTCTCCTGTGATATTCGAGGAACTCCGACTGATGGGTGTTGAATGAACCGACGTTCATCACCTCTGATACTCCCCATTTAGCCAAAATACTTCGATCCAATTTGGAGGATACAAGCAAATCACCATTATCTGCGAAAGATATGTGACCCTTGTCAAATAAGTGATCGATGTGGGGCGCCAATAGTAGGCCATTACAGCCGTTGAGTTTTTCTTCGTCTGTGCTGTCTCTCCACGGTTTTATGTGACTCGCCCGCAAGTGCATGGGGTCAGTCACACCGGTAACCCGACATCCCTCTTCATTAAGTCGAACATTGGTCTTGAACACACCTTGCCCGCGCCGGGATTTTACTAGCTGATCTTTGGTAGTGTCGCCAATGTCGGTTCGTCCCTTAATAGCTTCTTCCTGTTGATCGCCAACGGTTTCGGTTTCATCAGCTTCCCACTGAAGCTCTTTCAGAACTAGGGAATATTCAGCCCCAATTAAATCAACCAACAGCGTGGCCATCGGCGCTGGAACTTCAGCGAGATAGACGGACTGGAGCCCATCGCCTGAATCTTGAAGAGGGGAATACTTGTCCGGTAGGTGTGGGCGGATTAAAGTGATGTTGTCTTTTGGGCGAATCTGCGAGCGCAGTTCCTTAAACTTAACAGGGACAAGCCATCCTTCTTGTGACCAACTGGCTCCCGCAGCACCGAAATCAGGCTTTGGTGAGGTCTCTGCTCGTCCAACGGCAACTCCGATGGCCTTTATGCGCGTATCACAGAACGAGAAAATGACATCGCCGATGGCAACTTTTTGCATGTTTTCGTAGAACTGATTCCGAGCACCATCTGCTCTGGTCTTAGGTGACCAGAGGAACCCTCCCGGAACCTCGCTCTTGTACGTTTGATTTTGATTAACCCACCAGTAGCGCATATATTTTCAGTCAGCAAAACAAAAAATATTTCGCAGGGATTATAAATCATGCAGGCCGTTGATATTCACAATTTGAACTTCGCAACTGACTTCTTCTGGCACATTGAAGTAGCTCAAGTGGCGAAATTGTCTTTGCTAAATATGCCGTTCGCGAAGGGCTGTTCCGGCTGACCTCCTGTCGGTGGATGGGTGTGCCGAGTGACCGCTCGACCCAGAAACCAGCCTTTGAACAATAGATCGTCAGACAGTATGAGGCGATAGTATGCGTGATATTTGTGATTAACCCTAGAACTCAAAAATGACATACTTCACACAAGGCTACACAGCATCATCATCCTACGCATATGTGTTGCCTAACCCGTCAGTCGAGTGGGACGCTCCGCCTATCGGCGTTGCGCCCCTCACTTTTTATGTTATGCATCATAGGATTCCGCTTTGAACCTCCTCAATGAAATCGTTGAAGCACTGAGTTCGCAGGGAGGCTCTCTGACTGATGCCCTCTTGAAGACGAAGGTGCTTCTCCACAAGATTGGGCATCAAGAATTGGTCGAATGGGTGAACAATGAACTGAACGGCTACCCCAACGATGACAACCTTCCGGAATATCGAATTCTTTCAGTTCAGGTTTTGGTGAACGCGTCCAACATGGCCTATCAAGTGACTTCGCATCCGATTCCGCTGGGCCACCTAACCAAGGAGCAAAGGGCGTCCCTCGAAACCGCTAAGATGCATGAGTCCCTTGCCGTACTCGAGAAGTTAGTTGAGCAGCCAGGTGACCATCTACATGCAGCAATACCGATGGAAGCCAACGGCCTTCTCGGTCGTGGTCTTGCGAATGGGTACGTAATTCAGCGGGCTTGGTGTGAGATTGGGCAGGCTAGCGTCGCTCAGATCTTCGTTCAGGTCAAATCGCGCCTTCTCGACTTCATCCTTGGGCTGCAAGACCAACTCGGCGACGGCGTGTCGGAGCAAGAGATGAAGCAGCGAGCGGATTCATTTGATGCTTCCGGCTTGTTCAACAACGCCATCTTTGGCAACAACACGACAATCGTTGTTGGCGCACACAACAAGCAGCAGGTTATGAACATTACGGACAAAGGTGACTTTAATTCTATCGCTGACGAATTACGGCAACACGGTATCGACGAGCCAGACATCTCTGCCCTGGAGCGGGCGATCAAGGCAGATGAAAGAGCCCCCGAGACGGCTGAAAGAAAGTTCGGCCCATCGGTCAAGACATGGCTCCAAGGCATGCTTTCAAAGGCCATCGATTCATCGTGGCAAATTGAATTGGGCGTCGCTAGCAGCCTCCTCGCTTCCTCACTTCAGAAGTACTACGGGTGGCCATGATGCATAACTCGGCAGTCCACCGGAACTTGCGCGAAAAAACGCGCAGGCCGGAGATTTCTACGTCAGGTATTGTGTAGAAATTGGAAGTAATCCAGGTTTGGCAGAAACGGCAGCAAAGGTTAAGGATTGTCGGCAAGAAAATTCTGGTACAGTAACAACGGACTCTAAATCCTCAGTGCTACTGAAAACTGGGGAAACGTCGATGCAAGGATTATTCTTGACCAACAGTTTCTGAATGGAGAAATGATGGAAATGAGAAAACTGGGCAGCCAGGGCCTTGTCGTATCTGCAATGGGGCTGGGTTGCATGGGCATGTCGGAATTCTACAGTGGCCGTTCCGAGGCAACTGCGCTTGACACCATTGACCGTGCACTCGAACTCGGGGTGAACTTTCTGGACACCGCAGACATGTATGGTGTCGGAAGCAACGAAGAATTGGTTGGCAAGGCTGTCCGCAGCAGGCGCGACCAGTTCCTGATTGCGACCAAGTTTGGCAACATGCGCGGTAGCGAAGGACAATTTCTTGGGGTCAATGGCAGGCCGGAGTATGTCAGGCAATGCTGCGATGCGAGCCTCAAACGTCTGGGCATCGAGGCCATCGATCTCTATTACCAGCACCGGGTGGATCCAGATGTGCCGATCGAGGAAACCGTGGGTGCGATGGCTGATCTCGTTCTCCAGGGCAAGGTGCGCTACCTCGGCCTGTCCGAGGCTGGCGTGCAAAGCATACGGCGCGCGCATGCAGTACATCCAATCTCCGCATTGCAGACGGAATATTCTCTCTGGAGTCGTGATCCCGAAGAGGAAATCTTGTCCACTGTTCGCGAACTCGGAATCGGATTCGTTCCCTATAGCCCATTAGGCCGGGGGTTTCTGAGCGGGCGCATCAAGCACATCGACGATCTGGCCCAGGACGACTACCGACGCAACTCGCCGCGCTTCCAGGGAGAAAACTTCCAGAAGAATCTGGATCTGGTAAAGCAAGTAGAGGAACTTGCCGCAGAAAAACACTGTACGGCAGCTCAGTTGGCGCTCGTCTGGGTGCTTGCTCAGGGCAAGGATCTGGTTCCGATTCCCGGAACCAAGCATGTGGGGCTGCTTGAAGAAAATGTCGCTGCACTCGATATTGCGCTGACTGCTGAGGATCAGAATCGCCTTGATGCGATCATGCCTCTCGGGGCGGCTGCCGGCACACGCTACGCTGCACCGCAAATGCTGGCGGTGAATCGCTAGCGATACGTGGCCGGATTGGAATGCGCTTTTCTCCATTAAATGAGCAAGAGTCACGAACTTTCAAACCCCCGCAATACGAACGTGTCATGCTGCCCCTGGAAACTGAAGGGCCGGGGCTCGGCCACCTACTATGTGCCTGCCAAGTGGCTGGCCTTGGACGAGACAGGCCTGTCTCGTAAGCCAGATGCCTTATCTAGCAAGTCTGGCGAGGTCTTATCTAGTAACCCCGAGGTCTTATCTAGTAACCTCCCCCTGCTATCCGAGGAGCCGGAGGCTTTATCTACCAAATACGATGAAACGCAGCGGAACCAACTGCTGGATGACTTGCCCGGCTCCCTGGCGGCCCGGCTGGGTGCCATCGGCCTACGCCATCCGCCCCACGAAACACGCGAACTTGTTGTTGCCTTGTGTGCGTTGCGTGACTGGCGCGTGGAAGAGCTGTCCCTGGTACTTCGACGCAACCCGGAGGTCGTGCGGCAGAATTACCTGCGCCCTCTGATGCGGGACGGCCGATTGGCAATGACCAATCCGGATGAGCCCAACGACCCGCAGCAGGCGTATCGGGTGGTCGAGGAGGCGATTCGTTGAGAGGATTGACCTTGCTGGGCGTGTTTTTGAACTGAAACCAACGACTGGAAAAGTGGTTGGTCGGGGTGGAGAGATTCGAACTCCCGACATCCTGGTCCCAAACCAGGCGCGCTACCAGACTACGCTACACCCCGAAGAACTTCGAATTATCCCATTGGTGGGCCGAGTTTGTCAACGAGTCGGGCCACCGCGACTGCGTCGTGTGGTGATGGCGACACTGGCAACTTCTGGCCACAACTGGTATTTTTTGATGCTGACTTCGCACAACATGACCTTGGGATGGGACAACAATCGATCACAGATGCGTTGTGCCAGGGTTTCCAGCAACTGGACCGGTTCGTTGCAGGATTCCTGGATGGTGTGGTAGAGATGGTTGTAATCGTATCCCTCCTGCAGCCCCTGGCGAGAATCCGGAATGTGGGTGAGGTGGTTGTCCACCTCCACGCTGGCGCAAAGGGTGATGGTCTGTTTTACGCCGATCTCTGAGGGATTGATGCCGATTTCGATCAGCTGCTCGAATCCTTCGATGGTGAAGCGGGTGTAATCGGGGAGATTCATGCGTCCAGGTCTCCTTCCATACGCAGGGATAATCCGCCATCAACGGGTAACATGGCACCGGTTACGTAAGTCGCCTCGCACAACAGGAAACGTACGGTACGTGCCAATTCTTCAAATTTTCCATTTCGCTTTAATGGGATCGCAGAAACTATGCGGCTCCGTTCCTGTTCGCTGAAGCGCGGCATGGGATTGACTGGCCACTCAAATGAGCCTGGCATGACGGTATTGACGCGTACATCGGGAGCCAATTCTACGGCGAGTACTTGCATGGCGGACACCAGGGCGCTTTTGGCGATGTGATAAGTGAAGTACCCAGGATTGGGGCGGTTCAAGTGGGTGTCTCCAATGGCGACAATGGCACCCTGATGCCGCTTCAGGCTTTCCAGGCAATAGCGAATCAGACGCAGGTGTCCGGTGAGATGGGAAGCCAAATCATCTTCCAGCGTATTTTCAAAACACGATAGGGAAGAGGGGGTGAATTGTGAGGCATTGGCGACAATCCCGGCGACCTCATCAGCGAACCAGGGGCGTGGAAAATCATGGCCCAAATCGGTTAGCCAGAGTTCTGCGCTGGCGGTACGTTGATGATTCAACTGGTCGCAGAGAGAATGGGCTTCTTCGCTCGACGAGTGTCGGGCATGAAGGATGACTCGATGCCCCAGGGAATGCAGTTCTCGAACGATGGCGGCACCGCCCCGGCGAGCTGCACCGGTCACGACATAGCAACAATTGGACATGGGTCATGGGTCTGGATGGCAAGGCACTATCTTAATTCATTTTCGAGAAGTCCGAGGGGTATCGGAATGAATAGGGCGCGCGTTATAATCTTTATCGAAAAATGGGACGAGGGGTAGACCTCGGATAGAAGCGGTCAATGCGGAGTGGGAACGTTGAGTGGACAATGAGCCGGATCATGGAGTAGACGCCTCGGCAGAGGAGATGACCCGTTTCGTGGCGCAGACGAGTGACGGGTGGGTGACTCTGGAAATGTTGCTGTTGTCACTGGAGCACGGTGAGCAGCCCACTTTGCCCTTGATCACCAATCTTGAGAATCAGTTTTGCGAAATACAGTCTCGCATTGACGATACGCGGCTTTCTGCCTTGTTTGAACGGGTGGGGGCTGTGTTCCAGCGTTGGGCCAGCGGCCATCAGTCGGTTGATCATCGGCAGGTGGAGTGTTTGCTGGCTGTGATTGATTTTCTCCGCCAGTGGTCCCCGGATTGCGCGGCAGCGTGCGATGACCTTTCGTTGGGAGCCTTGATGGAAGGATTGCAAGAGGTGCTCGGGGAAACGCCACCGCAGACAGACCAGTGGCCAGCGGTTACGCCTGCTCAGGTAGCCATTCCTCTTCGTTTGGCATTTCAGCGCCTGGAAACGGACCGGTTTTCTCGTACCTTGGCACAGATTCTTGACTATGGAAGCCGCTTGAACCGGCGTATGCAGTTGCCGGCCAGAGGGGGTGGGCAAGAAGATTGGGAGCGTTTTCAGGAAGCCGTGGGAGATTTGAATCATTGGGCACTGACTCAGTACCGCGTGCCGGGATTGGAATTGGCGCAGCGTATTTCCGCCTTGGGAGAAGAAGTGGCACAACGCCAGGGTGGTACGATCCGGATGGAAGTGCAGCATCGAGGCATCGATTGGGATCCCGATTGGGTTGAACCCTTGTTGAAGGCTTTGGAGATATGGTTTGATTTCGCGATGAAGATGCAGTTACGAGTCGGATCGTCGTCGGATCTTCCGTTGGAAAACCTGTTGGTCTGGGTGTCGCAGGATGCCCTCGGGGGTTATGTGGTTCGCATCAAGGACAATGGTCCTGGTTTGGATCCGGAAGTCCTGTTGCGTCGTGCCGTGGAACTGGGGATGGTCGAGTCAACGCGTCAGGCGGCTCGCGAGTATGGGATGTTTTTGTTTGATCGACGCTGGAGTTTTTCCGAGGCCCCGGGGGTGACCCAACGACTGTTTGAATTGCGCCGCATTCTGCATGGATTGGGGGGGCAGTTGGCTTTGGCCTCACGCCCAGGGAAAGGGATGCTCTGTGAAATGAAGTTTCCTCCGGTGAGTGCGCTATTTCAAGGGGTAGAGGTCATGGCTGGCCCTTGTCGTGCTGTTATCCCGATGTTTTTCATTCAGGAAATGGGGGCATGTCAGACTGGCGAACTGGAGCGTACCCACTCGGGGGCGTGGTACCTGAATCGGCGCGGTAAAAATTATCGCGCTTTTTCTCTGGAACAGTTGATGGGGAAGCGGGATGGCGAAACGCTTCAGCCAAGGTTGGCGATTTTCACTGAGTATGATGGTCGTAGCGTAGCGCTGTTGGTGGATCATCTGGCCGATCCGCGTACCGAATTTTTGCAAAAACTGGAACGTCATCATCAAAGGATTTATGGTCTGTTGGGTGTTATGGTGAATGAGACCGATGAAGTGTTGCAAGTATTGAATATCAGTGAACTGCTGGAAGCGGTATGGTAAAGGACGAAGATTTGGAGTTGGCGGAGTTTGCCGCACCCGATGAAGCACAGGGGGACTATCTGGTGTTTCGTTTGGGAAAATATCATGGTGCGCTGGCGGCTCGATGGGTTCGTGGAATCTGCGCTTATCCCCAGTTGTTTTCCGTCATCAATGCTTCTGAAGATCTGCGCGGAGTTTTGAATTTCCATGGTGAGGTAATTCCTGTCTTTGACTGGGCGTTGCGTCATGGTTGGCCCAATGTCGTCTATGACCGTTTTTCTGTGACCATCGTCTATGGAACGGATCAACGTTTGACCGGGGTCATGGCGGAACGGGTGTGTGAGTTGGTGGTATTGGCAGAAGCCCGTGGACGGGAAGTAACGCGCGATCACCCGTTGGCTGCGTTGTCACGATGTGTCGTGACAACGGATGAGTACGAATCGTTGTATCTGCTGGATGAGGAACTGTTGTTGCTGTCGTGAGACGGCCATGAGAAAACGATCGATGACCTCTGTGGAGGGGGGAAAATAATGGGACTTTTTGGTAAATCAAAAGCGCTGCTGGCTCTTGAGGGGCAGTTGAAACTGGTGACCTCGATGATCAAGCGTCTTTCAGATGAAGACGAGTCACTGGTTATCAAAGGCCAGGAGCCGGTTTTTGCGGCATTGCGCGAATGGCAGGCGCACCAGCGGCAAAAGGATCAGGACCTGCAAGCCCAACTCAATGAGAGCCGCAGCCAGTTGGAGGATCAGCATGAATTGATGCGCTATCTGGAAGGTAGCGACTGGCATGGCATGGTGGTTGATCGGCATGGCGTGATCCGCTATATCAGTCCTTCACTGAGCGACTGGATTCAGGAGTTGACGACGACGCTGGAGATCCGGTCAGGTCAGAATGTGATGGATCTGAATCTGCTTACTCCGCGTATCGCCCACCTGGTTCTGGAGTTGACACATCGCTATGAGGAGGATTTGCAATTCGAGCAGGGCCGCTGTCGGTTGTTGTTTACTCCGCAGGCAGGGGAAGATGGTGAACATGTGGTGACTTTGGTGGAATTCCGGAAGTCCTCTCATGATACGGGGCAGATTGCTTTGGTGCATCAGGCCGTGACGGCCGCGATGGAGGCGGATCCTACTTTTGTGGCTCCCACGGATATTGCAGATGCCTATCAGCCGATCGTCGAGTTGGCCACGCGTTGGACCGACCAACAGGTGCATTTTCATAGCGACATGATTCAATGGTTGACGGCGATGCAACAGGGTGATTTGAGCCAGCGCATGGAAACTCACTACTCCGGTATGCTTGGCGATTTGGCGCAGCAGATCAATCAGGCGAGTGCACAGTTGTCCAGTCGGATGACGGGAGTGATGACATCGGCCTCTGGACTGTCCGATAATATCGAGAAACTGGAAGTGGAATGGGGTCACCTGGAATCGGGGTTATCGGCGCAAGGGTCTTTGTTGGCGCAACTTTCAGCCGGGTTGGAGGAGGCACGTGCTCGTCAGGAGCATATGGCTGGTATGCTGGATGGCATTCAGCAAGCCATCAGCCATGCACCTGATACCGGAGAAGCGGTCAATGAGGGAGTTTCTCACGCCATGAAGGGGCTGGAAGAACTGGATCAACGCCAACGTGAGGGGCTTCATGATCTGGAGGATATCCCTTTTCAGGCCAATATTTTGGCCCTCAATGCGGCGGTAGAGGCCGCGCGGGCAGGGGATCAGGGGCGCGGGTTTTCGGTGGTGGCAAGCGAATTGCGACGTTTGTCGCAGTCTTGTCAGACGTTTGTCCGGGACTACAAAGTGATGACTGCCCGACAGGGGGAGTGCCTGCAACTGCTTCGCCAGTGGCTGGAAAACCGACAACTCAACCAACAAGATTTTGATGGCTGGCTGACTCGACAAAGCCATGCGCTGTCATCGCTGCGTGAAGGATGGAGCGCGGGTCATGCGCAGTGGGAGATGCTATCTGATCAGTTGGGGCAGTGGCAAACCCGGTTGGATGAAATATCCGCCAAACTGGCGGATATTCGCACCCAAAAGGGTCAATTGACCGATCAGGTTCACATCGTACAGGAAAAAATTCAACGTTTTCATTTGGCTGGGTGAACAGTAGGAGGGGTGGGTGGTTTACCGATGGGTGAGTGGGTGGTGCTGTCGATGGCTGAGTAAAACAGGTATTGATCCCGCTGTTTCTTGGCGGCATACATGGCACGGTCCGCGTTGCGGATCAGGGTCGATGACTCGCGGCCATTGACGGGGAACAAGGCCACTCCTATGGACACGGATATTTTGACAGTAGCGGTCTGTAACGGGAAGGGTTGGGACAGCGTGTCGAGGATGGTGTGGCAAATGCGTTGGGTGATGGGGATCAAGGCATTCTGATCGACATCTGTCAGAATAATGGTGAATTCATCGCCGCCCAGACGTGAAACCAGGTCCACATTGCGCACGCAGTGGCTTAGGCGAAGGGCGGCTTCCTTGAGCAGTTGATCCCCCTGGTCATGGCCATAGGTGTCGTTGACTTCCTTGAAGTAATCCAGATCCAGGAAAAGCAGGGCCAATACAGTATGGTGCCGGTTGGCTACTTTGATTTCCCGATCCAGTTGTTCGATGAAATACCGGCGGTTGGGTAACTCGGTCAGAGTATCGTAATAGGCCAGGTGATCGATCTGAATCTGGGATTCCTTGATGGTGGTGATGTCGGTTCGAATGGACAGATACTTTTCCGGTTTTCCTTTGTCATTCAGAAAGGGAACGATGGTTGCGCTGGTCCAATAGTGATCCCCGTTTTTTTTGCGATTTTTGATTTCACCCTGCCAAACCTGGCCATTGGCAATGGTGCGCCACATGGCACGGAAAAAGTCGATGGAGTGTTCCTGTGATTTTATCAGGCGGTGGTTGTGTCCCAACAATTCATCACGACCGTAGCCGCTGATTTCAACAAACTTGTCGTTCGCTTCAGTGATGTTTCCATGAACATCGGTGGCGCTGACGATGGCATGTTCGTTGAGTGCATGGCGTAATTGCGTGAGTTCTGTCAAGGTTGTGGCCAATTCCCGTGAAAGTTGGCGACAACGCACGAAAATGCCCAAGGCCAGCAAGATGGCCGGGAGGAGCAAAAGAACCCCCAGGGGATCTTTTACCCAGAATGTCGTTTCATGACCCAGCCACAACCCGACCACGAGTACCAGAAGATACCACCTGTTCACGACCGTACCCTCCATGGATGATACGAAGCCAAGTTCAGTGTACTCCATATGGCCGTGGTTATTTGTACATGGCTGCACCGGACAGTCGGGTGCGGGTGCGAGAATGGGGGGGCTGTGACCTATGACGTCATGGAACGCTGGCGCCAGGTTTCATAGAGACATATTCCGGCTGCTACGGAAACATTCAGGGACTCGACTGCCCCGAGCATGGGGATGCTCACCAGTTGATCGCAGGTATCTCGGGTGAGACGGCGCAATCCCTGTCCCTCTGCACCCAAGACCCATGCCAGGGCTCGCTGGGGAGAGAGGGCCGTGAGCGGTTCGCTGGCCTGATCGTCGGTGCCCACGATCCAGACACCATGATCCTGAAGTTCGCGCAGCGTGCGCGCCAGGTTGGTGATGGTCAGATAAGGGATGGTTTCTGCAGCCCCGGAGGCGACTTTGGATACCGTTGGGGATAGAGAAACTGCCCGGTCACGAGGGGCAATGACCGCATGTACTCCCAGCGCATCGGCAACGCGCAGGCAGGCTCCAAGGTTATGGGGATCCTGAATGCCATCCAGGGCGAGCAACAGCAGTCGTGAGCCATGTTGCTCGACCAGGTGGTCCAGATCGACGGCCAGTTGAATGGCCTCGACTTCAGCGACGACACCTTGATGGCGGCGGGTACCGGTCAGGCGTTCAAGGCGCTCAGTGGGAACGAGGCGGGCGTGAATCCCCTGTTGCTCGACCAGTGCCATGAAGTCACGAAATCGTGCATCCTGTCGCTCTTCTGCAACATAGAGCGTGTGAATGGAGTGGGGGTGATGGCGCAGACGGCTGGTCAGTGCGTGGAAACCGTAGAGAAGTTGGAGTTTGGCCATGAGGATGGGTTATGAGCGTTTTTTTCGGGTTCTGGAGGGTTTGATGGGGGGGGCTTCATCGGTGGCTGGGATGAAATCGATTTTGAGCGTTTCCATGTCGACGCGCACCAATTTGACTTTGACGCGATCCCCCAGGCGGTATCGTTCGCCGGTGCGTTCGCCCAGCAACTGATGGCGCGCGGGGTCATGATGAAAATAGTCTGATCCCAACTCGGAGATGTGAATCAACCCTTCTACATAGACATCATCCAGGGCAACGAATAGTCCAAAGTGCGTGACGGAACTGATGGAACCGGAAAAAACTTCTCCCACGCGATCTTTCATGAAGAAGCATTTGAGCCAGGATTCCACTTCGCGGGTGGCTTCGTCGGCGCGACGTTCGGTTTGCGAGCAGTGCAGTCCGATTTCCTTCCAGGCGCTGGAAGGGGTATAGGTCGTGTGTGAGAGTACGGCCCGGATGGCCCGATGAACCAACAGGTCGGGATAGCGACGAATGGGCGAGGTGAAATGGGCGTAAGCCTCGTAGGCCAGCCCGAAATGCCCGATTTTCTCAGGGCTGTACTGGGCTTGTTGCAAGGAACGCAGTAGTACGGTTTCCAGCAGGCGCTGATCAGGGCGGTGGGCGATGCGTTGAACCAACTGGGCGTAGTCAGCGGCTTTGGGTTTGTCTGCGCCGGCCAGGTGTAGCCCGAATTCTCCCAGAAAGTCGCGGACTGCTTGCAATCGCTCGGGTGCAGGGGGGGCATGGATGCGAAACAGGGTGGCCTGATGATGGCTGTCCAGAAAGTTGGCGGCACAGACATTGGCGGCCAGCATGCATTCCTCGATCAGGCGGTGGGCATCATTGCGTTCTACCGGTTCAATGGATTCTATCTTGCCAAATTCATTGAAATTCATGCGGGTTTCCGAACTGGAGAAATCGATGGCTCCGCGCTGTTGGCGTGCCACCAGAAAGGCTCGAAAAACCGACTCCAGCATCAGCAGATGAGGGACCAGATCTCGTCGTTCTCCCGGTGGAGACTGGGGGGCTGCCAGGATGGCAGCGACTTCGGTATAGGTCAGGCGTGCTTGGGAATGCATGACTGCCGGGTAAAACTGGTACTGGCGAACCTGGCCTTCCGGACTCACGTGCATGTCACAGGCCATGCACAGGCGGTCAACGCGTGGGTTCAGGGAGCACAATCCATTGCTCAGGGCTTCGGGGAGCATGGGAATGACGCGGCGTGGAAAATAGACGCTGTTGCCGCGTTGATAAGCTTCCTGATCAAGGGCATCATTGGGTTGTACATAATGTGAGACATCAGCGATGGCCACGATCAGACGAAAGCCGTTCTCCATGCGCTCGGCATAGACTGCATCATCGAAATCGCGGGCGGTTTCCCCATCGATGGTGACCAGGGGGAGGTTGCGCAGATCGGTGCGTCCTGCCAGATCGGCGGGCTGTACCTCGGTGGGGAGAGAGGTTGCTGCGGCTTCGACGGCGGGACTGAAGACATGGGGGAGATCGTGTTTACGCAGGGCGATTTCCACTTCCATGCCAGGATCGGCGTAATGCCCCAGTACTTCCGTGACCCGGGCCACGGGTTCGGACTGACGGCTGGGCTGGTTCAGCAATTCCACCATGACGATCTGTCCTGGTTTGGCAGCACCTTGTTGTCCGGGGGCGACCAGAATGTCCTGGTGAATGCGGCGGTTCTCCGCAATGGCAAACAGGACCCCATGTTCTTCCGCCAGACGGGCTACCAAATGGCGGTTGACGTGTTCCAGAACTTCGACGATGACCCCTTCCTGACGTCCTCGGGAATCGGTGCCGGTGACGCGGACCATCACGCGGTCACCATGTAATACGCGTTCCATTTCGCGCGGACTGAGATAGATGTCGTTTTCCCCCTCGTCGCGCACGGCAAACCCAAAACCATCGGCATGCGCTTCGATGCGTGCGGTGACGAGATCCATTTTGGCGGGCAGGCACAGGGCATTCTTGCGGTTGCGCATGAGTTGCCCATCGCGCTCCATGGCACGCAGGCGACGGCTGAAAATTTCCCGCTCGGTGCTATGGATATCCAGCATCCGTTCCAGCTTTTCGACGGTAACGGGAACCCCTTCCTGTTCCAGCAACATCAGGATATATTCCCGACTGGGCAACGGTTCGGCATACTGGGACATTTCACGTTCCCGATAAGGATCGGCAGAACGCAAGGATTTTTTTGTTGACAAAATTTGATTTTCCTATAAAATGCACGGGCTTGGTGATGCCGAGATGGCGGAATTGGTAGACGCACTAGGTTCAGGTCCTAGCGGTGGCAACACTGTGGAGGTTCGAGTCCTCTTCTCGGCACCAGAGCATTATACCCTGTTCAAACCTTGCCGGAGAACAACTTTTTCTCCGGCTTGGCCGTTTCCGCGGCCAAATCCATAAGGAGATGTCATGCGTCATTATGAGGTGGTTTTTATTGTTCACCCGGATCAGAGCGAGCAGGTTCCTGCCATGGTGGAACGTTATCGTGGGCTGATCGCGCAAGGCAATGGAGTCGTCCATCGCCAGGAAGATTGGGGACGCCGTCAGTTGGCTTATCCCATCCAGAAAATCCACAAAGCCCACTATGTGCTGATGAATATCGAGTGCGAACCCGCTGTGTTGGCTGAGCTGGAAAATGCCTTCCGTTTCAACGATGCGGTGTTGCGCCACATGGCGATTCAGATGAAAGAGGCGGTTACAACTCCGTCGGCCATGATGCGTGAAGAGAAGCGTGCTCCCCGTGAAGATCGGGAAGGTAACGATGTTGCGTTGGAAGGAGTGGCGGGGCGCTGATGCGCAATACCGTGGTGTTGGGGGGGCAGGTGGTGGCCGTTGAGTCAATGCGCCATACCCCGGCAGGTATCCCGGTGATTGAATTGCGGTTGCAGCATCGTTCGAGCCAGCAGGAAGCCAATATTCCCGTGATGACCGAATTTGAATTTCGTGTCTGGGGAGCGGGTGACTTGGCCCGGCAACTGAGTACGATAGTGGTGGGGCAGTGGTTGACTTGTCGCGGGTTCCTATCCCTGCCCAGTCGCCATAGCCGCCAGTGGATCTTGAAAGCCAATGCTTATCAATTGATGGATGGAGAAGTAACAACATGAGAAACAACAAGAAAGATGCCAAGAAAGAACAACGTGGCGGGAATCGCGGGGGAATGTTTCGCCGCCGCAAGTTCTGCCGCTTCACGGTCGAAAAGATCGAATGGGTGGATTACAAGGATGTTGAGTTGTTGAAAGACTTTATCAACGAAAACGGAAAGATCATTCCGTCCCGCATCACTGGAACCAAAGCCCGTTTTCAACGCCAGTTGGGGACTGCCATCAAGCGTGCCCGCTTCCTGGCTTTGTTACCCTATACCGATTTGCACTGAAGGAGTCTAGCGCATGGAAATCATTCTGATGGAAAAGGTGGTCAACCTGGGTCAACTGGGTGACATCGTCAAGGTCAAGGATGGCTATGCCCGGAATTTTTTGATTCCTTCCGGCAAGGCCAAACGGGCTACTGAACATAATCGTGAATTGTTCGCTGCACGCCGCGCCGAACTGGAAAAGGCCCAGGCTGAACAATTGGCCGAAGCTCAGGGACGTGCGGAAAAACTGTTGGGCCTGACGGTTCAAGTGGCCCAGAAGGCAGGGGTCGATGGCCGTCTGTTTGGTTCAGTCACCAATCATGATATCGTGGATGCTTTGCAGGCGCTGGGTTTTGCAGCGCATAAATCCGAAGTCCGCTTGCCGAATGGCCCCCTCAAGATGGTGGGTGAGCACAGCGTGACGTTGGCACTGCACAGCGATGTCACCGCCGATATTACGGTCGCCGTGGTCGGAGCCTGATCGTCCCTCCGATGAGTCAGCAGGCTATGCTGGATTCCTTGCGTGTTCCTCCTCACAGTGTTGAGGCGGAGCAGGCGGTTCTGGGTGGCCTGTTACTGGATAACAGTGCGTGGGAAAAAATCGGCGACCTGATCATGGAAGCTGATTTTTACCGTGAAGATCACCGGCGCATCTACCGGTCCATCATCCTGTTACTGGAACAAAACAAACCCGCTGATTTGTTGACCCTGGTCGATGCGTTGGGGCAACAGGGGGAACTTGAATCGGTGGGCGGAATGGCCTATCTGGCCGCCATGGCCCATAGCACACCCAGTGCCGCCAATATCCGGCGCTATGCTGAAATTGTTCGAGAACGGGCCTTGATGCGCAGTCTGGTGCAGGCGGGAACGGCCATCACCGAAGGGGCATTTGCCCCGGCGGGACGTTCTGCACGTACCTTGCTGGATGAGGCGGAAGCACGTATTTTTCAGATTGCCGAACAAGGTTCACGGGGCAATCAGGGATTTCGCCCGATCAGCAGTTCACTGACCGAGACGGTGGAGCGTATCAATGAACTTTACCGGGCGGGGAATCATGATCCGGTCACCGGGGTTCCCACGGGATTCACCGATCTGGATAAGATGACGGCGGGGTTGCAGCCAGGGGATTTGGTCATTGTTGCGGGTCGCCCTTCCATGGGCAAGACGGCACTGGCACTCAACATGGCGGCCCATGTGGCGCTCGAAGCCAAATTGCCTGTGGGGATTTTCAGCATGGAAATGTCCTCGGGACAATTGGCGTTGCGCCTGCTCAGCCTGCACGGACGCATCGACCAACAGGGTCTGCGTACGGGACAGATGCAGACGGAAGATTTTAGTCGCCTGACGCGTGCCATGGGCGATCTCAGCCAGTCTCCTCTGGAAATCGATGAGACTGCGGCGCTGAATCCTTTGGATTTGCGTGCTCGCGCCCGTCGCCTGCATCGCCAATATGGTGGACTGGGGTTGCTGGTGGTGGATTACCTGCAACTGATGACCAGTGCCAGTGCGGGGGAGAACCGTGCCACGGAAATTTCCGAAATATCCCGCTCACTGAAGGCGCTCGCCAAGGAACTTCGGGTTCCGGTGATGGCATTGTCCCAACTCAACCGCAGTCTTGAGCAACGCCCCAACAAGCGGCCCGTCATGTCAGACCTGCGTGAGTCTGGGGCCATTGAACAGGATGCCGATGTCATCCTGTTCATTTATCGTGACGAAGTATATAACGAGAACAGTCCCGACCGTGGCACTGCAGAGGTGATCATTGGAAAGCAGCGCAATGGTCCCATCGGTACAGTGCGCCTGACTTTTCTCAATCATTACACTCGATTCGAGAACTTTGCCGCCGGATACTCCGGGCCGGGTGGTTTTCACTAGTTCATGGCGCGTGCCAGAACCGTCTTTGCCTGTCGTGATTGTGGTGGTGAGACCCCCCGCTGGCAAGGCCAATGTCCCCACTGTCAGGCCTGGAACACGCTCACCGAATTCCGCGTTGAGGGGGGGCGGAATCGTGCCGCAGAAAATTCTCTGGCACCTTCGGCGACCGTGCAGCGGCTGGCGGATGTCAAGGCGGAATCCTGGCAGCGGATTCCGTCGGGGTTGGGTGAATTTGATCGGGTTCTCGGTGGGGGATTTGTTCCGGGCGCGGTGGTATTGTTGGGCGGTGATCCCGGCATTGGAAAATCCACCCTGTTGTTGCAGTCTCTGGCGGCACTCAGCCAGCGCCAGCGGGTTCTGTATGTGACGGGGGAAGAATCGGCGGAACAGGTGGCGGATCGTGCGCGACGGCTGCAATTATCCGATGCGGGAGTGGAATTGCTGGCGGAAACCCGATTACAGACGATTCAGGCGGCTCTGCTCAGTCATGCGCCACAACTGGTGGTTATCGATTCCATTCAGACGCTGTATAGCGATGAACTGGAAGCGGCACCGGGTTCGGTCTCCCAGGTGCGCGAGTGCGCGGCTCAGTTGACGCGCCTCGCCAAAGCGGGCGGGCCGGTGATGGTACTGGTCGGTCATGTTACCAAGGAAGGAACGCTGGCTGGACCTCGGGTACTGGAACATATCGTTGATACTGTCCTGTATTTTGAGGGGGATGGCAGTTCCAGTTTTCGTTTGATTCGGGCCATCAAGAATCGTTTTGGAGCGGTCAACGAATTGGGTGTATTTGGTATGACCGAGTTTGGCCTGCGTGAGGTGAGCAATCCCTCCGCTTTATTTCTCTCGCGCCATACCCAACCGGTGGCGGGGTCTTGCACCACGGTGACGCTGGAGGGGACGCGGCCATTGGCAGTGGAGATTCAGGCATTGCTCGATGAAAGCCGTTTGGGAATTCCTCGGCGTTTGACGGTAGGGCTGGAGCAGAATCGTCTGGCATTGTTATTGGCAGTATTGCATCGCCATGGAGGGGTTTCCTGTGCGGACCAGGATGTGTTCATCAATGCCGTGGCGGGGGTGCGTATTGCTGAGCCTGCTGCGGATCTGGCGATATTGATGGCGCTCGTGTCGAGTCTGCGCAACCGCCCCCTGCCTGTCGGCTGGGTGGTGTTTGGTGAGGTCGGGCTGGCAGGGGAAGTACGTCCGGTACAGCGCGGGGTGGAACGTCTGCGCGAAGCGGCCAAACTGGGATTCAAAGTTGCACTGATGCCTCGTGCCAATGCGCCGCGTCAGGTTCCGGAAGGGATTCGGGTCATGGCCGTGGAGCGTGTCGAAGAAGCGCTTCAGGCGTGGCGTGAGGAGATCTGAGGGCGCACGATCTCACCGCTGCGGCCACGGCTGGTGGGACCCAGCCATTTCAGATAGAAGGGCATCAGTTGTGTTGCATCGGGGAGATTTTCGGGTAGGTCACCGGGATGGGTGCGATGGCGCATGGGTGAGGTGACGGGGCCGGGAATCAGCACGTTGAAGCGCAGGGTGGGGTGATCCCGGTATTCTTCGGCAAACAGTTGAGCCAAATGGATGAGGGAAGCCTGCGAGAGTCCAAATCCGCCCCAGTATTGTCCCGGGCGCAGACCATGCTCCTCAGCGCTGAACAATACCGGCGCATCTGGAGCGGCTTTCAGCAGGGGGAGGCAGGCGCGGGTCAGAGCAAACGGGGCAAAGACGTTGGTGGTGAAGGCGGATTTCCAATGTTTCAGACGCTGTTGCTCCAGAGGTCCCAGTTTGACGAACTGGGCGGCGCTGTGCAGGATGCCATCAAGGCGTCCCAATTCATGGGCCAAGGTCGTTGCCAACCGTTCAAAGCGGTCATCATCGGCATCGGCCAGGTCAAAAGGGACGACAATGGGGGGAGCCCCTCCCATTTCCACGATCTCGTCGTGTACCCGGTTCAGTTTTTGTTCACGGCGGCCCAGCAGGACCACGGTTGCTCCCTCCTGCGCCAGGGCATGAGCGGCATGCCGACCGAGACCTGAACCGGCCCCGGTGATCAGAATGACACGCGCTGAGCCGGTCATATTCATAACTCCTGATGAGTTGAGAAGGTTCTGGGAAGCCCCGGATGGCATACCCGGAGCGTAACCCGCGCAAGAGGATAGCATGAATTGTGGGGTCGGGGTCTGAGGATGGGTTGCGAGTTGACGATGAAAAGAGTAGCATCAAATATTATTTGAATGGCATGTTTTATTGGGGAGCGGCATGGAAAATCGCACGGTTCGTCTGAGTGTGCTGATGGATCCGGTCAAGAAGGAAATATTCGAGGAGATTTGTTACCTCCACGATCAAACTCCTTCCCAGGTCATTCGCCAGATGGTGCGTGAGTTCATCCATGCTCACGGTAGCCCGGAACAGGTGGCGCGTATGCCACGCAGTCGTTTGAACCAGGACTGAGTCGCCTCGCCATGTCCCCAGCACTGCTGACCGTGTCGTTGATTCTGGCGGGTTGGCTGGTGCTGGCACTGGGGAGTTTGGTATTGACGGCAGACTGGTCCAGACGGCTGGTTTTTCCGCTGTGCGCGTTATTGTCCATGGGGTTGGTTGTGGCCTGTCTTGGTCATGATCATTCCAGTGTCGATACGGGGTACTGGCCCATCGGTTTGGCGGGGGAAGTGACCCCGGTGCGCCTCGACTCGTTGTCGTGTTTTTTTCTCATTTTGCTGGGCCTGGTGAGTGCGGCGGTGAGTCTGTATGGGGCGGGCTATTTCCGCGACATGAGCCAAACCCAACCCGAAGCCTTGCACCGGGTGACTTTCTTCTATCCGCTGTTTCTTGCCAGCATGGGGGGAGTATTGGTTGCCGATGGTGCTTACGGATTCATGGTGGCCTGGGAAGTGATGGCGTTGTCTTCATGGTTTCTGGTGACTCTGGACCATGACGTGTTGGCTATTCGACAAGCCGGTTTCCTGTATTTGTTGATGGCCCACCTGGGGGCACTATGCCTGATGGTCTGCTTTGGCTGGTTGGCGGTAAATGGGGATTTTGATTTTTCTGCCATGCGTCAGGCTCATCGCGAGGCGGGGTCGGCCAGTGTGATATTTTTGCTGGGGCTCCTGGGGTTTGGGGCCAAAGCGGGATTGCTGCCCCTGCATGTCTGGTTGCCGGAAGCACACCCGGCGGCTCCTTCTCCCGTCTCGGCACTGATGAGCGGGGTGATGCTCAAAATGGCGTTGTACGGCATGTTACGTCTGCTTTTTGATCTTTTGGGACATCCATTGTGGTGGTGGGGCGTGGTATTGATCGTGGTAGGTTCCCTGACGGCCTTGTTTGGTGTATTGCTGGCGGCACTGCAATTTGATATCAAACGCTTGCTGGCCTGGTCTTCCGTGGAAAATCTGGGGCTGTTGTTCAGCGGGGTGGGACTGACCGTACTGTTCCACAGCGCAGGGCAGGATACGGTAGCGGCTCTGGCCTTGGCGGCACTGCTTTACCATGCACTGAATCATTCTTTTTTCAAGGGGTTGCTGTTTTTGGCCAGCGGTTCGGTGTTGCACGCCACGCGTGAGCGCAAGATGGCAAAACTGGGAGGTCTGATTCGTGTCATGCCCTGGGTGGCGGGAGTTGCCCTGATCGGGACCTTGTCATTGGCGGGTTTGCCTCCCTTCAATGGGTTTGTGTCGGAATGGTTGATGTTGCAGGCCTATCTGTTGCGCCCTGATTTCCCTCAGGCGTGGCTGGACATGACGCTGCCGCTGGGAGCTGCGGTGCTGGCATTGGTTGGGGCATTGTCGGGTTATGCCATGGTCAAATTTTACGGTATCGTGTTTTTGGGGCAATCGCGGGGGTTGGATGTGACCATGGTCCATGATGCCGGATATTGGGAACGCAGTGCGATGTTGTGGCTGGCAGCCGGTTGTCTCCTCTTGGGGGTGCTGCCCAATCAGGTGATGGGCTACCTGAATGGCTTGACCCAGACCTTGCTGGGACCGGAAGGGCGGGTATCGGTTGCGCATCAAGGATGGTTGTGGTTGACTCCGCTGTCCTCTCAACGAGCCAGTTACAGCCCGTTGATCCTGCTCGGGTTGATTGCGATGGGGGTGTTGATGACCTGGTGGGGTGTGCGCCGCACTTTCCACGGGCGTTATCGCCGTGCGCCGGCTTGGGATTGTGGGTATCCTGCGCAGACTTGGCGCATGCAAGATAGTGCCGATGGATTTGGGCAACCCATCAAACAGATATTTGAAGGAATCTTTGGTTTGAGTCGGGTAATCCCCGATCCTCAGGATCCTGCCCCGCACTATCACAGCGAGGTTCATGATCCATTCTGGTCGATTTTGTACAAGCCATTGACGCACCTGCTGGAACGCAGTTCGGATCTGTTGTCACGAGTCATGCGGGCGCGCATTGCCTTGTATCTGCTGTACAGTTTTCTGACCTTGCTGGGGTTGCTGGCGTTGGTGACGGGAAGTGTGCCATGAGTGCCTGGGTGTGGTTCTTTCAGTTAATCCAAGGAGTGATGGCGTTGTTGTTGGCGCCCTTGCTGATGGGGTGGATGGCTTACTGTCGAGCCCGTTTTCAGCATCGTCGCCCGTCATCCCTGTGGCAACCGTTGCGTCAATGGATCAAGTTGTTTCACAAGGAAGTGGTACTGGCCGAGTTGGCATCTCCGCTATTCCGTGTCACGCCCTATGCGTTGTTTGGGATTTTGGCGCTGACGGCGGGGTTGGTGCCGATGGTTCTGACTGATTTGCCGCTTTCTGGGGCAGTGGATGTTATCGCCCTTGCAGGACTATTGTCATTGGCTCGGGTGATCCTGGCCCTGGCAGCCATGGATGTGGGAACGGCATTTGGGTCGCTGGGGGCGCGTCGAGAAATGTTGGTGGCATTTTTGGCGGAGCCGGCTTTGTTGATGGTGATTTTTGCATCGGCATCGCTGAATGCCAGTACTTCGCTCAGCAAAATGGCGGCGACAACCCTGGACCGTGGGTTTTATCTCTATCCCAGTCTGGCTTTTTCCGGAGTGGCCTTCCTGTTGGTGCTGCTGGCGGAGAATGGCCGTATTCCCGTGGATAATCCAGAAACGCATCTGGAGCTGACGATGATTCATGAAGCCATGATCCTGGAGTATTCCGGTCGTCATCTGGCGCTGATCGAATGGGCGAATGCCCTGAAAATGTTGGTGTACTTCAGCTTGGGGATGGTGTTGTTCTTCCCCTTTGGACTGTCACGCGGCGGGTCGGGGTGGGAGATTGCGCTGTCTTTCATCGGTTTCATCATAAAACTGTTGATATTCGGGGTGGCCTTGGCAATTTTGGAAACGGTATCAGCCAAACAACGCCTGTTCCGAGTGCCCGAATACTTGGGAGGGGCCTTTTTGCTGGCTGTTCTGGCGATTCTGCTTCATGATCTGCTGGGAACCTGATCATGCCGCACTGGAATCCCGTTCCGTTTGCCCAACAACTGCTCGATCTGTTTGCGGCCCTGTTGTTACTGATCGTGTTTGCCATGTTGTCGCAACGCCGTATCCTGACCCTGATTCATCTGTTTGCCCTGCAGGGAATGATTCTGGCCTTATCGATTGCGGACAGCGCTTGGCTGACTCACCAACCGCACCTCTATTATTCTGCAGCGCTGACACTGGGGCTCAAGGGTGTGATATTGCCGGGTTTGCTGCGCCGTCTGATCGGCCGACTGGGGGTTGTCTGGGACGTGGAAACCTTGATCAATATTCCGACCACGATGTTGCTGGGGATTGTGCTGGTTATTTTTGCTTTTAATCTGGCGTTGCCCATCGCCCATTTTTCTCACACCATCCTGCGCAATACGTTGGGGATTGCCCTGGCCAGCGTATTGTTGTCGTTCATGATGATGATTACGCGCAACAAGGCAGTTCCCCAGGTGATCGGTTTTCTGGCCATGGAAAACGGCTTGTTCTTTGCGGCAACCAGTGCCACTTATGGCATGCCCATGGTGGTGGAATTGGGAGTGGCACTGGATGTTCTGGTGGGAATGTTCATCTTTGGCATATTCTTCTTCCAGATCCGCGATACGTTTGACAGTCTGGACACCCGAAAGATGGATCACTTGGGACGGGATTGATCATGGATATCTGGTTGATGTTATCGATTCCTGTGCTGGGTGGACTGTGGCAGGGGTGGCGTGGACAGCATCCCGAGGCACCGTGGGTCAATGTCTTGGTTAGCGCGCTGACGCTCCTGGCCGCTGGGAATCTGCTGTTGGAGGTGGCCCGTCACGGGGTGGTATGCACAGTGGACGAACAGTTTCGGCTGGATGCGTTGAGCGCCTTTCTGGTGGGATTGACGGCATTTGTTGGGTTGACCACGGCCTGGTATTCCCGTTCCTATCTCCTTCACGAGTGTGAACAGGGGCGGATGGATGGCCCGAGATTGCGGCTGTACCACGGAATGTATCAGGCATTCATGTTTACGTTGCTGCTGGCATTGTCCACCAACAATCTGGGGTTGTTATGGGTGGCCATGGAAGCGGCGACGCTGACCACGGTGTTGCTGGTCTCGTTATACCGCACACCGGCCAGCCTGGAAGCGGCCTGGAAATACTTCATTTTGTGTGGCGTTGGCATAGCGCAGGCATTGTTTGGGACTATTTTGCTCTATTTCGCCGCAGAAAAGCGCCTTGGCGAGGGGGGAACGGCGCTGCTCTGGAGCCATCTGATCCAGGTGAGCCATCAACTGGAACCCACCATCGTCTCGTTGGCTTTTGTATTTCTGTTGGTGGGGTATGGCACCAAGGTAGGCTTGGTGCCCTTACATCACTGGTTACCCGATGCACACGCCGAAGGACCCACGCCGATTTCAGCCGTGCTTTCCGGGTTGTTGCTGAATGTGGCCCTGTATGCCATCCTGCGTACCAAGGTATTGGTCGATGGGGCGCTGCCCCATTCCTTTGCAGGTCCGCTGATGATGGGATTTGGGGTGGTCAGCATGCTCGTGGCAGCCTGGATGTTACGCCAGCAGCATGACATAAAACGCTTTTTTGCCTACTCGTCCATCGAGCACATGGGGCTGTTGACCTTCGCTTTTGGCATGGGAGGGCTGGTCGCCTCGTTGGCTGGATTGTTGCACATGACCCTGCATTCGCTGACCAAATCAGCCATATTTTTTGCCGTGGGTCAGGTGGCGCAGCGTTGGAAAACCCATGATATGACACGCATACAGGGGATTTTGCGGGCTTGTCCGCGCCTCGGATGGGGTTTGCTGCTGGGGGCATTGGCGATTGTCGGGTTTCCTCCTTTTGGGGTATTTACCAGTGAGTTTCTCATCTTGACCACTGCGTTGCGGGAGCATCCCTGGGCGGTTTCCCCGATTGTACTGGCATTGGGGGTTGCTTTTGCGGCGATCTTCGGTCAGGTACAGTCACTGACCCTGGGTGAGGCGGCAGGAGTGGAAAATCAGGCGACTCGCCCATCCATGGTTCCGTGGTTCTGGCACCTGGTGGTGGTACTGTTGCTGGGGATTTATTTGCCCCCATGGCTTCTGCAGGCTTATCGGCAGGCGGCACACTTGTTGAATTGACGGAGGGGGATAGGGAATGTGGATGTCATCCTGTCGATTGCCGGGGGCTCAGCCTGTGCATTACCAACGGGTAACGATGGAACAGTGGCGTACGCTGGCCGTGACGGTTCAGCAACAGGGGGGGCGACTGATGTCGCTGTGGGGACAGGAGCATGCTTCAGGAACATTCAGCATAGAGGCGGCATTGGTAGTGCAGGAAGGGGTGTACTGGCTCAGTGCCATGCTGGAGTCACTGCACTATCCTGCTATCGATGATATTTTTCCCAACGCCAACCGCATGCAGCGCGTTACGGCAGATCTGTTGGGAATTTCAGCGCAGGGAGCCAGGGATCAGCGTCCCTGGTGGCAGCACGGACAATGGGGATGTCGCTGGCCGTTGCGCAAAACGCCGCTGGAAGCAGAGGGCGAAGGGGAACGAGACTATCCCTTTGTGACGGTCGCCGGCCCTGGAGTACATGAAATTCCTGTGGGGCCGGTCCATGCAGGGATTATCGAACCGGGTCACTTTCGTTTTTCGGTAGTGGGCGAGCGTATTCTGCGTCTCGATACGCACTTGGGCTATACCCATAAGGGTCTGGAAAAACTGGCCGCAGGCATGGATCCCGAGAGCCTGGTTCGTCTGGGTGGGCGTGTTTCCGGCGACAGTACGGTGGCGGGATCCTGGGCGACGGCACAGGCTCTGGAAGCGGTGCTGGGTTTGTCTGTGGTGCCGCGTGCGGAATGGTTGCGCGCCCTGTGGCTGGAATGTGAGCGGGTCATCAATCATCTGGGCGACCTGGGAGCCTTGTGTAACGATGTGGGCTGGAGTTACGGGTTTGCCCAGTTGATGACCCTCAAGGAGGCCACCTTGCGGATTTATCAGGAGGTGGGTGGACATCGTTATTTGCGCGATATCATTTGTCTTGGTGGTGTGGTGCGCGATGTTTCACGGGATGCCTTGGCGCTGCTGCGTGGTCATGTCTTGTCGCTGGAACGGGAAGTACGGCACAGCGAGGAACGCCTGCGTGACCATGCGGGGGTTCAGGATCGCTGGTTGACGACGGGGCGGGTATCCCCATCAATGGCCGCGTACTACGGTATGTCCGGGTTGGCGGGACGCGCCTCGGCACAGGCTTGGGACTGGCGGGTCAATTTTCCGTCATTGGCTTATCAATGCGCCGACGTGCAGATGGCTACGGCCACTCAGGGGGATGTGGCGGCACGGGTCGCGGTTCGTTTTGCAGAACTCCACGAGTCGTTGCGGTTGATCGGTCATTTTGTGGAGCAGATGCCGCAAGGAAACTGGAAAACGGACTGGAATGGGGAGGGTCGGGCGGGAATTGGCATGGGGTGGGTTGAAGGGTGGCGAGGGGAAATGATGGCGGCCGTGGAACTCGATGAGCGGGGGCGCATCGTCCGCTGGCATCCGGAAGAGGTATCGATGAGCCAGTGGCCGGTACTGGAACAGGCGGTATTGGGGAATATCGTCCCAGATTTCCCGCTGATCAACAAATCGTTCAATCTCAGTTATAGCGGACAGGATGGGTGATACTTTGCGCCACCCCGGTATTTGTACCAGCCTGATGAGGATGGGACGACTGCGGGAAACGGGCTAAAGGATCCGGTCGCGCAGAACCTGCATCAGATATTCGCCATACCCGTTTTTGCGTAAGGGGTGTGCCAGTTTTTCCAGTTGTGTGGCATTGATCCAACCCTGGCGATAAGCGATTTCTTCCGGGCAGGAGACCTTGAGTCCCTGACGTTTTTCGACCGTTTGGATGTATTGAGCGGCTTCCAGCAGGGAATCGTGAGTGCCGGTATCGAGCCACGCGAAACCGCGTCCGAGGACTTCCACACAAAGCGCTTCCTGATCGAGATAGCAGCGGTTGAGGTCGGTGATTTCCAGTTCGCCACGCGGGGAGGGGGTGAGGGTGGCTGCCCGATCACAAACCGTGGCATCGTAGAAGTATAAGCCGGTTACGGCATAACGTGAGCGCGGCTGGGCGGGTTTTTCTTCAAGGCCGATGACGCGTCCCGCCGCATCGAATTCTGCAACCCCATAGCGTTCCGGATCACTGACCGGATAGACGAATACGGTGGCTCCTTGTTCCTGTGCATCTGCATGCTGCAATTTGATGGCAAAATCATGACCATAAAACAAGTTGTCTCCGAGTACCAGAGCGCTCGGATCGTTCCCGATGAAATCCCTGCCGATAAGAAAGGCCTGCGCCAGTCCATCCGGGTCGGGTTGGACCGCATATTGGAGATTCAGCCCCCATTGTTGTCCATCGCCCAGCAGTTGCTGAAAGCGGGGGGTGTCCTGCGGAGTGGAGATGATCAGAATATCGCGCATACCCCCCAACATGAGGGTGCTCAGCGGATAATAGATCATGGGTTTATCGTATACGGGCAACAGTTGTTTGGAAATGGCCTGTGTCACGGGATAGAGGCGGGTGCCTGAACCGCCGGCCAGAATCAATCCCTTGCGCATGGGGTATTCTCCTCGGTGTAATGGGTTTCCAGCCATTGGCGATAGGCTCCCGAGGTAACCCGTGCGATCCAGTCGGAGTGGGATAGGTACCATCGAAGGGTCTGTTCCAGTCCCGATTCAAAGTGGTGTTGGGGAGTCCAGCCCAATTCTGTGCGAATTTTGGTGGCATCGATGGCATAGCGGCGATCGTGTCCGGGACGATCCGTGACAAATCGGATCAGGCGGCGGTAAGAGCCCTCGGGGTGTGGCTGGAGTCGATCGAGGAGATCGCACAACGCATGGACCACCTGCAGATTGGAGCGTTCATTGTTGCCGCCGATGTTGTAGGTTTCTCCTACCCGACCGGCTTCCAGCACACGCCGGATTCCGCTGGCATGATCGCCCACATACAGCCAGTCACGTATGTTTTGTCCGTCACCATAGATGGGCAGTGGTTTATCGGTCAGCGCGTGATGCAGCATCAGCGGGATCAGTTTTTCGGGGAATTGGTACGGGCCATAGTTGTTGGAACAATTGGTGGTCAGCACAGGAAGCGCGTAGGTATGGTGCCAGGCACGTACCAGATGATCGGAAGCGGCCTTGGAAGCAGAATAGGGGCTGTTGGGCGTATAGGGAGTCGTTTCGGTGAAGGCGGGATCATCGGCATTCAGGGAGCCATAGACCTCGTCGGTGGAAACATGCAGAAAGCGAAAGGAAGATCGCTCCCCGGGGGAAAGGCTGGTCCAGTACTGGCGCGTGGCCTCCAGCAAACGGAACGTACCCACCACGTTGGTGTCAATGAAATCGCCGGGCCCGTGGATGGAGCGATCGACATGACTTTCTGCAGCGAAATTGATGATGGCGCGGGGGCGGTAGCGGTGCAACAGGTCGCTGACCAATACCGAGTCTCCAATGTCGCCGACGACCAACGTATGCCGTTCGTCTCCGGTCAAGGTGACCAGGTTATCGTGATTACCGGCATACGTCATCTTGTCCAGATTGATGAGGGGTTCATCATGGGTTTGCAACCAGTCCAGAACAAAGTTGGCGCCGATGAACCCCGCTCCGCCAGTAACCAGAATCATGGGAAAATTTCCTAAAGAAATGGCAATGATTAGGCGTGAGTGTACCATGACTCCCTGACAATTCTGCTGTTTCAGGGAAACCGCTCGAAGGGGGGAGGGTAGGTACTTGACGTTAAATTATCGATAATATATATTTTGATCAGACGGGTGAACGGAGAGTGGGCATGTGGATTGTACGGTTGGCTTTGCAGCGTCCTCATACATTTTTGGTAATGGCGCTGCTCATTGTGTTGCTGGGGTTATTCAGCATCCAGCGCACCCCCACGGACATCCTGCCCAACATCAACATTCCGGTGGTGGCGGTGGTGTGGAACTATTCCGGCATGCCGCCCCAGGACATGGCCGATCACATCACCTCATTCACTGAACGCGTGGCGACGACGACGGTCAATGACATCGAACACATAGAATCGCAGTCGCTGAATGGTATTTCGGTAGTGAAGTACTTCTTCCAGCCGCGTGTCAATGAAGATCTCGCGGTAGCTCAGATCACCGCCATCTCCCAGACCATGTTGCGCCAGATGCCGCCCGGCATGACTCCTCCTTTCATCCTGGCCTACAATGCATCCAGCGTGCCGGTCATCCAGTTGGCCCTGGACAGTTCGAAACTGACGGAATCTCAGTTATTCGATTTCGGTAACAACTTCATACGAACCCAGTTGGCTACGGTGGCCGGAGCCTCTCTGCCTTACCCGTATGGGGGTCAGTTGCGTCAGGTTCAGGTCGATCTCGAACCCGAGGCCTTGCGCAACTACGGGTTGTCGGCCAACGATGTGACGCGTGCGCTGGCTAGCCAGAATCTGATTGTGCCAGCCGGTACCGAAAAAATCGGCCATCGTGAATATGTGATTCGATTGAATGCCAGTTTCCCCAAACTCGATCAACTCAACGATATTCCGCTCTACACGCCAACCGGCGCGTTGATCCATGTGCGCGATGTGGCTCATGTGTACGATGGGGCCGGGCCACAGACCAACGTGGTGCGTGTCGATGGGCACCGCGCGGTGCTCATGAGCGTGCTGAAAACCGGATCGGCCTCCACTCTGAACATTATCGACAGCATCAAGCATTTGATGCCGCAGGTGCGTGCCGATATGCCGCCGGGGATGCATATTCATACCACTGGAGATCAATCGATCTTCGTTCAGGCGGCTATTTCCGGGGTGGTACGCGAGGGTTTGATCGCTGCAGCCCTGACGGGGTTGATGATCCTGCTGTTTCTGGGATCCTGGCGCAGCACCTTGATCATCACGGTGTCGATTCCCCTGTCGGTATTGGCTTCACTGATCGTATTGTCATTTCTGGGGGAGACCATCAATATCATGACCCTGGGCGGGCTGGCCCTGGCCGTGGGGATTTTGGTGGATGATGCCACCGTGGCGGTGGAAAACATCAACTGGCACCTGGAGCAGGGAAAATCGCTTCACGATGCCATCCTCGATGGGGCACAGCAGATTGCCATGCCTTCCCTGGTCTCAACGCTGGCAATCTGTATTGTATTCATCCCGATGTTTTTGCTCACCGGGGTCTCCCATTACCTGTTTGTTCCCCTGGCTGAGGCTGTGATTTTTGCCATGTTGGCTTCCTGGATTCTGTCGCGGACTTTGGTTCCAACGTTGGCCATGTACTGGTTGCATCCCCATGATGCTGGCATTGCGGCCCGTCACTGGGGAGCGCGCTTTCAACGACGTTTCGAGGCGGGATTCGAGCGCTTTCGTCAAGGCTATCACCGGCTTTTGGAAGGGATACTGCGCGGTCGCCCACGCCGTTTTGCCGCAGGGGTATATGGGATCGTTTTGCTGTCATTCCTGTTGTTGCCCTGGATCGGACAGAATTTTTTTCCGGAGGTGGATGCCGGTCAGATCAAACTGCATCTGCGTGCTCCCACGGGAACACGAATTGAAGATACCACGGCATTATGTGATCGGGTCGAGCAGGACATCCGCCGTCATCTGAATGGTCAACTGGCCACTCAGGTAGATGTCGTAGGGCTTCCCTACAGCGGGATTAATCTGTCCTATAGTACCTCGGCTCCCATTGGCCCTGGAGATGCCGACATCTTTATTACCCTGAATTCTTCCCATGCTCCCACAGCAGAGGTGGTCAGGGATTTGAGGCACGTCTTGCACGCAGATTTTCCTACGGTGACCTTTTCCTTTTTGCCAGCCGATATCGTCAGTCAGATTCTCAATTTTGGTTTGCCGGCTGCTATCGATGTCCAGGTATCCGGTATTCGACTTGAAGAAAATCGTCAGTATGCCGACCGGTTGCTGGCTCAACTCAAGACGATTCCCGGAGCAGTCGATTTGCGTATTCAGCAACCCTTCGACTACCCCGAGATCGACGCGGATGTCAACCGGGATCTGGCCCAGCAATTGGGATACACCGAGCAGGATGTGGCCAGTAATCTGATGACGGCACTATCGGGAAGTTTTCAGACGGCGCCGAGTTTCTGGACAAACCCGAAAAATGGCGTTCAGTACAATGTCTCGGCCCAGATGCCTCAGTATCGTCTTCAAAATCTTGAGGATCTGGGGCAGATTCCTGTGACCCTGAATAACCGGATTCCACCTCAGATTCTGGCCAATCTGGCGACTTTCCATCATGGGGTAGGGCCTGGGGTGGTGAGCCACTATAACGTGAAGCCGGCCATCGATATTTTTGGTGGAGTGCAGGGGACGGACCTGGGTTCAGTGGCCCAGCGCATCCGTCAGGTGATAAGGGACAACCAGACTCATCTGCCCAAGGGCACTCAGGTGATCTTGCGGGGACAGGTTCAGACCATGCACCAATCCTTTACCAGTTTGGAGTTCGGACTGCTGGGTGCGATTATCCTGGTTTACTTGCTGATCGTGGTGAATTTCCAGTCGTGGGTGGATCCGTTGTTGGTGATTGGGGCATTGCCGGCTGCATTGGCAGGAATGGTCTGGATGCTGTTCCTGACCGGGACCACATTTTCTGTCCCGGCATTGACGGGTGCGGTGATGTGTATGGGGGTGGGAGCCGCCAATAGTATTCTGGTGATCAGTTTTGCCCGTGAACGGGTAGGAGCCGGGTTGTCTCCTCTGGAAGCGGCGCTGGAAGCTGGGAGTACCCGTCTGCGTCCGGTATTGATGACGGCCTTGGCGATGATCATCGGGATGTTGCCCATGGCTTTGGGCCTGGGCGAAGGAGGGGAGCAGAATGCCCCACTGGGACGGGCTGTGATTGGAGGATTGCTGTGGGCCACGGTGGCGACCTTGTTGCTGGTTCCGGTATTGTTCAGTGAGATTCGTGCGAGGGTGAGATCATGAGTGGGCGCATAGGGGTGGGGGGAATCATTCTGTTGGTGGTGGGGGTCGGTTTGGCAGCCTTTGGTATCGTTGAGCGCAAGCGTCAAAGCGAAGTCCTGGCCCGGGACTCTGCGGCAGATGCACGCTGGCAGGTAGAGGTGACGCATGGCCAACCCGAACTCAAGGTTCCCGATCTGGTGGTGCCGGGGCAATTGCAGGCGTGGGTGGATACGCCCTTGTATGCCCATGCTTCGGGTTATCTGAAGCAGTGGAATGTCGATATCGGGCAGCGGGTCAAGGCCGGTCAGGTGATTGCCGTCTTGCAGACACCGGATCTGGATGCTGAGGAAGCCCAGGCAGCGGCACAGGTAAAGTCGGCGCAGTCTGAGGCGGAATTGGCGCGGGTTACGGCAGCTCGCTATGCGGCCTTGTTGCCCACGCATACCGTCTCCCCACAGGACGCGGACAGCAAGCGCCTTGATGCGGATGCCCAACAAACGACCCTGGAAGCGGCGCGTGCCAATCTTCAGCGGTTGCAGGCACTGGATCAGTATCGCTTCATCACGGCCCCAGTGGATGGGATCGTGACCGTTCGCAATATCGATGTGGGCGGTATGGTGGACAGTGGCTCGGCCAATGGTCAGGCCACCGAGTTGTTCCACATGGCAGATATTCGACGTATGCGTGCCTATGTGCCGGTTCCCGAGACGGAGGTCACGGCCTTGCCGACGGGAGGCACCGTGATGCTGTCGCTGCGCGAATTTCCTGGCCGATTGTGGCCGGCAACCCTGATTCGGCATGCGCGTGCCGTGGATCCCATGAAGCATACCGAGTTGGTGGAATTGACGCTGGACAATCCGGATGAGAAGTTGTTGCCAGGGAGTTATCTGGAAGCGCATTTCCCGCGGCGTGGCAGTGCCCAAGCCCTGACGGTCCCGGCGAATACGCTGATTTTTCGGGCCAGCGGAACGTCGCTGGCGGTGTTGTCCGGGGAGGTAGTTCACCTGAAACCCGTGATCGTGGGACGTGATCTGGGAGATCGCCTGGAAATTCTGTCTGGCCTGAGTTCCACCGACCAGGTGGTGGTCAGCCCTCCGGATTCGTTGGCAGAGGGGGCCCATGTGATTCCCCATGAAGCCAAGGTGACTCCATGAAAACCCTGCCCTGGTTGTTGACGGTGCTGCTGGCAGGGTGCTCCCTGGCTCCGGATTATCAACGTCCAGCCATGACTCCCGCCGCACAATATCAGGAACATTCGGGAGACTGGGCCCCTTTTCAGCCGGTGGTGCTGGCACCCCAATGGTGGCGGGGATGGCATGATGCCCAACTCGATGATCTGGAACAACGGGGATTACGCGCCAACCAGAATCTGCAGGCTGCTTTCGCCCGTCTTGAGCAGGGGCGTTCGCTGGGGCGCATGGCGTGGAGTAACCTGTGGCCAACGATCAATGCGTCGGCAAGTCATTCCTTGAACCATATTTCGGAACATACCTCCATCTTCCCGGTTTTTCCGTATCCGTCGTTTCAGACCAACCAGGTGGGATTGGAGCTGAATTACGAGGTCGATTTATGGGGCGCATTGCGCAATGCCGCCCATGCGGCGGATGCCCAAACCCTGGCCAGTGCAGCAGATCTGCAGGCGTTGAGGCTTTCCACAGAGTCGGAGATTGCTCTGGATTATGAGGGGATTCGTGCGCTTGACCGGGAATTGGCGGACATCACGGAACTGGTGGACAACTGGGATGATAACCGCCACTTGACTCAGGCTTATGTATACGGTCAGGAAGCGGCGACACCGGATCAAGCACAAGCGGACCTGAGTTGGCAGACAGCACGTCAGTCTCTCAATGACTTACGCCAGCAACGTCAGCAACTGGAACATGCCCTGGCCTTGCTGGTCGGAGAGGCGCCGGAAGGTTTTCGAATCGTGCCCCAGGCCGTGGATATTCCTGCCGCCTTGCATCCGGAGACGGGTTTGCCCTCCCAATTACTGGAGCGTCGCCCCGATGTTGTGGCTGCCGAGGCGCGTTTGCAGGCGGCCAATGCCAATCTGGGCGTGGCCAAGGCGGCCTGGTTTCCAACGTTCAGTCTGACCGGGAATACCGGGTATGGCAATACGGGTTATGGTCCGCTGCTGACAACTCCCAATAAGGTCTGGTCCTTTGGACCTGGGGTCAGTCTGCCGATCTTCAATGGGGGCCAGATAGCGGCGGAGAATGATTTGGCCAAGGCACAGTGGCAGGAGAGTGTGGCGCTCTATCGCAATGCGGTACTCGGGGCATGGCGGGATGTGGAAGATCAACTGACGGCCTTGCATGAGCAGGAAGATCAGGTTAAGGCTGCACTGGGGGCGCAGGCCGCTGCGCAGGTCGCCAGTCAACAGGCACAGTTTCGTTATGATGCGGGCTTGAGCACGCGCTTTGATCTGTTGCAGGCTCAGCGTACCGCCCTGCAAGCACATAATCAGACGATTATCCTGCGCTTGCGTGCCTTGACCAGCAGCATCTTGCTGGTCAAGGCACTGGGCGGCGGATGGGATCCCAACGCCAATCCCAATCCTCCCGGAGCCGGCTCGTGACCGAAAAACCATTGGTGCGGCGCTGTATGCGTGATCAGGTGCGCGATGTTTTGCTGGAACGTATCCTGGAAGGGACTTATGCGCCAGGACATCGCCTCATCGAACTGGAATTGGCGGCGGAGTTCCAGATCAGCCAGAGCCCCGTTCGGGAAGCCTTGCGTGAACTGGAGGCGATGGGGGTAGTGGAATCCCAGCGTTATTGCGGGACGCGTGTGCGTGCCAGCGACGTTCGGGAAATGCAGGAAGCCTATGAATTGCGGGCTATTCTTGAACAAAACTGTGCACAGTTGGCTGTCCCGTTGTCGGCGCAGACGCTGGCGGCATTGGAAAGCGATTTGCAGGATATGCAGATGTCGGCTGCCATGCAGGATGTGATGTGCTACAGCCAGGCGGCAAGGTCGTTCCACCGGCACATCGTCGTGGAGTCAGGCAATCGGCTGATACTCCAGATTTGGGATAATGTTCAGGTGCGTGCACGTTTGCCCTTCGTGGCACATTATCTGGTGGAAGAACTGCGTGAATTTGCCGCGGTTCATGAGCCTATCTTGCGCTACCTGCGCAATGGCGATGGAGTGGCAGCGGGAGATGCTTTGCGTGCCATGATGCAGGGTCTGAGTTCCCGCATGGCATTGCTGACCACTTCGCATCAGGTTGACTCGCCTGAAGGTGAGCAGGCGCGATAGCGTTCCAGGGTGGCCAGACGTGCCGTGGCATGGTCAACACAAGGAGGCCAGTAGTCCGGGCACCATTGTGCCCAAGAGGAGGCGGGCATGCGCCAGGGCGCATGAATCCATCGATCCGGGCAATCGGCCAGTTCAGGAAGATAGCGGCGAATGAAGTGTCCTTGCGCGTCGAATCGTTCGGATTGGGTGACCGGATTGAATAGCCGGAACCAGGGTTGAGCATCGCACCCGGTGGAGGCACTCCATTGCCAGCCACCATTGTTGGCTGCCAGATCGAAATCCAGCAGGTGGCGGGCAAAGTGCGCCTCGCCCCAGCGCCAGTCCACCTGCAGATCCTTGGTCAGAAAAGAAGCCGTGATCATGCGCAGGCGGTTGTGCATGTACCCCGTCTGATGGAGTTGACGCAGGGCAGCATCGACCAGGGGATAGCCGGTATGGGCAGAACACCAAATCTCGAAATCGGCAGGGGTGCCCGGGTAGCAGAGTGCGTCAAAACGAGGAAGAAAACAGTGGCCATCGGCCAGGTCGGGGCGATGGGACAAGATCATCTGGTAAAAATCGCGCCAGATTAATTCGGATAGCGTGGTTTGTGCACCGGGTCCCGGGGTGGACCAGGCATGATAGGCAAATTGGCGCACCGAGAGCGTGCCGAAGCGCAGATGGGCCCCCAGATAGGAAACGCCCTTGAGCGCGGGATAATCGCGGCGTTCATGGTAATGAGGCATGCGCTCAATGAAATCGTTGAGTAGCGTCTGGGCTCCACGGCTGCCCAGTGGGAGGGGAAGGTGGGTCAGGTTCGTGGCAGAAAATCCGAGATCAGACAGGCTGGGGAATGATCCGTTACCCGGAAGGCAGACCCAGTGACCGGGGTGGCTGGGGGGAGGAGGGTCGTCGCTGCAGGTGGGGCACGGGGCGGCCAGATCGACCGGGTGGGTGCGCAAGTCACTGGCACCGATGCGGTCCAGCCAGGCACGCCGATAGGCGGTGAAAACAGCGAAGGGCCGCCCCTGAGAGTTGAGGATCTCATTGTGTTCAAAGATGGTTTGATCCTTGAACGAGTACACATTGCATCCTTGTTTCCGGAGGTATTGGCCAACTTCGTGATCGCGGTGTAGGGCCACGGGATCGTGGTCGCGATTGTAATAGACGGCAGTGATCCCGCACTGGTGCACCAACCGGGGGATGCTGTATTCCGGTTGACCGTACAGAATATGGAAGCGTCGTCCAGACCGGGTCCAGGTTGTGACCAGTTCTTGCAGGGCGAACCAGATGAACTCGACGCGCCGGTCTTCTCGTGGCAAGGGGGTGAGCAGGGCGGGATCGAATACGAAGACTCCTTCCACGGGCAGACCGCTGGCCAGCGCAGCGCTCAGGGCCGCATGATCGTCATGACGCAGATCGCGTCGAAACCAGCAGAGAACTTTCATGGGAATCTACGCGGGGGGGTGAACGAGGGGGAATCGTAGCATATTCGCGTCATGGTGCCTTGGCCAGGCGTTATACTGACGTTCACAGGAGGAGGTTGGACATGGTGGATGTGGTGGCGCAGATAGAAGCCGATAATCGTGGCAGGGAAGCAGAGCGGCGACAACTCAAATACCGCAAGATGCAGGCCAATCCCTTCGTGTTTTTGCGCGGGACCTGTCATCTTTTTTATGTGCGCTTGCCTGAGATGGCGCTCTTGCAGGATGCCCCGCTGACCTGGTCCTGCGGGGATTTGCACCTGGAGAATTTTGGTAGTTATAAAGGCGATAATCGACAAGTCTATTTTGACATCAATGACTTCGATGAGGCCGCATTGGCCCCGTGTACCTGGGATCTGGTGCGTTTTTTGACCAGCGTGCGGCTGGGCATGAGTGACTCCGACAGTGATCACCAATCGGGGCAGACAGAGGGAAACCATCTGGGACTGCTGTTTTTGCAAGCCTATTCCCGGGCGCTGGCATTGGGCAAAGCGCGTTGGGTAGAAAAGGAAACGGCCGAAGGCCCGGTGAAGGTATTGCTGGAAGGTTTGGCACAACGCAAGCGCAAAAATTTTCTTGATTCCCGTACCACGCTCAAAGGCCATCACCGTCGTTTGCGTCTGGACAACGGTAAGGCACTGCCGGTCACCGAGGAACAGAGGGCTTCCTTGCAACGGTTCATGCAGGAGTTTGCCGGCACACAAGCCAAGCCGGACTGGTTTACCGTTCGCGATATGGCGCGTCGGGTAGCGGGAACAGGAAGCCTGGGAGTGGAACGCTTTATTATTCTGGTGGAAGGGAAGGGGTCACCCGATGGCAATTATTTCCTGGATCTGAAACAGGCTGTCCCTTCCGCCCTGGCCTTGGCCCTGACACCGCGCGTGACACAGCCGTGCTGGACCTCCGAGGCGGAACGGGTGGTGCACATTCAGTATCGTCTGCAGGCGAGTTCCATGGCTTTTCTTCAGTCGGTGACCTGGGAAGGGGGCAGTTATCTGTTGCGTGGGTTGCAGCCGAGCGAAGATCGGGTGGTGGTTCCTCAGGGCGAGGCACGTCAGCAGGCGTGTATCTCCCTGATGCAATCCTGTGGCGAGATTACGGCGTGGGCCCATTTGCGGGGCGTTGCCCGGCAGGGATCGGCATCGGCGGATGATTTGGTGGCGTGGGGAGAACGCCGCGATTGGCAATCCGAATTATTGGCCTTGAGTCAGCATTGCGCGCAACAGACCATCGCTGACTGGCGCAAATTCTGTCAGTCAACTCTGGCACGGTGAAGCCCGTGAAAGCCTTGCTGCGTCTGCTGAAGACGGCCCCATTTCCGCTGTCCTTCAAACAACTGCTGGGGTTGTCTTTTGCCATTATTTGGCTGTTGCTGGGTGGAGCCTTGTTCAGGGCGCTGGTGGCGGTGGATACGTTGAGCCGCGACAGCCGCGATTTTCCTGGATGGGCGCTTCAGCAATCCGAGCAGGTGCGCGATCTCTCTCAAACGACGCTGATGCTGGAACGGCAGGTTCGCCAGTATGAGGTGTTGCATGACCCGTCGCTGCGTCAGGATATTCACGGGACGCTGACGCATGGGCTGACACTGGTCAAGCAATTGGCACATGCGCATATCGATGCCCTGGGGCCGGATCTCGACCGATGGGAGGAGGTGGCGGGTAACTCATTGGCTGGGCTGGTTGATGGTCGGGGTGGTGCGCCGTGGCCCAGCGAAGGGCAGTTGGAGGTGATTTTTGGAGAGTTGGGGCGTCTCGATCGTGAGTTGGAACGTGCGCTTCAGGACCATTTGAATGCACGCAGTCAATCGCTGGAGCGCGAATTTGAGCGCCAGCGTGAAAATCTCATCGTCATGGGGTTGACGGCGACGACCTGGGCGTTGGTATTGGCTATGGGATTGGGAGCCTGGTTATCCTGGTCGTTTGCACAATTGGATCGGGCGATTCGACGGTTGGGGGAAGGGCAGCAAAGTCCCCTCAAGCCCATTGGAGGACCAACCGATATTCGTCAACTGGGTGAGAGGGTACGTGGAGTCCAGCAGCGACTGGCACATCTGGAATCGGTAAAGCTGCAATTTCTCCGTCATATTTCTCACGAGCTCAAAACGCCGCTGGCGAATATTCGTGAGGGAGTTTCCTTGATGGAAGAGCAGGTTCCCGGTCCGATCAATGAGGCGCAACGCGAAATTCTATCGATTCTGAGCCAGAATTCTCTGGCGTTGCAGCAGCAGATCGAAGGATTGTTGGAGTACAATGCGGCGGCATCCGGGGCGCATCAGTTGAATCCACGCTGGATCGATGTCCGGGTACTCCTGGCGGAGGCGGTGGAGGCGCAGCGTTTGCCCATACAGGCCAAATCCTTGCAGGTGATGGTGAACGGGCCGGCGCTGTCGGTTTGGGTTGATCATGAGAAAATGATGACAGTGGTGAGCAACCTGCTGATCAACGCTGTGCGCTTCTCACCGGAAGGGGGGCGGGTGTCGCTGGATCTGGAGGATACAAGGGAGGAATGGAGATTATCTATTCAGGATGAAGGACCGGGGGTGGAGCCATCGGATCGCGCACGCATCTTTGAGCCTTTTTTTCAGGGGAAGCGGCAACCGGTGGGAGCACGTAGAGGAAGTGGGGTAGGGTTGTCCATTGTGCGTGAATTGGTTCAGGCACATGGGGGGAAAATCATCCTGGAAGAAAGACCGGGTGGTGCCTGTTTTCGGTTGGGTATCCCCAAACCATGAAGTGGATGTCCGGGGTGAGCATAGCCCCAAAAAATTAGTCAGGGATCGTTGAAATCGGATGAAAGTCATGAAGAAGAAGGGAAAGGGGGGGGCCGCTGTCATGGGTGCCGTGTGGTTGGTGGCGGGTTGTACCGCGGTATCCAGAGAAGCGGTCCCGGAGGTTCCCAAAGTACCTGTGCAAGCGCTTCCCCCCGCTGTCGTGCGACCGGTGATGCCTGCCTGGCACCCGGCGGTGGATAAAAACGATGAATTGTCTCTGGCCTTGTTGCAACTCGATCAGGATGAACAATTGTCGGTACCCGAACGGGAGGAATTGTTCAAGAGTCTGGTGCTTCAACCGTTGCCCATGGAGGCGATGGATGGATTGAGACGAGCGCAGTTGCAGTTGCTCAAACATCAGCATGCCGCAACACAGGATGCACTGATTTTGCTGAATGCGTTGAAAACCGATCAAGGATCAGAAGTCAAACCCTATCAACCCCTGGTGGTATGGCTGTCTCAATGGGCACGCGAACAATCGAACCTGGAAGCCGATATGGATCAACTGCTACGTCAGAACAGCCAACTACAGGGGAGAAATGACAACCTGACGCGTCAAATTCAGGAACTTCAGGCGATCGAGCACCATCTCACCTCGCGTCCAGAATCGACGTATGGCGGAACAAAAAACTGAGTTGTTCAGACATCCAGAATGAAATCGGGTTGTTTGGCCTGAAACCACTGCTCCAACATCAGTAACAGCCAGATCATTTCCCCGTAGTAACCCGGGTGGCTGGCGAGTTTGTTCTGCCACAAATCTTCGATGAATTCACGACGGATCAGGCGCCGCTCGGGCAGGTTCTGGAGATTTTTCTGGACGAAATTGCGCAGAGCCGCGTGTTGCAACAACCAGATGCCGAAAGGTAGCCCGAAGCCGTGTTTCTTCTTGCTGATGATCGTATCGGGCAGAAGGTCGCGCAAGGCTTCCTTGAAGAACCAGCGCAATTTGAAACCGTTGACCTTTTGATCAGCGGGGAGTTTCAGAGAAAAATCCACCAGACGTTCGTCCAGCATGGGGTAGACCGCGTGGATATGCGCCAGACGGCTGGTTTCCCTGACCTTTGGCAGATCATTCTCGGCCAGGGTGAAACGCCAGTCATAAGCCAGCATCTGGTTGATGAAGTGGGTGTCTTCTCCCTGAGCGTGCCACACGGCATGTTCCAGCGCAAAAGGCTCTTCCTGATCGAACAGGGACAGACACGCCGCCGGGAATATCGTCGCCGGGCCGATGGACTCCAGCAGGCCGTGGGATGTCACGCGTCGGGGCATGGGGGTTCTGGCTTGTTCGATGTAACTGGCCAGTTTCTTCAGGATGGGGAGGGATCGTTGCAAGGGCAATGAGGGTTCGAGCAGTCCTTGGCGTAGCGCGGCGGGAATATGCCGATAGAAGTGAAACACCTTTTGCTTGGCATAACGGGTGTTGCCCCCGAATAACTCATCCCCCCCATCTCCTGCTACCATGCGCTGGATTCCATCCTGAGCGGCCAGGCGTGCACAGTAGTAGCCGGGCAAGGCAGAGGAATTGCCAAAGGGTTGATCGAATTGGGCGGCTACGTTGGGGATAGCGGCGATCAAATCATCCGGAGTGACATAATATTCGTGGTGATCGGTTCCGAAATGACGCGCGGCGATGCGGGCAAAGGCCATCTCGTCATAGTCTTTGGCATCAAAGCCGATGGAATAGGTTGGAACGCCTTTTCCCAATAGGGTGGTGGCGATGCCGGTCAGGGTTGAACTGTCGGTGCCCCCGCTCAAATAACAGCCCGTGGGGACCGAATCATCCAGCTGAGTGGCGACGGACACTTTCAACAGTGCCAGAAATTCTTCTTTATCGATGGAAAAACCAGGCGAAAGCCTTTCTTGAAAGTGGGGTTTCCAGTAAGGTTCGACGGTTAATTTTCCGTTATCGAGAAGAGCATAATGGCTGGCTGGCAACCGTTTGACCCCTTCATAGAGGGTGCGCGGCGAGGGGATGACGTGAAAATGAAAATAATCGTACAGTGCTTGAGGATCAATGGTGATGGGGGTTGTACCGATCCAGTGGTCGGCACGGGGGCTGGCCTCCAGCGCGGTGTGAGAACCCAGGATACGGTAGCACAGGGTTTGGCGTGCAAAACGATCGACAGCCAGATAGAAAACGCCAGGGCTGGGACAGAAAGCCACGGCAAATTCGCCTTTCACCCGATCAGCCGCCTGAACGCCATGACGCGCAAAGGCAGCCTGCCATGCGGCCTCATCCCCGGATTCGCGCTGGAGATGTGCGAGGTCGGGGTCGGAAAATCGGGGATTACCCAGAAAAAAAGGAATCATATCAGCAGTTCCTGTGCCGGAGGGTGTCCCAGAAATGCGCTGGGACTGGCGGTTTTTCCGTAGGCTCCCGATTGCAGGACCACCACCAGATCGCCGACTTGCGCGCGTGGCAGGGTCATTTTGTCAGCCAGAATATCCAGAGGGGTGCAGAGGGGACCGACGATGGTAACGGTTTCTGTTTCTTTCGTGGCAATCTGGGAAATCAGGCGCACGGGATAATTCTTTCGGATGACCTGACCAAAATTTCCGGAGGCCGACAGATGGTGATGCAACCCCCCATCGGTGATGAGAAAAGTCTGACCGCGAGAGATTTTGCGATCAAGAACGCGACACACATAGTAACCGGCTTCGCCTACCAGATGGCGGCCCAGTTCGATATTCAGGCGGGTTTGGGGTTGAGCGGCCTGAAATGCCGGCAGAGCGTGCGCCAGGGCCTCACACACCCGCTGACTGTCGAGGGGCTGTTCTCCCGGGAAATAGGGGATACCGAATCCTCCCCCGAGGTTGAGGAAGGGGATCGTGCATTGACACTGGTGTGCCAACCACAGAGCCAGTTCCAGAGATTTTTTCTGGGCCTCGATCAGTGCCTCGGCATTGAGGCTTTGTGAGCCACTGAAGATGTGGAATCCACAGAATGTCAGGGTGGAAGCATCGAGCGCACGCACGATGGTGGGGATTTTTTCGCTGTCGATGCCGAAGGGCTTGGCACCCCCCCCCATGCGCATACCTGAGCCACGGATTTCAAAATCCGGGTTGACCCGCAGGGAAACACGTGGGCGATAGCCATACTGTTGGCCTAACTGGTGAATTTGCTGTAATTCCCATTCTGATTCGACGTTGAGGATGATGCCAGCCGCAAGTGCCATGAGCAACTCATCGCGGGTTTTGCCAGGCCCTGCAAAACTGATATGTTCCCGCGTCATGGGGGTATCGAGTGCAACGCGCAGTTCCCCTCCCGAGGCCACGTCAAAACCATCCACTTCCGCTGCCAGATGCTGAACCAGTGCTGGCATGGGGTTGGCTTTGACGGCAAAATGCAAGGCTACCGCCTTGGGCAGAAACTGGCGCAGGCGGCGTACCCGGTCGCTCAGTTGAGCCCTTGAGTAAAGATAAAAGGGCGTGCTCCCCACTTCATGGGCCAGTTTTGAAAGGGGGTAACCTGGAATGGGGGTGGTTTGGTCTTCAGGAAAGAATGGGTGTGGACAGTGAATGGGGATCATGGAGTACCACGGTGTGTTTGCAAATACCAGTCGGCAGCGATAGCCAGTCCCTGTTGCACGTCAAATTCCGGGGCATAATTCAACAGGCTTTGCGCTTTTTCGATGCTGGCCAGGGAATGACGAACATCTCCCGGGCGGAAAGGGCGATAAATGGGGGTGATGTCCTGACAATGGGGGTGGACACGGGCGACCAGGGTACGGATCATCTCAAACAAGCGATTCAGGCTGGTTGATTGTCCAAAGGCGACGTTGTAGATCTCGCCCTGGGCCGCCGGGTTATCGGTGGTTGCGGCCAGCAGGTTGGCTTGAATGACATTCTCGATAAAACAGAAGTCTCGACTGGTTTCGCCATCCCCATTGATGTGAATGGGGCCGCCATCCAGCAGTCCGGCAAACCATTTGGGAATGACGGCCGCATAGGCTCCAGCGGGGTTCTGGCGTGGGCCAAAAACATTGAAGTAGCGCAATCCGGTGGCTTTGAAATGGTAACTGCGGTCAAATACGTTGGCGTAGAGTTCGTTGACGTATTTGGTGACGGCGTAGGGAGAGAGGGGGCGACCGATCACCGATTCCACCTTGGGGAGACCGGGGTGATCCCCGTAGGTCGAACTGGAAGCAGCATAAACGAAGCGGCTTATGCCGGCATCCTTGGCCGCGATCAGCATGTTCAGGAATCCATCGATGTTGCTCTCGTGGGTGGCCAGCGGGTTCTCGATGGAACGGGGAACGCTTCCCAGTGCTGCCTGATGGAGAACGATATCCACGGATTGACACACCCGCCGACAGTCATCGAGATGGCGGATATCTCCCTCGACAAAGACGAAGCGCCTCCAGCGCTCCTCCCCCACTGCCATTTTTACATGGCTCAGGTTATTGCCATCGATGGTGGAAAAGTTGTCCAGTCCCACCACCTCCTGCCCCAGATTCAGCAAGGTTTCGAGCAGATGGGATCCGATGAATCCGGCAACTCCGGTGATCAGCCAGCGTTGTGGGGTGGCACGCAGTTGCTCTTTTAACTGGGATAAGGACTGTGCCATGATTACAGCCGCCACAGGCGCAGGGAGGTGTGAGCGAAGTCTTCGGCCTTGAACAGGGATTTGACATCGATGAGCACAGGGGCATCTCCCATGAGGGCCAGGATATTCTCGGGTGTCATCTGCCGATAGGCGTCGTGAGCCACAGCCAGAACCACGGCCTGGGCTGGCTTCAATGCGGCGCTGGGGGTGAGTGTTACGCCATATTCATGCTGGGCTTCTTCAGAGTCGGCCAGTGGATCGTGAACCTGAACGTCGATGCCATAGTCCTGCAGGTGACGGATGATGTCGATGACCTTTGAGTTGCGCAAATCCGGACAGTTTTCCTTGAATGTCAACCCCAGCACGGTGACGCGGCTGCCAGCCACCATGTGACCCGCATGGATCATTTCTTTGATGCAGCGCTGGGCAATGAATTTCCCCATGTCATTGTTGATGCGTCGGCCGGACAGGATGACCTGGGGAATATAACCGAGTTTTTCGGCTTTATGAGTCAGATAGTAGGGGTCCACGCCGATACAATGTCCACCGACCAGGCCGGGAGTGAAGCGCAGAAAATTCCACTTGGTTCCTGCGGCTTCCAGGATGTCATGGGTATCGATGTCCATCAGGTCGAAGATCAGTGCCAGTTCGTTCATCAAGGCGATGTTCAAGTCGCGCTGGGTGTTCTCAATCACTTTGGCGGCTTCGGCCACCTTGATGGACGAGGCCCGGTGTACGCCAGCGGTGACCACGGACTCATAGACCTGTGCCACGATTTCACAGGTTTCGCGATCCTGACCGGACACGACTTTCTTGATCTTGGTGAAGGTATGTTCCTTGTCTCCGGGGTTGATGCGCTCGGGGCTGTACCCGACCTTGAAGTCACGACCACAGACCAGCCCGGACTGGGCTTCGAGGATGGGGACACATTCTTCTTCGGTGACACCTGGGTAGACGGTGGACTCATAGACCACGATATCCCCGGCTTTCAGGGCTTTTCCGACGGTTTCCGAAGCCCGCAGAACGGGAGTCAGGTCAGGCTGGTTGGCATCGTTGACCGGGGTTGGAACGGCAACGATGTGAAAGTTTGCCAGACTTAATTCATGGATCTGGTCGGTATAGAGCACTTGCGCCAATTTCAGGTCGCCGGGTTCAACTTCCCCGGTCCGGTCATGACCCGCTTTCAATTCTTCTATTCTCTTGGAATTGATGTCAAACCCGATGGTTTTCCTGATTTTTCCAAAAGCTACGGCAACCGGGAGTCCAACATAACCCAGTCCGACGACGGAGACGATGCGTTCGTAAGTGGTGGTCGACATGTTTCTTCCTTAGTTTGATCCGGTAAACAGTTGAGACGGGAAAGTGCAAGAAAACCCTTCGGTGGCAAATTGTGATAGCGTTAGCGACAATATCGTTAAGGCTTTCAGACCAGTTCGCGGAGATTGTATCAGAATGAGCGTTGCTGTCGATACCACTTATTATCCTCCGCGTGATGTCCGGGGGAACCAGATTAATCCCTGGCTGGTTGCCGTGACTGTGGCGCTGACCACCTTTATGGAAGTGCTGGATATTTCCATTGCCAATGTGGCGTTGCGTCACATCGCGGGCGACATGTCGGTGACAGAGGATGAATCGGTCTGGGTGCTGACCTCTTACATGGTTTCGAATGCCATTGTATTGCCCATGAGTGGCTGGTTATCGACGATGTTTGGGCGGCGGCGATTTTACCTTTTCTGTGTGGCCTTGTTTTCGGCAAGTTCCTTGCTGTGCGGATTGGCCCCCAATTTGTCGGTATTGATCTTGTGCCGTATTGTCCAGGGAATTGGAGGGGGAGGACTACAACCCAGTTCACAGGCTATCCTGATGGACAGTTTTCCGGTATCCAAGCGCGGGATGGCTTATGCGGTGTACGGCATTACTACGGTGCTGGCTCCGGCCATTGGCCCCACCATCGGGGGGTGGATTACGGATACCTTCTCCTGGCGCTGGATTTTCCTGATCAATGTTCCGGTGGGGTTGCTCTCGTTGTATTTGTCCAGCATGGTGCTGTCGGATCCGCCGGCTTTCAGGGAAACTTCCGAGCGCTTTCGGCGCGATGGATTAAAAATTGACTGGATTGGCTTTGTGCTGCTGGCTGTTGGTTTTGGCTGTCTGCAGGTGGTACTGGATCGAGGGGAGCAGGATGACTGGTTTTCGTCTTCCTTCATCGTGTTGCTGACAACCTTGTCGGTGGTTTCACTGGTCATCCTGCCATTATGGGAGAGTCGGCAGCGTTACCCGATGGTGGATGTACTGTTGCTCAAGGAGCGTAATTTTCTGTTCAGCAACATTCTCATGTTTCTCGTCGGTTTCGTCCTGTTTGGGAGTACCGTGCTGATTCCGCTACTGGTGCAGACCCTGATGGGTTATTCGGCGACGGATGCGGGACTGGTACTGTCCCCAGGGGCCATGACGGTCCTGATGGTGTTGCCTTTTGTGGGGTGGGTGATCAACAAGGTGGATGTCCGGCATCTGATCGTTTTTGGGCTGCTGTGCAATGGGGTGGGCCTGTATCTCTTTTCTCACACCAACCTGCAGACGGACTATGTGACCTTTGCGGCAATTCGGATTTTGCAGGGTATCGGGTTGGGGTTTCTGTTTGTCCCCATCAATACGACTGCTTATGCCTGGCTATCCCCGGAAAAGAGTAGCAATGCCTCGGCGATCATCAATCTGTCGCGAAATCTGGGGGGGAGTTTTGGTATTTCACTGGTGCAGAGTTGGCTGGTACGCGGAGAGCAGCAGCATCAGGCAGACTTGGTCGGTCATCTGAGTGCATTGTCGGCAACGACCACGCAATGGTTGTCTGGGATGTTACCCGTGCTCCCCTTGAACAGTGATGGCTCAGTGTCTTATGCCCTGCTCTACCAGACTTTGATACAGCAGGCGAGTGCACTGTCCTTTATGGATAATTTTCGGATTCTGTCGTGTCTGGCCCTGGCTTTTATTCCCCTGGTTTATGGGTTGAAGCGGGCGAGTGCGGTACGTCATTGAAGTAGTCTACGGTCAGCCATAGAGATTGCGCGTCATGCGCAGGGTAAAGCGTCGAATGTTTTGATCCCAAGGCGTGAAACGGGGCAGATGGTACGGGTCACTGTGCCGGGTGGAGACACCGGCATCGGTGGCGACGGCACCCTGATAACCCGCTTCTTTGACCAGGTTGGCATGGAGTGGGTGGTAATCCTGCCCCAATTTTCCGTTGGGATAGGCGAAGACCTGTGGGCGTTTCCCCGTCAATTGGGTCAGATAATCGCGGTTTTCTTCGATTTCGTGGCGTGCGTCATCCGGGTTCAGGGAGGCCAGAATGGGGTGGTTGACGGTGTGTCCACCCAGTTCCATTCCGGCCCCATCCAGTTGGAGTAATTGTTCAGCGGTCATCATCAGGTGTGTGGGGGGGCTGATGGCGGATTCGGATTCCAGACGGTCCAGTATGCTGCGTCGCGCCTCCGGTGGGCGATACTTGATCTGATTGATGAGGGTGGCAAAGGCTTGCCGTCGGGATGCCAGGGTGGTCAATGACAGAATACCCAGATCCAGCCATTGCAGATCCAGGGAATCGCCGGACTGGCGGACCAGATGGGCGACCCGGTCATTGAACATGCAACCTCCGTTGAGATAGCCGGATGCAATGAAGAAGGTGGCGGGAATCTGGTGTTTCAGGAGCAAGGGGAGGGCAATCGTCGCGTTATCGGCATACCCATCATCAAAAGTGATACAGGCGCTGCGTGCTGGAAGGGAATGGTCGCGCAGACGCTGGATGGCTTCGGACAGTGGCAGGAACTGAAAAGTTTGTCGTAGGGCGGTGAGTTGTTCGTCAAATCGCAAGGCATCCACTTCGCCGGGGAATAGGGGGTCCGGGATGTCCAGTACACGATGATAGATCAGGATGGACAGGCGTGCGGCTTTCCCGGAGGGGGAGAGCAACGTATTGATGAAGCGCAGCGGGAGACCAAGGTTCATGGCGAAGGGTATTAGGGGTTTTTTTGCAGTAATGTTAGCAGCCAGCATTGTAACGCTTGGCATGGCTGGTGATAGTCGGTCAGGTTGGTGGCCTGTAACAGTTTGTCGAGCAATCGTTGGGGTTCATCAACGTTGAGAGATTGTTGTGCTAAAAAATTCCGTAATGGCTGGACCCGTTCCGGGAGGATTTGAAACGGGTCCCCGTGACTCTGGATATGGCGCCAGTGATAGGCCAATGCCCCCAGGGTAGAATGGATGCCGTGTCCGGTGCTGAAAGGAGTGAAGTGCTGGGTTGTGAATCCCAGCATCGCCTCCTCCGCCAGTGGATGTGATAACCCATAGCCTTGACCAAATCGGGAACCCAGTTGGACAACGGCTTCAATGATGGATTTGCTTTCCAGTCCTTCGGCGATGATCATCAGGTCAAAGTCAGTACCGATGCGGATCAGGGTATGAATCAGTTTCAGCGTTTTGATGGGGGAAGTGGGGATATTCAGCGTGATCGATTTATCCACCTTGATGATATCGAAGGGGTAGTCGTGGAAGCGTCGCAAACTGCTGTAGCCGGAACCCAGATCATCGATGGCGAGTTTGATACCCAGATCGCTCAGAACGTGCATCGCATCGTGCGATTTGAGGCTGTCGAATTCCTGGTTTTCCAGAAGTTCCAGCGTGAGCACGGAGGGTGAGAAATGGTAGCGGCACAGAATATCACTGATCCATTCGGCACACTTGGGTTGTATCAGGACGCAGGGCGGCAGATTGATGGCCAACTCCCAGTTTTTTCCCTGAGCGCGGCTACGCGCGAGAAACTGAAAGGCTTGTTCCAATCCGTTCAGAAAAAGGGAGGTCAGATCGCTGTAGCTCATGTTCTCAAGAAACAGGTCGGGAGTGATCAGTTTTTCCTGGTTATCCACCAGGCGTGCCAGTGCTTCGACCTTGACTACAGTTCCAGTGTGCAGGTCAACCACGGGTTGATAGAACATGCGGAGGCTATTGGTATATAACAAACGCCGGTAGAGACCGTTTTTACTAGGGGAATCGGTTGAAGGCGAGGGGGGCGAGGAGGGGAGTAGGGGCGCATGCCAGCGATTTTGCAGGGACAGCAAAAAAGTTTGCATCCAGCGTGCGGAAAATTGATGGGGGTAGCGGCCTGTCAGCAGCAGGATGAAGTCGATTTCATGATTCCGGCGTATGGGCAAGGCCACGGCACTGTGAATGCCGCGCTGCCCGGTGGAGGTGCGCCAGGGTTGCATATGCGGTTCTTTCTGGTAGGCGTGGGAAATTTGAATGTTTCCAGAGTACCAGGCCGTAGAGATCATGCCGCGACCCAGAGGGCTGCGTTGATCCAGAGAAGGCGGGGATTCGACGGCGGACAGCAGTTTGCCGAGGCTGGCAGCGTAAGCCCCCGCCCCATCGTTGACAAGGAACATTCCCTGATAACTGGGAATGATGAGGTGACAGGAGAGTATGCCGGGCAATGTTGTCAGGCAGGCCGGAGTCAGGCTGCCGGAGATATTGGAAGGGATCGCCTGCTGAGCGGTTACGCGATGGTAGTCATCCATCACATTCTGCGCAGCATCCAGTTGGGTTTCTGTATCCAGCAACAGGCGCGCAGCGCTGATGCGCATGATGTTGTGTTTTTGTAGAGCATCCAGATCAAGGGAGTTCAGAAAGGTTCGGAATATCTCCCAGTAGATGCTCATGCGGTGGGTGATCCACGATGGCGGGGCCCCGATCAGGGACAGCGTGCGCCCCATGCGTTTGGCCCAGGCTGTCAGGGTGAGGGGAGTTACTGCTGCGCTAAAAATATGGTGAAGATGCTTCTTTTGGTAGGCTCTTGCAAAAATGAGTTCGGAGGCGGACAGGCTATTGAGGATTTCCTTGAGATCGGTGTGTTCGGCCATTTCCGCTTCAAGCATACCCAGGAATTTTTCTGTGATGTCATCCAGATGGGGGTGTACCAGGGACAAACACCGGTCGGCATCGTGACCGAAGGGGGAGGAGCATGAACACGGAGGAAACGGTTGTGCGGTCATCTAGACTTCCCAAAGAATGAGCGGCCAGCAAAACCAGTCGGAAAGGTTGGCAGAACCGCATTGCCAACCGACCATCCCCTTCATGTTCAGAGGCGATGAACACCCCCGGATGGATTGATTCTGGAATCACCTGTCTAGAATCTTACACTAGTGTTTATATTGTGTCCAAACCGTCACAATGTTCGTAGCAATGTCTCGGCGTTGGGTTTTTCCGGAAACGAGAGATTGGCATGGAGCAGTTTTTCCAGAACGCTGCGCGCTCCCGTGTGATCTCCCGATTCATTCAGGGCTACAGCATAGTGGTACTGGATGCTGCCAGATTCTGGGGCCTTGTCGGCAGCCTGCTTGAGCAGTGCCAAGCCATCCTGGAGTTTTCCTTGATGGATCTCGATCCAGCCCAGCGTATCCTGAATATTGACGTTACCGGGAGACAACTGATAGGCCTTCTGCGCAGTTTCCAATGCCAGGGGGTGGTGGGCGGAAAAGTATAAATAGGCGAGGTTGTTGAGGATGTCCGGCGAATTGGGCAAGGATTTCTGGAGGATTTCGTATTGCGCCATCGCGGCGCTGTCGTTGTGGAGGGACAGATCCAGGGAAGCCAGATATTGGCGTGTTTCCAGGTCCTGCGGATAGGTGCTGACCCAGTGAGCCAGATGCTTCTGGGCTTCGGGGGTTTTGCCGAGTTGTATCAGGGTGGCAGCGATTTTGAGTTCAACCGACGAGGTTTTGGCCAGGGATTGCGCCCGGGCGTAATCGGTCAGGGCCTGTTCGTAGAGTTTCTGGCTGGCGTGGATGTCCCCTTTCAGGGCATCCCCTTCAGGGGATTTGGGGTAGTGGCTCTGGAAGTTATCGGCCAGAGCGGTAGCACCTGCCACATCGTTACGTGAAAGTTCGAGTCCCACCAGGCGATTGAGTGCGGGAATGGCATCCGGTTTCAGGGACAGCGCCTTTTTCAGCGCAGCGATGGCACCTGGGATGTCCTGGTTGGTGTTCTTCACGATGCCCAGTCTCTCCCAGACGCCGGGATCATTGGGGGCCAGTTGGCTGAGTTTGGTGAATGTTCCGACGGCATCCGCTACTTTTCCGGTCCCGAGTTGTGTTTCACCCAGGAGTTCCTGAGCGACGGGTAGCGAGGGGTTGGCCTTGACGAAGGCCTGCGCCTGATCCAGGGCTTGATCGGGGTGGTTTTTGGACAGCAGATAGCGAACCAGTTCGGCGTGGGGGGACAGGATGGCGGGGTTGGCCTGAGCGGCCTTCTGGAGCCAATCGAGGTGTTCTGCCTCATTTCCCTGTAGTGTTGCCAGTGAGGCCAGCAATTGCATGGCGGTGAGATTGTTTTTGTCCTCGGAAAGCACCTGATCAAGACCGGATTTGGCTTCGGCAAAGTGCTTGTCGAGTATTTCCAGTTCTGCCAGATTGAGTTGGGTGGGAATGTATTGTGGGTTGATAGTCAGCGCCTGGTGAAAACTCTTGCGGGCATTGGCGACATCATGCAGGCCCAGATAGGCGGCTCCCTGAAGATTGTAAAAATCAGGGATAGAGGGGTTTCGTTGAATCAAGCGCCGTGTTTCGGTCAATGCTCCGGCATAATTTTTCTTGCTCAGGTAGGTAATGGCCAGGATGCTGTCGGCATTGAGATAGGTTGGGCTGGCATTGCTGGCCTGTTCAAGTTCCGAGATTGCCTGGTGGGAATCCTGGCCGGAAGCCAGGCGTGTGAGGGCCAACTGGGTCAGCAGGACAGGGTTATTGGGCGATTGGTGGGTGGACTGTTCGAGAATCTGGGCGGCTTTGTCATAATGTCCAGACTCGGTGTAGATCTGGGCGGTCAGCGCAGCGATTTCTGGAGAAGGGTGGTTGCCCTCCAGCATGGGTTGCAGGGTGGCCAGGGCATTATCCGGTTGGTGTGCCTTGAGTTGTATCCTGGCCAGGGAAACACGGGCGTAGTCACTGGCTGGAAAGGCGGAGACGTAGCGACTGAGGTCCTTCAGCGCTTCTTCATCATGATTGAGTTGTGCGGATACCAACCCACGCAACAGCACGCCTGGCATGAAGTCGGGGGCCGATTTCATCGCCTGGTCCAGATTGCTGCTGGCGGCTTCAGGGCTTTTTTTGGCAAAGTCGATCAGGGCCTGCAAATATTTTCCCATGATGGCATTGGGATACAGATGGAGGTACTGATTCACATAGACGGTTGCCTGATCGACATTGCTATGCGTCAGATAATTGGAGATTACGCTGGCCAGTGCCTGCGCATTTTTGGGATCGACGGCCAGAGCTTTCTGATAGTCTCCCAGAGCGGCATCCGGGTGCCGTTCCCGATCCAGATCTCCCTTGATGATCCAGCCTATCGGGTTATTCGGAAAGGTAGTAGTGATGGTGTTGATCTGCTGTTCGGCGCTGTCGAGATTCCCTTGGGCGATCAGCAGGCGGATCTGACCCAATTGCGAAGAAAACAGGTGGGGAGCCAGTTGCTGGGCGCGGTCAAGGGCGGATTTTGCTTCGGGAATATTGTTGGTGCCGAGGTTGGCAACACCGCGGAGTACCAGCATTTCGGCCTGTTGATCGGCGGGGGCAACGGGATTGGGTTGAATTTCGTCCAACAGTTTCTGAAATTCGTTGCGTTCCAGATAGATCTGCCCCAGCATCATGGCAATATGACCATCGGTATCGTGACTGTTTTGAAGAACCAGACGCAGTTCGTCTTCTGCCGCGGCAAAATTACCCATATTAAAGTACAGTTTTCCAAGCAATGTTCTGGCTTCAAGATTGCCGGGTTGTTTCTGTAATGCATTCTTCAGTTGTATGACGGCAGCAGAATCCTGTCCCTTGGCCTGATACTGACGGCTTTGGGCGATCATTTCTGCGACGGTCGGGGACTTGCTACAACCATTCATCAGTCCCACGGATAGCAGGGAAGACGTTAGAATCAACAGCGTACGATTACGGAGTTTGGGTAACACGTTACGACCCCTTTACCAATGATATCGACAGAAAACCCATTATAAACGCATTGGAATCATTTGAACATTTGTCTGCGCATTCCCCTTTCTAGCCTGAATGTTTCATAAACTGGTCTGAAGTTGCTGAATTGATCTGTTCTTTTTCTCTCCGTTTTCAGGATGCAATTGCCCCGTTGATAGCGATCCAATCACTTCTTGTTGATGAACAGATCCGCCAGACCGAACAGAGTGCGGCAATGACCGTGGCATCCACCATCGTTCCCTTCTTCGGTTACAAGTATCTGTTTTCAGCACCGGAGTTTGTGCGCGACCTGATTCTGGGGTTTGTGCCGGACGAGTGGTTGCATGGGTTGGATTTTACGGGTATTTGCAATCTGAGAGCGGTGCTGGACAGGATTGGAGCGGCATCCAGGGAGCAGATTGAGGCATGGCTGGATCGGGTGCTGGAGGCTCCTACCCTGGAAGCGGTGTTTGCTCCCCTGACTCACTGAGGGGGCGTCGTCGTTATCAAAGGGCTGCAGGTGGTTTTCTTCGTGGAGCAGGGCAACGATCGTTTCAGCCGCTCGACTTCGAAATGAAAAGCCGGAGTCAGGTCTGCGATCAGGGACTCGATGTCGCGCACCTGATGTTGAACCGTCAGCACCGCGATACCTTGCGGCACGAGGTCGTAAATCAGGAAGTGCTGTCGCGCCGGAACCATCAGAAACGGAGTTGAACGGTACTGCCGTAAGCGGCCCTTCTCTGGGTTGGCGGCAGCAGCACCCATCGCCGTGTACAGGTCTACGAGGTACTGATTGGCAATGTCATCACCCCATTCGCGACGTGACCGCGTATGGATGCGGCGCAAATCCAGTGCTGCATTCCGTGTCAACTGAAACGTGGCTGGAGATGGCACGTCATTGCCAGCCATCGGCTTCTTTGCGGTCGAGCACCGCCATATCGGTCTTAAAGTCGCCGCTCGATGCAAAAACACGCCCCGCCGCCAAGTCTCGATAACCGGCTAGGATGGCGTCCTGCACAAATGGGCCGTCTCGCCGTTCCATGTCGCGGCGGATCAAGTCGCGCACGTATTCGCTAGGTGTTTCGTAAAGCCCCGCCTCGCCGACCATTCTATCCACGAATTCAGCCAAGGGTTGCGACAGGCGGGCGTTGATGCGTTCGGACATGGGAATCTCCCGATTCAATCAGGTGAAAGCATTGTCGCATAAGTGGCTTCATCTATCGCAATTATTGCGCACACAAAAGACAGGCAACCGTACGGTAATACCCCCATTTTTAAGTGGGGTCAAAGGCAAAGTTATACCACCCTCACCATCGGCTCAATCCTCGGCTGATGTTCCGCTTGCCACAAATCCCACTGGGTTTGCATACCCAGCCAGACATCTGGGGTGGTGCCTAACTAGGCTGACATATGGGATGTGATAGACTGCTCTCATGAGCCAGCCCCATGACAGTGGTTACAAGTATTTGTTTTCAGCACCGGAATTTGTGCGCGATCTGATTCTCGGGTTTGTGCCGGACGAGTGGTTGCACGGGTTGGATTTTACGACGCTGGAGCCGTACCCTGGCAGTTATATCACGGAGGATTTTCGCAGTCGTGCGGACGATGTGGTGTGGCGCATCCGGGTTGGTGAATACTGGGCTTATCTGTACCTGCTGATCGAGTTTCAGAGTACGGTGGACCGGTACATGGCGTTGCGCATGATGGTGTATCAGGGGTTGTTGTATCAGGACCTGGTTCGCAAGGGCGATATTTCATCGGATGGTCGTTTGCCGCCGATTTTGCCGATTGTGCTGTACAACGGTCAACGGAAGTGGACGGCAGTTGAGGATGTGTACGATTTGATTGTGACGGTGCCTAGTCTGGTGGAGCAGTTCAAGCCACGGGTTCGGTACTTGCTGGTGGATGAGCAGTCGTACCCGGACGGGGAGTTGGCTTCGAAGCGGAATCTGGTTGCGGCATTGTTTCGGTTGGAGCAGAATCCTCTGACGATGGGTGAGGTACTGGAATCGTTGCAGGTGTGGTTGAGGGACGAGCCGGAACTGAGGCGCATGTTTTCGGTATGGATTCGTGCGAGTCTGGGGAGGCGAATTGATTTTGGTGAGCACTTACCGGAAGTGAACGATTTGCAGGAGTTAAAGATCATGATGACGGATCGATTGGAGGAATGGGCCAAGGAGCGCGAGGCCAAGGGTCTGCAACAGGGAATGCAGCAGGGAATGCAGCAGGGAAGACAGGAAGGCAGGCAGGAAGGCAGACAGGAAGGCAGGCAGGAAGGCAGGCGGGAAGGCAGGCAGGAAGGCAGACAGGAAGGCAGGCAGGAAGGCGAAGCCTTGGCGCTGCAGAGGTTGCTGGCCCGACGTTTTGGGGAGGTAAGCCCGGCGGTGCTGGACAGGATTGGCGCGGCATCCGGGGAGCAGATCGAGGCCTGGCTGGATCGGGTGCTGGAGGCTCCTACCCTGGAAGCGGTGTTTGCTCCATTGACTCATTGAGGGCGGTATTGGTTTCTGTCCTCAGTGGAGGGGTTACATGAACGCAGACCCAGTCTGAGTTATCGAAGGGCTGCAGGTAGTTTTCTTCGTGGAGCAGGGCAACGAAGTTGTAGTTTGCAAGGATTGACAAGGTGCGTCGGACTTGGCTGTAGTTTTGTGCGGATAATAGAGTTGGTCGTTGACCCAGGAAACCTCCCGCTATAAACCCAAAAGGGCTTTAGCGGTAGGAGACTTCATGAAAGTTTGAGTTCCAGAACTTCCAATAGCCAATCTGCAGTGAATTGGGTGACTTGATCGGTCCATATTCGGGACGAGAAGGTATGATCGGCCTCGGGTAAGTCCCGGCGTGTGACGATTGAAGAATCCTGCAACCAGGCTGACCAGGTGGCATTGCCGAGAACCGCATCCTCAAATTCGCGGGCGGTCAGGTCACATCCGCTGAGTACCAGCAGCGTGGGGCGTGGGTGCTGGGTCAGGGCGCGTTGCATTCGTTCCGGGAGTGGCAGGGTAGGAGTATGGGGTCTATCCGATGCGGGGGCGGTCAGCACGCGCAGATGGGTTATCAGATCGTGACAGGTTTGGCGCAAGGCAAAATTTCCGGTCAGGAATTTTTTCCACAGCGCCGGGGCCAGGAGTCGTTTCAGATAGTAATGTTTGACCTGGGTGAGGGCTTCGCTCTGTGCGGTTCTGACCCATGGATTGCAGAGGACCAGGGCGCAGATATCTACGTGGCTGGAAGCATAGAAGGCAGCGGCCGTGGCGGCATCGCACAGCCCCCACAGGACGAGTCGTTGTATCGGCACCATACTATGATGGACAAATGACTGACAGGCGGCGTGAATGTCATCGTGCAGGTCTTCAAAATTGCGCATGGCTCCGGTACTGTCCCCCATGCCCCGGGTGTCGAAGCGCAAACTGGGAATTCCGCGTTGTGCGAGCCCGCGTGCCAGTTGCGTGAATTGACGGTGACTTCCGGTTCGACATTGTGGGCCCCCGACGATGATCAGGACCCCGGTAGTGGTGGACGGGTTATCGGGCTGATTCAGAATGCCGATCAGGGTGTCGTCGCCGCAGGGAAAGGCGAGAGCGGTTTCAGTCCCGTGCATGGGGGAGGGTCTCTAGGGATTGCTGAATCAATGGCAGACATTCGGTGATTTCCTGTGTCTGCCAGAATGGAAGGCCGGTAAACCCCTGTTGCTGCACATCGAGGCCCTGTGCCTGCCATTGTTGGGCAGCGGCGATGGCGGAGGGGGGAAGGGGACTGGTTGCTTCCGTCAGTCGTTCAAACCACCGATAACGCCCGTTGGCGGGAGCCGAGCGGGTAAAGTCCGTGTGTTCCCAGTCATCCGCCAGGGGCGGAGGCAATTCATAGCCGGCGATTTCCAGAGGTTGTCCTTCGCGCAACTGCTGGCGGAGGGTTTGCGTCAGGGTCTTGTGGCCCAGCGCCATGTCGGCAGCCACCTTGAGGCGCAGAAATTGATTGAGGAATACGGCCCCATTGAGCACGGGTTGCCACAGGATGCAGGAGAAATGGTGGGCGGGAGTTTTTTCCAGAAACTTGAACAGGGTTAAACTGCCAGAGCGCAGGCTCCATAACCCGATGGGGACAGGGTACCGGTCGATGAGCCATTGGCAGGACTGCTGGATATCCTGAACCCAGGTGTCCTGGGTCACTTCGCGCAGTTCGCCGGCACTGTCCCCACACCCCGCCAGATCGGGGATCAGCAGGGCTTGGTCGCACTGGACCAGGGCTTGGCCCAGCAAGGTGATCATGCGCCGAGATTTATTCATCTCTTCCCCGAAGGGGGGGATGTACAGCCATGTCATACGCGGGGTGGGGCTGGCATGAAGCACATGAAAGCGCTTTCCCTGGGCGCTATCCAGAAAAAATGGCTGGACGGTCATAGCCCTTGTTTTTGGCGAACAAACGCTTGTAATGTGCCCAATGTGGTAAAAATATCGGCGTGAATGTCGTCATCGTGAATGACAAATCCAAAATGTTCTTCCAGGGAAGTGATCAGATTGACCACAGCCATGGAATCCAGTTCGGGAATACTACCCAGCAGGGCGGTATTTGTGTTAAAAGTATTCACGCGGGATCCCAGTTGAAGAACCTGATCGAGAATGACTTTGAGCGTGTTTTCAATGTCTGACATGATGGCCTGAGATGAGGATGTGAGCGTGCATTATAAGGGATTTTCTGGTGCCAACGGTTTCATGAACTAGGTGTTGTTATGCGTGACATTGTCATTGTTCTGGCGGTATTGTGGATCATTCCCAAAGCGTTGAAGCATCCCGCCATTGGTATTCTTGGGTGGGTGTGGATCAGCGTCATGAATCCCCATCGATTGGCCTGGGGGTTTGCCTATAATTTTCCGTTTGCCATGGTCATGGCGCTGGTGACGCTGCTGGGGTTGGTATTTACCCGGGATCGTCGCCAATTTCCGGTGACACCTGCCACGGTTGCCTTGATATTGTTCATGATCTCCATGAATGTCGATTCGCTGTTTGCCATTCACTTCGATCAACTTTATGCCTCCTGGAGCAAGATCATGAAAGTCCTGTTCATGACCTTGATTGCGCTCATGGTGATCGTGACACGTGAACAGATTCGCGCGTTGGTCTGGACGCTGGTGGTTTCTTTGGGGTACTACGGTACCAAGGGTGGGTTGTTTACCCTGTTGACGGGCGGAAGTTTTACCGTTTGGGGACCATCGGGATCGTATATCGAGGAAAACAACTCGCTGGCGCTGGCTACCATCATGCTGATCCCGCTGTTGCGTTATCTGCAGTTGACTGAGCAGAACGTCTGGGTCAAGCGCGGATTACTGGTCTCTATGGTGCTGTGCGGGGTTTCGGCCATCGGGTCCTATTCTCGTGGAGCCTTGATTGCCATCGCGTTCATGATGCTGTTTCTGTGGTTCAAGAGTCCCAGAAAACTGCCACAGGCCATGCTGGTTGTGATTTTGGTGCCACTGGTGCTGGTGTTCATGCCGCAGAAGTGGGAGGATCGCATGCATACCATTCAGACCTACGATCAGGATGCCTCGGCACTGGGGCGACTGAATGCCTGGGCCATGGCCTGGAATCTGGCCCTCGACAGGCCCCTGACGGGCGGGGGGTTCGAGATCTACGATCCCGAAGTGTTTGCGCGTTATGCGCCCGAGCCCAAGAATGTTCATGCGGCCCACAGCATCTATTTTCAGGTGCTAGGGGAACACGGGTTTCCCGGTCTGCTCTTTTTTCTGGCCATTGGTTTTTATACCTGGCGCTGTGGAAGCTGGATCATTCGAGAAACAAAGGACAAGCCGGAGTGGCAATGGGCCAACCTGCTGGCCCGCATGATCCAGGTTAGCCAGATCGCCTATGCCACCGGAGGGGCTTTCCTGAGTCTGGCCTACTTTGATGTGCCCTATTATCTTGTGGTACTGATGGAAGCAACGCGGCGCTGTGTAATCCTGAGCCATCGCGACACATCGTCGCTTCCTATCATGGCGGGCCGGGTCAGACCCCTTGACGTGAACGCCGCAGCGAGGCCAGTCCTAACGCGCCGATACTGAGCAGAATCAGCGGGGTGGGTTCAGGCACGTGCTTCGGGGGCGTATCCCGCATGCCGGAGTTGGTAAAGGGCGTGGAGTAGGTTTGGTTATTGGGTGCCACCCCATAGGCGACGGCAAAGGTTCCCTCGGGCAGCAAGTGGGTATTGATGTTCAGATAATCGTTGGCACCGAATTGGTTGGTGTTCAGAGAGAAAACATAAATACCGAAGTTCTTGACGGTTATTCCATCCACGGAGAGGTCTGCAGCACTCCAATTGGTGAAACTGTTGGAAGCGTTACCCGCCAGACCCAGAAACCGATAGACGTTGGAGTTGTTGTCAGGGTTGAGGAACCGCGTAAATTTGAGGGGTATTACGCGGTTTTGCGGTAGTTGATCAGGGGTTGGGTTTGATTTTTGGTTTTTTCCTGCGTTGGGTTGCGCGTTCGGCGGCCTCCT
>JAJZBQ010000022.1 GCA_021798835.1 Pseudomonadota bacterium | reverse complement strand
TCCTTCTTCATGGTGGATGGTTTCCTCGTATAGTTTCCGACTTCGACAATCAGATTCTCTACAGAAATCTCCACCACCTCAACCCATCAACCCCAAACCACCTGTACACCAGTTTCGACTATATCTCCGATCTCACCATCATCAAGACTAACGAAAATTACTCCATCCTCCCGCAGCAAGCTTCTGGCCAGTTTCAACCTCGGATACATCATATTTAGCCAGTCTGTGTGAAACCGCCCGCTGGCCTCGGTATTGCTGCTGATTTTCTTGCCACCTTCAGTTTGTCCGGTCAACTCCAGATAGTTCCTGATGTTGTCATGGAAATTGTCCGGGTACACGAAGTCCTTGCCAGTGTTGTACGGCGGATCGATGTAGATGAGTTTTACCTTGCCTGCGTAACTTTTCTGTAAAAGTTTGAGCACCTCCAGGTTGTCGCCCTCGATCATCAAGTTCTGGGTGGTGTCCCAGTCCACGCTCTCGTCATGGCAGGGGCGCAAGGTGCCGGTGCTGGGCGTGAGCGCCAATTGCCGGGCACGGCGTTTGCCATGCCAGTTGAGGCCGTATTTCTCGTCGCTATCGGTGATGGTCTTGTCGCCCACCAAGGCTTTCAGCACATCCACATTGACCGACACCCCGTTGGTGCCTTCGGTGATAAGTTCTGGAAACAGGGCTTTGATCTGTTCGATATTCTCGGCGATAAGGTCGGCAGACTGGGCCTCCGGGCTTGTCGCGTCAATTTTTTGCATGTTCTTCTCCATCTTCATTCTTCAAAGCAGGTGGCGTGCTGCGGCCAAATGGGCCTGAACGCGCTTGAGCGCAAGATTTAATTCCACTTGTCTCGCCAGTTGTTTTTCCTTGGCAGCCTGCGTGCGCAAGCGATTCACCTCAAGTTCCAGTCGTTCACATTCTTGCAGTGCTTGGCGACGGACAGCGGCTTGCTCTGGGCTGTTGGCGGTCTTGAACATGCCGGTCAGCCTTGCAGCCACCAAGGCCTGTATGCTTTCTATCCAGTTCTGATAGAGTTCAAACAGTGTAATGTGGCGCTGGCTGGACAGGGCCAAAGATTGCATAAAAGCCTGCATGACTTCTGCCAAAAGTGCATCGTCGTCAGGTAGGGATGCAGACACGATGCCACCATCCAGTACGACCTTGCCCATCTCTTTCTGGGCCCAACGCTTGTGTGCCAGTGATAGCGTCACAAACTGTCCCGACTTCAGCAGAAGCAACACCGGATACGGCACAGCACGATGCATGAGCTCATGAATGCGTGCAGATTTCGCCGGTTTATCGTCCGTGACACGCAGCGTCACGGTGAGTATGTCAATCTCCAGGTACTCACGCAAGTCGTCGCGGTAGTCGGACACGCCGATGGTATTCGGCTTGAGTGCGGCCACCCACTGGATTTCTTCGATGACATCAACGATCAGGCGCTTGTCCGCCGCCGTAGGCGCGCCATTCTCCAGGAGCAACTTCTTTGGTACGCGCTGATCGACCCGGCAACTGCCGGGTAAACCCAACGCGGTTATTACTCCCTCAACATTGTCAATGTGCTGCGCCGTCATGCATCGCCCTCAGACAAGACGAACAGGAAGGCCAGCACCTCGAAGTCGTTGCTTCCCGCGAACTCACCCTTGATGGCGTGGGTACCGCCCGGCGAAAACAGACTGGCCACTGCCCGTTCCTCGTTCTTGCCGACGACCGACGCTACGCTTGCTGCGAGCAACTTTTGCGCATGGCGCATGTCCTCGCCGTGCTTGGTGGCTTTGTCGAAGCGGGCGCACGCGCCAGCATCGGGTAGTTCACGCCCAAGAGCCAAGCGCTTGAGCCGGTCGAGAATGCATTTGGCCTGGGTGTAGGGTAGAAGCACGGCTCCGTCATCTCCGACATGAACGAGGTAATGGGGTGCCAGGGGGTAGTCTGATTCCTTGGCTTTGTGTGCCGCTTGGCCCTCGGCGCGCAGACAGAAGATAACGCCGGGCGAAATGTCGACATCGATACTGGTAGTGACCGCGTAGACACCCAAAGGCTGGTTATCCAACTTGCCGGGATGCGCCTTGAGATATTGCGCCAGGTCGACGCGGAAGTCGGTCAGCGTAAGGTCGGTGATGGATACGCCAGTGGACAAGTCCTCCAGATCGATGACGGTGTCTTGCAACTTGAGTAGTTGCTTGCGCCGGTACTCCAGATCGTTCATCGGGTTGCCGGACTGTTGCTCGATGAGGTTTTCTTCGCCGGTGGCGGAAATATCAAGCAGCACCATTTTGCCACTCACACGCTGCTCCAGGTTAATATATTCCTCCAGTTCCATATTGGGCCAGAAGTTAACAAGCTGGATGCATTGGTTGGGCGAGCCGATGCGGTCGATCCGCCCGAAGCGCTGGATGATACGCACTGGGTTCCAGTGGATGTCGTAGTTGATCAGCCAGTCGCAGTCCTGCAGGTTCTGGCCTTCGGAGATGCAGTCGGTGGCGATCAGCAGGTCCAGTTCTCCTTCAGCGACCAGTTCTGCCGGTCGCTCTTTTGATCGTGGTGAAAATGTCGTGAGTATGGATGCCAGATCCCTGCGCAGTCCCGGCAGCGTTGTCTGGTTTCGCCCTGAACCCGTGACCAGCGCAGATTCGATTCCGAGCGCAACTTTTGCCCACGGTGCCAGTTGCGCGTAGAGATATTCGGCGGTGTCAGAAAAAGCAGTGAAGACGATGATCTTGCGATTGCCGATGTTAATGGGGTTGCGGCATTTGTTCTCGATCATGTTGCGCAAGGCGTATAACTTAGCATCCCGCGCCGCATCGACCTGTTTGGCAGCCGCCAGCAGCGTGGCCAGTCGGTTTCGATCCTCAATCAGATCCTGCTTCCAGCGAATCAGGTCGACATCGCCAAGCAGCACCTTGACCTTGCGCCCGACCAGCAAAGTCTCGAAGGCCGGATCATCAATATCGATGTCGGCAATGTCTATTTCCTCGACATCGTGGACGTGTTCCTCGATATGCGCGAGGGTGGCCTCCACATCCTTCAGTTGCCGCTGGACGGTTTGCGTGAAGGATGACACCGCACTTTCCATGCGCTTGAGCACGTTCACGCGCAAAAGATGGATCAAACTCTCTTCACGGTCGACTTGCCGGAAGAAACTCTCCCCGCCTCGAATCCGGGTGCTGTACTTCGCGTCGTAGGCGGCCTGCTTGTGAGGCAGGACGTAGCGCAGAGGGGCATAGCTGGCCAGATTGAGTCGCCGGATCTCCAGGTTGATATCCCGGATGGCGCGGAACTCTCCCGCCAAGTCCACATCAGCCTTGATGTTGATCGGTGGAAGGCGATCTGGAAAACGACCCGTCTCACTGGTGCCGTAGTACTTCTCTATGTGCCTGCGCGAGCGGGCAATGGTGATGTGATCCAGCAAGGTGAAGTAGTCGAAACCTAGCATTTCGATCAGTCGGGCCGGTGTCTTCTCCGCCTCCTCCAGGGTCAACCAGCGATTGAACTGCGCCTGTGCCTTGCGGGTGGTCGCCTCGATGCTGGCAATGCCATGCTCCAGCAAGGCGGTGTCATCGCCTTCAGTGACGAAGGCGATCTGATTACGCAGATCAGCGAGGCGGTTGTTGACCGGCGTAGCCGACAACATCAGGACGCGCGTCTTGACCCCTTCCCTGATGATTCTGCGCATCAGTCGGTCGTAGCGGGACTCTTTCCCCTTGTGCGTGGCTTTGTTGCGGAAGTTGTGCGACTCGTCGATCACCACCAGGTCGTAGTTTCCCCAGTTGACATGCGACAAGTCAATGTCGCCAGACATACCGCCGTCACGCGAAAGGTCAGTGTGGTTCAGGACGTCGTAATTGAAGCGGTCGGCGGCCAGCACATTCCGCTTGTCGTTGATCTTGTAGAGCGTCCAGTTGTCACGCAGGCGTTTCGGTGCCAGAACCAGTACTCGGTCGTTACGCAGTTCGTGGTATTTGATGATCGCCAGCGCTTCGAAGGTTTTACCCAAGCCAACGCTATCAGCAATGATGCAGCCGCCAAAACGGTTCAGTTTATCGATGGCACCCACCACGCCATCGCGTTGGAACTTGAAAAGTTTTTTCCAGACCACGGTATTGCGAATGCCCGTGGCAGATTTGACGATGCGTTCCTCGTCCATTTCGTCGCTGATGTCACGGAACAGGTAATGCAGAATGAGCGTGTAGAGGGTAAGCGGATCGCGATGTTCTCCCATGGTGTGCAGAGCCTGAATCAACGCATTGCGTGTACCGGGTTGCGTACGCAAGGCCGCCCACTGATGGTCAAACCACTGAGCGAGTTGTGTTGCCTCATCGGCGGATTCTGAGGCTTGAATCAAGTTCAACGGATTGCCGGGTGTTAGACCGAGACCATCGGTACTGAAGGCGAAAGAACCCATCACGACCTGCGCGGGAATTGCGTCAGGCTTGCGCATCACCGCAGCACCTTGGGGAACCGGCCCGAGCGCACGGCGCAGATCGACCTTGCCGATGATCCATTTTAAACATTGATTGGCCAACCAACGAACCTGCAGGCAGTTGCGAGCAGCGCGGTCGCCTTCGCCGCCGAGGAACTCGAGCCCCTGATCGTCGGGTGGCAGGATCAGTTGGACCCTTTCCAGCCCTGCCAGCGCATCGCGTAATTCAGCAAACGCAAAAAGGGAGAACGAGTGCGAGACCAGGCCAAGTTGACTGCCGCTCTTGAGGTGAGGCCGCACTAGATCGATAACTCGGTCTGAACCGGTGTTGTGAATCAACCTCATGATCAGCATTCACCTTTCGGTGAGCCACGACTCGTTGTGCCAACTTTACAGATCAATGCGTCTTTTAAAGTCATGAACTGGCCTTATGGGAACAACCGACTGGGCATGGTCTTCAAACCCATCGATTTCAACACCCCGTTCAAAAAACTTTCAAGGGTCTGGGAAAATTGATGGTATTCGAAACTGGAATAGTAATCAAACGGACTTTCACCCTTGTTGGCATGCCCCATGAAAGCATCTACGACTTGGGACTGGCAACCTGATGCCAGCAACTCGGTTCTTAAGTAAGCCCTGTGAAAATTTCCAGGCATCGGGTGTCCCAAGACTTCCAACTGTTCTTCGATCCATTTTCGGGATAAAGGCTGCGGTTCATCCCGATTATCCAAATAAAACAATCGCATTGGCCCTTTATCTGTGCTGATGGCTTGTTTCTGGTATCCAATGGCGTTGATCAGGTATTCACGGTGACGCCGGTATTCGGCGAATTGCTCTTTCAGCAAATCTGACCGGAACACAGGGCGCGCCCTATCATTATGCGATGTTTCCTTGTCAGCCAGGCAGTAAACTGGGCTTTGACGGGTTTCTTCCTGTTCCAACAGTTCTGAAGGATCATTGACAGCCCTCATGCTGGTGCTGAAAGCCTGGACCAACCATGTGTAAAACGTAAAGGTGTTATGGTACTGACTTACTTGGTCCCACTGAAGCAGGGACACTTTGGCCTTCAGTTTCAACTGAAGATTGGAAACGAGTTTCTTCACCACATCTTTACGCGACACGAAGCGGGCTCCGACATAATCTTGGGCTTCCGGAACCACGAAACCAGCCCTGTCATGCACTCCTGCTGCAGTTGATGGGAAGCATGGTATGAAAACGTCGTCCGGATGGAGACCATGAATGGCATCATAGTAGGTGTCCACTAGCTTTTGCACAGGATAGGCGGTGTAAAACATGCGTGGCTCATTGCGTTCACCCACATTACCGCACACGCACCAAGCCAGAGTCAGGTCTCCCGTCCGCGCGTACACCTGATTTTCCAGCACTCTGCTGATGCGGGCAGGCGTCCATCGCCCAGAATCACCCAAAGTCTCGATGACTTCCTGTACATTTACCGAAGCCGTTTTCGGCTCGAAGGAAAACACCCTCTCATGATGGCGACCAGTCTTGTTTCTGAATGTCATAATCTTTTGGCCAAGTCCGGTTAGATCGGGTACTACAAATGATTTCACCATCTGGCGGTTTGATTTGATGTATCCATCTTCCATATCTGTACGATAGTCGGGGCTGACTGCAGGAATTCGCCATAGCAGTGTTTGATCGTCTTCAAGTAGTGCAAATTCCGAGACGGGTGAGGTATCAGCCTTTCTCCAACGCAAGTTTCTGGCTGATTCCCGTGACACTCCAAAATTCATCATTACCCCAATCAGCAGGGCTGCTTGGCAGAATTCCGAGTCTTTCCCTCTGGGGGCAACAATTTGAAAGTACCGGATCCAGACAGCCTCTAATTTCTCGTGCAATTTTCCGATCTCATGACTGGTCAACTGATTGTCATTCCAGGGAAACCGCTGGGCGGCGATAGTTTTGATCCGCTCAGAATACTTGGCCAGACCTATGGCCGCTCCAAATTCGTTGGTGGAATATAGTGCGAGGATTGGAATTTTTGAATCCTTTGGGGAATCGCCACCGCGTTCTTGTTCCAGTTCCTCTTCTGCAGATCGGAGGTAGACCACATCCGTAGGCTTAAAGCCCTCTGACAGTTCGTTATCAGAGTCCAATGTTATGCGAAATGCGTGATCGCTGATATTGACATACCCATGCTGGATCCTCCCACCCCCCGCCCCACCGGTATGTGTGGAATGAGCCTTGGTACTCGGTAGGGCTTTGCCTCTAACCAGAATCTTCGCGACATGTGAGAGGTAACTCGACAGAGTTTTGACAAATTTCAGTGCCGTCTCGGGGTCAATGTCTGGAATTGTTGTCCTTGCTGATTCCAAGGTAGACATTCCTTGCTGATAGCCAAGGAAGTCATCTTCAAAAGGCAATGTGATGAGCAAGGGAAGATTTTTTATCAAACTGAGTTCACGTACCGCAATGGAGGCAGGGTAGATCTGGATGGGTTGAGCACAAAACTCGTCTTCCTGTTCGTAGGTTTCAAACCCCGCAAGCGTACTAAAGTTGGAGATGGCCTCTATGTGGGCAACACAAAAGTGCCCCTGCAGTCTCTGATATGCTTCGCACCCTGCGGTTTCCGACAGTAGCCCCCCTCCCGATTCATGACGATTCCATAGACATGCATAAAACCCGTGTCTAGTAATACCAAAACGGCTGACAGGATGACGCCCCTTGTTTTGCATCGAATGGTCATAGATCACTGTCAGATCCGGGACACTGGACAAAACTGGTCGGTTATCGGCGATCCACTTCAATATGGACACCCATGAGTTAACCTTGCCAGACCAAGATCGACCGGTTGCGGTCAAATTTTTAAAGGTTTGGTTGAGAAACAGTGCGTGAAGGTTTTCAGCTATCTGATCAAAACCCAGAAGATGGGGGTGAGCGTTAATTAGCCACAGTAACTCACGAAGGTCATCCCCTGGCAGACCGACTTTTTGTACCTGCTCAATCAAGGCGTTGATGGGTTTACTGTTCCGCGGCGACGGAAATTTCATCGGTCTTTTTTCTTGTTTCTTGGCAAAAACCCCATTGCCCGGTCAAAATCACCCTCACGTTTCCCGATAATCGGTGAGAATTCTTCGCTCAGTTTTTCCCACAGTCGGTAGTAATGCGGCGCATTGGAGCGGTCAGCCCGCTCGATGGCAGGAGCCAAAAAGCACTCCTGACCAATCAAACGCCCGCGTTCCGGCGTGGAAAGTTTTCCCTGTCGGAAAAGCACATGGAGTTCATGGTCTGGATCTTGGGCAAAAACGGCCTGAGCGAGTAAGAATCTTCGGAAACCGCCGATGCAAAAATATCCCTTTGCAGAAGACCTGACCATGAAGGGGTACTCGTCCAAAAAGCGGACCAACGATTCCTGTTTCCATAATCGACAATCAACTGGTAGGAAGGGACTTAGATTTGCTTCCTTCAGAGTAGCCAGCATGCCCTCGTCGACCCCCACCACTTGGGATAACTTTATCAGCCGAAGTTCAAAACGAGCGGATCTGGTTGGAACAATCGTCAAATCAGCACCTCAGTTGAATGGGGACCAAGGATCAGTATACCTTAATATTCAGCAAATTATTATTTGCCAAAAAACTTTGATTTAATCGTTGATCATGGGCGCTATTTGGGGTGAAATCGCATCTATACGACACAATAACAAAAATAAAATTACTGATATCAATATGATTTTTATCATATAATGACATTAATGACCAATTTTTGTACATTTATGCCGGTATACCGTTTTAGATTCCGAAGCGCGCGCCAAATTCATACTTCAGGTCATGTGGCTAATGGTCATAAATTTTTCTGCAAAATTTCTCGTGCCCATTTCGTGCCCACGAAAATCAGGCAGCAGGAAAGCTACTAAAATTTTGATGTTTGGTCACCGTGCATCGCCTTTACCCTCACACTGCAACAGCCGTTGATCGGCCTAGCGGAAGTATCAAGGATAAGCACTCAACCGACACACCTATGAGGTGGACAGATTTTATGCTTTTGGCTTGAGCGGCAGCAACTCGTCAAGTCGGCTGTTGGGCCAGACTGGCAGTTTTTCCAGGGTATCCTTGAGCCAGGCATGAGGATCAAGCCCATTGAGTTTGGCGGTTCCGATCAGGGTCTGGATAGCGGCTGCGCGTCTTCCGGCACGCTCGGATCCTGCAAATAACCAGTTTTTCTTGCCGATGGCAATGGGGCGTATGGTGTTCTCCACCGGGTTGTTGTGTGTG
>JAJZBQ010000021.1 GCA_021798835.1 Pseudomonadota bacterium | reverse complement strand
ATTGATCACCCTCCTGGTACCAAAACAACGGCGAATAGTTGGGTTCGGGGCTTGAGTGGGTGAAAAGTTGGAAAGATTTCTTCGTTTCATGAGGAATAAACCGTAAGGATGACCTCGTTTTTCAACACCCTGTTAAAACTATCCTGTTCTGTGCGTCAAGTTTAACAGGGTCCCCCGGTGTCGGGGAAGATGTCGCGCCAACTATACTTAAGAGGCAACGATCATGGCCGTTTCTTGTTCCAAAACCATCACCGCTACAACAGCCCCAAATACCGCTTGGGCACTCCTTTTGTTATCCGCATGTATGACCTGAATGCCAATCCACCGTTCGTAAGCAGACTTGGCCTGGTTGGGTGGCGCAATGTGTTTGACTCGTACGGTGTTTGGAATTTGCAATGCCTTGATCCAACCGTCCAGATTGGAATGGTGATTGGATTCTTCGCGAGAGATGAGTTGTAGTTCCTCATCACGAATTCCCACAACCCTAAGAAACTCCAGATACCGAGCTGCATTGGCCAGGTCATTACCGCTCCTGAAAATCACATCCTTCTTATGCTTGCTGAAATGCTCCACAAAGATATTGATTCCGTCCGATAGCAGCACTGGATTTTCTAGGCTGAGAACGGCCACAGCATCCAACAACCGGTCATGCAAGACTTTGGCCCGCGCACCGGCAGGCCTTGAAGGAGCCAGTGTTGAAAGCCCCAGCCTTCTGGAGAGAGCGGATGCGTTTTCAATTAGCCGCGAGGTATCTGGCTCTGGGAGCCCAAGTTCGCTTGAAATAGTTGACATCTCTTTTCCAGTATCATGTAACTGCAATGCACGCCAGACGAGTTCGAAGCGCTGTTTGAAAGCCTCAATCCCGGATAATTGTGGGGCGATGGAAGGCCTTCTACCCCGCTTGGCTTTTGGTTTCCTAGGAGGAACCACCTCCGTGTGGTATAGCGTTCCATGATGCTTGCGAAAGACTTCCAGCAATGCCCCTGCTGAATCCTGCTGGTAGCGGTAGGCGCTTCTGAGCGGCAATCCAGATGCTCCTGAAAGCACCAAGCCTTCCACATTGTCCAATTCACGACAGGCCAAGGCATGTACAATCAGATCAGCGCCATGGATATAGTGATTCAGAGAAATGTTGGGACCTGAATGCCCCAGAAGTCGCGAAACACAAAAAACCTCACTGCGCGTGGGAATGGATGGCCTTCCGGGAAGCAGGTGTTCTCTGAACATACCCCCCGTTTTTAGGTAGGCGCTGGTTTTGGGCAGATGCTGAAAATGCTCCACCAGTTCGGGATAAGCCACCGAACGCAACTTCCAGTATGTCCATGTGGCAAAAGAGTGGCGCAGATGGTGGAGATGCAACTGGCCATCCCCGGTGGCTTCTCTCATTGCAGCATGAATCAGATCCACAGCCCCCTCGATGGAAATCATGGTTCCCGTCGGTGCGCCAAAGAGGTATTCGGCACTTCGGCCCTGCTGCTGTTCAAACCAGGTTTTCAGCCTTTGGAGATCGTCGGGTTCCAACAGAGGGTCCAACGGGATTCTTCGCTTGGACGACAAGCTTTTTAGGCGCCTGGTAGCATGAGGTCGGACCAGAAGATCAGAATGCCGTCCCAAGTGGATATCTTCCATGCGCAACATGAAAATCTCCATCCGGCGCATCCCGGTCCGGAAAGCCAGCATAAAAGCCAGGCGGGCGGCTTCCACCAGAATATGTTCTTTCCCTTGGTACCGGTATTCGTTGAGTATCTGGTCGGCCCGGTAATAATCGTCCACGGAGATGAGACGCGCCTCCACCACAGCAATTTCAGCTTCCCGGCCAAACACATCCACCGAGTCAAGCGGCTCGAATCCATGGTGGCGTACCAAATGTCCATGGAATTCACGCAATCCCCGAGCTGTCCGGGTTTTATCAATGCCATCCGGGAGCATTTCCAGAATGGCTCCATAACTCTCCACCAAGGATTCGACATCGTCAGGGGTGTAATCCCGCTCCCCGTAGATATCCAGCAGCGACTTCACCACCCGTTGGAAATAATCCAGAATGGTGTCCGGCTTCAACCGGTCCCCACTGGTGGTCTCACCTTTGAGCATAGCCAACAGCCACCCCACAGGAATACTGACTGTTTTTGGGGTTGAGAATTCTGTTTCCCGGAAAATTTCTTCGCAGGCCTGCAATGTCTCGGCCAAGGATTGGCCCGAACCTGATAAGAGGGCCAGACGGTTGAGCTGTTCCTGCCACCACAGAGAAAGGATGGCAGCATCTTCTTTTTCCGGGGAATTGTCAGAGATTGGCTGAACTGTAGACCTGCGAGTACTGGGGCCTGAATCTGGCGATTCCGCAACCCCTGATTCACTCTGCAATCGTATCCAGACCAAATGCTTCAGGGATTGGGAAATCACTAGGCCCCGGGCATAACGAACATCCACTTGGCTTCCTACGGATTCCCAGTACATGGCAGCTGCCACGGTCAGCGCAGACACGGACCGTGGCAGTTGTAACTTAGGCACCCCTGCCTTTTCCAGAAAGGTACGCAGTTTTGACCCCAGTTTTTGCATGGACAAGGAGGCCAGTGGCATCTCTGTGTCAATTCCACGGGCCAGCAACATTTCTGTCAGAGGCTCAGGAAACCAGCGTTGGTGCAGATCCACCGTGAGTTGGCGATAGGGCAGGGCAAATTCGATGAATGTCAGAGAGCGGGTAAATTGCAGTGGCTTATCAAAAGCATGATAGAGCCCGTACACCTTGCGGGGGTCGAGCAATCCACCACAAAGAACGGCACTGATCAGTGCAGCACAGCGCAGATCTTCCTGACTGGCCTCACGCCCCCGCTGTTTTAGCCAGTTCCATAAAGCGGATCGCCAAACCAAGGCGTTGGGTAACATTTCGACCCGGGAACGAACAAAGGGGCTCTTCTGGGGATCCACCGATACCGCAAGACGCAGGGAAGGCAGATCGATTCTTCCGGCATCCCTCAGATGCTTTACGCGTAGGTAAGCAATCCGCAACCATGCGATGACTGTTGTCTTGTTGCCCCCATTTTCCTCAAGATTTGCTAAAACCGCATCTTCAAAGCGGCGCGCATCAGTTTCTTCCAAACCTGTCACGGATTCGTTTTTAAGCAGTTTGGCCAGCGCCAGATCCTGACTTTTTAACCATCGGTCAAAGTCAGGTTCAAAGTTGGCTAGGTCGACTGGCAAATTCACGGAAAATTCTGGCTACCATGTGGACACTACTTTCCCGACGGTTTGCTGGCCGTTGATTGCGTGGTCTTCGGAGCATGCTTTTTCAGGAGACTGACCTGTGACTGCACCACCGGCTTCAAACAGTCACCTAACCAGAAATTGATGGAAAAACCAGGTTGGTCAACTTGACTATGCATTCAGATCACAGCAGACAATGCTTTTGCCAATAACTCGTTGAATGACTTTTCAACTACATATTGGGCTGGATTTTCACCGACTGCCAGTGCCTGGAAATGAGCCTTCCCGCATTCTATTTTGGCATTTTCTTTGTCGCGCAAGTCATCCGTGAACAGGCTGCTTTTGGTCTCCACCACAAAATACAGACGTTGCATATTGTCCTGCTCCACTAACACTGCCCAGTCTGGGTTGTAACTGCCCAGTGGGGTCGGTACCTTGAACCATCCGGGTAGTTTGGCGTACAACTGGATGGCGTTGTTTTTTTCCAGTGCGTCGGCAAAGTCACGCTCGGTTGCAGAGCCGTAGACCACATGCTCGTAGATAGACTTGACCGTATCCATCAGCATGTTCTTGAGGTAGCCGGTGAGTTCCTCCTGATCGAACAATTCCTGGGCATAGAAGCGGTCGTCGCCCAGTTTCTGGTACTTGATGCCGTCCACCAGCGCCAGCCGCTTGCAGCGGTTGATCGTCTCCGCAGTGATCTCAATGAACTGCTGCGGATTACGCTTGAAATCGTCAAGACGCCCGCTGCCGGTCAGGATGCTCGTAATGGTGCGGCGTGTGAGCTGGGTTCGATCCTGCAAATCGGTGAGCAAGTCCGGTAACTCGATGTCCGTCTCGTCCAGGACGATGGTTGCCGCACCCGCCTTTTCCGTGGCTTCCACACCTGCCTTGCCAATGGCGATATCGGCCTTGCGCCACTGTAGGCGAGCCTTGGCGATGACCGGAGCCTTCTGCAAAGCCGCGATGCAGTCCGATACCAGCTTGGCGTTGTCAAACTGCACGCGGTACGTGGTCTGGTGCTTGATTCGGTCCCACAGGGCCTTGAACTCGGCGCTGAGATAGATGGCCTTGCCCTCTTTGTCTTTACGCAGGGGGACTTGCTTACGCTCGTCGGCGTTCTTGATCTCCAGGCGGCCTGATACTTTGCGCAGCACCTCGGCGATTTGACCGCGTTGCGCATCAAACTCTGCCGGCAGCGCGAGTGTTCCCTCTTTCAACGCCGTCTTCAGCGAATCCTGCACCTTGCCATTGGCGTCAATGTGGCCGGCGGCTTTCAGGTGCTCCCATAATGCCTTCGATTGATCGACACCCAGTGGCACAGTCTGGCCATCGGGCGCTGTCACGGCAATCGCAGCAAACTGGTGCTGCTCGACGATGCCAAAGCGTATGCCCGTGTCGGCCTCTATTTCCTTCTGCAGGCTCTCGGCAAATTCTTCATAGTTTTCGGTGGCGATGACAGTCAGCGTGTTGACCTCGAAACCACGCATCCGATCACCCTCTTGATTCACGCAGAGGCGCAGCCCCCGGCCAATGGTCTGACGGCGCTCACGCTCGGTTCCCATTTCACGCAGGGCGCAAATCTGAAACACATTGGGATTGTCCCAACCTTCCTTCAGTGCCGAGTGGGAGAAGATGAACTTCAGCGGCGTCTCGAAACCCAGCAGTTTCTCCTTCTCCTTCATGATCAGGTTGTAGGCCCGCTCGGCGTTCTCACGGCTACCTGCGTTGCTTTCGCTGGTGTCCGTCCATCGTTCTTTCTTGTCGATGGAGAAGTAGCCGTCATGTACTTTCTCAGCAGCACTCGCCAAGTCGGTTTCTGCGAACAGACTCTGATACGCAGGCAATTTGGCTGCGCGCCGGTATTCCTCTTCAAAGATGCGGGCGTAGTCGCCCTTGACCGGATTGCCGTCGGCGTCGTACTGGCGGTACCTGTTCACCGCATCGATGAAGAACAGCGACAACACTTTGATGCCCAGCGGGCGCAGGCGCTTTTCCTTGTCCAGGTGTTCCTTGATGGTGCGGCGGATCATTTCCCGCTGCACGGCCAAGGCATCGACATCACCATGCGCCTGACCCAGAGCCAAGTAGGCTTCACCGCCGGGATAGCGCAACTCCAGAAACTCCTCGTCTTTGGCGACATTGATCTCGCCAATGCGAAAGTCGGCGTAGATGGCTCTTTTGGTGGATTGCTCCAGATCATCGCCATCGCACACCGTGACCTCCTGCCTTTTCACGCCGTTGGCAGTGGTCATGTCGAGTTCGACGCGGGCAGCGACCATACCGCGCTTACTGCTCACCGACACCAGCCGAACAAACGGCTTGTTATGGGCATCCTCCACGGTAGCCGATGCCACTTCGATCTGCTTCACCAGTTTGCGCTCGTAGGCATCCACGGCATCAAGGCGAAACACCCTATGATGCTTGTCCACATGGGTAGCGGAATAGCGTAGCGTGCACAGCGGGTTCATCGCATCGAGCGCCGTCTTGCCCGCACCCGTCAGGCCACCGTCCACGCTTTGCGGTTCGTCGACGATCACCACGGGCCTGGTCGCCTTGATCAGTTCGATGGGCTTCTCACCACCAGTTTTCTCGCTGTCCTTGTAGAGATTGTTGATGTCCTTTTTGTTAATGGCACCGACAGTAACCACCATGATCTGGATGTTCGAACTGGTGGCGAAGTTGCGCACCTGACCGAGCTTGCTGGAGTCATAGAGGAAGTACTCGAAGGGCACGCCAGCATAGAGCCCCTTGAAGTGTTCCTCGGTGATCTGCAAAGACTTGTAGACACCTTCCTTGATCGCCACCGACGGCACCACGATGACGAACTTGGTGAATCCGTAGCGCTTGTTCAACTCGAAGATGGAACGCAAGTAGACGTAGGTTTTTCCGGTGCCGGTTTCCATCTCCACTGTGAAATCGCCAGACACCAGGGTACTAGAGGGTGGCAAGCCGTTGCGCAACTGGATATCGGCCAGATTCTTGTGCAGTTCATCATCCAGCAGCGTCAGGCGGTTACCCACCCCCAATTGGCTTGGCTCATCGTATCCCTGCATTACGGATTTTTCAGTTTGCATCGTCACTGTAAATTCAGTGCGACACACCTCCTGGCCACGGAACAGGTCGCAGACAGCCTCGATGGCCTGCATCTGATAGTCGAGGTTGGGTTCAAAGTGCAACTTCATTCCTTTTCCTCCAGCCTGTGTGCCGCTTCAATCGCATCCCGTTCACGCTCGATCTCAACACGAAGATCTTCCTCAGACGGCAGCACCAGCCGGTACTTGGTGGCAAACAATTGTTCGCTGTCATGCAGTACGGAGTAGCGCGCTACCGATTGATCCTTCTGGTCACACAGCAAGATTCCGACAGTCGGGTTATCGTCCGGCCCGCGTTTCAAATCGTCGTACATACGCACATACATATCCATCTGCCCGATGTCCTGATGCGTGAGCTTGCCGGCTTTCAGGTCGATTAGCACGAAGCACTTGAGCAGGTAGTTGTAAAACACCAGGTCGATGTAGAAATCCTGCGACTCGGTGCTGATGCGCTGTTGACGCGCCACGAACGCAAAGCCTTTTCCCAACTCCAGCAAAAAAGCTTGCAGCTTGTCCATCAACGCCTGTTCCAGCGTCGATTCCAATAGCTTGCCGCTCCCCGACAACCCCAGAAACTCCAACATCACCGGGTCGCGCACAAATTCGCGCGGGCTTTTTTGCAGGTGTTCCAGGTTGGCGTTGGCCTCGGCAGCCACTGCCGCTTTGTCCGAACTGAGCAGCAGACGCTCGTAATACAGCGTATCGATCTGCCGATCCAGTGCGCGGGAACTCCAGTTCTGTGCCGCCGCCTCGTTCACGTACCACTGCCGCACCTCGGTGTTATCGACACGCAGCAACAACCGGTAGTGCGTCCAGCTCAATTCGTGACGCAGCGCGTCACGAATTGGAAAGGCCTGATAAAACAGCCGCATATAACGCAGGTTGGAGGCATCGAAGCCCTTGCCAAACTCCGCCGTCAAATCGGCCGCAAGCCGTGTCAACAGCTTCCTTCCATAAGCGGCGCGCGTCTGTCCATCCTGCTCAAATTCCACGATATGACGGCCAATCTCCCAGCAGGTTTGCACCTGCACCATGTCCACGGCGCGCAGGGCCTGCTGTCGGCCTTGCTGAATCAGCCCTCGCAAAGCATCCAGCAAGCCGGATAACGACGGGGTTTGCGGTGTCAGGTCTGTCATGTTTTCACCTTACAGACTGCGCACGTTCTGGATGCCGTGCTGCTCCAGAATCGCCGCGAGGTTGGTCTTAGCCACGTCGTCCGCGAAGGCGCTGTCGCGGAACACGCAGGTGGTGTCGCTGGCTGGGGCAAGTTCTTCATGCCAGGCAACAATGCCTTGTGCCAGGGCTTCCACTTCCTTGGTGGTGATGTGTTCGGCAAGGCAGGTCAGCAGAACACCGCCGCCGATGGCACCGACTGTCTTGCCTGCGATGGTGCGCGACTCAATCGGCACGCACAAATCCAGCCCCAGCTTGAGCAGCAACTCATACACGATGTCCGCTTCCGTCCTGCCCGGCAGAATGTGCTCTTCGTGGTCGAACAGCGTTTGCTCCAGATTGTCGCTGTCAGGGTTCCATGCGCAGATGTTGGAGGTGTCAAGCTTGAAGACGCGAAAGCCGGTATCGCCAGCAAACATGGGGTTGTTGGCTTTGACCTTCGCCCCGGCGCGGCGTAGGCGTTCTTTGGTCAGTTCAGCGATGGTGCGGAGTTTGCCGAGTTGGTCGCAGTAGTCGGCGGCGGTCTTTTGCTCGCCCTTACTCGCATCAAGGGGTTCGGGAAGCTGAACAAGTATATATCGCCGATGTCCTGAGTCTCTGGAATTCTGAGCAATCACTGCATGACCTGTACTTCCTGAACCTGCGAAAAAATCCAATACCACATCATCGTTACTGGAGCCCAGTTTCAATATTTCTTGAAGCAAGCCCACTGGCTTGGGACTTTCAAACACAGATGAATTTCCAAATAACTCCTGCATCTCAGATGAACCCTCCGTGTTGAATGGCACGAAGTCCCAGATCGTTGAATAGGTCACCCCTGCCTTAACATCGCAGAGAAATCTTTTTAGCTTCGGGCGACCACGCCCATCTTCACCAAAATATATTTCGCCCCGAGATAGCAGTTCGCCAATCTTTTCTTTTGAAAAACGCCAATTTCCCCTCTCAGTCTCAGAAGGCATATGTTGCTGACCTGTTTTTGGATTAACAATGGGGTAGTTCAAAGATTCTACATATCGGCCACCTTTGATATTGGCCATTAAGTCACCGGGAACCCATTGGCCTTTCGGGTGATTGTCGGGGTTTTGATAGCGCTCAATCTGTACCTGAGAGCGTTCTTTAAGGTTCAGAATAACCGCGTCAGAGCTCTTACAAAACAAAGCAATATAGTCGTGATTTGCCCCAATAATTTTATCGTTAGGTGGCGTGCTTCTTTTTTTCCATAAAATTTGTGCGACAAAGTTTTCTTCGCCAAAAATTTCACTCGCAATCCACCTCAAGTTTTCGATCTCACGAGATAAAGTCAAAAGTGGTGTATGGCCGGTCTGTAGCATGATGCGTCAGGCGGCGAGTTTCTGCTGAACAGGTTGATCGTCCACGACCTGTTCACCGTTCTTGAAGGGGATTCCCTTCAGCAACA
>JAJZBQ010000020.1 GCA_021798835.1 Pseudomonadota bacterium | reverse complement strand
AACACCCGTATTCTTCCCTCAGGAAAAAACATCAGGATGCACGACGTAGCGTCATGACGATCCCGTCTCCCAAGTCCAAGACCAACTCGACGTGTGGTCCAGATACTGAAGCGCTCTGATTTACAGCCCCCAGATCCACGAATGGAGAAAGCGTGGGGCTCGGTGATTCACGGCGAAAGAACGCCATCCACCTCGTCAGACGAGGTAGTGAGATTCCACGGGAAGCACAAAACTTCTGACGACTTAAACCAGAATCCTGAAATTCATCGATCAATCGGCGCCATTCTTCCTTGCTATGACGATGGCGCAAAGCAGGATCAGGGGACAACATAGGGGTAAACTCCAGATAGGGGCAGGAACCCCATATTCCCAAAATCCATCCCATAACGATACAACGCCAACCAGTTAACGGTTACGGCGCAACCGCGTCGAATTTCCGGTAGGACGCAAAGAAGTGCAGTATTTTCTTGAGCGCAAGTGGGCGCGTGAACTCGACTACCGCTTGATCAAGGAATTGTGGTCCTGCACAGACAACCGCATTGCTGTGCGCTTTGCCTATGAATGGCACGATGACTCTGGGCACTGGCATCGCTCCTACGGCAACGAGAACTGGGAATTCAACGAACAAGGGTTCATGAGGTGCCGTTACGCAAGCATCAACGACTTGCCCATCCGTGAAGCGGACCGGAAATTCTTCTGGCCATTGGGCCGGCGTCCTGATGGTCATCCTGGATTGGGTGATTTGGGGTTATGAGAATATCTGCTTGGCAAAACCTCAGGGCTGACAACCAACGCCCATGGACCGATAATCGGCTGGAACCCGTGGGATGAAATCGTACTCATACCATTATGCTTAACCCATTCTATGGAAGGGATACCGATGATCAATCTGGATGGAGTCGTTTCTGCAAACTGGCAACATCTTCTTTGGACGGAGATTTTTCCTGGTGTTCGTATGCGTAGCCTGTGGCAAGGGACCCGTGGAGCCAAGGCCAAAATTCTGGAGTTTGACGCAGGAGCAAAATTCACCACATTGGATGTGCATTCCCCCGGTCCCGAAGAGGTCTTTGTCGTTTACGGCGTATTTAATGATGGGGTCTATGATTACCCGGCAGGTTCTTTTATTCACAACCCTGCCGGCTTAACCCATATTCTAGTCCGAAGGTTTATTTCCGATGGACGTCCAAGTATTACAATGGCGTACCGTTTTGGCGTGTCAGGCGACGTCATGAGAATCAGACTGAAGTCACTGCATAGAGAGTGACTTCAGTTTGGAAAAAGATCATCCCCTGAATTTATTCATGGGGATGTTTGGAAAAGTTGAATATCTGCGGTTTTGTACTAACAATTTGTTTGCCAAAAAGGTAGATTGTTGTTACAATAAACCTCATGCAAATCGAATACGACCCCACCAAAAACGACAAAAACATCCGCGAGCGCGGGTTATCGTTCGAGATGGTAGAGCATTTCGATTTTGAAACGGCTGTCCTCTGGCTCGATGTCCGCAAAACGTACCCAGAGGTACGCATATCCGCTCTTGGTATTCTCGCAGGACGGGTTTACTCCTTGGTTTTCGCTGAAACGGCCAAAGGAATCCGCGTGATCAGCTTCCGCAAGGCAAACAATCGGGAGGTCAAACGTTATGAGCAAAAAAATCAACGCTGAAATGGTGGACGAGGAAAATCCGGAATGGACGGATGAGATGGTCAGTCAATCCGTCAGTTTTGATTCTCTGCCCGCGTCGTTGAGGGAGAAACTCAAGCCAACCCGTGGACCACAGAAAGCGCCGCTCAAGGTGGCCACCACAATCCGGCTATCCCCTGACGTTATGGATGCGTTCAAATCCACCGGCAAGGGCTGGCAAACTCGAGTTGACATGGCTTTGAGGGAGTGGTTAGCGGAGCATCCGCTGGGAGGGTAGGTGAGGGACTGTGGTTGTAATACCATCTCCTCATGAGCACCACCCATACCAGAATAGCCTATGATGGTCCGCTTTAGCGAAAAGCACAATGGATGTACGTGCGTTGGCTCTTGCATTGCAGGCCTATGGTGATCTGTGCTAGGAAACTGGCAAGGTTCTGTTCGGGAAGGATGCCAAAACGCGGGTTGAAGTAAAAGGCAGCTTCAAGACTGTGTAGTCTGCGCGGTCTGATTTACCCACTCTGCGCGAGTTAGAATACCCAGACTAGAGAGCTATCAAGTTCTTGATGCGAGAAATAATTTGGCAAGAATCAGGTGTGGGCTTAAATTTGCGCAGAGTGGGTAATTCGTTGCGCGCATCAACACCATTCGGGAGTAAACAACCAAAACCCGCGCATCGCTACGCTCCGACTATCCCGTTTACCGTGGAAGCGCTGTCCACTTTGCCGTGGACTGAGTGTCCAGATTTCGTGGAATACGCACTCTTGCACGGCCTGCCCGACGGATTTCACCGCATCCGCCACTACGGCCTGCTCGCCAATGCCACACGGCGGGAGAATCTCGCCAGGGCGCGCAACCTGCTTCATGCGCCACAGCCTGACCCGGTCAGCGATGAGATCGAGGTCATTCCCCAGCCAACATTCGTCTGCCGATGCTGTGGCGCCGTCATGCAGGTGGTCGAAATCTTCCCGCGCCAGCAAAGCATACGGGCGCCACCATGAAGATTCTCTGGCCATATACACCATCGCGATGCTATCGGCAGCCGGAATTCCGGTACCGAGAGGGCGCTCTGTGCAATCAGTTGAGGCATTACAAGTCCTGGATGATTCGTACTACCCCACTATCGCTGATATCAACGATCTGCTCCCTGCCGTCAGGAAGCTTCTTGATAATCTGACCATTTCGGATGAAATAGATCGGTCGCCCTGCCTCCAGATGCTCCCTGGCTGCTTGACCATCGTCATAAACAATGGCGCGTTCGATTTCTTGATACTGGCTCATAGGTTGCATATATCACCTCACAAACGGAAGGTAGCGTAACATGTTTTTTCGAAGTGTTTCAGTAGACTGTTGCTGCTCGAATAAAATTACCCAGTTGTGCGCGATGAATTTTACCCAGGTACTTTAGGGACGCGGTGATGAATAGGGTTATTTTGGGGTTTTGGATGGTATTGAGTGCATGATCACGTCCTCATGTTGAGTTTTTCCCCAATTCCCCGTTTTCAGGACGCAACTATCCCGTTGATCGCATCCAATCGCTTCTTGTTGATGAACAGATTCGCCAGTCCGAACAGAGTATAGAGATGCGCTGTGTTCTTGGCCATAAGCACTCAACCGACACACCTATGAGGTGGACAGATTTTATGCTTTTGGTCTGAGCGGCAACAACTCATCGAGTCGGTTGTTGGGCCAGACTGGCAGTTTTTCCAGGGTATCCTTGAGCCAGGCATGAGGATCAAGCCAATTGAGTTTGGAGGTTCCGATCAGGGTCTAGATGGCAGCATAAGTCGTCACCATGAACCTGCTCCAGTAGCAGTGACACTTTCTTTCCAGCCTCTTTGGCCTTGGGTTCTGCTTTGATTCCAGAACAAAACCGGGTTCAAAAAATGCTGCACTACCCACGCTAATACACGCATATTTTAGTGCAGCATTGATTTTTTAATTCATTAAAAATAAACAAGTTAGTGGTTTAGGCGGCGGAAACCGAAACCGCGTCCGGCCCTTACTGGCGTGGCTTGGCGAGGCTGCATGTCTAAATGCTGCCTTAACAATTTAGTGGGGCATGAGAAGTCTCGGCGGCCCTTGAGTTACGAGGCCAAAATCTTTGTTGCTCAATTTGCATTTGCTTCCTCTGTTTCTTTTCTGTCCATACTTGACTCACTTCTGCGGTGGCCATTGCTTAGCTGCGTGCATGACGCGCAACACGCGCACCAGATCAGCGGCCATGTCATAGACCAGAACGTAATTGTGGTGCGCTACCACCTCGCGGGTGCCGGTGATACGACCAGGTTGGCCAAGGCCGGGATGATCGACCAAGCGGCCGGCTTTTTCTGCAAATAGTTCATCAAGGGCCAGCGCGGCGGCTGAATTATTGGCCTCGATGTAGTCATAGATTGCGCTGCGGTCTTGCATCGCCTCGGGCGTCCAGAACAGTTCCATCATTCGGTGGAGGTTTCAAGCCGACGGCGTGTTGCTGCCCGCTTGGCAGAGAACTTGGCTTCGACCTCGGTCGCTGGAATCAGGTTGCCAGCATTGGCGGAGTCCAGGCCGGCTTGCACCTGGCGACGAAACCAGGCATCGTGATCGGTGGTTTCTTGCTGCTGGCGAACGAAGTCACGCATGAAGTCGCGCAGGAGTTGTGCGGCGTTGCGGTCGCGGTTTTTGGCTGCGGTGGAGAACTCGGATTTCAGTGCCTCATCGACCCGGAAAGTAAAGGTTTCTTCGTTCATGGCGTTACCTTCATGTGTTACAAAACAACTACATGGTAGCACATGACTGGGGCCAATGAAGGGGTCTTGGGATGCGAGCGCCATGCTTTGACCGACTGGCGGTGCAGCGCGTCCTGACGCAGGCTATTCGCACCGACAATGGCAAGGAGTTCTGCTGTCGCGCAATGCTGACCTTGGCGCATGCCAGAGTGATCATCGAGTCATGGTATCGGGAATTCAATGAAGAGTGGCCGAAGAAATCACTGGCGGTTTGACTCCATTGGATTATGCGAAGAAATTGGCAAGAAAATCAGGTACAGTAACAATGGACTCTAAATCCTCGTGCTACTGAAAACTGGTGGGACGTCGCCTTCAGCAGTGAGGATGTGATTTTGTGTTTCTTGAATTTTACCAGTAAGAGATGGAATAAGGATCTTTATGATTGATAAGGCATTCGCTAACCATTTTGCGGCTAATTGGATAGAGTCATGGAATACCCATAACCTTGATCGAATTTTGTCGCATTACACCGATGATTTTGAAATGTATTCTCCAGTAATTATTAGGGTTTCAGGAGAAATTTCTGGGATATTGAAGGGAAAGAAAGCAGTGTCTTTGTATTGGGCAAAAGCTCTTCAAGTGATTCCAGATCTTTACTTTGAGTTAATTGATATACTTGTAGGCGTAAATAGCATTACTCTTTACTATAACGGTGCTCGCGGTCTATCAGCAGAAGTTTTTCATTTCAACAGTGAAGGAAAGGTTATGCGAGCGTATGCACATTACTCTAACGCCGCATTAAATGCATAATATGATGCCAAACTGGCTCGATTGGCAAGAAAATAAGATACAGTAACAATGGACTCTAAATCCTCGTGCTGCTGAAAACTGGGGACCTGTCCGAATAGTCGGAGCCACCTCTCTTTCATGTTGCCCACAAGGATCTAACTTACATGTTTATTACATCATCTGAATATGAAAAAGTAGTCAACTCAATATCGGAAGAAGAGGATGAACTGTTTGCGGCAGTGGCGTTTTGGGGGTTTGGTGCAGACTTGATTATCAAGCCGCGTAACGGGAAGCAAGTAAAACTGATATGCAACCTGGCAAGTGGCGCAACGAACCCCGATGTCATAGAGGCTTTACGTAGTATGGAGGGAGTCCTTCTAAAACAAAATGATCGTTTGCACGCAAAGGTGCTCTTGGGAACTAAAAAGGCACTTGTTGGCTCTGCAAATTTTTCGAGCAATGGTCTAAACCTTGAGGGGACGGAACTATCTGGGTGGCAAGAAGCAGGGTTGCTAACAAGTGATCCTCGTCAAATTAACGATATTAGAAAATGGTTTGATGCTCTGTGGGAGCAGTCTCGTGATATCGAAGAACATGACCTTACGGAAGCAAAACTAAAATGGGGGAAAAGGCGCGCAGCGAGACCGAATCTCTCTCTCCCTTCTTCTCCTCAGGGGTTCGATCTGAGTACTCTCCAACGTTCCGAACTTATAGATAGAGGGATATATGTGGCAATATATCGTAATTCTCTTTCAGATGAAGCAAGAGATGTATATCGGGAACACGAAGAAGAAATAGCTGGCCAACAAATCCAAAGGCATGCAAATCCTCCTCCAGTGTATGAAAATTGGCCTGAGTTGCCAAGAAATGCACAATTCATAGACGTTTATTATGGAACAAGAGGCGCAGTTAGGTGTTATGGAGCGTTGACTTGGCTCTATGACTTCAGGTTTAATTACATTGGTGGCGAGGAGGGACATTTAACCGTTTGCAAAAAAGACGATCTTGTTATGGGGCACCGATTTGGAAATACAGAAGCGTCTAACTTCGCCGAATACTTAAGACCGCATATAAGGTGCGTATGGGGCAGTAAGTCAGCGGTTGGTGATGAATGTTGTAAATATATCGATCTGGCTGATTTGTCAGATATTTTGCGTTAGTGTAAGGAGTCACCTGTTATTACCTGAGTTTTTTTGGCATCCTGAGATTTTTTCAGGAGGAGCCATGAATACAATCCCCGCCGAGCGGTCAACTCGTGAGTTCTGGCTGGCCCATGTGAAAGCCTGGCGTGCCAGTGGGCTGAAGAAGCAGACTGCAACGGCCTGCGTTTTCGATCTGCCCGATTCTTCCCGGAATTTCTGCTGCAAGGCTGTCGATAGCCAGACGCGTCTTCGTGGGCAGGAAATTCGACTGTGGCCAGACCACATGGACATCCGATGCTACGACGCTGTCGCAGTCCATCACGATTTGATTCTCTCGATGGCGCACATCCGCTGGGCGCAGAACGAAGCGGGTAAAATCGTGCTGGATGGCGAACCTGTGGTTGTGACCCTGGTTGACGATTCGATCTCGCCGGAGGTGTTCTCTGCGTTCCTACGGGCTTTATCCATCACGCGCCAGCCGCGCGCAAACTTGAAAATCCTGTACCAGGGATGGTTGGACACGCTAACAGCCTGTCAGGCGGCCCAGATCACGGGTGTGTTTGCACAAAGTGAAACGGAAAAGCAGGCGGCTATACACCGAATTGCACTGCAAGACTGTCAACGCCTTGAGGCAGAGACTGCCCGTCTGCGTAGTCTCGCCGCTAAAGAAAAGCAATTGGCACGCCGTGTAGGAATGAATATCGAATTACAGCGATTACAAAAAGAATTGGAGAATGCTACCCGACAACTATCGCACACCACCTGAAGGCTATATATTGCATTGATACATAAAAATAGATTTACTTTTGGTAAAAATTGATTATAATTAGTAACTATTTTAACAATCGAGGCCGTCATGCTGCTCGAATTCAGGGTTCGAAACTACCGTTCCATTCGAGATGAGATCGTCTTTAGTTTCGTTGCATCCAAAGAAAAAAAGCTGGCCGACACCCATTTAGCTTCCACCGGCATCACGAGTATTCCCCACGTATTGCGCAGTGCTGTCGTCTATGGCCCCAATGCGAGCGGCAAGTCTACGTTGCTTTTTGCGCTGCACTATATGCGCTCTGTCATTGCTGAATCGGCAACTGTTATGCAGCCGGGTCAGCCGTTTGTTGTGCAACCATTTCGGCTGGATGTGGAATATGCCAAGCAACCATCCGAGTTTGAGATCACCTTCCTGCTGGGCGGGGTGAGACATCAGTACGGCTTCAGTCTCACTTCTGAACGCATCGTGGATGAGTGGCTACTGGTGTACCGCGCCGCAAAGCCACAACAGTGGTTTCGCCGCAACTTTAATGAGGAAACGCAAAGCTCGGATTATGATTTCAGCACTTATCTGACTGGCCCGCGCAAACTCTGGCAGGAAACGACACGCCCCAATGCGTTATTTCTTTCCACCGCAGCCCAGCTAAACAGCGAACTGCTGGGGCCGATTTTCCGCTGGCTGGTAGAACAACCTGTTTATTTCGGTGCCGGTTTGTCGCCACTGCCCGATTTGACTACCCAGATGCTTCAGACAGATATGGGGAGGATGGCGGTACGAGAATTCCTTGCTTCGGCGGACATCAGTATTAGCGATGTCATAAGCGTGTCACGCCCAGGTTTTTTACAAAACATCATGTTTGGTCCCGACGGGCCAAAATTTTCCCGTGAAGAGCGGGAATTGCTCATGCCGCAATTCGTTCATAAGACTGAACATGGCTCTGCAACCTTTGAATTGCACGAAGAATCTCAGGGAACACAGCGCTTGTATGCATTGATAGCGCCTGTGCTTGATGTGCTTAAAAATGGTCGCATGTTGATTGTAGATGAGCTGGACAGTAGTTTGCACCCTTTGCTGGTTCGCAGGCTAGTGCGCATGTTCCACCAGCCGGATCTCAATCCGTTGGGCGCGCAATTGCTCTTTAGCACGCATGACACCTCGTTGCTTGACCGCACCCTGTTCCGGCGCGACCAGATCTGGTTCACCGAGAAGGATCAGGATCAAGCCACGCGCCTGTATCCGCTCTCAGACTTTAGTCCGCGTGAAACCGAGGCTTGGGAAAAAGGGTATTTGATAGGTCGGTATGGCGCGGTGCCATTCTTCGATGAATCCGTACCGCCCATTCAGGCGGCAGGCTGATGGGCAGGATGCATGGGAAAAGATAACCAGCCCAAAGCTCGTCAGGCCGTGCAACTCGCCCGTAAGGCAGGGCGACGTGCGAGCTACGACCGGATTCTTATCGTCACCGAGGGCCTTAAGACCGAGCCGCATTACCTGGGGGAAATACGCTCCCAATATCGTTTGCAGACTGCCAATGTTCAGGTGCAGCACAGCCAATATGGCACCTCACCGATCAGGATCGTGGAATATGCGGAGCACTTGTTTTTGAACGGCGATGAAGACAAAAACATTCAGCCGCTTGCCTTTGAGCAAGTGTATGTTGTGTTCGACCGTGACGATCATGAGACCTACCATAACGCCCTGGCTAAAGCGGCTGCGCTGAACGGTAAGTTGCTCAACGACCTGAAGCAGGCAGTGAAATTTGAAGCCATCGCCTCCGTTCCATGCTTCGAGCTTTGGCTATTGCTGCATTTCGAGGATGTGCATGCGCCATTGCATCGCACCGAGGTGTATCAACGCTTGCGCCAGTATCTGCCGAACTATGACAAAGGGCAGGCCGGGCACTATGCGCAAACGCACCCAAACTTGGCTGATGCCTCCGAACGGGCCGAGCATCTGGCGCAACTGACCACCGCCTATGACGGTGCTGAACCCTATACCGATATGCACCGTTTAGTACATTTGCTTACCAAGCTTAAATCCTGATTTCCGAAAGAACAGCCATGCAGGCGGCTGCGGAAGTAGCGCGCCGATCAAAGCTGACATTTAAGATATGACTGACCATTGTAAGCGATCAACGGAAACACCCTGTTGATTGCTTACGAAATATGGAAGCACCAGTTCCGAGTTTGGAAGCCAAAAATGAATTTTTCAGGGATGACTACCTTAGCATGGTGTTTGTGTGGTTATAATTTGGTAAGCGATCAACGGGGACACCTGTGCAAATGTGAGGAAGGATGAGACCCTGTGATTTTTTCATGGGGGGTAGCAATGGAATCAGAGGAGAAGCGTGCGGAGTGGTATAGTGGACCCGGATTTTTGGACAGTGAATTAAGTTATGATGAGACTCCATTGGACGGAGTGTTGGAGATGGGTGAAAGGAAGAAGCGACAGGTATTTTCGGCGGAGTTCAAGGCGAAGGTTGGCCTGGAGGCAATCCGTGGTTTGAAGACTGTCAATGAGCTTGGTCAGGAGTATGGGGTCCATCCGGTACAGATTTCGCAATGGAAGAAGGCGATACTGGATCAGTCTGGAAAGTTGTTTGAAGGGAAGCGTGGGCCAAAGCCGTTGTCGGAGCATCAGGACCCTGAGCGGTTGTATGGTGAGATTGGACGCTTGAAGATGGAACTGGATTGGCTCAAAAAAAAGTCCGGGATATCCCTGCCATGACAAGGCGTGAGTGGGTTGGTGCGACGGAAGGGTTTGCAGTGAGTCGCCAATGTCAGTTGGTTGGGGTGGCGCGTTCGACGATCTATGTAAGGAATCGTGGGCCGGTTGTTTCGGACGAAGGTTTGCTTTTGTGTCGCCTGATTGATGGGGAGTATACGGCTCATCCGTTTTACGGTACGAGGCGAATGTAGGTGTGTCGGTTGAGTGCTTACATAATTTGGACAATTAGGTTCCGACTTCATGAATCGCCTTGGTCTAGGAGAGCGCCATGCCAATGCTTGAACAGTCAGAGCAACAGAAGTGCCAAGAGTCAGATTGGACGGCAAAGGTAGTTGCAATATCAAGCATCTTTGTGCCATTGGTCATTGCTGGAATTGGTGCTTGGTACAACATTAGCATGAAAGACTCCGAAAACCGCGTACGCTACGTTGAACTTGCCATCGAACAACTTCGAGCGTTACCTACACCCGAGACAACTGCGCTTAGGGAATGGGCTGTTTCACTGCTGGACAGTCAAGCCCCAGTGAAGTTGTCCGATGAAGCGAAACACCAACTTATGTCCACGCCGCTTGCGATCCATCTATCTGGTAGCGCCGTGGCGGATGCAGAGTCCAAGGCTACTTTGAGTGTAAAGTAGCCCACCAGTGAACCTGATTGCGTATTCTGGTGAAGATGACCGGTGATTCTGGATTATCGTGACCGATGGACAGGGTCATGGTGTTACGCGCTCAAATTGTACTGTGATCGGTCACGATGGTTCGATATTTTTCTCCTTTTTGGTTGTTTTTGGCTTTATCTGACGAAGCGAATCCCCGGTCAGGGTGAATCGATGATGACGCTGCATGATGCGATCGAGCATGGCATCTGCGATGGT
>JAJZBQ010000004.1 GCA_021798835.1 Pseudomonadota bacterium | reverse complement strand
GAGGCCGCCGAACGCGCAACCCAACGCAGGAAAAAACCAAAAATCAAACCCAACCCCTGATCAACTACCGCAAAACCGCGTAATACCCCTCAAATTTACGCGGTTCCTCAACCCTGACAACACTGGTGAGTGGTGATGGCACAGCCCGTGAATAACAGGCTGGTCAGGTAAATCAAAACGAAGCGTGGCATGGCATGCTCGGAAAGATGGACAGGTTTGCAGGATAGCCATACGATATTGGTTGCACAACTAATGGAATTTGATATATGTATTCAAAAATGGATGGCTTGTACTGGGAAGACCTGCAATTGTTTCTGGCGGTGCAGGAGAGTGGCAGTTTGAGTGCGGCTGCACGCCGGTTGGGCCTCAGTCAGCCTACGCTCAGTCGGCGCATGAACGACATGGAACTGAATATGGGAGAAACCTTGTTCGAGCGCTGTGCGCAGGGTATGGTGCTGACCATGGCAGGTGAACGATTGTTGCCCGCAGTTCGACAAATGGCCGAATGGGCGGTGACGGCATGCCAGCATTTGCACGAAGCAACCAGCAGTTTGTCGGGTTGTGTTCGCATTGCCGCAGCACCTCGCATTGCGCATGAATTCTTGGCCCCCTTGGCTGCCGACATGTTGCAACATTATCCTGGCTTGCAACTAGAAGTGATGTCGGGCGTGGAGGTGCGCAATTTGGCTCGGGGCGAAGCCGATCTGGCCTTGCGTACGATCGTGCCGCAAGACGATGACTTGATTATTCTGGATCGAATTGAAGGGCCGATCAGACTGGTTGCCTCGACAGGCTATGCCGCCAGCCTTCCGCAAAATGCGACTCTTCAGGATTTACGCTGGATAAGCTGGTCAAGCAGTCACGAAGAACAGTTGTCGCATCAGGCATTGACCCGTTTGCTGGATAATTTTCATCCGGTATTTACTTCCGATGATTACAACGTGCAATGCGCAGCCTGTGCGGCAGGCGTTGGTGTCATGCCGATGTTTACGGTTCCGCACCGGTTTGCCGGCAACACCGGCCTGACCAGCTTGCCCTTTGATCTGGGTCCGGAAGCCGTGTCCAGGGTATATCTGGTTTGTCATCGTCGACAACGGGACGTGCCTCGGTTGCGGGCCGTGATCGACATGATACGGGCAGAGTTTGCGGTTGCGAGAACGGCTTTCAACGCACTCCTGATCGCCCCTATCACGATTTGATATGACTGCGTATTCCACCATATATTTGAGGTTGCGCGGTGAAAAACCCTTCATGTTGGGGAAGGCAGTGCCGCTTCAGGCTATCCTACCAGAGTTAGCCGGCGGCTCGTTCCTCGTTCTGCCGTTTGGGTCGTCCAACAAGATCGTCACCACGCTTGTCACTTGTCGCTGCATATCACAGCGACACTTTCTCTTTTCCGGCCTCTTTGGGTGGGGCCTTGGGTTACGCTTTGATTACGGAACAAATCGCAGGCGGTTCGGATCCCGGCCGAACTGGCCTACGAACGCGCCGATCTCGAACTGGAAATCGAGCGCATCGGTGAAGAGTTCCGCATCCGTCCAACGCGCCGCCGACTGGACCATCTGTTGGAAAAATTTGGTCAGTTTTCGGCGGATTTCATGGTCGATGGACGGGGCAAGAATGTGGAAGGCGATCGGGATGCATTATGAAGCCCAGATTCATGCTCGACACGAATATGTGCATTTATCTGATGAAACATCATCCGCCCGAGGTCGCAGTGCGCTTTGCGCAATGCTATGCCGGGGAGGTAGTGATTTCGTCGATTACGCTCGCGGAACTTGAATACGGCGTCGCGTGTTCCGGTGAGCAACAGCCCCGCAATCGAAAGGCCCTGTCCATACTGCTGGAAGACCTTGCAGTAGCGCCCTTCGATAGTGCCGCTGCGCTTGCCTATGGCCCGGTGCGTCTGGCCACCCGTGAATGGAAACGGGATGCCCTCGACAAGTTGATTGCCGTGCATGCCATCGCACTGAGGGTGACGCTGGTCACTAATAATGTCACCGATTTTTCTGGCTATCCCGAACTGTGTCTGGAAAATTGGTTGGGTAATCACTGAGCCCATCGACTGTTGCTGGGGGGATTCGGCTATTTTCTTGGACTGATTTACGCTGTTAAACCCATTCACCCTTCCGACGAAACCTTCGCAGGCAGCATGGTATTCACAAGCTCTGTGTCCGGGCTCATTCCAATGGACCGGCTGACGACCATACCATCAAAGCAGTCGATCATTGACGAGAGATACACCTTGCCTGCCGGGATCTGGAACTCCGAGATATCGGTGAGCCACTTCTCGTTTGGAGCCAGGTTCTAGGTGGGGTATATTAATCACTGCTTAACGAGGATGAACGGGCCGTTCAGAGTTTGACATGGGAGATGAGGTGTACATTCATTGGGAAAAATCTTACGAAATCGGCAATCCGCTGATCGATGTTGAACACCGCTTGTTGATGATGCTGTTTCGCAAATTGGACATCGCCATCAAAACAGGTGAAAGTGGTGTCACGGTGGTGCGTATCCTCAATGAGATCAAAAAATTTGCCGATTTTCATTTCGCCAGCGAAGAAAACCTGATGCATGAGGTGGCCTATCCCGATGTGGTGCATCATGAGGTGTTGCATTCCCGTTTGCTGGCCCAGTTGGAAGTGACCATCGGACGGATATCGAAAAAGCGCGAGTTGCCGGATGATTTGCTGTTCTTCCTGAACAAATGGGTTCTTGAACATATTGCCCGTGAAGACCAGAAGATTGCCAATTTTGTGCAAAATTCACCCAAGCGTCCTGTGGCGGAACTCATTTACCCAGAATACCTTGGACCCTTGGTGTTCACCGACTCACCGGAGGAGGCTGATAACGGATGAAGTGTGATGGTTTTATCCTGTTGTTGGCTGGAGTGTCGTCGTTCTATCATGAAAATTGACATGCCAGCGGGGCCTGTGCTAGCGTTTTCTCACAGTCGGCTAGGCGGCCTTTTCATCGATATGTGGAGGGCAGGTACATGAATCGCTTTCAAGGATGGATGGTGGCGGGGGTTTCACTGCTGGCATTGAACAGTTGTGGTGGCGGTGGTGGTGGCTCGGTGGTGTCCGGGTCGGGCGCGGTGCTTCATGGGGTGGCGTTGGATGCGCCCATTCCCGATGCGCAAGTGACGTTGACGGCGCTGGCTCCTTTGGGCGATCCGGGTGCCCAAACGCTTGGAACGGCCACTGCCGATGGCAATGGCAATTACTCGATATCCGCGTTGAACTTGCCAGCGGGATCGGTGCCGATTTTTGCCAGTGCCTCAGATCCCAGCCTGCCGGCACTGGTGCTGACCAGTTATCTCGGGCCAGCCAGCTCTCTGGCAGCCCTGACCGGGACTGTGGGAAGCACGCAGTTGCTGGATCTCGATATTTCTCCGGTGACCACGGCGGCCCTCGCTGTCTATGCACAGACCAATGCTGCGGCAGGCTATGGCGGGCTGACTCCGACGTTGTACGGGCAAACACTGTTGGGTTATGGTGGCGATGTACTGGCCATTGCCTCGGCCATCAAAGCCGTGGGAGAAAATCTCTGTAGCCCGGCTGCAACCGTCACCTCGACCACCAATTTGGCGGCCTTGATTGCCAGTCAGTCCAATTTGACGTCTGCCAATGCCACCAGCCTGACCACAGCAGGGACGGTCTTGGGTGGCACCTGCCCCAACGTGTTGGCGGCCTTGGCGCAACAAATTTCGGCGGATCCGACGTTTGGTCCGGAATTGCAATTGGGCGATGTCATCGATGCCAATGTGAATGCTGTCGTGGCGCCGGGTAACTACACCTTGCAAGGGCTGGTGGCCGAACTCGGTGTGGGGCAGTCGTCGTTGAACCCTGTGGTACCGTTGGCACCGATGGTGTTCACCGATGCCACGGTTTCGGTCAACGCTGCTGGGCTGGTGACGTCGAACGACAATCAGGTATCGGGCACACTCAACGGCAATTTTTTGACCTTGACTGTGACACCGGCCGTGGGTGTCAGTTACACCTTGCAGGGAAAAGTCGGCGTATTGCCAAGTGCCATTCTCAGTCCAGCAGCCACTACGGGCTATGGTGTTCGTGCTCAAGGGGTTGCTGCCGACACCAGTCTTGTCCAGTTTGAGGCGGTGTTGACTCCAACCGGAGCAATGCCGCTCTGGACCGGGTGGAGTGCTTCGACACAGAGTGAAGGCATGAGCTGTACTAGGAATTCCTATCTGCTTAATCTGGATACATTGGGCTCATTGGTGGGCGGTGCGAAGCTGGGCGAATGTGTGCTGCCCAATGCGACGGGCTGGAGCATGACGGCCGCATCGGGGCCATCCGGCTATTTTGACGGCTACGAGGGAAACTCGGGTGTTGCTGCGCCCACGTTGGTTGCTCCAGTCTGGACGGGGTTGACGGCTGCTCCCTTCGTGCTGAGCAGTGGTCTGTTGGGTGCTGCGTTTACCGGGCCCACCGGTTCTGTGATGGGCACCGCATACTATGTGTTGGGTGGAGACGCCATCGTGTTTGCTTCAGGGACAGGATCTCTGCAGCATAACAGCATGATCCGGATCAAGGATAGCCACCTGCCCCAATGGTCGGAAGTGGCGGCAACGGGGTCCGCATCGGGTGACGGCGGGGTTTCCCAGATGGGGGATCACTGACAATCCATGCCAGCAGAGGAAAGGCGATGCCCTCTGCGTTGGCTATGACCGGTGCCGTGGCTCAGCCCTCATGGAATTCGGAGGCGCAGCGGGTCGTGTCCATCCAATATCGTATGCAGGCGGTTTCCATGGCATTTCTGCAGGCAGTGTCGCTGGATGGCAAGTCCTGTATTTTGCGTGGCTTGCAGCCGGGCGAGGACCGGGTGACCCTTCCCGATGGCGCTGAACGGCAGAAGGCGCTCGAATCGCTGATGCATGGTTGTGGCCAGATCACGGCTTGGGATCATTTGCGGGGGTTGGGCAGACAGGGGTCTGCCTCGGGCGACGACTTGGTGCGGTTTGGTCAGCGTGATGACTGGCAGGGGGATCTTTTGGCGTTGAGTGGTATTTGTGCAGGATAGATCCAGGAGAGCTGGCGCTCATTTTGTTCTGCTTCGCCGCAGGTCTGAGCGGGAATTAGAAAAGGCCGCTGGCATGCGCTGGGTGGGACACCAGCTGGCATTTGGTTTGACGATACGAATCCAGCGTTGACTTATGTCTTTCTCTGCCGTATCCCGATTGCCCATAGCCTCCGAAGGCGGCATGGGCCGGGTAGCGATGGTAGCAGTTGATCCAGATTCTGCCAGCCCGGAGTCCTTGTCCCATGCGAAATGCCCGACTGCCATCCCGTGTCCAGACTCCGGCACCTAGGCCATAAGGGCTATCCTTCGTCAACGCGGTGTCGATGGCGTGCGGGGTCCGGATTTCCATGGGAAGCGCTTGGAACATGTTAGGATGCGGGTTGACAGCGATAGGGGAGACGGGGTTGTGACGCAGCACATGGCACTTGCACGAACCATCATCTGGGCCGATTTTGCGCTGGCTGCCGGGGTGATCCTGATTGTTTTTTTTGTGTTATGGGTCAAGCGGCAGAGCCGCAGGCATACCCGGGAGGCTGAGCGCCAGGCTGCGCAGGGCAATGAAGATTCCCAAGCCAAGTGAGGGTTTCTTGAGTTCTTGTGATAGGATGCCGCTTTTTTCGCAGCCGTATCCAAGGCTGCCTTTGCTGGAGGTCATGCATGAGTCTGCCCCCTTGTCCCAACTGTGGTTCTGCGTACACCTATGAAGACCATGCCTTGTTCGTGTGTCCGGAATGTGCCCACGAATGGTCGCTGGCGGAGGGTGAGCCCGCTTCGGAACAGTCTTCCGATGTTCGCGACGCGGTGGGCAATGTATTGAAGGATGGCGATACGGTCACCGTCATCAAGGATCTGAAGGTGAAAGGCTCGTCGCTGGTGGTCAAAGTTGGCACCAAGGTTAAAAACATCCGTCTGGTTCAGGGTGATCATGACATCGATTGCAAGATCGACGGCATTGGTTCGATGGGGCTCAAATCGGAGTTTGTGAAGAAAGTTTGAAGCTCATGGTCGGCGGTTCTGGGCTGAGATCAAGAGTTGCCGAGTTTTACAGCGCATCGCACCACGCACCGGGAGCCAGACCCTCCAGCGTATAGGGCCCCAATGCCATGCGGATCAGACGCAAGGTGGGAAGACCCACGGCGGCGGTCATGCGGCGTACCTGTCGGTTGCGTCCCTCGGTGATGACCAGCTCTATCCAACTGGTGGGGATGGTTTTGCGCGTGCGAATGGGAGGATCTCTGTCCCACAGCTGGGGTGGTGTATCCAGACGGCGTACCTGGGCAGGTCGCGTTATGCCGTCGTTGAGTTGTACCCCTTGGCGCAGTTGCATCAGAGCGCGATCGTCTGGTTCTCCCTCGACTTGGGCCCAGTAACATTTCTCCATTTTGAAAGAGGGGTTGGAGAGGCGAGCCTGTTCCTGCCCATCGTTGGTCAACAGCAGCAAACCTTCGCTGTCGGCATCCAGGCGCCCGGCAGCATAGACCCCAGGCACATCGATGAAATCTTTCAGACCGCGCCATCGACCTTCGGCAGTGAACTGACTGAGAACACCGTAGGGCTTGTTGAAACGGATCAAACGGCGCTCGGTATTGGATACGGGGATGGGGTTTGGTTGATGGGCTTTCATGGTGTGCTGACGGCTTCAGAGGGCTGCGCCATGACGGAGGCTTGGGGCTCAATGCCACCCAACGGGTTGCCTCCCTTTTGAGGTCAAAAACCTGCGTTTTCCTCACCCCAGCAACCGTGCCGTGACCCGCCATTTACCCTCGCCATGAGGTCGTATCGATGCCATATCACCCCCTTTTATTATCACCGTGTGAAGTGAATGATAAATTATTTCAATCTGGGAGTTTAATGAATTTAGTCAGGAACCGACAACCCCATGACAACTAAACTATTTATAACTGTGGATTCAATAAATTTAGTTTCCGTGGTGCCCAGGAAGGGAATTATGGATGCCGTATTGAAAGGGCTTACAGCGCTATTTGGCGTAAAGTTGGCGTAGAAAACAGGAATGATGCCCCATATAAACAGAACCCTGCTTTTCCAGCACCGCAGACTTGGTAGAAGTTCGTCCGTGAAACGAGTGTTCGAGAGGGGCGCTTTCCAGTCGCACACAACCGCACGAGTTCCCGGTGATCGCAAACGCAGTCAGATCTGGCCCGTAGCCTTGAAGTAGAAGGTGAGCAGTTTGGCGGGCGTCAATCTGGAGTCTTCCAGGCCCTTACAGATCCTGGCGAACACGGCGCCATCCATGGGGTCCTGTGGCACAAGTTGACCATTCTTTACCCCTCGAAGCACTTTGTCCGCCTCTTCGAGACGCGCCTTTTGGTAGACGACGTAACTGTTATGCTTCACGAATGGGTGATCGCCCGCGTAGATGATGCAGGTGGGGTCATGTGGCACGCCCGGCCTGATAGTCGATAGCGAAACCATCAGAACGAAATTCTTTCCGGCTTCATCGGCATGCGGATCTGTGAGTAGGGTGAAGAGGTGCTTTCGATGCTGATCACCTTGCGGCCCAGACGGGATGAGCAGCGTCGCCCGCTTGAGCGGAAGAAACAAACTCATAGAGTCGCAAAGAGGTGGTCGATTTCCTGTTCGGCCTGAATTTGTGCCGCCAACTCCTTCGCCGAGGCGTCATCGAAGCCTACTGCGCGAGCCAGTGCGTCATACTGAATTGGGAAAGATGAGCCCTTCGGATCTTTCCACTCGGCACAGTGGTGGTGGGTCCAGTCACGAATTTCCCACTTGTCCATGGCACCGAATTTGTCCCAGACGGCTTTTAGCACTTCAATCTCAGCCGGAGCCAATTCATCGAGAGCGGCGGCGTCCAGAGGTTGACGCAGCGAAAGTTCGTGGTTTTCCTTATCGGAAATCAATTCTTCCCAACCACCAGGCTGCGACTCGACATCGCCATCCATCAGGTTGAGCGTCTGCGAGAGAACCGGTCCGTGGGGCATGGAAACCAAACGGTCGCCAGAGATCGGCCAACCGAAGACGCGCACGGCCTCACGGTCGGACAGGTACAGGAGTTTCATCAACTTCAGATGTGGCATCTTCCTCTCCGGGGGTTGCCCCAGAAAGAACGCTGCCATCTGCGCTGCTTTGCGCTCATTGAACATTAAATAAACTCCTGTACGTCAAACAACCTACACCCACATACTCGCTTGCATGAAACGAAGCAATCTTGAGGTGAGGTAACGCCAACACCCGCTTGACAAGCATGCCAAAACTGCATTGTACGCCATGACAGAGTTTCCAGTGAGACTTGGTGTAAAGTTGGCGTAGAAAACAGGAACGATGCCCTATTTCGCAGAACGCCGACCACTTCCTGGGTTCGACGCAGACAAGGCTCTATCGATTTCAGAAACAGGAATGCGACCAATCTTGTTCGCACGAATTCGCCCGTCACGAACCATCGTCGAAACCGTCTTGCTCGACAAGCACAGCATTTCCGCTGCTTGCTCAAAGTTTACACTGGAAGGGCGTGGGCGTAAAGAAAGGGCGGTTGCCACCCCCCGCTCCACAGCTTCCTGTACCACCAACGCAAATTCTGTTTTCGATATTTCCATCTCAAGCCCTGCCGTCATGGTTGCATACCATTGATGGCAATGAGCGAACTGCAAACGCGGGACGGAGGGCCGGAAAAGAGGAGGGGGGGCGCATTGTCGTGACGCGCCCGTTGTGCTTGTTTTCCCCGAACAGGAGCCGGTAGCCCCTTGATAGCGCACGCAGCACTCTGTTATGCAAGAGGTTTTTCGCTCCCCAAATTTGGGAGCAAAGTTTGAATCATGTCGAGAGTGATGTGGTGTTCCGTCAAAGAGGGCATCGTAGGCCCTGACGAACTGGTCGTTCAGGCAATACCGTCCTTCCGAATCCTGCCGGATGACCACGTTGGCCACGACTATCTTTGGCCATTTCAAGGGTGATGTGGTATTTCGTCAAAGGGCGGCCTACTGAATTTCCGCCAATTTTGGCAAAAATTCAGCAGGTCTTGATTTTCAACAAAACTATATGAACCCCCAGCGTTGAAAACCATATCGTCCTTTTCCCCGAATCTGGGGGAAACGATGTTTCGCTCGCCAAATTTGGCGAGCAAAGTTTGAATCATGTCGAAGGGGATGTCTGAAAAAAGGAAACGGGCCAGCATAAGCCAGCCCGTCCCTTGCCCAACCCTTGCCTTGCCTTGCCGCGCCGCGCCTTGCCAAGCCTTGCCGCGCCGAGCCGTGCCTTGCCTTGCCGCACTGCATCTTAATGCAGCGCAAAAACTCGCAATTCAAGTCCCTTCATCTTGTTTCGCTATGCGCCGTGGGCAAGCGCACAACCAAGACCAGAGTAGCCATCGTTACCGAACAGCGTGGTCAAACTCTACTACACAAAAAAACCAAAGTCAATATGGTCTGGGTGACCGGAAAAAAGAAGCGTGTTCTCCAGTCGCTCCCGCTTGTCGCTTGTTTTTCCTGAACATAGCCGACAATAGCCGACGGCCCTTGGTAGCCCCTTCAAAGCCACCTTCGACCTGCCCACCACAGACTGACCACCACAGACTGACCACCACAGACTGACCACCACAGACTGACCACCACAGACTGACCACCACAGACTGACCACCACAGACTGACCACCACAGACTGACCACCACAGACTGACCACCACAGACGCGCCCGCCATTGGCTAAGGTCGCCCAAACTATAGTATGCCGCGCACCGCTGCGACGATGGGGGTGTGGTGTTTTTCCCCCTGTCTTGGCTGTGACGCGCTTGAGCGCGACCATAGGGGCTCAGAGAGGCATTGCTACGGTGGTGGGCAACTGGATCGACCACCGGGAGGGTTGAGTTGTCGGTTTACCCAGTGGTGGATCAGAGTGTCTGCTCGGAACGGCCTATGCGCGGTCATAGCAGCCCTGTACGGCCACATCAGGGTCAGGACATACAAAAAGGTCGTCTGGCCCCCCCGGCCGCTAGGCTCCGTGTCGGCCTGGCCTTTCACAGCAGCCCCGGCAGAGGTCCGGTCTGGATGAGGTTGCGTCGAGCATGAACGAGGATAGCGAGAGACATTGAGCAGCGTAGGCGCATACGTCCTTCATCTTTCAACTATTTGAAATGAATAAAAAAATTCAAAAAAATGCTTGACAGACGCACAAGCGCCGTTGTACGATCCAGTCATGCGAAACTTCATCAAAATCTGCATCCAGAACGACCGCCTCGGTGGCTGGTGTGGCGCGGGCGGGTACGCCGTCCTGATGCTGGTGGTTTTCGCAGCGACCTTGGCTATGCTGGCGGTGGCTTCAGCGATTGCATCGCCGGTGTTGCTGGCTCTAGTCGCCCCGCTGATCTTCGTCGCGTGTGTCGTAAACAACGCAAAGATTGTCAACCACGCTCGGTCTGTCAAAGCAAAAATCGAGAAATTCGTCACGCCAAAACCCCAAAAACCCGCTGGCTTGTTGTTAAAACTGGTCTCGCCGAAAACACCGGTTCGCGTTTCAGCCATATTCGAAGTCCAGACTCCCCCGCCTCGCGCAATCCGTCCCGTTTGAAAAGTAACGCCCGTTTTTAACGAACGGGTAACTTCAAACGGGGCGGATCATCGCGCCCGCTATCATCGAGTAGCAGCCATGACCGCCCCAGAAATTCGGAGCGAGTTTCATGGACCAAATTCAGATCATGGCGGCAATCGCCGCAGCAAAAATCCCCGTTGAAAACCAAGGCTTGGCGTATGTAACGCTTGCCACTCACAAAAATCCTTCTGAAATCAAAGACCTCAGAGCCTATGTCGCAAGCCTTGCAAGGGCCGAAAACGCCGTGGTTGACGGGGCACCAGCGTTTTCAATGGACGACGAGGGTTGGTTTGAATCACAAGACTTCGTTGAATTTGCAGAGAAAAAATCCCGAGACGCAATTTTTGATAAGACCGGATCGGCCGAACAGGAATTGATTTTAGACGCGCTGAATGCCGCTGGTTCTGCTGCCGAATTCGGACGTAAGTTGGGCTTGACCCCACGGCGTGGCCAGCAACTGATTAAAAAAGCCGTCAAGAAAGCCGAGGAAGCCGCCGAATACGCCCAGGGCGGTTTTGGCCAAGGTGACCTGTTCATCGAAGTCGGGACGGTGGCGGCATGAGCGCCAAAATCCTACACCAAACCTTTCCGTTGGCCGGGTTTCTCGAAAATCTTGATAAAAAAATCCGTGGGCTAGATACATCGACCCTCAGAAGCGGTTTCAAAACCCTTGACGAAGAGTTTCCTGGTTGGCTGCATAGCGGACATTTGATTTTTGTTGCTGGCAGGCCGGCTATGGGAAAGTCTTTGTTTGGTCAGCAAATTGCAGAAGCCGTTGCAGAATCCGGAAAAACCGTCCTGTTCGTCAGTTTGGAAATGTCAATCCTGGAACTCATGGAGCGATCCGTATCACGCAGGTCAGGTGTTTCTCTTCCAAAAATCAAGATCGGCAGGGGGCTGACCACCGACGAGGTTCACAAAATACATCAAGCCGCAGTCGAGGCAAGTTCGCTCAGCCTCCGGGTTTGTGACAGTTCTCTGTCAATAGAAAATCTCGAAGAGGTCTTGTTGAAATACCCAGGCGAACTGTCCGCAACAGAGTCGCCACCACTCGGTCTGGTTGTCGTGGACTACGCGCAACTTTTAAAAAGCATCGTCGGCGGGTCGAATCGCGTGATCGAACTCGGGAACATCACGAGAATTTTGAAGGAGCTCTCGAAAAAACTCGATATACCGGTTTTGTGCGCCGCGCAAGTAAATCGTGGCGTCGAGGATCGGCCAGACAAACGCCCACTCATGAGTGATTTGCGCGACTCTGGAAATCTTGAGCAAGACGCTGATTTCGTGGCGTTTATATATCGGGACGAGTATTACAACTCAGCCACGCAAGATCCAGGCACTGCCGAAATCATCTGCCGTAAAAATCGTCACGGCGGCACCGGTACGGCATCCCTTCGCTTTGACGGCCCCGGCCTGTCGTTTTCAGACAAGACCCCCACCCCCCAGCGGCACCCAGCCCAAAACCTCTCAAAAACTGCCACAGGTGGCCTCGGGGGGCAGGTTGCTAGTTACTCGTCGATGATAGGCAACAATGGAGTCAAACATGACACAGCCGAAACAGCCGAAACAGCCGAAGCTTGGTATTGACTTACCAACAACGACCGTCACTCAGTCCCGTGTCCAATTGTTCCAACCAACACAACGCCCGACTTATAGGCGTGGAGACTGGATCGAAACATCGTGGGGCAGATGCCGAGTAACGGGACGGCTTGGCCAACGCCATGCGGATGCCTGGGAAGCGGTTTGTTTTTGTGCCGAAAGTAAACGCGAATTCAACGGACGACTGGAACTGCTCGTCGATCCAGCGCGGGTCAGACGCACTATGAGTTCCAAAGGTTACAGCGGTGCTGGACTTAACGCGTTATTAATCGACTTGACCGCCGCTCTAGTCGAAATTGACACAGGGGAAGGTTGGATCGGTTCAGGACATTTGATCGAAAACCAGTTTCAGTCGAAATTAAAAACAAAACCCGATCCGCTGACAAAGAAAGAGCGCTCACTCATAGTTGTTGTGGTTGGGGAGGCTGGAATGACCTTATTAAACAAGGATGTCGGGAGATGGCGTAACCCTGCGCCGATTGCGCGGCTTACGAGCGGGGTCAGCCAGGCAGTGGCGCGATTGGTGTTGAGCCACCGGGACAGCGGGAGAACGCGGATCGATACGGCTCTGACAGCGGTCGGGGTTCCCCCAGATGGTGCGGAACGGCGCAAAGCGCGTGCGCGAATTCGCGGCGACGCGGAAGGTCTTGCAAGGTGCGGAGTGGTGGTGTCCGACGGCTTTGTTTTTTGTGATCGACGCGTACCGCAGACGCCCGATGAAAGCGAAAATGATAAAAAGTATAACTGTTCCATGACACAAAGCGTACCGCAGCCGCCCGGTAGCGTACCGCAGCCGCCCGGTGCCGTACCGCAGCCGCCCGGTAGCGTACCGCAGCCGCCCGGTGGCTTAGGTTATTTAGGCCCTTTAGGGCTCTAAATAGCGAACGCCCGCCCTTGGGGGTGGCGGGCTTTGTCGAGTAGAACAGGGTTGAATAGTCAAGAAGAGGCTCTCCAGCATTGTTTAAAATCGCCGGAAAGAAGAAAGATTAAAAAGCGGACATTGACCCAGTTGCGTTCTCAGGGAGCGGGGAGGGAGAGGCTCTCGAACCCAACCGGTTTGCGGTAAAATCGTCACAACACAGTCAGACAAAGGAGGCAATGCGATGGCACCGTTAGGTTTCGATGTTGTGTTCCCGGTTTGGTGCCTCACCCTGATCGGGATTGCTTTATTTGTCGGCTCGCACACGGAGCGTCGGTCGAAAACCAAATAGCCGTTCGTTGGTTGTGTCGAGCAAGAACGGATGGTTAGGGTTTGAGAGCTTCTTCCCTCCCGGCTCCCAACCCCCAGCAGCATGGTCAAGTGTCACTTGGGGGAATTTATGGGGTAGGATGGTAGTTTTGCGCTTTTCTAGGATTGCCTTATGTCTGCCTTGTCTTCTCTGCTGGATACCTACCGCCAGACAGCCCAAACCCAGCGCGAGAAGGGCACTTACTTTGAAGACCTGATCCTCTGTTATCTCAGAAACGAGCCAAAATACCGCGACCTGTACGAAAACGCCCAGACCTATGCCAACTGGGCCAGATTGCAGGGGATCAACGCGCAGGATGCCGGGATCGACCTGGTGGCGAAGGTTCGGGGAACCAGTGAGTTTCACGCCATCCAGTGCAAACTGTATGCCCTTGATTATGTCTTGCGAAAGGAAGACATCGACAGTTTCATGACGGCATCGGGTAAAACCACATTTACCCATCGCCTGATATTCAGTACATGCCTGCACTGGTCTCACCATGCGGAAAATGCCATCGAGGGCCAGACCATTCCGGTCAGCCGGGTAGATTTATATGATCTGGAGAACAGCCAGATCGACTGGTCACAGTATCAGCCGAATCACGCCCCGGTCCTGAAACCCAAAAAGACGTTGCGGGATCACCAAAAAGCCGCCCTGCGTGCCGTTCAGCATGGACTGGCAGATGCCGACCGAGGCAAACTCATCATGGCGTGCGGGACTGGAAAGACCTTGACCAGTCTCAAGATTGCCGAAGCCCTGGCGGGACCGGGCAAGAGAGTTCTGTTTTTGGTTCCCAGCCTTTCCCTGCTTTCCCAATCCCTTACGGAATGGACCCAGGAAAGCGATACCCCTCTGCACAGTTTTGCTGTTTGTTCTGATTCTGATGTTGGCAAAAAAGGCAAACGAAAGGAAGAAGACCGTGTGGAAACCCTGGTTCATGAACTGCGCTACCCCGCCACCACGGATGCCGCGAAGTTGGCTGGTGCTGTTTCCAAACGACATGGCAATGATGGCATGACGGTGATTTTCAGCACCTATCATTCCGTCGAGGTTATTCACAAGGCTCAGAAAGATCACGGTCTGCCTCCCTTTGATCTGATCGTGTGTGATGAAGCCCACCGTACCACTGGGGCCACCTTTGAAAGCGAGGATGAAAGCGCCTTTGTCCGGGTTCACGATAACGACTATCTCACGGGAAGCAAGCGGATTTACATGACGGCCACCCCACGAATTTATGGGGACAATGCCAAGGCCAGCGCAGAGAAGGACAAGGTGACGCTCTGCTCCATGGACGACGAATCCCTGTATGGCAAGGAGTTATTTGTCATCACCTTCTCGGAAGCGGTACACCGGGGCTTGCTGGTGGATTACAAAGTGATCGTGCTGGCGGTGGAAGAGACCCATATCAACCGGCGCTTGCAATCCTTGTTGAAAGACGAAAACAACCAACTCAAGGTGGACGATGCTGCCAAGATCATCGGCTGCTGGAAAGCCCTGTCCAAGCAGGGGCTCTTTGAACAGGGGGATGACGGGGAAGCCATGCGCCGGGCGGTAGCCTTCTGCCAGGTGATCGAAATCCAGAAGGGAGCCAAAACCCACAAAGTCAGTTCCAAGCAAATTGCCGGCATGTTCAAGGCAGTGGTGGATGCCTATCAAGAATCCGAAGAATTCGAGCAGGTTGCCCGCCTCAACTGCGAAGCGGAGCATGTGGACGGGACCATGAGTGCCAGCGAGAGGGAAGCCAAACTGGTCTGGCTCAAGGAATCCTCTTCCGACAACACCTGCCGGATTCTCAGCAATGTGCGCTGCCTGTCAGAGGGGGTGGATGTGCCCGCACTGGATGCCGTGCTGTTCCTCACCCCCCGTAATTCACAGGTGGATGTGGTGCAGTCCGTGGGCCGCGTCATGCGGAACTCCCCAGGCAAGAAACGAGGCTATGTGATCCTGCCCGTGGTGATCCCGGCAGGGGTGGAACCGCATGAAGCCTTGAGCGACAACAAAACCTATGCAGTCGTATGGCAGGTGTTGCAAGCCTTGCGCTCCCATGATGACCGTTTCGATGCCATGGTCAACAAATTGGATCTGATTGGTCGTGACCCGCGCAAGATGGAAGTCATCGCCATCACCGACAAAATCCCGCAGAAACAGGAGAAACCCACCAAGGGGAAAACCAACCGTGCGGCTGGGAAAGGGAATTATAGACTTGGGGAACCGGTTCAGGCGGCCTACGCCGATCCCCGCCAATCCGAACTCCATTTTGAAATTGGCGAGATCGAACGCGCCATCTACGCCAAACTGGTCCAGAAGGTGGGGAATCGGCACCACTGGGAGGACTGGGCCAATGACATCGCCAAGATCGCCCGTACCCATATCGACCGTATTCACGCCATTCTGGAAAACCCCGACCATTCCCATGAGCAGGAAGCTTTCGCCAGTTTTGCGAGTGAAATACGAAACAATCTGAACAACAGCATCAGTGACGATGAGATCATCGAAATGCTGGCCCAGCACCTGATAACCAAGCCAGTTTTTGACGCCCTGTTCGAGGGCTACAGTTTTGCCCAGCATAACCCCATCTCTCAGGCCATGCAGAGGGTGGTAGACATTTTGCAGACCCACCAGATCAGCAAGGAAGCCGATACCCTGCAAGCCTTCTATGACAGCGTGAAGATGCGTGCTGATGGGATCGACAACGCCACCGGTAAACAGAAGATTGTGGTGGAACTGTACGACAAGTTCTTCCGCAACGCCTTCCCGAGAATGACGGAACGGCTGGGCATCGTCTACACTCCGGTGGAAGTGGTGGACTTCATCATCCAGAGCGTCAACCATATCCTGAAAACCGAATTCAACCAGACCTTGGGAAGTCAGGGGGTTCATATTCTGGACCCGTTCACCGGGACCGGCACCTTCATCACTCGATTGTTGCAGAGCGGACTGATTACCCTGGAAGAACTGCCCTACAAGTATCAGCATGAAATCCACGCCAATGAAATCGTGCTGCTGGCCTACTACATCGCCGCCATCAATATCGAAGCAACCTACCACGGGATCATGGGCGGGGATTACCAACCCTTCGAGGGCATCTGCCTGACGGACACTTTCCAGCTCTACGAGAAGGAGGATTTGGTCGATGAGTTGCTGGTCAATAACAGTGCCCGTCGCAAACGCCAGAAGAAACTGGATATACGGGTCATCTTCGGGAACCCGCCGTATTCGATTGGACAAGGAAGCCAGAACGATAACAATCAGAATGTTAGTTATCCTCATCTAGACTCGCGCATTACAGACACCTATGCTGGAAAATCTAACGCATCTCTATCAAAGGGACTTTACGACAGTTACATTCGCGCCATCCGTTGGGCCAGCGACAGAATCGGGGATAGTGGGGTGATTGGGTTTGTGACCAATGCGGGGTTCCTGGAAGCCAATACTGCTGACGGTCTGCGCCAATGTTTGGCCGAGGAGTTTTCCAGCATTTATGTGTTCCACTTGCGTGGTAATGCTCGCACTGCTGGAGAGTTGCGGCGCAAGGAAAAAGACAATGTATTCGGCATGGGTAGCCGTGCCCCGATTGCCATTTCCCTGCTGGTGAAGAATCCAGATGCCGAACAGCATGGACAGATCTATTTCCACGATATTGGCGATTACCTTACACGAGAGGAGAAACTTGAGAAAGTTATCGACTTCGCCAGTATCGAGGGAATCACCGCAGCCAACGGCTGGCAGACAATCACACCAGACCAGCATGGCGACTGGCTCAATCAGCGCGATGACGGATTCAGCGAATATATTGTCTTGGGAGACAAGAAAGGGAACGCGCTCAAATTATTTGAGAATTTCTCTCAAGGAGTGCTAACCGCCCGTGATTCCTGGTGCTACAACGCCTCCAAAGTTGGCGTCATCAATAATATGAAACGCATGATTGACTTTTATAACAGAGAGGAGGAACGGTTTAACAACGCCTTTTCTGGTTTGGACAAAAAAGCGCGAGAAGCCAGAGTAGATGGGTTCATCAATACCGATCCGACACGGATTAGTTGGACAAGGGCTTTGAAACAGGAGTTGGTCAAGGATCGTCGGTTTGTCTTTGAAGAAAATTGCCTGATACCCAGCCTGTACCGCCCTTTTACCAAGCAATGGTTATATTTCAACCGTCGCTTCAACGAGATGGTGTTGCAGATGCCCCGGATTTTTCCAGACGCTGCGGCGGAAAATCTGGTGATTTGTGTGACGGGGCTTGGTGAATCAGCGGGCTTTAGTAGTTTAATTGCAGATAGTGCGCCAAATTTTCATTTTATTGCTGGATCGCAATGCTTCCCGCTGTACCTATACGATGATGGTGAACAGGAAAATAAATCCCCTTCCACCATGGACGACCTGTTTGGCACCGCCACTCCACCCCCAAAAAAACAATGCACCCGCCGGGATGCCATCACGAATGAGGGGCTTGGCCATTTCACAGCGGCTTATCCTGGAGAAGTTATCAGCAAGGAAGATGTTTTCTTCTATGTGTATGGCTTGCTCCACTCACCGGACTACCGAGAACGGTACGCTGACAATCTTGCCAAGGAACTGCCGCGCATCCCTTGCGTGAAAACTGCCGCTGACTTCTGGGCGTTTTCTCAGGCTGGGCGCAAACTGGCCGATCTGCACCTGAACTATGAAACCGTGGAGCCGTACCCGCTGACCATCACGGTTCACGGGGATGCGCCTCTGACCGATGTTGATTACCGGGTGGAGAAGATGCGTTACGGAAAGATCGGGAAGGAAAAAGATCTCACCACCGTTCACTACAATAACCGGATCACGGTATCGGGAATACCCTTGGAAGCCTATGAGTACATTGTGAACGGGAAACCTGCACTAGACTGGGTGATGGAGCGCCAGTGCGTCAAAACCGACAAAGATAGTGGGATCGTCAACGACGCCAACGATTGGGCTGTGGAAACCTTGGGGAATGCCCGGTATCCTCTGGAACTGTTCCAGCGAGTCATCACGGTGAGTTTGGAGACCTTGAAGATTGTGCGGTCACTTCCCGAGTTGGAAATTCAACTGGCAAATTGTTAAGAGGATGACATTATGGCGTTCTTATTGCGGTTGGTTACGAAATTACCAGTTCCGACAGGGGTGCGCCATAGGTGGCAACGCACACTGCTTGATAGCGCATACAGTAAGGACATAATCGCTGCACGAAAACTCAAAGATCAGGCCAAAGTTCACTCTTTGGAGATAGACCATCGGGCTGAAATTGGCCAACATGATGAGGAAGAAGATGAATATCTGACCAAGAGCCTTCTCGCCAAAGCACGTCAACTTCGCGTACCCGTTCCTCACAGATACAAAGATGACAAGACAGAATCAGAACACTGGTATGAAGGATATTACACCGGGCAATGGTATCTAACAGCCGTTGGTGTTTCCGCATTGAGAGATGAGATTCGTCGTGAATTAATAGCGCGACACGATCTTCGCTCGAAATGGGTCGTATGGCTCACTGGCATCACCGGCATTATTGGTGCAACTACCGGATTGGTTGCCGCTTTTTACCACAAAGCATAGCAATACCATCTCGGAGATAGTTATGGATCTTAAGGATTTCGTTTCACAAGCCTTGTGCGATATTATTGACGGCGTAAAGAATGCACAAGAACGAACTGCAATAGGAACTATCTGCCCGTATGGCCTTGAAACTGAGGATGCCCTAAAGGCGGGTATATCTACTATTACCTCAGTAGAATTCCAAGTAACGGTTCGGACAGAGGAACATGCTGGAAGCGCGGCAAAACTTAGTGTCATTACCGCAATCGTAGGGGGAAGCGTGAAGGGAGAAAGCGGAACCAACTCTGGCAATGCTGCGACACTGAGTTTTAGAATCCCTATTCGCCTTCCAACAAAACAACAATCTGCGGCTATCTGATTACAACTTGCATTTTGCCTCGTTCCGGCAAGATGAGCCCGCGCCGCCCGAACATCGAATAACTGGTAGTACCGGCATCACGGGAAAAAAGGTAGCGGTTGTGACGGCGGTGGTTTAAGGGGCGGAAGTGTTCAGTTTGCGGGCAAGATCACCACAAAGAGACAGCGCCTTTTCTGCTTGAGAAACAGCGTGGCTGTATGTTTTCGATTCTGAATTCGCATCTAACTGATAGTCAGCCATTTTCCTGATTTTTTTGATCTTTGGCAGAATGGCGAACAATTGAGCGGCCTCCGTTCTCCCTTGTGTGCCCATCTTACTCAAGCGATCAGCCTTACCTATGATGGCATCATGGCTACTTCCTGGGGCGGCAGTTTTGTCGTTTCCGGCAAAGGTGTTCGGGATCGCCCGGTCTGTGGCATGGAGGGCGGCATAGTACGCCCGAGAAGCGGCTGAACGCATGTCCGATTCGGAAGTCGGGTTGTTCAACAGCCTTTTGGCGGTTTCCAGGATTTCCTTGGGAGTAACGCTCATTGAAGTGGTATGAAAGCGAAAATCAATTTGTCGGCGTGCCAATCCGGAAGAGCATCACTCAGACGAACAGCAAGTTCGCACTCCAAGTCTATGACCTTTGAACTATTGGCGAACACACCAATCTGGACGTAAACATTGTTGTCATCCGGGTCGTGCCCAATGGTGGTATGGATAAAGTTGTATCTGGTCTTGTTTTCGCGCAACACAGCAAAAGCAAGTTCCTGAGTCCGTATGTATTCTGCATCGGATACCCCGAGGTTTGCCAACATGCCAGAGATGGACTCGGCGCTTGCCCCCATTTTTTCGATAAGGCTGTCCATTTTTCCTCCCCTCTGGAGAAAGGTTGCGGTTGCATCCTTGGCTCTTTGGAATAACCCCGCGACTGTTGCGGTAAATATGGCTCCCATTAATCCGCTTAGGTTCTCAGGTTCTTGTTCCGATGCTCTGAAAAATTCATCCGCAGCCTCTTGAAGGAGGCCAACGCGAACTAGTGAAGCCGCATAATTAAGCCGCGCCCAACTTGCATTGGAAAACTGAATTGCTTTTTTGTGGTGTTCGTGAAGACTCTCGGTATCCCACTCCATGGCGGCAACCATGCCTAAAACCATATATGCCTTGGTAGGGGAGTTACCTCTTTCCTGCAAAGCATCGCGTTTGATTGCGGCCAAAGCAAACTCGGATGGCTCTGCCCCTTCCGCCAGAGAGATCGCCCGATCTACCAACTCATCGGCTTTTGTTTTTGCGACCGGATTGTTCATGGGGCAAAGTCTAGCACACCTCAGAACGTCAGGTATGGCAGGCTCGCCAACCGTTGTGCTGAAACCGGAGGAGGGGTCGGATCGCAGGGGTTCGGCGTGGTATGACTTCCGGTGCCAGGCTGCGGATGCTCGCCGCCATGAATCCCTCTGTGCCCCCCTGGGGGTATCAGAAACCATTTGATGCTGTCCAGCGTTTCAGGCCGTCATCGCGCCCACTTCGGCCTCTTCCTGAGTGTTCCAGACACCTACCCTTTTTCCGGCCAGATTTCGCGCTGTCGCATCTATTACTGTCACCACTATAAGGAGATTGTTGTGAAATCAAGCGAATTTAGACAGGAAAATGCCCTTGTCAAGATGTTGGGTTCAAAAATGGAGCGCGATGGCCTCTTTGTTGCCGATCTGGCGAAACTGCTGCATGTCTCCCAGTCGTACATCTCCCAAATTTTCCGGGGGCTTCGTCCGACCAATGGATTCTCCCTCCGCGTGCACCGGCGAATCGCTGATTACCTCGGAATTCCACCGGCTCAGGTTTTCTTGATGAGCGGGATCATGGAGTTGTCTGATTTTTCGTCAGAGCAGACCTTACCGCAGAAACTTACTCGTGCGCGTGAATTGATGCTGCTTGATCCGCGTTGGGTTGGTTATGTGCCAAACGATGCAGATTGGGAACGGATTCCTCAAGAGGTCAAAATGTTGGTTGGTTTGCTTTACGAGGATGCCAGCGGCCACAAGATTTTTGCGTCTGGCAAGTCGGGTGACCAGCAGGCTTCGCTATAAATACAGGTTAGGTTGGGAGGGAGGGGCGTGTACAAATTGACGATAGCCGGGGTGTTGGCCTGGTTTATGTTGGGTGGCCATGCTGGTGGTCATGGTGTGGTGTCATCTGGCGTGGCGGCCCCTACCGTTGCCTCTGCCGCAGTTGTGGGAGGACAAGCCGCAGCGGTTGGGATGGAGGCAGCGCATGTTGCTTACGGGGTGTTTGCCGGGATGTACAAGGCCGTTTGGCAGGCAATTCAGCCTCAGTTGGGTGCGGCGATGGCCGGGGTAAAAAATAACATGGGCGGGAAAGCCTATGGAAGCGCCTATAGCGCGTTTTTATCTGGAACCGCCCTCAGTTCAGTCTGGAGTGGCGAATGTCGCTCAAAACGCATCAAAATCAGCCGTAGAGCCAGTCGCGGGTGGGACGTGGTATGACCATGCAGGAGAGGTGCCAGAAACAGCCTGCACAGAAGGCCCGACCGACAACCAGGGCGGTTTCCACTACTGTTACTGATCTGAGGAAGTTAATAAGTGTCGGTACTTATTAACTTTGCGATCTATAAAATCAACCAAAATCAATCCGTTAAGAGATTGTCTGAAGAAGTTAATAAGTTTTGTTGGAAAAAAGCCAAAAATCGCTCGAAAGCAACCAAAAGTTATTAATTTTTTTCATAAACCATGAATTTTGAAGCGTAAACAACAGGATACACGAACATGAACTTAATAAGTGATCTGGACGATACGAACAAGGAGTAACAACATGACATCGAGCATCGACGCACTGTTTGAACGCAAACGCAGGATTGAAAACAAGATCAATCAACTTCGGGAAAAATCCGAAGCGAAAATGGTGAAAATGCTGAAGCAGCACGGGATCGAAACGCCGGAACATCTTGATTCACTGCTCAAAAAAATGATTCAGCCCGGCACATCAGATAGCCCGGTCGAGTAATCGCACCGAATCATGGCCAAGTAGGGGCTTCTTTGACCAGCCACCCTAGAAATATGAGGCGACGACGAGCAATGCAATACCTGCCGTGATCACGGCAAGCATCAGGTTGATGGTGCGTATCTCCGATTTGATGCCGGATATTGTAGTCCTGATTTCGGCGATGTCGATGTTCATCATGCGTGGATTGTACCAGATACGCCAGAACTCTCGAAGGTAGGGGGGCTGAACAGGATTGGAGGAGGGGACAATAGGGAAAGAAAAGCCACCCTGGTTGCCGTGATAAGCAACCAGGCCAAAACAAGGTGGAGTTTACCGGCTGCTGGCAGCGAATCCATAACCACGACCATCGTTGAACTGAACACGGTCAACAATCCCGTTGGAGTCAAACGAAACATTGAAAGATTTCGTTTCCGTTGTCGTGAACACACCGGCCAGCCGTGCATGCGAATACTGGTATATCAACTCAGTATCACCAGGTTTTTTGGCCATGGGATAAATGGCGTTTCCGGCTGGGTTGCCCATGAGGGCAACAACCTGACTCTTGTTTGTCACACCTTCTTTGATTTGCGATGCCTTGCTTTCATCGAAATCAGTGGAATCCTTGTCAAAGGTGCTGTCATAAAGTTGGCCAATCAAGATGTTGTTGTTGAAAAAATAATACTGGGTGTGGCGCTGAATAGTCATTCCAACAAAATCCGCCCCCTTCGAGTACACGAATGACATAACTCGAATGGTTTTTCCAGAATCATTGTCGATAAATGTCGAGTCGCCTGGTTTGTGGTCGTTATCTGATACAGCAAGAACATCTTGCCATGTCGATTTCCCAACTGCGATTTTTTGCGCGTCCGGCTGAACGAAATCAGTAGGCGCACACCCAGCGAGCATGACGGTGGCGGCAAGTGCTGACAATACGATTGCTTTTTTGAACATTTTTCTTCCTTTGTTTTCCTTGTTCTTAAAAACCCACGCCATCAGGCATGGGCTTGTTATCCAGGCAACGACCAAGCGCCTTAGAAATGATAGGCGACGCCCAGTGTAATAAGATTCTCGGCGTTTTGTGAGTAGTAGGTGTTGTTGGCCAGGTCGTTGCGAACATACATCAGACGGCCTTCAACATTCTTGTCCAAGTTGTAGCGCAGACCAGCCCCGAAAGAAAAGGCAACCCCGGACACGCCCGTGCCATAACCAGAGACATTCGAGTAATTCCCACCCAGTTCACCTACCGCACCGATGGTCTTGGCGTTGTCGAAGTACAGGGTGTCAAAACCGGTGACGCTGACAGAATAGATGCTGACGCCGTTGGCGCTGGGGAAATGGTTGTAACCCAGTTCGACACCGAACGAGCGATTCCATTCCTGACCGACGAAGGCACCAAAGGCCGTACCGGAATTGCCGATGCCGGTGGCATTGGCGCGACCCAGATCACCGCCCACATAGGTATCGGTTGCAGCGTTCATGTCGGCCATGGCAGATGCGGCAGCCAGCGACAGCACGGCAGCCAAGGTGAGTTGCTTGATGGAGCTTTTCATTACCTAACCTCTCATTGTCCCCGGAAACCGTCCGGCGCGGTTTTACTACACATTCAACTGATTTCCGTTCAATGGACTGGTATTCCATGAAATATGAAATGCGGTAGTCTAACCAAATTCTAAACCACAAACAACCAAAACCGACCTGAAAAATATTGTCGAATTCGACACAGTTGATATGCTCAGGATTCATGAACACTTACGCAACCCTCCGGGTTGCTCCGTAAGGCCCGCCCTGCTTGGTGTTTCGCCCTTCTCAGGTATCTAACCGCTGCGCGGAACCGCTTCGCGGAGAAATGCGGGGCTCCGCATATCCAATTGTTTTTTTGTGAAATGTAGAAAATTTCGCAGGCAGCCATCGTATTGCATGGGTTTTTCTATTTTTCGTTAGTCAAGGAGTTAAAAATGGGCCAAGTATCTATGAGGATCGATGATCAAATTGAAAAGAAGGTGCGTGGTGTTGCGAAGGACAAAGGCATCACCATAACGGATTTTGTTGAGAACGCTTTGCAGCGCGAGTTGGGCCACGTTAGAGAGCGTGATCCGCAGATTGCCGCTATTGAATCCGCGATTCGTGGGGTTGGCGAGGCACAGGAAAACATCGGCATGGTGTTGCTGTCGAACCTCCTTGTATGCCGCTCTGCTTTGCAAAAAATCATAAGTGTCAAGCCTGGTGCCTGGGCCGAAGTCGAAGACGAAGCGACCGCCGCTCTCAACTCCTTTTTGTCATAAGTTGGGGGCTTTGTCATGGCGTTCATGCGCGTTGTTGGCGGTTCTGGTGGATCTGGTACGGCTCATTATTTTGAGAATGACGGTGGGTATTTTGCGAAAGACCGTACCGAGCAAAACGAGATTCGGGACAGCAAATGGCTGGGTGAGTTTGCAAAGTCCATGGGGCTTGACGGTGGCGTGAAGGCACACGATTTTGGAATTGCCATGAACAAACATAACCCAACGACCGGGGAATCTTTCGGGGCCGGTGGTGGACGGCCAACTGACAGCGGTGGAAATCGGAGCGGATTTGAATTTATTTTCGCCATGCCAAAAAGTTTCGATGTTGCTGGTCTGGCCGATCCAAAAATATCAGAAATGCACGACAAAGCCGTAGCCGCCGCCGTGGACAAGATTCAGGGTATGGTGCAGGCCAGGGTGACCAAAGATGGGGAAACTTCCAAGGTTGACACCGGGAACATTGCGGCAGCCACATTCAAGCATGAAACAAGCCGGGCTGACGAACCGAATACGCACACCCACGTTGTTGTGCTTAATGCGACCGAGGCAAACGGGAAGACTTACTCCATCCACGCCAACAAGTTTTTTAATAACCAGAACGAGATCAAGGCCGAATACTACAAGTCACTGTCCGACCAGGCGAAGGCAGCCGGTTATTCTGTCCGTGACGAGCCTGGGAAGGGCGGTACGCACCCGGAGATCAATGGGGTGTCCAAGGAAGCCGCTCAGGCGTTTTCCAGTCGGAGCGAGGCTATTCATAATCGTGTTCAGGAGATGGGCGGGGTCGTATCGCCAAAAATGGATGCCGTGGCTGCTTTGCAGACGAGACCGGAGAAATCCGGGCTGGGTAGTGCCGAGTTGAAGGAGAGGTGGTTGGAAACGGCCAAGGCGGTGGGTGTGGACTTTGGTGCCTTGAAGGGCAAAGAGGCTTCCTCCTCCCAGCGTCCTGAACAGCCAAACAGGGATTCGGGTTTCCTGTACTCGGCTACACAGTATTCTCTTGAGGCTGGGAAGGCAAAGGAGTTGTCGAATAATCGCGCCGAACCGCTCACATCTGCTGAACATATAGGTGGGCAGGTTACCCTGTCCTCGTCGTTCCATGAAAAGGTTTCATTGACGAATAGCGGGGAGTGGAAAGAGCAAGGCAAGTTCACCTACGATAAAGGGGCTGAAAGGAACTTGCCGGGCGGAACGAAGTTGACGGCTTTATCGGGGAGCGATGGTAAGTTCAGTCAGTACCTGGTTTCGAGAGGTGGTGTTGACGTAGGGACGGCCCAAAGCGCTTTTGTCGGCAAAAATGGGGAGACGAAACTGACCGATTTCAAGCCGTTCAACAAATTGGATATGGCTGGGGATAAGGCCACCTTGAACGGCAAGGAAATGGCTGTTGTGGGAAAACAGGAGATTGGCGGGGTAACCGTTTCCAAGTTGCAGGGCGGAGGCGGGCAAACAGCCTACGCCTTTCACGACAAACAGGGTAATGCCGTTGGGGTTTCAGATTCGATCAAGGCTGGAACGGGTTTTGGTCGGGACCGTGATGCTGATGTTGCCAAGGGTGAAACGCGGGGGTTCAAGTCCGTGCAGGAGGTCAGCAGGGAAGGTTCTGGCCTGCATGCTGGAAAAGAACACCTCGTTGTGAAAGATTCAGGTTTCCAAAGTGAAAAGAAATATGACCTCGGGGAAAAGCACCAGCGACCCGATGGAGCCGTTTCTCAGGAGATGAAAAGTGGGAATCGTACTGTCGGCTACGCGGTCTCCAAGGACGGGGTAGATATTGGCGTATCAAAAACCCAGGATGGTGCGGTAATCGGTCACAAGTCCATTGAAGTATCCGGTAGCAAGGTCACCTTTGAGGGAAAGAGTTATCAGGGCACAGGCCGAGAAAAGGATATTGGCAATGGGGCGAAGGCTTACGAGATAAAGTCAAAGGGCGGGGAAACGGCACAACTTGTCGTCAAAGGCGACAAGGTTCTGGGTGTGTCAAAAGGTTTGGCCCCGGATCGTAAAGAACAACGGGACACGCTGAAGGTTGACAGGGTTGGGGCGCAGGCCCATGGAACAACCGGGATCAACTTCAACAAAGGGCCGACACTCGGCTCAAGTTTCAAGAATTCCGGGCTGGAAAAGGAAGTTGTTTTCAAAACAGCCGGGGCCGAGGTTCACGGAAAAATGCGTGAGAGCCGAACATTGAAAGATGGCTCCCAGGCAAGAAGCGTTTATGACAAGAACAACAAATTTGTTGGTACGGCCATTTCAAAGAATGGAAAGATCGAGGGGTTTACAAAAAATCGCCTGGTTGCAAACCCCAAGGACGCGGCAAAAAAGGACTGGGACAAAAAGGTCGAGCAGAGCAAGAAGCAAACCTATGTTACCTCGAAAGGTGGTCTTTTTTCTTCGTCGAATACGTACCGTCGTCAAACAAGCATCTCAGGAAAGCATACTATCGGTTGGACGAAAGTTGGCGCAGTTGAACTTGGTGCTGTTCAGGCGACAAAATTGGTTGCTGGCGCTGCCAAGTTGGCGCTTGGAGTGGCGGCAAAAATCGCGGCATACGGAATAAAGTCTGCCTACGAGTCCGTAAAGGCTTCTGGTTATGAAAAATCAGGCATGAGCAAGCGTGAGGCTGCGGTCGCTGCTGCAAGAGATAGCCTCAAATCTGGTGTAGCCAAACAGGCGGGATCGTTGGTCGTTGCTGCGGCAAAAGAAGTGGGCAAATTGTTGGTTGGCTCAGGGAATGACAAAGGCTTTGGCAAGGTTGGCGACTCCAAGGAAATGGTAGGAAAGCCTCAAGTGCAACAGGGTCAAATATCGCAGGCATTTGGCAAGGTTCGTGATGGCTTATCCGAGGGCGCTGGGAGGGAGAAAGAGTTTCCGAAGCAAGATCGACCAAGGCAAGACCAAACGCAACTTGTTCCAGATCGGCGTGGACAAGACAAACCTACTCAGGGCCAGCCGGTGCAGGACAAGCCCACCCAGGGTCAGTCCGAGCGTGGTCAACCCCAGTCTGGGCTGGAACCGGCACAACCTGAGCAGACGCAACCGGTGCAAGGTCGTCCTGAGCAGACGCAACCGGTGCAGGGTCATCCTGAGCAAGCCCAGCCTGCCCAGGGTCAGCCCGAGCGTGACCAACCCCAGTCTGGGCGGGAACCGGTACAACCTGAGCAGATGCAACCGGTGCAGGGTCATCCTGAGCAAGCCCAGCCTGCCCAGGGTCAGCCCGAGCGTGGCCAACCCCAGTCTGGTCTGGAACCGGCCCAACCTGAGCAGACGCAACCGGTACAGGGTCGTCCTGAGCAAACTCAGCCTGCCCAGGGCCAGCCCGAGCGTGACCAACCCCAGTCTGGGCGGGAACCGGTACAACCTGAGCAGATGCAACCGGTGCAGGGTCATCCTGAGCAAGCCCAGCCTGCCCAGGGTCAGCCTGCCCAGGGTCAGCCCGAGCGTGGCCAACCCCAGTCTGGTCTGGAACCGGCTCAACCTGAGCAGACGCAACCGGTACAGGGTCATCCTGAGCAAACTCAGCCTGCCCAGGGTCAGCCCGAGCGTAGTCAGCCCCAGTCTGGGCGGGAACCGGTACAACCTGAGCAGATGCAACCGGTGCAGGGTCATCCTGAGCAAGCCCAGCCTGCCCAGGGTCAGCCCCAGTCTGAGCGGGAACAGGCTAAAGAGCTTTCATTCGGAACGGCTTTTGAAAACGCGGCCAATACTCTGATTTCTCACACTCAAACCGGACTCGGGCTACAAGAAGTCGGGGCTTCGTCGGAGCGGGCCAAGTCTTTCGAGAATGAGTCCGGCGGCAAAGACGCAGGTAATGCAGCGGAAGGAAGCAGTGGCTCGGCTGTTGGACGGTAAACGGTTTTGTAAAATTTCGCTCACGCACTTCAATACTGTCGGCACTTCGTCGGCGACTTTTTTTAATAAGGAGTTTTTTCATGAACAAGAAATTGGTTTTGGCTGGTTTGGTTGCTGCTTTGGTGGCTGGTTCTGGATTCGCTTCTGCTGCGACATCAACCGGCAACATTACCGTGTCCGGTACAAGTGTTGCAAACTGCACCATCAACTCTCCTACCGTCGCTCTGGGTAATATTCCATCCGGGAACGGTGCTCCCTCCACTATGGTTCCGACTTCAGTTTCCGTGACTTGTCCGACCGGCACACCCTGGACCATGACCAGCGCAGCGTCCAACAACCTGACCGTGGGAACGGCTGCCGCGACTGCCAACGCAATTCGATTGATGAACACCGCTGGAACCAGCACGCTGGTCAGTGGTATCACCGGCACTGGAACTGGGTCTGCACAGACCGAAAACTTGTCGCTTCAAGTTGCTGATCCGACGTTCAGCACCAGCGTGACCACCACCGGGGCAATCAGCGGGACGGTTCCCGTCACCTTGACCTGGTAACTCTCAGTCCGGGAAACCGGATCGTGAGCGGTAGAAGGAAGGCCAGAAATGGCCTTCTTTTTTTGGGTCGGAATTTCGCAGGACGCCAACTGGTTACAGCAGACCAATAACATATGGAGCGTCCCATGAAACGACTTATTCTCGCCGCATTTACCCTGTCTTTGTTTATTGAAACCGCATCAGCGGTTTCCGTACAGCCTTTTCGAGTTTTCGTGCGACCTGATCAAAAGTAAGCGTCCGGTGAAGCCACCTGTTAATTTGGAAATGGCTGAGGCACTCTGTGATTTTCACGGAGGGATGGGAAATGGGATTGGAATCGAGAAGGCTGGAGTGGGAACGACGGGTGGCGGACTGGAAGGCAAGCGGACTGACGCAGAAGGAATACTGTGCACGCGAGGGGGTTGGGTTTTCGAGCTTTCGCTACTGGGCATCGCGTGCACACCGTGAGGGGAAGAAACTGACGCTGGTGCCGGTGCGGGTAACGGGTAGCATGGCGGGGGGAGTAGTGATACGAGGTTCCCGAGGGTGGGAATGCGTGGTGGCAGAAGGGATGTCGGTGCAGTGGGTGGCGGATTTGTTGCGCGCACTATGATCGAGGCCGGAAAAATCTGGCTGGTGTGGGAGCCGGTGGACATGAGAGCCGGGATTGATCGTTTGTCCGGTTGGATTCAGGAGAGTTTGGCGCGTTCTCCCTGTGATGGGACGGCATATGTCTTCCGTAATCGCTCGGGTAACCGAATGAAACTGCTGCTGTGGGATGGCAATGGGGTGTGGCTGTGCCAGAGGCGTCTGCACCGGGGAAAGTTCGTGTGGCCTCGTGAAGGGGAGCGGGTTCATACCTTGGATCAGGAGCAATGGAAATGGCTGATTGCCGGGGTGGACTGGACCCGTGCAAATACTCGTCCAGATACTTTGTGGCGGGTGTGAAATGCTCTGAAAATTCAATGAAATCACTTGGTTGTCATGGTCGGTGGTGATATAATAACGCCATGAATCTGAATGAAGAAATCTCCGTTCTCGACCTTTCTGCCGGTACCCGGAAACGGGTGCAGTCCATCCTTGGTCGGCTGGTCAAGGATGTGGCGGAAAGTCGTCAACGCGAGGTTTTGAAGGATGCACATATTCAGCGCCTGACGGCAGAGTTGATGCGCCTCAAGCGGCTGAAGTTTGCCCAAAGCCGGGAGGCCTTTCGCGCGGCCGGTCAACTGGACCTATTCGATGAAACCCTGGGGATGGATCAGGGAGAGATCGAAGCGCACATTGAAGCCGTGGTTCCTGAAGCCACGGGAGAAGACACCGGGAAGCGCAAGCCCGTGCGGCGCAAGACCTTGCCGCCTGAATTGCCTCGGGAGGAATACCGCCATGAACCGGAATCCTGCCAATGCGGTCAATGCGGAAAGGGGATGGTGCAAATCGGGGAAGAAGTGACTGAATTGCTGGACATTACCCCAGCGAAGTTCTTCGTGCAAAAGCACATCTATCCCCAATATGCGTGCCGGGACTGTGAAATCCTGGAGGTGGCACCGGTGGCACCGGCGATCATTGATCGTGGTCTGGCCACCCCGGGGTTGTTGGCATGGGTGATGACGGCGAAGTATGTAGACCACCTTCCCCTATATCGTCTGGAGCAGATCGCTGCCCGTTCCGGGGTGGAGTTGGCCCGCTCGACCATGGCGGATTGGGTAGGACGGGTTGGTGTGGCGTTGCAACCGCTGGTGGAACGGTTACGGGAGAAGTTGGGGGAACGGCAGGTCATCCATGCTGACGAGACCCCCGTAAGGCAACTGGACCCGGGGAGTGGTAAAACCAGACGGGCCTACTTATGGGCGTATTGCAGTGCTGAGTGGGATGAAGGACCGCCCATTCTGGTCTTCGATTACCAGGAGAGCCGACAAGGTATTCACGCCCGTAACTTCCTCGGGAAGTGGAATGGATATTTGATGGTTGATGACTACGCCGGATACAAAGCGTTGTTTGGACCCGCATTAACGGAATTGGGGTGTATGGCTCATGCACGGCGCAAATTCTTTGACTTGCATGCCGAACAGCCACGCCCCGTGACGGAACAGGCTCTGACCTGGTTTGCAAAGTTGTATGAAGGGGAGCGGGAGTGGCAAGACCTGAGCGTGGAGGAACGAGCCCGGAAACGCCAGGAGTGGACGGTTCCTCTTCTGGAGAAATTCCACCACTGGTTGCTCCAGCAGCGCAAGACGGCAGCACCGGGTTCCGGATTATCCAAGGCATTGGACTATACGCTCAAGCGTTGGGAGGCATTGGCACGCTACGCCACTCAAGGGAATCTGCCCATGGATAACAACCGGATTGAAAATGCCATCCGCCCTATTGCAATCGGCAAGAAAAATTGGTTATTCGCCGGATCGGCTCTGGCCGGGGTTCGCGCAGCGTCCATCCAGACCTTGCTGGGAACGGCGCGGATGAATGGTCTGGAGCCCTATCAGTGGCTCAAGGAGACTTTGGAGAAATTACCGACTTGGCCAAACTCCAGATTGAATGAACTCCTGCCTCTGGTCAGGTCGGAAAAAGTAACCGTCACTCAGCCGCAAGCAGGGGTTATCTCACCCTGAGCAAGGGCTTGTCGTCCACCGGACGCTTACGATCAAAAGGTCGTTGAACTCGATGTGACCAACGATACGGACATTGCCCGGACATTCGACATACGGGTGAAGGAATGGGCTGGGTACACGCCTGACGGTTCGGATGCTTTGTACAGTCAGTCGGCTATCGTGACGAGTCGCCCGGTCATTACGGTTCCCGCAGGGCAAACGGCGGTAATGCGCCTATTCGTCATGCGGGCCGGGATGAAATACATTATGGACGATTATCGGGTGCTGGTAACCGACATTACGCCCGACATGGTTTCAGACGGTAAATCGCAGGTCATGTCAAAAACAAACCTTGTATTACCCATGTTTGTCTTCAATAAAGACATGGCGATTTTCCATGCGAAATTGACTCTGGCGGACGGGAAACTGTGCAATTCAGGAACCATGTTTGCTCGGGTAAAGGGGTGGAAAACACAGTCTGGACAAAATGTTGATCGTTTGCATTACCTGTTTCCGGGTGAAACAGGGAACTGCATGAATGTTCCGGGCGTGACCAGCGTTGCTGATGTGCGCTATGACGACGAGACTCAATAATGCGCGATCAGCCCTGGCTCTTGCTGCACTGATTTTCTGCAACTCATCTTTTGCTGACGATGAAGTTTGGTCAGTAAAAGTGGGTTCGGACTCGGCCAAAGTTGACATGGTGGTTGCCCATGAGGGGGCGCATTACATCGTATCGAAAGCCGATGCTGTGAAGCTCGGTGTAGATCAGGCAAAGATTTCCGGGGACAAGGTTGACTTGTCGAGCGTTGGGGTGGTGTCGGCCAACGAGTTGACATCCACGCTGTCCTTCAAGCCATTACCCGCATACAGGGCGTTGCAGTCGTTTTCCATTGTTGATTCAAGCCTGTTTGTCAAACCAGCAGACCAGGCTCCTGGCTGGTTCATGAACTACGATGTCGAGGCGAACAAGATCGGACTGGTGAACTCGGTCGGCACGATGCTGGATGCCAGCACCTACCTCGACGGCACACGGTTACGGCTGGCAGGTCTGGCCACAACTGGAAATCAGGTGGGGATTCCGTCGTTTCAACGGATGATCGCTTCTGCCAGTCACGACGACTGGGACACGGCAACGAACTGGACGCTGGGCGATTCATACAGTGTTGCCGGTGATCAGGTTGCTCCTGTGTCGTTTACCGGTTTCCAGTACAAGCGGGATTACACCCTGACTCCGGGGTTTATCGCCCAGCCTTTTTACCAGCTTGGCGGAACCGCGACTGCCCCATCCACCTTGCAGGTGCTTATTAATGGGCAAAGTGCTTTTGCAAGCCAGATTGAGCCTGGGCCTTTCTCGGTAAACCAGATTGTGCCGTTCGTGGGAGCCAACACCGCGCAAGTTGTGGTGACGGACCAGTTTGGGAACCAGCAGGTAATTACTTCGCAGCTGATCGGGGCACCACTACTGCTTAAACAGGGGGTATCAACTTTCGGAGTCAATGCTGGCGTGATCCGTCCTACCCTGACGCAGAGCGGGCCTCCGATGGCTCAGGGATTCTATCGGTATGGAGTAACCGACTCCGTGACCGTCGAGGGCAATGCAGAGGATGGGCTATCTGGTCCTGCTGGGGCAATGGTCCTCCCTCACATTGCTCACGGTGGGGTCAATGTTGCGTTTGGAACGAGTTCAGGGAATATTTCTCTCGGGGTTCGTGATGGAACAGGGTTGATGCGTTACATGGTCTGGCAGGACAGTGTGATGGTTGGCAAGACCGTAATTTCCACGGGTACGCAGGTTATTTTTACCAGCCCCGAATATATGCCTGTTGGTGGCGGGCCAATGTTTCGTCACAGCGGAGCCAATACCTTGTCGGTTCAGCACGAACACGAAATGCTTTCAGCGTTGGTGACAACCAATGACGGGCAGGACATGACTTCCCTGACCTACACGCACTTGTTCGGGAACAGTGGCGCGTCTGCGAGTTTGTCTTACTCAAGAACAACAGGACAGGGGGCACCCGTTCCGGTGTATTTGCCAAATCCGTCAGGAATGGGCGTGCCACAGACCGGGTATGCTCCCCCGATAGCGTCGAACACGATTTTCTTATCGGTATCCATTCCGCTCGGAGACCTGTCTAAACGCGCACAGATATTCAGCACTGGATTGTCCAAGACCAGTAACACTCCGGCCTTGCAAACCATGGACTACCAAAATGCGCCGCCATCCGGGTTTTGGTGGAACGGAACCCTGCACGAAGAACACAACAGCGCGTACTCGCGGCTCGATGGGCTGGCCTCTTATATGGGGTATCAGACTGATGCCGGGGTTGCTGTGTCGTCTATATCCAATCAGCAGACCGGGTACAGGGCGTTTGCCCGTGGCTCGGTTGTCGGCGATTCAACAGGGATTGCCTTCGGTCGGCAGATTACAAACGGATACTACATGATCCATTCCGAAACCCCGAACGCACGGATTTCCGTGAACGGTATTGATTCTGGCATTACCAACGGGTCAGGGCAGGGCATAGCATCGTATGGGGTGTATCCGTTTATTACCCAGAAGGTCGCGCTGGATGAAAACGATCTGCCGGTTGGCGTCGATTTTTCTCCGGTGTCCATCACACCGTATCGCGGGGCTGGTGCCGTTGTGGACTTCTTCCCTGTGTTGCAGACCTTTGTTGTGATCCCCGGTGTAACCAGTGGCACTCTGAATGTAAAAGGCGTGGGTTACACGATCACGGATCGGGGCGCTTATCTTGAGTTGCCCGCCGGGAAGTATACAGGGTCAATCGGCGCAAAGCAGATCAGGTTCGTGATTCCGAAGCACAAGGGAGATTCCTGGGTGCAGGAAACCAAAGCGGAGATTGTCAAATGAGAAAGATTATCGCAGGGCTGTTCTTTGTCTGGATGCAGGCTCACGCCTCATGTGTCGCTTCGTTCTCGCCGTCAATGGCCACTTTTTCAGGGACGGATGGTGTAACCAAGATCACGGTTCCGGTAACGCTCAATGTGACCTGTACCCGCAACGAATCTTTTTCCGTAGCGTCAACCGCTACGACATTTTCATCCATCGCGCCCGTGGCGTTCTACAAGGACGCAACCGGGGTGCAGCCTTTGTACGGATTCCCGCTGACCGCTTCCGGGGCGACCACGGCAACGCCCATACCTCTATATATGGTCATGTCCAATCCCGGCGGAATCCCCTACGGCCCCGTGACCGGAACGGCTGCGGTTACAGTGATCGGAGCAGGGGGTAGCGTGTCCTCTGCGGCCATTGCACTGTCCGGACAGGTAAACCCCGTGTGCGCCGTGGGGAACGCTACAGCGGGCTTTGGGACAGTTGCAACTGGGGCCAATCCAACTGTTCCTGTGACGGTGCCGGTGACCTGCTCCAAGGGGGCTGTCTGGACAATGACAGAGGCGATTTTGGGGACAGTGACCGTGGGGACGACTGCAAACACGGCGCAGGTCTATCAGGACTCTAGCCGGGCGAAGTCGCTCATGGTTACCAGTGTAACCGGGGCGGGAACAGGGGTTGGACAAGGCCAGTTGCTTTATGTCGGACTGGCTGGGCCGGGGGGGAATGGCGGCATTGTCGGTGTTGGCACGATCAGCGGCACGGTTCAAATACAGGTCAGTTATTGACAGGAAGATTTGAGCTTGCCAAATTTGGCGAGCTCAAAATCGAGCAAAGTCTGGTACAGGTGGTCATGCCCAGCCGGATGCCAGTGGCCTGACGCCTCCTCCGGTGCAGGCAGCAGCAGACTGACCACTGACGCGGTTCCTGGTTCTGGTACAGCGTTGGTGGCAAAATTTCCTAAAATCATGCCAAACTCCCATTGCATCCATCCTCATTTGCCGTGCACCGGATTATCTTTCTGAGTTTCATGAGTATTTTCGGTTTTGATGATTTTCATTTTACCCCCCGCTCAAACCTCAAACTTTCCCGCTTCAAGTTACATCTAGCCAAAGCATCTAACAACGGCCTGATAGCCGAAGCCAGTAGGGGATGTTGAGAGACAAACTTCGCAATGGGCGGGGATAACTTGTAATAGGTTTTGATAAAAATGCGGCCCACAGTATATGGGTTAAGTGATTCATCACGGAAACGCCTGAGTGCGATAACCTCGGGAGCGTAGTAATCTCCATAGACGGCGGTTGCGATAAAACAGGGATTTTTTGTAAAATCCTTGTAAACACCCGCACAAAATGGGCAGACCGAGTATGACGGACTCCCCTGCGAGATAATAAGTCTTGGCATCATTTTCTTACCACAATGGGTACAGGTAACTCTCTCGTCGGTACTCCGATTAACCGTGGTTGATTGAGAATTCTGGTCTATTACCACCGAAGATGCCCTCGGCCCTTCAGCCCCAGATGCCCTCGGCCCTTTCGCCCCTTGACTGCTCACGAAGGTGACAAAATCCCCATTGAACGGGATATTTCCCCCCTGAATATCGTGAATATCGAAGTAATACTCTTTCCCGTCATCGTCCACGATGTAGCCATATCCCTTTTCCCGCGAGAACCATCTTACCTTACCTTGCACAGGATCTTCAGCCTTCACAGGCTCGATTACCCTCCCCCTCGTGGCTTTTATCACAACAAAAGCCAGGAACAAAGCAAGGAACACGAACAGCCACAACCCGGCGGTCTCGGCAAGCACTCGCTCCACCAACAGACCACCCGCGGTCGGATGGCTGGTCTTGCCAAACGACTCAGACAGTCCTACGAGGATCATGGATAAGGCCAGCGAGACCAGCCAGGACTTGAAAAGCATTTTTGCCAGATTTTTGATAACCATTTCACTATTCGTTACATCTAGCCAAAGCATCTAACAATGGCTTGATAGCCGAAGCGAGTAGGGGATGTTGAGAGACAAACTTCGCAATGGGTGGGGATAGCCTGTAATAGGCTTTGATAAAAATGCGGCCCGCAGTATATGGGTTAAGTGATTCGTCACGGAACCGCCTGAGTGCGATAACCTCGGGAGCGTAGTAATCTCCATAGACGGCAGTTGCGATAAAACAGGGGTTTTTTACAAAATCCTTGTAAACACCTGCACAAAACGGGCAGACCGAACGATACGGTGAATGGTTATAGATGATGAGTCTTGGCATCATTTTCTTACCACAATGGGTACAGGTAACTCTCTCGTCGGTACTTCGATTAACCGTGCTTGCTTGAGAATTTGGGTCTGTTACCACCGAAGACGCCCTCGGCCCTTTCGTTCCTTGACTGCTCTCGAAGGTAACAAAATCTCCATTGCGCGGGAGATTTGCCCCTTGAATATCACGAATATTGAAGTAATGCTCTTTTCCATCCTCGGCCACGATGTAGCCATATCCCTTTTCCTGAGAAAACCATTTTATCTTACCTTGCACAGAATCTCCTTTTAATAAGGATAACGACTAACATGAACCGAACCAAAATTGTACTGAAAATCTGTCACTAACTGTTGCACATCCGGTGTCCAATATTCTGACTGATCGTAACCTGTGTTTTGTTTCTTTGCAACGAACAAGTTTAGTAGCGGGGAGAAAAGAGGGTCGCAGTCAAAGGCCACCACGCGGCTCCTATGTCGCTCTCGCTAACCGAGCCGACAAGGTTCGCAACCAGCTTTCTCCTCCCAGCTCCAAACCACCGTCATTTCGCGCCTGGACATCATTAGGTATCCGGGGGGTCCGGTGGTTACCTATTGGGAGCGTTTCATGGCATCTATCAGCGACAAGGGTGTGTTTATCGGCATTGCTACCGGGGCGGTTGGAATCTGGCTGACCGTGATGTTCTACCAAAATCAGCAATCAGATTACAAATCAACCAAGGCCGAGCATTTGTGCGAAACGGCGCGGTTCAATTTGAGTTTTTCCCGCCGGACGCACGACGACCAGGATGTTATTGCCGGATACACCGCAGATGTGAAGAGGTATTGCGGTCTGCGTGATGTGGCAGAAAAGGCCGATAGTGAACAGTCCGACCAAAACGGGAAGGATTTGGACCGGATCAAGGCTGCCGCGAGAGGCGCGGTTGAAAACGATCACTCGACTGACGAGTTGCAAGAAGCTGTGAAGGACTCGTTAAAAAAATGAGTATCCATGACAACAACATCAAGCAGTCGTTTGTCCGTGGTTCGGACATAACATGGCACCGGACTGACCTGTTGTTCAAAAACCTGTGGCGGCTAGGGTTGGTATTTTCCGCTTCGGCTGTGGTGACCGGGTATTCCTGTTTTGTGTTGCTCACGAACTCAACGGTTCGTTCTTTGGCGATCAGCAACCGCCAGGCCGTGCTTGAGAATGCTCTGGGGCTGCATCTTTTCAAGGTTGGTGTTTCGGCTGGCGTGGTATCGGCCAATCTTTCCCCAGTCGATGCCATCTCTGTGACTGCCCCGGCGTGGGACAAAGCCGCCGGGTCTGCCTGGTTCTCGATTTTGGCGGGGTTGGTTGCAGGGGCGGGGATTGCCTTCTTGCTGTTTTCTTACCAAACCCGGCGTGGGCGTGAGTATGCGACAGACCAATGGCTGCGCGGGGCAAAAATCGTTCCCGTTGAGACATTGGTTGATCTGGTGAAAGACGAGGAATCAGAGTTTGAAATCGGCGGGGTGCCCATTCCTTTGTCGAAGATGACTCGGAACATTCTGTTCACCGGGGCCATGGGGACGGGAAAATCTCAAGGCTTGCTCCATATGCTGGATCGCGCTCGCAAACTCAACAAGAAGTGCGTAGTTTACGACAAGACGGGGGAGTTTACCGAGTATTACTACCGCCCAGGGAAGGATTTCATTCTGAATCCGCTGGACGCTCGATGCGCGGCGTGGTCGGTGTTCAACGATGTGATCGACGATTTCGACTTTGCCATGATCGCAACCTACTTTGTTCCCGAGAACAAAAACAGTTCAGACCCGATATGGGATAACGCTGCCCGGTTACTGCTGGAAGATATTTTGCGGATTGAGTACAACAAGGGAGCCGGGCGCTCTATGCGCGGGGTTTCCGAGGCCATTATGAAGTCCACTCTGGACGATTTGGCGGAATTGCTCCGGTCAAATAAGGCGATGGCCTCTGGCACGATCAATGAGAAGAACGAACGCGGGTCTGAGTCGGTACGGTTGACGCTTTCGACAAGTCCGGCCCTCCGATATTTTCAGTACCTGCCGGAACCTACACCGGACAACCCTTCGTTCTCAATGCGCGAGTGGTCGAAGATTGAGGATGATTCTTGGGCATTCATCACCAGTTCCAGCACCCAACACGAAGCCATCAAGCCATTCGCCACGGTCTGGATTGAAACCGCGCTGGTGGGGTTCATGGAATCCCGCCCTGACCCACGACTGAAAGCGATGATCTTTCTGGATGAGTTGGCCAGCCTGCAAAAAATGAAGGCTCTGGAAATGGCTTTAGTCGAGGCTCGAAAGTTTGGCATTTGTTCCATTCTTGGCTTGCAGAACGTCGCGCAGATGGACATTACCTACGGCGAGGACATGGCCAAGGTTCTGTTCTCGAACTGCCAGACCAAACTGATTTTGCGTGTGACTGACGAATCGACCAGCAAGCGGTACGCGGAACTGCTTGGGAAAGAGGATGTAGAAGAAAAATCCGAGAGCAACAGCTTTGGGGAAGAAGCTTCGCGTGACGGGGTGAACATTGCGACACGCAGGAATGAGCGCGAGGTTGTGACGGCTTCTGAAATTGCCACCTTGCCGGATTTGACCGGGTATTTGCAACTTCCGGGGGACTACCCGATTTCGCGGGTGAAGATCCTTTATAAGTCTCGGACAAAGTTTGAACCGGACTACATCAAGCGTTCTGGTCTTGGCGCACAGGATGTTTTCAACGCGACTTTTGGTGTTGGAGGGGGGCAGGTGGTTACGGTTGGAGTGCCAGATGCCCCCAAGGATTCACAGGCGCAGGCAGGGCCGGTGCCGGTTGACAAGAAAGTGCCGGTGCAGGATGCGGGTGGGGATGTTGACTACCTGAAAGATTTTTCAGATTTCGATAAATCGTTTTGAAGGAGAAGATCATGGTTTATGACAGTGCGGAAACTATTGTGTATCTGAAAAAGATGATTTTGGCGATTATCGCGGTCTTTGAAGTCGAGCGTGATCTTGGCAAGAAGCGTCTCGCCCTGGCTGGGTCTATCGCCTCTGCCGCGATACTTGGGGCCGTAGCGGGTCTGCTGTTCCCCTTTTACCTGTTGACGATGGTACTTACCGCCGTCATTGCGAAATTGTTCTAACTCGATTTTGAGCTCACCAAGCTTGGTGAGCTCAAAACTCCTTGGAGTTCATCATGACATTAACCAAACGAATTACCCTTGCCGCGATTCTTGCAGGGCTTGCCATTGGCGGTTGTGCTGGGCCGAGTTTATCGGACATTGCCAAGGATCAGGCTCAAGCGGACAAGATTCGGGCAAAAGCCGAGGCCGAACGACTGAGCAGGCGACAATCGGCCATGAGTGACGAAATTGACGCGACACCGAAGTGGGCAACACAGGTTCCCATGAATGATGGCGTCGGGTTTTATGCCGTCGGTCAGGGCGACTCAGATAGTTTGCGCGTATCCATGGACAGAGCCCGGCTGAACGGGGAATTTGGGCTGGCAGAGCGTTTGAGCGGGGCCGTGTCAGGGTTGGCCCAGCAGCGGGACAAAGATGGCCTCATGGGCCGTCAGGAGGACTACAAGCGACTGATAGACAATCTGGTGGCACAAGTCCCTGTGGTTGGGTATGAGGTTGTACGGCAGGAGAGCAAACCCATCCAGGGGCGGTTCCACAGTTATGTTCTTGTGCGACTCCCGTTTGACTCGATAAATCGCGTCCTGCACGAACAGGAAGCCAAGTTCCATGACGCGGAGGTCAAGAAGGATTTTGATGCCCTGTCCGAACGCATCGACAAGCTGAAAGAAGAAGCCAAGGCACGCACGGCCCCGGACATGGTTGGGCCACTGACCCCACCAGCCCTTGACGACAAAATCTGATCGGAGTCTTACCATGCAAACGAAATTCATCATCACCGTTCTGTCAGCACTCGCCCTGAGCGCCTGCGGCCATGGTTCAAGTTCTGGCGCATCCCAGAAAAATTCGTCAGGGTCGGATGATTCTCTGACCCAGCAAAAAAAGATCGGGGAAAGCCACTCCACCAAAATTGCCGCAACGATTCCGCTTGCCGCGCTGATTGTTGATGTGGCGAACGAACACGACAAACGCATATCCAGCCAAAGCCAAGACTGGGATATAGCGATTCGTGCGGCCATCCATCCCTGTGTTGGTTGGGAAGTTGATCCGATGGACAGGTCGAAATCGAATTCGAGGATGCTTGACGGGTACTTGATGGCAAACGAAGGAAAAGCCATCGGTGGTAACGAAGCAATGACGCAGATCGCGGCGGGGGTTGAGACCGACGGCGTTTACCATGACCAGGAAGCCGTCAAGACCAAAATCATCCAGGTGATCAACGCCCTACATGGCAGTTTTCTTGCCGACGGGATGAAGCGCGCACAAAAAATCGGGCCAGCGACAGTCGATCTGACCGGGAGCGGAGCAGAAAAGCCGGTTCATTTTCAAACCGCACAAGATGATTTTGCCTGTGGCCCGTCCGGGGTTGTCTGGATTCATGACGGCATCAAGTGGTTTGGCCAAGGCTCTATCAACGGAAAAGAGGTTAGTGTCGCTGTGGAAAGCACCGACAGCACCAGTGCCGAGCAGTCGTCCAGCAACGGAACAAGTACCAAGGACGACAACAGCCAAGACAGCGATGTGAAGGCCCCACCCGTGCAGTAACGAGGTTCCCCGGAGTTGGGTTTCCTGCTCCGGGGTTGTTATTTTTGGGCCGCGATTTCGCGGTGCGACATCTGTAGTAAATCACTACACTTGGAGCGAAAAATGGGAAACAGCGTCACTGCCGCAAAAATGGTCGCAAACCTGCCTGAGATTCTGAAGGGTTACGGCCACATTCTCAAAAAATCCGGGACCGGGTTTTATATCAGGTCATGTCCGGTTTGCGGAGATGGCTCAAAGGTCAGCAACAAACTTTCCATTTTTCGCGGACGAGACAGGGGTTGGCGATACAAATGCCATTCCTGCGGCGTTTCCGGTTCGGCTGTGGATTGGTTGATTTCTGAAAACGGATACGACATTTGGGACGCGGTTCACGAAATCAACGGCACGACCCCGCCTCAGCAAGCCGGAAACATTGTCCATCACGGCCCCGCCATTGTGGCCGCCGAAATTGATGCAAAAACCGAGGCCAAAAACGCCGCCATGCGCCGGGTCGTAGGCGTCTTCAGGGCCTGTGGATACACCACGGCCCTGTCATACCTAACGGGACGCGGAATCGCCTCAGAAGTCGTTATAGAGGGTCATCGCCGGGGTCTGCTGTGTTCACTACCTGACGACTCAACCAAGGCCCAAAATGCTTTGATGCAATTCGCCGGCAACGACTTGGCGGCGACCGAGTATTCGTGGGGTGGTGCCTACCACCGCCCGATGATCTTCGTACACGGGTCGCGCAGTATCGAGTGCCGTTCGGTCCGTGCTGAATCGAGCGGGCCAAGATTCATCCGCTACGGAACGATTGACAGACCTTGGCTCTGGCAAGGGCTCGATCAGAGCCGGATTCTGATAACAGAGGGCTGCATTGATGCCTTGTCGGTTGTCACCATGGGATGGACTGGTTCGGTTCTCGCCTTGCCTGGAGCCAATGCGGAGGTTAATCCCGCGTGGTTGAAGGATCTGCACCAACAGCACAGATGCTCCTTCTATATCGGCCTTGATTCTGACAAAGCCGGAACCACCGGTTCTGAAAAGATTCTGGCAGTCGCAGCCTCGGCAGGGGCTCCCGTGCGAAAGATAGCCCCAGGCACCACTGGCGAGACCAAAGACTGGAACGATGTCTTAAAAGCCGGGATGGTGTTTTGTTGGGCCGGGTCGGATCAGCAAATTACTCAAAAACAGGCGCGGGGAGAGGAGAAGCGGTGGGCAGACCTTGCCGACCCGGCTGCCTGCGCCTGATTTCGCACCTGTTCAACACGAAGTATCAGTTTTCGTTGTGGATCAACAAAAAAGGAGTTTTCCATGAAGATCAAAAAAGGGGTTATTGCGGCTGCGTTATGTGTCGCTTGTTCAATGACATTTTCCGGTTGCGCCTCTGTTGCCACGCCGATCAACAACTTGGCAGATTCGGTGTCAAACGATCTGGGAAACCACGAGATTTTCCAGCCGACTGAGAGTTATCAAGACCGATTCGCAAAAAATCAGCGACAGATTGCCCTTGAAAATTTATCAAGGCTTCCAGCCTGTTCTGCGGACAACGCCATCATGCACGGTGTACCTGATGTGAGTTCTTTGCCACTAGGCAAACATGCTGACGTGCGCGCTCCAGGTTGTCCGGGGATTTTTACTTGTTGGCAATACTGCTTGTCAGGGGCTTCTTCATGCGACCCGGATGCGATGATGGACGAATGTAAACTGGTCGGTCCTGATCTTTTCCCGCCACGGCAGGCGCAGCAAAGACCATCGACGCCCGTTGATAATTCATCTGCTGCAATAAATTTGAAATAATTTTTGACGGGTGACCATCATGAATACCAATAAAAAAGTTTGTGCAATCACTATTGCGACCATCCTTGGCACTTGCGCGATCCAAGTTTATGCTGACGACACTGCAATACCTTCGTCCAGCGAAAAAGTCCGGCATACGAAAGACGAAAAAAAACAGCGTGCCCGTGAAAAATCAAAAAGCGCGACCAGTTCAACAAAACAATCTTCGGACCAGAAATCCGACAACAGTTTTACTGTTGAGGATAATATCAACTCGCTTTTGATTAAAACATTTATCGACCATTACGAGTCTGGGTCTGGATTGTTCAGCACCCTCAGCACCCGTATCCCTGATTACTACAATACACCGCAAGGTCAACATGCACTAGCGTGGCTTCAGAGCGTAGCGGCGGAAGACCCGATTGCACAAGAGAGTCTCAGCGTCACTCCAGACTACCGTTGCAAACCTTTCTCCAACATTTCATATGATTTCCCGGTTTTTTTCAGGATGACCGTCGGAAGAGCAGGCGAAGCGAGCGGGTACGGCGAACTGGACTCTGTTAAAAGCACCAATGCTCAGGCAGAGTTAGGCTACAAAGCCGTTTTTGACTACATTGTATGTCGCGTCGAGGCCAACATCATATTAACAACCGCCGGAGATTTTGTCGCGCAGCAGGGGCAGGTATTCAGCAGCGAAAGAGATGTGTCGGAGAAAATAGACAAAGCATTTTACAAAATAGACAGTTCTCAGGAAATCCAGGACAAAATCATAGCGAAAACGGACGGCATTATGAACCAACTTTCCTGTTCTGGTGTTTTGCCGCACCTCGGGGTGTCAAATGACCTTACCCTAAACTGTGGTGCGTTTTACGCGAATGCAGGTTCCGGCGAATTCCGCATCCTTGGACGACAAACCATGAGTTCTTCTGCTATCGACGGCAAGAGTTACAAGGTGTCGATTTCCCAAGGAAATTCAGAAAACAGCGGTGCGAGTCTGGAATCGTCCGATTCCACAAAAGACTCGACAAGCACCAGCACCGGGTCGGGCGTTGATACATCAAGCGAGTTCAACCGGGCCAAGTAATCAAATCGTGCTCCATGGCACGCTCCGCCGGGAACCCGGCCTTCCCTCGGCATTCAGGTGCTGGGGGTTTTTTATCTGCCGAGCGCCTGTGACACCTCCCCGAGCGCCTGCTACACGCTCCCGAGCGCCTGTGACACGCCTCCGCGAGACTGAAATTTCGCATCCTCCCAACAGTAGTAACCCAGCAAGTCGCGGGGTACTTACAAGGAGTTTGCCATGTTGAAAAAAATCAGTATTGCCACCGTCCTCACCTTCGCCGTCGTCGCCAAAGCCAGCGCGTTCGGGTTTCTGGCCGGGATTTTGACCCTGGCAGGGGTGGGAGCCGTGGGTGTGCCTATCGGTATGGCTGTTGAAGCCAAGACCCACACGATGCAGGATAATTTTAGCGCGTTTAATGCGTTCTGTGATGGGGATAACCCCACCAAAGCCGTCAATGAATGGTGCCAAAATGTCGAACCCAACAACTTCGACAAATGTGCAGCGGCCAAGAAAGAACAGTTGCAAAAGTTCACTGACCAATGGAATACCGTTGGGAGTTATGACCCATTTGCCAACCCGCACGGCGCAACCCAGGCCCAGCCAGCCACACAGTCAGCCAAGTGATCGACAAGCAGCAGCAACAGCCCCGGTGTAACAGCCGGGGTTTTTGTTGCACGAGTTTCTTAAAGTGAGAAAGGATTTTTCGACATGGATCAAAGATCGTATCAAAAAGTACGGTTTTGAAGAATCGCAAGACTTTGTGGGTTTTTCCGATTCTGGAAATAACCTAAACGGTTTTCCCCAAAATGGGGGAAAACCCCTCGGAGGGCGTCCTGCCAAGGAATACGCTATCACCCTTGGTTTGGCCTGCGCTGCCACCGCTTCCTCTCTCCCGGCTCCCCACCCCAGAAGGTTTTTGAACAAAGGCTGGCCTGTGGCGCTGTCATCATCAAAACCGCGCCGTGCCGACGGTACTTATATATTGACCATCGGCACGGCGCAGTTTTAGCGCCTCTTGAACCAGTACAGGCTGCCCTACGGCCTCTAGGTGCTACGCGACCGTCTGGCCTGTATGGGCCTTTCGATCCAGGTAACCGTCGTCTGCATGCCTGACTTATCGAAGAATCCCGTTCTACCCCCCGTTTATTAAGCCGTCTTTGAAGCCGCGCCCAAAAACATCGCACCGGCCCGAAAAAAATCAATGGAGCCTTCGGCCACTTCGTGCGCCCCATCGAACGGTCCCCCGCAAAAAACGCGGGGGCGTGCGTTCTCGGTTGCGCCCATGATTTTTTTCGTGCTGCGGTGCGATCACAGGGGCGCGCGGCTCCGACAGACGGTACTTAATAAACGGGGGGGTAAATATGACCGGTCTTCAAAATAAGTTTCAGACGCATTCCGCAGGAGCGCTCACCAACTCCGGTCTGTGGGGCCAACACCGGGAGGGCAGGGTAGATGACGCGGCTTCGCTCTCGCTGACATGTTCCAAAATTTCGCAGGTTCTCATCTAACTGTAGTAGCACACAAAAGGAGTTATCAAAATGTTCACAATCACAAACGCAGTATTCGGACAAATTTTCAAGTCGCTGAACTACAACCCGTTCTCATTTGTCGCGCTCGGGGTCATTTCAATGTACCTAATCATCAACGTACTGACGCTGATTTGAACTGTCGGTTCAACTATCAATAAAACACAATAGAAAGGAGCAGCCATGAATACAAAAACCCATCGCTTTATCAAACATTTCATCAATAGCAATGTTGACAGCAAGTTTCTCAACAAGAGCGAGATTCTTGCCTACGACAGAATCCCTGCTTCCAGTTGGAAGTCCCGGCGCGAGATATTTGAATTCGTGGCGTTGTCAATGTCGGTGGCATCCCCGAACGGAGACAGAAATCACGATGCAATTCTCAAGGAATACAACAACAATTCGTATTTCGCAGCCAAGTGTTTGCTGGAGGCTGCTGAGTATTTGTGGAACGAACTCAAGGAAATTGCGATTTGGGAGACACGCGCAACCAACTCGTTTGGACGCAAGCAATTCTGATTTTGTTTATCGGTACAAAACCTTAATAAAATAACTGCAATGCAAGGAGCAATTCAATGAAGATCACCCCACAGCGTTTTGTAGAGTGTTTTGCCAATCGGGAAACTCTCGGCTACAACAACATCTCCGATCTGGGCTGGATGTTTCGAGGAGATTTATACGAGTTTATCGAATTCATGATGGACGAAATGGTCCCGAACGGCGATCCCGAGCGCGACGAAATCTTGGCCAAATACAACGGTAGCCGGTATTTCGCAGCACGGTGTCTCATCGCGGCGACAAAACATTTGCGAAAGGAGGTCAACAAATCCAGGCCGGTTTATATTTTGGTGGGTGAGCGAATTCACCAAATCCAGACCGGTTTTCATTTTGATGGGCGAGCGAATCCCGCGTAAGCGGGACGATCCTGCGCCGGGCTAATTGGATCGACATTGAAAAAACCCGGCAGGTTGCGACGCGAACTGCACTGCTCTAAGTTACAAGTTCCGGCGGCGGGCGCAACCACAGCGGGTCATGCGAAAGCATGGCCCGTTATGTTTGCCGGTGTTGTTTTCGTTCTTCGTTTATTTTTCGAATCAGGACACAACTGACGGCCAGAGCCAAGAGTTGCCCAAGAATGAAGACAACCCCAGCCAATTCAAAGGTTCCGAATACCATGATGCCTCCTTGGTGGACATGGGAGATTTAGACGGATTTGTGATGCTGTTTTTGTTCCCGGATTTCTTTGTTAAACCGGCGAACCAAAACATAACTGACCACCAGAGCCAAAACCCCACCAAGCATGGCGATAATTCCGCCCTGTTCAAAATTGCCGAAAACCATGATACCCTCCCGCGATTCCACTGTTCAGGCTCTATATTGTATTCCTGTTTCATGAGGATTCCAACTGTGCACAGAAACAAAATCAACAGGTTGCGTTCGTCCAGAACGTCCTACGATTTCGTCAAAGCCTCTTTACCATATCGAGTGGGTCTGGATTGTAATAGGTCAGTGCGCGATCTGTTTTCGTCCACCCAAAAATTTTGCACAGATCGAGCAATGCCTGTTGCGCGGTAACATCCTTGTTGCTTTTCATTCTGCCAGCGATCCGGGTTGCGGCGGTGTGTCTGCTGTCATGAAAAGTAAACCCTTCCAGCCCTGCCTTGGTTCGTGCTTTACGGAAAAGCGCGTCCAGTGTTTGTGGTTTGAGCGCGAATACTGATGTGCTGTCCCATTGTTGCATTTTTTCCACCAGTCTCACGGATTTCCGCGTCAATGGCACATCGCGGCCTTTACCCGTCTTTGAAGTCTTGAGCCTTGCGAATCCAATACCCTGTTTTTTATCCATCTTGATGTCTGCCCAGGTAAGGGCGCATATCTCACCGGCTCGCATACCTGTCCGCAGGGCCACCAGAAAGGCGAGGGCGACGGTGTGGGTCACGGTTGTGGGTTTGTGTGTGGGCGAGTAGGTTAGTGCCTCCAGCATCGTCCTTGTCTGGTTTGCGGTGATAACGACCTCCCTGTGTTTTGGCTCTGGCGGTTTGCGGGTATCGCGGGTCGGGTTGCTGCTGCACCATCGCCACGAGCGCCTGGCCGTTTCAAAAACGGAGGAGAGCAGTTTCATTTCGCGCAGTACCGTCCCTGGTGAAACCGATTTTAGTCGCGCATCGCGCCAGATTGCCAGGTCGTCGGGGTTGATGCTGTCCATGGTCTTGTCGAGGGGTAAGGTCTTGTGCATAGGCGTCTGGAAAGCTGATAGCCGCACGATCTCCCACTTTTCTCCCCGACGCAACGGTGATTCTTCGGTTGCGTATCTCTGGAGCGCTTCGCGGAGTGTGTGCTGTTTCAATGCCCGTTCTGGTTCTGCTTCCGTTTTCGCAATCCAAGCCATTGCTTCGGTTTTGCGTTCAAACCGCATCGATGATCTTTTTCCTTTGACGCAAACCTCCGCCCGCCACTTGTTCCCAATCTTCCGAATTGTTCCCATAACCCCCTCCGCTTGGTTGTTGCGGCGTAAATTATGGCGTATTTTTGGCGTAAAGATTGAGGAATTTGTTGGAACGGGTCGGAAAAAAACGAGGGGGAGGATGGTTTCTGCTGCGCGGGTATTGCATGTAACCTATTGAAATTTACTATTTTCTTTGTTTGTGTCAGAGAAAACCGGAAGTGTTTTGAACTGGTGGAAACTGACAATGGTGCCCAGGAAGGGACTCGAACCCCCACACCTCTCGGCGGCAGGACCTAAACCTGCTGCGTCTACCAATTTCGCCACCTGGGCCTTCCTCAACCGATCATTTTACGCGATATGGCGTTATTGTACGTTGATATGGATATCGATGTCCTGAATTGAATCGACTGGATGTCCTTCGGCTATTGCCGGAAAAAATTTCCACTGGCTTAATGATTCTAAAATCATACGGTTAAGTCGTGGGTTTTGGGTGGCATGGATCAATTCCACCTGAACTTGACCACTCAGGCTGATATGAAAGCGTGCCGTAGCTGTTTCATTGAGTGCAGCGGTGCGCAATTCATCAGGAATTACGGGAAGTGGATGAATCAGGGCTCGGGCGGCGCGTACTTCACGCTGTCCCTGGCCATGCCCTGTAGCATCTGGTGTCGTCGGAGAAGGAGGTGTAGTAGATGTCGAGGGGGGAGAAAGTGGTGGCGCAGGGGGAGAAGTCGTAGGTGGTTGTGGGGCCGGGGAAGGTTGAGGGTTTGGCGTGGGTTCCTTGGGTGAGGGAGCGTGCGTGGCCTGGGATATGGGTGGCGCGGTATGTGCCGCTTGGTGTGTCATAGGCGGTATGGCGTGAGCATGCTCAGGTGCGGTGATGGGATGAGCGGCTGGTGGAGGAGGTAACTCGATGATATCGGCGACAATCGGAGGGGGAGGCGGGGTTGTATGGGCTCCCTTCTCCAGTAAAATGGGAAGACCCATTGTGCCGAGCGTACATAGGAGAAGCGCCAGCGGAATTGTCAGGGGTAACCGGGACCAGGGTGAATCAAGGGCCGGAGGTTCAATCAACATGCTTGATGGCAAATAGAAAATGTTGTGCCCCTGCGTTTCTTGCAGCCAGCATGGCTTGTATGGTTACTCCATTGGGTGCCTGACTGTCGGCGGCAACGATGATATCGGTCTCTGGTGTCATCCGGGATTTTAGATGGGCACTGAGATTCGCCAGGGTAACTGGGGTTTTATCCAGAAAAATATGGCTGTTGCCATCGATGGTCAGGGTAATGGAGTGCTGGGTCTGCAGTGATGCTGCATGCCCCTGGGGCAAGTTGACAGGCAAGGAATGCAGGTTTTGCATGGATAATGAGGCGAGCATGAATGTCACCAGCAAGAAAAACATCACGTCGATCATGGGGATGATCTCGATTCGCCCTTTGCGGACCCGTATTGGGCGACGAAGTTTCATATTGATTCAGAACTCAGACGAAGATGGTCGATCAGCAAGGTTCCCAGGCGTTCCATTTCTTCCAATGCCTTGGCTTGCTTACGCGAAAAATAATTGAAAGCGAATAGCGCTACCAGCGCGATGAGGATCCCTACGGCGGTAGCGATCAGTGCTTGCGCCACTCCTCCCGTAATCCCGGCTGGATCCACCAGCCCGTTTCCTCCAATTAGATTGAAAGCGTGCATCATGCCGGTGATGGTTCCCAACAGCCCCAACAGAGGAGCAGCGGTGACAATGGTTTCCAGTAGCCATAATCCGCGCCCCATGCTTTGTTCCAGTTCGAGAGCGGCTTCCTGAGCGCGGGACTCTACCCACCACAATGGACGTTGCCGCTGTGTCACCAGAACATGGGCAAACCGTGCATAGTAGTTGCGAGGTGCCTTTTGAATTTCCTGTTCTACGGCATCCCAGGATAAGTGGGAGGAATGGAGTGCTTGCTTCATGGCGGGTTGCCAACGCACGTGGCGCCAGAACAGCCATATTCGATCGAGCATGATGGTCAATGCCAACAAGGCCAGAATGAAGAGGGGGTAAAGGGAAGGGCCCCCGGCTTTTAGTGCTTGCCAACTTTCCATGGATGTCTCGCTTTTAAATCGGTTTGGTGATCCCCATGAACACGCCTCGTGGCATGCCATATTGTGGTGCGCCCACACCAATACCTGTTCCATCTCGAATCAAATAGGTCTGGTTAAATAGATTGGTGATGACCCATCGCACTTCCATGGGGCCCGTCAGGCTGGTCTTGAACGGTCGGCTAATCCCCAGATTGGCTACGACATAGGCGGGTAAACTGGTGGTGTTGGCAAAGCCATTGCGTAAACCGCTCTGATAGGTCATATCAGCCGATAAGCGGTTGCCCAGAAAACTGTAAGCTAAGCCGCTGGATGCTGTCAGTGTTTGCTGGTGATCTACGTAAACCCAGTTATTGGCGGCGTAACTCAGCACTGCTGGCGAAAATAGGTACTGGCTGGAACTGATTCCTCGGGCCTGGCTGATGGTGCGTGCCACATTGGCATAGGCCGAGAGATTGTCGGACTTGTAGTTGGCACTTAACTCGACACCGTAGATCAAGCCTTCGTTATAGTTGAATGGGGTCATGATCAAGGCCGGGCCAAACTGTCCTTCATCCAGTAGATTGGTGATGCGTGAGTAAAAAGTGTCCAGGGTCAGGCTGGTTTTCGGATTCAGGCGATGTGTCAGACCGGCATCGTAATAATCGCTGCGCTCTGATTTAACGGGACTGTTGGCCCCAGAAGTGGCCAGGGTGGTATTCTGAAACAGGGCAAGGGTCGTAGAACTGACCAATTCGTTGGGCGGGGGTGTGAAGTAACGGGAATAGCCCACGTGCCAGGTAGTATCGGGGGTCAATGAATAGACCATGTTGAGTCGTGGACTCCATTGGTTCTCATTGATAAAAAAGGTATTTACCTGATCGAATCGCATCCCGTAGTTGAGTGTCATACGGTCCGTGGCCTTCCATTCATCCTGTGCATATAACGCCCAGAGTGTGTTGCCATTGTAGGTATGGTTGTCGGTCACGGAGAATGGGCCTCCACTCACCATTCCAGAACCATTGATGGGAAAAACGGTGGAAGTGTTGTTACTGACGATATTTTCTGTTTGCCCATACACTCCGAAACGGAGAGTGTGATGTTCAAGAAATCTCCATGTTTCATCAGATTGCAACCCATTGCTAAGACTGCTTCTTAATATATCGGGGGCGATACCACTGAAGGCCAGATCACCGAGTGTATTGGAAATATACTGGAGACTGGTATAGCGACTAAACAGGGAGGTTTGATAATCCATCTGGTCACTCAAGGAGCCTTGCAATGCCAACACTGCGAACTGGTTGGATTCGTTTTGTTGGTCAGCAACGGTAGCAGAATTATAGCCTGTCAATCCCAGATGGGGCAAAATGCCGATCTGATTGGGGTCAGGGGTCTGACCCGGATTGGCAGGTATCTGGAAATGCCCACTGTAACCCCCCATCATCAGACTGATCTTATTCATGGGATTGATGAGATAGGAAACATAGCCAAATCCCCGAAATTGCTGGGTATTATCGTGTATGGGAGCACCAGGATTAGGACGCTGTATCCCGATATCGTTGCTCAGATAAGAGCCTGTAAAGAAGTAGGATAGATCACCGATGGTATTGCCATACTCCAGGCTGGGATTCAGCGTACTGAACTGTCCACCGTACAGATCGAATTGCCCCGTGCCATTGTAACGCTGACGAGTGGTGATATCCACGATCCCCGCAGTATGGTCTCCATACATGGCGGGTAAGGTTCCGGTCATCAGATCGATATTCTGTGCAAACCGGGTATCAAAAAATTGGCCGAAACCATTCATTCCTTCGGGAATCAAGGTTCCATTGATACGATACTGAATATTGGCATGATCGCCACGGATATGCAGTTGCCCAAAAGAATCATTGACCACGCCGGGTGCTTGCAGCAGCACCTGATTGAGTGGAGTGTTGTCTCCTTGAGGCAGATCTTCGATAGCCTGGTGGTCAATGTGGGTAACGCTGGCACCACTGGAGTCGGAGAAACTGTTGCGCTGGTGCAAGGGAGGGGCGGTAATGGCAACAGATAGTGCTTGTTGGCTTGTCAGCGTCAGGGTCACCGAGTGGGGTTGACCATCCACCGTTACGATGGTGACAGCCGGCTCATGGTTGGGCAGATGAGCCTCGATACTGTAGGTCCCGTTTGGCAGCGTCAGTGAAAACTGCCCCTGACCGTCGCTATCGGTTACTTTGACCACTGTTCCGGCTTCATTCTGTACTTCCAGATGCGCATGAGCAAGGGGAGCCCCCAGGGCATCTTCAACCTTACCCTGTATGACGGGAGACTGGGTACCAGCCCACGTTGTCAGGCTGGTTGCGAGCATTGACAAACCCAGTAACCAATGCGGTGACCGAGTGATTACCACAGCCATGGAAAAAAACGCCGGGTCCGTTGCCGGAAAGTCAGCCGGCGCTTTTCCAACGGTTGTTTCCTTGGCCGTAAGGCGAACCATGGGGCGGCCAAGGACACCTACTCTGGAACCTTTTGTGTTTCCACCTGTTGTAGCGGTTCGCTATTCACTGTGGTCTTGCGCGCAGTGCTGGGACGGCGGCGACGACGTACAGGTGGAGGGGTAACTTCAGGTGAAGCGGAATCAGATTGCTGTGAAAGTGAACGGGTTTCCACCATGACCAGTCCAGACTCGCTGGGCAAGTTTGGCACTGGTTCAGCAACGGTCATGGGGGATGGAGTAGGTTCAAACGATGACTCAATGGGTTCCGCTTTTTCTACATTCACGTTTTCCACAGTTGTGGCGACAACATGCGATTCCGATACCATGGCAACAGTGGGAACGGGTTCCGGAGAGGAAGACACTGGAGGCGAAGGGGGGAGGGCAGCCGGTTCCACGGGAGTCACACTATTCTCGGCAGTGGAAATGGGCATGCCTTCGGGGTCTGCTTCTGCAGGGGGTTCGACGAACAGGGAGAAATCCGGTGCCATTGCTCCGTTAAAACGCCGCGAACGATCACGGCGACCCCCGCGTCGATTGCGCCGACGCGGATCACGCTCTGACTGGACTACCTCCTCCCCGCTATTTGTTTCCACAGCCGAAACCACGGGGGTTGCTACACGAGGACTCTTGGGTTCCTGACGTTCATCCGGTGCCCGGTTGACTGGACGTTCACGGGAACGATTACGTTCCGTTTTGGTTGAGGCTTCTGGAGTGTTGCCATCGCCTCGGGTTTCTGATGAAGAGGGCTGGCGAGGTGTAGCGTCACGACGTTGACGTGGACGGCGTTCACGTGTGTCCCGGGGTGTTGTGGTAGCAGGGCGTGTGGGGGCAACAGGTTCAGTGGCGGGGGCAGGAACGGCCGTGAGGTCACTGGGGGCGGGAGATTTACCCTTGAGCCATCCCAGGATAGTGCCCAGCAATCCCTTGCGTCCTTGTTCCGCATAGGAGACCGGTGAAGAGGGCAATGCTGTACCGGCCTTGGTGTTCACTGGCGCAGGTTGGGAGGGTGTGATATCGCGAACGGCCGGAATTGGTTTATCGGCTTTGGCAGGAGTATTGGATTTGGTTTTATTTTCCGTTTCATCCTGAGGAACCTTGACCAATTGGTAACTGGCCTCCGATAGATCCATGGAATTGGCGGTATCGTGACGAATCCGTTCGATCAGGTAGTGTGGGGTTTCCAGATGAATGTTGGGTATCAGTGTAACGTGTACCTTCAAACGTGCTTCGATGGCATAGATATCCACGCGTTTTTCATTGAGCAGGAAGGTGGCGACATCCACGGGGACCTGCGCGCGCACGATCGCCGTGTTGTCCTTCATCGATTCTTCTTGCAGGATACGCAAGATGTGCAGAGCAGAGGACTCGGTATCGCGGATGACTCCGGTTCCATGGCAGCGTGGACAGGAAATATGGCTGGTTTCACCCAGCGAGGGCTGTAGCCGTTGGCGCGAGAGTTCCAGTAGTCCAAAGCGTGATATTTTTCCAGTCTGGACACGGGCTCGATCGTAGCGCAGGGCATCGCGCAGGCGGTTTTCCACTTCGCGCTGATTGCGAGGATTGTCCATGTCGATAAAATCGATGACGATCAACCCCCCCAAATCGCGAAGACGTAACTGCCGTGCGATTTCGTCGGCGGCTTCGAGATTGGTGTTCAGCGCGGTATGTTCGATGTCGGTTCCGCGGGTAGCGCGCGCCGAGTTGACATCGACAGAAACCAGCGCTTCTGTGTGGTCGATGACGATGGCCCCACCTGACGGCAAGGTGACTTCTCGGCGATAGGCAGTTTCAATCTGGTGCTCGATTTGAAAGCGCGAGAATAATGGCACATCGTCGCGGTATAGTTTGACTTTATGGACATTAGCCGGCATGACATGGCTCATGAACTGCTGAGCCTGTTCATAAATGGTTTCGGTATCGATGAGAATTTCACCGATATCTGGCTGGAAAAGGTCACGGATGGCGCGGATAACCAGACTTCCTTCCTGATAGATCAGGAAAGCGCCCTTTTGTGCGCTGGAAGCCGACTCGATGGCATTCCACAATTGAAGCAGATAATTCAGGTCCCATTGCAGTTCTTCGACACTGCGGCCAATACCAGCCGTTCGTGCGATCAGGGACATTCCGGATGGAATACTCAACTGAGCCAGTACATCACGTAGTTCGTTGCGGTCTTCCCCTTCCACGCGTCGTGAAACGCCACCACCACGAGGGTTGTTGGGCATCAGTACCAGATATCGACCAGCCAGGCTGATGTAGGAGGTGAGTGCGGCACCTTTGTTGCCCCGCTCATCCTTGTCGACCTGAACGATTAGTTCCTGACCTTCCTTGAGGATGTTGGCGATTCGTTGGCGTGAAAACTCGCCATTCTCTTCATCGAGCGCGCTACGCGCAATCTCCTTAAAAGGGAGAAAACCGTGTCGCTCGGCGCCATAATCGACGAACACCGCCTCCAAAGAAGGTTCAATACGTGTGACAACTGCCTTGTAAATATTGCTTTTTTTCTGTTCTTTTCCCGAATATTCAATATCGAGATCAATAAGTTTTTGACCGTCTACGATGGCTACCCGCAATTCTTCTGTGTGGGTGGCGTTAAACAACATTCTTTTCATACTATGAGGCTCCAAGGCACCTATGCACCGGGAACTCCCATTACTCCAACCAATGGGTTCTATTCGTTGTTGATCATCAGTGGATGTGGTGACACTCCTTGTGGAGATCGGGTGGGTAACGGGTTTTCCAGAGACTGGCTCAGGCATTGAGCCATAAAAACAGTGCTAGCGACCTATAATTCATCTACTATCGCTACTTTTTGGTGAGCGAGATAACCGATTTGGAAACGACTGCCATCGCATCCCGTCTTTATGACCGAATGCAAAAATATTGGGCCGATGCCCAATTTCCGACCACATGGGGAAATGGGAGGGTGTGGAAACTGATTGACCTTGACTGGGTTACCAGATAACCTCACCCCACGACCTGAACAACAAAACAACAAACCTGTCATACCACAGGCTATTATTTTAGAACAAATAATGACTTTACGCAAAGTTTCAGTAGAGTGGCTGGAGGTCGAGGCGGATCAGGCTGGGCAACGCCTCGACAAATTTCTTCAGCATCATCTGGGCAATCTGCCCAAGGGCCTAGTATTCCGCATGATTCGCCAGGGAGAGGTGCGTGTCAACAGCAAACGGAGCGAGCATAGTTATCGACTGGCTCCTGGAGATCGTTTGCGGATACCCCCCGTTCAACGAGAATCCTTGCCGACACGACCGGATCATCCCCCAAAACCTTTGCCAAAATCCATGCAGTCTACGGTGCTACATGAAGATGAGGGATTACTGGTGCTCGACAAACCTGCAGGGGTGGCGGTACATGGGGGAAGTGGTATTCGTTTGGGTGTGATTGAGCAGTTACGCCAGGAAAGACCTCTTGCGCGTTTTTTGGAACTGGTGCATCGCCTTGATCGCGATACCTCAGGTCTGCTGATGGTGGCCAAGAAGCGGCAGGTATTGGTGAGCCTGCATGATTTGCTGCGTCAACAAGGGATGTCCAAGCATTATCTGGCCTTGGTACAAGGGAAAGTTCCCTGGGAAGAGCGTCGCATACGTTTGCCATTGCACAAATTTTTGACGGCTGAGGGGGAGCGCCGTGCAGTTGTGAGTGACGATGGAAAACCCTCGGAAACTCATTTCATGGTGCGTGCCCGCTATGCTGGAATGACGTTGATGGAGGCGCGTTTGCTTACCGGACGTACCCATCAGATCCGGGTGCATTTGGCTCACTTGGGGTTCCCGATTGCCGGTGACGACAAATACGGTGATTTTTCCTGGAACCATGAGTTGGCGCGCTTGGGTCTCAAACGGATGTTTCTACATGCAGCGCGTCTGTTTTTTCAGCATCCCCTTGATCAACGTCACCTGAGTTTCGAATCGCCCTTGCCACGAGAACTCAGCCGATTCCTTACGGGTCTGGAAGAGAGTTGAGATGGAGGGGCGGGTGTGGCCAACCACAAAAACACGGTGGGGATACGTTGCAATTCTGGCGTGGTCATGTCTCGCCACAGGGCAACCGTAGTGGTTTTGATCCATTCATCGGGTCCGGTCAGGTCGCGTGCCAGCGTTAGTCGGGTTTCAGGATGCAGGCCCTGACACAATGCCGACCACAATGAAGTATTGCGGTATGGGGTCTCGATGACCAGTTGCGTCTGTTGCCAACGGGCGGACTCTCTTTCCAGGCGCTGGATTTCTGCGACACGTGCCATTTCTTCAAGAGGAAGGTAACCGTGAAAGGCAAAGCGTTGTCCCTCCAGACCACTGGCCATCAATGCCAGCAGCAGTGATGAGGGGCCTGTCAGAGGGATTACCCGGATGCCTGACTGATGTGCGAGGTGTACGATTCCGCTGCCTGGGTCAGCGATGGCGGGACATCCTGCTTCAGATAACAAACCCACATCTTGTCCTGCCAGTAACGGTGCTAGGAAACTTGGCCAGGATTCGCGGGGGGTTTGTATCGACAGAGTATCCAGATGTAAATCGGCCATGGGTTGTGGGTGACCCATCCGTTTGAGGAAATGACGTGCGGTTTTGGGATTTTCCACAAGAAAATGGGAAAGGTGGCAGGCAGTTCTGATCAGTCCTGGCGATAGCGTGTCCAAAGCGGCTTCGTCTGTACTCAGCGGAACCGGGAGTAGAAATAATCGACCCCGTGGTTTTGGGTTTTCAGGGGACATTCAGACCGCAGTTCTGCAATAGGGTGGTCAGGGTAATCAGCGGCAGGCCGATCAAGGCGGTTGGATCTTCGCTGATCACCCGTTCAACCAACGAGATACCCAGAGTTTCGATGCGTCCACTGCCAGCGCAGTCATAGGGTTGATCCTTGCGCAGATAACGCTCGATTTGTGCTGCCGAGAGGTGACGGTACTGTACCACCACCGTCACCAGAGCGTCATGAGTTATTCCGCTGCGGGTATCGAGCAGGCAGAGGCCAGTGTGAAACTGTAGTTGGCGTCCACTGGCCCAGGTTAATTGCTCTACCGCTGCTGCGTGGTTTTCTGGTTTGCTGATCGCGCATCCCTCGCGTTCGGCCACCTGATCGCTCCCGATGATCAGAGCTTGTGGATGCGCCTGTGCCACTGCTTTGGCCTTTTCGCGGGCGAGGCGCAGGGCTGTAGCGGGAGGAGGCTCGTCAACGCTCGGTGTTTCATCGATGTCAGGGGCCTGCCACTGAAACGGGATTTGAAGACGGGTCAGCAATTCCCTGCGATAGGGGGAACTGGAAGCCAGAATCAGGAGGGGGGGAGGGGGGATTGGAACCATGGTGCATAGTATAATGCCGAAAGGGCCTTGAGGTAGCAGATGAGGTGCCGTGTCGTCTTTGACAGGGTACAGTTATCGCGCTATAATGAAAGGCTTATGTTTGATGCTCCCATTCTTGATACTCGTCGCTTCATTGCTTGCGCTGACCAGGTTAGCGGAGTCGTGATGCCAGCGCAAGTACCTGCCTTGCAAGAAAGTTTGTTTTCTGGTGAGGGGGAGATTCGCTGGTCCTTGGCGGGGCGCATGGATGCGCAAAACCGGCGGGAACTTGAGGTGACTGTTGCAGGTGAGTTGTGGTTGACCTGTCGTCGTTGTTTGACGGGATTCCGCTTTTCTTTGGCTTCGCGTTCTCGCATTCTTCTGGTTGCGCGAGAAGCGGATTTGCCTGAGTTGGATGATGAAGATCCGGATATCGAGACTTTGGTCATGCCCGAGGAGATTCGCGTCGCTGATTGGGTCAGTGACGAGGTGGTGCTGGCATTACCGTTGGCACCCGAGCACCCGGAAGGGTGTTGCCAGGTTGATGCGGTTGCCGGTGTTGACGTGACGCGTGCCAAGCCTTTCGAGGCGTTGGCAGCGCTTAAGCGCGAGATTTGACTGTAAAGCAAGTTGGTTGATCGATGGGGAAGCCCGTCTGTAAATGAATTTTAAGGAGATGTTTCATGGCTGTTCAGCAAAACAAGAAGTCCCCTTCCAAGCGCGGCATGCACCGTGCGCATGATTTTCTCGTGGCCAAACCGTTGGCAGCCGAGCCTACGACGGGAGAAACGCACCTGCGTCACCATATCAGCCCGAATGGTTTTTATCGCGGCAAAAAAGTCATTCAAACCAAAAACGATTGATCCTTGTCTGATCTTTCGTTGCAAATAGAGGGCTGCACCACCAGCACGGTAACGGTAGCGGTTGATGCTATGGGAGGTGATCATGGTCCATCGGTCACCGTTCCGGCGGTTCTGGATTTTCTGACAACCGAAGCCAGGGTCAGCGTTATTCTGGTGGGGCTGAAAGCCCCGCTCGAAGCCGTCTTGCTTGCCCACCCTGGTTATAAGGGGGTGGCGGCGCGCGTCTCTATCCAGGAAGCCAGTCAATTGGTGACTATGGAAGAATCTCCAGCCAGTGCCTTAAAAAACAAGAAAGACTCTTCTCTCCGTGTGGCTATCAATTTGGTTCATCAGGGAAAAGCCGATTGTTGTGTCAGTGCCGGTAATACAGGAGCCTTGATGGCCACGGCACGCTTTGTACTGAAGATGATGCCGGGTATTGAACGCCCTGCCATTGCAACGACCATGCCTTCCATTCGGGGGCCGGTGTATGTGCTGGATTTGGGGGCCAACGTGGATTGTGCGCCGGAACATCTGCTGCAATTTGGCGTGATGGGTTCAATTCTGGCTACCAGTTCCACTTGTCCTAGACCCCGTGTGGGATTGCTAAACATTGGTCATGAGGCGATCAAGGGCAACGAGACCATCAAACGCACGGCAGAATTGTTGCAAACTGCTCCTATCCATTTTCACGGTAATGTTGAAGGCAACGATATTTACAAGGGAACCGTGGACGTGGTGGTCTGTGACGGATTTGTGGGTAATGTGGTGCTCAAGACATCAGAAGGCCTGGCTTGGATGCTTGGTCAAATGATTCGCCAGGAGTTCAATCGTTCCTTATGGACTCGTTTGGCTGGCTTGGTGGCATTGCCGGTGCTGAATCGTTTCAAGCGTCAGGTAGATCATCGGCGTTACAACGGTGCCAGTCTGTTGGGACTCAAAGGGTTGGTGGTCAAAAGTCACGGGGGCGCAGATGCCTATGCATTCCGCCATGCCCTTCATTATGCCGTTGAAGAAGTGCGCAGTGATGTACTGGGCCGTATTCAACAGGCGGTTCAGCAGCATGAGGTATTGACAGCATGATCTATTCACGACTGATGGGAACGGGAAGTTACTTGCCGGAGCGCCAGGTAACCAATGAAATGCTGGCGCAAACCGTGGATACCAGCGATGAGTGGATCAGAAGTCGTACGGGAATCGCTCAACGCCATATTCGTGACAGTTCACAATCCACCAGTGATTTGGCTTATGAGGCTGCGCAACGCGCGCTGGAATCCGCGCAACTGAGTGCTGACGATATTGACTTGATCGTGGTTGCCACCACTACGCCTGATATGGCTTTTCCCAGTACGGCCTGTTTATTGCAAGCCAAACTGGGGATCCGTTCGGGTGCGCCGGCCTTTGACATTCAGGCGGTGTGTACCGGGTTTTTGTATGCATTGTCTGTCGCTGATCAGTTTATTCGTGCTGGCACGGTGCGTCATGCCCTGGTGGTGGGCGCAGAAACCTTTACCGACTTGCTTGACTGGCAAGATCGTAATACTTGTGTACTGTTTGGTGATGGGGCAGGTGCGGTGGTCTTGAGTGCTGCTGATCAACCAGGATTATTGACCACCCGGTTGCATGCTGATGGTCACTATGCTCATCTCTTGGCGGCACCGGGAAAATTCGTTCAGGGTCAGGCGCAGGGAAGTCCGGTCGTTCATATGGATGGTGGTGCTGTCTTCAAGTTTGCTGTCAAGGTTCTCGATCAGGTTTGTCGTGAAGTTCTTGAAGAGCAACATCTGAGTGCGTCAGCAGTGGATTGTTTCGTGCCGCATCAGGCCAATATCCGTATCATTGATGCAACAGCCCATAAAATGGGTATTTCCCTTGATCGGGTAGTGCGTACGGTAAGCCAGCAAGGCAATACCTCTGCGGCTTCCGTTCCTTTGGCACTGGATCACGCTTTGCGTCACCAATTGTTACAGCCTGGGCAGTTGGCCCTGCTGGCGGCTGTTGGGGGAGGGTTTACCTGGGGCGCTGCTTTGTTGCGTGTTTAGTCTGCCAACATACTTATCCTAATCCTGATTAATAAGGAGACACTTGATGACATGGGCTATGGTATTTCCGGGGCAGGGATCACAGAGTCAAGGTATGTTAACTGCTTATGCGGGGCTCCCGGAAGTTCGCGCTACCTTCGCTGAAGCATCGGAAATTCTGGGGCAGGACTTGTGGCAGTTGGTACAGGAGGGCCCCGAAGAGCAACTCAATGCTACCGTTAATACTCAACCAGTGATGCTGGCTGCCGGGGTGGGGTTATACCGGGCTTGGTGTGAACGACGCAGCCAACGTCCCGACTGGCTCGCTGGCCATAGTCTAGGGGAATATACTGCCTTGGTGGCGGCGGGTAGCCTGTCGTTCGATGCTGCATTGCAACTGACCCGTTATCGGGCAACGATTATGCAGGAAGCCGTTCCTGTTGGCAGTGGTGCCATGGCGGCAATTTTGGGTTTGGCAGATGAGGCGGTGGTTGCCGCTTGCGAGGATGCCGCACAAGGGGATGTGGTAGAAGCCGTCAATTTCAATTCCCCTGGCCAGGTAGTGATTGCGGGGCAGCGCCAAGCCGTGGAGCGAGCAATCGATAGTGCACGGGCACGCGGTGCCAAACGTGCGGTGTTACTACCCTTGAGTGTCCCTTCCCATTGTCGCTTGATGAAGCCAGCAGCGCAGAAATTGGAGGCCTATCTGGATTCGATTGATTTTCTTCCGCCAAAAATTCCAGTTATTCATAATGCCGCTGTTGAGCAGGCGCAAGATGTATACGCGATTCGTCACGCATTGGTGACCCAGTTATATCGCCCTGTGCGGTGGGTGGAAACCATCCGCAAACTGGCTCAATTGGGCTGCGTTGAGGTGGTAGAATGCGGGCCAGGGAAGGTGCTGACCCCCTTGGTGCGTCGCATCGAGGGAACGCTGACGGGCATTAGCCTGGCGGATACCGAAGCGCTTGACAGTGTCGCTTTTTCTCATCCCTGATCGACTAAGGAGTAATGACCATGCTTGATAATCAAGTGGTACTGGTAACCGGCGCTAGCCGTGGTATTGGTCAGGCTATTGCCTCGCTGCTGGCTCAACAGGGTGCGCGCGTGGCAGGTACGGCAACGACAGCAACTGGTGCGGCTGCCGTAGAGGCCCATCTCAAGACGATTCATCCGGATTGTATCGGTCTGGAATTGGATGTGCGTAATCCCGATGCTATTGCGACCACTCTGGATATTGTCAAAACTCGTCTTGGAGCCATTACCATTTTGGTCAATAACGCGGGGGTTACGCGTGATATGCTGGCCATCCGGTTACGCGACGAAGAATGGGATACTGTACTGGATACCAATTTGAAAGCGGTATTTCAGTTATCGCGCGGTGTGATGCGGGACATGATGAAGGCTCGTAGTGGGCGCATCATCAATATCGGATCGGTCGTGGGATCCACAGGTAATGCTGGACAGGCGAATTATGCGGCAGCCAAAGCGGGTTTGCTGGGACTAACCAAATCGCTGGCACGTGAACTCGGCAGTCGAGGAATTACGGTCAATTGTGTTGCGCCAGGATTCATTGAAACCGATATGACGCGTGCCCTTGATGAAAATCATCAAAAAACTCTCCTGGCTTCTATTCCTCTTGGACGTCTGGGTAAACCGGATGATGTGGCCCAGGCGGTTGCTTATCTGGCCTCCCCAGCCGCTGCTTACATTACGGGCACCACACTGCACGTTAATGGGGGCATGGCCATGGAGTGACTCGCAAACCGGGATATAGCATATTAATGCCGGATTTGGTACACTACCGCTGCTTTTCGCAAGATAACTCTCAAGGATCATAATTTCATGTCAACTACTGAAGATCGCGTCAAAAAAATCGTTTCGGAACAGCTTGGTGTCAAGCTTGAGGAAATCAAGAATACCTCTTCATTTGTGGAAGATCTGGGTGCTGACTCACTGGATACGGTTGAACTGGTGATGGCCTTGGAAGAGGAGTTTGAGTGCGAAATTCCCGATGAACAAGCAGAGAAGATTACTACGGTGCAGCAAGCCATTGATTATGTGAACGCTCATCTCCCTGCCTAAGAGTTTACGGTAGCGTGCGTAGAGGCAGGCGATGGCCTGCCTTGACTTTTTGGAGGTCTGATTGATGTCTCGTCGTCGTGTGGTAGTAACTGGGCTGGGAATCGTTTCCCCGGTTGGCAACAATGTTAGCCAGGCATGGGAGCGGTTGAGTGCCGGGCACTCTGGGATTTCACGTATTACCCGCTTTGATGCGCAGGATATGCCCTGCCAGATTGCAGGTGAAGTGCGTGATTTTGATGTTACCCAGTTTCTACCTCCCAAAGAAGTGCGCCGCATGGACACGTTTATTCACTTTGGTTTGGTGGCAGCCATGGAAGCCCTGCGTGATGCAGGAGTCGACGCTCACCCGGCCGATGCAGAGCGTATCGGTGTTTGTATTGGCTCGGGGATTGGGGGGCTGCCGATGATCGGTGATACGTGTGATGCCTATCGCGCTGGCGGCGTACGCAAGATTTCCCCTTTCTTCATACCCGGAAGTATCATCAACATGATATCCGGTAACCTATCTATCCAATTTGGTTTCAAAGGGCCTAATCTGGCATTGGTCACGGCTTGCACGACGGGCAATCATAGCATTGGGGAAGCGGGTCGTCTGATCGAGTACGGAGATGCCGATATGATGATCGCTGGGGGAGCCGAGTCGGCGGTACATGAACTGGGTATTGGTGGTTTTTGCGCGGCTCGTGCGTTGAGTCTGCGCAATGCTGATCCAGAAGCAGCGAGTCGCCCCTGGGATCGCGACCGTGATGGATTTGTCATGGGAGAGGGCGCCGGAGTGCTGGTTCTGGAGGAGTTGGAACATGCACGTGCACGTGGCGCAAAAATCTATGCCGAGTTGTGCGGCTATGGCATGAGTGCGGATGCACACCATATCACAGCTCCTCCTGAGGATGGTGACGGTGCACGGCGCAGCATGCTCAACGCACTGAAGAATGCTCGCTTGAACCCTGATCAGGTGGACTATATCAATGCTCACGGAACCTCGACACCGCTCGGTGATCTGGGAGAAACCATTGGTGTCAAACGGGCATTTGGTGACCACGCACGTCGTTTGGCAATCAGTTCAACCAAATCCATGACAGGGCATTTGCTCGGGGCTGCTGGTGGGATTGAGGCGGTTTTTTCAGTATTGGCTCTGCATCACCAGACGATCCCGCCGACCATCAATCTGGATAACCCCAGCCCAGATTGCGATCTTGACTTTGTCCCGCACCAAGCTCGGCAGCAACACATCGACGTGGTTCTGTCCAATTCCTTTGGCTTTGGTGGTACCAACAGCACGTTGATTTTTAGACGTATTTCCTGATTTCATGGTGTCGTGAAACGGGTTCGTATCGCACTACTGACCGTTTCTGGTTTTCTCCTGCTCTGGACGCTGGAGTTTTTTATCCTGCCTAGCCATTGCCCCGACAGTACCTGTGAGTTGGAAGTGGATCACGGATTGGGTCTGCGCCAGGTGGCCAACCAGTTGGTGCAGAAAAATATTCTCTGGGAGCCATGGACTTTTACCTGGGTAGGCCGTGTCCTGGGTCGCCAGGGACAGGTCAAGGCGGGTAGTTACCAGTGGAGCAGCCCGCCAACTCCTTGGCGCCTGTTGCGATCTCTGACGGAAGGGGAAGAAAACGGTTGGGAAGTTCGTATTTCCGAGGGCGGGACGTTTGCTCAGTTGCGTCAGGTATTGGCTGCACAAACCAGTTTGCACCAAGATACTGCCACTCTCAGCGAAGCCCGGATCATGGCGCGTCTCGGTATCCACGCTGGTTCTCTAGAGGGATGGTTTTATCCTGACACTTATGTATATTCTCCCGGGGATAGCGACTGGGATGTTCTGCGCCGTGCTCACCAAGCCATGCAACGTCACCTGGATTCCCTGTGGCGTGAACGTGATCCCTCTTTGATGTTATCTTCTCCCTATCAGGCGATTATCATGGCTTCCTTGATTGAAAAAGAAACCGCTAATTCTGGGGAGCGGTCGCACATAGCGGCTGTATTTTATAACCGCCTACGATTGGGGATGCGTTTGCAAACCGATCCAACCGTGATCTATGGTCTGGGTTCCCATTACGATGGCCATCTGCACCGGCGTGATCTGCGTGCAGACACACCCTATAATACCTATACCCGCAGTGGGTTGCCTCCTACCCCTATCGCCTTTCCTGGACTGGCGGCTTTGCGAGCGGCACTTCATCCGGCGGTGACCACGGATCTGTATTTTGTGGCACGCGGGGATGGTACTCATCAGTTTTCCGGTAACCTTGCTGATCATGAACGTGCCGTTACTCGCTACCAATTACAACGAAATCCCTGATATGCAACCTCGTCTGATTACCCTTGAGGGTATTGATGGTGCTGGAAAAAGCACTCATTTGACCACGATTCGTCAAGTTCTTACCGATGCGGGGCTTCCTTGGCTGGAAACCCGTGAGCCAGGAGGCACTCCTTTGGCTGAAACATTACGTTCTTTGGTGCTGAGCCAACCCATGACCGCCCTGTCCGAAACCTTGCTTATGTTTGCTGCGCGTCATGATCATGTGGAACGAGTCATTTGTCCAGCATTGGCGCGTGGTCAATGGGTGCTCAGTGACCGTTTTGTCGATGCCAGTTATGCCTATCAGGGTGGTGGAAGAGGGGTGGCGGAGAAACAATTGGTCAGTTTGGAGGCATGGGTGGTGGGATCCTTGCAACCCGATCTGACTTTCTGGTTTGACCTTGACCCTGACGAGGCGCGTCTACGCCTCAACCGAGGGCGTGGTGTGGGTGATCGATTTGAACAGGAACAACGAGATTTTTTTGAACGCGTTCGTGGTGGTTATCAGCGTCGCTTCCAGGAACGCCCTGATAGGCTTTGCGTGATCGATGCGGGGCAGGCAGAAGTCGAAGTCAGTGCCCAGGTCAAGCAGGCATTGGAAAGTCGCTTGATAAAATGGTTACGCTGAATATGACCCCCTGGTTGACAACGGTATGGGCACAACTGTGTGCTCATTCTCCTCCTCATGGTCTGTTGCTTTGTGGTCCTGAAGGGATCGGGAAAGGGGTTCTGGCACGCCACTGGGCCCAGACTCTGCTCTGTGAAGATTCTCCCGCTCCCTGTCAGCATTGTCCTGCTTGTGAGTGGTTTCAGGCAGGTATTCATCCCGATTTCAGAGAATTGGTTCCTCCCGTGCATCAGGTTGATGCCACTCCTCAAGACACGGGAGAGTGGATTACCATCGACCAGGTTCGTGAGTTGGGTGATTTCATGATGGTCAGTGCACATCGACAGGGATGGAAAATTATCCTGATCGACCCCGCTGATACGCTCAATGGGGCAGCTGCCAACGCATTGCTCAAGTCTCTGGAAGAACCTCCTCCGCGAACTCTGTTCATTCTGGTCACGGCTCACATGGCGCGTATTCCGTCAACATTGCGTAGTCGCTGTCGCATCCAGCAAGTGCCGTTACCGTCTCTGGGACAAGCTGGTGATTGGTTGCGGCAGCAGGGAGTTGATGATCCTGAGGGGTTCCTGCGTCGTGCCGGGGGTGCTCCGCAGCGCGCCCTGAGTCAATGGCAGAAGGACGCCGAAGGCAGACGGTCGTTCCTGTCTTTTTTTCTCGATTCCGAGATGCCCTGGTTACAACGTGCGGAAAAACTGGCAAATCTGGATCAACCAGCCTGGATCGACTGGTTTCAGTATGCCGTCATGGACCTGATTTTGTGCAAACTGAATGGGCGAGTGTATTATCACGAGGATCAGCTCGCTGGCTTTCAGCGTGTGGCCAGTACCTTGAGCCTTCCCGACTTGTTGACCTGGGAGCAATGTCTGCGAAATGCGCGGCGCTGGATGGCGCATCCACTCAATGAACGCTTGCTCTACGAATCCCTGTTTTATCCCCTTCAACCTTCTGTTTCGTGAATTCACCATGTACATTGACTCCCATTGTCATCTCGATTTTGATGAAGTACAGACGGACCTGTCCGATATCAAAGCCGCCATGCGGATCGCACAGGTCAACCGAGCTCTTTGCATCTCGGTACAACTGGAAACCTTTCCACGAGTTCTCGCTGTGGCGGAAACGGATCCATATTGGTACGCTACCGTGGGGGTACATCCGGATTACCAGGATATTCATGAGCCTACGGTTGAGGAGTTGGTGCAGTTGGCTCAGCATGCCAAAGTGGTGGGTATTGGAGAAACCGGCTTGGATTATTACCGACCGAGCGATGATGGTGATCTGGAGTGGCAACGCGCTCGTTTTCGCACACATATTCGCGCAGCTCGCGAAGTCGGTAAGCCGCTGATTATCCATACTCGCCAGGCGGCGGAGGATACCTTGAGAGTGATTGACGAGGAAAAGGCCGCACAGGTAGGCGGGGTATTTCATTGTTTTACCGAAACACAGGCCATTGCAGATGCTGCGTTGGAACGTGGTTTCTATCTGTCTTTTTCAGGGATTGTTACCTTCAAGAATGCCAACGCATTGCGTGATGTCGTGCAACGTGTTCCTCTGGATCGCTTCCTTATTGAAACCGATACGCCCTATCTGGCACCTGTACCTTACCGTGGCCAACGTAACCAACCCGCGTATGTGGTTCAGGTGGCGGAAGAAATCGCACGTATCAAAGGTCTGACCCCTGAAGCAGTTGGGGAATATTCCAGTGCCAATTTTTGTCGCTTATTCCAAGTCCCTTGAGTTTCTAAACGGTCTTGCATAATTTAGTTCGTACACGTACAATAATCCGGGTGTTGATGGACTGGAGATTGCCGTGAATAATTCGAACTGTTTGCGCTACACCCCGCAGGCCATTGGCTTGCACTGGCTCATGGCATTTTTTCTGGTCGTCGCATTTTGTATTGGCCAATACATGTCTGGGCTTGAATTGTCGCCGTGGAAACTGAAAATTTATGCTTGGCATAAATGGCTCGGAGTTACTTTGTTTCTTCTGGTGTGGTTGCGGCTCTCCTGGCGTTTGACGCATCGTCCTCCAGATTTTCCAGCAACATGGTCAGCCAATATGAAACGTCTTGCAGGAGTTGGACATCTCGCTCTGTATATCTTGATGATCGCTATTCCACTGACAGGGTGGTTGCACAGTTCGGCTGCTGGCATATCCGTTGTTTATTTGAACCTTATTCCCCTTCCTGATTTGATTCCCAAGAATCGGGCGCTATCGCATCTATTCAGAATACTCCATCAGAACCTAAACTGGGCCATGTTGGTGCTGGTACTGGGTCACATCGCGGCAGCCTTGAAACATCAATTTCTGGATAAAGATCATTTATTGGCGCGTATGCGTCCTTGCGGGGGAGAGTGACATGACACAACCGTGGCACAGGATAAGGAGAATCTGCCTGCTGGCGGTGTTGATCCCCATGTTTGCGCAAGGGGAAATGCTGGATGGTAGTCGTGGCCAAATCCGGTTTTACGGAACCCAGATGGGCGCTCAGGTAGAGGGTCGCTTTCAGCGATTTTCTGCAGACACCCACTTTGATCCCAATGATCTGGCGCACAGTTCGGTGCATCTGGTCATTGATCTGGACAGTATTGACCTTGCATCGGAAGAATCAGAGGATGAAATCAAAGGAACACATTGGTTTAATACTGCCCACTTTCCTCAGGCAATCTTTGATTCTTCAGGATTTAAAAATAATGGGGATCACAAATATCTTGTATATGGTATTTTGCAAATCAAAGGAATAAAGCAATATATTAACGTTCCACTGGAGATAACTCAGGCAGGGAAGCAACGTGTTGCACAGGGTAGTTTTGTACTGTTGCGTCACCGTTTTGCAGTAGGTGATGGGACTTGGGCGGCTACTGATAGCGTCAAGGATGAGGTCGTGGTACGCTACCGTCTGATGTTGAATCCGTAGGGGAAGAATTGACATGCGCAAGTCGTTGCTCGACCTGCAAGCGATGAAGATGCGTGGCGAAAAAATTGCCATGCTGACCTGTTACGACTCGAGTTTTGCTCGAATTTTGGAACAAGGGGGGGTTGATGCCTTGTTGATTGGGGATTCCCTTGGCATGGTGATTCAGGGGCATGACTCTCCGTTACCCGTAACTGTCGCAGACATCGCTTATCATACTCGATGTGTTGTGCGTGGGGCATCTACCCCTTTTATTCTCGCTGACATGCCTTTTGGCAGTTCACAGATTACCCCGGAAGAAACCTTTCGTAATGCGGCGGAATTGATGCGTGCTGGAGCGCAGATGGTCAAAATCGAAGGCGGTGCATCCATGGTTCCGACCATCGAGTTTCTGGTAACTCGTGGGATTCCAGTATGCGCCCATGTCGGTCTGACTCCGCAGTCTGTTCACCAGTTTGGAGGATTCAAGGTTCAGGGTCGTGAGGCGGAAGGGGCACAACGTATTCTCAGCGACGCGCTGGCCCTGGAAATGGCAGGAGCCAGCCTGATCCTGATTGAGGCCGTTCCTCGTGAGGTGGCCGAGCATTTGTGTACACACCTGCATGTTCCTACCATCGGCATTGGAGCCAGCCCTGAATGCGCGGGGCAAGTCCTGGTTGTTTATGACATCATCGGAATGGGAGCAGAGGTTGCTCCGCGTTTTGTGCGCCCATTTATTCGCGAAGCGGGCTCTATCGAGGGTGCGGTACATTGCTATGTAACGGCGGTAAAATCTGGTAACTTTCCCGGAGCAGAGCATTGCTATGCACTTTGAACGGTTGTTGCCCCCTAAGTTTTTTTTGATGATGTTGGTATTGTTGCTACCCTGCGCAAGTTGGGCGGTTGATGATGGAGTGGGGGAAGGGAACTCTTTATCTCTCTCGTTATCCCAGGCCATGGGTTGGGCTGTAGCCCACCATTTGCAGATGCAACGGGTACGCGAGCAGGCACAGGAGGCGGCCGCCCAGGCTGATCAGGCGCATGCGGCCTTGCTTCCGAACATTGGCTTCAATTCTTACCAGTCGCGTCAAACGCAGAACCTGCGCGCCATGGGTTTTAACATTCCTGGGTTCCCCATTGTCAATGGTCCGTTTAATACTTTTGATGCTCGAGTGCAATTCACACAGCAGTTATTTGATGTGATGCATCAAGACCTATCGCATTCGGCTCAGGTTGGGGTCGAAATCGCCCGTCTGAATACTGAGGCCGAAGCACAGCAACGTGCAGGGGCGGCGGGTTTGGCCTATATTGCCGTACAGGAGACCGATGAGTCGGTGAAGGCAGCTGAGGCCAATGTGACGCTATCAAAAGCCTTGCTGAAATTGACGAATGATCAACAAAAAACCGGGTTGTCAACCGGAGTAGATCGCATTCGCGCTGAGGCAGCATTGGCACAAAGTGAATATCAGCGCCAGCAGGCAAGTGGGGAATATGCCGAAGCCATGACTCGCCTCAAGCGGGCATTGGGCATTGCGCAGAATGTTTCTCTGGTGTTGACAGATACGCTTCACGATCCTCAGACCACTCGTGATCCCGATGCTTCCAGTCGGGCCATGAAACTTCGACCAGAGTTGCGTGCGCTGGAAAAAACTTTGGAACAACGTGAGGCTGAACGTGATGCCGCGCGAGCGGCTTCCTACCCCACCGTAGGGTTGGTGGGGGCCATTGGACCCAGTGGGGTTCTTCCCGCACAGTATGATTACCGTACCTACAGTTATGGTATTCAGATGTCTCTCCCGCTCTATCAGGGGGGGGCTTTGGTGGCTCGTCAGGATCAGGCGGACAGCCGTTTGAGACAAGCACAGTTGACGTTGGAAGATAGTCGTCATCAGGTTGAAGAAGATGTACGTCTGGCAGAAGTCTCGCTCACTACCCAACTTTCTCAGTTGCACGCAGCGCAGGATCACTTGACTTTGGTGCAGCGCTTGCTGACTCAGTCACAAGACCGCTTCATGAGCGGGGCGGCAGATAATCTTGAATTGATTGATGCACAAGCTCAACTGGCTGCTGCCCGAAGTGACCAAATTGCCGCGTTGGGGGCACTCGGCATGGCGAGTATCAATTATGAATTGGCTACTGGCACGCTGTCATTTCCCGTTCTTCCTACTGCGGATTTTCATCCATGACTTCAGATCATATGCCTGTTGGTGAATCCAGACCCCAAACCAATCCACCTCGGATTCCCGTTTTGAAGCGCGGGTTATTCATCGCTTTGCCTCTGTTGTGTGTATTGTTACTGATTCTTTGGCTGAAGCAGCGCAATCGGGAAACTACGGACGATGCTTTTATCGATGCCGATGTGGTACAGATCAGTCCCCATGTCAGCGGCTATGTGGACCAAGTAGATGTGCAAGACAATCAACGAGTCAATTCGGGTCGGCTTTTACTGACCATCGATCCTCGCGACTATGCTTTGCATGTTCGTCAAGCCGAGGCTCAACTTCAAGTCGCTCAGGCCCAACATGGTGCCAGTACTCAGGATGTCTCGGTGGTGAGTACGACGACTGCCGCCATCATCCAAGAAGCGCGCAGTGCCGTGGAAACTGCTTTGGCAGATGAACAGCGTGCCAAAGCAGAACAAGCGGGAGCAGTCGCACAGGCCGATCTCGCACGTGCTGATGCCAATCGTTATCAGACTTTGTTCGACAAGGAAGAAATTTCTCGTCAACGCCTGGATCAGGCGCTGGCGACTCAGCGTGCTGCGGTTGCACAGGAGGAGGCTGCCCAACGCCTCGTTCGTGTTGCTACGGGCCGGGTCGGAGAGGCTCGCGCCCGTCTGGCCGAAGCGCAATCCGGACCAGGTCAGGTTGCACTCAAGAAGGATCAGCAGACCATGGGAGCCGCATCTGTTGCAGAAGCACAGGCGGCGCTGGCAGAAGCGCAGTTGAATCTTGACTATACTCGGTTGACGGCCCCCATGGCAGGCAAGGTGACGCGTAAGAATGTGTTGCCCGGTCAGTGGGTACAACCAGGGGTTGTTTTATTGGCACTGGTGTCGAATCAACCATGGGTTACTGCCAACTTCAAGGAAACTCAATTGACACGGATGCGCCGTGGTCAACGGGTGATTTTACGTGTCGATGCATATCCTGATCAGGAATGGCACGGACATATCGATAGTTTTCAGGCTGGAACAGGTTCCCGGTTCAGTCTTCTCCCGGCGGAAAATGCGACGGGAAACTATGTCAAGGTGGTACAACGTATTCCCGTCAAGATTGTCTTTGATGAAACGCCGGATAAATTGTCGCGTCTGGCACCTGGAATGTCCGTGACACCAGAAGTGCAACTGGACAGTTCGACGACTCCCTGAGCGAATCCGTCAGAGACATTGCTTTTCAGTCATGAATCGGTGATACTCACGGCTTTGGATAACCCTGCTTCCGTTTGAGAAGGTACGCATGAATAAGTTCTTTTCTCCAAGAATATTGATCCTCCTGTTGGCAGGATATGCCTGCCAGGTTTATGCGGTACCTTCTACATCGACTTCCCCGATGACGGAATCGGAAGCCGTTTCTCTGGCTTCGGGAGCTAAAAACGGTGATACGGTAGCTGTGCAGAAGTTGATGGATGCGGCGCGCACCGATGATCCAAAAGCGCAAACCTATCTGGCGGCTTATTTGGATCTTACGGGAGACCATACCCAGGCCGCCGACTGGTATACCAAAGCAGCCAACCATGGTGTGGCTTGGGCTCAATATAAATTGGGTATGCTGTATCTTAATGGTTCAGGGGTTCCCCGCGACTACTCCAAATCTGCGGACTGGCTCACGAAAGCTTCGGACCAAAATGTTTCAGAAGCCCAGTTCGAGATGGGACTGCTGTATTCCAATGGTACTGGGGTGACCCGAGATTATGCCAAGGCTGCAGAGTTTTTCCGAAAAGCAGCCAATCAAGGTAATGCCATGGCTCAGAACAATATGGGAGTTTTTTACGAGTCTGGACACGGTGTCCCCATGGATCTGGCTGAGGCCATCGACTGGTATCGTCGCTCTGCTGAACAGGGGAATCCCAAGGCTGAGAACAATCTTGGGGTGTTGTATGAGAATGGTCGAGGCGTTCCGAAAGATTATGTCATGGCTGCAGAGTGGTATCGAAAAGCGGCTCTGCAGGGATACTCACATGCTCAGAACAACCTGGGACTGCTTTATGACAATGGTCTGGGGGTTGCTCAGGATTATTCCAAGGCGGCAGATTGGTTTCGCAAGGCTTCCGAACAGGGTAACAACGAAGCCCAGAAAAATCTCGGCGTGCTGTACTCCACTGGTCTCATCAAGCCCTGATTGATGGTTCAGGCGAGTTTATCGCTGGAAGGTTTACGCATTCATCGTTGGCGATGGTTGCAGTGGTTGTTGTTGCCCTTGCTGTTCCAGGCCTTTTTGGTCGTCGGTGCATTGGATCCTTTGCTGGATTCTGGTGCTGCAGTTCATTCTACTTCCCCATTATGTTCGGTTTCTGGTCAGCGCTGGTCTGTTTCTTCGGATTCGGCTTCGCCCATTCCAGTTTCCCCCAGTCCGAATGATATCGGCTTCGACCATGGTCATTGCCCCATTTGTGCATCGTTGGCTTATGGTCTTCCGATTGCGGAGTTATCACTTCCGATATGGATTCAAAGCCTCCGATCCATGCGAGGTTTTTTACTTCCGCAAGAAGCGATTCGTCCACCTCCTGAATTTACCCTTTTTCTGTCTCACGCTCCTCCGATTCCCTCTTGATTGATTGGCACCCTTCGGAAATACCGAAGGCTTGATGCTTTCCAGCCTGCCGGAAATATGGTTTGGCCATGCCTTATTCAATTCGAGAGGTTTTATGTATAACACATTGTTATTACGTGTATTATTTTTATTGTCTGCTGTTTTTTCTGGTTTCTTTAGCAGTTCGGTTTGGGCCTGTGCCTGTGGTTGTGGAATATTTGACGTAGGGTTGCCGGGTTTGCCCGTGAGTGGCATGAATGATCAGTTGGGATTGCAGTATTCCTTCATGAATCAAAACTGGAATCATAGTGGGGCCAGCGGTCAGGCCGGTGCCATGAATCCCGACAAGCAGATTGGTACCAACTATTACACTCTCTATGGGCAACACATGTTCAATGAAAATTGGGGTGTGGAAGCCATGTTGCCCTACTGGATGCGCAGTTTCACCACTGATACCAGTGGTACTCCCGGGCAGATCAACAATACTCCGACCCCACGGTCTGCCAACATCAGTAGTTTGTCAGATCTACGGGTGATGGGGATGTATACCGGTTTTTCCAAAGATAAATCCAGTGGATTCACTTTTGGTCTTAAATTACCCACAGGACCCGTCAATGCCTCTCCCTTGCTGGATCGTGACACCGAGCCTGGTACCGGTACCACCGATGCATTGCTGGGTTACTACAGTCTGGGTAACTTTAGTGCGGACTGGAGTTGGTTTAGTCAGGGGATATGGCGCCATGCACTCAATCACTACCAGGGGTATAAGCCGGGAGATAGCCTCAATGTGGTCGGTGGGGTAACCTACAATGGTATCGTGAGTACCACACGGGTCATTCCCATGATGCAGGTAAATGCCATGTGGCGTGCCCCCGATCAGGGTGGGGGAGATGCTTTATATGGTAATCTCAACAGCGGCTATACCAATCTGTATCTGGCACCAGGCGCATTGATCAATATCACACGCCACTGGCAGGCCAATACCTCACTGTATTTGCCCGCCTATCGCTATGCCAATGGCAATCAATTGGTTCCCCATTGGTTGTTCAACGCAGGTATTACCTATTTGTTCTAGGAAATGTCATCGAATTGAAGAAAATGCAACAAGGAATGGTACCGATTAATTTTAGTATTCAAGAGAGGAATCATGAAAAAATCAGTGGGTTGGGGAATATTTCTTATGTTGTGCTCAACGATTGTGCAGGCCATTGATATTGGCGACGCGGTAACCAGTTACCGGATCCCCTTGCAGGGAGGAGGGGAGGTAACTGCACAAACTCAAAAACAACGTGTGACCTTGTTGCACTTCTGGGCTTCCTGGTGTGTTCCCTGTCGTGCCGAAATGCCGCGTCTGGATAAACTCTATCAGCGTTACCACGCACAGGGACTGGATATCGTGGCAATAGACATGGATACTCCAGACGGGGTGTCTGCGGCACAGGCCATGATGAAGCAACATCGATTTCCATGGGCATTGGCTGATCAGTCAGAGGTCGCGGAGTTTGGGCGAATCTGGCGTTTGCCGTTGTCAATTCTGATCGATCGGCAGGGTAAAGTGCGCCAGAATGCCTGGGCAGCTGATGATGATCAGGGACTTAGTGAAGCGACGCTGGTAAGCCAGATTGAGCCTCTGCTTCAGGGGCAGGCGACGACCAATCCCGTTCACTCTGCCGACAAGAGTGTCCCACCGACCATTCTTCACGCTTATGCTCGTGCAACAGCACCGGGACAAAGTGTGGGGGTGGTATACCTGACTCTGCGTAATGATGGGGATACTCCGGATGCTCTGGAGGGCGCAGACAGCCCTGTTGCTGATCACATCATGCTGCATCAGACCCAGAGCATGTCAGGTGGCATGTCACACATGGAGCATGAATACCATCTGGAAATTCCAGCCCACGGCAGTGTCGACCTCAGTCCCGGGGGACACCACCTGATGCTGGAAGATCTGGATAAACCACTGGTGGCAGGACAAACCATTGGGCTGGACCTGTTTTTTCAGAAATCGGGCAAGGTCCATGTGGAGGTTCCGGTCATGCCGTTGGTACCAAGGTAACGGGAATCCAGCCGCGTACGCTGTTGATGAACCATAATTGCTCGGCATGTTCCAGGTCATGGCGAAAAAGAACGCGCTCAGTCAGCATGCCGGTGGCGTGCAGCGACTGACGTAGTGTGCCTGCCAGCAACCCGCAATGCAGGGGGGGAGTGTAATACTCCCCTTTTTGTTGTACTACCAGATTGCCACGAGTAAACTCGGTGAGTTCACCACGTTCATTCCACAACAAGATGTCAAATAACCCTGAATCCTCTTTGCTCCAGAGTGCATCATAGCGAGACCGTTCCGTGGTTTTATGAACCAAAATCGGGTCGAAAGAAAAGGGGGCTTGCGCCAGACGGATTGGTTGCAATCCGGAGGGGGGAGGTGGCAGTGCAAAACCACTGAGGTGTAGATGGCCTTGTCGGTTATAACATAATCGAACCCGATAGTTACCCGTGGGATATTGGGCAGAAAACCCTTCGAGAGCATTCTGAAAGCGTTCTGCGTCAAGAGCGGGAAACCCCAGTGTTGCTATTGAGTGGGTCAAGCGCTGAAAGTGTTCTGCTACCAATATCCACTGCCCTTCATCCAGACGAAGGGTTTCCAGCAAATCGAAGGGGGCTGGTTGTGCTTTCAGAAAATGGGTTTTGGTGGAAATTTCCTGCCATTCGTCATGGGCCCTTGAATCCCAAATGATCCCACTGCCCACACCACAGTTCAGAAGATTGCGATCGGGTCGGTGCCAAAGGGTACGAATGGCTACGCTGAACTGGGCATCACCACCGGGTTTGACCCAACCGATGGCCCCACAATAGGCCCCCCGTGGACTGGTCTCTACCTCGCGGATCCAGTGCATGGTCTGTCGTTTGGGTGCACCCGTCACAGAACCACAGGGAAACAGGGCTCGAAAGATATCATCCAGTCGGGTTGATGGGGGCAGGGTGGCACTGACCGTTGAAGTCATTTGACTCACGGTCGGCAGTTCCAGTACCTGGAACAAATCACTGACACGGACGGATCCAGGACAAGCCAGTCGTCCCAGATCATTGCGCAGCAAATCCACGATCATCAGGTTTTCAGCGCGATTCTTTGGACAATCGGCCAAAGCAAAACCGGGGTCAGCGGTACCCTTCATGGGCATGGTGATGATCTGTTGGCCTTCAGTTCTAAAAAACAATTCCGGAGAAAGGGATAGCAAACTTCCTTTATCCCATTTCAGATGAGCCGAATAATCTGCTGCTTGAACACGTATCAGATGTTCGTAAAGTGCAGCGCCAGAGTCTCCATCCCATTGTGAGAGTGCGCGCAGAGTCAGGTTGACCTGATAGGTTTCACCGGCGGCAATCGCTTGTTGTAGACGCGTCACAGTGCGCAGGTATTCATCAAATGAGTGATCCAGTTTCCACTGGGTGGAGGGTATCAGTGTGCTGTGTGGTGAATCTGCTTCGACCTGGGGGGCATCGTAAATTCCAAACATGGCCAAAGGCAAATCGGGGTAAGGAAGATGCGTGACAAGACTGGGGTCAAAGGCTGCTGCCGCTTCATAAGCCACGAAACCCGCAGCGTAGGAGCCCGTGTGACAAAAGTCACAGACTTGGCGCAGGAGCGGCACTACCTCATCCAGAGTGTGGGCCACCAAGCACAACTTGGGTTGAGAAAACACACGTCGGATACGAATTCCGGCGCGATCAGAAAAATCTAGGATTACCTGCATGCCCATCATTGTACGCTGGACGGTAAAGATGCGTATTTTTTGTACGCAGGTCAGGTACCAACCACCATGATTGATGCATCAAAATCCAGATGCACATTGAATCATGACAGAAAGACGGTAGAATGGGGGGAAGTTCCAGGGAGGAATCACAGCATGAAACCGATTGCACGTGTTGCCGTCATGGGCGCAGGGGTCATGGGGGCCCAGTTGGCAGCCCATTTGATCAATCAGGGAATCCCGGTACGGCTGTTCGACTTGCCGTCAGATAAAGGGGCGCGCAATGAGCGAACTCAACAAGCGATTGCACACCTATCAGCGATAAAACCTCCCCCTTTGGTAGACCCTGGTCGGGCAATGCTGATTCAAGCTTGCAATATCGATGATGATTTGGCTCAACTGGCTGATTGTGATCTGGTAATTGAAGCCATTGGTGAACGAATTGATTGGAAAGAGGCACTATTCTCCCGTATTGTTCCCCACATGGCGCCCGATACTTGGTTGGTCTCCAATACTTCGGGTTTATCGCTGACAGCCATGGCAAAAACTTTGCCAGAAGAGCGGCGCCCGCTCTTCTGCGGTCTACACTTTTTCAATCCTCCACGCTACATGACACTGGTGGAATTGATACGTACACCTTGGACGGATGAAACGGCCATACCTAGGTTGTGGGAATTCGTGAATTCACGTCTTGGAAAAAATGTGGTATTTGCTTGTGATACTCCCAACTTCATTGCCAATCGAATAGGGGTCGCTGCAACCGTGTTTGCTTTTTATCACGCGCAGCGGTTGGGTTTGTCATGCGCACTGGTCGATGAATTGACGGGAACGCGCTTGGGGCACCCTCGCTCGGCCACCTACCGGACTGCGGATGTCGTAGGGCTGGATATTCTGGCTCATGTCATCGACACCACCTATCGTCAAGCAATGGATGATCCATTTCGCCATTGTTTCGCACCGAATCCTCGACTTCAGCAACTGATTGCAAATGGGTCGCTGGGGGCTAAGACAGGACGGGGATTCTACCGTAAGGAAGGGAAGACCATTCTGCAGTGGGACGCGGAGAAAGGCGAGTATATTGCGACAGGGGAAACGCCTGATGCGAAGGTACTGGCCTGTCTGACGGCTTCCCCACCAGAGAGGCTGATACGTCTGCGTCAACTGGATCATCCCCAGGCGCAGTTTCTCTGGGCTATTCATCGGGATTTGTTTCATTATTGCGCCCATCATCTGTCGACCATAGCAAACTTCGCCATGGATGTAGACTTGGCACTGCGTTGGGGGTTTGGATGGAATTTGGGCCCTTTTGAAGTCTGGCAGATGTCAGGTTGGCAAACTGTGGCGCAAGCCATTGAAGCCGATCGCCAGCAGGGCGTGACCCTGAGTGATCAACCCTTGCCAGCCTGGGCGCTCAATCCGGAGTGTCGTGGTGTGCACAAACCCGATGAATCCTGGTCGGCCCAGAAAGAAACCTGGGTGATACCCCGTGGGGTGCCGCGCCAGCGTATTCCAACGTTCCTGATCGGTATGGGGAAACCTGAATCGGTGGGAACCACGATCCAGGAATCGGGAGCGGCTCGTCTCTGGACACTGGATGATGAGGTGTTGATTTTCAGTCTGCGGACCAAGATGAACACGCTGGGAGAAACGGCGCTGGAAGCCATGGATCAGGCATTAGAGCAGGCCAGTCTACGAGGATTGCCACTGGTACTCTGGAGTCCTGCCGCTCATTTCTCAGCAGGGGGTGATCTGGCAGGATTCATCCAGACCTATACTCAGCACGGGTTAAATGGATTGAATCAGGCTCAGAGGCGCTTTCAGGATATCATTCAGCGTTTGCGCAGTAGTCCTGTTCCGACCGTGGCGGCCCTGCAGGGGTTTGCTTTGGGAGGAGGCTGTGAAGTGGCTTTGCATTGTGACCGACGTGTTGCGCACACGGAGACCAATATGGGGTTGGTGGAAGTCAATGTAGGGCTGTTCCCTGGGGCAGGTGGCTTGACTGAAATGGCGCGCCGCGCGGGTTGCCGTGCACTGGATGATGGACTTCCCTTGCAGGTGGGGGATTACCTAAAGGCGGATCTCTCTCGAATTCTGCGCTGCGAAGTCAGCGGCAGCGCACAGGAAGCCAAGCGTTGGGGTTGGCTGGATGTGGGCGATGTTATCGTTCCCCACGCGGGTGAGTTGCTCCACGTTGCTTTATCTCAGGCACGTGCCTTGGTAGAAGCGAGTTATGGTGCCCCCCTGGTTTATCCCGTTCCAGTGGCCGGTATCGAAGGGCGTGCGCAAGTATTGAGTGCCTTGATCAATGCGCATCAGGGTGGCCAGTTGAGTGATCATGATCTGTTCATTGGACGCACGCTGGCCCAAGTTGCTTGTGGTGGGGATCTTCCGGCTGGAACGCTCGTGCCTGTGGAATATCTGCTGGCACTGGAACGCGAACAATTCGGTCCATTACTGGCGACCCCCAAGAGTCGGGAACGCATCATGTCGTTCCTGGAAACCGGTAAAGCTGTGCGCAACTGAGCGAGGAAGCCACATGAACAATGTCTATATCGTAGCAGCTACGCGTACCCCAGTGGGAAAAGGGAAGGGACAATTGGCGACAATCCGTGCCGATACGCTGTTGATCAGTGTGCTGCGCGGTGCGTTGGCTCAGGTACCTACATTGGACCCGGAAGTCGTGGAAGATGTGGTAATTGGCTGTGCCATGCCGGAAGGAGAGCAGGGCCTTAATATTGCTCGCAGTGCCGCATTGCTGGCTGGGTTACCCATCAGTGCTGGGGCCATGACGCTCAATCGCTTTTGTGCTTCCGGATTGTCAGCGATCCAGATGGCGGCTGAACGCATCCAGTTGGGGCAAGCCGATATCATGATTGCCGGTGGAGTGGAGTCCATGAGCCGTGTCCCGATGATGGGGTTCCATCCCGCTCCCAGTCCCTTGATATTTGAAAATCCCAGCCAACTTCCTCTGGCCTGGGGAATGGGGGCCACCGCCGAGAATTTGGCGCAGATATGGAATATTTCCCGAGAAGCACAGGACAGTTTGTCACTCCTGTCGCATCAGCGCGCGGTGGCAGCACAGGATCGTGGCGATTTTACGGCGGAAATTACCCCGCTTGAGGGTCGTCGGATTATCGGTGTTGAGAACGACGGTGAATATCAGGAACAAGTCCTGACGATCGCCCACGATGAAGGACCACGACGCAATACTGACATGGCAGCACTGGGCCGTCTGAAACCTGCATTTCATGTACGTGGCAGTGTAACGGCTGGAAACAGTAGCCAGATTTCGGATGGCGCGTCTGCCTTGATTCTGGTCAGCGAGCAAGCCCTGGTACGCCATCAATTAACTCCGCTGGCGCGGGTGATGGGGTTTTCTGTCAAGGGAGTAGCCCCAGAGATCATGGGATTGGGGCCAGTCAAGGTGGTACCTCCGTTGCTGGAGCGACATGGTTTGGAGCAGTCGCAGCTGGATTGGATTGAACTCAATGAGGCATTTGCAGCCCAGGTTTTGGCGGTACAAAAACACTTGGCTTTTGATCCAGAGTGTCTGAATCCTGTTGGGGGGGCTATCGCTCTCGGTCACCCATTGGGAGCCAGTGGTGCCATTCGTACAACCACCTTGATTCACGGTTTGCGTCGCACCCAGGGACGCTACGGCTTAGTAACCCTGTGCGTCGGCATGGGACAGGGGATCGCCGGCCTCTTCGAGCGGCTGTGATAGAATTGCCCCTCTCATTTTAGCGAGGGCTCCCATGAAAATTCTGGTTCCGGTGAAACGGGTGCTTGACTACGCCATCAAGGCACGTGCCAAAAGTGATGGTAGCGGGGTGGATCTGGCAGGGCTCAAAATGTCCCTCAACCCATTTGATGAAATTGCACTCGAAGCGGCGCTGCGTCTCAAGGAGGCGGGGTTGGCCAGCGAGGTAATCTGTGTTTCCTGTGGTGAAACCCCGGTTCAGGAAGGTTTGCGTACGGCACTTGCTCTGGGTGCAGACCGTGCGCTGTGGGTAGAGGCCCCTGGAGAGTTGGAGCCTTTGACGGTAGCCAAATTGTTGCGCGCAGTTGTCGTCCAGGAACAGGTTGATTTGGTAATTTGTGGGAAACAGGCCATTGACGATGATGCCGGTCAAACGGGTCAGATGCTGGCTGCTTTGCTGGATTGGAGTCAGGCCACGCAGGCAGCGGCGATTCACTGTGAGGGAAGCCGTCTTGAGGTCGTGCGTGAAACGGATGGTGGCACGGAGACCCTGCAACTGAATACGCCGGCAGTCATCACCACGGATTTGCGACTGAATGAACCGCGCTATGCCACCTTACCGAATATCATGAAGGCTCGCAAGAAACCTATTGATCAACTGACGGCCGGTGCACTGGGAGTGACGATTACCGCTCGTTTGCAAACCTTGAGGGTGGCTGAACCACCGGTACGAGCTCCGGGGATTCGGGTCAACTCGGTCGAGCAATTGTTGGATCTTTTGAAAAACCAAGCCAAAGTGGTGTCATAAAATGAGTACTCCCGTATTGGTAGTGGCTGAACTGACCAGTGATGGATTGCTGAAACCGGCTTTGCGCTCAGTATTGGGTGCTGCTGCCGCGCTGAATGCGGAAATTCATGTTTTGTTGATCGGTCATCAACTTGAAACGGTCATCGATGAAGCTCTTCGTTTGCCTATCACACGACTTCTGGTGGCAGATCATCCCAGTCTCGCTGTGCCCCTGGCTGAGACGACGACAACGGTGGTGCGTGCAATATCACAACGCTATTCTCATATCCTGACAGCCGCTTCGGCCCAGGGAAAAGGTTGGTTACCGCGCTTGGCGGCACTGGAAGATGTGGCCATGATCAGCGATATTGTCGCCATCGAGTCACCTGACACTTTTGTGCGCCCCATCTATGCGGGTAGCTTGTGGGCTACGGTGCGTTGTTTGGAACCACGTAAATTCGTGAGTGTGCGTGTCACGGCCTTTTCTCCACTGAATGGTGCATCATCAGAGCCGGTTTCACGGGAAAACTTAAGCCTGGATGATTGGCCCGCGGTGCCTGTGATTCGCAGCGCGGTACACGAACATCCTGATGAAGGGCGTCCTGCGCTGGAAAATGCGCGTACCGTGGTCTCTGGAGGACGAGGATTGGGCAGTGCCGAGCAATTCGAGGCGTTACTGGGTCCGCTTGCCGATGCTCTCCACGGTGCGTTGGGTGCCTCACGTGCTGCCGTTGACCTGGGTTATGCGCCCAATGATCTTCAGGTAGGTCAAACGGGAAAGGTTGTTGCGCCTGATCTGTATATTGCCGTGGGAATTTCTGGAGCGATTCAGCATTTGGCAGGTATTCAGGCAGCAAAAGTCATCGTGGCCATCAATAAAGATCCCGATGCTCCGATTTTTGGCGTGGCCGACTATGGTCTTGTGGGGGATTTGCATGAAATAGTCCCTCAACTGACTGCGAGCCTGAAAAATCCCTGAGAAATCCTTCTCTCTGTGGCCCTGCGATATTATGAAATGCCGGGTTACAGAGAGTTTCCTGAGTTCCTTTCAGATTGACTGGACGGGGATTTCATGGCCTAGGCGTTTAATGCGGTTTTGTTCATCCACATAGACCAACTGAGGAGAAAATTCCTTGAGTTCATCGGGAGTACAGAGACCATAAGTGGCTATGATCAGCACATCTCCGACCTGAGCCTTGCGTGCGGCGGCACCATTCACGGAAATCATCCCGGAATGACGTTCTCCACGGATGGCGTAGGTAGTGAACCGTTCGCCATTATTGACATTGTAAAGATCAATCTGTTGATACTCATGGATTCCCGCCGCATCGAGCAGGGTTTCGTCGATGGCACAAGAACCTTCGTAACCCAATTCTGCATGGGTGACAGTGACTCGGTGCAATTTCGCTTTGAGCATGGTCAAAAACATGGGAAATACGGTATCTCGCAAGAAAAAAACGCTATTTTACCCCAACAAGGGATGAAATTGGCGTGTATCTAGGCTGCACCTATATCAGGGACCAGTCCTTGAGGAGCGCGCGCTTGCCCTTGAGTGAAAGCCAGCATACGTTCGATGGGTACCCGCGCACGTTCGATCAGTGTTGCATCGATTTCGATGGGTGATGATTGATTAAGCAAAACCGCATGTAGATTTTCCAGTTCATTCATTGCCATCCAAGGGCAGTGAGCACAACTTTTGCAGGTTGCTGATGTGCCTGCCGTCGGTGCTTCCATGAAAATTTTATTAGGGTAGGTACGGCGCAATTGGTGGAACATCCCATTATCGGTGGCGACGATAAAGGTATTGACTTGAGGATCTCCTGCTGCATCGAGAATGGCACGTGTAGAGCCAACGCAATCAGCCAAAGCAATGACCGCACGAGGTGATTCCGGATGAACCAATACACGGGCATGAGGGTGGTTGCGCTTGAGGTCAGCTAATTCCTGAGCTTTGAATTCATCGTGAACAATGCATGAACCCTGCCAAACCAAGAGGTCTGCCCCAGTCTCCTGTGCGACATAATCCCCCAGATGACGGTCCGGTGCCCAGATGAGTTTTTTTCCCTGCTGGTGCAGGTGACGCGCCACCGCCACCGCACAACCGGAGGTGACCACCCAGTCTGCGCGTGCCTTGACTGCCGCGCTGGTATTGGAATAGACCACTACGATACGGTCTGGATGTTGATCGCAGAAAGCCTGAAACTCTGTGCTCGGGCAACCAAGATCCAGCGAGCACTCAGCCTCGCGGCTGGGCATCAATACGGTTTTCTCAGGGGACAAAATTTTAGCGGTTTCACCCATGAAACGCACACCAGCAACGACCAGGGTTTGTGCTGCATGTTGTCGCCCAAAGCGAGCCATCTCTAAAGAATCTGCTACCAACCCTCCTGTTTCTTGTGCCAAATCCTGAAGATCAGGGTGAACATAATAATGAGCCACCAACACGGCATTGCGCTCTTTGAGCAAAACAGGGATTTCAGCCAGCAAGGCTGAACGACGAGTTTGCGAGGGCTCTCTCGGAACTGTTGCCCACGCATGACCAACGGTATGACCCGCGGGATTGTCATAATCAAAAGCAAGTGAGCAATCAGACATCCTTGAACCTCATGGAATAATCGATGGCTTTTACATCTTTGGTCAAAGCCCCCACAGAAATTCTGTCAACTCCCAGTTCGGCGATGAGGCGCACACTGTCCAGAGAGACACCACCAGATATTTCTACCAGAGAGCGGTTCCCTACGCGCTCGATGGCCATCCGTTGTTGTTCTGGAGTCATATTGTCCAGCATCACCATACCCACCCCGATGTCCAATGCTTCTTCGAGTTGCTCGAAAGTTTCCACTTCAACCTGAATAAATTTATATTTACCATTGAACGCCTTGGCCATATTCACCGCGTTGGTGATAGACCCTGTTGCGGTGATATGGTTCTCCTTGATGAGAATGGCATCATAGAGACCCATCCGATGGTTGGTCCCACCTCCAATACGGACAGCGTATTTTTCGGCAAGGCGCAGCCCGGGTATGGTTTTGCGCGTATCCACGATGGTGGCCCGAGTTCCTGCCACAGCTTGAACAAAGCGGCGTGTTTGGGTAGCAACCCCTGAAAGAGTTTGTAAAAAATTGAGGGAGACTCGCTCTCCTGTCAACAAGGCACGCGCGGGACCTGATAATCGTGCGACAACCTGATTGGTCTCAAGTTCATCGCCCTCGGCAACTTGCCAGTCAACCTGAACGCGAGGATCCAGTTGGCGAAAAACTTCATTGACCCATGGTTGTCCACAAACCACAGCGATTTCACGCACTATAATCAACGCATCGCAATACCGATCCTCTGGAATTAATTCAGCGGTCAGATCCCCGGCACCGATATCCTCTGCCAAGGCACGTTGTACCTGCTTTTCCAGGTGAAGTGCGGGTCTTCCCTGGCGTGGTGCTTCATCAAAATCTAGATGATCCATGTCAATTCTCAACAATAGGGCGGTGTAATTATATAAAACTAACGTCTGCTTGGTGTTAGCAGCGTCGGCTGTGGATTGGGAAGGAGGGTGGGATAGTCACGGCTATAATGTAAGCCACGGCTTTCACGGCGCTGCTGGGCCGAAGAAACGATCAGATCTGACACGGTGACCAGATTACGCAATTCCAGCAGATCACGACTGACATGAAAATTGGTGTAATACTCAAGAATTTCTTCATGTAGCAGGGCAAGCCGATGAGCTGCTCGTTGCAGGCGCTTATCCGTTCGTACGATTCCAACATAGTCCCACATGAACCGGCGCAATTCTTCCCAATTGTGAGAAATAACGACCTCTTCATCCGCATCAGTGACCTGACTCGTATCCCAATCGGGCAGCATCACCGCTGTAAATGAGTTAGGAAAGGGCAGGGCAGCGCTCGCTTCGCGAGCCATGACAACACATTCCAGAAGAGAGTTGCTGGCCAAACGATTGGCACCATGCAAGCCCGTATAAGCGGTTTCCCCGATGGCGATAACTCCATTGACATCGGTTCTCCCATGGAGATCAGTGCGTAGCCCACCACAGGTGTAATGGGCGGCAGGGACTACGGGAATGGGCTCACGGGTGATATCGAGCCCAAATGACAGACAAGTCTGATAAATGGTCGGAAAGTGCTCACGCACGAAATGCGCAGGTTGATGGCTGATGTCGAGATTGACATAGTCCAGACCAAGACGCTTCATCTCGAAGTCTATGGCGCGTGCCACGATATCACGTGGTGCCAACTCACCACGAGGATCGTGATGCTGCATGAAGCGTTGCCCATTGGGCAGACACAGAATTCCGCCTTCACCCCGTACTGCTTCTGAAATAAGGAAAGATTTGGCATGGGGGTGAAAGAGGCAGGTGGGATGAAACTGAATAAACTCCATATTGACCACGCTGCAACCCGCACGCCATCCCGCAGCAATTCCATCACCTGTGGCCGTATCTGGATTGGTGGTATAGAGGTAGACTTTTCCGGCACCTCCCGTGGCTAAAAAGACATGGGGGGAAGCAAAGGTGAGTACCGCGCCCGATTGTTCATCCAAGGCATATAATCCAAGGCATCGCCGTGGCCCCGGAAGGGACAAACGGTCGCTGGTGATCAAATCTACCAGCATGTGTTGCTCCAACACCGTGATTTGAGGATGTGCGCGAATCAATGGTTGCAATTTTCCCTGAATCGCTGCACCTGTTGCATCTGCTGCATGAACCACACGCCGCTGACTATGTCCTCCTTCGCGGGTAAGGTGGAAAAGGCCGTCACCGGTCCGCGTAAAGGGAATGGCGCGGCGAGCCAACCACTCTACCGCAGCAGGTCCACGTTCGAGAATAAACTGAGTCGCTTCCTGATCGCACAGAGCAGCACCAGCCGTTTCTGTGTCAGCAACGTGCTGGCGAACTTCATCTGTTTCTCCAAGGGCCGCAGCAATTCCGCCCTGCGCCCAGGAACTGGCTCCATCTTCCAAGGCTCGCTTGGTCAGTAATGCAACGCGAAATCCCCGATCGGCCAATTCCAATGCGGCCACACAACCCGCCAGACCACTTCCCACTACGATGGCATCAAACTGGTTCAGGACTATGGTCTCCATAAAAATCAAATATATAACGGAAAATCATAGCAGAATTTACGTGGTCATGGAATGACTGCACATAAAAAATTCGACAGACATTGCGAATTTTACGTAACATATGGGATGAATTATTTTCCCATAGATTCAAGAAAGGATACAAAACATGAACCTGTTGCTCTTTGAACCAGGCTTCCCGGATATGGCGCACACCCGCGCCCATCTGGAGCAAAATGGTTACAGCGTAACACAGGTAAACAGCCTACTGGAAGCAAAAGAATTACTCAAACAGCGCTCATTTCAACTGGTGCTCTTCAGTGTGTTGCAGCATGCTGCTGCGCTGATAGGATATTTTCGTCAAAATCACCCAACGACCGGAATTGTAATGATCAATTCGCGCAATATGACCGAAGAGCGTCTATCAGCATTGGAAATGGGGGTCGACGAATGTCTCAGCATTCCATTTGACTACCGTGAGTTGATCCTGCGTCTAAGACGACTGCTAGAACGCCAGATCACCATACAAGACAGAGAATTGCAGGGAAACCCAACATTCATTGGGTTTCAGGCAAATACAGCGATGCGCCAGTTAATATGGTTACGTACCGGTGAGCGAGTACCTTTGACGGAACGGGAATACGATCTTCTGATGTATCTTCTTAAAAATGCCAATCAAGTGGTACAGCGTAGTACTTTGTTCATGCGGATTTGTGGGCGCTCATGGGAAGCCACGGATCGCTGTATCGATGTTTCCATATCAAATTTGCGTCGCAAGTTGCGACACTATCACCAGGCGGATTCCTTGATTCGTTCAGTGCGAGGCAAGGGATATGTGCTCCTTCTGCGCCGCCAATCTGACTTCGTATAATTTGTATTATGTTAAATCGTGAGTGATAAATAACGCCCCATCCTGAGGGGGCGTTACCAAGGCTACGTCAATGGGCGACTTTCATCCACGGCGATGGGCATTGCTTGACCTGAGGATAATAGGCATTGCTGTCCGGGCAAAAATAACTGATATTGTTGGTCCCAGAACCCATAGGAGCCGCACTTTGGGGGGCCGCCTGACGTGGACCATATAATCCAGAACGACTGTCCAGACGAGTAACCCGTACAGCGCCGCCACCGCCAAGAATCTGAACACGTTCGCCAACCTGGAATACCTCATCGGCACCCTGGGTAACTGCGATCACCAATCCATTATCCTGACGGATAGTCAACTCTACGCCATCCTGGCTAGACAGTGCATTCTGTGCGGCATCCCCTGCAGCACCAAGTGCCAACGCTCCAAGTACAGTTGCGGCAGCGTTGCCCACTCCACGTCCAATGGTACTGCCTAATGCCGCGCCGGCCACCCCGCCCCCCACTGCCCCCATCACGCCTGGTTGATCATTTTGAATGCGTACTTTACGAATACTTTCCACTGTCCCAAGGCGCACCGATTGTTCCCCGCGCACCTGAGAAGCCGTATAATCGCTGCCCCCCACTCCGAGTGACGAACATCCCTCAAGGCCAAGCAAAGTGGTGGCGATCAGGCAGATGGTGGTTATTGAAAGTGGTTTTTTCATAGTCGTTCTTCGCTCTGTGGTTATATGAAGTGCTGTACAGTTCTGTTAACGTTCTTCCGTTTTAGAAGTTTACACGGGCGAAAGGTTCCGCGTTGCCGGTTTTCTGGTAATCTGCTCTTCTATTTTGATCCCTATTTTTAAGAAAAGGATGTTATCGTGGCACAGTATGTTTTTACCATGAATCGCGTGGGCAAGTTGGTTCCTCCTAAACGTCAGATTCTCAAGGATATTTCTTTGAGTTTTTTTCCGGGTGCCAAAATTGGTGTATTGGGTCTCAACGGTTCAGGTAAATCGACGCTTCTCAAGATCATGGCTGGGTTAGACCAGGATATTGAAGGTGAAGCCACCCCGCAACCCGGTATTCGCATCGGTTATTTGCCCCAAGAACCACGCCTGGATGCCGAGATGACCGTCCGTCAGGCGGTTGAGTCGGGACTGGGAGACATCATGGCCGCTCGTACGGCCCTGGAAGCGGTTTATGCAGCCTATGCTGATCCCGACGCGGATTTTGATCATCTTGCTTCGGAGCAAGCACGTCTTGAAGCGATCCTCAATGCGGCAGACGGTCACAGTGCAGATTTGCAGATGGAGATTGCGGCAGATGCGTTGCGTTTACCGTCCTGGGATACGCGCATCGGCCATCTTTCTGGCGGTGAAAAACGTCGTGTTGCCCTGTGTCAGTTGTTGATTTCAAAACCAGATATGCTATTGCTGGATGAGCCCACTAACCATCTGGATGCCGAAAGTGTTGACTGGCTGGAGCAGTTTTTGCAACGTTTTCCAGGTACGGTGGTCGCTGTTACCCATGATCGCTATTTTCTGGATAACGCAGCGGAATGGATTCTGGAACTGGATCGCGGTCACGGGATTCCCTGGAAAGGCAATTACAGTTCCTGGCTGACCCAGAAGGAAGATCGCCTGAAGCGTGAAGAGGCTCAGGAGTCGGCGCGTCAAAAGTCGATTCAGAAGGAACTGGAGTGGGTTCGGCAGAATCCCAAAGGTCGTCAAGCCAAGTCTAAGGCCCGGTTGGCACGCTTTGATGAGTTGAGTTCACAAGAATATCAAAAACGTAATGAAACCCAGGAGATTTTTATTCCGGTTGGGGATCGTTTGGGAGATTCCGTGATTTCATTCGATGGAGTTAGCAAGTCCTTTGGTGATCGTTTATTGCTTGATCGCGTCAGCTTTAGCCTTCCCCCTGGGGCAATTGTTGGTATTATCGGCCCCAATGGCGCAGGTAAGTCCACCCTGTTTCGCATGATCGTTGGGCAGGAGACTCCAGACTCCGGGAGTGTGACCCTGGGCTCTACCGTACGTTTGTCTTATGTTGACCAGTCTCGTGATGCCCTGCAAAACGACAAGACAGTTTGGGAGGCCATTTCAGGTGGCGCGGATATTCTGACTGTAGGAAAGTATGAGACTCCGTCCCGCGCCTATATTGGCCGTTTTAATTTCAAAGGTGCCGATCAGCAAAAAATTGTCGGAAATCTGTCAGGAGGGGAACGAGGTCGTTTACATCTGGCCCAGACCCTGATTCGCGGCGGAAATGTCTTGCTGCTTGACGAACCATCCAATGATCTGGATGTAGAGACCTTGCGCGCTCTCGAAGATGCCCTTTTGGAGTTTGCTGGTACCGTTCTGGTGATTTCCCATGACCGTTGGTTCCTGGATCGCATTGCGACTCATATTCTGGCCTTTGAAGGGGATTCTGCGGTTACGTTCTTTTCGGGAAATTATCAGGAATATGAACTCGACAAGAGGAAGCGTCTGGGTGAGGAAGGAGCGCGCCCTCACCGTCTCCGCTACAAGCCATTACACGGTTGATCTTTCAGCAGGCCGATCAGTTCTTCTGTCGACAGGGTAGTTCCCTCCCCTGCCCCTTCCAGGAGACTGTCGGCCAGGTTGCGCTTGCGTTCGTGCAGTGCCACGATTCTTTCCTCGATTGAATCCTTGATGATCAATCGATACACGGTCACGGGCCGCGTTTGTCCCATGCGGTGTGCCCGATCTGAAGCTTGATCTTCCACAGCAGGATTCCACCATGGATCCATATGAATGACATAGTCGGCCGCGGTCAAGTTCAGTCCCACCCCGCCTGCCTTGAGACTGATGAGAAAGACATCGTCGCACCCTTCCTGAAACGCCTTGACACGCCGTGCTCGATCTGCAGAGGGAGTACTTCCATCAAGATACTGATAAGTTACCCCACGTTCATCCAACGTCTGGCGAATCAGATGCAGATAATCGACAAACTGGCTGAATATCAGTGCGCGGTGACCACTCTCACGAAGTTCTTCGACCAGTTCCATGAGTGCCATGATCTTGGAGGATTCCCAGGGCTTCTCTGGCAGAATCAGAGCGCCATGACAGCAGGCGCGTCGCAGTTTCATGATACCAGCCAGAACCCGGATTCGATTGGGTTGATCTTCTCCAGCGATGGCGGTTTCCAGGGCTTCCTGACGAACGGCTTCATAGAGATTACGTTCCTCACCATACGCCTCAAGACGTAATGTTACTTCAGTACGTTGTGGCAATTCTTTGAGAACCTGGCTCTTGGTCCGTCGCAAAATAAATGGCTGGATCAATTTGCGCAGACGCTCACGGCTCTCCTGGTCACCCTGACGTTCGATGGGGAAAGCAAATTTTTCGGTAAACGCATCCAGCGATCCCAGCAGTCCGGGATTGATAAACCGAAATAGATTCCATAATTCACCGAGATGATTCTCGATGGGAGTGCCTGTAGTAACCAGGCGAAAATCGGCATTAATTTTCATGGCAGCCTGAGAGCGTTTGGTATTGGCATTTTTGATTGCCTGCGCTTCATCGAGCACGCAAGTTACCCAATGCCGACTGTTGATACCCTCAATTTCCTGCTGAAACAGGGTATAACTGATGACAACCAGGTCGTAGGGGCCCGGGGGGGGATCCCATGAACGTTGCCCCCCCGAAGCGCACCACTGAACCTTTAGTTGTGGAGCAAAACGCGCAACTTCTTGAACCCAGTTGCCACATACGGAGGTGGGGGCTACAACCAATGCTGGACCCAGTGGAGCGCGATACAGCAATAATGTCAGCGTCTGCAGAGTCTTACCCAAACCCATGTCGTCAGCCAGACAAGCCCCTGCCCCCGCTTCGGCATGGCGCACCAGCCAGTGGAATCCTTGTTGCTGATAATCCCGCAACTCAGCTTGCAGTCCCTCCGGGATGCGAGGAACCCATTGACTTAAAGATTGATGACGAGTCAACAGGGCCAACCAGTTTTCATCGGTGCGTGAGGTTATTTTCTGTTCCAGAACTTCAGCCAATCGTGGAGCTGCCAAGGCTGGAACACAAATCCCGTCCGCTTGTGGCTGTGATAGCCCATGCAAAGCACGGATGCGATCCAGAAGCCCTTCACTGAGCGCCACATATTGTCCTTCGCTGAGCGCAATGAAGCGCTGATCAGGGCATTGAGCCAATGCCAGCAAATCACGTAATTCGATGACCCGGTCACCATCAACGATGGCCCCATTGATCTGTAGCCAATCCCCCTGCGTTTGAACATCGATAATCAACTGATCCAGCTGCACTTCACCTCTAATTCTCAGAGATTCACCTGCCGGCCAGCGCAGCGACACGGGTGGTTCATTGGCCCTGAGTAATTCAAGAACTTCACATGCTGCTGCGGGGTGACGACTGTGTCCGATATAAGGCAATTCCCCCATCACCAACCAAGGTTGAAGACGATGCCACAGTGCATCAGCCATTCTTTTTTCTTGCTCGAGGTCACGTTCCACAAGTCGTACCGGATCCCCATCATTCAGACAGAAACGGCTCCCTGCACCAGGAAAATATGCATCGTGTCCCACTCCCTGCGGATACACCACCAATTCGAGTCGCAAACCATCGGGGTGATGTGCCAGTAACGCATAGAGTCCATCGTGACAGACCTGATCTTCGACATTAGCCAGCGCACCGAACCCACGCAACAGTATTTTTTCACTGAGACCCGGTACCATGGCATGAATCCGGCTTTCTTGCTCCAACGGGATCATCTGGCCCTGCGGACTAATGATTTCCAGCAAGCGATTTTCCTCCGGGTGGCTGACGTATAGCCGCAATCGATGAGAAACTTCATGGTACAGAGTAATCTGATCATGGTTCAACATGGGTTCGGCCGACAAATGCCAATGATGGCGCTCGCGTCTGGCCTCCAAAACCCATCTTCCCGGAACAATGCTCACAGGCCTGTGACTGTCTGAAGTCCAGAACACCAAAGGATGATGGAGAAGATGTGGCCAGACCATGGGGGCGTGAATCTTTTTGTCTTGAGGTTTCTGGTTGCTGACCCAGGGACGCAATGCTGCGATAATATTGCGATCCTGTTCAGTAATGCCTTCAGGTTCCATATGGGCATGCGTCAATCGTGCCAAGGTCACGGTTTTAGCGATCCCCCATCCACCATGGGATGCACGTTTCTGCTCTCGCCCTTCCAGTAGAAACTGACCGGATTCCTGACCCGGACTGATTACCCAGATGAACCGATATTGCACTACTGGAGCGGCGTTTTGTGCCCAATCATGGCCCAATCTTTCCAATGCACCCAACGCACGTTCCCAGAGTGGCTGACGACGAATCAGATCAATCAGAGTATGTGAATTGATTTCTTGATGCAATAGAGTGCCCCGTCCCTGAGTAGGATGGGCATTGATGACATGGTCGAGCAGGTTCAGCGATTCGGCAGCGACCCAACGGTAACCGTGATGCTGGGCTTTTCGTGCCAGATCAGTCAAACGCTGGATATCAATACGTTCTCCACTGCCATCCATCCACCAACAGGCCATCGATCTGAATAATAATGCCAACGATTCTTTGTCAGGAATTTCTGCTCGCTCTTCAGGGCGCTCCCCCAGCACGGTCTGGGCAGCACGAGCAACCTCGCCCAGACAAGCATAGACAGCGCTGAGACCAGATCCATTGCGGATTACCTGAGCGATATGTGTAGAAGCTTTTTCCAGAGATTTCGGGTCATTAGTGGCTATGAGGGCAATAACATAGCCAACTCCGCCCAATCCACTCAACCCCGTTTTACGTAAATCCTGCGCTTTGCGGCAATCACGTACCGCCTGTTCGTAGAGAACCAGAGCCTCTTCACGCTTACCCTGCAACAACCGGATAAGTCCTTCCATGGTGCGTGCCAGAGGAAAGGTCCGTCCGCTGACCAAGTGTAAGGCCTCATCCAGGTGACCACGGAGAATCATGGGTTCGCTGAGTACGCTAGCAAACCACTGGCGCTGCTCTTCAGGTGCAACACGAGCACGCTCACGTAACCAACTCAGGGGACCCTTGCAGGGTTCAAAACGTGCGACACGCAACATCAGGATAACCGCTGCCACGGTCAATCCGGTTTCATTGGGCAAGGTATCAAACTGTTGCTCAGAGAACGGGTTATCAAATAATGTGAGGTAAGGGTTGCGGGTACGCCAATCCGCCGCAAAATAATTCTGCAGCGTTTGACTCAGTTTGGCAAAGTCATCGTATCGCCTGAAATACAGGGCCAGTCGAAGATCTCGTACCCCTTCGTTGAAATGCCGCACAAAGTAGCCATGACGATAATCCGGTAATTTCAGAATTTGCCGAGCGGTTTCGTAGTAGTGTGACTGATAGGAATCCTGCGGCAGATTGCGCAGAATGACCTCGGCATTCACTGGATCACAACTCAGGCGACCATTGTGTAATGATAATTCTTGACGTTCTAACAAATCATCAAGGACCCGAGTGCCATCAATCTCGGAAAACTCTCCCGAACGTGAGCGAAACTCTTCCCAGAGTGCCATTGCCTGACTGCGCGATTGAGGAAGATAAGCCAGGGAAATCAGGCGCAACAAGATACTCCCGGGTTCCAGTAACGGGTCGGGAGCGGGCGTTTCAACCAGAGCAGATGAAGAAGGTTTCACGATAGGGTCATGTGACCATAAAAAATCAGGATAAAGCAAAATTTTATCTGCAATCCCTGATTCTATGCTGAAAACTTTTCTTTTGCCAACTCTTCCTTTTGAACGGTTGCTAGGTGGACCTCGAACCGGTAGCATGGTGTCCGCCTTGCTAACTGAGAAATCCCATGGTTGATGCTTTGATTGACATTGAAGACCTGCACTTTTCTTATGGAACACGAAGACTGTTGAACGGGGTTAATTTAACGTTGCGACAGGGAAGAATCACCGCTATTCTGGGAACCAGTGGGGTAGGCAAAACGACCCTGCTGCGCCTTATTGCTGGCCAGTTGCGTCCCAGTCAGGGAGCCGTTCGCTATCGAGGGCGTGTAGTGCACGAGATGTCGGATCGTGAACTGTACGCCATGCGCCGCGAAATGGGCATGATGTTTCAAATGGGAGGTTTATTCACGGATTTGTCCGTGATGGACAATATTGCTTTTCCATTGCGCGAACATACCCAACTGGGAATGGCTCAGATTCGTGATATCGTTCTGATGAAACTACAGGCAGTGGGACTGCGTGGTGCCCGTGATCTGATGCCGGCTGAATTGTCTGGCGGGATGAATCGTCGCGTTTGTCTGGCACGCGCCGTAGCCCTGGATCCATTGTTGACGATCTACGATGAGCCCTTTGCCGGACTTGATCCCATTTCCCTCAACGCCGTTGCTCGACTGATCCGGGAACTAAATGACAGTATCGGACTCACATCCGTGGTCGTAACCTACGATGTGAGTGAGTCGCTGAAGGTGGTGGATGATATCTATCTGCTGTCCGAGGGGGTAGTCGTTAGCCACGGAACACCTTCCGAGTTGGAATCGCGCTCGGATCCGTATGCTCAGCAATTCATTCATGCCGAACCAGATGGCCCGGTAGCGTTTCACTGGCCTGCCCCATCGTGGCAGACAGATTTTCGCTTGTCATTGTTGCCGTAACTTTAAAATTGTGTTGATTTCATGTCCCAAGAACCTGTAGCCTCCGTATCATCCGCCTCTGCGCGTCGAGGGTGGATTATTGCTGGTAGTGTTTTTCTGCTAATACTGGCAATCGCCACAGTGCGCCATTTCCGTGCAACATCGGCCACTGGAAAATCTGCTCGTCATCCTGTCCCTACAGTATCTCTGGCTACAGCTACCACAGAAAATTTCCCTGTATGGCTCAACGGATTGGGTACGGTAACCCCCGTCTACACGGTGACCCTGAAGAGTCGCGTTGATGGGGAGTTGATGAAGGTCTATTTCAAGGAAGGCGACAAAGTGCAGCGAGGTGATCCCATTGTGGAAATCGATCCGCGCCCTTATCAAGTGCAACTGGCCCAGGCTCAAGGCCAATTGCAGCACGACAAGGCTCTGCTGGAGAATGCACGCATTGATCTGGCACGCTACCAGGAATTAATCAAAAGCGGTGCCATTCCTGATCAGCAAAAGGTGACCCAGGAAGCGCTGGTCACCCAATACGAAGGAACGGTTCTAACCGACCAGTCTCAGGTAGATAACGCCAAATTGCAGTTGATTTACTGTCATATCATCGCCCCGGTAGCAGGGCGACTGGGTATTCGTTTGCTCGACCAGGGGAACATGGTTCTGGCTGCCGCCAACACCGGACTGGTGGTATTGACACAACTGAGCCCGATCACTGTCATTTTTCCACTGGCCCAAGATTATCTGGACCAAATCCAGCAAGGGATGAAAACCTCCCATGCTCCCCTGGTTGTGGAGGCATGGGATCGCTCCAATCAGCATCTGCTGGCGAAGGGACAGTTGCAAACGCTGGACAACGAAGTTGACATCACCACTGGCATGGTGAAATTGCGTGCCCAGTTTGATAATTACCACGATGAACTGTTTCCCTATGAATTTGTCAATGCGCGGGTCAGGGTTGCGCTACTACAACAAGCTACCGTCATCCCCACTGCTGCCGTTCAACAGGGCAATCAGGGTCCCTTCGTCTTCGTCGTGGACAAGCACCTGAAGGTCTCGGTTCGAAAACTCAAGACAGGACCCAGCGAAGGTGAGAAAGTCGCTGTTCTTGAAGGCCTTAGACCAGGAGAACAAGTTGTCACGGACGGTGTAGATAATCTGCACGAGGGTGTCAATGTTGCTCTGGCACGTGCCCCGCTCTGACGTTTTCGTGTGAATTTCTCTCGCCCCTTCATCGACCGTCCTGTAGCGACGGCCTTGCTCATGATTTCGATCATGCTGCTGGGTTTGCTCGCCTGGCATCAACTTCCCTTGTCTGCTCTCCCGGAAGTGGATTTTCCTACCATCGAGGTGACAACCCTGTATCCGGGAGCAGGGCCAGAAGTCATGGCGAGTACAGTGACAGCTCCTCTGGAACGCCAGTTTGGTCAAATGGCTGGACTGAGCCAGATGGCTTCCACCAGTTCTGGCGGTGCATCGGTCATTACCTTGCAGTTTTCTTTGACGACTTCCATTGATATTGCGGAACAACAGGTCCAAGAAGCCATTAACGCAGCGGGTACTTTTTTACCTACTGATCTTCCCATGCCCCCGTTGTACAACAAGGTAAACCCGGCTGATGCACCGATTCTGACCTTGGCGGTCACGGCACCCCACATGACGTTGCCGCGTCTTCAAGACTGGGTTGAAACGCGCCTGGTCGGAAAACTGTCTCAGGTCAGCGGGGTTGGGATGGTCAGTTTGGGAGGGGGATTGCGTCCAGCGGTACGCATCCGTGGTAATCCCACGGCGTTGGCTTTACGTCACCTCAGTTTTGAGGACCTGCGCGTTGCGATCATCAACAACAATGTGGATATCCCCAAAGGGAGTTTTGATGGGCCCGCCCATTCTGTCAGTGTAGATGCCAATGACCAGTTGCACGATGCCGCCGCCTACCGTCAGATCATCATTACATACCTCAATGGAGCTCCGGTACGCATCGGTGATGTGGCTGAGGTTCTGGATGATGCTGAGGATATTCATCTGGCCGCCTGGAAAAATACAACCCCGGCGATCATCGTGAATATTCAGCGCCAACCTGGTGCCAATGTCATTCTGGTTTCCGAACGCATCAAAGCGCTTCTGCCAAGTCTGCGCGACTCCTTGCCAGAGAGCGTACACGTCGAGTTGCTGACAGATCGCACCACCACCATTCGTGCTTCGGTTCATGAAATTCAGTTTGAACTGATGTTGGCAATTGCCTTGGTGGTCCTGGTCATTTTTCTGTTTTTGCGCAATCTCCCTGCCACGTTGATCCCTGCGTTCGCCGTCCCGGTATCTCTTATCGGGACTCTGGGGATCATGTATCTGGCCAATTTCAGCCTCAACAATTTGACGCTCATGGCATTGACCATTGCCACAGGATTTGTGGTGGACGATGCTATTGTGATGATCGAGAATATCGCACGCTACCGTGAATTGGGACAAGATGCGCGGGCAGCAGCTTATACGGGATCTCGTCAAATCGGTTTTACCATCTTGTCGCTGACGTTTTCCCTGATCGCTGTGCTGATTCCCCTGTTATTCATGTCTGATGTGATCGGACGTTTGTTTCGTGAATTTGCCATCACGCTGGCCGTGACCATCCTGATTTCTGCTTTTGTGTCTTTGACGCTGACCCCCATGCTCTGTGCTCGTCTTCTTGCCGCAGAAAATGAGATAGAAACAGGGTGGCGTGGTCAATGGAAACGTTTTCTGGATAGTTTGATCCGTGGCTATGGACGCTGGCTGGATGTGGCATTGCGTCATCAACGCGTGGTGCTCGTCATCGCATTGTTGACACTGGGCTTGACCGCTGGGTTATACCTGATTCTACCCAAGGGTTTTTTCCCGACACAGGATACGGGCATTCTGGAAGCCGTAACCCAGGGGCCACAAAGTATTTCCTTTCGTGCCATGCGCCGTGAACAATATGCGTTGGCTCAGCAATTGCTGGCTGATCCCGCGGTCGAAAGCCTGTCTTCATTTATTGGAGTCGATGGCGTGAACACGACCATCAACAGTGGTCGTTTGATGATCAATCTCAAACCGCTGGCACAACGAGGAGCCAATGGCTCATTGCCAGCGGTGATGCAACGCTTGCATGAAGCCATGCTGCGCCAGCATTCGTTACTGGATGTCTACTTTCAGCCCGTCCAGGATATGACCCTGGAAGATACCCTCAGCCGAACGCAGTATCAGTTGACGCTGGAAAGTCCCAATTCCAGGGAAATCATGGAGTGGGTTCCACGTCTCATGGAACGCCTGAAAACCATTCCGGCGGTGCGTGATCTGGCCAGCGATCAACAGGATCACGGAAAGCGTCTGTTCCTCGATATCGATCGCGATAATGCCATGCGCCTCGGAGTCTCCGTGGCTGAACTGGACGATATTCTTTACGACGCCTTTGCTCAACGTATCGTCTCAACGATTTTTACTCAGTCCAACCAGTATCGGGTCATTCTGGAAAGTGCAACAGAATTTGCACAGAACCCTGGACAACTGCACCAGTTTTATGTGGCTGGGGCCAATGGTTCACAGGTTCCACTCGATCAGGTAGCCCATCTTCGTGAAGTGGATGGCCCCCTGGCGATTCATCATCTTGGCCAGTTTCCTTCGGCAACTCTCTCCTTCAATCTGGCTCCCCATCAATCCCTGGGAGTGGCAGTGGAACAGATTGAACGAGCCGTTGAGGAGTTATCTATGCCTGCCAGCCTGGAAATGCGTTTTCAGGGGGCTGCGCGCGCCTACCAAAAATCCTTGTCATCAACATTGCTGTTGCTGTTGGCCGCAGTAGTTACCATGTATATCGTCCTTGGCATACTCTATGAAAGTTACTGGCACCCCATCACCATTTTGTCCACATTGCCCTCCGCTGCCGTCGGAGCCTTGCTGGCATTAAAGATTACCGGGCACGATCTGGATATACTTGGGATCATCGGCATTGTCCTACTGATCGGTATCGTCAAGAAAAACGCCATCATGATCATTGACTTTGCCCTAGATGCCCAACGCTCTGCAGGGATGTCTCCGCTAGAAGCCATTCGTGAAGCCTGTCTGCTGCGTTTCAGACCCATTCTGATGACGACCCTGTCGGCATTTTTTGCCGCACTGCCTTTTCTGTTCGGCTCCGGGATTGGGGCTGAATTGCGCCAACCGCTGGGCTTGACATTGGTCGGGGGATTGTTGTTCAGCCAGTTGCTGACCTTGTTTACCACCCCTGTCATCTATTTGGCTCTGGAAAACCTGGCGCTACGGCTAAGAACCTGGCGGGCTGACAAACGCTCATGAAACTCACCGGGTTGTTTATCTACCGGCCTGTCGCCACTACCCTGTTGACTGCCGCCATCACACTGGCTGGCTGGGTGGGTTTCAATCTCATGCCGGTGGCCCCTCTGCCACAAATCGATTTCCCTGCCATCAATGTCCAGGTTGCTTTGCCAGGTGCCAGTCCGGAAACCATGTCAGCGATCATGGTGACTCCTCTGGAACGCACACTGAGTCGTATTTCCGGTCTGGATGAAATGACTTCTTCCAGCGCTACAGGACTGGCTTCACTCAGTCTGGTATTTGATCTGGATCGCGACATCAATGGAGCAGCCCGCGATGTCATGGCAGGATTAGATGCCGCGCGGAGCCTATTGCCCCCAGCCTTGCCATTCAATCCTGTCTACCGCAAAATCAATCCAGCCGATGCCCCCATCATGGTGCTATCCATGACATCGGATACCAAAAACCCGGGGGAAATCTACGATGCCGCGTCCACCATCATAGCCCAACGGTTGTCTCAAGTAGAGGGGGTCGGTCAGGTACTCGTCGGCGGGGGATCACTACCTGCCGTACGCGTTGAATTGGAAGCCCCTTCCCTGCAGAAATATGGCCTATCCGTAGAAAGCCTTAGAACAACCATAGCCAATAATAATGTCAATATTCCCAAAGGGTTAATAGAGGATGATAAACAACGTTGGCAACTAGATGCCAACGATCAGGCCAAATCAGCGCGCGAATATCGCCCCCTGGTTGTCGCCTACAAAAACGGTAATCCCATTCGCCTCGAAGATATTGCTACGGTACGCGACAATGTACAAGATCTGCTCAATCTGGGACTGGCCAATGGCAAACGGGCGGTCCTTCTGATTGTCAGTCGTCAGCCCAGTGCCAATATCATGGAAACCGTCGATCGTATCCGATCGGTCATACCACATCTGCAAGCCTCCATCCCGGCTTCCATCGATTTGCAGGTGGTGATGGATCGAACCCCTTCTATCAGAGCCTCTGTTCATGATGTGGAGCGCTCTTTGGTGATTGCCACGATTTTGGTGATCATGGTAGTTTTCCTGTTCATGGGGGAACTGCATGCCGCCTTGATCCCCAGTATCGCCATTCCCGTCTCATTGATTGGTACCTTCGGTATTCTGTATCTGGGGCATTACAGCCTGGATAACCTGTCTTTGATGGCACTGACGGTGGCAACGGGTTTTGTGGTGGATGATGCCATCGTCATGCTGGAAAATATCACACGCCATCTGGAACGTGGCCTGTCTCCCCTTCAGGCCGCCCTGGTGGGGGCCCAGGAAGTTGCCTTTACGGTGATTTCCATGAGTTTTTCTCTGGTGGCGGTATTTTTGCCCCTTTTGCTCATGGGGGGGATGGTGGGACGCATGTTCCGCGAATTTGCCGTAGTACTCTCGACAGCTGTGCTGGTCTCGCTGGTAATATCGTTGACGACCACCCCCATGCTCTGCGGGCGTTGGTTGCGTTCAATGGATCACCATGCCAGAAATTTAACCCCATGGCAGAAACGCGCACAATGGGGAGTTTGGCTTTTTGAACGAGTACAACTCGGCTATCAGCGTTCACTGACCTGGGCTTTGCGTTATCGCTTGCTGGTTTTGATCGTATTGTTCCTGACCATCGCACTGAACTTTACCTTGTTTGTTGTCGTGCCCAAGGGGTTCATGCCTCAGCAGGATACGGGACGCTTGATCGGGCAGGTTCAAGCTGATCAGAACATCTCTTTTCAAGCCATGCGAGACAAAATGGAACGTTTTATCCGGATCTGTCGCCAGGACCCGGATACTCAGGATGTCATTGGTTTTACTGGAGGTCAGGCACGTAATGGGGGAACTGTTTTTATCGTTCTCAAACCGGAGGGAGTAAGGCACTCAACGTCGGATCAAGTCATTGCCCGGCTCAGGCCCAAACTCAAGCAGATCACAGGTGCTGGTCTTTACCTGCAACCCATTCAGGATTTACGTTTTGGTGGCCGGGTTGGCAATGCGCAATACCAATATACCTTGCAGGGCAACGATCTGGGTGAACTGCGCCAATGGTCACAACGCATCCGGAATGCGTTGACGAAGGTCCCCCAACTGGCCGATGTAAACAGTGACCAACAGGAGTTGGGACTGGAAGCCTGGCTGGATATCGATCGTGACACGGCCGCACGGGTGGGGATCAATCCCCGTTCTCTGGATCAGACGCTCAATGATCTCTATGGCCAGCGTATCATCTCCACCATTTTTGATCCTCTCAACCAGTATCGAGTCGTCATGGAAGCGGATCCCCGCTACTGGCAATCCCCTACCATGCTGGAGCAGACCTATATTTACGGAGCGCAGGGGGCCATGGTGCCTTTGTCGGCCATCGCCACCGTACGCCCTGGCAATGTGTCGTTGACAGTCAACCATCAGGGGCAATTTCCAGCGACCACCATCACGTTCAACTTGCCCATCGGAACCTCGTTGGGGCAGGCGACTGATGCGATTCACAAAACCTTCGAGGAACTGGGGGTTCCCCCGACCATTCAAGGGTCGTTTGAAGGAACAGCAAAGGTTTTCAAGCGCTCGTTGTCCAGCGAGCCCCTACTGATTTTCGGAGCCCTGGTGGTGGTCTATCTGGTGCTGGGTATTCTGTACGAGAGTCTGATTCATCCGCTAACCATTCTTTCCACCTTGCCTTCTGCTGGGGTGGGTGTGATGGTCGCTTTGTTGATCACCAATCAGGAGTTCAATCTGATGACGCTTATCGGCATCATCCTGCTGATAGGGATCGTCAAGAAAAATGCCATTCTGATGGTGGATTTTGCACTGCAGGCCGAGCGTATGGAAGGGTTATCCCCTGATGAAGCCATCTTCAAAGCTTGCATTCACCGCTTCCGTCCCATCATGATGACGACGTTGGCGGCCATGTTCGGAGCCCTGCCGCTGGCGCTTGATTGGGGCAGTGGCGGAGAGTTGCGACGCCCACTGGGAGTTGCCATCCTGGGAGGGTTGGCATTGAGTCAGTTACTGACCCTCTACACAACCCCCGTGGTATATCTCTACCTGGATCGTTTTCGTCGACGGGGTCCGTCGGCACCACGCTGGAAGCGCTGGCTTTCTTCGGTTTTCTTTCGGAGTCAAACATGATCAAACGATGTGCCATGCAGTTGGGCTCGCTGGGGCTTCTGTTGCTGCTGGTCGGTTGCGAAGTCGGCCCGGATTATGTCAAACCGGATGCTCCGCACTCCTCCAGTTTTGCTATTCCACCAGGATGGAAATTGGCTTCCTCTCAAGGACAACCCATTCCTGACGACTGGTGGACCTTATTCGATGACGCAACCCTGGCTCAACTGGAAGATCAGGTAGCCAAGGCCAACCAAACCATTGCCCAGCAGGCTGCGGCCTGGCAACAGTCATTGGCCCTGATACGCAGCACTCAGGCAGGCTTGTTTCCCACCCTCAATTTGGTGGGTGCTGAATCCCGCAGTCGTGCTTCAGCGAATGGTGTGGCTCTCGACAGGGGACTAATCTATAACAATGACTCTTTGCAACTGCAAGCCAGTTGGGTTCCCGACTTATGGGGGTCGGTGCGTCGTAGCATTGAAGCAAGTCAGGCGACGGCTCAGGCAGATGCCAATCAGGTTGCCGCGACCTTGCTGAGTTTGCAAAGCCAATTGGCAGTGGACTATTACCAATTGCGCATGGACGATGGTGAAACGGCACTGTTGACGGCGACGGTACAGGCTTACCAGAAATCTCTCGATCTCACGGTCAATCGACGGCGCTCGGGAGTGGCGGCTGATACCGATGTGTTACTTGCTGAGAATCAACTAGATACAGCAAAAGCACAATTGATCGACGTGGAAGTGCAGCGCACGCAGATGGAGCATGCCATTGCGGTTCTGGTCGGCAAGGCTCCCTCGGAATTTCATCTGCCTCCATTGCCATTAGGCAATGACTATCCCCAGCCTCCGATCAGCATTCCATCGACATTGCTGGAACGACGACCAGACATTGCCGTGGCGGAACGTCAAACTGCAGCAGCCAGCGCAGATATTGGGGTGGCACAAGCGGCTTTCTATCCAACTATTAATCTAACGGGAGGATATGGTTATCAAAATCAAGGCTATAGCAACCTGTTTGCCTTGCCCAACCATACTTGGTTCTTCGGCCCACAGTTGCTGCAACCATTGTACGATGCAGGATTGCGCCAAGCCAATCTGGATCAGGCTCGTTCGGGACTGGATCAAGCCGTCGCCAATTATCGGCAGGTGGTGCTCACTGCCTTTCAGAACGTAGAAGATAATCTATCGGCCGAAGAAATTCTCACCCGTGAAATAGCCATGCAACGCAAGGCAGTTGTTGCCGCTTCGCGTAACGTCGACTTGACATTGCAACAATATCGTTCCGGAACGGTAGATTACCTGACAGTTATCATCGCCCAGACTGCCCTACTCACAGGGCAGGTCAGCGAAGTAACGTTGCGCGGACGGGCTTTTGTGGCTGCTGCTCAGTTGATTGCAGCACTCGGCGGTGGCTGGCAAACGCAACAAGCGGCAACGGATAAGGTACACTGAGTCCATGTCTGATCCTATTCCATTTTTTGATTTGTACGCGCAGGACTTCTTGCGGGTGGCCGTGGCCATCCCTGTTGTGGCTCTGGCCCAACCACAGGAAAATGCCCGTCGTACATTGGCACTGATGCAGCAAGCAGTTCAGCAGGATGCGCTGTTGGTGGTTTTTCCAGAATTGGGGCTGACGGGCTATTCCTGTGACGATCTTTTTCATCAGACGGCTCTGCTTGATGCTGCACAGCAAGCACTGCAAGAATTGCTGAAAGCCAGTCATGATTTGCCTGTTCTGGCATTGGTTGGACTTCCCTGGCGTCACCGTGGCCATCTGTTCAATGTGGCTGCATTGATCGGAGGTGGAAAAGTCCACGGGTTGGTACCCAAATCCTTTTTGCCCAATTATCGTGAATTTTATGAGGCACGTCAGTTCACGCCGGCATTGACCATGCAAACAGAGTGGATCCGTTGGGGTGATTCGACCCTTCCTTTCGGTCCTCGATTGCTATTTGAACTGGACGCACAACCCCTGGCGACTCTGGCTGTCGAAATCTGCGAAGATTTATGGGTTCCCATTCCTCCTTCCAGCCTGGCGGCGTTGGCAGGAGCCACATTGTTGCTCAATTCATCGGCATCCAATGCCAGTCTCGGCAAAGCCGACTATCGTCGCCAGTTGGTGGCCAATCAATCAGCGCGTTGCCTTGCGGCTTACTTGTATAGCGCTGCGGGCATGGGCGAATCAACCACCGATCTGGCCTGGGATGGACATGGGCTGATTGCTGACTATGGGCAGATCGTCAGCGAGAGTACCCGCTATCAGACGCATGAGCAGTTATTGATAGCGGATATCGATCTGGCTCGCTTGGAACAGGAACGCATGCGCCAGAATACCTTTTCTCATGCGGTACAACAACAAAGTCACGATATCGCTACTTTTACCCGTATTCCCATTGTCTTGCCGCTTCCTCCCTCTCGGGCACGTCCCTTGTATCACCCTCCCGCACGTTTTCCCTACGTTCCCGCACTCAGTACTCAACGTCAACAACGCTGTGCCGAAGTATTTCAGATTCAGGTTCAGGGATTACATGCCCGGTTGCTGGCGACGGGACTCAAGACATTGATTATTGGAGTTTCTGGGGGGTTGGATTCAACCCTGGCCCTGCTCGTTGCTTGCGCAGTGGTGGATCAACTGGGCTGGCCACGTCAGTCGGTACGTGCTTATACCATGCCTGGATTTGCTACGGGCCATCAATCCCAGAAACTGGCTGAGAAATTGATGAAGGCCATGGGAGTTCACGCGGAAGTGATTGATATCCGCCCCAGCTGCCTGCAGATGCTCGCCGACATTCATCACCCCTATGTCAGTGGTGAGCCTTGTTACGACATTACCTTTGAGAATGTGCAGGCGGGGGAACGCACCAGCCACCTGTTTCGCTTGGCCAACCATCAGGGGGGGCTGGTGGTTGGGACCAGTGACTTGAGCGAATTGGCACTGGGTTGGTCCACCTACGGTGTGGGAGATCATATGGCTCACTACCATGTCAATGCGGGTGTCCCCAAAACTCTGGTTCAGCATTTGTTGCGTTGGGCACAGAGTGCACCCGAGTTGGCAGCTGATATAGCACCATTATTGGATGAGGTACTGAATCTGGAGATTTCACCAGAACTGGTGCCAGATCAGGGCAAAGGGATACAGCGCAGCGAAGCCACGGTGGGCCCCTACCCTCTGCAAGATTTTTTCCTCTACCATACCTTGCGCTTTGGTTTCTCTCCGCAACGCTTGGCGTTCATGGCCTGGTGTGCATGGAGTCGGCGTGACGACGAGCGCGAGCCTGCCTATTCCTATGCTGCACTTCGCCATTGGCTAGAACAGTTCATGCGCCGTTTTTTTCAAAACAGTCAGTTTAAACGCTCTTGTTTCGCCAATAGCCCCAAGATCGGCTCCGGTGGTTCCCTATCGCCGCGTGGGGATTGGCGTGCTCCCAGTGATTCCGTGGCCCAGGTCTGGTTGGAAGCGGTGCATCGGTTGCCATTGAATGCTCCCGGAGATCATGGATGAATTGGTCACAGATACGTTTCGAGTTGGAAGAAATAGTCGGACAGACCCATGTTGTTTATGATCCACTGATGTTGACGGCACATAATACGGATTGGCGCGGTCGTTACCAGGGGCAAGCTCCCTTGGTGGTGCAACCGCGTACCACGTCCGAGGTGCAACGTGTAGTGGAACTTTGCCAGCGACACAATCTGGCTTTGGTTCCTCAGGGTGGGAATACCAGTCAGTGCGGGGCTTCCATTCCGCGCTCTGGTCATATGAATGAAATCATTATCAGCCTCAGCAAAATGGACCAACTGATTGAACTGGATAGTGAAAATTCAACAATTACGTGCGCCGCCGGAATGATTCTGGCCGATCTCCAGCGCCATGCTGCGGATGCCGGTTTTCTGTTTCCGCTTAGTCTGGCTTCGGAAGGTAGCGCTCAAGTTGGCGGATTGATCTCCACTAATGCTGGTGGTACAGCGGTATTGCGCTATGGCAATATGCGCCAGCAGGTACTGGGTCTTGAGGTGGTGCTGGCTGATGGTCGTTGCTGGAATGGATTGCATGGACTGCGCAAAGACAATACCGGCTATGACCTGAAACAATGGTTTATTGGTGCCGAGGGAACCTTGGGCATCATTACTCATGCCGTACTGCGTTTATATCCACAACCGCAACAGCGGAGCACCGCATGGCTGGCACTGGAAACCCCTGAGGATGCTGTTATATTACTAAAAGAATTACGAGCAACTTGTGGAGAGATAAGCGCATTTGAGATAATATCAGCCAGCGCTTTGCATCTGGTAGAACAACATCTTTCTCCCTTGGCTTCCCCGCTACAGCCTATTCCGCGCTGGTCGTTGCTGGTAGAACTGGAACAATTCAGTCCGGGCGATAACCCACAAGAACAGATTGAGAATGCGTTGGCACGAGCATTGGCGGATCAACGCATACAGGCTGCGCTGATAGCTCAAAGTGAACGTGAATCCAGTACCTTTTGGTCATTACGCGAGTTGATCTCTGAAGCACAAAAAAGGGAAGGCATCAGCATCAAACACGATATCAGCGTCCCAGTCAGCCGCATTCCCGACTTCATCCGGCAAAGCGGCGAAAAGTTGAGCGCAGTGTACCCGGGTATTCGTATCGTTTGTTTTGGGCACGTCGGTGATGGGAATCTCCATTACAATCTATCCTTTGCTGATGTCGTACGCAATACCGAGTTAATCCGCCAGACTCCGGAAGTGAACCGCATTGTCCATGATATCGTCCATGCGCTTCAAGGAAGCATCAGTGCCGAACACGGGATTGGACAACTCAAGGTAGGTGAGTTGGAGCGCTACAAGGATCCCGTTGCGCTGGATTTAATGCATCGGATAAAAGCCACCCTTGATCCCCATGATCGGATGAACCCAGGAAAGGTACTGGGCTAGCCCAGTACCAGCCACTGCTGCTCAAGCCGGCGAATTTCGTCACGCAACTGTGCTGCTCGTTCAAACTCAAGTTGTGCCGCTGCTGCTTTCATCTCTTTTTCCAATTGAATCAACCGCATTTCACGTTGTCGGGCATCCAGCAAATGGAAATGTGACCTGGGCTCATTGACTTCAGGGGATATGACAGGCTCGGCATCATAGATGCCCTCCAAAATATCTACCACGGGCTTCTGGATTCCTTGAGGCGTAATGCCATACTGGTGGTTATGTGCCAACTGGATCTGGCGCCGTCGATCCGTCTCGTCCAGCGCGCGGCGCATGGACCCAGTCATCTGATCTGCATACAGTATGGCGCGTCCTTCGACATGACGGGCAGCTCGACCTATGGTCTGAATCAGTGAGCGTTCGGAACGCAAGAACCCTTCCTTGTCCGCATCCAGAATCGCTACCAGCGATACTTCCGGGATATCCAGCCCTTCACGCAGCAGGTTGATTCCCACCAGAACATCAAAAATTCCCTGGCGCAGATCACGGATAATTTCAACACGCTCCACGGTTTCCACATCGGCGTGCAGATAACGTACCCGAATATGATGCTCCTGAAGAAAATCCGTCAGTTCTTCAGCCATCCGCTTGGTTAGTGTTGTAACCAGTATGCGCTGTTGCTTTTCCGTGCATTTCCTGATTTCGCTCAGCAGATCATCCACTTGGCTACTCGCCGGACGAATATCGACCACAGGATCCACCAATCCGGTTGGGCGAATGATCTGTTCGACAATCTGACCCGAGTGCTCAAGTTCATAAGCCGCCGGGGTAGCCGAGATGAAAATCGACTGGGGCATCAGGCGTTCGAATTCATCGAAACGCAATGGGCGGTTGTCCAGCGCCGAAGGCAGTCGAAAGCCATAATTTACGAGATTTTCCTTGCGAGCCCTATCCCCTTTGTACATTCCACCCAACTGGGGCAAGGTGACATGGGATTCGTCCACAAATAGCAGTGCCTGACTGGGCAGTGCTTCAATTAAGGTCGGTGGCGGCTCTCCTGCAGGTCGTCCCGATAGATGTCGGGAGTAATTCTCAATACCCTTGCAAAAGCCGATGGTATGGAGCAATTCAAGATCGAATTGCGTGCGTTGTTCCAGTCTTTGACAGGCCACCAACTGCTGCTCATCCCGTAATTGTGTGGTGCGCTGAGCCAATTCCAGACGAATGGAATCGATGGCCCGCAATACCGTATCGCGTGGAGTCACATAATGGCTGGAAGGATAGATGGTAAAACGCCCGAGTCGCTGACGAATATGCCCGGTCAACGGGTCAAACAAGGTTAACCGTTCCACCTCGTCATCAAACAAGGTGATGCGCAATGCCAATTCACTATGTTCAGCGGGAAATACATCGATAACCTCACCGCGCACACGGAATACTCCACGCTTGAACTCCAGTTCATTGCGTGTGTACTGCATGCTTGTCAGACGGCTCACAATGTCCCGTTGGTCAAGGGATTCTCCCTCCTTGATATGTAAAATCATGCGGTGGTAATCCGCCAGATCCCCGATCCCGTAAATGGCCGATACCGTAGCAACGATCAGACAATCTGGACGTTCCAGCAGGGACTTGGTGGCTGACAGGCGCATCTGTTCAATGGCTTCGTTGATACTGGAATCCTTCTCGATATACAGATCACGGGCAGGCACATAGGCTTCCGGTTGATAATAATCGTAATAAGAAACAAAATATTCCACGGCATTATTCGGAAAGAATGTGCGGAACTCGGCATACAATTGCGCGGCCAGGGTTTTGTTGTGTGCCAGCACCAGTGCCGGACGACCGAGTCGGGCAATGACCTGTGCCATGGTGTAGGTTTTTCCAGAACCCGTGACCCCCAGCAGTGTCTGGAATTGAAGGCCATCCTCCAGACCTTCGACCAAACGTTGAATAGCCCGGGGTTGATCTCCTGAGGGTTCAAAGGGTTGTTCAAGTTGAAACGGACTACCGGGGAACGTGACCCGCATGAAGGATACCCTGAAATTTGCTCAGCATACCGCAAGATTCCCAGAATTGCGTAAAACACTCTACAATATCGTTTTGTCCTCTCCTGATAACGTCGCGAACATGGCGCACCCCAACTTTCTGACCACCTTGCCACTGGCACCCAAAGACCCTATCCTGGGAATTACAGAAGCCTTCCAGGCCGATACCAATCCTGCCAAGATCAATCTTGGCGTGGGTGTCTATGGTGATGAAGATGGAAAACTTCCTCTTCTGCACTCCGTTTCCCTGGCCGAAGATCAGTTGAATGCCCTCAAGACTGCACGTGGCTACCAGCCCATTGATGGAATGGTGCGTTATACCCGCCAGGTTCAACAATTGGTATTTGGGGCCGACTGTCCGGCACTGATTCAGCGGCGACTGGTTACCGCCCAATCCCTGGGGGGAACGGGAGCCCTGAAACTGGGGGCCGATTTACTGCGCAGTTTCTCGCCACAATCGGAAGTATGGATTTCCAACCCGAGTTGGGAAAACCACCGCGCGCTGTTCGAAGCCGCTGGTTTCACAGTACGCGCTTACCCTTACTACCAAGCAGAACGTCATGGTCTGGACTTTGAAGGACTGGTGCAGACTATCGACCAAGCACCCAGTGGTACCATTTTGGTGCTCCATGCCTGTTGCCACAACCCCACGGGCATTGATCTCGACGATGGGCAGTGGCATCAGGTGCGCCAGATCATCCTGCGTCGTGGCCTCATTCCTTTTCTGGATCTGGCCTATCAGGGTTTTTCCCAGGGAACCCAGGAAGATGCGCGTCAGGTCAGGGAATTCACCGAACTAGGGATTCCCGTACTGGTAGCCAATTCTTTTTCCAAGTCTTTCTCGCTTTATGGGGAACGAGTGGGTGCCCTGTCCATCGTTTGCACCAGTTCGGATGAAGCCTTGCGAGTTCAGTCACAATTGAAACGGGTTATTCGGACCAACTATTCCAGCCCACCGACATTCGGTGCCAGCCTAGTGGCCACGGTACTCGAAGAAGTTACCCTGCATGAACTCTGGGAGAAGGAACTGGGTGCCATGCGCCAGCGTATCAAGGCCATGCGTGCGGCGCTGGTCACTGCGCTCAAACAAACGCTGCCAACCCACTCATTCGATTACATTGCCGAACAACGCGGGATGTTTTCTTATTCTGGTCTGTCTTCGGAACAGGTCCAGCGTTTGCGCCAGGAGTTTTCCATCTATGCCGTGGATTCCGGACGAATCTGCATCGCTGCGCTCAACCACAAGAACCTGGAACGTGTCGTCGAGGCCATGACTCAAGTCATGCGCTGAATGTGACTTACCCAATCGGGCCCATACAAGACGAAGGAAGGATATCTTCCTTCGTCTTTATACAAACTTTCGAACCGATAGACCAACCCCCATAACCCCTGCAACCAGCAGGAGCAAAGGCGAGGGTTCCGGTACATTGTTTGGCCCAGGTGTCGGTGGATCTATGTAACTCGGACCCGCATCAGACAAAAATCCATAAACCCCATTGACCGGAGCGCTGCTGCTATAGAATCCCAAGGTTAGTGAGGTCGCCGTAGAGCTCAGACCTGAAAAAAGCAACACATAGGGGACGTTGGAACTATTGAATGCCGATTTTCCATTAACAGAAGTTCCTGAACTATACCCCCAGTAGGCAGTCTGTTGATTGTAGGATACGCCACTTGGTTGTGCCAGAACATTGGGGAGGATGGTATAACTTCCCCCAGTACTGCCCAGATTCACAGAAGAAATGGCAGTAGGACTAAACAGCGGGATTTCAATCTGGCTAATGCCGCTAACTCCCCCTTTAATCGAGAATTGGTAGTAGTAGGGGGAGGGAGAGGAAATTCCAAGTGTGGGGGTTTGGTTCACCTGATAGGCGAGCGTATCGTTTGTTCCAGAAGCAGTGGGTATTGACCGGGTTCCCTGCATTATTACGTTGGTTGAAACGATTTCGGAAGCACTTGTGCAGGGACTGGAAACCCAAGACACCACCATGACTGTTCCATAAAGCACACCGCGCCAACGATTAACCATGACTGGCTCCCCTTGTTTCCAGGTTGATTACGTTGGCTGATTCTATATCGTCAGAATTGTTCTTGCAAGGTTCAATGATGATTTTCTTACACTGATCCGGAAGATCCGGAAGATTACCCTCTTCCCTCGCTTGCGGACCAGCCTATAAGATGTAATGCTATGTCGCTGCGTGCTCAGTACCCCAAAACATTTGGTCCCGTTCAAGAAATTCATCCCAAGGGATGTAATAGGAGCCATCGCATGAAAATGTCAGTCCGACGATGCCGTTAAAGATGTTGAGTGTGCCTGATCGTAGATACAAGCGCTCATCCCGGAACCGTAAGGTACTCAATTTTTTCAGTACATCACGAATTTTCTGCCCAGGAACCAGCGCCTCTCCGGGATATGCCCGTTTCGGATAGGCCATACAACTGTCCGGGTCAATCAGGGCCTCTTTGGTCAGCAAACGGTAGCGGCAAGGGTCATCCATGACCCAGATGATCGCTTGACTGCTGGAAAAATGCAGGGCCACATGAAATACTCCATGATCCAGCATCAACTCTTCCACAACACTGATGACGGTATCGATATGCCTGTCCACCAAACTTTCAGAACGCGTCTGATATGAAACCAGGCAACGAATGGCAGGATCGCCTTCGACCTTGCGCTGATGACGCGGTTCTTCATAAAGACGAGACATTTGTGGCAGATCACGCAAGGCAAAATCGGCTCCGATGAATCCGATGGGAACTCCCTGTGGATCGCGCACAAACTGTATAGCCGTCAATGAAGGACGCAGTGCCCGCAAACTGATGTAGGCCTCACACAACAGGAAATCGGTAGCCTGAACGCCCGTCTCTATGTAAGGCCATTGCTGATAATGCTGTTCACTGCTCTTGTCAAAAAAACCAGTGGCCAGCAAAGCCTCTTTCATATAAGGCCGATCCGATCGATCACGACCGAAGGGTTCCTCAATCAATCCCTCGCGACTGATGTTGGAGGTGACTTGTACCGCATGGACATCCAGCGCATACAAAAACTTACAGTACGGCACACTGGGAAATCCCTCGTTCAGGATGGCTTCCATCTTGTGGCGATCACCCCAAACCTGACTACAGGCATCCGCCAGTTGAGACAGTGGTTCGTACAGCAACCCAGCAAGCATTTCACGTTGCTGCACAACGCTTTTTTGCAAATATTCCTTTGGCTGTTCCATCAAGACCCTCCGTTATCATCGATTACCAGAATGCTTTTTGACACGCGTTCAACCGACGTTTACTACGGGCAGTGACCATCGGTTGTTTTCCAGAACCATTAGCCATCACAAAACCTGACGCTTTCATTCTATCAGAAAGTTTTATCGTTCTTTTCTCTGTATTCCACGGGGGGTGACTGTTTTCGTCAGTCCTCATACCACCTGACCTGCTGCATGACCACTAGACCATGCCCATTGAAAATTAAACCCCCCCAGATGACCCGTAACATCGACGGCTTCACCAATAAAATACAATCCTGCGATCTTTTTGGATTCCAGGGTTTTGGATGACAATTCCTGCGTGTCGATGCCACCGAGAGTGACCTCTGCCTTGTGATATCCCAAGGTTCCTGAAGGTCTCAGGGACCAATTATTAAGAGTTTTTCCGATATGCTGTAACTGAGTCGGGGAATATTGGCAAACAGGCTTTTTCAGATGATGCAATTCACACCATTGAAGGGCAAATCGACGTGGAAGAACTTCCGCCAGAAAATTATCAAATCGCGTGCGACTGGTTCCATGCTCAGCCAGCCAAGTTTGCGTATCCATATCCGGCAGTAAATTGATCGAAATTAAGTCACCATCTTTCCAATAGGAGGATATCTGCAGAACAGCGGGACCGGAAATCCCGCGATGAGTGAATAACATTGCCTCGCGAAAGTGTCCCTGCCCACAGGATATTTCGACTTCCAGAGAAAGCCCGGATAAATTTGCCAAATGTTCTCGTATTTCTGATTCCAATGCCAGAGGGACCAAAGCAGGTCTGGGGGGAACCACGGATAGACCAAACTGTTCGGCAATCTGATACGCCATGGGTGTTGATCCGATGGCAGGCACTGCCAAACCGCCAGTAGCGATCACCAGAGACTGAGAATGGTACTGTCCTTGCGTGGTTGCAATTCTAAACCCCTCTGAAATAGCAACCACGCCATGCACCTCGCAGGGCCTGCGCCAGGTAACCTGTCCAGCCTCGCACTCACTACGCAGCAACTCAATAATTTGCTGCGCGCTGCCATCACAAAATAACTGCCCCAATGTTTTCTCGTGATATCGAATGCCATAACGTTCTACCAGCGCAATGAAATGGCGTGGTGTATAACGAGCCAGAGCGGAACGACAAAAGTCAGGATTCTGGGAAAGATAATGCTCCGGTCCGCAATACAAGTTGGTGAAATTGCAACGCCCTCCACCCGATATCCGAATTTTTTCCGCCAGTTTCTGACTATGATCGATCAATAACACACGACGACCTCGCTGCCCAGCCTGGGCCGCACACATCATACCGGCTGCACCAGCACCAACGACAATTACATCATAGGCTTCGATTTTGTTCATGGACAACATGATAATCGTTTGAGGCGGTTGTTGAGAGAACAACTCACCGCCCCTCCCGTTCAGAATGTACTTGTGTGTCGCTGTCGAGAAAAGAAACGCCTACAATCCGTTTCCTAGCCCTTGCAAGGCAGAACCCGGGTTTTGCAGGACTTGAGCAGCCGCACCTGCCGCCCCTCCCCCAACAAGTGAATTGTTCATTCCTGTTGACCCACCTGATAGAGGATTCAATTGAGACAGAAGACATTGTTTCAATTGTTGCTCGTTGGTCGCTGGTGAAATGCAGGATTTAAGTGAAGACAGAATAGCGTCTTTTTTGCTTTGAAATGCTGCATCTGCTGCACCGGACAATGGATTCGCCCAAGCCGAACCCACCAACGCCAAACTGGATACTAAAACAATATTCAATGATTTCATCATGGTACTTGACCTCCCTATCATGGTTAAAACATTTTCAGAAAAAACCCGAAGCATCTGGAGAATAAGATACCAGCAAATTCTTGGTTTGTTGGTAATGGGGCCAACATTATCCGGTGGTTTTCACGCCCATTTCCCGATTGCTTAGTATCCGCCAAAAGTTGCGTGGGCTGGGTAGACATGATAACAATTGGTCCATATCCTTCCTGCCTGAATCCCACGCCCCATCCGAAAAGCCCGATTACCATCAAGCGTCCAGACCCCAGCTCCCAGTTCCATATGGGGTATCGTTGGCAATGTCCAGTGCCTCTTCTTCGTTTTTAAAGGTGGTCACAGCCAACACAGGACCAAAAATTTCTTCCTGAAACAGTCTCATTCGATTGTTTCCCTTGAAAATTGTAGGGGTCATATAAAACCCATTTGCCAGATCCCCTTCCTGAACCAACCGATCTCCCCCAACCAGGCACTGTGCTCCTTCCTCCCTGCCAATTTGTATATACGACAAAACCTTGTCCAAGTGTTCCTCAGAAACTTGTGCGCCCATCATGGTGCTGGACTCCAGTGGATTTCCCATCCAGATGGCCTTGACACGTTGCAGAGCACGAGTCATGAAAGACTCAGCGATGGATTCCTGAATTAACGCACGCGATGGACAGGCACAAACCTCCCCCTGGTTTAAAGCAAACATCGTCAATCCTTCCAGTGCCTGCATCATCCGCACTCATTACATCCTCAAAAATGAAGAAGCTTGTGGAGTTTGGTTTGCTTCACGTGGCATCTCTTCTCCCAAAAATTCAAAACAAAACACGGTGGTGTATCTGGTCATGGATGAAGTGTCAACGCAGCCAGACGGATTGAAAATATCCTCCGTTGTAGTTGATTTTCGAAGTTGCGTTATAGTAGCAAGAATTTTTCCAGAGTCACGGAACATCTCCATGAAAATTCTTCTCACCGGTATCCATGGCCAAGTAGGTTCAGCCATATCGCGCAGACTGCCTTCATACGCGACCGTATTGGCCCCCCCACGCAGTGAGTTGGATTTGGCCGATCTGGTTGCTGTACGCAAATGGATGCATCAGGAACAACCCGACTTGGTGATCAATGCGGCTGCTTATACGGCGGTGGACAAGGCAGAACAGGAACCCGATGTCGCTTTTCTCCTCAATGCAGAACTGCCACACTGCCTGAGTCAGTGTTTGGCCGAATGGCAAGGTGCTTTGGTCCACTATTCGACTGATTATGTGTTTGATGGAACTCGCATCCAAGGGGGATATACGGAGGATGAGCCTCCCCATCCTTTGGGAATTTATGGCAAGAGCAAACGTCAAGGTGAAGTATTATTGATGGAAAGTGAGGCTCCCGTCCTAATCTTCCGAACCAGTTGGGTATACAGCCTGCATGGCCGTAACTTTCTAAAAACCATGCTTAAACTTGGTCAGGAACGGGATGAATTACGCATTGTCAATGACCAGTGGGGTGCGCCGACTTGGGCAGGATCCATCGCCGAAGCCACCATTGCCGTCCTTCAAAAAGTACTGACTGATGGTCTGCCTGTGAATGCTGCCGTACGCCCTTATAGCGGACTGTACCACATGACCAATGGTGGATCTACCAGTTGGTACAGTTTTACCCAGCGCATTTTTGAACAATGCCGGTATACCACCCATCTGGTACCGATTTCATCGGCTGAGTACCCCAGTCCTGTCATACGTCCTGCCAATAGCCGTCTCGATAATGGTAAACTGGCGCGTACCTTCGAAGTCCGCCTTCCTGACTGGGAAGTCGCTCTGGATCAATGCCTGTCGGGTCTTTCCGGGAACTCGGAATAACGAAAATACATTGAGAGCCCCTTACTGTTTTCCACCAACGAGAAACCATATGCATGCCCAACCCACTCCACTGGCCGGTTTAATGCTACTCCAACCCAAGGTATTTGGTGACGATCGTGGCTTCTTTTTTGAAAGTTTTAATGCACGAGTTTTTGCACAAGTGACCGGTTGTAACGTTGATTTCGTGCAAGATAATCATTCACGCTCTACCCAGGGGGTATTGCGGGGATTACACTACCAAATCGAACAGTCGCAAGGAAAACTGGTGCGCGTAATTGCTGGTGAAGTTTACGATGTGGCCGTAGATATTCGTCGTCACTCTCCCACCTTTGGTCAGCACTTTGGATGTCGCTTATCAGCCGAAAACCGTCAAATGCTTTGGATTCCCTCTGGTTTCGCACACGGCTTTTTGACGCTCACGGAATCTGCCGAGTTTCTCTACAAGACCACGGATTACTGGCTTTCTCCAGCCGAACGTTCCTTGTTATGGAATGATCCCGACATTGGCATTCCCTGGCCTTTACACGAAATTCAAGGGTCACCCAGACTCTCTGCCAAGGATCAAGCGGGCCTGCCATTATCTCGTTCAGAAATTTACGAACAACTGTGACCCCCTATGTCACCTGGCTCAAAGGATGCTGGGTGGCTGTAAATACCGCACCAGATGGCGATACGTTGCAGTTTATGCCTGACAGTGGGACACAGACCCAAATGATATGGGGTCGTTTGCGCTGGAGCAGCGGCAGATCACTGACAGTTCGACTCTATGGCATTGATGCCCCAGAAATTCATTATCATCGTCGCGGATATCCCGTTGTACGCCAACCCTATCCCTGGGGGGAGTCCGCTGCACAGTATCTGCTGAGATTCCTGGGTTTTCAGGGATGCCAATATTCTATCGGAGGCCGTCTGGTTGAGGGTTATCCTTCACGTATTCCTGGTATGCTGGGACTGATGCAGTGTGACCGTCATGGTCGTGCAGTGGGTCTGGCCTCTCGGGAAACTCTCCGCGCGACTACCTCATCCATCGCTGCCTGGGAAAATAGTGCAAATCTGCATTTGATCCGTAGCGGCGCAGTTTGGCCATTATTCCACGGAGCGTTTCCTTCTATTTGGATGCCATCCCTATTGCAGGCGCTTCATGAGGCACGTTTGGCAAAACGTGGGATCTGGCGTGATGAGATCACCCATAAAGGGTTTCCATACAATCCAAAGGACTGGCCTTTACTTCAACAGACACTCCTGATCTGGCCATTTCTATTTCGCCGATTGGCCGATGCTCAAGCTCGGATACTGAAGTATCCCAACACCAGTCTGTTATGGCAATTGGGCCAAGTCACCTCTCGGGTTACCTTGAGAAGTTCAAACTGCTCGGTACGCTTTACCGACTTGATCGATCACAGCCAACACTACCTGCAATTGCTGGTCGCACCCGAAGAAATTATTTTTTCCTCATGATTTCCTGATAGGAGTACATGGGTGACACTTCCTGATATTCCTCTATTTTTTCCGGATAAAAAATATGTGTTCTCCTGCCATTTCCTCCATTGCCACCAATTCATTACCTGTCTGTCTGGAAAAGGCTTGCATATCTCCAACCGCCCCGACATCTGTTGAAATTACTTTAAGAATTTGACCTGATTGCATATCAGTCAATGATTTTTTTGTTTTTAGTATGGGGAGTGGACAACCCATCCCGCGTACATCCAGTTCTTTGTCAACTTGCACTACTTTCTCCTATTCTCATAGTCCAACCACTTCATGATCACCCATTGGCTGAGTGATTTTCCTCTTTCACACCAGTATCAAACTTCTTTGAGTGTAACCGCGTGTCCCACCGAGTATCATCTCTTTTTTTCATTATTTTATGAAAACAATTAATTTGAGTAATTTATAATTTCGTGTCAATCTCACGATTCATAATTATGAGTTGGGAGCGCATCATGTCAGACTTTTTTTCACACAGTATGGGGCCTGCCTTCAAACGACTGACAGAAAGGGAACACCAGATTCTGGGATTGTTGTCCGAGGGACATACCAACAAGGTCATTGGAAGAATTCTGGGGATCAGTCACGATACGGTAAAACTGCATGTGCGCCATATTTATAGCAAACTTGAGATTACCTCACGCGTAGAGGCTGCCGTAAGGTTTTCCATGGAAAAGCATTTCGCGAGTGTCCTGACCACTTGATGGTTAAACCTCCGCAATCCCAGAGTATCAAGAAACCAACAGTGCCTCAAAGGCTTCGCGAGCCGGACTGGGTTGGCGTCCCCTGAGGGAAATTTTGGTCAACGGTCGCTCCAAAGGATACAGTGGCCAAGGCAAGGGAACCAGTTCTCCTCGTTCCTGGTAATGCCTTGCCAAAACCAAGGGAACGATGGCAATTCCCGCTCCCGCCACCACCATCTCTACCACTGCCTGATTGCTTTCCACAACGACTCGGGCTTGTGGGAAAATCCCTGCCCGTTCCAGATAATCATGTACCACCTGGGCAGTTCCAGAACCCTGTTCACGCATCACCCAGCGTGAGCAATTCAAGTCATGATGTTGGACTGGATAGGTTGGCGCTGTCACCAGGAGCAAGGGTTCATTACGCCACCAGCGACAATCCAAACGAGGTTCTTCAATCACGCCCCCCTCGACCAAGGCCATCTCTACTTCACCATCTAGCACCCGTTGAACCATCGATTGTGTATTTCCAGCGCTCACATGGACATCAATGTCTGGATAGCACTGCAGGTAGCGTGCCAATTCTTGAACCAACCAAAAACTGGCAATCGTCGTACTCGCCCCGATATGCAATTTTCCGCGTCTCAGGCCACGACGTTGGACTATCTCATCCATGGCCGCCTGTTCCATGGCAAAAATTGATCGTGCGTGATCCCACAAGCCTTGACCTGCTTCAGTCAGGCGCACCTGACGCGAGGTACGTTCGAACAGGGAAATCCCCAAAACATCTTCGAGACCTGACACGGCTTTGGATACAGCGGGTTGGGTCAAGCAAAGATGATCTGCTGCCAATGTAAAACTATTGCAGCGTGCCACCTCATAAAACGCACGCAAAGCGGTAAAATTGATGTTCATGAGGGAGATATATTCTTCCAATAACGCTCAATCCAGCCATCATAGCATAGGATCATCCATATGAAATCCATGTAAAAACCGGGAGTTCACGAGCAATAACCAATTCATTTTTCTGTGGGTTGATACTCAAAGCCAGTACCTCGACCCCGCGGGAGACCGCTTGTCTCAGTGCACGAGCATAAGCCGGATCAATGGCCTCGGCGGCCAAAACCTTGACCACATCGGCTCGTTGTACACAGTACAACAATATGGCCCGGTGGCCCTGATCTATACAATATTCCAACTCTTCCAAATGCTTGCGAGCACGACTACTGGGAGCATCCGGGAAGCCCCCTATTCCTGGCTCCTGCGATAAAGTGACGCTCTTGACTTCCACATAACAATCCGGAAACCCAACCTCCGTGGATAGCCAGTCGATGCGGCTTCGCTGTCTGCCATAAGGAACTTCTGCACGCCAACTATGGTAAGCGGCCAAAGTCGGCCACAGCCCTGCGCGCAGGGCCTCACCTGCCAAGGTATTGGCACGCTGGGTATTGACTCCAACCCACGTCTCTCCAACCTTTAGTTGTTCCAGAGTATAAGGGCAACGTCGCGAGGGGTCTTGCGCGCAACTGACGCGTGCCATTTGCCCAGGGAGGAGGCAACTCAGTAAACTGCCCGTATTAGGGACGTGGGCTCTCACTATTTGCCCATCTGAAAACTGTATATCAGCAAGAAATCGCTGGATACGACGCAGTAACACTCCCTCCAGAAGAGGCGTTGGGTAGTTCATGGCTCGTCGATACACAATCTGATCGGTTGCATTTATTATGCGCGAATTGCCTGTTGTTGCCTATCCAGCATGATTTGCTGGTCCAGCCACTCTACCCAATGAACGACTGGAACCTCTGCTTCTTGTTCCAGATGCATCTGGCAACCCAGATTGGCACTGAGAATGACCGAAGGTTCACCAGCTTGCAGGTGCATGAGTTTACGTGTGCGCAATGCATTGGATAGCGTGGGTTGCAATATTGAGTAGGTGCCAGCAGAGCCACAACACAGATGGGCTTCGTCGACGAACGACAGTTCAGCTCCACTGGCTCGCAAAATACCCTGTACAGTGTCCTGACTGCGCAAACCGTGTTGCATGGTACAGGGAATCTGAAAGGCGACCTTTCCACGAGAGGCCGATAAATCCATCCCCAAACTGTGCAATGCCAAGCGTTGCTCATCTTCATTCTGACCTAATTCGCGCGCCAGAAATTCACCAATATCGGATACCAATGCAGATACCCGACGGGCTTTCTCAGCATAGTGCTGATCACGACGTAGAACATGACCATAATCCCGCACCTCAACACCACATGCCGATGCGGTCGTGATCACGGCTTCTATAGTTCCTGCCTCGATAGCCGGCCACCAGGCATCGATATTGGCTCTTATCTGGACCAGTGCCGCCGCCTCATCACCCAAGTGGTGGTTTAGCGCCCCACAACATCCTGCCTGGCGACTTACCATTCCGGAAATCCCCAACCCATCCAGCAAGCGCATGGCCGCCTCCTGAATGCCTGGTCGCAAGGCTGGCTGAACACAGCCTGCCAAAAACATCACGCGTCGTGAATGTTGCGCAATCGATATCGATTTTTTTGTACGCTGTGGTACACGTTGTTGCAAGTTTTTTGGCAATAAAGGACGTATCCATTGTGCCAAGGTCATCATCAGAGAGAATCGAGCAGGATAAGATAATCCCTGCTTGAGACCAAAACGTACAAGTCGCTGGAACCAGGGGCGCGGGACCTGATCTTCCAACAACTGACGCGCTTCTCCCAACAAACGGCCATATTGAACTCCGGAAGGGCAAGTCGTCTCACAGGAACGGCAGGTCAGACAGCGATCCAAATGAAAACGTGTCTCCTCCCCGTCTGATTTTCCTTCGATCAAGGCTTTGATCAGATAAATTCGTCCACGCGGGCTATCGCGTTCATCCCCCAGTATTTGATAGGTTGGGCACGTGGCCAGACAAAACCCACAATGGACACAGGAACGCAGTACATTTTCCATGTCCTGTACGGCGACAAAAGATTTGAATCGATCAGCAATGCGGGTTTCCATACTTAACGACTGGCCCATTCCGGTGCCATCAAGGCAGGATTCAAAATACTCCGAGGATCAAATAACTCCCGGAGCGCCCGATGAATTCGCTGTCCTTCATGATTAGTCCCCAGCATCATGGGGTAAACTCCCATCGATGGGTGACGTTGCGCATACCCACCTGCATGATGGGCAACCAGTCCAACTTGATTGCTTCCATGCTCGCAAACCATCCAACGCACTCCCCCTCCCCACTCAATCAAACTCTGACCGGACAAACCCAAGGGTGGCGCAGTGGGGCGCACCACGATACGCCATAATGGCCGCGGGGTTGCAAAGAAATCCAGTTGTTGTTCGCGTAATGCGCTCCACCACCATTTCCCGTCATGCACTTCACGCCCACCAGCCAAAGCCTTGGCACTGACCTCTACGGATGCTGCCGAACCTTCAAGACGCACCCGAAAATGTCCCTGATGGTGACTGGTGGCAGTGATAGGCCAAGATTGGCCAATCCATTCATTCATGCGCTTCAATGCTTGAGTTTCTGATAAATTCCATTCGAGCGTCATTTGGTGTGAAAACCGTGGGGCTACTTTCAATGTCACTTCCGTAATCACCCCCAATGTCCCCCAAGCACCAACCATTAAACGTGAAACATCGAAGCCGGCAACATTTTTGATCACCCGTCCGCCAAAAGACAAATCGCGCCCCTGACCATCGATGAGTCTGACCCCCAATACATAATCACGCAAGGCCCCTGCTGTCATGCGGCGCGGACCGGATAAACCAGCAGCCACCATCCCCCCCACCGTCGCCTGTAACCCCAGGTGAGGCGGCTCAAAAGCCAGCATTTGTCCATTCTCTTCCAGCAATCGTTCCACCGCCACCAACAGCGTTCCGGCTCTGACCGTAATAAACAATTCACTGGGTTGATACTCCACGACACCGCTATATAACCGCATATCCAGCACGGACTCACCGGTCACCGGCAGACGCTTGCTTCCTCCACCTCGAATGCTCAGGGGCATCGATTCCTGATAGGCGCGGCGCACCTGTGCCAATAATGGTTCCAGATCTCCCTGCATGATCAGAAACGCGGCAACTCAGGAAAAGGCAAACGGTTCTCGTGAACGTGCATGCCTCCTATCTCAGCACAACGCTGCAAGGTTGGGATGGCTTTTCCAGGATTCAGCAAACCGGTTGGATCAAAGGCTTTTCGTATCCCATGAAAAATCTCCAGTTCTTCTGTCCCAAATTGCAGACACATCTGATTAATTTTTTCCACACCCACTCCATGCTCACCCGTAATGGTCCCTCCCATGGCCACACAAAGTTCCAAAATTTTAGCAGCCAATGCCTCGGTCTTTTCAAAAGCATCGGGAATGGCAGCATCGTATAGAATCAACGGATGCAGATTGCCATCCCCAGCATGAAACACATTGGCGACCTCCAAACCGAATTCCTGAGACCAGTGAGCAATTTGCGTCAACACTTCTCCCAAACGACTTCGTGGAATAGTGCCATCGATACAATAATAGTCTGGTGCCAGACGACCTACGGCGGGAAATGCCGCCTTGCGACCAGCCCAGAATTTCTGACGTTCATCATCATCTCGTGCTACGCGAATTTCACTTGCCCCTGCTGACTCGAGAATTTCCTTCATGCGCGCCAACTCTTCATCTACCACAATGGGTAATCCATCGGATTCACAGAGTAACACTGCTGCAGCCTCCACCGGGTAACCAGCATGCACAAAATCTTCGGCAGCGCGAGTTGCCAACCGATCCATCATTTCCAGTCCTGCCGGAATAATGCCGGAGGCAATAATCTGGGCAACCGCATCGCCCGCCTGTTCTATCCGATCAAATGAGGCCAAAATCACTTTGGCAGTCTGTGGTTTGGCGATGACTTTGACGATAATTTCAGTGATAACCGCCAGCAAACCTTCACTACCTATCATCAAAGCCATCAGATCGTAACCCACCGTCTCCGGTGCTTCTGAACCCAACTCCAATAGGTCACCACTCATCGTTAGTACCCGTATCGACATGACATTGTGAAAGGTTAGTCCATATTTGAGGCAATGTACTCCCCCAGAATTTTCAGCCACATTGCCCCCAATACTGCAGGCGATCTGTGAAGAAGGATCAGGGGCATAATATAGTCCATGGGGCGCAACAGCCTGACTGATAGCCAAATTGCGCACCCCCGGCTGAACACGAACCGTACGTGCCAATGGATCAATAGCCAAAATCCGATTCAGTCGAGCCAAAGACAGCAAAATTCCCCGGGCATGAGGTAACGCTCCTCCGGATAAACCAGTTCCCGATCCTCGGGCTACTACAGGTATTCGCTGTTCATGGGCATAGCGCAAGACGGCCTGAACCTCTTTTTCGTTGGCTGGAAGCACCACCACATAAGGCATTTGGCGGTATGCCGACAATCCATCCGTTTCATAGGGACGCTTGGATTCCTCAGAGATGAGAATGGAACTTTCGGGCAGCCAACGACTCAAGGCCGAGCGAATCTGCGCTGGACTGAGTTGAATTTCAGGATAGGTTGGGAGTTCGGTTGTCACCGATTTTTGTTCGTGGCTCTCCGATGAAAAATGTTTTCCGTCAGGTACAGGAATAGAAGCAAGAGATGAAGGAGAAACTGACATGATTAAGGCTAGTCGTATTCTAGGAGTTCAGCAAAAAATTCAGAGGGTCTTCCGTTAGCCCCGATAAAACCACTTGTTTTCGACGACCTGTCGAACCACTGCGCAATGTCACATAAGCCATCGGAATATGACAACATTTTGCCAGATAACGACAAAGCACCAAGTTGGCTTTTCCTTCTAATGGTGGGGCCTGCAACCGAATCTTGAGAGCATTGCCATGAATCCCAGCCACTTCGGTTCGGCATGCACCCGGCTGAGCATGAACCTTCAGAATCCAGTCACCGCTGCTTGTCTCATGATGGCTAATCTTTTCCATAGATCACACAGGCTTCTTTAGTAACCCACCCAGCAAGGCCGGAATTTCACGGGGTTTTCGTAAACCCGGAAGCCCCAAAGGAGGACCGCTGAAATGACGTGAGGAAAACGCAACTGAACGATCATCCTTGACGCGCCGTACTTTTCTGTCAACTTGTTCATAAGGAACGTCATGTTCTTGGTTTTCCGACATCGCATGAACTGCTTGACCGGCACCCCGACGTTCGGCATAGGGTTTTTCAGGGTGGCGGCGTTCATAGCGCGAACGATGATCTTCCGAACCATGACCCGGGGTACGCAAACGATCTTCTTTGGCAAAGAGGGGCACTGGCTCTTCACGAATAGTTTGCTTGATCAGTTGTTCAATGGCCAATCGCTCACGCGCTTCTTCTGGACAAACCAACGACACAGCGCATCCTTTGCTTCCGGCGCGTCCAGTGCGACCAATACGATGGACATAGTCTTCAGGTACATGGGGCAACTCAAAATTCACCACAAATGGTAACTGATCAATATCCAAGCCCCGAGCTGCAATATCCGTTGCGACCAACACATGGATTTCACCAGACTTAAACTGATGAAGACTATGAGTTCGCTGTGTTTGTGTCTTATCACTGTGAATGGCGGCAGCCAGAATATTCGCACGTTCAAGATGATGAGAAAGTCGGTTCGCCCCCTCTTTGGTGCGGGTAAAAACAATCGCTTGAGTCATCGGAATATTCTTAATCAAATGTGTCAATAAATGCTTTTTATTTTCTGATTCAACTGAATAAATAAGTTGTGTTATTGACTCAGCAGTGGTGTTGGCACGCGCCACCTCCACCGAAGCCGGATGGTTCAGGATACCTCCGGATAATTTCTTGATGTCATCCGAGAAAGTGGCTGAAAAGAGGAGGTTTTGACGCTGCGGTGGCAACAAGGAAATGATGCGTCGAATATCTGGCATAAATCCCATATCCAACATGCGATCGGCTTCATCGAGCACCAAAATTTCCACTTGTGACAACTGCAGCGTTTTTTGCTGAACATGGTCCAGCAAGCGGCCTGGAGTCGCCACGACAATCTCCACCCCGGCACGCAGTGCCTTGATCTGTGGATCCATGGGAACTCCGCCATAAATAACCGTGCTGCGTAGCGACAAATAGCGGCTGTATGTCTTTACGCTTTCTTCTACCTGAGCCGCCAGTTCGCGGGTAGGTGTCAATACCAGGGCACGGATGGGGTGTCGTGCCGGTGAAAGGCTGGTATTGGCCACTGGCTGCAAGCGATGCAGAATGGGCAATGTAAATCCGGCTGTTTTTCCGGTTCCCGTTTGTGCAGCCGCCTGTACATCACGACCCGTCATGATCAGTGGGATAGCCTGAGCCTGAACCGGAGTGGGAGTGGTATAGCCAGCCTCAGCAATCGCCCGCAATAATTCGGCCGATAATCCCAGTGAATCAAATGTCATGCAACCAACCCCTTTTGATTGTCGTCAATAACTAACACCCATTTGTGGCATAATATCACGGTTCGAACTGGGGGCGACCTGGCTTCGACGGCGGTTGCAAAGCAATGTGGTGCATGCCGAGGACCAGTGACCTCGTAAATCCATCTGGAAAAAACTTAGTTGCCAACGACGACAACTTCGCTCTGGCCGCTTGACGGCTAGACCCTGCCCCCATTGGTCTCTGGGTGGGATTCCAGGAAACTGGATCGCAGGGTCATTTACAGAGACTCGTGACCTGATGGGGCTTCTTCATCGGTCATTAAATCCAAGGAAGCTCGTCCCAAAGCAGTTCGTCGGTTGACGGCGGCGGGATCAAATCCAAAGAGCCTGACTATGTATGTAGAGCCACTTGTAGAGGACTGACGGACGCGGGTTCGATTCCCGCCGCCTCCACCAGTACACCAACCCCAACCGTTCTCGGTTGGGGTTTTTTTCTGGCGAATTGCGCTGGTTCCCGCGTGTTTGCGCGGATTCCTGCGAACACCTGCGGACTTCGCTGGTCTGCCATCCGACCCATCTTTCGGCACATTCCTCTCTCTCCGGGCCCTTCTTCTCTCCGGCATCGCTCCCCATCAAGCGCCCGAAGTCCGCAAAGGCCGCCAGACACCCCATTACAGATCAACAAGTTACAAGCGGACGAATCAAGTGGTTGGATTGCGGCATTGGCTACCCGGACCGGTAGACAGAAAAGGCCACACCGCCCGCCGCGAGGGGCCGCCCGAGAGGATAGGGACATGCTCGTCCGAGCGGACCACCGCCGGAATCTTGATCAAACATGCCCTCCGGCTGGCCTCGTTCAGTCCTCTCCCACCCGCAGGAACAGAGGCCAGGTTATTTCCCGTACGCAGTCGGGATCCCCCCACAGGGGCGATAAGGCATCGGCAAGTGCAGACACCGGGTCGTCGCCGTGTGCGGCAATATAGCGACTGGTAGCCGACCAACTACGGAAATAACCCAGCAACTGCGGCAAGGACCATAGCGCCTCCATCCGGAAGGATGGAGGCCGCCGTTCGCGGAACGGGAAAGGCAAGGTCCGGTATTCCTTTTCCACCAACTCCCGCTCCGGCGGCCAATACGGGCCCAGCGTAACTCGATAAAAACGGGTGACGAGGGCATCGATTTCCCTGTCCTCCACGTGCAAAACACCGTAGGCCCATACCGCAAGGAGGCCTCCCGGCACCAGCACCCGCCGAACTTCAGCATAAAACCGGTCGATGTCGAACCAATGCAGTGCCTGGGCGACCGTAACAAGGTCCACCGAGCCAGAGGGCAGACCGCTTTCCTCTGCCGGCGCAACGCGATAATCAATGCGGGGATGGGACGGCGCGGCAGCGACCTGGGACTGGCTGGCATCCGTGGCGATCACCGAGATGAAACGGTCAGCCAGCGCCTGCGTCGCCTGTCCGCTGCCGCATGCGCAATCCCACGCCAATTCCCTGCGTCGAGACGCACCCGCCAGATAATCGAAGAGTGCATCGGGATAGCGTGGCCGAAACGCAACATAACGGTCCGCGATACCAGAAAAATGGTCTTTAAAGGAAGGTGTCATCATATAGCGCGGAAGCGGTGTACAGTCGGTCCCATCTTGACCAGCCCCGGCATCACCTCATTCGTCAGGACATGAACAATGTTCGACATTACCGATTACCTTTCGGAAATATCTAACGTGGAGCCAAGGGGCTGCGCGCTTTTGCGCAGTCCGGCTTGAGCGCAGGGTTAGGAGTTTGCGTGGGCAAAGTGCCTCACAATCCGACAGCGAGACGGCGCACCGGAGCGCACTTTGTGCAGCAGCCAGTACCCGTAAGCTTGAGACGCACCGAAAGCAAACTCGAAGGCAGTAAACACCCAAACGACTGGCGAGATGTCATAGACGAGCAAGTAGTAGACCTGCCAAAAGAAGAACAGACTTCGTGCAAAGGAATCAAAGAGTCCTAAGATGGGTTCGGGCCGCCAAATGCGAAGGATTGACCAGACGACAACGATGCTACCCAGCAAGTTAACGAAGAACACATGCAAGGGTTGAAACTCAGGCAGAGGCGAGACAAGGCCAAGAGTTTGGTGCACGAGTTTGAATGTCCATGGAGTGGCGAAAGCAGCAGTGGCTACGAGATCGTAGATTGCGCTGGAGCGGACGAGTTGGCGGTAACGATGTTCCAGCATGGGAAGACTCCTGACGAATAGCGTTTATCTGCCGCCCCGCCAAAACTTGTTTATTCCGCGATCTGGTGGCGGATAAACCTTGTTGAACTGAAAACCTACGACAGATCGGCGGAAACTATGGGGATTGTAAGGTTTTGCAGACTGGTGTCAATTGAATGTTGTGATGACAGCGCGCAGAACGTTGCAGAAACCTGAATCACCCCAGGATTCCCGGAGGCAGATGGTTATGAGTCACGCTACCTTGGGTGACTCTTCCAGTTGGCGATAATACGCCATTTCAAACTCCACAGATGGAATATTGCTTATCGATTCCAGCAGTTCGGCGGATACAATATGTCATGAGTGGCGGTTTCGGACAGAATATTTACCGATTTATGTGACACATCAAGACCTTGGAGCGTGATAACCGGGTTTGTTGACCCGTATCGTGACACCTTTGGGGTCAAGCCGATTTGCGAAGTCATGCAGATCGCCCCGTCGGGTTACCGTCGCCATGCTGCCCGAAAAAGGAACCCGGATCTGCGCTGCGCCCGTGCCCGGCGTGATGAAACTCTGATTCCGGCCATTCAACGGGTTTGTGAGGAAAATACTGGAGGCTAACCGCCACACGGGTTTCAAACGATGTCCTTCTTTAACCAAACACCCTCCACAAAAAACCGGGGCGGTTCGGTTATCTCATATCCACTGTTCGCCGGGTACCATTCTGGGCTTTTTCAACACCCTGCTAACGCCCTACCAATGCAATTCTCAAACTCGCTTTCTCTGACACACCTATTGTAGAAGACAACCACAGATACGGCTCACTACTCAATGTCCAAATATATCCTTGGTCACGAACTAATCTGAGGCTTTGTCGTGGGCGCTATTGACAACGGCATCTTGCTGTAATCTCGCAAGTTCGAACTTGAACATCGGTCTCTTTGGTGGCGAGCCAGTCTTTCAATTCGGAACTGGCGTTGATCGGCAGGCCATGGATCCCGCAGGGCCAAGACCCAAGCCAGCGTTCAAGATTCTCTACATCGTCAGGTCGCCGATTTTTGTGAACCGTATGGCCTCTAGGGTAGGGAACAAGATGTTCGAGGCTTTGTGGTAAGATCGGGGCAGTGGATCCGAAGTACCAGAAGCGCGATCCTATCAATACGTTATGCCCGCTGATGTCCCTTGGTTTTTCGTCAAAGTTGTGAATATTGTTCTGAACCCATTCAAGATCACCGTTCCCATATGGTCGGTAAATATTGTCAGGTACAGGTGAGGCAGCATCGGGCCGACGATCGTAAAAACGCGTGTCATCCCAGTACGCGCCGAGAGACATGGATTGCGCCACTTGCATCACATACACGACGTAACCCGGCATGCAACTCCGAAATCCAATGATCCAGTCTCCGCCAGAGGCAACAGCGCGAATTCTTGGCTTACATATGGCGAGTGTACAAAAGCCATCATATGGACGTGGGGCAGAACCTCCGTCATGGCGAACGACATAACGAAAGATACGGGAAGTCATGATATCTCCGCAATAGAAAAAGGTGACAGTGATGTAAATAACTTGGTCAACCACCCGGTGGCCTCCGGATAGTAACCGCAATCGAGGATAAATTCTTGCCCTTTGGCGACCGTCTGCAACAATACTGAGTCGTTATCCATTACCCATCGAGATGGTTTCCCGTGGTATGACAGCGCGGGTCGCCCATCTACAGGCATGAACCACGTCGGCAGGCTCCAGCACGAACGATTTCGACCATCTGCCGTTAACCGCAACGACGGAATGAATTGCTTGAATAAGCCTCCGCCGGAGTGCCCTACGTCAGCGCCCCCTAAGCGTAGTGACTCCGCAGCCACATAGATTGTGTTGTTCTTACGGTTGAAGCGGTCAGCGGATGCTATGTGTGGATGTTCGCGCAGCCATGGGTGGGAACTTAAGACATCCTGCACGCGGTCCGTCACCAGGAGTACCTCGCCAACCTGCAACCAACCGAATAGAATGTGCAGGTCTGGACTTCCCGGAACATAACGCCAGCCTCCGTTGATCCACTCTACTTTTCGGAACCAACCGAAAAAAAGAAATAAGTCGCCAGATCCGACGCCTTGCTTTTGCAAGTGGCCTTGTGCTGCAGCGATTTGTCCGAATGCTGGACGCCATCCCGGTCTGCGCGAAAGTGCTGAACCACATAGATCTGGATCTACATGAACAGCAGTCTGAGCGTCGAAACGGTTGTGAGTGAGATCGGCAGCAAGTGCGCCAATGTCAATTCCATCAGTTTTCAGTTCACCGAGGCGCAACGAGTCGGACGATGGGATCGGTAAAGAAATCATCTGTCCATTGGGCAAGATCGGACTGGGCACCTCTCCATATTGAGAGTCGAAGCCTTTTCGGCTGAAAATCAGACGCATGTATACCTTGGATTCCAGGATGAAGTGCAATTTTGAATAACCCCGGCAGTGGGCAAGGTGCGATAATATCAACGCTCTTTGACTTGCCAGTCGAAATTGCACATGATGAACTACACACACTTCACCCAGGAAGAACGATACCAGATTTACGCCTTGGTGAACGGGCACACGCAAAAGGAAATTGCCCAAGTGCTGAAACGCCACCCGGCGAGCATTTGTCGCGAACTGTCACGCAATCGCGGCCAGCGCGGTTATCGGCCTAAGCAGGCACATCGGTTGGCTGTTGAACGGCATGCCGTTAATGCCCGGCGCGTGCCCGATAGCGCATGGCGCTTTGCTGAACAGAAACTTCTGGAGCAATGGAGCCCGGAGCAGATCAGCCACCACGCCCGCATCAGTACAGAAACGGTGTATCAGCGCGTGTACGCCGACAAACGTACCGGCGGCGCCTTGTGGCGAAATTTGCGCTGCCAGAAGCAACGGCGCAAGCGATACGGCAAGAATGACCGACGCGGTATCATTCCGAACCGGGTATCCATTGAGCAACGACCAGAAATTGTTGATGATCGCAGCCGGATTGGCGACTGGGAAGCGGATACCGTCATCGGCAAGAACCACCGACAGGCCATCGTCAGCCTGGTAGAACGCAAAAGCGGCTTTACCCTGATTCGCAAAGTTGAGCGCAAGACCGCGCAGGCGGTGGGTGACGCGATGATCCAGTTGCTCACGGCCCTTGCAGGATCAGACGCTAACTATTACCTCGGACAACGGACGTGAGTTTGCAGGTCATGAAACCGTGAGTCAAAAGCCGGATGCAGCGTTCTTCTTTGCGCATCCTTACGCATCATGGGAGCGCGGCTCCAATGAAAACACCAACGGCCTCATCCGCCAGTACTTCCCGAAAAACAGAGACTTTACCACCATCACCGACGAAGAGATCGACATGGTCATGCAGCGGCTAAACCACCGTCCGCGAAAGCGGCTTGGTTTCCTGTCGCCGATTCAGGTATTATCAAATGAGGGCGTTGCACTTCAAACTTGAATCCGCGATACATTCTTCGGTGAAGCACGAAAGATTATGCGTCAGTTCCCTGTTGGATCGAAAAATGCCAAGGGTATTGAGAACCATCTCGGCGCACTCGTTCATCGCTCGATGCGAGATGTTTTGCGTCCGTTTCTTGAGGCTTGGCAAGCAGACTATCGCTTTTGGTGGGAGAACACTAGTGACAAGGCTCTGCCGCCCTTCGAGGGGCAAAAGGCATATCCGAAACTAAACGACATGATTTCTCAATGGAGTGACGTTCAAGCAATCATGCGTGCCATCCAAGATGAATTGGTAAGCATGTACAAGTTAGTCGATGTGACCAATCTTTCATGACCACCCGAACAGGGAGATTACGGAAAGGTGCTCATATGGAATTGATGGCCCCTGTACTTGATGACCTGCTCAACGATGGTCGGCTAGCGCGGCTGTTCTCGAAGGATGCCCGCCACTGCGCGCTGCAGTTGTGGATCTTGCAAATCAAGTCCTCCGAGCAATCGATTGAAAATCGCATCGTCTACGGCCGCCTGCTCCCCTACAGCCATTCCAGCGATCGCTGGAGTACCAGCGACGACAATAACTTCCAAGCCATCAGGCAAGTCAAGGCTCAGGTTACCCGGCTCAACCTGTACGTCAAAAGCGACCGCTGCGCAAACCTCCTGCGGCAATTGAGCGCCGGACGAACTATTTCGGCGATCAGCGAAGAATTGGAACTCAAGCTCTCGGACAAGTTAAGAGCACGGTTCGGAACGACTGCGCTCGCCGCAGATGCCCTGGTCTACCGCCCCGTCGCCTATCTGCTCAACCGCGATGCGCATGACCGACATTCGCCTTCCAGCCCGCATGGCGGAGCTGGAGCCTTAAGCGCTTCGATCACCCAGACCGACAAGGGGGCACTGTTCCGCCTAGATCAAGACTACGACGTGACCTTGGCCGCATCGGTGATCAGGCGCCTCAACGCGGATACGGGACTGGACTTCGGTGATGCCGACACCGCCCGCTTTGGCGACATCGAGCTGTTGGTGTTTCCTGCGCTGGACGATCTGGAACGTCCCTTGCTGAACGTGAGCTGGGCCGATGCTCCACGCGCCTTCGTCGTTCGATTTAATCCGATGCAGGTTCCGTACTTCAGCGGCTTCCAGTTCCGCCTGAGCATCGCGAACGACGGCCAAATCGCCTACTCAGGCGTCGCCACTGCAGAACGAGATGCGGACGGAGATATGTTCGAGCGCAAGTTCGAGTTGAGCGACCAGTTGCGCGCGAGGACTGACAGCACCGATCTAGAGATTTTCGGTTTCCGTGGCGTTAATTCCCGCGAGGGCACGCTGTGTTGCCGGTGGCAGATCGGGTACGTTCGGGAAATCAATCTTCAGGGGCATGTAGTCAGCAAAGGGAACAGCCCGGTCAAGTTCGACTGGTTGGAAAAAGCCACACGGCCGCCCGTGTCGGCACGGGTGCAGGCAGCTTTGACTATCAATCGCGGCAATCTGGGATTCAACAACCGAGTTGGAGGGCGTGCGGCGGACCCTTGGGTCCCGGCCAATCGCGATCTCATGTCCCTTTTTGCGCGGCTTCATCCGCCGAAGTCGGAGGGGCGGTTTTTCTTGCGCTGGGGCCAGGGCGATGGTGAGGGGCGGCTGCAATTCGTGGAGTGGTTCAAGGCGCTGCTGGCCAAGTACCGGCAGCACCAGGTGGTCATTTTCGATCCATATTTCGATGCCGCTGGCTTAGGTCTAGTGTTGCTTTGTGCGGCCCCGACGGCTGGCTACATCGTCTTCACGTCGCTGCCCAAGCCATCCAAGGAGGGCGAAGCCACGCCGGGCGAATCCGACAAGCCCATCCGGAGCCGGATTAACAACCTGGTCGCGAGCTGTGAGCACAACCGTCAACTACTGAATCGTATCAAGCTACACATCTATGGCCTGAAGGAAGGCAGGCTGCATGACCGCTACATCCTCGTCATGGGATCGGACGGGCTACCGGTCGCAGGTTTTAATCTGTCCAACTCGTTTCAACAGGCCACAGAAAACTATCCATTGCTGGTCACCCCGATCCCTGCTGATGTCTTGCTACAGGTCGAACAATATAAGTCCGAGCTGGTACAGGAGGCGCAGGTAGCACAGGCCGAAGGCCAGACAGAGAATCCATCCATGCGGCTTCTCTTCGTCTCAACAGCGTTGCTGACGGTACCGCGACGCTACGAGCCACTACGCTTCCTCGATAAGGCAAAGGCAGGCGACGTGCTCAGCGTATGGACCGGCGAGCCGTCCCTACAAGGCTTGAGCGGCGATCCGTTGAAGGAGCAGATGGCGGTGCTTGACCTGCTCAAGGATGACTCGCTCGCGCTGCCCGATACGGCTGGCCTGCGCAATTACCTCGACCTGCAGGCGGGCGACTTCGCGGACTTCACAGCGACGTGGGAGGTGCTCGGCGAGGTGCTCGCGCATTTACCCACCGGGGACAGCCGTTTTCGCGAGATCGAATCCAAGCGTGATTTTCTGGAATTCCTGACGCAGTTCCTCGGTGCATCGTTCAACCGTCCCCATGACGAGGTAGACAAGGAACTGGCTGTGGTAGAGGCCCGGTTCTTTCGAGAGCCAATCGAAACTTTGCTACACAGCTCCTATGGCCCTAAACACCTGTTCCATGGGGCAAAGTATGCAGCCTTGACCTGGTCGGAGTACTTCGCCATCAAGTTCCTGTGGTGGCATTCCTCAGATAATCTGCTGACAATCGCCGAATCCCATATGGTCTGCGTGCCAATGGAACCACAAGCATCAGACGCGGTGCGGCTATCCCTGTTGAGTCAGATCGTCAGTGAAATTTCGCTATCAGTGCTGTTCGACATCAGCGATAGGCAGCGGGACCGCCTCGTTCGAAGCGACAATGGTCTGCTGCAATGGATGGGACTGAATGCGATTGAGATGCAACTGGAAAAGCCGGGAGGACTCGAAAGCGTGCTGCGGTGGATGGTCGTCTTTACCTGCCCGGAGCGGGTGCGAGCCTTAGGCTGGATGGTTCATCATGCGGCAGGAAATCCGAGGATGGCCGAAATATACAAGGGCCTGGTCGCGGCGCTCCATGAGGCACTGCCAGCGACCATTTCTTTCGACGAGCTGAGGTGTCTGGTCGACTCCATGCGCGGGCATATGCGGCAACTGGCCTGGACCGAACCGTGGCTGTTCCAAGATGTGATCTACCCCTTGTTGCAAAACGACCGGGCCAAGTTCGATGATGCCTGCGAGATCTGGGTGCAGGAACTGGTCGGCATGCTGAAACCGCAACCGAAGGACCAAATGCGGCTGTTTGATTTGACGCGCGAGGGGCAGACGACCAACATCGCCGCGTTCCTTTTCTCCTATAGCAGCCCTGAGCGACAGCAGATCGGCCTGAAATCGATGCAGGCGATCCTAAGTCGGCAGAAGCGGGTCGTGCAACAGCCCCTCGCCAGCACCTCGGACTGGACCCGGTGGGACAGCGCTCTCACGGTCTCGCTGTGGATACTGGCCTTTAGCAAATGGTGCGAATATTACCTGCGCCAGCGCGGTATGACTGGCAGTGAATTGGAGTGCCTGTCGACGAACGCCCGAGAGCTGGCCATGGTCAGGCCGATAGTCGAATGGCGCTCGAAGATCGCCGGCGAGCCGGGCCAGCTCGCCGCGTTCCTCGATCAGGTGGAGGAACTCCTGGCCTCGAGCGACGATTCGAATAGCAATCTTCAACAGTAGATTCAGCGATGGCCTAAGGCCAATGTAAAAGGATGGCCGTGCCACCTGGAAATCTCAAACAGCTCCGTGGTCAGCAGATACTGGCACCCTCGATCAGGGATGCCGTAGTCTTGTGCGTCCCACATTCATTTACCTGTCTGACCGAAAGCCTTGGCCTCCTGAGTTCGACACTTTTTTCTCAACTGATTGTATTTGAACGATACGAATGTTCAAAATTGTCACTACAACGCGATTTTTGAGGGTTTTGGCAGATTGACCGTATCGAATAAATCCTTTTGTTCAGGGGTCAGGGTGGTGAGCCCCTTGGCTGATTGTTTGCGATGGAGTGTGACCTGGTGATGTTGGATACCGCGCACCACTTCCAGCATCCGGTTTGGGGAATAGGGGCTGTTCTTGGCCTTGAGGCGCATCCGAAGGACACGGAACAATACCAGGGCGAGGAAGCAATGAACCGCCCCGTGTTTGGTGGAGGCCAAATTCTGAGAGGATTATAGAGCCATGAATGCGTATTCCACGGCAAACTGGACAGAAGATGCAAGCGGCGCACGGGATAATCGTGGCACCCTTGGTAATTTTCATTGGGGTACCCATGGCTGAAATGTGCACTTGCTGCGGGGTACACCTAGCCCTTCCCCTCGGCTCCCTCATCGATCCGGGCATGCTGCTCCTCCCACAGCATCGGCGGATCCACCGCCAGATCGAACAGCGTAACGTGGTTCGGCATGGTGTCGTCGAGGATGGCGGCAACGATGTCCGGCGCCAAGGTCGTCAGGTTGACCATCCGGCTAATGTAACTGTTGTCGACCCCCTCCCTGGTGGCGATCTCTTTGAGCGACTTGGCTTCGCTGGATTGGAGCATGGCCAGCCAGCGGTGGCCTCTTGCCAGCGCCAGTTGCAGCGGCGTTGTTGCGGTATCCCATGGCCTTGCCTTGGCTGTCTCGCCATTTGGCAGCGTGACCAGTTTGCGCCCGCTACGGCGTTTGATCTGGATCGGCACCGACAACGTCAGTCGGCCATCGCTGGCCTCGATGACGTCGGGTTCGCCCGTCTTCTGGATTTTGATATCACTCATGCCAATGCCTCCTCGGGCTGGGCAACGCCCGCCGGTTGCAGTTCAAGCACCAGGCGCTCGATACCGTTAGTTCGCAGTCGCAGTTCGATGTTGGTCGGAGACACAATCACTTTCTCCACCAGTAATTTCACGATCCGCGTCTGCTCGGCCGGGAACAGTTGATCCCAAATCACGTCGAGCCGGATCATGGCCACAGTGATTTTGGCCTCGTCCAAGGTGGGGTCGAGTTTGATCGCCTGTGGCAACATCTCATGCAAGAGTTCCGGGGCGCGCAGGACCGTCCGTAGTTGCTCCAGTACCGCTGATTCGAGTTCTGCGGCAGGCAGACGCGGCAAGCCCGAAGCACCCGCGTGCTCCTTGGCGTCGCGCTGTGGCACGTAGTAGCGGTAGCGGCGTCCGTTCTTTTTCGTGGTGTGCCAGGGCGACAGCGCTCGCCCGTCGTTGCCGAAGACGATGCCCTTGAGCAGATACGCCACGGTCGCCCGCGTCGCATTTCCGCGCACCCGGCCATTGGTGGCCAGGATGGCGTGGACGTTGTCCCACAGTGCGCGGTCGACGATGGGTGGATGCTCCGCCTGGTACCACTGCTCCTTGTGGCGCAGTTCGCCGAGGTAGGTACGGTTGCCGAGCATCTTGTAGATCAGGCTCTTGTCGATCAGTTTGCCCTCGCGAACCTTTCCATCCTGCGTGGTCCATGCCTTTGAAGTCACCCCGTCGAGGCGCAATTCCTTAACCAGCATGGTCGATGAGCCGAGTTCGACGAAGCGTTGAAAAATGTGACGGACGACCTTGGCCTCGCGTTCGTTGGGCACCAGTCGCCGGTTCCTGACGTCGTAGCCGATTGGTGGTACGCCGCCCATCCACATACCCTTGCGCTTGCTGGCGGCAATCTTGTCGCGGATGCGCTCGCCGGTGACCTCACGCTCGAATTGGGCGAAGGACAGCAGGATGTTCAGCATCAGTCGCCCCATGCTCGTCGTGGTGTTGAACTGCTGGGTTACAGAGACAAAGGACACACCCTGTCGCTCGAACACTTCGACCATCTTGGAAAAGTCCGCGAGGCTGCGGGTCAGCCGGTCGATCTTGTAGATGACGACGATATCGATCTTGCCGGCCTCGATGTCCGCCATCAGTCGCTTGAGTGCGGGCCGTTCCATATTGCCGCCAGAGAATGCCGGATCGTCATAGTCATCGGCGACAGGAGTCCAGCCCTCGGCACGTTGGCTGGTGATATAGGCATGACCGGCGTCGCGTTGAGCATCGATGGAGTTGTATTCCTGGTCGAGCCCCTCATCGGTGGATTTGCGCGTGTAGACCGCGCAGCGCATACGGCGCTTCAGGACTTCACTCATCGATGAACTCCTTTTTTGGAGGCGGCCTTGGGTGTGGCTGACGGCTTGAGCCCGAAGAACAAGGGACCAGACCATCGTGTTCCGGTGATCTCCCTTGCAATCATGGAGAGGCTTGGGTACGTACGCCCCTGAAAGTCATATTGACCATCGGTGGTTACCACGACTCTATGAGTGACACCCTGGTGTTCCCGTGCCAACACCGTACCGGCGACCGGACGGTAATTGCGATCGCGCTTTTTATTCTGACCGGTTTCCAGGATGTTTTTGATGCGGCGGTTGTTCCGATCGATCAGGTTATGATCAACCTTGCGAAACTCGATTTCCTGCAGCCGATACGCTATGCGTCGCTCCAGAAACGGGCGGCTATGCGTCGGCGTATCTGCACAAAACAAGTGTCTCCACAACGCCCGGATCTCCGTCATGCCCAGGCTCGGCAATTGTGCAATCTGCGACACCACTGAGGGTGGCGTGACGTAGGGGTGGTTTTTTGGGTTCATGGAATCTCCTTTTTCCTCGGTGGGTTGGAGACCTGATGAACGCTTCCTTCTGGCGGAATAGCAAGTTCAAACTCGCTCTCTGCGGCCAGGTTTTCGGACTGCGTCACCCCGGCACTACGTAGACGTACCAGTCCGTTTGCCAACAGCGAGGCGATCTCGCGACGACGCTGCTCTGGGATCATTCGATCGGGTGGAATATGGCTGATTGCATACATGGGTATCGGTCCTCTCCGTCAAACTCGCTTGAATAGCAAATTGTCCGGGTGAACCGCCCTTGATGCCATGAGGGAATTTCGTAGGCGTTCGAAGTGTTGCTATCCGCTTCAAAGATACCCTGCCCTCAGCAAGATACGGTCGACCAATCAGAGTGTTATTGAGGATGTGACAGAACGGTTTTCAGGAACTGTTTGCCAACTGGGGTGCCAGATAACAAATCGACGATCTGCCCCTTGACTTGTTGGATATCCCGTCCGGCTTTTTCGGCGGCATGCAGCACCGTCGAGTATGCATCGAGCACATCGAGAACGGTGATGTCGTAACCGTGACCGAGCGCCAGCCATCGCAGTGCTGCAAGTCCGGAGGCCACAGCAAATTCAGGTTGACTCACGGCAAAGTCCCGCGCGGCGCGCACCAGCGTGCGTGGATCAGTCGGACTATTGTTGACCAGTTCAATGGCTACACCGAACAAACCAGCATCCTTTGCCGCAGCAAACCACTTGCCTTCGGCCCCAGGAGTGCTGTTGATCAAGTCACGCAAAATCTGTTCGGGTGCCACATTCGGGTATTTCCTGACGATGGCCCGAAATGTCGCCAGATTGGTTGCTCCCCGGTTGGCTTCAAGCGCATAACGCCGGTATGCCTCTTCAGCCATGCCCGATGACAGAAGAATGGCCTCGCAGGATTCGGCAATCTGCCAACCTGGATCATTCACCCCGCGCAACTGCTCGGCATAGCGCACCGCCTCAACTTTCTTCCCCATCGCAACCAGTGCTTTGACCCCCCACTGATGGTAGTGCCACCACCGGAACGGCGCACGACCCAGCAAAGTCAACAACTGTTCATGACGGCCAGCCGCGTAGAACGATGCAAGACAGGCGATCGTTCCTTTGAAAAATCCCCGACCAGATTCCTGAGGCACCCAAATATACTCAACCAGCGGTAAAAATTTGTCGGCCCACTTGGCAGCCATCTCCGGAGTGGCGCATAACTCTCCCCAGTATTCACCCAGCAACTCCAAGTAGGGAATCCCATCGTTTTCCAGGGCCTGCCAAAGCCGTTCCAGCCATTGCTGTCGAACATCTGGCTCAACATTGGCCTTGGCAATGATCGGTACCAAGGTATCGATGGCCCGGTTCACTGCCGAGCCCAGAGAACCAGACGAACTATCCACCTGCTCCAGCGCAGGTGAAAGTTTCTCCAGTAGCGTCACGGCACCCTCAGCCGCAACCACCGGCTCCTTGCGCGCAACCAGTTTGATTTCTGCGAGAGCCTCCTTAATGCGCTGGATCGGCGTATCCGATCGCCAGCCGAAAGCATGACGCCGAAACCGGGCACTGAACTGCCATTTATGTGCGCTCATGATGAAATGCCTCAGGCTGTGGTTTATCCATTACGGGCGAATCGATCAAAGGTATCCTCATCGACTTCATCATCATGCTGGGAGTCACTCCATTCAGCGTCGGGCATCAATAGTAGCGTCAGTATGTAATCGTACTGGCCCGCCCTTCGTGTCATTTCGGTAACCTGCATACTGGCGGGTTCACGTGGGAACCACTCCTGTGCCCTACCCGTCTGTTGATTTCCTGCGTCCCTGCCATTGTCACTATGTGCCAGCGCCTGGCGGGGTAACTCGATGGTGTTCTTACGCGTCGGAAAGTATGCACCAGATTTGAGTGCCGCCGTGTTCGACTTGGCCCACAGCATGTGATCGTCACGGCTGGCCACCAACACCGCGCGCTTGGTTAGAACTTCAAGACAGCGTAAGGCCGCAGCAGTCAACGAGACGCCATATCTGTCAGCACAATGCCCCAACAGATCGAAACTGATCTGTTGACCCTCGATCTGATGTCTGAAATCATCCAGGGGCATCAACAGCGTTGACGCAAAAAGATCCGCTTCGGCCTCAATATCCCGTCCGTTGTTGTCTCCCGTTCCGATGTCACCGTCCCCACACTCAAAAGTATCCCGTTGATGACGATGCAATAGGTAGTGACCAAACTCATGGGCAATCGTAAATCGTTTGCGACCCGCAGCCATAACCCCATCGTTGTATACGATAAGCCACTTTGACCGGGATTTGTTCGACTTGAGCATCCCGTCAAAATCATCGAGATGCTCACCCTGGATTTTATCAATTGGGGAATCCCTGAAACATTGCCGGGAATATTCCTGGGCCACCTCATCCACCTTGACTGGGAAACGCTGCGGACCCAACACCAGATTGAGCATTGAGGAAATTCGATTGGCCTCGGCCATGGGTTTTTTTGCAACCGTCATTCGTCATCCCATCCGTCGATGATTTTGCGAATCTTTTTCTTGTCCGCCTCGGACATGGCTCTGAACTTGCGAAATAACGCCTCATCAAGCACCGCCTCATCCGGTGTGGCCATAGATTTAGTGATCAAAAAGTCAGTAGTAACCTTGAGTGCTGCCGCAATCCTGCTGATCTTCTCAGCCGACGGTTTCGGATCGTCCTTGTTCTCCAGTTCCCAGATATAACTCTTGCTCGATTCCGTCAGTTCAGCCAGTTGTTCGAGACTGAGATTGTTTTGCTTGCGCAGTACGCGAATCTTTTCACCTAGGGGGGAAGACACTCATTTCTCCTATGTTGTCTGCATCTGTATAAAAATAATACCACTGGGCCGAACAAGATTGTACCTTCTTGACAAGTTACTAGCCGACCATCAATAATCTCAATCGTTCGGCAAACCGAACATAATCGGTCTTAAATCCCCAACAAGAAGACGGGGCCTGGGCTGGTGCCAACCCGATCAACACCTTGCAAATGGGGAATGTCAATGAACGATGCTGAAAATCTGTCTAAACTGCTCAGCCACATGGCTCCGGAAGTTTTCCGAACATTCATGGTGGACCAGTTCGACTTGGACATGCCGGAACTGGACAAAAAGCAGGGAAAGCAGGAACAGCGCGCCATCATGGAACCAGTTCTGTCGGCTTTGAAGGTGGGCGAACGCCAGAAGATCGAAGAAGTGGCCGAACGTATCGCCTTGCTCTCAGACGGTGCTGGCCAGGACGTCATCGAAGGCATCAGCCAGGAAATCTTCGACGGCAATAACAAGTCAGCATTTGGCGCTATCTCGAATCAGTATGAGCGTGCGTTATGGCTGCACCTGAATGAGCCTGCGCTTTTCGAGGAATCGCTAAATGCCCGCCAAGCTGACGTGTTCAGGCAAAGTATGTCTTGCTATTCCGGCTACATAGCCCCCAAGGACCTCACGGTGCTGGATGACGCGACCGCACACTCGGAATTTCATCAGGCCATTGCCCATCAACTGGGCCGCGCGAGAGATGCTGTTGCCGTTCAGGTATTCAAGCGGCTACGGCCTAACACACTCACGGGTGAAGACGTAAGTCTTTATCAAGTCAGCGTACATCACAATCGCCCACCCGAGATCATTGATCGCGTACAGGCCAGTGAACTCGTACCGCAGGAGGTGATCCGCGCAATCTCCTCGCACATCACCTATGAACCGGCCAACGGTCACTTGGAGGTGCTGTCCAAAGATACGGATGGCCGCGAGGCACTGGCACGGATCGTGGCGGATTCGCTGCTGCAGTCGCCCTTCACCGGGGACAAGATTCCTTTGAAGCAGTATGACTTCCAGAGTCTGGCTGCGCCTCGCAATTTCGATCTGTCCGGCGAAGCAGTCGAGTCTGTCAAGGTGATCGATCTTGGTTATACCCAGGACAACCACCGTTCCTTGCTGGTCAAAATTTGGCCCAAGGACGTCGATAACATTTACACCGCTGCCCGTTCATTGATTTCCCCATCGTTCGACTTTCGCAATCACCACATCACCTATGCAAAACTGTCAATCCGCATCAAGAAAGTGGGAAAAGAGCGGGCACGCACAATCGCCGTGATCCTGCGTGATGGCAACAAATGCAATATCAAGGTGAAACGTGAAAAGGACCGGGCACTCTGCGACCGTTTGCTGGCCAAGTGGCAGTTGGTGAAGGAAATCAGTGATGTCACAGAAGAACCTGAAGACGCCCTCGTTGCTTGATCTGATCGATCTCTTCGAACAGTCGAGCCACGCCGTTGGCGATGGCGCCGGCCAACGACTGCATGGTGTGCCCGGTTGGGACCTGCCGCACCGCCCGGCACTCTCCGACCGGGATCTTGCGCAGTGGACCGAGCGTATTGGTTATGCCGGTTGCTATCCGACAACCAGAGGTGACGAACGCGTGCCGGTTGAGGTCGAGGAAGACGATGACCTGGGACGCTATCGCTACCGGTGCCCGGAAACTTTTCGCACCAAATATGTCGCTGCCGATTCGGTGGCTGTGTATGCTGTCTCGGAGACCAAGTTTCTTAACTTTCTGGCCGACCTGCTTGAAATTCCACAGGCGCATCGACGCGGTATCACAGCACCAGCCATTGATGGCGTACTGTGGAATCTCGGCAAGATGCGCATTGGCAACGTACAGGTGGATGTATGGCTGGTGCGGGGGTTATCGTCATGCATCGAGCAGGTATTTTCCCATTTCCAGGCAGCCTCATTGCCCGATCAAGGATTGATTTTCACCACAGGTCAGTCCCTGCCTGGAATCGTGCCGCTGCCGCGAAGCTATCGCGTCATTCCAATCGCCAGCGTGCTGCTGGACCACTCAGTCAAACCGACTTTCGACATCGACCTGATCTACCGATTGCTGTTGGCCCCTACTGGACGCAATGAAAAAAAGTCGCTTCCGGTCCGCTTCGATCCATTCTCCAACACGCTGACCATCGCCACCAAGTCTGACAAACCATGGGCCATCAAAGGAAAAAAGCAGGCTATAGCGGTCAAGTATTTATTCGACCAGTTCACAAATGGACGTCAGTGGGTTCCTGCCCATGAAATCCTGAACGCCGTCTACGGCCCGCAGAAGACTGGTCGCAGCCAGCGTATTCAAAACATCTTCAGCGGCAACTTGGTCTGGGAGGACTACATCGCAAACGACGGCAACGGCCAGTACGGATTCAACCTGGACTGACCACGTACCGGTCGGATGCACCTCGCACAACCGCCTTCGGGCGGTTTTTTCTTTCTGGAGCCATTTTTTTCTTGTTTCGGCTGAGCCCGTACATCAGCCCGTACATGGCGATGGCTGACGCCCGTACATGCCGAGTCGGAAACTGACCTCACGTTTTCGCAATCACCTAAAGGAGACAAACGTGAGCATCAAACACCTTAACCAACGCCAACTGGCCGACCGTTGGGGCATCAGCGAAGCAAGCCTGGAACGCTGGCGCTCTGAAGGAATCGGGCCTGTCTTTCTAAAACTGCAAGGACGTGTGTTGTACCGCCTCGAGGACGTCGAAACCTACGAGTCCGAAAGCCTGCGCAAAAGCACATCCGAGCGCGCCGATGTGGGAGGTGTGGCATGAACCACCTCCCCCCCGATCAAGTGCTGGCCACACCCGCTGGGAAACTTGCCGAACAATCCAGCGAATCTCTATTTCATCTTAAAAACGATGCGGCTGACCTGCTGTCTGCGGCAAAAGCCATTGTCGAGCATGTGGATCATGCCCTGGATCTGAAGTATTCCGCGCGGGCAAAGGAACTACGGCTTGCTGCTGGCAAAGACACCGGCGTCGTGCACTTCGATGACGGTCATGTTCGCGTCACCGCCGATTTGTCCAAGAAAATCGACTGGGAACAGAAGCAGCTTGCAGAAATCGTGCGTCGCATCGCGTCCACTGGCGACGACCCCACCCAGTATGTCGAGATCACTTATCGCGTTTCAGAAGCCAAGTTTAGCGCCTGGCCAGAAACGTTGAAAAGCGCCTTCGCCTCTGCTCGCACCCTCAAGACCGGCAAACCCGGATTTCGCCTTGCATTAATTCAGGAGTAACCGCTATGTTCAAAAACCATACCCTGCTCGACCGATTGAAAAAACAACACCCCTACCAATTCGAATCACTGCCAGCGCTGATCCCGGCAAATGGAGCCGAGGTAGCCATTGAAGATGCCACCATAGACCAGATCGCCTTGGCGGTCATTGCTCTGGAAAACGAGATTTGCCCAGTCAGACAACGCATAAATGCCCTGCACGAACTTTATGAACTTGCCAGGAAACGCGGTGCGCTAGGCGCTCATTGCATTGGAGATACCTTCTCCAAGGAGGGGCAGCCATGAGTCTCCCCATCATCACTGCAGACCAGCGCCTGGCCGAAAAGCGCGGCGTCAAGGGAGTTCTCGTTGGCAAAAGCGGTCTTGGGAAGACCTCGCAACTCTGGACCTTGAACGCTACAGTAACCCTGTTCTTCGACCTCGAGGCCGGCGACCTCGCCGTCGAGGGCTGGGCGGGCGACACGATCCGCCCCCGCACTTGGCAGGAATGCCGCGATTTTGCGGTGTTCATTGGTGGCCCTAACCCGGCACTGCGCGAGGACCAGTCCTACAGCCAGGCTCACTTCGACGCGGTCTGCGCGCGCTTTGGCGACCTGTCGGTTCTGGATAAGTACGAGACCGTCTTCGTCGACTCGATCACCGTGGCCGGGCGCTTGTGCCTGCAATGGTGCAAGGGCCAACCACAGGCGTACTCCGAGAAAACCGGCAAACCCGATAGCCGTGGTGCCTACGGTTTGATGGGCCAGGAAATGATCGGCTGGCTGACCCACCTGCAGCATACCCGCCGCAAGAACGTCTGGTTCGTCGGCATTTTGAACGAGGCTCTGGACGACTTCAACCGTCGGGTGTTTTCGCTGCAGATCGACGGCTCCAAGACCGGTCTTGAGTTGCCGGGCATCGTGGATGAGGTCGTCACCCTGGCCGAACTGAAGGCCGATGACGGCACCAGTTACCGCGCCTTTGTCTGCCACACGCTGAACGCCTGGGGCTTCCCCGCCAAAGATCGCTCCGGTCGCCTCGACCTCATCGAGGAGCCCCATCTCGGCCGCCTGATGGAAAAGATCGCCGGCCCTGCAAAGCCTGCCACCGAGCGACTCGATTTCGCACGCCCAGTACCCGTTTCCACCCCCGAATCCATTTCGACTCAGGAGTCCTGATCATGACCTACTTCGATTTCAATTCTGCTTCCGAACAGACCTCTTTCGACCCGATCCCCAAGGGCACACTGGTACCGGTGCGCATGACCATCAAACCCGGGGGTTTTGACGACGCATCCCAAGGTTGGACTGGCGGCTATGCCACGCGCAACGACAATACCGGTTCTGTTTACCTGAACTGCGAGTTTGTCGTGACAAACGGAGAATTCGCCCGTCGCAAAATGTGGTCGCTCATCGGCCTGCACAGCCCCAAGGGGCCAGAGTGGGCCAACATGGGCCGGACTTTCGTCAAGGCGATCCTCAACTCGGCGCGTGGTGTTCACCCCAATGATGGCAGTCCTGTCGCACAGAACGCGCGCCGCATCAGTGGATTCGCTGATCTCGATGGCATCGAGTTTCTCGGCAAGGTCGACTGGGACAAGGACCAAAACGGCCAGGACAAGAACGTCATCAAATCAGCCATTCAGCCGGATCACAAGGAATACGCCGCCCTGATGGGGCAGCCAGTGCGCATGCCCAGCCATGTGCACTCTGCACCGCAGAACGCCACGCCATCTTTGCCGGCGGTCCCCACCCGTCCCGCATGGGCACAATAAGGAGAACCTCCGATGATGCTGCGTCCACGGCAACGGGAATTCGTCACCCGCTGCGTTACGGCCTTGAAGGCCCACGGCAACACCCTCGGCGTGGCACCGACCGGTGCAGGCAAGACCATTTGCCTGTCCGGCACGGCCGGGGAATTTCTTCAACATCCAGATGCCAAGGTGTGCGTCCTGGCCCACCGGGATGAATTGACCGCGCAAAACCGCGCCAAGTTTGGTCGGGTCAATCCGAAAGTCAGCACCTCCGTGTTCGATGCCCACCAGAAGTCCTGGTCGGGTCAGGCCACCTTTGCCATGGTGCAAACCTTGGCTCGCAACCTTGAGCAGATGCCGACTCTGGACATGTTGGTGATCGACGAGGCCCACCACTGCGCGGCGCCGACGTATCGGCTGGTCATTGATTCCGTTCTCGCCAAGAACCCGCATGCGCTGATCTATGGCGTGACCGCCACGCCGAATCGCGGTGACGGCAAAGGTCTGCGGGAGGTGTTCTCCAATGTCGCCGACCAGATCCGGCTGGGCGAACTGATCCGTTCCGGTCATCTGGTGTCGCCACGCACCTTTGTGGTCGATGTTGGCACCCGCGACGCGCTCGATGGTGTTCGAAAACTGACCGACGACTACGACATGAATGCCGTGGCATCTATCATGAACACCACGCCAGTCAATGCTGCCGTCGTGCAGCACTGGCAGGAACACGCTGCTCGGCGCAAGACCATTGCGTTCGCAGCCACGGTTGATCACGCCCATGCCGTCTGCCATGCCTTCAATGCGGCAGGGGTTCGCGCCGCAGTCGTTCACGGCGAGATGACGCCTGCCGAACGTCAGGCCACTCTGGCGTCCTATGAAACCGATGACGTGATGGTGCTGGTAAATGTCGCTGTGCTGACGGAGGGCTACGACTACACCCCGACCTCATGCATCGTGCTGCTGCGGCCGAGTTCCTACAAATCGACCCTGATCCAGATGGTCGGGCGCGGTCTGCGCGTGGTTGACCCCGCTGAACACCCGGGCGTCATCAAGACGGATTGCGTGGTGCTGGACTTCGGCACGGCATCCTTGCGCCACGGCAGTCTGGAGCAGGAAGTCGATCTGGATGGCTTCGCCGGTGGCGGCGAGGCACCGACCAAACACTGCCCGCAGTGTGATGCAGAAGTGCCGATGGCCAGTCGCGAGTGTCCGCTCTGTGGCCACAACTTTGCCAAGCAGGTCGAGGAGATGCGCCATCAGATCAGCGATTTCGTGATGACCGAAATCGACTTGCTCAAGCGTTCCAACTTTGCCTGGTGCGATCTCTTCGGCGACGACTGCGCCCTGCTGGCTACAGGCTTCAAGGCCTGGGCGGGGGTCTTCTTCCTGAACGGACATTGGTATGCGGTGGGTGGCGCTGAAAAACTGCCTGCCCACTTGCTGGGTGTCGGTGAACGCACAGTATGCCTCGCCCAAGCCAACGACTGGCTCAATAAGCAGGAAATCGACGATGCCGCCCACAAGACCCGTCGCTGGCTGCAGGAGTCACCCACGCCCGTGCAACTGCGCTACCTGCCTGCGCCACTGCGGGCGGATTTCAGCCTGACACGCTATCAGGCCTCGGCGCTGCTGACCTTCCAGTTCAACAAGGCGGCCATCCAGCGCCTGGTGACGACTACCAACGATGCGGTGATGACCGAACTTCTGGAGACTGCGTGAAATGTGCTGTGTGTTCCCGCCAAGCCAACGGTCTGGGGTATTTCAACCTGCGCATGCGACGCTCCGATCCCCGTCGCTACAGCGATCACTGGGTGTTCTGCTCTATGCGTTGCCAGAGCGCCTTCTCCAACCCGATGAATCGCCTGACTCAGTTTCAGGAGGACGCCGTGATTGATCCCAGTGACATGGAACTTGCTGCCATGCGATCCACACTCGCTCCGTTGGGTGAGTACGTCGCCTCCATCGGCATGGATCGCCCTCTGGCCGATTACGGCAAGGACGAGGTCCTGCGCCTCGTGGAGGTCGTGGTCGACGCCTATCAGGCCCACATGCTCGCCGAGCACGAACGCATGGTCGAGCGCGACCGCGCTTTCTTTGAACAAATCGCCAGCCGCAAGGCAGTTGCCTCGACCGGTGGCAACCACCACAGGATACCTTTTTGATGATTGACCTGAACCATCAACCAAAATTTCATGAGCAGGTGTCGGCGCTTTTAGATGCCGCCCTGCAAGCGGAGCGCAGTCAGCAGGCTCGTCGACGCTATCTAGGCGCCTCACGACTGGGCATTGCCTGCGAGCGCGCTCTGCAATACGAATACGTCGATGCGCCGATGGACAACGGTGCCGAGTTGCCCGGCCGGACCTTGAAGATATTTGAAGTCGGCCACGTCATGGAGGACCTTGCGATTCGCTGGCTGCGCCTGGCCGGATTCGACCTGTACACTCAAAAGACCAGCGGCGGTCAGTTCGGCTTTTCTGTCGCGGGTGGTCGCATCCAGGGTCACGTCGATGGCGTGCTGAACGGTGGCCCAGCCGAGCTTGGCATGACTTATCCCGCCCTTTGGGAGTGCAAGACCATGAATGACAAGTCCTGGCGGGACACGGTCAAGCACGGCGTCAGCAAATCCAAGCCAATTTATGCAGCGCAGTTGGCCGTCTATCAGGCCTACATGGAAGTTGCCATTCCAGGCATATCGCGCAACCCTGCGTTGTTCACCGCCATCAACAAGGATTCCGAGGAAATCTGGTTCGAGCAGGTAGCCTTTGATGGCGGTCTGGCGCAACGAATGTCCGATCGCGCGGTTCGTGTCATCACGGCGACGGACAGCCAGGAGTTGTTGCCACGCCATGCAACTACCCCGACCCATTTCGAGTGCAAGTTCTGCCCCTGGCAGGACCGCTGCTGGGGTTCGACATGATGGCCGACAACATCATCTGGCACGATTTCAACGATGCCTCCGAGCAGCGCGACGACCTGTCCTCCGACACCGACGCGCTGCGCACAGGGCTTCTGGACCGGCTCGAGGCTGTCCTCCACTACCTGTTTCCGCAGGGACGCATCCGGGGTGGCAAGTTCTATGTCGGCAATGTGGATGGTAACCCTGGCAAGAGTCTGGTGGTTGAGCTAGACGGACCACGGCGCGGCCTCTGGAAGGACTTTTCCACCGACGAAGGCGGCGACGTCATCGATCTTTGGGCGCTTTCTCAAGGTCTGTCGGCAAGGCATGACTTCCCGCGCCTGGCCAACGGGATCCGCCAATGGCTGTGCGTGGCATCGCCGGCGCAGACAGTGACTCGTCGCGAAGGCCGCTCCGTGCTGGTTGATGAGTTGGGTCCCTACACCGCCAAGTGGGACTACCTGGCCGCTGATGGCAGTCTGATTGCCTGCGTGTATCGCTACGATCCACCCGGGCGCAAAAAGGAGTTTCGGCCGTGGGATGCCAAACGGCGCAAGATGGCGCCGCCCGATCCCAGGCCTTTGTTCAACCAACCTGGCATTGCCAATGCCGATCGGGTGATTCTGGTTGAAGGTGAAAAGTGCGCGCAGGCATTGATCGACGCAGGCCATTGCGCGACCACCGCGATGCACGGTGCCAACGCGCCCATCGACAAGACCGACTGGTCATCCCTGCAGGGCAAGCATGTCCTGATTTGGCCCGATCGCGACAAACCTGGCTGGGAGTACGCGATGAATGCCGCCGAGGCGGTCATGGCAGCGGGTGTCCAGCATTGCGCGGTGTTGATGCCGCCGGACAACCCGACGGCGGACGCGCCCCATGGCGCTGCGGATGGATGGGATGCAGCCGATGCGCTTGCGGAAGGCTTTGATGTACGGGGGTTCATTGCCAATGGTGAGCGCATTCATTTCCAGCAGTCGACGGCAGACTCCACGCAGGCGGCAGATCCCACCGAGCAATCGGTCTGGGCCACCGAAGACGCGCTGGCGCTGACCTTCTCGGGTCGATATGCCCAAGACTGGCGCTATGTCGCCCTGTGGGGCAAATGGGTGTTCTGGACCGGTAAGCGCTGGCAAACCGAGGAGACGCTGGCCGCGCACCACCTGATGCGGCAGATCTGTCGCGAGGCAGCACTCAAGGCCGAGTCGCACCGAGTCGCCGCAAAACTTGCCAGCAGTGGCGCGGTGGCTGGACTCGAGCGGCTCGCACGTTCTGACCGTCGGCACGCCGCCACCGCTGACGAGTGGGATGCCGACCCCTGGCTGCTCAACACGCCGGGCGGCATGGTGAATCTCAAGAACGGCGTCTTGCGTTCGCACGATCGTCTGGATCGGCTGACCAAGATCACAACCGCCACGCCTGCGGGGGATTGCCCAACATGGCGTCAGTTCCTCAACGAGGTCACGGGCGGTGATCAGGCCCTGCAAGCCTATCTCGCCCGTATGGCGGGGTATGCCCTGACCGGATCGACACGCGAGCACGCACTGTTCTTTCTCTATGGCACGGGCGCCAACGGCAAATCGGTGTTTGTGAACACCTTGGCCACCATCCTCGGCGATTACGCGACCAACGCTCCCATGGACACCTTCATGGAAACCCGTACGGACCGGCATCCGACAGACATGGCTAGCTTGCGGGGCGCCAGGTTTGTCTCCGCCATCGAAACCGAGCAAGGGCGGCGCTGGGCCGAGTCCAAGGTCAAGAGTCTGACCGGTGGCGACAAAATATCCGCCCGCTTCATGCGCCAGGATTTTTTCGAGTTCTTGCCACAATTCAAGTTGATCGTGGCCGGCAATCACAAGCCTGCGATTCGCAACATCGACGAAGCGATGAAGCGTCGCCTGCATCTGATCCCGTTCACGGTCACCGTCCCCTCAGAAAGACGAGACAAGCACCTGCAGCAAAAGCTCCTGGCTGAACGGGATGGCATCCTGGCTTGGGCGGTTCAGGGCTGTCTGGAATGGCAGCGCTTGAGTCGGCTCGATCCGCCCCAGCAGGTGCTTGACGCTACCGACGAGTACTTCGAAGAAGAGGATGCCATTGGCGAGTTTCTGGACGAGGACTGCCAGCAGTCGCCCGTGGCGCGCGAAGCAATTTCCGCGATCTACCAGCGCTGGCGGGAGCGTGCCGAGCGGCGTGGCGAGTACGTAGGCACCAGCCGCTGGCTCATCCAGCAACTCATTAACCGTGGGTTTTCGCGCACACGCCTGCACGGCGGGGCAAAAGCCCTGTCGGGACTCTCGCTCAAACCTCGCGATCCGGGTGGCTACATGCCCTATCGCAATGACTGATCTGAATGGGTGACCGAAAGTGACCGGCATATCGTTATCTCTCTATACGTGTGCGCGCAGGCGCGAGCAGATAACGAGAAACGGGTCACCTTCGGTCACCTGATGCCAAAAACGCATGGAGTGACCAATGAACACAATGACCATCCTCGTCCTCGACTTGGGCACCACCACCGGCTGGGCACTGCTCGGGCGCGACGGTTCCATCACCAGCGGCTCGGAGTCCTTCAAGCCACAGCGCTTTGAGGGTGGCGGTATGCGCTACCTGCGCTTCAAGCGCTGGCTCACCGAAGTCAAACAGGCGGCTGGAGACATCGATGCCGTGTACTTCGAGGAAGTCCGGCGCCATGTGGGTGTCGATGCTGCCCACGCCTATGGCGGCTTCATGGCCCATCTGACGGCCTGGTGCGAACACCACCAGATCCCGTACCAGGGTGTCCCGGTCGGCACGATCAAGAAACACGCGACCGGCAAAGGCAATGCCAGCAAGGACGAGATGATCACCGCCATGCAAGCCAATGGCCACCCCGTCACCGACGACAACGAAGCCGATGCCCTGGCGATCCTGCACTGGGCCATCGAAACACAGGAGGTGTGACATGAAGATCCCGGTACCGCGATATCACTCGCCTCTTGGCCGATTTCAGGCTCAAACTACCGACCTCGAGGCCATCAAGGAAGAAGGCTGGCAGGACCAGCACATCCTGGTGGTATCTGAGAACGACAAGCGACTTGATTTCATCGAACGCGAATTTGTGCGCCAGCTTGGCGAACGTCTTTATGGAAGGAAACGCCATGGCTAAGTGGACGATCGATGATGTTGCCTTGCGCTTTAGCCAGGCGGCCGATGTGGCGCGGCGTTTACCAGCAGTTCGTGTCCAAGGCTATTTCAATTGCTGGCCGAAAATCAAACGTGGCGAGCATGAAAATCTCGGAACTGATGATCGTCCACCGATATATTTCCCACCCAGCCCGGATTCTGTCGAAAAGATGCTGGAAGCGATGCACTGGGTCTTGTGGCTCGAGGAAGAGCAGCGACACTTGGTATGGATGCGGGCAAAACGCTATGGTTGGCGAGAGATCACCCTACGCTTTGCTTGTAATCGTTCGACCGCATGGCGGCACTGGCAGCAGGCTCTTGCCAAGGTGGCGTTGCACCTCAATCAGGAGGATTGATCATGAAATTGCATGAAATTGCCAAGCGTTTCCAAACCCATCGGAAACATGCGTAAGGATGCGGGTTCGACCACAAATCCGCGATGCAACAAATCGGCGAGATTCGTGTAGTATTTCCGCTATGATCTGGACAGAGATGCGACCAGAGACAGCAGCGTAGGACCGACCCGAATCTTCACCCGCCCGGCAAATGCCCCGGCGGGTTTTTTATTGCCCGAGTGCCCACATGACCCACCTCCACATCGAATACCGTCCTGCCGAGTCACTGACCCATTTCGCCAGGAATGCGCGCACTCACACGGAAGAGCAGATCACCCAGATTGCCTCAAGCATCCGGGAATTCGGATTCAACAACCCAATCCTGGTCGATGGCCAACATGGCATCATCGCAGGCCACGGCAGGTTGCTCGCCGCCCAGAAACTCAATATGACTCAATTGCCAGTCATTGAACTGGCCCACCTGACGGAAATTCAGAAACGCGCCTTCATTCTGGCCGAGAACAAACTCGCTGAAAACGCCGGATGGGATCATGAACTACTCGCGCTGGAACTGGCCGATCTGGAAGCGGCTGGTGTCGACCTGGATCTGACCGGATTCGAAGCCAGCGAAATCGAGTCCATGCTGGCCAAGGCTGGCGAAGAAATGGGCACATCGTCAGACGAACCTGCCGACGAAATCCCCGAAACTCCCGTCAAGGCCGTTTCCCGCACAGGGGACATCTGGCAGTTGGGCAAACACCGCCTGATCTGCGGCGATGCGGCCGACCCCGATGTGATTACGGCACTGATGGCAGGACAACACGCAGAACTCTGTTTTACCTCGCCCCCCTATGGCAATCAACGAGATTACACTACCTGCGGAATCGGGGATTGGAACACCCTGATGCAGGGTGTGTTCGCGCAGCTTCCCATGTCTGCCGATGGTCAGGTGCTGGTGAACCTGGGCCTGATCCACCGCGACAACGAAGTCGTTCCGTATTGGGACCAGTGGCTGACATGGATGCAAAGGCAGAACTGGCGTCGCTTTGCCTGGTATGTGTGGGATCAGGGATCGGGAATGCCCGGCGATTGGGCCGGCCGATTCGCGCCGAGTTTCGAGTTCGTTTTCCACTTCAACAAGCAGTCGCGCAAACCCAACAAGATCGTGCCCTGCAAAAGCGCGGGGGAACATTCTCATGGGAGCGCTGCCGGATCATCGGCGACTGGCATGCGCAAGAAGAACGGCGATGTCGGCGCCTGGACGCACTCAGGCATGCCGACTCAGGACACGCGGATCCCAGACTCGATGATTCGCATCACGCGCCATGCCGGTGGCATCGGTGATGGGATCAGTCACCCGGCAGTGTTCCCGGTGGCGTTGCCCGTACACATCATGGAAGCCTTCACTAATCCAGGTGACGCAGTATTCGACCCTTTCAGCGGTTCCGGAACATCACTGCTCGCCGCCCAACGATCAGGACGGCACGGTTATGCAGTGGAAATCGCTCCAGAGTATGTGGATGTGGCGATCCAGCGCTTCCAGCAGAACTACGCAGATGTGACGATCACCCTGGAATCAACCGGCCAAACCTTCGAGGAAGTTCAGGCTGAACGGAATACCTCTGAGGTGGTCCATGGCTGAATTGCAAATCGAGCACTGGCCCACCGAAAAACTGATCGACTACGCAAGAAATCCCCGCAAGAACGACCATGCGGTCGACCTGATGGCCTCTGTCATCACCGAGTTCGGTTTCCGCATTCCGGTTGTCGCCAAAAGCACCGGGGAATTGGTGGATGGTCACCTGCGCCTCAAAGCGGCCCGTAAAATGGGACTCGCCACGGTACCGGTAGTCTTGGCCGACGATCTGACGCCTGCTCAGATCAAGGCATTTCGGTTGCTTGCCAACCGCTCTGCTACTTGGGCCGAGTGGGACGACGAACTGCTGGGCCTGGAGTTGGCCGAGTTGCAAGAAGCCGGGTTTGATCTGGATCTCACCGGATTCTCCCCCGAAGAATGGGATGCCCTGATGGTAGAGGAGGAATCTGACAATGCTGGCCTCACGGACGAAGATGCGGTCCCGGAAGTCTCGGAAAACCCCATTTCCCAACTGGGCGATCTCTGGCTGCTGGGCGAGCACAAACTGCTGTGCGGCGATGCCACGAAAGATGATGCCTATAAGACTCTGCTTCGCGACGAACTGGTGGACATGAGTTTCACCGACCCCCCGTACAATGTAAATTATGCCAATTCTGCCAAGGACAAACTGCGCGGCAAGAACCGCCCGATCCTCAACGACAACCTGGGTGAAGATTTCCATGCTTTCCTGGAGGCGGCCTGCCGGAACATTCTGACCGTGACCAAGGGTGCGGTGTACATCGCCATGAGTTCCTCGGAACTCGATACCCTGCAATCCGCATTCCGTACTGCCGGCGGCAAATGGTCGACCTTCATCATCTGGGCCAAGAACACCTTCACCCTGGGCCGCGCCGATTACCAGCGTCAGTACGAACCGATCCTCTATGGCTGGCGCAATGGTACCGATCACTACTGGTGTGGTGCCCGCGATCAGGGTGACGTGTGGCAGATCAAGAAGCCGCAGAAAAACGATTTGCATCCTTGCCTATGCCCGGGCACAGAGGTGTTAACGGAGAACGGTTGGCGAGTCATCGAATCGTTGGTCGACGGTGATTGCGTCCTGGCGGCAGACGGTGTGTTTCGCTCAGTGGAATTAGTGTCGTCTCATTTTATTGAAAAGTGTGTATTCCGGCTTGCTGTTTCGGGTGTTGAGAGTGCAGTCGATGCCACCGACAACCACCCATTTCTCGTTCTACGTGACGGCGAATTAGCGTGGATCGAGGCTTCTAAAATCGTTGTAGGGGATGAGATATGCTCACCAAAAAAGGTTATATCCGAAATTGGTACGGCGACAGGCAACGAATGGAACACGACTTCGTCTGGGAACGAAATTTCGGAGCCATCCCGGACGGACATTGCGTCCATCATATCGACCACGACAAGCAAAACAATCACATTTCAAACCTACAACTTGTCACCCACCTTGAGCACAAGCGGATTCACTCCGGTTGCCACCTCCGCGATGGCGTTTGGTGGAAGTCCTGCAGCGCTTGCGGATCACTTAAACCTGTTACTCCAGAACACTGGTATCTCAGCGCAAAAGGATGGCCTTATGGATGGGGCTGCCGACCCTGCCACGTCAGAAAAGTCGTACAGTTTCGTTCTGCGAAGCGTAAGCAGCCTCGAGAAAATAAACTACTCGGGGTTGGTATGGAACTTGTCAGTGAAGGACAGCCCTACGTTTGAAACGCGCATTGGCATGTCTCATAACACCATGAAGCCGGTGGAACTCGTGGAACGCGCAATCCGCAACAGCAGCAAAACCCGCGACATCGTGCTGGATCCCTTCGGCGGATCAGGTACTACCCTGATTGCCTGTGAGAAGTCCGGGCGGCGGGCGCGGCTGATCGAACTTGATCCGAAGTATGTCGACGTGATCGTCCGGCGTTGGCAGAACTGGAGCGGCAAGCAGGCCACCCGGTTATCCGACGGGGCAGACTTCGAAACGGCGCGAAAGCAGTAACCGAACAGCAGGGCCGGAGAGAATCAGTTAAACGGGCGCCATTTCAAAATCAATGTACCTATGGAGGATGACCGGCGGTTTCCCGTCTGTAAACGTGACTTCGCAAGTGGCTAGAAATGTCCCCCATGCTGACGTAGTGATGCCGATAAAGCCTCCGTCGTTAATGACCGAGACCATATTCGGCCTCCAAGATGAACCAAGATCAAACGTGGCGTCTTTGATGTCCACGAGTCCTTGTTTATACGGAGAATGGGGGTCGCCGGTACGGTGACGCATAATGAAAATCGTTACGTCAAATTGCATTCCTGGGATTGTTGAGTGCTTGTAAATGTGCGCAAGAAAAAGGCCGTCCACTTCCTTTCCGTCGACCCGTTTCCCGCCGACCCGCTCATATTCCTTGTCGCGTTCGATGCTCAATGATTTAACGTCAGGCTGAATCGCCGCCCCGCCCACAACAAAGCCTTTATCCCGCGTGCTGGCCCTGACCGCAAGCTTCGGTGTGCCCGCTGCTGGAGGAGGTCCGATGTACTTGGTGCCAGGTTTCTGGATATCAAACTCAGCCCCAAGAAATTTGGCTTTAGTAATGTAGCCGCCAGTGACAAGAGCGAGAAGTATTGGCAGCAGAGAAATCCAAATCCACTGGGCCGGGAGCGCGAGGACAGATGCACCTATCAGTTGGAGCACGCCGAACACTGCAAGCATGGCAAGAGAAATGACGCAGGCCCAAAATAGCGGTGCCTTCCTAATCTCATTGATCCACACATCCTTCATAGCGACCCCTCTCTTGCTCGCATGATCTGAGAGGTTAACAGACTCTCCGCTTATTGGCCTGCTCAATTTCTTGCGTCCAGTCCTAACGATGGGCTCAGACAATGCGGTAGATGCGTCGATCACCTACTTTGACCGAGGTGATAACAAGCCCAAGTTTCTTCTTGAACGCGCCAGCAAAGGTGCCGCGCACGGTGTGTGCCTGCCACCCGGTGGTCTCACAGATCTGGGTGATGGTCGCTCCCTCAGGGCGCTTCAACATCGCGATCACCAGGGCCTGCTTGCTGTTCTCGCGGGTGCGGGAGATTTTGATTGGTTTATCCTGGGCCTGTTCTGCCGATGCAATGACCTCGGTGAGCGCTTCGGCAGTAACTGCCCATTTGCGAGGCACACCCAAGGCATCGTAGCCTTCGGCAGCGATGAACCAGTCACCATTAAGCGGAGTGATCAGGGCGCGGTTGAACATCCCGTCGAGCACCTTCTTGCGGGCACCGCCCTTGATGTTGTCGGGAAACCAGACGATCTTTCCCTCGCTGTGGTTGTGGGCGCAGGCCAGAATGGCGTGTTGTGCCGGGGTGAGTCCAGTTTTCATGGTGATTCTCCTGTAGGTGTTACTTGCCAGCCACGTTGAGTTTTTTATTCAAGATCGTTATTTCTAGGATTTGGTCCAGGAGTTCTTGCACCCGGTTCAGATCACCCACATGGCCCCAGTGGATTACGTCGGGGTTGTGGCCAAAGTGTTCATTGGCCTGCTGCTGCAATTGGGCAATCTTGTTCTGGATGTCTGCGGCTTTGGTGATGTAGGTGTCAATGGCGTTGGGCCTGGTAGTCATTATGTTTCTCCTGTGTGGGGGTAGATGACATCCCTATGAATGCTTCATTTACGGAATCAATCAAGTTATTTCCGCAAGACTTTTGAACGAGTCGTTTTCTCGGCTACCGCATCCATCGCTTCCTGCAAAAGTTTGCGGATCCGCTCGAGGTCGCCCACATCGTCCCAAGTTGCATTGTCTTCATCGATACCAAACCCTTCTGCTCTCATCGTCTTCATTTTGCAGAGCAAAGTCAGGATCTGTCCCGACTTGATGATGAAATGGTCAGTGACATGTTGTTGTGTAAAGACTTGCTTCATGGTGCTCTCCTCGGTGGGTTGTGTTAGAACCATTAACGCTTCACTTCCGGAATCAATCAAGTTGTTTTTGAAGGATTTTTGATCTACTTCGCACCGTGCCTAGACGCGCCCCAACTCCCTGCAGATACCCAAGATGTCCGATGCTATTGGAGATCCCCGGGTATTGTGCTGAGCATCAAAAACGGAACCGAGTCCGGGTGGATGAAAGGCGCGGCAGCGCCGCCTCCAGGGGCTACGGCGCGCGCTGGAGACAGGCACGGGCAATGTTCCTGGCAGCGCACCCGCTGTGCGCCCTGTGCCAACGTGATGGGTGTGTCATGCCAGCCACGGTGGTGGATCACGTCATCCCGCACCAGGGCGATCAGGCGCTGTTTTGGGACGAGTCGAACTGGCAGGCGCTGTGCAAGCGCTGTCATGACGCCAAGACGGCGCGGGAGGACGGCGGGTTTGGCAATCCAGGCAACCGGTAGGCCGGTCAAATCCTTGTAACCTTTCCGCACGGGACCGCGCGCCTGCCCAAATTTTTGTTTCCGCGAAATTCATGACCCCCTATCGGCGACCTTGATAGATAAGGATATTTATGGAAACACAAGCAAATAGTTTCACGCCGCAGCCCATCGGCGAGGTTGGAAACGCCTCGTGATGACAGCAGAGGACATTGCCAGCATGGCGGTCACCGAAGATAACCTGAGGCAGTTGCGCCTCAACGAACATGACCCGACGGTAATGCTGTCGGGGCAGATGGATCAGGAACATTCCCATGGCGACCCGAGGGCGCAAACCAACCCCGATTGAACTGAAACTGTTGCGTGGCAATCCCGGCAAACGCCCGCTCAAGGCGAACGCACAGGTGACTCAGCAGGAAGAGGCTGCCCTCACCGATGATCCGCCCGCCATGCTGCTGGAAGAGGCTCAACCCTATTGGGATTACGCGATTCTTCACGCACCCCGCAACCTGCTCAAGAAACTCGATGTCTATCTCCTGGCTGCATGGTGTAACGCCGCCGCGCGGTATGAACACAACATGCGGCTTGCGGCCAAGTCGGATGTGATTCCGGTACGAGGGGCAAAACTGGCGGGTCTGGATACCAAAGACCGACCGATCATGCACAATCCGTTTTCCGCAGCGGCGCGCTCGTATCTCAAGGACATGACGCTACTGGCCAGCGAGTTGGGCTTCACGCCGACCTCGCGCGCACGACTCGGAGCGATGGAAACCGGATCGGAACCGGAAAGCCCATGGCTTCACTTGGGGCGCGCCTGATATGCCAGAACAGGACTACGCCGGAATTGCCCGGCAGTATGCACGAGAGGTCATCTCAGGTCGCATTCCGGCCTGCCGCTGGGTGCGTCTCACCTGCCAGCGTCAACAAAATGATTTGGCACGATTCAAGGGTAAAGGAAGCATCTACCGGTTCAATCCCGTCCTGACGGATGCCGGCGGCTTGCGCTACCGTCCAGCGGACCGGGTCTGTGCCTTCATGGAACGGCTCTGCCATATCAAGGGGCCGCTGGCCGGCCTGCCGATCCATCTTGAATCTTGGCAGGTGTTCATCCTGACCACAGTGTTCGGCTGGGTCAAAACCGATGGTAAACGACGCTTTCGGCGTTCGTATGTGGAGGTACCGAGGGGGAACGCGAAATCCACGATCTCCTCGGCGGTCGCCCTCTACATGCTGTCTGCCGATGGCGAGGGAGGTGCCGAGGCCTATTCTCTGGCCACCACCCGCGACCAGGCGCGGATTGTTTTCGGTGATGCCCAGACCATGGTTCGACGTGATCGCGCCATGCGCGAGGCTTTTGGCATCGAGGTCAACGCCCACAATATCAGCATTGCGCGCACCGGCTCCAAGTTCGAGGCGCTCTCCGCCGAGGGCTCCACGCTGGATGGCCTGAACATCCACTTCGGCTGCGTGGACGAACTGCACGCCCACAAGACCCGCACCGTCTATGATGTGGTGGAAACCGGCACCGGCAAGCGCGACAACTCGCTCCTGTGGGTGATCACCACTGCCGGGAGCAACCGCGCGGGAATCTGTTATGAGGCCCGTACCTTTGTCACCCGGTTGCTGGAAGGCGTGCTCATGGATGAGTCCCAGTTCGGGATCATCTATGGATTGGATGACACCGATGACTGGACCAGCGAGGCGGCCCTCATCAAGGCCAACCCCAACTGGGGAATCTCGGTGCGCCCCGAGGTGCTCCTGCCCTTGCAGGCCAAGGCCATGCAACTGCCTTCTGCGGTCAACAATTTCAAGACCAAGCATCTCAACGAATGGGTCAACGCCGATACCGCCTGGATGGACATGCGCGCCTGGGAGGCCTGTGCGGACACCATCATCACCGAAGACGATTTCGCCGGCGAGGAGTGTTACATCGCGCTCGACCTGGCCTCCAAGGTGGACATCGCCGCCAAGGCCAAACTGTTCCGGCGTGATGGCAAGTTCTACGCCTTCATGACCTATTACCTGCCCGAATCAGCCGTTGACGAGGGGCGCAACAGCCAGTATTCCGGGTGGGCACGACAGGGACTCTTGACTGTGACACCGGGCAATGTCACGGATTTCGACCAGATCGAGGCTGAGTTACTGGCCGATGCCAGCCGCTTCCAGATCGTGGAGGTACCCTTCGATCCCTTTCAGGCGACCCAACTGTCCAGCCACATGCTGGCAGAAGGCTTACCCATGGTGGAAATGCGCCCCACGGTGCTCAACTTCTCGGAACCCATGAAAGAACTGGAGGCCCTGGTGCTGCAAAAACGCTTCATTCACAACGGCGACCCGATTTTGAGTTGGATGATCTCCAATGTGGTGTGCCACCGGGACCAGAAGGACAATATCTATCCCAGGAAGGAACGGGAGGAGAACAAGATCGACGGGGTGGTGGCCCTCATCATGGCCCTGGGCCGGATCATGATGCCGGGCAATGCGGACCACCCAATCCTGGGGGATGACTATGCCCTGATGGTGGTGTGATGGGCTTGTGGAATTGGCTCCGAGGCCGACAGGCGAGTGACCGTTCGCCTTGGGGAAATTTTTGGTTCGAGCCGGTGGGCGTGCATACCACGGCAGGCATACGGGTCACAGCGGACAATGCCCTGCAACTCTCGGCCGTGTTTGCGTGCGTGCGCATCATTTCGAGCCAGTTCGCAAGCCTGCCCTTTCGCCTGTACCAGCACCGTCCTGATGGCAGGAAAGACCGCGTCACGGATCACCCCATCTATCGACTGCTCGCCAAGCGCCCCAATCAATACCAGAACGCCTTCGAATGGCGCGAGATGATGGCAGGTCACCTGGTGCTTCGGGGCAATGCCTTCAACCAGATCGTGGCCAACCGCCAGGGTGAGATCACGACGCTCGTGCCCCTACACCCTGATCGGGTCACCATCGATCTATTGTCCAACGGCGATTATCGCTACCGATACAGTACGCTCACCGGGACGGAGCAGATTTACCCGCGTAGCCAGATCTGGCATCTGCGCGGGCTCTCCTCCGATGGCATCATCGGGCTCTCCCCCATTGCACTGGCGCGTAGTGCCATGGGCGGTGCGCTGGCCGCCCAGGACTATGGCTCGCGCTTCTTTGCCAACGATGCCAAGCCGCTCTCCGGTTATATCGAATACCCCGGCTCCTTCAAGGACAGGATGGCCCGCGATCAATTCCGGGAGTCCCTGCAGGAAGCCCAGACGGGAGCGAACCGCGGCAAGATCGCGGTGTTCGAGTTCGGCATGAAATATCACCAGTTGGGGCTCACCAATGAGGATGCCCAGTTTCTGGAAACCCGCAAGTTTCAGGTAAACGACATCGCCCGCTGGTTTGGGGTGCCTCCCCACAAGATCGGCGATCTGGATCGATCCACCAACAACAATATCGAGCAGCAGGCCCAGGAATTCGTGCAGGAGTGCCTGGGCCCCATGGCGGAGCGCTGGGAAGCCAGCATCGAAGCCGAATTGCTGCTGGATGACGACGATCTGGAAGCGGAATTCCTGTTCTCCCAATTGCTGCGCGGGGATTCCGAGGCGCGCGCCCAGTATTACAATGCCGGCATCAACGCCGGTTGGCTCACCCGTAACGAAGCGCGTCTGAGCGAAAACCTGAACCCACTCCCCGGTCTGGATCACCCCCTGCGGCCCCTGAACATGGCTGAGGAAACCGGGGGGTGACCAACCCTCAAAACCGGCTCTCACAGGATGAACCCGATGAAACGCTCTCTTTTGCTCGCTCAGATCCTGAGCACCCCCTGGGCCCTGATGCCGGAAACCCTGAACGCCATGGCGGGTATCCTGCGCCGCTGGCAGGTGGGTGAACCGCTGCCCGCTGCCACGCATCAGCGCATCGAAGCCGACCAGTCCCTGCGTGCCGCCAGGAAAGCCGCCAGCACCCAGGCGGGCAGCGGCCAGATTGCCGTACTTCCCCTCTATGGGGTGATCACCCAGCGGGGAAACATGGTGGATGCCATCAGTGGTCCGGGCAGTTGCTCCACCCAGCAGTTCGCCGCCGCCTTGAGTGATGCTTTGAATGACCCTGCGGTGGAACAGATCCTGATCGACATCGACTCTCCGGGCGGGAGCGTCTATGGGGTGGAAGAACTGGCCACCCAAATCCTCTCGGCGCGGGGACAGAAACCGGTGGTGGCCGTGGCTAACAGTCTCGCCGCTTCCGCCGCCTACTGGATCGGGTCCGCCGCCAGTGAGTTTTATTGCACGCCCGGCGGTGAGGTGGGTTCAATCGGGGTGTGGCAGGCCCATGAGGATATTTCCGATGCGCTCAAGTACGAGGGCATCGACGTGACGCTCATCTCAGCCGGCAAATTCAAGGTGGAGGGCAATCCTTACGAGCCGCTCACAGCAGAAGCAATCGCCTTCCTGCAATCAAGGGTGGATGATTATTACAACGCCTTTGTCTCTGCCGTGGCCCGGGCGCGGGGCGTGAATGGGGGCGAGGTGACCGATGGCATGGGACAAGGACGGGTATTGGGAGCCTCAGCCGCGCGCACCCTGAACATGATCGACGACATCATGACCTTCGATCAGGTGGTCGCCATGATGCACTCAAGAATCAAGCCACCCAAGGCAACCCGAATTGCACAAGCCAAACAAGCCCTGGCCCTGATGTAGCGACAGCAGAAAAACCGGCAACAGTGCAATGCACGCAGGGGCAAGGAACCCTACGACAATAAGCAGGAATCCCCGCCAGCAAATCTCCTGACACCGAGGATCATGATGACTGCCCCCAGCAAAATGCGCGATAGAATAAACCACATGAGCATAATGTTACACCTGACGCCGACATTTCGGTGATAATGTGCTTGCGGTTTTCAGGAGACCCCCATGAACTTCAGCATCGAGTGCGAACAGGAAACGGATGGCCGATGGCTGGCCGAGGTTCCTCAATTGCCGGGAGTTCTATCCTACGGCGCAAACTCTGACGAGGCCATTCTCAAAGTTGAAGCGCTGGCGCTCCGAGTCGTGGCTGAGCGCCTGGAACAAAGTGAGGTACGCCCTCTTGCCATTCACATTTCCATTCCTGCGGTGGCATGAACTCATGGCCTTCGGTCAAGGCTAGACGTCTGCTTTCTGCCTTGCTTGGCATCGGCTGGACCGTCAAGCGGCAAACCGGCTCTCATAAAACGTTAGCCCGCCAGGGCTGGGCGGACGTGGTGTTTGCTTTTCATGATGGCGATGAAATCGGCCCCAGGATGCTCGCACGAATCGCAAAACATACCGGCCTCACCCCAGAGGACCTTTGACAAACCGTCTTTTTTAATCGTCGTAGCCTTGAAACCACAGATGAAGTAGCACCCGCGAAGATTTTCTTGCCAAGCAAATTCACCACCATCCCAACCCGCTCAGGCGGGTTTTTTTACGTCTGGAGAACCCCATGAGTAAGCAACTGCGCGAGCTGCAGGCTCGCAAAACCACCTTGGTCAAAGAAGCCCGTGCCCTGACGGATCAGGCGGCCGCCGAGGGACGCGACCTGACCGATGACGAGGCCACGGCTTTTGAGGGTTACAAGACCCGCATCGAAGCCCTGAACGCCGCCCTCGAACGCGAACACACCCTGATCGCCGAGGAAGCCCAACTCGGTATCGGGTCCGCCCTGCCCTCCATCACTGTCACGGAGAACGTGGCCTCAGACCCCAGGGGTGGGTTCAAGAATTTCGGGGAATATGCCTACGCCGTGCACCAGGCAGGATTGCCCGGTTTACCAGTCGATACGCGTCTTTCCATGCTGCGCAATGCGGCGGCTCCTGGCCTCTATGGCAGCGAGAGCGCCGGTGCCGATGGCGGGTTTCTCATCCCCCCACAGTTCGCCAAGGACATTTTCCAACTCTCACTCGATGACGAGGCCTTCCTGCCTCTGACCGACAACATCGAGGTGAGCGGCAACTCCCTGGTGCTGCCCAAGGATGAAACCACGCCCTGGGGCACGGACGGCATCACGGTGGCCTGGCAGGGAGAAGGTACGGCAGCTATTCCCAGCAAACCCAAACTGGGCACGGCTTCCCTGCGGCTGAAGAAACTCATGGCCCTGGTGCCCATCACCGATGAACTCCTGTCGGACACCGATGCCCTGACGAGTTACACCCCCAAGAAGGTGGCCTCCCGCATGCAGTGGAAAATCAACGAATCCATCCTCTTCGGCAGCGGCTCCGGATTGCCTCAGGGTGCCTTGAGTGGCAAAGCCCTGGTAACCATCCCCAAAGATTCGGGGCAGGCCACCAATACCCTCACCCCGACCAATCTCGCCAACATGATCGCTACATTACCACCGGGGAGTTTCAAGAAAGCGGTATGGATCGTCAACAACAGCGTGCTTCCGGCACTCTTCACCCTCACCCTCGGCAACTACCCCATCTACCTGCCCCTGGGTGGTGGGGTCGCCGCCTTCCGCGGCTCGCCCTACGGCACGCTGCTGGGGCGCCCGGTCTTTGTGTCGCAACACGCCGCTGCCTTCTCGTCACAGGGGGATGTGCTCCTGGTGGATCTCACCTACTACCAGACCATCACCAAGGTCGGCGGCATGGAAACCGCCACCTCCATGCATCTGTATTTCGATGCCGACGCCACGGCCTTTCGCACCATCTTCCGCATGGACGGACAACCCAAGATTGCCGCCCCCATCGTCCCCGCCAAGGGCAGTGCCAGCCTCTCGCCCTTCGTGCAACTGGCCGCCCGTTGATCATGGCGGGAAACAAGGCTCCCCAATAACTTCGAGGATACGATCATGGACATGAATACCAAAGCATCAGAATTTCTGGCACTGGTCGCCAGTATCAACCCCTCATCCCAGGCCGTGGGCCCGCTCACCACCGGCTGGGTGTCGATGGCCAATGTGCGCACCCTGCTGGCGATCATCAGCACCGGCACCCTGGGTGCCTTATCCACCGTGGATGCCAGCCTCAGTCAGGCAGTCGACGCCACAGGGACGGGAGCCAAAGCCGTTACAGGCAAAGCCATCACCACGCTTACGGGCGCCGGAGGCGTGCAGTCGCTGATCAACCTGCAGGCCCATGAACTGGATGTAGCCAATGGCTATCAGTTCGTGGAATTGACACTCACGGTAGGCGTCGCCGCCAGTGAAACCGCCGCCCTTCTCCTGGGGGCCTCCACCCGCTATGAACCGGCCAGTGCTTATAACCAGACCGGCGTCACCCAGATCGTCGGCTGATCCATGCCCCTGCAACTGATCAGTGGGCCCGCGGTGGAACCCGTCTCGCTACTCGAGGCCAAGACCCATTTGCGGGTAGACATCCCCGATGATGATGCGCTGATTTCCGCCCTGATCACGGCGGCCAGGCATTATGCCGAGACGCTCACCCGCCGGGCATTCATCGCGCAAAGTTGGAAACTGGTGCTCGATTCATTTCCAGGGCCAACCCTGATCGGCATCCCCTGGGGAAAGCCGTTCACCCTGCCCGGCCACGCCATCATCCTCGAAAAGTCACAGGTCCGTGTCGTCAACGCCATCCAGTATCTGGACATGAATGGCGTCAGTCAGATCATGCCACCGGCCAATTACACCGTGGATACCACCTCGGAGCCCTGCCGGATCACCCCGGTGTTTGGTCAGATATGGCCCATTCCACTCCCCCAGATCGGCGCCATCGAAGTGGATTTTGCGGCAGGATATGCCGGACCCTTCATTGCCGATGCAACCAACAGTACCCTCTCGATACAGGGACCGTGGTTCCCGACGCAACCTTTTGTGCTCTCCAATTCCGGCGGTGCGTTGCCCTCCCCTTTGCAACCTGCCACCAACTACTGGATTCAGTCGATGCCGGTACCCGGCTGGTTCACCCTGACGGACAATCCTGGGGGTGTGCCCATCACTTTCACCGACGGTGGCTCAGGCACGAACCTGGTGGGCGCCGTACCGGAAGGCATCAAAGCCTGGATCAAGGTGCGTATCGGAGCCCTGTATCAGCACCGGGAAGAAATGGCCACGGCAGGGCGTGGTGAAAAAATCGAACCATTGCCCTTCATGGATCGTCTGCTCGATCCTTATCGTGTGGTGTTCTGATGGGTATCGTCTCGTCCGGCATTCTCGATCAACGCATCACCATTCAAATGTTGACCGTGGTTCGTGGAAGTTTGGGCGGCCATGACGAGACCTGGTCGACACTGGCCACCGTCTGGGCTCAGACACTCGACATGACCGGGCGTGAGATCTTTCAGGCCAAGGCCATGGGAAGTAGCTCGACGATGCTCGTGACCATTCGCTATCGTTCCGACGTCAAAGCCAGTCAACGCGTCCTGTTCTCGGATGGCTCCATTGCCCGGATCGAGTGGATCCGCCATGTCACCCGCAAGGAAAGGCTGGAACTCTACTGCCTGATCCTCGATGACTGACATCGAAGTCAAGGGACTCGCCGAGTTGCAGAAACTGCTCGACGAACTGCCTGCACGCATTGAAGCCAATGTGGTGCGCGGGGGGTTGCGCGCTGCCGCCAAGGTCATCCGCGATGAGGCTCGTCGCCTCTGCCCGGTGGGCGATGCCAGCAATCTGCCCAAGGGGCACAAACCAGGGGCGCTGCGCGATTCCATTCGGGTGTCGGTGTCCTCCCGCCACGGTACCGTCACCGCCAGCGTCAAGGCCGGCGGGAAAAATCACGTCTACTATGCCCATATGGTGGAGTACGGCACCGCACGCCATCTGATCAAGCCCAGGCACCGCAAGAGTCTGTTCGTCGCCGGACTGTTCAAAGAGGTCATCGATCACCCAGGCGCCGGCAAAGAGCCCTTCATGCGCCCGGCGCTCGACAACAAGGTGGACGAGGCCATCACCACCTTTGCCGACTATATAAAGAATCGTCTGGAGACGGAGATCAAGAAATGAAAGCCGAACAGGCAATCTATGCCCTGCTCGATGCCTCACCCACACTCGCGGCACTGGTAGGTAGTCGGATTTATCTCGACACCCGCCCCGAAGCCGATCCTCTGCCCGCCGTGGTCTATGAACTCATCTCGGATCGCCAGAACAATACCCGGATGGGAGAGCCAGAGACTGCGGTGGCTCGAATTCAGGTCAACTGCCTGGGCCAGATGGCCGAGGACGCCGCCCATGTGCGCAAAGCCGTGCGACTCGCCTGTCACAACCAGGCCGGAGTCCTGGGTGGAGTCACGGTTCTGGCCTGCGTTCAGGCCGGTGCCGGCGCCGATTCCTACGACGAACTGGTGAACATCTACATGAAACCCATGGATTTCACCATGCATTACCTGCGTTGATGTGGGTTATCCAAAAAGTTCACTGTGGGAGCCAAGCCGAACCAATCGAAGAACATCTGAACCTGTTTTTTGGTAAATCAGCAACAGGTCGGGTTTGAGGTGACATTCTCGATAATTGGCCCAATCACCGACCAATTCGTGATCTCGTAGGCGAGCATCCGGGGTTGCATCGGCGGCAAGGGCCAGCAGAACGGGTTTCAGCAAGGCATCGAGATTATTTCGTAAGGGCCTTTGAGTTCCCGTTTGTAATCGCGTTTGAAAGCCGTGGCGCGTTCAATCGCTCGCATTCAGGTCAGCCATCAGATCATCCACGTTTGCAAATCGCGCGGCCTTTCCACTTTCGAGTTCGCGCATGGCCTTGCGTGTGCGGGCATTGGGGACTTTCACGGCAAAAGGCAGACGATGCTCGTCTGCGATGCGCAGCATCAACAGCCGAATGGCGTCGGAAATGGACAACCCCATCGCATCCAATGCTTCAGCAGCTCGTTCCTTGGTGTTCGCATCGATGCGAGCACGAACATAGGTATCGGCGGTGCCCATCAGGTTAACCCTCAAAGTTGAATGAAACGAGTAATTGTAGTCACAAAAGGACTACATTTCAAGAAATTTCCCCCCTTGGCTCTTTGCGGGCCATTTTTATTTCTTCCAGGAGAACCTCTCATGATTACCTTTGGCTCCGGATACCTCTACGGAATCAGCAGCAACACCAATTCGACGCCGCGCAAATTCGGCACCCTGCAGGATGTCACCTTCGATTTCACCTTCACCACCAAGGAACTCTATGGCCAGCAGAGTTTTGCGGTGGATGTACGGCGGGGAGAAGGCAAGTTCACCGGCAAGTCCAAATTCGCCAACATCAGTGGCGGCCTGGTGAACGACATCTTCTTTGGCCAGAGTGCCACCCCCGGCCTCATTCTCTCCGCCATCGGCGAAGCAGCCAGCATTCCGACTGCAACCCTTTATACGGTGACGGTGGTCAACGCCGCTACCTTCGACACCGATCTGGGCGTGGTCTATGCCACCAATGGAATCCCTTTCACCAAGGTAGCCGCCAATCCCACCACGGGGCAGTACAGTGAAACCAGCGGGGTATATTCCTTCGCCGCCGCCGATGCTGGCCTACCGGTGCTGATCGACTATCTCTATACCAGTGCCACCGGTGGCACCCGGATTGCACTCACCAACCAGATCATGGGCACCACCCCCACCTTCATGGCCATCTTCACGGCCCATGTGGGACCCAAGGTGGCCACCCTGAAACTCAACCAGTGCACCTCCACCAAACTCGCCTTTGCCACCAAACTCGAAGACTATGCCATCCCTGAAATGGACTTCAGCATCATGGTGGATTCCAGCAACACCCTGGGTGTGCTCTCCATTGCAGATTGAGGTGAATCATGATCATGGGTCAAGAAATCAAACTGGGCGAAACCATCTTCGTCTGCCCGCCAGCCCCTTTCTCCTGCGTGCGCAAGTATGAAAACATCTTCAACGGTCAATCCGATGCCACCCTGAACCAGATGGCCGACATCCTCTTCGCCAGCCTCAAGCGCAATTACCCGGAACTCGAGCAGGAGCAATTCGAGTTCCAGAATCTGGACATCGCCAATTTCCGCGCAGCGTTTCAGATCTGCCTCTCGGTTAATCAGCCGCCAGGAATAGAGCCGGGGGAGTCCCATCCGGGGAAGCCATAGATTGGGATGAGATTTACTGCCAGATCATCGACCGCACCGGTTGGAACTGGGAGTACATCGATGCCCAAATGGATATCCCCCGGTTTTTTGCATTGAAGCAGTATTGGGCACGACACCCGCCTCTGCGGGACATGGTCCAGGCCTATCTGGGCATCGAGACGGGTACCAAAACCGTTACATCGAACCCCACAACCAGCAATCCATCTCCCCAGAACACCCCGGCGGATCTCGATGCCTTCATCCAGATGTTTCAGGCGGCGGGTGGACGACGAGGATAACCATGGCATCCAAAATCGGATCTCTCGAGATCGACATCAAGGCCAACATTGCACGCCTGTCCCAGGACATGCAGGCAGCCAGGAATGAAGTCCAGAAATCCACGCGGGGCATTCAGGCTCATGTGGCCGAAATGCAAAAGAACCTCCAGGAGCACATGGACGGGGTCAAGAAATCCCTCGAGGTGTTCAAAGTCCTGGGCGAATTGGGCGGATTGACCGAGGTGGGGGCCAAACTGCTGGAACTGGGCAAGGCAGCGGCGGAATATGGCGATGAAATCGAACATGCGTCCCGCAAGACCGGGATTTCCACGGGCACCTTGCAGGGACTCAAATACGCTGCCGCACAAAGCGATGTGTCTTTTACTCAACTGCAGCAGGGGTTGTTTCGGCTCTCCCGCGCCATGGCCTCGGTGGGGCAAGGCAACAAACAGGTAGCCGGAGCCTTTCAATCGGTGGGCTTGAGTGCCTCGGCGCTCAAAAACATGCAGTTACAGGATGTGCTCATTCGGGTGAGTGACGCCTTCGCCAAGAGCCGGGATGGTGCCGCCAAAACCGCCATCGCCATGCAACTCTTCGGGCGTGCCGGGGCAGATCTGATTCCCTTTCTGGATCAGGGCTCGCAGAACATCGACGCCCTTACCAAAAAGGCACAGGAATTGGGACTGGTATTGAATGACCAGGCCATCGCCAAGGATGCCGAGTTCAACGAGAGCCTCAAATCTCTCGGTGCACAACTCAAGATGGCCGCCGTGGGATTCGGCTCCCAACTCACCCCGGCGATCAAAACCATGACCGATGCCCTGGCGCAGAGTCTGAAACCTGGCGGACTGTTGTCCGAGACCCTGAAGGGTTTGGCCGATGCGCTCAAATATCTGGTGGTGGGATTGAATCTCGCCTGGCAATCGCTCGAAGTGGTCACGGCCGCCATGGCTGGCGCCATCGTGACGGTGGCGGGCGTCATCAACTCCGCCTTGCACCTCGACTGGAACGGCATCGAGGCCGCCTGGAATCGGGGGCTCACTGAAACCCGACTCGCGGTGGACCAGCAGGTAGGCTCGATGATGCACACCGTGCTGGCATTCAAGGGTGAACTCGGTTCAGTCGGTGAAGGTACCGGGAAGAAATCCGCTCCCTTGGGTCCGTTGTCGATGCCCGAGATGGCCAGAAGTACCCACGGGTCAAAGGGCCAGATGAGCGTCTGGCGCGCCCAATTGACCCAAAAGCAGGATCTGGAAGGCGCCTATCACGAACTCTCCAGGCAGGATGAACTCGCCTTCTGGCAGGCAAAACTGATATTGGCCAAGAAGGGCACGGCGGACTACAACGCCGTTCTGCACGAGGTGGTCACCCTGCAACGCCAGATCTACAAAACCCAGGTCTCGGAAGCGCGCACCGCGAGTGCGGAGGAACTGTCACTCAAATTGAGCCAACTCACCAGCGAGGCCAATCTCGAGCGCAACCACCTCAAAGAGGTCACCCGGAATAACCAGTTTCTGCTCCAGTCCGGCCAAATCACGAGCGATCAGAAACTGGCTCGGGATCAGGATGTCGCCAATCAGGAATACGCAATTTCCTTGGATTTGCTGGCCAGGAAGCTGGAACTCTACCAGTCCGATGCCAAGGCGCGCGCCAAGATCGATGACGAGATCATCAAACTCAACGCCGATCGGGAAGCCCAGATCACCCAGGCAACACAGACGGCGGTGCTGAATAACCAGAAGTCCTACCAGCAGATGTTCTCCCCCATCACTTCGGCGTTTGATACCTCCATCAAGGGCATCATCATGGGGACGCAGACCTGGCAGCAGGCGTGGCAGCGCAGTCTCGTTTCCATCCTGTCCTCCTTCATCGATACCGGCATCAAGATGGTGAGTACCTGGGCTTCGCAACAACTGGCCATGACGCTGGCCACCACGGCCCAGAACGATGTGCGTATGGCTTCGAACCAGATGGCGAGCACCTCGAGCCTGGCCACCAGCGCGCTGACCATCGTCAAGTCCATCATGAACAGTGCCTCCGAGACCTTTGCCGGGATCTTCGGGTTTCTCGCCCCCACCATGGGGCCCTATGCCGCCGCGCCTGCCGCCGTGGGAATGGGAACCGTGGCGGCAGTCGCAGGGTCGGTAGCCTCCAGTGCCGGAGGCGAGTGGAACATCCCCGTAGACCGGCTGCAGTTCGTGCACAGGAACGAAACCATCCTGCCCGCCGGGATCGCCGGGGGGCTGCGTTCCCTGGTGGAAGGGGGATCATCATCGTCCACCACCCATGTGCATATTCACGCCACCGACTCCCAGAGCGTGGAGCGTCTGTTCAGAAACAATGGCGCAGCGCTGGCCGCCGCCCTCAAAAGCCACCTCAGAAACTTCGGAAACTGATCCCATGGAAGAACGACGCCGGGCGCTGCTCTCGGAAGAGCAGCATCGATCCCTTATCTACGCCATTCAGGAGGCGATCCGGTTTGGATTCACTGCCACTGCCATTCCTCAGGATCAGCACCGCCAGCATCACGAATACCTGTCCACCCTGCTCGAAGATCGAAAACGCCGCCTCCTTCGCAACGAAAAAATCAGGACCAGTGTCCTGGGCTGGCTCGTGATCACGGTGCTGGGCGGCATCGGCACCGGGGTTTATCAACTGTTCATTACCGCAAAGGAGCACTGGAAATGAGTCCGGAAGATTTTATCAACGCCATCAAGGAATCCGCCCTGACCTGTCAGAAGGGGGACGGAATTCCCGCCAGTTTCACCATCGCCCAGGCTGCACTGGAATCCGGCTGGGGGGAATCGCGTTTGACGCGTGAGTCCAACAACCTCTTCGGCATCAAGGCCGATTCCGGCTGGACGGGCGAGCGCACCCGCATTGCCACCACCGAGTATGTCGCGGGGGTGGCCAGGACGGTGGATGCCTGGTTTCGTAAGTACCCCAACTGGCAAGCCTCGATCCTCGATCACGCGAAGTTCCTCAAAGAGGCGCGCTATGCCGCTGCCTTCAAGGCTGGAAGTGGCGTCACTTTTGGTTACGCCATCGCCCAGGCGGGCTATGCCACCGATCCCAATTACGGCACCAAGATCGCGCGCGTCATCCATACCCATGGGCTGGCGAACCTCGATGCCGCAGCATCCGAATCAACCCCCGTCATTCAAACCTCACAGGAGAACCTCATGCAGAAACTACTGGCACTTTGGAGTGTATTCAAGGTCGGGGAATCCGTCGCCAATCCCACCCTCTGGAAAACCGGCGCCATCACGGTGACCCTGCTCTCCCCCCTGATCCTGAAGTTGGGAGATCTGTCACAAGTTCTCGGGTTTGCCCTTCCCGTCACCGAACAGCAGGCCGGCATGATCGCTGGCGGAATCGTGGCCATCACCAACATCGTGGTTCATCTGGTGGCCAACAAGGACATGGGAGTCCATTGAAAGTCCTGCTGGCCCTTCTGCTGTCCGGATGTGCCAGTTGTCACCCCGCCTTCGGGCTCGACTGGCCCGAGGGCATCGATCCCGGAGATACCGCCGCCCTCGAAAAAGCCTTACAAAAGGGAGACGCGCTGCCCTTTCTACTCAGCGCGAAGTGTAAATTTTAGGAGAAACTCATGAGTCTGATCGATACCCTGGAAACTGATGCCAAATCCGCCCTGGATGCCTTGAAGACCGATTTTGCGGTGTTCGAGAGCTGGTTGTCGCAAAACCCCATCGGCGCCCAGATCGTCACTGATTTCAAGGCGGCCGTGGCCGAACTCAACACCGTGGCAGTGACCGATCTGGAAAATGCCGTCAAGCAGATCGGCATCGCGGTATTGAAGAGCACCGCGACGGGTAGCGGCACGGGAGCCGCCATCACCGTCGGCATCGATGCCGCGCGTGCCGCCTTTACCACGCTCGGGCGCGCCATCACAGAAAAAACCATCACCACCCTGGCCACCACCGTGGTCAATGGGGTGAACAGCATCAAAACCGCCTGACATCCTGCGTAGTCCACACCCTGCAGGGGAGGGATCCCTTGCAGGGTGCAATCCCTTGCAGGGTGCAATCCCCTGCATCTTCTCTCATATTTCATGGCGAACCACATGGCACTCATCCTTTGTGACGGCTTCGACAAGTACGGACAAGCCTCCGACGCCAACTTCGATGGTTGGGCAGGAGCCGGCAGCGGAAACAACACGACGCTGATGCCCGGTCGTTTCGGGTTGCCCGGCAAGGCCTACTTTCTGGGTTCGTGGGGTTCTCCGTTGACCCGGAATCTGCCAGGAAATTACTCGACCTTTTATATGGGCGTCGCCGTCAACGGCGGCTTCCAGGTCACCTTCAACGATGTCAACAACAACCAGTTCTGGGTGTATGCCGTCAATTCGGTGGTTCAGGTGGGACGGGGCAACTATGCCAACAATCTGCTCTCCCAATCGCTCTCGGGTGCAGTGCCCAGCAGCGGCTGGTACTTCCTGGAAATCGGAGGCACCGTCGGGGCGGCTGGCAGCATCACCGTGAACATCAACAGCAATACCGTGCTCAGTGTGTCCGGGATCAACATCCAGACCAGTACCAATGCCAGCATCAACAACATCCAGTTTGGCGGCACCATGCTCATTGATGATTTCTACTTCTGCGATCATACGACCGGACCCGGTGCTCACCCCTGCAATACCTTTCTGGGCGACAAGCGGGTACGCACGGTCTACCCCACCGCCAATATCAGCACGGCTTTCACCCCGACCAGTCCCGTGTCAGCAGGCCAACTGGCCCAAGGCAACGGCAGTAACTGGCAGACCCTCTCTGCCAACAACCTGATCCTGACGCTCCCTGACAACCCCCCGACCAACTTACCCGGCGTTGGCAACGGGAACATGGACGATCCCCTCACCGGGGTGGCCCCGCGCATGGCCCGCGACTGCACCATCACGAGTTTGAGTCTGTATGCCCAGACCAATTATCCGGCCCTCAAGATTCGCCCGGTGATCGCCTCCATCAACCCGGTAAACGGCATGCCTCTGGCCATTCTCTATGCCGGGGATGAAAAAATCGGACTCACCACCGGACAAAATACCCTGACCTTCTCATCCGTGACGGCATCCGTCACCAAAGATGCGGCCTACGCGCTAGGGTTCATCACCGATACCAGTTTTGCATTCAACACCTTCAGCGTCTACGCCTACGCCAATCCCCTGGCCGCCGTCTATCCGCTCAGTTATACCTCTCCTCCCGCCATCCTAGGCCCACTGCCCACCGGTCCCGCCATCACCAACGACAAACTCAACATCGGCTATACCTATACTCTGACCAATTACGCCGCCGTATCCGAAGATGGCCTGGATGGAGACACCAGTTTCAACAGCAGCGCCACCGTCGGCGCTACGGACCTCTTCGCCACCAATGCCGGATTGCCCGCGGGAGCCACGGTATACGCCGTTCGACTCAGCGGCGCCTATCGCAAGGATGATGCCGGCACGCGCCAGATCACCAATCTGGTGAAGACCGGAACCGTTCAATCCAGCGGCACCACTCAAAATGTCGGCACCAGTTACCAGTATCTCAGTGACATCCTTGCCGTCAACCCGGCCACGGGAGCCAGTTGGCTCACGACGGATGTCAATGCCCTCGAAATCGGTTACCAGGTCATCAGTTGAACCATGGCCAATCGCCTCACTCAACTGACCACAGAAATCCTGGCAACCGGAGTACCCTGGGCCCGCATCAGTCAACTCGCCACAGAAATCGTCGTGGACGACGACCCATCCGCCACCCTGAGCCAGTTGTTGGCGGAAATTCTGGCGGACGATGACCCCAATGTTCGCACCCCCCAACTCTGTGCCGAAATCCTCCATGAATTCGCCATGGCCCGAGTCTCCCAGTTCGAGGCCGAAATCCTGATGGACGACGATCCCACCACCCATGTCTCCCAACTGGTCGCCGAGGTGCTCTATCAGTATCCCAGTCCCCCATTCCCGGAGTTCACCATGAGCAATCTGATCTTCCCCACACTCCCCGGCTTGCAGTGGAATGTCAAAAAATCGCCACAGTTTCATACCACCATCGTCAAACACACCTCGGGTCGGGAAACCCGTGTGGCCAATTACGCCTATCCCCTGTGGAAATGGGAAATGTCCTACGAATTGTTGCGTGAAACCCAGGGATATGCGGAATTGCAGGCCCTGTGCGGGTTCTTTCTGGCACGCTCGGGCAGTTTCGACACTTTCCTGTTCGCCGATCCGGCGGAATCCAATACCGTTTCCGGCGATACGCTGGGGGTCGGCGACGGATTCACCACCGAATACCCGATCACCAAATCCTACGCCGGATTCATCGAGCCAGTGGGGTATGTGGACATCACCACCTTGCAGGTCATGCTCGATGGGGTGCAGGTATTTTCACCGGCCACCTGGACGATGGTAACCCCCAATACCTTGCTTTTTGCGGTGCCCCCCGCAAGAGGAGTCGTGGTGAGCGCCGGTTACACCTGGTATTACCGGGTGCGCTTTGGCGAGGATGCCCAGGATTACAACAACTTCATGTACCAACTCTGGAATCTCAAGAAACTCACCCTGGAGATGGTGAAGCCGTGAGGCTATCCGGGCTGTGCTTGCGAACCCGGCAGAAGCGTCTGCCGGGTCCTGCCCTCCGAGCATCTTTATTCCTCGGTTGAGGATATTGATCGCACCGACCAGATCGGCGTTGTTCTCATAGCCGCATTCCACGCACGCGAACCGGGCTTGTTTCTGGCGATTCTCTGCCGATACATGACCGCAGGCCGAACATGTACGGCTGGTGTTGCGTGTGGGAACCGCCAGCACGTCGCCGCCTCGCCAAACCTGTTTGTATTCCAGTTGCCGCCTGAACTCGAACCATCCCTGATCGAGAATGGACTTGTTCAGGCCATTGGCATTGACATTATGCCCTGGCGAATCGCTGCTGCCTGTTCAGGAAGTCGCGGCGAACATTGGCGATACAACTGTAAATCTTCTGGAAGCAGACTTTCGCCTTCTTCCAGTTATTACTGAATTCATTGTTATTCATATGGTTAATGTGCCTGCTTCTGTCCCCAATGAGGGTGCAGCAGTTCGGTAAATACTTCTACAAAGTTGAAGACAGCGGTTGTCAACATAACCACTACCCGGTCCTCTTCTGCAGATTGTTGCAGGGGTTTCACCAGGTTGAAAGCATACGCCTGTAACCACTGTTCCGGATGCTGCTCCAGGTAGTCCTGTGTGGCTTTGCCTCTTTGAATCGGGATCAGTCGGGGATCACTCTCCTGCGTTATTCGGGTGGTCACCCGTTCATAGCAAAGATCCACCAGAGTTTCGCTGGCCGGAAGTAATTCAAGCCGGGCATTTTCCAGGGCAATGGTCACCATCAGAAGTAGATCCGCCAGGGGCTCCATAGCAACTTCATTCACGCCTAATCGCTTGAGGACGACAATCGTCCCTGCTAATTGGGGTTGGCGCTCAATGATGATTTCAACATAACGGGCTTTTTCATCGGGGGTCAGCCTATCGCGTTGGGCGATGGCATCTGCTATCAAGGTCTGGGTGATCCTCGCTTTGCGGAGTGCTTCTTTCTGCCTCTTGGATAGCGGGAGGCGATCTATCACGGTTTTGTTCATAGTGGATACACCTGCAGGCCGCACTTCATGGCCCCTTCAACGGTTCCGTCCAGATACTGCCGTCCTGGGAACATCCAATCATCTGTGTCATATTTATTACTACCGTGCTTACAGACCACGAAGCCCCAAGTATCCTGGTGCGGTGATGAAATAAAGTCAAACCTGGTGTACGACCGTTCCGAAGCACGGTGCGTCAAGCAACGGGTCACCTGCTGAATCGGCAGTTCATCCCGCACCGGATCACCGTCTTTGAAGAGAAGCCCCTTCAACAATAGTCTAATTTTATCCGCACCGCGTATTTTGCGCCAACTTTTTTCGGCTTCCTCGAATAAGTGCGGATAGTTGTCGTTCCCAAAAACCATCCCCGAACAGCAACTCGGCCCATCGGGATAACGACACACTACCGTGCAGTTTGTCCGCGGAAATTGCGGCGAAAAGCCAATGGTGAAATGTGTAGGACCTCCCTGAACTGCTGACGCAGGGACACCGACGAACCGAACCCCGCTCGGGCCGCAATCCACTCAATCGACTGGTCAGTCGATTCGAGGAGGCGTTGCGCCATCGCCAGGCGTTCATGGCGCAGCCAGTTGCTCACGGTCGTTCCGGTGACCGCTCTGAAACGGCGGGTGAAAGTACGACGGCTCATCCTGGCCTGTTCGGCCAACATATCGACATCCAGAGAATGGTCAAGGTGCAAACGTGTCCAATCGAGCACCGCCGAGATGCGTTCTCCATCTCCCCGAACGGACAACGACAACTCGGCATATTGTGCCTGGCCGCCCTGACGATGAGGTGGCACCACCATGCGCCGTGCCACGCGGCTGGCGATCTCGGCGCCGTGCCACTTCCGCATGAGGTGCAGGCAGCAGTCGATGCCGGCAGCAACGCCAGCCGACGTCAGCACATCGCCATCATCGACATACAGCACCTCGGGGTTCACCCGGATACGCGGGTAGCGGCGACCAAATTCTTCCGCCCACAACCAGTGGGTGGTGGCCGGGCGCCCATTCAGAATGCCGGCGGCGGCCAGCACGAACGCCCCAAGACACAGCCCAACCAAACAGGCGCCGCGTTCATGGGCAACACATAGGGCTTCAAGCAGCGATTCCGGCGGAGAAATGCGCGGATCATGCCATCCAGGCACGATGATCGTATCCGCATCAATCATGCCTTCGAGACCATACGGCGCGACGATGCTAAAGCCGGACGAGGTAGGCAGTGGACCGGATTGCACACCACAGATACGCAGATCAAAACGTGGCACCCCCGCTGCGCTACGGTCCTCCCCGAAGACTCCGCAGGGAATCGACAGCAGGAAAGGGCTGATGCCATCGAAGGCAACGACAGCAATGGTATGGGCAGCCATAACGAGGTGTGATGAAGAGTGTGTGGCCCGATTTTATCGGAAGTTGTCATGGAGGTCACTGTTACCCTGGCGCGCCAAGCGAAATAATGCCGAAACAGCGACGCCGCATCCCGTGCTACTCACTATCAAGGAGAATCCTTTATGTCCGTCACCCCCCGCCGCGCCTTGCTCGTCATCGATGTACAAAACGAGTATGTTACCGGCAACCTGCCAATCGAGTACCCCGACATCCGTTCCTCCCTGGCCAATATCGGCTGCGCCATGGATGCCGCACAGCATGCGGGCTTGGTGGTGGAATTCCTCGTTGATGCTGCCGGCTCATTGTCCTACGAGAACCATGCAGGCAGGGCCAGCGCCGAGGAAATTCACCGCGTTTTCACCGTGGTCATGCAATCGCGATTTGCCGCAGTGGCAACGACAGAGGAGTGGATAGCGGCGCTGCAAACGGGCGAAGCGTTATCGCGGGACAACATCCATGCGTCCAACCGCCGGGCACGTGGTTTGGCGAAGTTCGCATGAACAGCATGCACCTCCGACACCATGAGCCGCTTTTACGCCCTCTTGTCCGGGAAGATGTGGCCATCATCGAAAGTTGGCCAGATTATCCGGCTGAATTCAATGAACTAAATTACGCCCTCAGAAAGGATGGTTGGCTTGCTGAATTCGGCCGACGGCCGGACACCTGGATTTATGCGGTGGAAGATGCTGGAAATCTGATCGCCTTCACAATTCTTGCCACGACCGCGCCAGGTGAGGCCGAGTTCCGCATCGCCCTGCGCGCTGACAAAATTGGCCAGGGCTTGGGCAGGACCATTACTATTGATACGCTGGCGAAGGGCTTTGATGAATGCGGGTTGTTGCGCATCCATCTCATCGTCCGCAAAAACAACCGACGTGCAATCGAGTTGTACCAGCGACTGGGTTTCACCCATCAAGGCGAATGCTGCAAGACCGTCAATAACCAGCCGACAGACTTTTTGTTGATGGACCTTCCATACGAATCCCACGAATCTTTCATAGCAGGTTCCCACCTTGGATGTTAACGTTTTTCAGTACGGGCCGTACAATTGACAAGAAGATGACAAAGCGCTCTCTGATGCCCATCATTCGACATAACCTGCGCAGTTTCATCACGCAATGTCCACATTGATGGATTGGCTAGCCAATGGGCGTGATTTTTTCAACTACTTCAACGCCGAGAATATTTCTCAACGGAATAAGCGAGTTTGGGAAAACGGACCCGAGAACAAGATAAACTTTTGGGATTATTGAACTCGCTTTGGAGAGCAGCACTGCCTCCATAACGGCTTGATACTTAACACATTGAAATAGGCCTCTAACTATGTCATTTTCATTAGATTTGGCAGACTTGACCTCAACCGCCACCCAACCTTCCTCGTCGTAGAACGAGACATCCAAACTGTCGCCTGACGGTAACGGACATTCAGTAACTCCGTCTTGTGTGGTTGAACTAAGCCCGATAACTCCTGGGTTCTTCGCAACGTACTCTTTGAGTGCTTTATGAGCATCGCTCTCGCCACCCCCAAAGCCGCCAGACGCTTTTTCAACAATGGATGTGAAGTCGAATTTCATCGGTTCAAGTTCCAGAATTTTTAGGACTTCTTCCCATCGGTGATAAGAGAAGACCTTTTGAAGTGCTGCTTGAACTATTGCCCGTTTTTCCCTTGGCGTTAGGGTCGCAAAATTTTTTTCCTTTACGTTTACGAGAAACTCGCCAATCCCCGCTCCTGGCAATCTGGTTTTCTTATTGACGACAAGGCATTGAATCGGTGGAATCTCGGTTTTCCGGGACACCGAGAGGGATTCCAATGAACGTCCGATACTTCCAAGCACGTAATTGAGGTTACGTGGACGCATTACCAACTCTTCAGCGAGGTCGGAATAGGACACACAACAACCAGCCTGTGCTTGACGGACCAGCAAGGGCAATGCGGCTCTGGCACGTACTTGATATTTCTTGTCACCTGTAATAGGCAGTGCAATTTTAGCAGTGCTCATAACATTCCTTGACTAACATGAAACGGAAAGCATTACCGCCGCGTCCATGGATCGACCGTGCATATGGCGAGAATACCGAATAACTCGTTTCCGCGCTGAGTGTCGCACCGCGCTGCACATACGGCAATACACTTGATCACTTTTCACCTTAGAAACCACTTTGACTGCAGCGATTCCAGCAGTCGATCCCGCATCCACAAACCCGTAACCCATCGAGGAGAATCCCATGGCCGGTAAAACCACCACCTGGGCCAACGACCTGTTGAAACTCCTGTTTCAGGCCGTGCCCGTCGCCAACATTGCAGACAATGCTACCACTGCCCCACTGACCCTGCTCTACATAAGCCTGCACACCGCGGATCCCGGAGCAGCGGGTGCCCAGAACACCAGTGAAGCCGCCTATACGGGCTACGCGCGAGTGGCCGTGGCACGCTCCGCCACCGGCTGGACGGTCACCGGCAACAGCGTCAGCCCCGCCTCCACCATCGTCTTCCCTGCCGCCACCGCAGGCTCCGAAACCGAGACCTTTTGGGGGATCGGTACCGCCTCCACCGGCGCCGGCACCCTGCTCTACTCCGGCGGCATCACCCCCAGCATCACGGTATCCAACGGAGTCACCCCGGAACTCACCACCTCATCCACCGCCACCGAGTCCTAAGCCATGACCGTCACAGTTTATTCAAGCAAGGATCCCTCCGCTGCGACCCTGACAGGACTGGCTGGCAGCCTGGTGGCTGTTCTGGATGCCTGCCTCGTCAATGGCTATGGCACCAAACCCGCCGCCGGTTGGACCATCGCCTACACCGGAACCAATCAACGCGTCTATAAAATGAACGCCACGGCAGGAACCGGCAACAGCCTGTTCGTCAACGATGCGGGACCCAGCATCTCCAACGAAGCCGAAATGACCAGCTTCGAATCCCCGACCGGATTGGGGTCGGGTTCAGGCCAATTCCCCACCGCAACCCAAATCAGCATCGGAATCGGCGCCGTCGTCTGCCGCAAAAGCGCCACCAGCGACGCCACCGTCAGAAACTGGACACTCATCGCCGATGACACCTGCTTTTACCTGTTCATCGAAACCGGTGACTTCGCCGCTCCTCTGGCCACCATGCCCTTCATCTTTGGCGATATCTTTTCATACAAGACCTCCGACCCCTATCGCACGCTGATCATCGGTAGAAACGCAGCCAACAACAACACCAACAGTTTCGAGAATTTCGGCACCCTCCCCGGGGTTTCCTACTCCCCCCTTGCCATCACCCTGGGTGGTCACTTCATGGATCGCCACTGGTCCGGGGTGGGCGGCTCCATCCCTGTGGGCAAACATATCGAGCAAGCAAAACTGTCTGGCCCACTCTATGGCCAGGGAGGAGCCGGATATTCCGGCACCAACCCGATCCCCCTGAACAACAACCCCGTCGTCGGAATCGGCGGAGTTTCTCCCGGCCTCGTCACCTTCAACTACCCCAATGGCCCAGACGGGGGACTCTACCTCAGCCCAATCTGGATCCATCACAACGGATCCGTCAGAGGTTACCTCAAAGGGCTCTGGTCGCCCGTCCAGTCCACCCCCCTGAACCACAACGATACCTACAGCGGAACCGGAAACCTGACCGGCAAGTCTTTCCTCTCACAGTCCATCATGATCGGCTCAAACAGCGCCTGGCAGAACAGTTTCATCGGCCAGGTCCATATCGAAACCTCCTCCACCTGGAGTTGATCCATGGCCGTGACCCTCGTCCAGAGTGCCTTCAACCACGCCAATTCCTCCCCGATTTCCCTATCCCTCCCGGCGGGCCTGACACCCGGCAATCATATTCTCGTCATCGCCGTCGGCAGAAACTCCTCTGTGAGCGTAAACCCACCTCTGACCCTGGTGGATACGGAACAGGCAACCTTCAACCCCTATCAGGGAACCCAATGCTGGTTTGCCCCCATCACTGCGGGATTGGGACAGGTTTTTGCCTTTTCAGGGTTCAGCGACTGGATCAATATCGCCGTATTCGAAATCAGCGGGGCCCGTGACGATATGAATGTCATGAGCGCCTGGCTCCCCGGCGGATCGACAACTTCCAGTACCCCCCCGCTCCTCGCCAATGCCGATACCACCGAAGGACTCTCCCTGCTGGCCCTCTCCTGGGACAACCCCATGCCCGCAACGACGACACCCGCCGGATTTACCCTGCTGAGCCCTACCACCTGGCAAAGCACAGGAAATTATCACGACGGCGCGGTCTATCAACTCCCCAATACCACGAACAGCATACAAACCTTTACATTCGGCGGAACCCTGGATGCCCAAGGGGCTGGAATGGTCCATGTCCAACTGTGGAGCAGCGCATTCACTCCCTCCCCCATTGCCCGCACCGTGTGGGATGCCACGGAACGCGGCGCCATGGCCTGGACCACCGGAAATCTGACTCACGGCGGCGGCTTGACCGCCTTCCCCATGGGCCAGAATGCCAATATTCGCAGCACCCGCAAAATCTCCTCGCCGTCCGTCTATTGGGAAATCACCCCCGTCCTGTTATCCGCCCCCATCGCCCTCGGGTTCTGCAATCCAGCCTTCAATATCTCCGGAACTTCGCTCCTGGGCTCCGATGCCAATGCCCTGGCCTACGAATCGAGCGGAGCCATCATTCTCAACGGCGTGACCCTGGCTACCCTCCAGCCCTATTCGGCCGGAAATGTCGTCCAGGTTGCCGTGGATATCTCGAATCTTCTGGTGTGGTTCAATGTCAATGGCGGAAACTGGAACGATAATCCCGCAAACAACCCGGCTTCCGGTGTGGGCGGCATCAGTTTCTCATCGATGAACCAGCCTGTTGGCCTGTACGCCGCTTTCGGTGGGCCATCGACCAATCCCCCTCAAACCGTGCGGGCAACGTTTTCTGGTCCCTTCGCCTATCCTGTCCCTCAGGGATTTGTCAGCCTCGAGGCCACATCCCCCTCATCAACCGTCAATACCGGATATCAGATCACTTCCAGCCAATCGGCGTGTTCGAACGGCCCGAATCAAATTTCCATCCTGCCCTCCGCCAACGGCGCCTGGTTCGGAAATCAGTCAAAAGTCTTTTCACCTGCAGGAGCCAACACCCAAGTCTCAGGAGTCACCCAGGAATCTGACGTGGCCGTTTCCGGAAAAATCGTTCGAACCTATGATCGCATCACCGGGGAACTCCTGTATGAAACCACCTCAGCGCCCAATACCGGAACTTTCACTCTGCCCGCCCTGGGGCGCAGTTCCATTCTGGCCATGGCCCTCGACCCCTCGAACTTCAATGCCCTGGTCTGGGATGATGTAACTCCCGTCTGATATGGCCCTCTATACTCCCCCACCCGGCAATTCTACAAATTTCAACTTCATTGCCGGCGGATATTCCCCACCTCTCGGCAATAGCCTCGTCTTCCCGTTCGGCGCCTCTGCTACCGGATCCGCTACCGGCAGTGCCCAGGGTACAGCACTCCTATCCGGCATCGGTTCCGAAATCGCCCGATCACGAGGAACCCTGACCAGCCAGGCCACTCTCAGTGCCGTGAGCCTCTCGGGGGCTCACGGTCTGGTGTCCGGACGCGCTCTATTGCGAGGTGTGGGCGTGGCCCCGATATCGGCCACCGGCAGCATTCAGGCACGCTCCACCCTGAATGGACCGAGCCTTGCTCTGAAATCCACCACCGGAACCATTTCGGGGCAAGTGACCCTGACCGGGGTCAGCCAGGCAGGTCACCACGGGACCATTGCCGGGCAAGCCACCCTTGCTGCCACAGGATTGGCGAGGATTTTTGCAGTGAGCACCGGGGCGATACCCTCCCACGCGGCGGTGACCGGGGTGGGAATGGGGGCCAATGCCCTCGCCACCCTCCTCGCCACTCGCCAGTTCGTCATGGCCGATCTCTTTACCCTCACCCTCGCCCGCACCGGACAAACGCTGACCTTCACCAATGTCGATCGCCCCGTCTGGTGGAACAACACCTACTATGACCCCTATTCTCTCGCCATCGAAGGCCTGCAATTCAAAAAGTCCGTGGGTCTCACGGTAAATGAACAGGCCATCAGCCTCAGCGCCACCCGCAATCTTCTCATCAATGGACGCCCCTGGTTCGATGAAATCGCCAACGGACTGCTCGATCACGCTGAAATCCGCCGCGAACGGATGTTTGCCCCGGACTGGAACAGCACCCCGGTGGGTTCCGTCATTCTGTTCGATGGCATCGTCTCCACCATCGACTCCCTCACCACCTCCCAGTGCCAACTGAAGGTCAAAAGTTACCTCTCCCTGCTCAATCAACCCATGCCGCGCAACAGTTGGCAAACTTCCTGCCTGCACACCCTGTTCGATGCAGGATGCGCCCTCGCCAAGGCGGCCTATCAGGTAATCGGACAGGTGGGGACTGGCTCCACGCTCAACACCCTCAACTGGAACGGCGCCACCTCCGGTTATTACTGGCAGGGCACCATCACTTTCACCTCCGGTCCCAATACCGGACTCTCGCGCACCATCAAACTCGCCACCGGCAGCCAGTTGATGCTTCATCTTCCCCTACCCTGGATGCCGCTGACCGGAGATTCATTCTTCGCCTACCCCGGCTGTGACAAGACCTTCGCCACCTGCAAGAACCGTTTCAATAATACGGCCAATAACCGTTCTTATCCTTTCATTCCAACCCCCACCATCGCCCTATGACCCCTGATCAACGACAAGCCACCGTGCTCGAAGCCCAAAGTTGGGTCGGCACCCCCTATCACCACTGCGCCGATGTCAAAGGCCATGGCGTGGATTGCGCCATGTTCCTCGCGCGTGTCTACAGTACCGCCGGCGTCATTCCCTTCATCGACCCCCGCCCCTATCCGCCCGACTGGCACCTGCATCGCAGCGATGAGCGCTACCTGCAAACCATCCTTCCCTACGCACGGGAGATTTTTACGCCCCCGGAACCGGGAGATTTCCTGCTCTTTCGCTATGGCCGCACCTTCAGCCATTCCGCCATCGTGATCGAGGGCAGCACCGTCATTCACGCCCATGCCCAGGAACGTGCCGTGGTGTGGGGAGATTGGAGCCTCTCCCCCCTCAAGGATCGGCCCTTTCGTTCCTTCACCCCCAAGGAGTAAATGATGGGCGGATTATTGGGGCATCCAGCAGCCAGCAATACCACTCAGCCCAATTACACCCAACTCAACGTCCAGACTTCCGCCACGGGACTGCCCATTCCAATCCTCTATGGCGCCCAGAAAGTCAGCGGCAACCTGCTCTGGTACGGAGACTTCGCCAAGCACCCCGTGGGTAGCAAAGGCGGCGGCAAGGGAGGCGGTAAAGGCAACGGTCAGAGCACCTACTCCGCCTCCGTGATCGTGGGCCTGGGCGAAGGCGTGGTAACACCTGCCGTGGCCAACCTGATTTTTACGAACTACGGGATTCAGTCCGGCGGAGTGAACAGCGCACTCTTCACTGATCTGCAAACAGCCTATGGGGTTGCCACGATTTATGGGACCACCCCATCCAGTGCAGGATCAGGCACCGTCTGGCTCAATAAGGGAGTGACCAATCTCGCCAATCTGGGAGCAGCCCTGCTGGAAGGCAATCCCGGTCAGGCACCCTGGCCCTATCTCACCTCCGTCCACCCTGATCAGGCGATGAATTATCCTGGTACGGCCTACATGGCCATCGCCAATCTCGATCTGGGTTCATCACCCGATCTCCCCGTGATGTGGCTCGAGTGTTTCGGAAACCTCAACAGCACCTGCACGGCCGGCACTCCGGATGCCGATCCGGCACAGGTCATCTACGACTTTCTGACCAACCCCCTGTACGGAGCCGGATTCCCGAAATCAAAGATCGATCTGAACAGCCTCGTGCTGGCCCAGAACAGTTACCAGAAATATATGGGAGCACTGGGCATCGGATTCAGCCTCTTCATGAACCAGCGCCGCCCGGCCATCGATTCCCTCAAGGAATGGCTGCAGGCCACCAATACTGCGGCCTTCTGGGCCGATGGCGTGCTCAGGTTCATCCCCTATGGCGATATGAGTTTTTCGGGATATGGCGTGAACTACAGTGCCAACACCCAGATCAAGGTCTTCCTCACCGATGACGACTTCGTCGATACCGGACACGGGGACTACCTCAAGATCAGCCGCTCCGATCCCCTGGATGCTTTCAATGACTGGAAGATCGAGATCAAGGATCGAGCCTACGACTACAACGCCAACACCATCGAGACCAAGGATCAGGCCAGCATCGATACCCTGGGACAACTACTGCCCTCGGGGGTGCGTCTGGCTCCCCCCATCACAGCGCATTTCATTGCCAATGCCTCCATGGCCACCATGTGTCTGGAACTGATCAAGAACCGGCAACTCTATATCAGGAACCAGTATGAGTTTTCAGTGAGTTGGGCCCAGGTGCTGATCGAACCCATGGATATCGTCTCCCTCACCAGCGCCAACATGGGACTCACCGGAAAACTGGTGCGGGTGCAATCCATCGAGGAGCAAACCGACGGCACCCTCAAGATCAGTGCCGAGGAATATCTGCCCGGCGTGGGCTGGTCCGTGGCCTACCCGCAGCAGGCCAGCAGTGGTTATCTGCCCAATGCCCTGATCGCGCCGGGCAGCATCAACGCGCCGGTGATCTTTGAGCCGCCAGCGATACTTTGCGGGGCAGCGGGCCCCCAGATCTGGATGGTGGCATCGGGTCCTGCCGCCACTTGGGGTGGATGCGCTGTCTGGGCTTCCACCGATGGCACCAGTTACGCAAAAGTCGGCACCATCAGCGGCCAGGGCGCCCAGGGAGCGCTCACAGCACCGTTGGCAGCCTACAACGGAGCCAATCCAGACAACGCCGACATCCTGGCGGTGGACCTCACAGAGTCTGCCGGGGTATTGCAACCCGTGCCCGTCGGCGGCGCAGCGCAAGGGTTGTCCCTCTGCTACGTGGATGGGGAACTGCTGGCCTACCAGAATGAAACCCTCACCACCGCCAACAACTACAATCTCACGGGGTTGTACAGGGGGCTATATGGCAGCGCACCGGCTGTCCACGGCACTGGCACCCAGTTTGCTTTGCTTGCAAACGCCAATGTATTCAAATTCACGCTGCCCACCAACACGAGCCTTATCGGGCAGACGGTGTATTTCAAATTCCAGAGTTTCAATGTCTACGGCTCGGCAACCCAGGACATTTCCACCTGCACGGCATTTCCCTATACGGTGACGGGACTGGGTAGCCAGGTACCGTTCACCATCCAGGCATCGGCGTCTGGAACCTTATCCGCGAACCAGTCGATGCTACGCTACATCGCGACCAGTAACTTTTATATTCCGGCAGGGCTCACCGGTACCGTGGCGTCGGAGGGCACAGCGGCCACCAGCACTGCCACCTTCACCCTTGCCAAAAACGGGACAGCCTTCGGAACCATCGCTATCGCACCAAATGGCGCCGTGACGCTGACAGCGGCGAGTCAGACAAATTTTACGGTGGGGAATGTTTTAACACTCACAGCGCCAGCCACCCCAGATCCGACGCTGGCCAATGTGGCGTTCGGGATTGAGGCGGTGAAAATTTAAGGCCACAAGGTCGCGGCGCAGCCGACGCTGATGGTGGCGGGTTTTCGAAGTGATATCGGGAGCAGGCCAAAGCTTTCGGTCAGACAGAGCGGTGAGTGTCACGCTGTGCCACTACCCGGTACTGGCCGGCGAACTCAAGGGGCGACTCGCGGCGATTGTGGACTTCACATTTAACCTTAGGACGGGGAGGCGGCAGACGTAACGCTGCGGCGGCGAATTAATCAACGCGACCGGGTGCTGTCGGGCAGGAACTGCGTCGATGGATCTATGGCTGCGGGAAAGTGCTTCCGGGACTCGTCACACGGTGGGAGGCTGAGATTTCTTTGTTCCTTCGCCAGTGGTGCTTCACTTTGCTTTTTTCTTGATGCCTTCAGCAAGTTTTAATAGCTGCTTCATTTCTACATCGGTGAATGACGCATCTTTCAGATAACGAAGAAACGCCAGTGCCTCTGGCTGGTCATGCAAGAAATCAACGACTTCTGGGTCGGTGGAGGACGACAGACGAAACAGAACATCAGGATCGGCCGCCAGCACCTTAGCAAGTGCCTTAACGACCTCTGGGCGCGGAGGGCGCTCCCTTCCTCGCTCAATTCGACTCAGATAGGCCGGCGAAATGCCGATCTTGCTTGCCGTTTCCCGCAAGCCAAGATCTTGTGCAACCCTAAGGTCGCGGATTGTTTCGCCAAAACTATTCATGAGACAAATTTTAACTCATTGTTTAGTGTTGTGCAACACAGAACAATGTTGGTAGAATATGGAATGCGAGAGTACAATCTACCATTTCTTGTCAATCCTTGGGTGTTGCGCGTCAACATGCAGTTCCAAGTGTCGTCGTAGGAGGGGCTAGTGCAAGGTGAAGAGGTGCTAACAATCAAGGATGTGGCGGCCCTATTGAAGGTTGGTGAAAAGACCATCTACTCCATGGCGCAGGTTGGAGAGCTTCCTGCATTCAAGGTCAGGGGGCAATGGCGGTTCTCGCGAAAGGACCTTGATGTCTGGATAGAGCAACAGAAGCATTCAATCCAGGATTTCGGGGAAGGACAGAAAAAATGAACAAAACAACAATTATACGGAGCGCCCGATGAGCCGGAAAAATGATCAAGCCCACGCTGAGGGCACTATTCCGGCCGGGTACACGCTCGATTACGTCTCGGGAAAGCAGGTCAAGGAAACACCAAAGGAACTGGTGCGTCAACGGATTGTTCGTGCCCTGATCCACGAATACGGGTTCTCGCCCGAAGACATGGAGCTGGATTTTTCTCTTGGTGGGCGCAAAAAGGTGGATGTGTCCATCTTCCATCATGACAAGGGTCACACGCTTGAGAACCTCGGTCGCGCTGTCCTCTGCCGGCCGGAACCCAATGCTGGCAAAAATGCTGTTCGCATTCGCGATTTCGAGCAGGCCGCAAAAGATCTGGACGAGATCGAAACCATCATGCGCGAGGTCGACGCCATTCAGTACGGCTTGTGGACCAACGGGCTGGAGTTCTTCTTTATCGAGAAGGAGAAGAAGCGCTTCGAAACCAAATGCACCCCCATTGGCGACTGGCCGATGGCGGAAGAGTCGGTCGGCACTAAGGACGTGATCTCCGACGCCCATACGCGCGTCGCCGACAACGAAATGTTGAAGATCACTTTCCGTCGCTGCCACAACTTCATTCATGGCAACGAGGGAATGCCCAAGGATGCCGCCTTCTGGCAGTTCCTTTATTTGATTTTCTGCAAAATGCACGACGAGAACTTGCGTGCAAAGCAGCGCCAAGCTTGGCAGCGCCGGTTCTGGGCCGGCCCGAAAGAACAATTTGAGGATGAAGGCCGCAAGGCTATCCGCAAGCGCATCGAGGAGCTCTTCGCCGAGGTTAAAAGCCAATTTAAGAATATCTTCCGGGGCAACGAAGAAATTGCGCTCTCCGATCGGGCTCTGGCATTCATTGTTTCAGAGTTGGCCAAATACGACTTCACCCGCACCGATGTTGATGCAAAAGGTGTAGCCTATCAGGAGTTGGTGGGCGTCAATCTGCGGGGCGACCGTGGCCAGTATTTCACCCCGCGAGGCGTGGTGAAGTTGGTCGTGGGAATGCTCGACCCTAAGGAAACTGAGACGTTGCTGGACCCGGCCTGTGGCACCGGTGGTTTCCTCGTTGCAACCCTGGGCCACATGCTGAAGAAATTCAGAACGGAACAGCAAACCCAGCCTGGAAGTGAGAACACCACCGAATTCTTGAACGTCCACGAGCGACTGAAAGAATATGCCGCCGCCAACGTTTTCGGAGCCGATTTCGATCCCTTCCTGATCCGTGCCGCCCAGATGAATATGGTGTTGGCAGGTGATGGACGTGGGCACATCTACAACATCAATTCGCTGGAGTTTCCTCTGGGGCATTTGGCTGATCTGCCCGGTGCCAAGAAGGAAATCCCGCTGGGCTCGGTGGATATCATCGCCACCAATCCGCCCTTCGGCTCTGACATTCCGATTACCGATAAGCACATTCTTGAGCAGTACGAGCTGGCGCATAACTGGGAGCCAGACGGCGAAGGCGGTTTCCGCAATACCGGCACTCCCAAGGGTAGCGTCGCTCCTGAGATTCTCTTTATCGAGCGTTGTATCAAGTGGCTTAAGCCGGGTACTGGCCGTCTAGGCATCGTTCTGCCCGACGGTGTGCTGGGCAACCCCGCCGCCGAATACATCCGCTGGTGGATCATGCGCGAAACACAGGTGCTCGCCTCTGTCGATCTGCCGGTGGAGGCTTTTATTGCCGAGGCCAACGTCAATATTCTTACTAGCCTGCTGTTCCTGCGTCGCAAAAGTGAAGAAGAAAAGCGTGCGGAAGCCCTTGGCGGCATAGAGGAGTATCCGGTTTTCATGGCGGTCGCCGACAAGGTGGGTTTCGATCGCCGTGGCAACAAGCTTTACAAGCGCACGCCAGACGGCGAAGAGATTCTCGAGCCCAGGCAGTTCACGGAGCGATTCCACCGTAAGAGTGGCTGGGTTGAGCGAACCCTCACCCGGCAGGAAAAAATCGAGGACAACGATCTGCCAGTTATCGCAGCGAAGTACCGCGAATTTCTCAAGGAGCATAACTGATGAGCGACCAGGACGAAGACCTCATTGAGACTCCTCAGGATGCTGCCGAGGAAAGCGGCCCGGACAATTTTTTCATCGACATCCTGACCGGCAACAAGGAAAGTGCATCCCCCAAGAAGCTACTAGTGCAGAAGGTGCTGCGCCAGCTCATCGAGAGCTACGGGTTTGACCGGGACGATCTGGAGGTCAACTACAACCCCCAGATCGCTGGCCAGGGGCGCAAGCGCATCGACATCGCGATCTTCCGTCCCGATGCCGAGCACAACAACAACAATCTGCAGCGCATCATCGTCTGCAAGACTCAAAAGAAGCGCGACAAGCTTCGCTCCATTGCCGAGGCTGACGCCGATCTGCGCGAACTCAAAGAACTGCTGGAACTGATCCCTGGTGCGTCACTGGGCATGTGGACCAATGGCCAGGAAGAATTCATGTTCCAGGTCGAGCGTACCCGGTTCGAAGTGCGGGCCAAGCCCCTCGGGGTCTGGCCGGTACCGGGTGAGCGCACCACTGATCTCGAAAGAACCGGCGGAGTCATCCAAGTCAGTGCCGAAGCCGAGAACCTGGAAGATGCGCTGCTGCGCTGCCGCCAGTACCTGAACCGTAACCTCGGCCTCGACCACAAGGATTCCTTCAAGCAGCTGGCCGTGCTGATGCTGGCCAAGATTTATGACGAGACTCGGACCACCGGAGAACGCAAGTTCTGGATCAAGGGCGATGAGCCATTTACTGAGGTGGGCCAACAGGCCATTGCGCAGCGTATCAATGAAACCATTGCTGCCGCCAAGGCCTGGCAGCCAACCCTGCTGACTCGCGGCTGGGATCTGACGCTGGAGCCCAATGAGACCGCCCGCTTGGTCATGGAGTTGGCGCGCTACTCCCTCAGCGAAACCCAGCCCCGCTTCCGAACCGGCGCCTTCCGGGCGGTTGCTCGCAGCGTCATGGACGGACGCGAAGGCCGTTATCCCACTCCGCTCAATGTGGCTGAAATGGCCGTGGAGATGCTTGATCCCAAGCCGGGCGAACGCATCATGGATTGCTCCAGCGGTACTGGCACCTTTTTGGCCATGACCGCCGTTCACATATTCAAACAGAAGCTCGCAGCCCTCGGCACCACGCCGGATGAAGCGACCAGCGAACAAATCCGCCAGGCTCAAAATGAAACCGCCGCGTGGGCGGCCAGCAATGCCCTGGGTTGCGATATCGACCCCTTCCTGGCCGTTGCCAGTCGCATGAACTTGCTGTTCACCACTGGCAATCCAGGTCGCGTGTTCCGCATCGATGCCCGCACCTTCCCGGATGGCGATCTGGATGGCATCGAGACTGCCCGTCCGGCCTTGCCGCTGGGCAGCATGGATGCAGTGCTGCTTAACCCTTGGTTTTCCACACAAGACACCGTGAGCGATACCTCCATCTTGGAGCGTTACGAACTCGGGCATAACTGGACACCGGATGGCGAGGGTGGCTATCGCAATGAAGGCGACCTGAATACCGGTGGCGTCCCGCCCGAGGTGTTGTTTATCGAGCGTGCCCTGCAGTGGGTCAAACCGGGCATCGGTCGCGTGGGTATCCTGTTACCCGATGGGCTGCTGGGTAATCCCAGCGATGAATATGTGCGCTGGTGGATTCTGCGTCACTGCGAAGTGCTGGCCAGCGTCGACCTGCCGGTGGAGCCGTTCAAGGTTACCGTAAAAGAATACGGCTTGACGCCTGCCTTACCCAGCCTGCTGGTGCTGCGTCGCCGCAGCCAGGAAGAGCTAATCAATACTGAGTATCCCGAATACAAGGTGTTCATGGCCGTGGTGGATCGAGCGGGCGTCGATGCCCGAGGGAATCTGCTCTTCCAGCGCGCCCCTGACGGCGAAGAGCCGGTCTTTGACGATGAAGTGATTGAGCGGGTTCGCGAGGGTGGTGAAGTGGAAATTCGTCGCACCACGCGCCGCAACCGTCGGATTCATGACGAGCTACCGCTGGTGGCTGAGAAATACAAAGAATTCCGCGAAACCAGCGAGGTTACGTTATGAGCAGAAAATTTCAATGCAAAGCGATACCAAGTACCTGGTTGGAGAGCAATGGCCGCCGACTTGATTGTGGCCCCTATTTGTCTGGCGCAATCGAAGCGAGAGAACTCCTCAAACAACACAACACAGAGCCCCTGGCTGCTGTAACGACAGATATCTTTCACGCTGGGCGAGAGGGCAGAATTTGGGTTGATTCAAACGAATTTGGCGTCCCGTTCATGGGTAGCACAAAGCTCCTAGCATCCGATCTTTCTCATCTGCCATTAATCTCTAAGAAGCAGATCAATTCAAATCCAAGGTTCACGATTAGACCTGGATGGACGCTAATTACGCGATCGGGAACAATTGGGCGTATGGCGTACGCACGACCCGATATGAATGGTGTTGCGTGCTCTGAGCATGTGATGAGAGTTGTTCCAGATGAAGAGAAAATAAAACCAGGATATCTGTATTCTTATCTGTCTAGCCGTTTCGGAGTGCCTATCGTTATATCTGGGACATATGGCGCAATTATTCAGCACATCGAGCCCGATCACATATCTGATCTGCCAGTTCCTCGTCTCGGAGCGGTAGAAGCAAGGGCTCACGAATTGGTGCAAGGGGCCGCAGAGTTGAGAGGCGAGGCAACATGCCTTCTAAAAATAGCAGGGGGCATGCTCAACGAGCAGTTTGGATTCCCGGAAAAGCTAGCCTTGTCGCACCGGATTTTCTCATGCTCCGTGGCATCGTCTTCGTTGGTTCTAAAGCGCCTTGAGGCAACTTTCCACGATGCGGTTGCCCAGGAAAGTGACCGCCTCATTGCAAGTATTCCTCGCAAGGATGCGCTCTCGACCCTTGGTATTTCCATTAGCGAAACAGGACGGCTTAAGCAGGTCTTCGTTGACAAGGAATATGGTGCGCCGTTCCTGACCAGTGGCGAAATTTTCCGTCAACGATATGAGCCGGACCGTTTCCTGTCCAACCGGCTGCTACCTGATGAAAGCGAATGGGCGACCCAGGAGGGCGACCTCCTTTTGGCACGGAGCGGTCAGGTCGGCGGCATTATTGGCCGTGGTGTCTGGGCGGACCGCCGCTTTGCTGGCGGCTGTGTTTCGGTGGATGTGCTCAGGTTGGGTGCCCAGAACTCGCGGATTCTTCCCGGTTACCTGTACGCATACCTTTTCCTCACCGATGTCGGATACCGACAACTTATCCGTACAGCGGCGGGAAGTTCAATCCCGCACCTATCGGCTCCTGATGTATTGCACCTACTCATTCCAAGATGTGATGACGCTATTGAGAAGCAAGTTAACGATCTCGTCTGGAATGCAGGCCACAAACGGGCTGAGGCTCAGGAGAAGGAAGACGAGGCACGTACTCTCGTCGAACGTGCCATCGAGGAGGGAGGCATGTAATGGCGAAGGTCATACCCATCGGGCAACCCGCGAATGAATCTGAACGCCAGGCCATCGGTTTCCTGAGGGATCACCTGCCTGATGGCTGGCTGATCTTCCACAACTTCGAGATGCGCCAAGGTGAGGAGGTGTTCGAAATCGACATCGCCATCCTCGCACCTCACGCGGTGTATCTGGTGGATGTCAAAGGGACGCGGGGCAACATCGATGTGTATGGCTCCAAGTGGTATCCCGAGGGGCGGCAGCCGTTCTTCTCGCCGCTGGCCAAGCTGCGCAGCCATGCCAAGACCATGGCGACCATCATCCGCGAAAGCAATACCGGCCAGATCGAGTTGCGTAAGGCCCATGTGCATGCCACAGTATTGCTCACCTCCAATGATGCTGCCGTGTTCGACCAAGCAGGAATTGACAGTCCGGACGTAACCGACTTCAAGCGCTGCCTGAAATACTTCCGTGACGCGAGTCGCATCCCCGACAACCGGCTGGATAACATCACCCGCTTTCATTCCCAGATATCCAAGGCCATCACAGGTAACGCCAAGCCCAAGAGCGCGGCGCTGGTGTTCCGTGACTGGCAAGTAGAAGAAAAGCTGGGCGGCACCGACCGCTATACCGAATACCGCGCCAAGCACAACCTTCTGGGCAAGAGCGGCGGCATGGCCCGCCTGCGGGTGTATCAGGCCGACCCCTACCAGGACGAGGCTGCACGTAACGAAGAACTCAAGAAAATCAGCAACGCCTACCGTGCCGTGGCGCATATGCCGACACACGTCAATGTACTGGCGGTGAAGGATCTCTTTAGAAATGAAGAAGAAGATAAGGTAGTCCTGGTCACCGAGGATTTGCCCGGCCAGGCATTGCGTCTGTACATCAACAAGCCTACGCTGGCACTGACGTTTGATCAGAAACTCCAGGTGATGCGTGATGTGCTGTCGGCCTTGGACCACGCTCACCGCCATGAGGTGATCCACCGCAACCTGACCCCCGATGCCATTCTCGTGACCAAGGGCGGGCAAGCACGGGTGACTAGTTTCGATTTCGCACGGGTCGGTAAAAACAGGACCTCCACCATCGCCGATCAGATCATTGATGACCTGGAGCCAGCTTATCAGGCGCCAGAGTGCTTCAAGGATCCGACCCAGGCCAGCATCGCCTCTGATCTCTATGCGGCCGGCCTCATCTTCTATGAGCTGCTGACGGGCGAACTGCCCTTCGAAAGCGTCGACCAGATGATGGAGGCCGACGGCAAATTTCCGATGAAGCCCTCGGAGCACAAGCCAGATCTGCCCAAGGGCATAGACGAATGGCTGCAGAAATTCTGCGAGTTTGATCCCGAGGAGCGCCATATCAGCGCGGCCGTTGCCCGCAAGGCGCTGGATGACGTAATCCTGCCGGAGGCAAAGAACGATTCCGCTCCAGAAGCCGGCGGTCGTGCAGCAGTTTTACCTCAGATCCCGGACGACCTGAGTAACCTGCCTCAGGATTTCATCCTGGCGGATCGCTTTCGCATCCAAAAGAAACTCGGCAGTGGCGGATTCGGCGTTGCCTATAAGGTGTTCGATTCGCTGGGCGACGTGGTACGGGTCATCAAGTTGGTGACCAAGGATCGCCGCAGCGTTTATGAGCGTCTGCGCCGCGAATACAAAACCCTAACCAACTTGCCCAACCATCCGCATGTTGTGAAGGTGGTTTGGGCTGATCGCATGGCCGATGCCAAGCAGACCCCTTACATTGTGTTCGAGTATGTCGAAGGTTTAGATGTCTCGGATCTGATTGATGCGGAGGCGCTTTCACTCGAGGATTCGATGCGGATCCTACGGGAGTCTGCTGAGGGGCTGGTCCACCTGCATAAGCATGGTGTTTACCACCAGGACGTCAAGCCTTCCAACCTGCTCTGGACGGATATGGGTGTCCGCATCATTGACTTTAATGTTGCGGTTACTGAAAGCGACGAGGTTCAGGGCGGTGGCGGGACAAAGCGATATCTGCCACCGGATTACGACTACTCTTCCGAGCCGGGCGCATCGGATCGCATCGATCGTGACATCTATGCGCTGGGCATCTCATTTTACGAGTGCCTCACTGGAAAATACCCCTTCGATGAGCCTACGCCGCCGATCAAGGGCCAGCCCAAGAACCCCAAGCAGTTTAAGGGCTGCGCCGATCTGAGCACGTCGCTGATCAATGTGCTCACGAAGATGATCGCCCCGGAGCGAAAGGATCGTTTCGCCACGGCGGAAGAATTATTGACGGCATTGGCCGAGGTGAAGCGCTATCGCTCAGGTAGCACCACGGGCGAAATCGGTGCCGGACCCAAGGTGATGGCGAAGTTGGGCTTCGAGCCGACGCAGCCCAATACCAACCCCTTTGTCACGCATCTGCTGACACTCTACAGCCAGAGCCAGGTATCCAATGCCGGCACGCGTGGTTTGGACGAGGTTGGCAAGGCCACCTATGTGTCGACCTATCTGGACGAGAAACTCAAGCCCGCGCTACTCAAGGGTGAGTTCCGGTTGGTGATCATCAGCGGTAACGCCGGTGATGGGAAGACGGCGTTCATCCAGCAATTCGAAGCGTTTGCCGAGAGCAAGGGCGCACAGTTGCAGCACGGCGCGAACGGTACCGTATTCCAACTTAAGGGGCACACCTACCAGAGCAACTATGACGGCAGCCAGGATGAAGGTGATGAGCGCAATGACGCGGTGCTGCAGAAGTTCTTTGCACCCTTCGTGGGCAAGGATAAATCCGGCTGGCCAGAGAGCCAGACACGCCTGATCGCCATCAACGAGGGCCGCCTGGTCGATTTCTTCCTGGAGCACGAGGACGAGTTTCCGCTGCTCGCCAAGCAGATCCAGCAAGGTTTGGCAGGGGCGGCACCTGAAATCGGCATTGCCGTTATCAATCTGAACCTGCGTTCGGTGGTTGCCGAACCCGAAGTGGATCAGCCCTCTATTCTGGAGCGGCTGGTTGCCCGCATGGCCCAGCAAGAATATTGGCAGGCTTGCGAACAGTGCGATCTCAAGGGTAAGTGCTATGCCTACCACAATGCACGGACCTTCCAGGACCCGGTAGCTGGCCCCAAGGTGATTGAGCGGCTAAAGATGCTCTACACCATTACCCATCTGCGCGGCCGCTTGCACATCACGATGCGAGACCTGCGTTCGGCATTGGCATTCATGCTGGTGGGCACCCACGACTGTGACGGAATCCATCAGCTTTACCAAAGCGGTGGTGAGGATAATCAGAATCGAATCCTGGATGGCTTTTATTTCAACTCCTGGCTGGGCGGTAGCGAAGGCTCAAGTGACCGCTTGATCTCACTGTTGCGCGAGATTGATATCGCTGAGGTCAGTAACCCTGATCTGGATCGTGAATTGGGCTTCCTCAATCCCAAGACCAAGGCGATGAGCCGCTTTTCGTTTGCCGATCGAGATGCGTACGACGATGAATTGGTTGAGGCGCTGTTCCGCAATCTACCCCGTGATTATTCGTCGAAGAATCGCACACGGCTAATCGTAAAGCACAGGAATTATCTCTCCCACATGCGTCGCCGGCATTTCTTCGAGCGCAGGGATGCAGGATGGAAGGAGATGCTGCCGTATGGAAGTATCGATCCCTTCCTGGCCGCGATTGAGCAACCTGGCGCAAAAAGCGCTGAAGAGGTGACCGCTATTCTCCGGGCCATTAATCGGGGAGAAGGACTGAGCGATCCCGCGCGGTTGGGTAACCAGTTGGCGCTCCGCGTACGCCAGGTCGAACAGGGCACGATCCGCAGCTATCGGCTGTTTGATGGCGCACATTTCACGCTCCGCACCGATCAGGAAACAGCGGCTCATCCCTTCTTGGAATGTTTGTCTCAGGCGCTGGTGCTGCACTATGCCTCGGGAGACGGTCACAAGGCCAACCTACGCATCAACCTGGACATTTACGAGATGCTAATGCGGCTCAATAACGGCTACCGACCAAGCATCGAGGAACAAGAGGGCTTCTACCTGAGTTTGGCGGTTTTCAAGAATCTGCTCGCCTCGGTTCCATACAAAGAGGTGCTGCTAACAAAGGCAGGCCACAAATTCTACGAGATCAGCCGAGAAGACAACGGTGTATTGACCATGAAGGTCTCGGAGAAGGGAGCTGAATATCATGTCAATTAAGGGCAGAGACAAAGAATTCAGGATCCCAAAAGTTTCCTACCTGGACTTTAAGCACATCGAAATGGATCGTGTGTTGACGATGCTGTTTCCTCGCCTGAAATACGATGGCTATGCTAGCCGCAGACCTCCACGTGGAGGCGATCTATCGGTAGATGAGTTTCTGGCGGATTTTCTGGAACATCCCGAGTGGTTTTCTGGGTTCGACCAACATCCTGATGTTGTCCGCAGTTGGATAGAAACCGATCTGATGGATTTGGTGAATCGAGGCAAGAGCAACCAAGCCTTGGCTGCGCCGAGGCCACTACACGGGAATACCTATAAGTTTCGTAACGCGAAGCACACCCGCGACTACGGTGCTGCGGAACAAGCGTACTGGATGCTTTTTTATGCCCGCAAGGGAAAGGGACAGGCGGCTCGCGACGTTCTAAGACGATTCTTTTTCCCAGGAGTCGACCTGGTAACAGACCGCTACGATCCTAGTGCTTCAGTTGATGTGGAGACGCAGGCAATCCTGCGTCTGGATCACCAAGTTACCCAGGACATGAAGGACTCCAAAGAGCCCTCGCGCTTCCAGCCACTATGCATCGGCCAGGCCGACATTATGGCGGATGACATTCTGCGGCTTTTGGCTTACGAGCCCTACATTCCACGCTCTGTGCTGGTGGACTACCTAAAGATGCTGATGGCATTCCACCTGGCGCTTTACCACCTCAAGCTGTTGCAGATGCTTCCAAAGCTGGTAAAGCAACGCGCCGGCAATGACCTCTGCGGAACTAAGGAATGCCCGATCAACCCGGGCATGGACAATGCACAGGAAGGTTGCCCCTACCGCGTCGCGTTGGTGGTGGACATGGGCGATGTCAGTAATCCACATATGGCGGAACTGGCTCGCAAGTCTACCGACCGTCTGTATCGCCAGATCCCTGCCTTTGTTCAAGCTAATTTTGTGGTCAAGAAGCTCGATGAAATGGCGGAATACCTGAGCAAGAAAACCGGCAAGCTGGCCTCATCTGCCAACGGGACATTCTCTGTTGGTGACCTGGTTGCCCTGTTAAAGCCTGAACATGATATTGAACGACAAGCCTATTTCAAATTTCGCCTGGCCAGTCTGATCGAAGAGTCGTCTTCCGGTAACGAGGATGTTGATCCGGAAATCCGAGAAGTGACTGCGATGGGGCTTGGGGAATTTGAATCCTTCATCGAAATCTTGATGGCCTATCGTGGAAAATACCATCGTCAGTACATCACCGAGTGCCTGGACTCCCTATTACTGAAAAACAAAGAAACCGGTCTTTTGGCCCAATCCCGTACCAAGGGTAGTTCCCGTCGATTCGTGTTGGGCAGCAAGTTGCTTGAGGTACTCCTCCAGATTGCAGTGCTGGCGCAGGATGGAGGTCGATTTGTTACCCGGGAAGTGCGTATCGAGGAACTGTTGGCGTTCCTGAGAAACCGTTATGGCCTCCATATTGACCGACTACCAGAAAGCGGCCAGAGCAATAGCAGCATTCTGGACCGGCGAGCTTTGCGCTTGAATCTTGAAGCCTTCAAGCGTCGGCTCCGCGAAATCGGTTTCTATGAGGATCTGTCGGATGCCTACGTGACCCAGAAGGTGTCTCCACGCTATGCAATTGAGAGAAGCAATGGAACGGAAAAGAAGGGGAAGCGCGCATGAGCGACGCGTTCACTAAGCTGGCACAGGGAAAACTGAACGCAGCGGTAGCAGGCCTGTTGTGCCCTCGTATCGAGGCAATACTGAGCGATCGTGGCCCAGGCCACTGCATGCGAGTCACCGACCTTGATGACGATGTGATGGAGTCAGTCTGCAAGGAGCTTCGCCGGACTCGCCCTGACGGGAATGTTTTCATCCTTGGTGGTCACGACCAGGAAGGTATGCCTTTTCGGGTGACGTCCACCAAACTCGTGGAGCTGCGAAATCCAGATGCGAATGGTGAGTTGCGCCAGCCACTTCTGGTCTTTATCCCAACATCTTTACGCACCAGTGCCGAGGACTCCTTCGGTGTCGCAACATTCGAAGATCTGACTTTTACGGCGATCTACGAAGACCTAACCGATCTGCTGCTTAATCGGCTGCCTGCAACCCTGGTTGGCCACGTGCGTGATCTCTTTGGATTTATTGCAGAAGAAGAGTGGCTTTTTGCCGATGACGTTTCCCGCGTGAGGTATCTCCTCACGGCGCTGGAAAATGGCATTGATGGGGAAACGCTCGGGGCTAGTTTGTATGAATTGACGCTGATTCCGGATTTCAAGCTTTTTGCCGATCCTGGAATGGTTAACAGCAAGATCCGACGAAACCTGGGTAGCGTTCGAAATCTGATGGCCTCTCACAAATCCGTGCGTGGGCGAATTGCAGATTTGGGGCTTAGTGACAAGGCGCTGGAATCTTCACTGTCCACTTACTTTGAGAAATACGATATCCAGGAACCGGAATTGTGGACCGCGCCCATCGCAACGGATAAAACCTGGTGGGGTATCTCGTTCGACAAGTGGACCTTCCAGGAAGAACTATCCCTCGACAAGGTTTTATTGACTGTCTTGGATACCGATTTGCCGGTCGTTCAAGAGAATGAAGCCAACGACCAGCTATCTGGTCTCATCGGACAGCAGATATTAGTTCCTAACGACCGCCGCAAGATGAACCTGGTTTTTGAGGTTAATCCTCACCCAGGTAAGGTCAGTGGGTTGGATCACTTTACAGTTCAGATCGTTTCCCAGAACGACGGCCCGGTCGGGAAATCCAAGAAGGTCAAAGCCTGGACGCCGAACCGGCTGCAATGCACGGTTACTCTGGACAAGCTCAACAAGATCGAGTTTGAGGAAGGCTGGCATCTTATTCGGGTGCTTCCTTGGACGGTCGATGGTGATCCGATTCCGCTTGAAGCAGATTCTGGCTCTGAGGCCGCCAAGCGGTCCCATGAGAGTGAACCGTTCTATGTCCTGCCCGGCGGTAGCATTGAGGAAGAGCCACCACAACGGGCGATCCCTATTGAGCAAAGCCTTGAGCACGCACGATTCCGCCTACAGCTCACCGCTCTGGGCGACGAGCGCAATCCCGATGAAATAGCGTTAAGCAGCGTTACCTGGGCGGAAGGCGGGCGTTCCAAGAAGGCTTCACGACAAGAAACTTTACTAGCTAAGTTTGGCCATGAAGGCGCGGTGCAAATTCCTTTGTCTCGCATGCTCAAAACCATTGAACAGCGAATACTGGCGGAGCCGAAGCATCCGTCTGGCTGGCGGATGCAGATTAATCTCGATGCAGCTGAACTGCCTTCGGAAGTCGGTCTGACGCTTCCAGCTTCTGCTGCCATGGCATCGTTCTTGGCTGCCAGAGAAGAACTGTTTGCTGTCGTACGCAAAGATGCGGCCGAGCTGATTATGCAGGGCCTCTCCTTCCAAGACACGGAGAAAGAGTGTCTTGCGTATGCTGAAGCCTATCTTGATCTGGTTCGGAATCTCATTCGACTGGCTGAAACCTCATCCGGTGCCGAGCGTCAACAGCATCTCCAGGCGGTGCGCAATGTGCTGGCGGTGGATTCGATCCATGTCATCTTGACGGATTTTCGCGGCAGACATCGTGAGGCAGTTCTGGTCTCCCCGACACACCCACTCCGTACCTTGTGGCTAAACAGCTGGGTAACCTTGGGCAAAGACTGGATTGAAAAAATCAAGGCCGGCGGGAAAGATCACATCCCACATGTCAGATCTGCATTGTTGAATGGTCTTGTTCCATCGGCTTATCCGGTCGGGGTACCTGTTGAGGATGGCCGCATTTTCACGCCGGTCGACAATCTGAATGCTTTCTGGGCCCTGTACGCTCCCACTACCGAGGAAAATTCTCGCGGTCTAATGGCTGAGGTCTGCTCCGCGCTAGGCCTGGCAGAGCCATCAGCAGCGGGAGCGGACATCTCCGGCAAAGTGATTGCAGACAAAATTGAGCGATATCTTTCCCAACATCCATATGTTCGCGAGTTGTCGCTGAACGTGTTCAATGCTGGCGCTGGATCTGTCATCGCAGATGCATTGTTGTCGCTGCAACAGAAAAGCGAACACGCCGATCTACGCTACGACATTCGACTGTTTACATCAGATCCCGATTCTCCAGTGCTGGGCGAGTCCATTGAATCGATGGTTCGTCCGGGGGCTATGGTTAACGAGGCGGCTGACGCTTTTGCAACCTCGACCGGCAGTCATCTCTTCTCGAAACTGAATTTGGCAAAACATGCTCTTTCGGAGTTCCATGCGAATGCCAAGGCGTTTCCTGCCCATATTAGCGTCCTGCTGGATGTGTTTCCGGCCGAAGAACTCTCCATCGCAGAGAAGCCGATGGGAATCACGCCACTTCACGGTCTGATTCAGGACTTCGATACTGAGTTTATTGACGATGATTCGGGAACCTACTGGAACAAGCGACCAGTTGTCGGTCGCTCGCTCAATCCCGATAGCCAGGCGGCTTGCTTTGATTTGCTTTCAAGCTTGAGCCGCCACATCTGCTTCGCTACCGCAGCCGTTGCTGCCTCCGGGGCCAGCTTCAGGTCAGTGCCCGTCGTGACCTTGGGTCTAGATGTTGCTCAACGAGAATTGATCTATGAAGTCCATCAAATCAGCGATTGGGTATTCACCATTGATCGCAACATGGGGATTGAATTCTTTGATCATGGGGGGCGGAAAAATAGGTCTGATTACCTTATCGACTATGTTCCTGGAGCCAGTTCTCAGGCAACCCACAACCTGATTATTTCCTCGCGCTCAAGCGATGAGCTTGAGGCGATGTTGAAGCCGGTCCTACTCGGGCACGGACTTTCGGCCGATGGAGAGCAATCGGTTCAGATTCTGGCAAACCTACGCTCGCTCTCTGGGCAGCTCGCGTTGAAGCTGATCTCTGCGCCGACGCAGCAGGCGGAAGCGCTCGGCCTGGCTTTGGCCCGACTGTATCTCGAATACCAGGGTGCCTTGAGCAACCAAGTCATTGTGCCTTTGGATGCGCATACGGACCTCTACCGCTCAAACGGGGAAGCAGACGATGTCAACGATGCCATTAGCCTGCAACGCACCGACTTGGGACTGTTCGACTTGGATTTGAACACCAGGACGATCACATGCAACTTGGTCGAGGTGAAATGTTATTTACAGGTGGGAGATTTCGCGGCCTTTAATCAGTTGAAGGAACGGATTTCCGCCCAAATCAATCAGAGCGAACGCATCCTTCAACGCCACTTTGATCCGGCGCTAAAAAAGCCGGATCGCCCAGATAGACTGCTCAAGAGCCGGGAGTTGGCACAGATCCTTCGGTTCTATCTTGAGCGCTCTATGCGTTACGGCATTTTTGACGCGACTGCCGCACAAGAAGCACGAGGGCTGCTGGGGTCCATCGAGCAGGGATACTTGCTTCAGTTCCGACGCTCCGCACTGATTTTTGACTTCGACAAGATTGGAACAGATGCACCCGACAATGAGGTCGGCATCGAATTCCACCGCATCGGCAAAGACCTGATCCACGCCTTACTGGAAAACTGCCGCAAGCCAGTATCGGTAGAAGTTGAGGAAGAACCGTCTGCGTGTCTCCTCAGTGAACAGTTTATCCAGAATGTGCCAAAGCTTGAGACTGCTGCCTTTATTGCTCCCAAGCGTGAAAGATCAACGTCCTGGACCGTGGACAAACTGTGGGACGATGAGCCGGAGATATCTCATACTCCCGTCACAGAGGGTACCCCCACACCAACAGTCGAGAAGGCAAATCAACGATCAACAGAGCTGGCCGATCAGGCCCCCGAAGCTCCGAGCGTTCGCGAAATGAATACGGCAGCCGATGAGTCTGTCGTGGAGGTTGTGCCTGAAACGTTATCAGAGCCCGAGGAGGAGCCTCTGCAGCAGATTTCAGAGCGCCCGCCTACTGCAGAAGTCGCCTACGACATCATGTTGGGCGTGAACGGCAATTCGCCCCAGTATGGGTTACTTGGGGAGGTGTCCGGCAGGAAGATCGCCTTGGATCTGAACCACACCCATACGATCAGCCTCTTTGGGGTTCAAGGCGGCGGTAAGAGCTACACCCTTGGTACAGTCATTGAGATGGCTTCCATGCCGCTTCAACACATCAATGTGCTGCCAAGCCCGCTCGCCACGGTCATTTTCCATTACAGCCCGACGCAGGATTATGCGCCGGAGTTTACCTCAATGATCAATGCCAACTCGGTGGATGAAGAGATTCGCATCCTTCGTGAGCGTTACAAGGCTAACCCAGAAGCCCTGAAGGATGTTCTGATTCTTACGCCGGCAAACAAGGTTGATGATCGCCGGGCCGAGTACCCGGATATCGAGGTTAAGCCGATTGCTTTTTCTGCATCCGAACTCAAGGCGGCGCACTGGAAATTCCTGATGGGAGCGATTGGCAGTCAGAGCATGTATATGCGGCAAATCAATCTCATCATGAGGGGGCTGCGGGATAACCTGACCTTGGATGCTCTGCGAGCAGGCATTGATAACTCTGGTCTGTCCGATCACCTAAAAGAGATGGCCCAGACGCGTCTACTGTTCGCCAGCGAATACATCGATGATAACCAGCGGCTCCAGGATCTGATTCGTCCAGGCCGTTTGATCATCGTAGATCTTCGAGATGAATACATCGAAAAGGACGAGGCCCTCGGCCTGTTCGTGGTAATGCTGCAGATTTTCTCGGAAGCAACCTACCAGGGAAGCGCGTTCAACAAGTTGGTGGTTTTCGATGAAGCCCACAAGTACATCGAGAACGATGACTTGGTTTCCGGTCTAGTAGAGGTCGTCCGTGAGATGCGACACAAAGGGACCAGCATCATGGTGGCATCTCAGGACCCACCATCGGTCCCTGTCTCTCTGATCGAGCTGTCATCGCAGATCATCATGCATAAATTCAACTCGCCCGCCTGGCTGAAGCATATCCAGAAGGCGAATGCCGCCCTTGGCGAGTTGACCTCCGACAAGATGAGCCATCTCGGAACCGGCGAAGCCTATGTGTGGTCGAGCAAGGCCTCGGACGATTCCTTCACCCGGGGCGCGGTGAAGATCAAGTGCCGTCCTCGTATTACGCAGCATGGTGGTAGCACCAAAACGGCCGTCGGCCGGTGACCTCAGGAATTTTTAGGTAACCACCATCAGACACGGAAGGACTGAATAGCCCATGTTCCACCTCACTGCGCGCGTTGCTTGGCATGACTTCCGCTGGAATGGGACCGTCTGTCGTCTGCCCTCCTGCAACTCCTTCTGCGCGGCGCTCGATCGCATCCGCGAGGAGCGCGATGACGTCCGCGAGGACGCGCTGGCAGGGAAGCGATGGAGCACTCTGGCCCCGGACAAACTACCCGCCTGCAAGGCCGAGTCGGGCGCGTTCATGAACGAAGAGGAGTGGTCGCGGCGCTTCGTTCACCCCTACGCCGGCATCAAGAAGGCCGAGGAGACGCACGGCCACCTCAAGCCGACGCTGGTCAAGGTCCCGTCCTACGCCACGTTCGTGGTGCCGTTCGCTTGGATGCTCCGTAGCGAGCAGAAAGCGATTGACGAGCGGCTTCCGACACCGCTCCCGCCCGACGAGGAGTCCCCATTTGCGAGTCCTTGGGTCTTCGGCCGCGAGCGGCAGGAGGCGATCCTCAAGCTGTTCTCCAGCCGACTCACGCCGGAGCGGTCGCTGGTGTTCTTCTACTGCAAAGAGGGCCAGCCACTCGGCGACACCATCTCCCGGCTTGTGATGGGCGTAGGGAGGATCGCCACGCTCGCCCCGCCGAAGGCCTACGACGTCACGAAGAAGAAGCCCACACACCTCATGTGGGACCTGCTCATTCGGCACACCATCCGACCCGCCGGAGAGGACGGCTTCCTGCTCCCGTACCACGACTACCTCGAGCCGACAGGCGATACCGCTGAAGACGCTCGGCGTGAACGCCTCCTACGAGAGATTGCGGTGCCCGCCGACCCGGCACACGTTCGCGTCTTCTCCTACGCCGCGGAGCTGGCACCTGCCGATATCGCACTGTCGACGCTGGTCCGTTGCCTCGAATCGGTGCGCAAGATTCGAGAGCACGGGATCGCGAAGGGGCCGTGGGAGCGTCGCGAGGAGTGGCTCAACCAGCAGATCGCGCTGGCATGGCAAGACCGAGGACCGTTCCCTGGGCTCGGCCCCGTGCTCGAAGCTCTCGGGATGCGACTCGGGACGGCCCTCGCGCTGGAGCTGCGGTCGTCGGGAATGGTCAAGGCCGACGCCAACCCGTGGCCGACCGTGGACGCGATCCTCCGAGGCAAACAGAAGCCGCCGCAGCCGGCCTATGCGGAGGATCTGAAGGCGATCAGAGAGACGTGGACGAGCCTCCCTGACGAGCGCCGCGCTCTGCTCAAACTGCTGTCGCGGTTTGCGTTTACGTCGGCGCAGGCGCTTCGCTGGTTCGATCCGAAGGAGAGAGCCAAGGGCACGGCCACGAAGGTCAGCGACGAGGACATCCTCGCGAACCCGTACCGGATGAGCGAGGTGGACCTCGGCGACTGGAACGACTCGCCGGTATCGGCGGGGATCATTGATCGCGGCTTGCTCCCTGACGCGACCATCGCAGCAAAACACCCGGTCCCAGCACCCTCGAAAGTGGGCTCGCCGAACGACGCGCGGCGTCTTCGCGCCGCGCTGGTCGCGGTGCTGCGTGAAGCATCGGAGAACGGCGACGCGTTCCTGAGCGTCCCCGAGGCGCTGCAGCGCGTCGGCTCGCTGGACCTTATTCACCCTTGCGTGATCGGTTCGGACTGGCCGAACACGAACCGCAGCACACTATCCGGCGTCATCGAACTCGTGGATGTCGCCGGCGCCGGCGCTACATCGACCGCTGCGCTGCAGCTCACGGAGCTGAAGGGACGTGAGGATCGACTCCGCTCGGTCCTGGGCAAGCGCGCCGGCAAGCCTGCTGCCCCCGTGAAGGCCGATTGGCAGAAGTTGCTCGTCACCGCGATCTCGGAGGCAGGCGGCAAGTTTGACAAGACGAATGAGCTGCATCGCCAGGCAATTGAGGAACAGGCAGTTGCCCTCGAACGCCTACTGTCACGACGACTGAGCGTTCTCGTCGGCCGGGCCGGTACGGGCAAGACATCGGTCATGGGCGCGTTGATGCTGTCCGAGGCACTCACGAAGGACGGCATTCTCCTTCTCGCACCAACCGGAAAGGCGCGCGTGCGCCTTGGCAAGGCGACGAACGCCGAGGCGATGACCGTCGCACAGTTCCTACACCGGCTCGGTCGGTACGACGGCGCCCGCCAGCGACCGAAGTTCGACGGCAAGGACAAGTATCGGAAGGAGAAAACCGTCGTCATCGACGAGTGCTCGATGCTGACGATGGACGATCTCGTCGCGGTGCTGGAGGCGCTCGACCTCGCCCACGTGCAGAGACTCATCCTGGTGGGCGATCCGAACCAGCTTCCCCCAATCGGCGTGGGTCGCCCGTTCGCTGACCTCGTCTCGTATCTCGAAACCACCGATGCGCAGGGCGATGATGATTCGCCCCTGGGGCACGCCCTCGCTCGGCTCACCGTCGAGGTGCGCGCAGCGGCTGCGGCCTCCGCGGCGTCGGACGCGCTGCGCCTGGCATCATGGTTCACGCGCGAGCAGCAGCCCGTCGATGCGGATCGCGTTCTCAGCGATCTCGAGCTCGGCGAGTGTTGTCAGGGTTGAGGAACCGCGTAAATTTGAGGGGTATTACGCGGTTTTGCGGTAGTTGATCAGGGGTTGGGTTTGATTTTTGGTTTTTTCCTGCGTTGGGTTGCGCGTTCGGCGGCCTCCTT
>JAJZBQ010000003.1 GCA_021798835.1 Pseudomonadota bacterium | reverse complement strand
GAATACGCGACGTGTCCGTCGCCCGGATGATTTGCTCATATTGGTCTCCTTCCACGGCTTTCTTGCCGCAGCACAAAACCCCTATAATGCACTTATCTGACCTGTTCAGTTTCGCCGAGCCACTTCTCTGCTTGGTGGCATGGGCATAGCGACCAATCTTCCGGTTCAACGTCTTGCCTTCCTTCTCATAGGTCTGCTTCACCGGCAACTGCTCTTCTCTGGCCGCTTCAACCAGTTTCTCCCTGGCCGTCTCCAGCAGGTTCGAATCCGTGGGATGGGCCACCGCCTTCTCCTGCACCGTGCTGTCCACGATGATGCTCTCCAATTCCTTGGGATCGATCACCTTCATCTCAACCGCCGCCATCACCGTCTGCGCCAATAATTCTTCCACCCCTTCCTCACCCATCAACCGGCGAAAACGACTCAACAAACTCGCATCACACGGCGCACGATGCTCAAAGTAAATCTCCCCGGAAAACATCTGCCAGATCGGTGACTCCCCCCACCGCTCCACCACGCTTTCATCGCTCTCGTTAAACGCGTGCTTCAGGTACAGCAGGGATGCCATCAACCGAAACGGCAACCTTTTACGACCCGCTCTCGACACCCCAGGCACCACCACTACCCTATGCGTCCCAAACAGGTCTTCCAACTCCAGTTCTCTCACTTCCCTCGGCTTGCGTTGAAACAAATGACTCAGCGATTTCTCTATCTCAACCCACTTGATCCTCGACCCCAACACCACCAACGGATGATCCATTCGCACCATATGCTCAAGGCGCATCCGAAACATGTCAAAGGTCTCTTCCATCGCTCAAAACTCCCAGAAATCAAGCCGTTTCAACACAAATTCCGGGAGAAATTGTACCTCAAAACAACACATTAAACAATAATAATCATACGGTTATGAATTTATCAGGGACGACTAGGTAGGAAGTTGTACGTTTTGAAAAAGGGTAAATCGTGAATTTTTTCCGGAAAACATCAAAGATAAAAGTTTTTACCTATTGTTTACTGTGTTCTAATTCATTGAGGATTTATGTTTTTGAACAAGTTTGTTTCTGATAAACGGTTTCTCAATAAATGTAAAAGTTGTAAATGAAAGTATTATCAGGATTGGTGTACAAATCATTATCACAACACAGTACCAAATAGGGGATAGTATTGCGGAATAACTTTCCCCGATTAAAAAGTGAAATGTTATGTATAAAACAAATCCTTGTAACAAATATATTCCATATGATATTTCTCCTAGAAATCTTGCTGAATCCGTTGTCAATAGCCCAAATATCGTATTGCCACAGGCTATAATTGAAAATGCTAAGGATAGTAAAATAATCGGAATAAAGTCGTATGTGGTGGTGTACATATTTACAGTAAAAATTATTGCTAAAATACAGATTAACGATGCTATAGGTTCACGAGAAAATTTTCTAAATTTATCGAATCGAACAAGTATTGCAGACAGGATTCCACCTATAAAACAAAAAGTTCTGATAATGTCGAAATGTAATAGAAGCGCAGATAGAGCAAGGCAACTCAAAAAAATATAAATTTTTGGCGGTGTGATTCCTACAGTTAGAGCGAGAGCTGGTAATGAAAGATAAAATAGCCACTCGTAAGCCAGTGACCAAGTTACTCCGGCCATGATTAAAGAGGTGTGCTTGACTCCATTTAGGTCTGGTGCGCCCATTATAGTAAAGAAAGTCCAGTGCACAAGTTCTGACAGAAGGTTCAGATAGGTGACATTCAAGACTGGGCCTGAGAGAACCACGCAAATCAGAATCAAGATTAATATGGAAAACACATATAGAGGCGTTAATCTGAAAAATCTTGATAGGTACAGTTTGTTCCAGTCTATTATTTTATTTTTTCCATCAAGTATCTTAGAGAAAAACAGAAAACCCGTTATCATGAAAAACATGGCTACGCTGCTTTGTCCAAAATGCGTATATAAATTCGAGGGTGGAATCTTCCATACATGCGACCTCAGATAATAGAACCAAATGGCTGAATGGTGCAAAAATACAAAAAATGCTAAATATCCTCGTAATCCATCCAGAGAAGAAAATTTATCATGAATTAAGGGTTTTCCATATTTTATGGAAAATAGATATGCAGTAAGCAATGCAATAAAAAGACAGGATGCTGCAAAAATTGGGTTCAATACGTTCAATGTACACCTATATGGACGTGGCGAATAGTCTGATTAATTTTCTCGTCTTTCGGGAGGCTGTTTTTTTCTATATATTTCAAATAGTCTTCGATTCCTCATTTATTACCGGATCTGTTTTTTAGTAACGACAGAATTTCTTGTCTGATGGGGTGTTTGAATACAAACAGACTGCCAAGCCAGGTGATGGAGCCGGCGAACAGGCAGATCATGATTTCTGTCCAAGGATGCATGTCTGGTGTGCGGCGGTCTATCAGGAAGAGCAGGAGGGCAGGGAGGCTGGCGATGAGGGTGACCCAGAAACTTTTGAGTGTACTGGCGAGTAGTCCCTGGGCCGTCAGCCCGAAGGCGAGTTTGCACTGGGTAAAGTCGGTCAGGGATTCGATCAGGCCGGAAATGACGAAGGCTTCCCCAACTTTTAACAATCCCATTGGGGCACTGTAGAGAACGAGTGCGGCTCTTACGGGGATACGCATGAGCAGTTGATAAAGGTTTTGTTCCAGTTTTCCGATGGCCGGCATGAAGACACCCATCAGCATGAAAGGGGACTTGATAAGGGTGAACAGGCAGAGTAATTGCAGTGGAATGATGGAAGCCTCCCATTGTTTTCCATAAAGTCCCAATACGATGGGCTTGGCCATGAGGGCGAGATTGACAAAAAATGGCCATGCAATGATCGAGAGAAGAGAAAGGCTCTGCTCAAAACTCTCTTTCATGGAATGATCCTTTCTGAACTGGTCTGAAAAGTAGGGGGAGGTGACATCCCATAGGGCACGCATGACCAGGGTATCAAAGGCGGTAATTAAGCCGGAGGCTCGCCCAAAATAGCCGACCATGGTCATGCCGGAAACACGTCCCATGATGAGATCGGCCTCTGTCTGGCCTATGTCGATGAGGATGGTGATGAAACTGGACAGGGATGCATATTTCAAAACCTTGCGCAGTTCCTTGAAGCCGGGGGTGAGGGGAAGGTCTTTGGAGCGCCAGAGTTGAACCAGGATGAACGTGCAGACGATGCCCGAGACGGAACCCCAGGCCATGGAAAGGTAACTGTACCCAAGATAGGCGAGTGCTAGTGTGGTGGCGGAGGAAGTAATGTTGGTGATGAACTTGATCAGGGTGACGTATCGGAACTCCATTTGGCGATACATATAGGCCATGGGAACCGTACCGAAGGGGATCAACAGGAAGTTGATGGCCAGAATGTGCATCACTTGTTCCACACCAGCCTGATGATAAAACTGGGCAGCAAAGTGACTGCCAAGATAAACGGTCAAGGCCAGGATCCAGGCGGTACAGAGCGTTAGGGTGAATGCCGACTGGATTTTGTCCGCAGTGAGGTCACGTTCCTGAATGATATAAGTGGAAATACCAAAATCGCGCAGGGAGTTGGCAAAACTGATGAGGACTGCAGCAATGGAATACAGACCGATTTCTGCTGGGGTGAGGATACGCGCCAGCAAAATGGAGACGATAAATTGGATGACAAAGCTGGCATAGTTTTGTCCCAGAGACAACAAAATGGATTTTCTGACCTTGCTCATGGCGGGTTGGGTGGATGAGTTCGGGTAGGGGGGCGTGGGAAAGGGTGATTATCGGGTATTGATGAGTTTCAGCCAGTAGATACAGGCGAGACACAGGAAAAAGCAGAGTGTGGCCAGGTTTCCGCGGTCTTCCAGAAGGTATTTCATGGTTTTTGTGTGATTCGGGCGGCGCATCGAAAGGCGATAGGGATGTCACAGGTGGTAGGCGGGACGGGTGATGCGGCATTGTGAATGTTCAGCATGGAAACCTCGCTTGGTTCATTGTGGCGCGATGAGGGTGGTGAACAGGGCCAGTTGTCCGGCGCTGGTGTCCGCCCAACTGAAGCGCTCGGCAAATCGTCGGGTATCTTCACGGCGTGGGGGATGTGAGAGAAGGTCCTTGAGGGCTTGTGTGAGGGGCTGTGGGGCACGTTCATGAATCAGGCGACCGGCTTCCGGCGCAGTGACCAGTTCGGGACTCCCGCCGACAGCCGTGGAAACGACGGGGGTTCCGCAAGCTAGGGCCTCCAGTAGCACATTGGCCCATCCTTCGCTGGCTGAAGCCAGGATCAAGGCATCGGCGGCGCTGTAATAGGCTGCCAGTTCGGTTTGGGGGAGATGCGGCTTGAACCATACCCGTGTGTTGAGGCCAAGATCGGATACCAGTCGCTCAAGGTTTTTTTGTTCCGGGCCGGATCCGATGATCAGGAGTTGGGCAGAGGGAAGCGCTGCGATGGCGCGGATCGCCAGGTCATGACCTTTTTTGGGGACCAGGTGCCCTACGGAGACCAGCAGCGACTGTTGGTCGGACAAGGACAACTGTTGTCGGGTGTCTGCTCGTGCCGTAGGCTGGAAAAGGGTGAGATCCACGCCATTTCTCAGGACGGTGATATGGTTTTCTGGGGTGCCCAGCGTCATGAGTTGTTGCTTGAGTGAGGCGGAGACAGTGATGACATGGGCAGCTTGTCGGGCGGCCTGCTGGATTTGGGTGCGTGGCCAGGGGTAACGGGGCAGGACGTTGAGGTCACTGCCGCGCGCGGTGATGACCACCGGTTTGTTGAGCCATCGCCCCAGCAGGGTGGCGGCGACCCCATCGGGATAAAAATAATGGGCATCGATCAAGTCAAAATCCTGGCCTTGGCGAATTTGCTGGCGCAGTCGGGGCAGACAGGCCAGGGCCATACCCCAGGGGGCGAGGTTCATGCCAAATTTGGGAATCAGGGGATAACGTGGATGATCGATGGGGATGCCACGACGGATTTCATGGGAGGGAATTCTGGCTTGACGGGCATAATCACCGAAGCGTTCGTGGGTGAAAGGAAACCAGGGAACCGGTGCCATGACGCGGGCCTGGATAGGGGCACTGTCGAGCAGGTGGCGCAGGCGGGTTTCTACAAAGATACCGTGGTGGGGTTTGGTGGCGTTGGGGTAGAGAGAGGTGAAGGTCAGCAAGCGCATTTTATGGACTAGCGGCGGGTTTGGCGAAGCAATTGTTCGTAGAGGGCTTGGTAGCGATGGACGCTGTTTTTCCAGGTGCGGCTGTTTTCCACAAATTCCCGGCCAGCCAGAACCAGATTGTGTTTCAGGGAGAGATCGCTGAACAGGCGGAGCACGGCTCGACCCAGATCTCTGGGGTTGCCCGCCTCGAAAAGCAGTCCGGTCTGTTCATGCTGGATGAGTTCTTTGTGTCCTCCGACATCCGAGGCAATGAAAGATCTGCCTTGGGCCATGGCTTCCAGCGGTTTGAGGGGGGTCACCAGTTCGGTGAGACGCATGGGCAGGCGTGGGTAGACCAGCACGTCGATGAGGTCATAGTAGCGGGAAACGTCATGATGGGGAACCCGACCCGTAAAAATGACCTGATTCGTCAGATTCATGCGTTGTGCCTGGGCCTTGAGCGCTTCCTCCTGGGGCCCCCCTCCCACCAGTAAGAGGCGGATTTGGGGCAGGGTGTCGAGGATCAGGGGGAGTGCATCGAGGAGCAGGGAAAGGCCCTCGTAGGCGTAGAACGAGCCGATGAAGCCGAGTACCTGCATCCCCGTCAGTCCCCACTGTCGTTGCAGTTCCGGGTCGGGGGTTCCCTGCGTGGTAAAGTTGGCCACATCGACAGCGTTGGGAATTACCGTGACCTTGTCGGCAGGGATGCCACGCTCGACGATGTCCCGACGCAATCCTTCGCAAATGGTGGTAATGGCATCCACTCGGCCAAAAGCCAGAGTGTCCAGCGCACGGGTGAGACGGTAGCGCAGGCTTCCTTCCTGGGTCGTGCCATGATCCACGGCCGCGTCTTCCCAGAATGCGCGGACTTCATAGACGACGGGGAGCCCGTATTGGCGGCCGACCTTGATGGCGGGCAGGGCATTGAGTACCGGGGAGTGCGCATGCAGAATATTCGGTTGGGTACGTGCGATAACCTCATGCAGGCGAGTTTCCAAGCCCTTCATCACGGCGAGCGGATTCAGCAGCGGCCAGTGACGGTAGGGGGCCTGGGACGGGGGGGTGCGATAAAAGTGCCAACCATCCAGCGTTTCTTCCGGCACGCTGCACCCGGTTTGCTTCTCACTGGTCAGATGGTGGGTTTCCCATCCCAATGCGCGTTGTTCCCTGAGAATGGACAGGGTACGGAAGGTATAGCCGCTGTGCAGGGGCAGGGAGTGATCCAGGATGTGAAGGATGCGAGGGATTGTCATAGGCCCAGAAATGAATCGAACATGAGCAGCGACCATAGTGGTGCACTGTAATCGCGTCGCCCGGACTGGTGTTCATCGACCAGGTGATGGAGGAATGAAGGATTGAAATAGCCGCTTTCCATCAGGCGGTTGCCCAGTACGGCATCACGAACCTTGCCGCGCAGCGGTCCACGAAACCAGTTGGCCAGAGGAACGGCGAATCCCATCTTGGGACGATACAGGATATCGTTGGGCAAGTAGGGTTCCAGCGCCTTCTTGAATACGTATTTTCCTTCTCCCTGAAACAACTTGAAATGAGGGGGGAGGCAGGATACCCATTCCATCAGGGAATGATCGAGAAGAGGCTCGCGGACTTCCAGAGCGTGGGCCATACTGGCCCGATCGACCTTGGTCAGGATATCTCCGGGAAGATAGGTTTTGATATCCAGATACTGGATCAGGGACAAGGGGTCCGAGGTGGGGCAGTTTTTGGCATGCCGGGCAAAAACATCGCTGGCGCGGTAGCCTTGCAGTTGACCGAGCAGGGCAGGGCTGAACAGACGCTGGCGCAGGGAATCGCTCATCAGGGAAACACTGTGGAAGTAGCCGTCCACCGAGTTTCTTGCCAGGGCCTGAAAGGTACTCTTGGCACGAAAAACCCGGGGAGCCCAGTCGGCCTTGGGGTACAGGCGGCCCAACGTACCAAACAGGGGCGAACGCAGCCCCTGTGGTAGAGTGCGGCGCAGGCGTTCTTCGGCCATGTGAAAGCGATAGCGCCGGTAGCCAGCCAGATTCTCATCGCCGCCGTCTCCGGACAGTGCGACGGTGACGGTTTTTTTGGCCAGTTCACAGACCCGGTAAGTGGGTAGCGCAGAACTATCGGCGTAGGGTTCGTCATAGAGTGCCGCCAACTGATCAATCAGGGAAAAATCATCGGGGTCCACTTCGCTGACTTGATGGCGGGTCCCGTATTGGCGGGCTATCTGGTCGGCATAGTGGGCTTCGTTGAATTGCTTGTCCTTGAAGGCAATGGAGCAGGTATTGACGGGGTCGGCACTGAGTTCTGCCATCATGGCCACGACGGCGCTGGAATCGACCCCGCCAGAAAGAAAGGCCCCCAACGGGACTTCAGCAACCAGACGGATACGTATGGCTTCCCGTAACCGCTGGATCAATTCGGTTTGTGCTTCCTCCAGACTCAGGGTCAGGGTGGGGGCGAATGGAATGTCCCAATAGGGTTGAGGGGTTGGGAGGGGTTGGTTGGCAGACAGCAGAAGGTAATGGCCGGGTTCGAGTTTGAAGGCATTGTGGTATATCGTGCGCGGCTCGGGCACATAGCCGAAGGCAAAGTAGTCCTCGATGGCACAGGGGTCTATGCGCCGATCAAAGTCGGGAATGATGCGCAACGCCTTGAGTTCGGAAGCAAAGGCTATCCTGCCATCGGGATGCAGACTGTAGTACAGGGGCTTGACACCCAACCGGTCACGGGCCAGGAACAACTGTTGACGGTTGCGATCCCAGAGGGCAAACGCAAACATGCCCCGGAAGCGATCCAGGCACTTGACCCCCCATTCTTCCCAGGCGTGGACGATGACCTCGGTATCGCAGTGGGTTCTAAACACATGGCCCAGTGCTTTGAGTTCAGGCATCAACTCAACAAAGTTGTAGATTTCACCGTTGAAGACCACCACGATGCTGTGGTCTTCATTGAACAAAGGTTGGTGTCCCGAGGACAGATCGATGATGGACAGCCGTCGATGGCCCAACCCGATACCGGGTTCCCGATGGATACCTCCTTCATCGGGACCGCGGTGATACAGGCTGTCGTTCATGCGGGTCAACAATGCCTCGTCAGGGAGTGACCGGTTCTTGGTGTGAAAAATACCCACTAAGCCGCACATTGGGACAGATTCCTTGAACAGGTCATGAAAAACTCACGAGGGATGGTTGAAGTCAGGGCGTATATTGCCACAAATCGTTGTAGTAGTAGGCGGGAGTATTCTTGCCTCCAGTATTCCAGCCTCCAAAGAGCCATAACGATCCGCTGGTTCCGTTTGAGCCGTTGACATACCATGAGTCGGCGCTGGAGCGGGCACCCGGGAAGCCAGGAGTGCCAGTGGAACTGCCATAACTACCGGGCTGATCATACACACTGGAACCATTGACCCAGGTCCATTCGCCAGTCGAGGGGGTGTATTTCCACAGGTCGTTGAGAATTCCCTCGTTCCCGGAGCCGTCCCACCCAAAGCCACCAAATAACCAGAAGTTTCCTGAAGCATCTGTCCAGGATACGGCGCTGTCGCGTGAACCGGGGTGGTTCTGGGTTGACGGTACGCCCATTCCGCCATACACCCCCGGTTGGTTGAGGATTGTGCTCGCGGTGGAATGGAGGGTCCACACCAGGGTGGTAGGGTTGAATTCCCACAGGTCACTCAACTCGCCCGGGGTGGTGGAGTTGTATTGAGCGTAACCATGGCCTCCCATGAGCCATAGGTGTCCAGTGGTGGGGTCGGTCCAGGAAATCGCATCGTGTCGGGCTCCCGGGGCGGCAGCGGTTCCTGCCTGATTGAGCGTGGTGTTGGAACCACTGACCAGTGTCCATTGCTGTGTTGATGGAACAAATTTCCAGAGATCATTGAGTTCCCCGCTGGTCAGGGTGCTTTGTGCATATCCGGTTCCTCCAAAAAGCCACAAATTTCCCTGAGGATCGAGCCACGAGACGGAAGCGTAGCGTGCGCCGGGCATGGTAGTGGTGCTGGGTTGATTGATGGTTGTACTTCCGCTGACCCAGGTCCATTCGCCAGTCGAGGGGGTGTATTTCCACAGGTCGTTCAGGTTCCCTTGTTGCGTGTTGCTACCGCTTCCATAGCCGCCAAACATCCACAGATTGTTTGAAGCATCGGTCCAGGTGATCATATCGTTACGGGCACCGGGCCAGTTTTTTAGGCTGGGTTGGTTTTGTGTGCCGTATACGCCGGCGGTGGATGGCGCGGTGGAAGGGTAGGATGTCCATTGACGGGTCGAAGGGCTATAGGTCCACAGATCGTTGGCATCATTCCCTGAGTAGGTTTCCCCACCAAACAACCAGAGAGTTCCGTTGAGGGTCCAGGTGGCTCCACTGATGCGGGATGAGGGCTGGGTAGTGGAATTGGTGTTGGGGGTACTGCTCCCGCTTTGCCATATCCACGGCAAGAGTGAGGAAAGCAAGGTACCAGAACCAGAGGAGGATCCCCCGCCTCCGCCGCCTCCGCCGCCTCCGCCGCAGGAGGCCAGCAGGACAACGGCAAGGAACCCAAGTGTGGAGAAGAGAATATCCCGAATACCAGGCCATGAGAGAGACCGTTGTCTGATCACGGGGTGGAGAGCCATGTTTGAGACCTTTCTGGGTGAGCAGGATGGTGGCTATTCTAGGGTAATTCGTAACGATTTGAAAAGGAGAAATGAAGGGAGAAGGTTATCTTCTTCCCATGATGACGTATCATGTGCACACAGTGTCCCGTCGGGAGGATGGAATCTTGAAGAGAGGCAAGAGTCGGTCGCGCAGGGGAGGATGGAAGGCCGGGATGGGGGTTTTGATCCTGATCGTGTTGGGAGTGGGCGGCGGCGGACTGTCACTGGTATGGTCCTCGGGGTACGGCACTGTGGAGATACTGCGCTATTTGGGGCATCGCGCCGAAGGACATCCCAGGTTGGAGCGCATCACCCGCCCCTTGTTTGCAGAGATATTGACCCTGATGGGCGAGTCGTCGCTGGCTGCAGATGAACCTCCCCCTCCATTTTATGTTCCCCCCCCTCCCGTTCGATGGGGTGCCGCCACGATGGCAGCAGATGAGGCGGATGGCTGGTTGCGCCCCTATCTTCCGGGACTGGTCTGGCCTGCTCCCAAAGTGAACCCGCGGGTGTTGCGGGTTGGTCCGCACCAACCCATCCAGAGTATTTCAGTAGCAGCAGCCTCGGCCCGCGATGGGGATGTGGTGGAGATCGAAGCCGGGGATTATCACCTGGATGTGGCGGCGGTGTGGACGCAGGACCGCTTGACGATTCGTGCGGTAGGAGGAGCAGTGCGCTTGTTCGCGGATGGCAACAGCGCGGAGGGAAAAGCGATCTGGGTGATTCGTGGAGGAAATATCCAGATCGAGGGGATCGGGTTTTTGAATGCCCGTGTGGCTGACCGGAACGGGGCGGGCATTCGTTTTGAGCAGGGAAATCTTTGGCTTCGCCACTGTTTGTTCTACGCCAGTGAAAATGGTCTGCTGACCTCCGACAATGATCAGGCATCCTTGGTGATCGAAGACAGCGAGTTTGGCTACGATGGGGCTGGGGATGGTTATTCTCACGATCTGTATGTCGGAAAAATCAAGTTCCTGGGGGTGGTGGGGAGTTATTTTCACCATGCTAATGTGGGGCACCTGTTCAAAAGTCGTGCCTTGACAACCGTGTTGCTCTACAGTCGCTTGACCGATGAAAGCGGCGGGCGCGCCAGTTATGAACTCGATCTGCCCAATGGTGGAATGGCACTGGTGTTGGGTAGCGTTATCCAGCAAGGCATGGACACTGAAAATACCACCGTCATTTCCTATGGAGAAGAAGGACTGGGCAAACTGGATAACCGTCTGGTGTTGTCCAGCAATACCTTGGTCAACGACAAGGCGATGGCGGGGGCGTTTTTGCGTGCTCCTCAAGCGGTTGAGGTGACCTCGGTGAATAATCTGCTGGTGGGGTTTGGCGATTATCACGTTCAGGGATCATTGGTGCGGACCAATGATCAGAACGTGAACTGGGAAGTGTTTCATCAACCGATGCGTCAGGATTATCGCCTCAATGCACCGGTTCCGGATTCCTTGCGTTATGTGGTTCCCGTTGCGGTGACTGGCCTTCCTTGGGATATCGTTCCCCAGGCCGAGATGCCCTTGCCCGGACGGTTACAACAACTGAAGGGTGCTCCGCGTTATGTGGGAGCGGAGCAATCTGTATGGTCCGGTGGACCCCGTTGATCGATGGTGTATGCCGGGTTGCTGGACGTGTTGTTGCCTCCCACGGGGTTATTGATTCTGTTGGGGTTGGGGCTGTTATCCGGGCATCGGTGCGGCAGAATGCTGGCCGGATCGATGCTGGTTTTACTGGTGGTGGGGGCCATGCCTTGGGTCAGCGATGGGCTGTTGGCGCTCGGGGAACCCCCCTATCAACCCTTGACTGCCGATCAGGCCGAGGCCATCGTCGTATTGTCGGCGGGGGTGTTGCGCGATCAGCGCGAATACCACGGCCCCAGCCCAAAACCCCTGACTCTGGCGCGACTTCGCTATGGGGCTGTGCTGGCCCGCCAGTTGCGCAAGCCGGTACTGTTGTCAGGGGGCGATCCAGGACACTATGGGGTGGCAGAAAGCCAGGTCATGCAAACCGTGATGGAACGTGAGTTGGGTGTCCCGGTGCGCTGGGTGGAAACCCAATCCCGCACCACACGGGAGAACGCCCGTTATGCCGCTCGGATGCTGGAAGATGCAGGCATACACCGGATCTATCTGGTGACCAGCGCCTGGCATTTGCCGCGTGCCATCCCGGAATTTGAGCGTCTGGGAATTTATGTCGTTCCGGCAGGGACAGGGTATGGCGATGGGACACTGGCACCAGCCGGGCTCTTGCCTGGGCCGCAGGGTTTGCAGTCGCTTTACTACTTTTTCCATGAAAGGGTGGGGATTTTCTGGTACTGGTGTCTTGACAATATTGCGGGGGGTCGGGCATAGTCCGCTTTAAGAAAACGTTAATACTCATTTAAGAATTTCATAAAAATACTGGGTTATGCTTCCTCCTCCGAGTGAGTGGGAGTGGGGGGTGGACGATTATGTTTGATGTGGCGTGGCAAAAGGCGGAGCAAACAAATCAGATGGTGACAAAGTACGACGTTGGGCATGAATGCGATGAAGACATCATCGCTTCATTTTTTGAGTCGATTCCATCTACGTCGTCGGTGATGAGTCATCAGATGCCGGAAGTCGAGGATACCATCCCCTTGTCAACAGAAACACATGAGTATCGAATACGTCTCGCCAATACGGAAGAACGTCGCGAATCCGCCAGTATCCTGATCAACCGGATGTATGAATGGAGAGGTTACTCCGGCCTCTCGCCGCTGGATGGCGAACCCAACCGGGTGACCTTGCTGGCCACAGACAATGATGCCGATATCATCGGGACCATTTCGGTGGGTATCGATTCGCCACTTGGTCTCTATGCGGATGCCACCTATCCGGATGTATTGGACACGCTGCGCAGTCAGGGAAGGAAGTTATGTGAATTCAACCGGCTGGCCATGGACCCCAGAGTCAAGAACAAACGCGTACTGGCCACGCTGTTTCATGTATCCTACATGTATCCCTACGGACTTTTTGGCTGCACGGATGGTTTGCTGGAGGTCAATCCCAGGCATGCCCGCTTTTATCAATTGATGCTGGGCTTCGAGATCATCGGCGAAGAACGGATGTGTCCGCGTGTCAACGCGCCGTCCGTGTTGTTGCACATTGATTTTGACATATTGCATCGTCGGGTTCTGGAAGTGGGGGGCAGGATGGAGCCAGTTGCTGGGGATCGTTCGTTGTTTCCGTATCTGATGACGGCTCGGGATTCCGATGGGATTTTGGGTCGTCTGCGTCAGGCTACCCACTTTTCCAGTCGCATCGCCTGACTCGTGTTTGATTACGCATCCGCCTTTTCGCGCAACATTGGATGGTTGCGGCCCGAAGAGCAGCAATGTCTGCGCGAAAAACGGGTGGCGATTGCAGGAATGGGTGGGGTGGGTGGTGCTCACCTGTTGACCTTGACGAGGCTGGGGGTGGGGCGCTTTTCAGTGGCGGATTTTGACACGTTTGAGATTCATAACTTCAATCGCCAGATGGGGGCCACGTTGTCCAGTGTGGGAAAACCCAAAGTTGAGGTATTGCATCAACTGGCGCAGGACATCAATCCAGAATTGGCGGTTCGTGTGTTTCCCGAAGGGGTGACCGCTGACAATCTCGACGCATTTCTGGAAGGAGTGGATCTCTATGTGGATGGCTTGGATTTTTTTGCCTTTTCAGCGCGTCAGCGGACTTTTGAGGCCTGTGCCCAGCGCAATATCCCGGTGATTACGGCGGCCCCTTTGGGTATGGGAGCCGCGGTACTGAATTTCATGCCAGGGGGAATATCGTTTGAGGACTATTTTTGTTGGGGCCAGAAGGCATCTGATGAGGCCAAGGCGCTCAAATTCTTGCTGGGTCTGGCACCGGGGCGGTTGCATTTCGACTATCTGGTCGAGGCCAGTTCGGTCAACCTGAGAGAAAAACGCGGGCCATCCACGGTTATGGCCTGCCAGTTATGTGCGGGTATGGCGGCGACGGAAGCCTTGAAGATTCTGTTGGGACGGGGCAAGGTGTGGGCGGCTCCGTACAGTTATCAGTTTGATGCCTATCATACCCGCCTGGTTCGCTGCTGGCGACCGGGGGGAAATCGACATTTTTTGCAACGTATCGCCCTGCGTATTGCCGAACGACGGTTGCGGAAACTGTCCGATTTGGGGTGATCGTCGTGACTGCGGAAAAACTATCGCCGATTCAGGAAATTCTGGAGTTGGCCAAATGGGCTCCCAGTGGCGACAATACCCAGCCATGGCGGTTTTCGGTGATATCTGAACGGCGTGCGGATATTCATGGTTTTGATACCCGTGATCATTGTGTTTATGATCTGGGCGGAAGGGCCAGTCATATGGCCCTGGGGGCTCTGCTGGAAAATGTCATCCTGGCGGCGGGGCGCTTTGGCCAACGTGTCGTGTGGCAGCATCGTCCCGATTCACCGGACCATGCGCCCATCCTCGAATTGACCTTTACGCCCGATGAGACGGTGCGCGAAGATCCACTGGTGGATGCCATTCGTCTGCGTGCGGTGAATCGGCGGCCCTACCGCAATTGTCCTTTGCCATTGCCTGCCCAGGCTCGTTTGGAGGCGGTGGTGCAGGACTTGGGGTATCGTGTCCGGTGGTATCCAACACTGTCTGCACGGTGGGAAATGGTACGACTGACCTCTCTGGCGGGAAAACTGCGTTTGAGTATTCCGGAGACCTATCCGGTTCATCGCGACATCATCGAGTGGGGCGTGCGCTTTAGCGAGGATCGGGTTCCGGATCAGGCCATCGGACTGGACCCGCTGACGCTGCGCTTGACGCGCTGGATTATGCAGCGCTGGGAACGTGTCAGGTTCTTTAACACCTATTTGGCCGGAACCTTGATTCCCCGCCTGGAGTTGGATATCGTTCCGGGGTTGGCTTGTTCCGCGCACTTTGTACTGATCGCGGAGGATGGTTCTTCGACTTTGGTTAATGACCTGATGGCGGGACGTGCGCTACAGCGTTTCTGGCTACAGGCGACAACGCTGGGTCTGCAGTTGCAACCGGAAATGACACCACTGATTTTTTATCGGTATGGAGTCAGCGGGGTTCGCTTGTCTCAGGCACCTGGCGCGCAGACGTTGGTGGACCGGATTACCCACAAATTTGTGCAGATCGTGGGAGAGGATGCTGGCCATGCGGTGTTTATGGGAAGAATCGGGTACGCAGATCCGGTGAGCGCACGCTCGATTCGTTTGCCATGGTCCCGGTTGCAGATGAAGGCGTAAACTCAAGGAGCGGTTGTGAAGGAATTGTCATTGCCACTGGATCGTTTGGATCGTTTGCAGGGCCCCGTGGGGAGTGTCAATGGACTGGCTCCCTTGCTGGAGCGTTGGTCGGCTTTTCTGGTGGACACGTTTGAGGCGGCGGGCGGCTCAGTGATGGTATTCGACGGAGAGGGGCTGCAGTTGTGTGCGCATTGCGGTTCTTTGCCACGGGAAGCCTATGACCACAAGAGAGCGCAGAACAAGGGGATTGCTGACCACGTGCTGGAAACAGGCCAGCCTCTGCTGATCGAGGATATCGAACGATCTGCCTTTGCCAGTCAGGCACATGGACAACCGGAAGCCGGAAAAAGCCTGATGTCCGTGCCACTTTGCCGGGATGGCACGGTGACGGGAGTCATGAATGTCCGCAGTCGGGTGGCTCAGACTTTTACGTCGGACGAATTGCAGACTCTGGCATGGCTGTCGGTTGTGCTGGTGCGGGACATGCAGGTGGTGCAGATGCGCGGGGCGTTGCGCTCCCATTATGCTACCGCCAGTTTGCAACGGGCGCATGGGGCAGATTATGATGCCATGGTGCGTGCCACGGAAAATCCCGGTACGCTGGCGCGCTTGTTGGCTCGTTCTTTTTATCGCGAATTGCGGCGTATGGGCTTTGCCTCGACACAGATCATCGGGGCCGCCACCGAGATCATTGCCACCCTGGGGGATTCTCTGCGTGCCTCACAAAAAAAGGGAAAAGAGGGGGGAGGTGGCTAGAAAGATGTCGAAATTTTTTACACTTTCCCGAATTTTTGGATTGTTTCTGTAAAAAACCAAGTTATTAGAAGTTAATATTTTGGCATGAGTGTTGCTTTGTAACTAGGGCGTGGAGGAAGTGGGGCCACAACCTGTTAACTAAACGACCAATATGGAGTTACTGATGAAATCACTAAAAACCAAAACCTATCTGAGTGCTTTGGGTCTGGCGACCGTTCTGGCGACACTCTCCACGCAAGCCTCGGCTGGTGTCGATGTGACCAACTGGCAGTTGAACCTCAACGCGCTGTCTACTACCTACCCCACTACCTACGCCTCGTTGGCCAACGTAGTGACGACGGGCATCAACAACCTGTCGTTCAATGGCGAGAGTTATGTTGTTAACACCCCTGTCACAAATCAGCCTGGCATTTATACGTCTACGGATGTGGGCGTGTTCAATGTCATCCAGAAGAATGGAGGGGTACCTTTGGCGCTGGGCGGCGGACAGTTGACGGCCTATTTTCAGGCCACTGACCTGACCAATATCAATACCGGAGCCTTTACTTTCACCAGTGGTACGTTGGCGATTTACTACAATTCGGCTCTGGTGTACGGTACGACGGCGGCAAATAACTACGGGGCGACGGCAGGAACTCAGATCGCAACCTTTAACATTGCCAATACCGGCAATCCCAATACAGGCGGTGGATTTGTCAACCCCAACGGAACGCCTCAGGCCAATGGGACGGTCACGATCACCGGTCAGGCACCCACAACCCTGACACCTTCCAATATTTTTCTGGATTCCAATGGAAACCCATTCAACCAGAATATTCTTCTGTCTTTCGTAACTTCCAATGCATCGGAAGATCTGTCGGCCAATCCAAATACCGCTTCTAACCCCAATCAGTACTCCATTGATCCCAATTTGGTACTGGCTCTGACGGGTACAGCAGGTACGACCAATACCCAAACGAGTTACTTTATCACCAATGGTGGGCAGTTCAAGTTGCAGTATGCGCCGGAACCCATGACCATTGCCTTGTTCGGTGTGGGTCTGCTGGCCATGGGCTTGACCTTGCGTCGCCGTGTAGGTCTTTACTAAAAGCAATAGTTTTTCCAGGTTTTTCGTTCAAAAGCCCTCCTCTGGAGGGTTTTTTTTGTCATAGTGGACTAAGGGGTGGTCTTTGAGAAACGGAAACTATATTGTTTCGTTTGTAGTTAGGACTGTTCGTACAGGGTTTGATAGTGCTGGATCATCTGATCCAGACTGAAGCGAGCCAGGGCGGTTTGGCGTGCGTTTTCTCTCTCATGCTGAAGTTTGTCGGGATTTTCCAGATAATGTTGCAGGATTGTCGCGAGTGCTTCGGGTTGGGTGGCGCGATAGAGGGTGCCATTGATGCCGGGAGTCAACAGATCCGGATTGCCTCCTACCTCGGTGGCCACCACGGGCACTCCAGATGCCAGTGCTTCGAGGAGCGTATTGGAAATCCCTTCGGCCAGTGAGGGCAATACGAACAGGCTCAGGCAACGCAGAATGTCCGGAATGTCGTGGCGAGTGCCCGGTAGCCACGCCTGTTCCGCAAGGCCGGCTTGTTCCAGCATGGCTTGACAGACGGAACGCAAGGGGCCGTCGCCGATCAGGACCAGACGCACGCGCGCAGCGTCGTGGCTGGGTAGGGTACGACAGAGATGGATAAAGGCATGAACCAGGGCGGTCTGGTTTTTGACCGCCTGCATGCGCCCAACGGTGCCTACGATAAAGCAGTGCGCCGGGGGAAAGGGCAGGGGCCAGGGGGCATGATCGGTCATCGGGTGAAAACGGGTAGTATCGACCCCATTGCACAACTGTGAGATCTTTTGCTGGCGGACGCCGACTCGATGGGTCAGGTACCGGGCCAGTTCAGGCGATAGGGCCACGATATGGTGTGTCAGGGGCAAAAGCAGGCGACGCAACCATCGATGCTTGCGATTATTGCCTGCCAGATCACTCATGTCCCAGCCATGCTCGCCATGGATGCGCCGTGGTACATGGCATAACCAGGCAGGAACCTGAGCGAGAAGGCTGGTCAAATTACGGGTATGCACGATATCCGGTTGCATTGTCCGGAAAATCTTCCACATCTTCCAATAGATGCGCAGATCCTTGCCTTCTTTTTTGTTGAGATCGAGGATGGTTACATCGGCTCGCCGGATTCTCTGCGCGAACTCGGGATTGAACCCCTTCAGGCATAAGATGACATGACGAAAACGTGCCTCGGGCAGTTGATTGATGAGATTGACCAGCCCATTTTCCAATCCTCCCACGTCCAGACGGTAGATGACGTGAATGATCAGGCGCGGAGAAGCAGTCATGGACGGGAGTCCGGTTGGGCATCCAGAGTAGGGAGTATGTCGTGGCAAAAGGTCTGCAGCGTGGAGGTGGCACGCTGAGGCTGCAGAGGATCATAGGGGGTGGAAAGGATCAGAAGATTGGCTCCGTCATCATGCCCCGTGAACAGATCCCAGGCTTCCCACCATTTGACCTGATAAGGACTGGTGAGCCAATGTTGGCCGACGCGCAGGAATTGCCAGACCAGGCGTTGTTCATGGGAGGAGCCGATCAGCGCCTCGGTGAAGGGAATGTTTGTGAGGGAAACCGGGAGCAAATGGGAAGAGTTTGCTCGAATGAGCGTCCACTGGTGATCCTGGGGGATGACCAGGGTATTCCCGGTGGTCACCAGTGAATGACCCAACCCCTGGTTCTGGTAGTGCGCCAGGTAAAGGGTAAGGGTAGATTCGGTGTCTGCCTGGTGATAGGATTGCTCGATTTTCCAGCGTGCTCCCGAAAAATGAGGGGTCCAGACCGGGGTGTCGGGGGAGGCAATCCAGGAAGGCCAACGGGGCAGTGCGAGGGGTGACATGGGAGGCAGGGTCTGGGAAGGCTGGTGATCGAGGGTATGCCAGCGTGACAGACCGATGAGTGCCAAGGGAAGCAAGGCCAACCAGAACGGGGTGCGAAGCGTCTGTGTCGCCATTCCAAACGATGGTGAGGCAGGTTGTGCGGCGATGGGGAGAGGGGCATCCCTGAACAGGGAGCCGAGCCAGAAGAGCAGATACATGACCAGTCCAAAAAATATCCAGCCGTAGATCAGGTGATCTACCCCGACGGCCAGCCGCATGCCGCTGAGGTGACCGATCAGGATGATCAGGTAGGCGCGTACTCCGTTGGCGACGACGGGAATCACCAGAGAGGCCAGCAGGAACAGGAGACGGCGCGACCAACGATGAAAAGCCATTTGTGCAAAGAGCACTCCCAGGGTCAGGGAGGCGATCAGATAGCGTAGGCCACTACAGGCTTCAACCACCGACCAGTTGCCTGTGGGGAGGGATAAAAAGTTGCCTTCCCGAAAAACGGGAATACCCGTCAGGCGCAACAGCAGGGTGGCAAAATCTGCGGTGAGATCCATCAGGGGCGGAATAAAGGATTCACCGAACGGAATGGCCAGAAACAGGAACAGCAGGGGAAACAGCAGGTGGCGGAAACTCGCGTGACCGATGAGGAACCAGATGCCGCTGATTACCAGTCCGACCAGAGCAAACTGTTCTACCACGATGGTATTGGACAGTGCTCCCAGTTCTTCCACCACGGACAAGCCCAGGAACAGGAAAAGGGCAATCCAGGCTGGCTGGGGAGAGAGATGACGCAGGATTTGCCGTTCGCGCCAGATCAGCCAGATGGACACAAAGGGGATCAGGAAATCGTGCAGGTACGTGTCGTTGCTCAACCAGGTGTGAACCGTGAACTCGACCACCGGGTAGAATATTCCCAGCAATGCCAGCACCAGTGTTGCCGCAGCGCAGGTGATGGGGGTCCAGGAGGGGGAAGAGAGGCGGGTCATGGTGAGGGAGAGTGTGGCCTCATGACGCTATCCAGTACGGACAGATTGGTTTCCCAGTCAAAATGTTGACGAACCCAGTGACGGTGCAGGCTGAACCGGGATGGGTTGGGAGTCAGCCAGGTGCCGGACAACTGATTCCAGTCTTCCGGGGTTGATGCGAGCAGGCAACCCGCAGAATCGAGGATGTCGTGGCTCAGCCCTTCCAGGGCGGCAGGGCTCAACATGACCGGCAAATTCATGGCCAGGGCTTCCAGGACTTTGTTTTGAATGCCACGGGCGATGCGTAATGGTGCCAGGGCAACATGGGCATGGGCCAGATAAGGACGGATATCAGCGACTCTGCCGGTGACGTGAATACCGGGTAGCGTGGCCAGCTGCTGGATGGAGCGACCGGGATTTGAGCCGACGATCCACAGTTGGAGGTTGGGGTGGCGTTGTCGCAGGGATGGAAAAGTGGAGTTGGCAAACCAATTCATGGCATCGACATTGGGCCAGTAGTCCATGGCACCGGTAAATACCAGATGAATCTGGTTTTTTGGGTAAGGACATGGAAAATCGAGGGAAGGGTCGAAGTACTGCGTATCGACCCCATTGTGGTACCATCCGATTTTGCTGGCATGTCCGGGGAGTGCCTGACGAAGCGGTTCGGCTTCGTGTTGTGAAACCAGGAATGAGGCATCGAATTGGCGCGCGATCTGGCATTCATAGTCGAACAGCAAGGTTCCTTCACGGCGATAAAGCCAGCGCAATGGCCAGGGTTTGGTTGAGGCATATTGTCGCCATTTGTCAGAATCGAGATCGACAAAGTCCATGAGGCGAAACGTACCGGTGTGATGCGTGACGTATTGTGCCATGGAAGATGAAAATACCACGATGCGGCGGATGGCGTGGCGCTGCAGGGTTGTGTCAACCCAGCGTTGCATGGCCGGATGCGCGTAATAGGGAAGCGTCAGCGGTTTTCCACTCAGCAATCCACGCAAACTCAACAATTTGGCGCGCCGGGTATCCAGCGGCAGCAGATTTACGGAGGCACATCGGCTGTTGAGGGCGATTTCATGGGGCCAGTCCGCAGGATCATCGACGAATGCGCCCAGATGAACGGCATAGCGTTGGATCAGGGATTGGAGCAGATGGTATGAGCGGATCTTATCCCCCTTGTTGGGGGGGTAAGGAATCCGGTGTGCCAGAAAGAGGAGGGGTTCCATCAGCCAAGGTAGCGTACGATCTTGGGGCCGAGCCAGGTGGTGACAGGTCGAGGTAACTGGCGCCAGGTGCGGATGAAAAACTGGTATTTGGGATTCAGGGGATTCTGATCTGGTACGGTATCACTGCGATACAGCCGGTATTCGTAGGGCAGCGGGGTGGGTTCGAATCCCCAGTTTTTTTTGAAGGAATAGGAGCCGGTGCCGATTTTGCTGCGTCCATAGTCGAACAGACGGATGCCCCGCTCGCAACTGCGTCGCATCAATTCCCAATACTTGAAATCATTGCCCGCCAATTGTCGGGCAGCCAGGGTGTCACCCGCGTAATAGGGCAAGACCTCGTCACGAAAATAAAAGGACAGGACACTGCTGATCACCTGTTGATCCTTGACGACGGACAGGATCTCGCAGTCGTCACCGAACAGGGACTTCAGGCGGGCAAAGTAACGGCGCGAAAACGTGGGGGTTCCGTGGCGGTGCATGTTGTCCGCGAGGACAGAGTAAAAGCGGTCCACCCCGTCATCGATTTCGCTGGCCAGTCCGTGAGCAATGCCGCTGCGTACCATGGCGCGCTGTTTGCGGGGGATGTTTTTCAGATTCTGGTCAATGTCCGGATCGATGGGTTTGCGAAACGTCACGTAAAGTTCCTTGTGCGGCCACTCCGGATGCAGGACCTCACGTTGTCGGTATTCCAGGTGGTCGACCTGAAGAACCTGTGCCAATTGCTGGGCATGTTGATCCAGCGCGTGCGTGGCGGCCTCGCTGAGGGCAGCGATACCCCCATAGACGGCGAAGGGTAGCGATGACAGTGAATGTCCAAAATAGAAGTGGCGGATCTCAGCCAGGGGCAATATGCCTTGGATGCCCTCGGAGTTTTCTGCCAGCAGGTAATGGGTACGATGGCCGAATTCCTCCTCGATCAGGGTTTTCCAGGCCGACTTATGAAAGAACGTGGCTTGCGGACAACGTTCGACAAAGGCATCCCAGGCGAATGCGTCCTGAGCGGTCATGGTACGGATGGTCAGCGGATGGGGGGTCATGATGGTTGATGGGGAGTGAAGATGCGATCAACCCGATCCCAGTGAAAATCGTCCAGCAGAGCGGAAATCTTGTCTTTCATGCGGTGCAGGTTGACGTAGTGGCGAAAGTGGGTTTTCAGGTTGATCCCGGTTTGACGGGGTTGGTCGGGGTCGATTTCCCAGGGGTGAAAGTAGAACATGCAGGGTTGGCCATCTTGCTGGTGCAGTCGTCGAATGAGCCAACGCGACAGGGCATAGGGGGCAAGCCGGAAATATCCGCCGCCGGCGGCGGGAATCTGGCGATGGGAGAGTTTGACCGTGGTGGGCGGGATTTCCAGAATACCTTGCTGACCACGGGGCCGAAAGGAAAAGCGCGGGCAGTCAGGCATTCCGTAATGATCGTGATGGATGGGATAAATGCTGGAACTGTAGAGATACCCTTCTTCATGCAGGATGTCCAATGCCCAGAGATTGCTTTTGCCGATGGAGAAACTGGGGGCCCGATAGCCCGTCACACGGACTCCCCCCAGGGATTCCAGCAGCGCTTTGCTGCGCCGTACATCCTCACGAAAATCTTCCGGGGATTGATCTGAGGCCCTCAGGTGGGCATAGCCGTGGCTCGCCAGTTCATGACCCCCGGAGAGGATGTCACGTACCACGCGAGGGTAGCGCTCGGCAATCCAGCCCAACGTAAAGAAGGTGGCATGCACGTGCTTTTCTTCCAGCAGGGCAAGGATGATGTCCATGTTGCGTTCCACGCGACAGGGAAGCCGTGGCCAGTCACTGCGTTCGATGTAGGGTGCCAGGGCAGAAACCTGAAAATAGTCCTCGACATCGATGGTCAGGGCATTGCGGATCATGCGACAGATAATCCGAAGAAACCGCGCAGATGCTCAACGATACGTTGGGCAGCATGACCATCCCAGTATTCCGGGATACGGCCGGATTTCCCCTTGCCGGACAGGATGACCGCTACGGCTTCCCGTATGCGGGCAGGATCGTGGCCGACCAGCAGATTGGTCCCTTCATCGATGGTGATGGGACGCTCCGTGTTCTGACGCAATGTCAGGCAGGGGACCCCCAGGGCGGTGGTTTCCTCCTGGATGCCTCCCGAATCGGTCAGTACCAGGCGTGCGCTTTTCATGAGGCCCAGCAAAGGGAGATATCCCAATGGAGGGAGCACCACCAGGGAGGGATTTTGAAGCAGAGGGGAAAGGCCGAAATGTTCTATTTTTTGGCGTGTGCGCGGGTGCAACGGGAAGATCAGCGGGAGTTGCTGGGCTATCTCGGTGAAGGTATTCAGCAGGGAGCGCAGGATTTCCGGATCATCGACATTGGAAGGGCGATGAAGGGTGACCAGAGCAAAGGGGGCAGACGGTGAACCTGGCAGGGCGGGAAGTCCGGCCTGCTGCAGGGTGGTCTCCACGGGGATGGTTCGTGGCAGGTTATGGAACAGGTTGTCGATCATGACGTTGCCGACAAAGTGAATGCGTTCAGGCGCAATGCCTTCCCGCAACAGGTTGGTTTGCGCCTGCTTTTCTGTCGTAAAGAGGATATCGGACAACTGGTCGGTGACCACCCGATTGATTTCCTCCGGCATGGCACGATCAAAACTGCGCAGTCCCGCTTCAACATGGATCACCGGCACCTGACGCTTGGCAGCGACCAGGGTACAGGCCACGGTGGAATTGACATCACCGACGACGAGGATGGCAGCGGGTGCGCGTTCGACCAGTACGGGATCAAAACCTTGCATGATACGTGCGGTTTGTTCGGCGTGATTGCCGGACCCGACTTCCAGATTGATGTCAGGAGGAGGGATGTTCAGGTCCGCAAACAAGGCGCGGTACATGCTTTCATCGTAATGTTGGCCGGTGTGCAGCAACAGGGTATCGAAACCGGAGGAAGGATCGCGCAGGGCCGACAGGATGGGCGCCATTTTCATGAAATTGGGGCGCGCGCCCACGATGCACAGGATGAGGGGGCGGGAAGAATGATCAGTCATGGGAAGCGCCGGATGAATGAGATTTTCTGTCGTCGAGCAGGGTCTGCGTCAGGCTGGCAAGCGAGCCATGAATGGCGGCGGTCAGTTGTAACAGAGAGGTCTGGGTGGCCGCAATCTGGTCCAGACGCTGTTGCAGGTTGATCCCCAGGGGAGTGGCGGAGTCGCTCGGAGTCTGGGCTGGGCGCGATGGGGCTGCACCAGAAGCAGGAAATTCGCTGTGGGTGACTTCCTGGCGGAGGTCATCGATGACCGCAGTGACATCCTCTAGTGTCAGATGGTGTTTTTCCTCCAGCATGCCAAACAGCAGGATTCGATCGCACAGCAAGTTGATGTTTCTCGGTATTCCTTGGGTGAATTCATGAATGACGGGAAAGATGTCAGGAGCCAGCGTGGGATCTGACTGCCAACCGCTGAGGTGCAGGCGGTGTTTGATGTAGTCTTCGGTCTCCATCGCTTTGAGCGCCGTCAGGTGAAACGAGGCGATGACGCGCTGCTTGAGTTGCACCATGTCCGGGCTGTGCAGGGTGATGCGAAATTCCGGTTGACCGATCAGAAAACTTTGCAGCAGCGACTGATTTTCCATCTGAAAATTGGACAACATGCGCAGTTCTTCCACCGCGTGCGGGGTAAGGTTCTGGGCCTCATCCACGATGATCAGGGCGCGCTTTCCCTGTTGCGCAGAATGTCGAAAAAACTTGTGCAGGTTATTCAGCAACGTGGATTTGGAGGAGGAGTCGGGCGGCAGGCCGAACCCTCGTGAAATGGTCCGCAACACATCATCGGCATCCAGATGGGTGCTGACCAGATGTGTGGAGATGATGTTGTGCTGGCCGATGGACTCGATGAGTTTGCGGGCCAGCAGGGTTTTTCCAGCCCCCACTTCTCCGGTAATGACGATGAATCCCTCGCGCAGCGACAGGCCGTACTGCAGATAAGCCATGGCCCGTTTGTGTACGCTGCTGGCGAAGAAGAAGCCGGGGTCGGGGCTCAACTGGAAGGGCTTGGAGTTCAGGCCGTAAAATTCGGTATACATGGAAGAATGGGGAGCGACGATTTTTAGAAGATGAAATTCAACCCGGCGATCAGGGCGTTTTCCGTGTAACTGTAGCCGCCGACCATGCCGCCATTCATGTTCTGATGGCGGTAAGTGAGCGATTCCATCACCTTGGGATTGACCTGCTTGGATATTCCCAGCAACAGGAAATTCATGGTTTCCTGACCCGGAATGTCGGCCATGGACATGCGCGTGTAGGAATCCGAGAACGTGAGGGTGATGAATGGGTCGAGTTTATGGGACCAGGTCATGGTTTCGCCCGCGGTATAGTAGGTGCCAAAGCCAAGGTAGTTCTGGAACTGATAGAGCGGATTGTTGAAACCCGAGGATCCAGACTGCTGGAGAGGGGATACCTGGCTGTCGAACAGGGTCAGCAGCAGGGTATTGCGCGGGCTGGTTACCCCCAGCGTCGCGTGAAAGGTTTTGCTGACAAAGATCTCGTTGGTGATGGCATTGTATCCATACAGCGAACTCTGGGGTCCCAGGGCGGAGAGGATCTGCTGGATCGTCTGTTGGCGCTGGGCGGGGTCGGTGATCTGGTTCTGGAGCAATTGATCCAGGGTGGCCGCCGGAGAGATGAATTGCTCCATGGGCGTGGCCGTCACATCTTCATGGTAACCAGCGGTCAGCAACAGGTGCTGGCGGCGATGGCTCAGATCGAACAGATAGGTTCTTCCGAAGAACCGTTCCCCGGCAGCGACCTGCAGTTGGGTGCGTTGGGAGGGATTCCAGCTGAACCCTTCGTTCCAGAAAACTCCATACGGAGCCGGGCCATAATAGACAAAGTTGTCGTGTTCGTAGCCCAGTTCAGAGTTCAACTTGAAACGCGGGGTCAGCAGATACCCCAAATCGCCCGTCAGCAGGGAGATGGTGGCTGTGGGATAGCCGGGGTACAGGATGCTGTTGCGGTTGTAGTCCAGTTTCCAGGTGAAGTCGTTGAAGTCGGCTCCGTTGGACACGAACACGTCGGCGGTATCGGTGCTCATGGCAAAGGCGTAATTCTGGTAGTTCAGGTTGGCGGGGCCGGCGGTGGGAGAATACAGGCCGCCAATCGCAGCCCCTGCATAGGAAAAGTCCATGTTGACGTGGGTGACCTTGGCCTGCGCCAGGGCTTCCTCATCAAAATTGTGTTCCAGGGTGGAACTGAACGTATCGGTTTTGACGTTGGCCACATTGCCGGTCAGGTTGCTGCCATTGGCGCTGACCGGGCCGAACAGGGTCAGGGGCTGCTGGCTGATGGTGGAGCCCACATCGACAAAAAAGGTTTTCTTGATGAGCTGCAGGTCGGCATTGGCATTGAGCTGGTTATAGTAGGTATGGGCCCACCCATAGTTGTCGTACATATAGTCCAGCAGGGTGTAATCAATATTCAGGTTCAAGCGGCTGCCAACATCGGTGATGGTGATTTCGGGAGCCAGTTGTGTGATAAACCCTGCTGAGGTTTGTCCCGCCGGAGCCAGGGAAATGTTATCGGTGTAGGTTTCGGATGTGGCTAATTTGGGTGTGACGGTCAGCGTGTCGGCACGTGATTCCGCCGCATGCAGCACACCATACAGGGCCAGCAATGACACGAAACCGAGGTGCGTGCGCTTACGCTCTCTGGCCATAACCATATCCATAGCCATACCCGTAGCCATAATCTCCAAACGAGATTTGATGGGTAGTGCGGTTGATGACCACTCCCACGTGAGGGCAATCTCGAACCAGATCCAGTGCGGCTTTCAAGGCGCTATGGGTGGTATTTTCCGCGTTGGACACGACCACCACCTGGCCCATGTGGCTGGACAGTACGCTGGCTTGCGTGGTGATCAGCAACGGTGGAGAATCGAACAGGATGAGACGATCCGGGTAACGCCCGGAGAGGTCGTCGAGCAGGTTTGCCATGGAGACGCTGGCCAGATATTCCGTGGCGGTACGCGATGGGCGGCCTGCGGGCAATAGACTGAAATTGGGGATGGAGGTGCGCAACAGCACGTCTGCGGGGGTGAGCGAGGGGTCTTGCAACAGATCCATCAATCCCCGATCGGCTTCGATTCCCAGCAATTTCATCTGGCTGGGTTTGGAGACATCGGCATCAACCAAGAGCACCGTGCGATCCTTTTCCATGGCGATGCTGATGGCCAGATTGAGCGCACAAAAAGATTTTCCATCGCCCGGCAAGGGGCTGGTGATCATGACCAGATTGGCATTTTTGGTTTGACTGCCCGGTTCGAAGGCACGGTTGAGCAACGGGCGCTTGATCATGCGGAATTCTTCAGCCGTCGCAGAATATTCACCGCTGGATCCCGTCGGTGCGAGGATATTCAATTTGCGTAAGCGCGCCAGATCGATGGGGATGATGGGCCGGTTGTTCTGGGCGAGGGATTCTTCCGCTTCCTGAGTGGGGATCGGAACTTCCTCTGTCGCTATCCAGGGCGGGGAGGGGTCAACGGAAGGTGGCGGTGCGGTGACCGCAGGAGGTGGATCGGATGGCGGGGGGGCCGTGAATTCGGCATTCAGACGATTGGCGGCTTTTTCTATCAGGCTCATGGGATGGATCTCCTTGATCAGAACACGAGATCACGTATCAGGTAATGCGTCATGAGGCCGCCATATACCAGAAACAGTAAGGCCAATACCGATCCCTGAAGAATCAGTTTACGTCGCTTGGTGGCCAGGAATTGGGGAGTTTCGATCAACGAGATAACGCCCAACAGGGGATAATCGGTGATGGATTCCACGTCGTGCCGGGAACGAACCAGCGGTTTGAGTTGCCCCAGAAGCCAGGAGAAGGCCACCCCGATTCCCAGGGATGCCACAAAGATGAGGGAAGTCAGCAGGAGACGATTGGGGAAGGAAGGGCGCGAAGGAACCCGGGGCGGGTCGATGATCTTGAAATCCACCACATCGGTCTTGTTTTGCAACTCCCCGGACAGTTTCGCGGATTCTCCACGAGACAGCAAGGTTTCATAGTTCTTTTTGTAGATGTCGTAGTTGCGCGTGAGTTGGGCATACTCCGATTCCACCTCTGGGATGCGGTTGGTTTGACTCTGTAGTTGGGCATACTGACTGCGGTACGCGTCCAGTTTGGCTTTGGCCGATTCTGCCTGGGCGGTGGCTTCGATCATGGAAACATTCAGTTGTTGGTAAAGGGTGCTCTGGCCGGTGCCAGATAAAGGACTGCGCATCTTTGATTCTTTCTTGCGGTTTTCTTCCAGTTCCTTGATCAGGTTTTTGGTTGCCACGATATCCGGGTACTGATCGGTATATTTGAGGCGCAGGGCATCCAGATTGCGTTTCAAGGTCTCGATGCGGCCATCGATTTCCGGTGTATTGGACGTGATGGCATCGGTGATCAGAGTGGGATCATCCCCGGACAATTGACGTTTCAATGAGTCACGCCGCTGGGTGGCCTCCTGATATTCCATCTCGGCCAGGTGAATCTGGTCTTTCATATCGGACAGTTTGCCGAAGTAGTCCTGTCCCATTTCTCCGGGCATTAATCCGGCGTTCTTGATTTTGAAGTTTTTCAGGTCGTTTTCTGCGGCTTCGAGTTTTTTCTCGTACTGCTTGATCTGATCATCAATGAAATTCTGGGATGACGTGATGTCCTTGCGGCTGTTCCCCAATCCGTTTTCCACAAAAATGGTCAGCAGGGCTTGCACGACCTTGCGGGCTAAAACCGGGTTCTTGTTTTCATAGGAGATGGTGTACATGTCGCCATAGCCGGCGCTTTTGAGGAGCAGATGCTTGTTCAGGTCGGTGATCAGACTTTCCAGTTGTGTGGGGTTCTTGACGAACAGATCCATATCCGTCATGCGCGCCACCTTTTCCAGGTTGGGATGACTGATCAACGTATTGGCCATGATATTGACCTGTTCGTTGATGTTGGGTTGCACCGTGATTCCGGAGAGCAGAGGGCGCAGCAGGGACTGGCTGTCCACATAGACACGCGCCGTGGCTTCGTAGCGGTCGGGGATATTGACCATTACCACCCAGCCGGCACAGGATAGAATCCAGGCACAGGCGATGACGTGCCAGGGACGCTTGACGACATTGTCCAGTTGGATCAGGAGTTGGTTGAGAATGTCATGCATGGCGTGTGATCAGGGTGCGTGGCAATAGAGGCTGTGATAGCGGAGGGAGGGCGATCGCGGTCCCGGTTATCATCAAAAGAAACTTTCGGGGATGATCAGCACGTCGCCGGGTAACATCGGAACATTGGCGCTGATGTCGCCATCGCGCATGAGGTTCTGCAACTTGACCCGGTATTGCACCTGTTTGCCATCGACCATGCGCACGATGGTGGCACGGTTGCCGGCAGCAAAGTCGGTGATACCGCCCACCGCGATCATCACATCCATCAGGCTCATGTGTTCACGATACTGGAGGGTTTGTGGTTTGGTGGCCTGACCGATGACGCGGATCTGCTGGTTATAGGGACCGACAAATTTATCAACAACCACCGTCACCACAGGGCTCTGGATATACCGTCCCAAGGCGACTTCGAGGTCACGTGCCAGGATGGTGGGGGTTTTCCCTGCGGCAGGAATATCTTCGGCCAACGGGGTGGAAATTTTTCCATCGGGGCGAACCACCACCGACTGTGACAGGTCATTGTCATGCCAGACGATGATTTTTACCGTATCCCCAGGACCGATGATGTACTGATAATGGTCAGGGGCGGCGATATGTTCAGGTGCCTGGGGTAATGGGGTCGAACAGGCAGCCAATGCCAGCGCTCCTATCACGAGAAAACTGCGGAAGAAGATTCGCAAACTTTGGCTGGTGTTAGCACTCATTTGTGTGGTCCTTGAATTGAGGAGGGTTTCCGCTTGTTCAGCGGGCCCCGTTGCCGAGTAATACCGTTTGCACGGTTTTCAATAAAATCATGATGTCCAGAAACAAACTGTGATTCTTGATGTAGTACAGATCATACTGTAATTTTTCCATCGTATCGGTTTTGGATGCGCCATAAGGATAGCAGACCTGGGCCCATCCCGTGATACCGGGTTTCAGATTATGGCGATGCCGGTACAAGGGCAACTCCTGGTCAAATTCGTGAACAAAAGCCGGGCGTTCGGGACGTGGACCGACAAAACTCATGTCACCCCTCAGTACATTGAATATCTGGGGTAACTCATCAATGCGAAATTTGCGCATGATTTTACCAAAACGTGTGATTCGCGCATCATTTTTTTGAGCCCATTGGGCCACGCCATTTTGCTCGGCATTTTTACTCATGCTACGGAATTTGTAAATGGTGAAGGGTTTTCCATACAGGCCGGTGCGTTCCTGTGTGTAAATGATGGGGGTGCCGGCTTCGATGAGGACCAGCAGGGCCGCAACGAGCATGAGGGGGAGGGTCAGTACCAGAAGGAGGGAACTGATCAGCAGGTCGAAGATACGCTTCTGGATCAGCCCATGCTGGAATCCATCTGAAAATATCAGCCAACTGGTGCTGATGGAGTCCAGTTGCAGGGCACCGATCTCGCGTTCAAAAAAGAGGGATATTTCGGTGACGCGAATACCCTTGATGCGGCACTGGAACAGTTTTTCCATGGGAAGGCTGCCGCGGCGGTCCCGTACGGCGATGACGATTTCCTGGATATTGTAGGCCTGTGCGATTTCTTGCAGGTCGAGATTGCTGTCCAGCATGCGGTTGGTGGCGATTTTGGAGGCATGGGTTTCGCAGGGAAGATAGCCGATGATGTTCAGGCGCTGGCGCAGATGGCGGTCATTTTTGAGGTAGAGTGCTTCGATCCTGGCGGCTCGACTGCCGGCACCGAGTACCAGTACCCGACGTTTGTAGCGACTGGTGTTGAGCCAATACAGGGTGATGATGCGTTGGGTGGTGATGATCGAGGTGGACAGGATCAACGAAAACATCAGGACGTAATGATCGAAGAACAACTTGGGGAACAGATAAAAAATCAGCGTCATCATGGCAATACCCAGCATGATGGCAAGGATGATGCGCTTCAGCAGACCAAACAGGCCACCTTCCCAGTTCCAGGCTTCATAGAGTCCGGAGGCCGTCATGCTGGATACCATTACGGCGGTGAAGATCCATCCGCGGGTGGCGGTATGGTCCGTTTCCTGGTACATGTGATGATGATGGCCCCAGTAGTAGGTGATGAGGGTCATCGCGACAAAAAAAAGGAACGAGTCTCCCAGAATCTGGAGGATCGCGTTGCTGGAAATATAATGCTTGAATAACCGGATCATGGGTAACAGTGAGTGTCTCGGTCGAAGATTAAGCCTGTATTGTAATACTGAATTGTGACAAACCCATATCACCGGATGTGGTGATCTGCTTTTTCCAGAATTTTCAACGGAGATTCGATGAAGAAATGGTCAGATGCCCTTTATCGTTCCCACGGGTAGCATATCGGCAGTGTGGCAGAATTCTTGAGTCACGATGAAAGTTGGCGATGGGAACAGCCGCCGGTCTTGGGTTCTAGGCGGGTTGAGCAGTGGGAAATTATCACTGTGTGATGGGTCAGGATGAAGATGAATACCAGGATGCGATGAGGCGGCGATCAAATTTTCCGTTGTTGTTGCGCGGCAAAGGAGTTTGCTGGGCAATCTCGATCTGTTGCGGCACCATGAAACTGGGTAATTTGTGCTGGCACAGGGATTTCAGTTGCGAAATATCGAGGGTTTCATGGCTTTGCAGAGGAACGATGACCAGCAGAATCGCCTGACCCAGCATGGGATGAGGGATGCCCAGAGCCACCACTTCATCGACCAGGCCAGTGGCATAGATGACTTCTTCAATTTCCGTCGGGCTGACGCGGTATCCGGAGGTCTTGATCATGTCATCGCGCCGGCCGACGAAGTACAGAAAGCCATTGTCGTCCATCTTGACGGTATCTCCAGACCACACGGCATATTCGGGGAGTTGGAGGGGGGTGGGTGTCGTTGGACTGAGTTTGAAGCGCTCAGCGGTTTTGGACGCGTCATTCCAGTATCCCAGGGAGACCAGGGGGCCGCGGTGAACCAGTTCCCCAGGTTCGTGAGGCGCGCAGGGGGTACCATCTTCGCGTACCACCAGAATCTCTGCATAGGGAATGGCTTTCCCCATGGAGCCAGGGCGACGATCGATTTCAGATGGAGGCAGAAAGGTTGAGCGAAAAGCCTCGGTCAGGCCGTACATCAAGTATGGGGAAGCGTTGGGGAGCTTGACGCGCAGTTGATTCAGGGTTTGTTGCGGGAGGGCTCCACCCGAGTTGGTGAAGTAGCGCAGCGAACAGGAAGCGGGCCATGACAGTTGTGCCAGCTGAATCCACAGCGGCGGGACGGCAGCCAATCCGGTGATTTGTTCAGCATCGATGCGGCGCAGGACATCATGGGGCATCAGGTAATTCAGCAGGACGGCGCAGGCACCGCTGAGAAAGGCAGTATTGACCTGATTCAGGCCATAGTCGAAACTCAGGGGCAGTGCGCAGAGCAGGCGGTCGTGTTGCGTCAATTCAAGATAGCGCGCAACGCTTTTTGCGCCCAGGACCAGATTTTGGTGGGAGAGTACCACTCCCTTGGGTTTTCCGGTGCTCCCCGAGGTATACAGGATAGCGACCATGTTGGTTGGCAAGGTGGCGTGGGAGTCAAGCAGCGGAGGAGTCGATGCCTCGTCATAGGGGACCCGCGGCTGTCTTGCGATAAGTTGGGTATCGGCCGAAGGTTCATCGACCAGGATGAGGGTTTCCAGCGTAGGGCAGTGTTCCAGCGTTGCGCCCAGAGCAGCGAGGCGGCTTTGGGACGTTATCAGGAAGCGGATGCCGCAGTCGTTGAGGATGTGGGAGACTTGATCGGCTTTCAGGGCGGGATTGATCGGAACGAACACCCCTCCGGCGAGGCTGCAAGAAAAGAGACTGCATACGGTCTCGATTCGTTTTTCCAGGAAAATGCCGACGCGATCCAGTGGAGACAGTCCAAGATCCAGCAGACGCTGACCAAACCGGCGGATATGGGTCGCCAATGCCAGGTAATCCAGTCGTTCCCCCTGGTAGACCAAGGCTTCACGGTGGGGGAAAAGGGGAGCGGATTCCAGGGGGAGTTCGTGAAAATACTCGGGCATGTCGGGGTTGGAATGTGACGTTGGCAGGATGGCTGGACACAGCCAGAATAGAGGATTCGCGCGGTGTCGTCAACGTTGATTTATTTGCATCATACCCCCGCGTTCTTTGCGCTTGCGTTATTATGAACCCCTGTGAACCTCGGGGATATTAAGTCCTTTGAGGGGGGTGTTTGTTGAGGGGGAGATAAAACCATGCAATGGGGCGTTGGACGCTTGGGCTGCTGGTTGGTGGCGTTCTGGATGGCCGGAGCCGGGATGATGGGTGCCGATGCCTCACCATTATCCGGGTTGGCCGATACGGTGGCGGCCATCAAACCCTCGATCGTGGCGGTGGGGACGACGGACCCCATTCCTGGGACTCCTCCCAATTTCATGGGGACCGGATTTGTGGTGGGTGACGGGAATTACGTGGTGACAGCGCTTCATGTGGTAACCAGTACGCCCCTCGATATCCAACGTCGCCAGGAACTGGCCGTGTATTCGGGAACCGGGAACCGTTTTCGTATTCAGTTGGCGACTATCGTGAGTCGTGATGCCCTGCATGATCTGGTGCTGCTGCATGTGTCGGGTTTGAATTTGCCAGTCCTGCATTTTGGGGTGGCAGAGGCACTTCGCGAAGGGACATCGCTCGCCTTCACCGGGTTTCCGTTGGGGTATGTGCTGGGACTGTATCCGGTGACTCATACGGCCACGCTGTCTTCTATCACGCCGATTGTGATGCCGGTGCTCTCGTCACAGGAATTGACGGGGCGTCAGATTCGCCAGATGCCGACTCCCTACCCGGTATTTCAACTGGATGCCACGGCATTTCCCGGCAATAGCGGGAGTCCGCTCTACGAAGTGAATTCAGGGCATGTGGTGGGATTGCTGAATCTGGTGGCTGTCAAGGAGACCAAAGAGGCGGTGTTGGCGTCGCTGTCCGGGGTGGCTTATGCGGTTCCCGGTAATTATATCGAGGCTCTTTTGGTGTCGGCAGGTGTTACGCCGTGACCTCGTGGCAGACGTGTGGGGCTCGGTGAAAGCGGATCTGGCTGCAATCAGATAAAGAGAAAAAACAAGGAGAACCAGGTGGAGAATCTGCTGTTGATAGAAGATGATGTGGGGTTACAGAAGCAATTACGCTGGCAACTCGACAAGTTTCCCTTGCAGATAGCGGGTAACCGTGTGGACGCGCTGGCGCTGGTGCGGCGTCTGGAGCCCGAGGTGGTGCTGTTGGATCTGGGACTACCCCCCGACCCGGATGGGGTGACGGAGGGGTTGAGGACCCTGGAAGAAATCAAGGTGGTTTCACCGCTGACCAAGGTGATTGTCTTGACAGGCAATACCGAGCGGGAGATTTCCGTACGCGCGGTGGGGTTGGGAGCCTACGACTTTTGCCAGAAGCCGTTTGATCCGCAAGAGATGTCCCTGATTCTGGAACGCGCATTTGCCCTGTATCACCTTGAGGTCGAAAACATTCGTCTGAAAAACCGTCATCAGCCCAATCCGTTGCAGGGAATTCTGACCAATGATCCGCAGATGCAGCAGGTGTGTCGTACCGTGGAACGGGTGGCCACATCGGATGTGACGGTGACGGTTCTTGGAGAAAGCGGTACGGGAAAGGAACTGTTTGCCCGTGCGTTGCACCATCTCAGCCCCCGCAGTGAAAATCGGATGGTGGCCATCAATTGCGCGGCGATACCAGAGAATTTGTTGGAAAGTGAATTGTTTGGCTACGAAAAGGGGGCGTTTACCGGTGCTGTCAAACAGACACCGGGGCGTGTGGAACTGGCGCATCAAGGGACCTTGTTTCTGGATGAAATCGGTGATTTACCGCTGTCTTTGCAGGCTAAATTGTTGCGCTTTTTGCAAGAGCGGGTGATCGAGCGGATTGGAGGACGTACCGAGATTCCGGTGGATGTTCGGGTGATTTGTGCAACCCATTGTAACCTGGGGGATTTGATTCGTCAGGGGCTGTTTCGTGAAGATTTGTACTACCGCCTGACCGAGATCACGCTGAAGGTTCCTCCCCTGCGAGATCGCATCGGCGATGCGGTATTGCTCGCCTATGCCATGCTCAAGCGCTTTGGGGAGCAGCACAATCGGCACTTCAAGGGATTCAAGTCCGATGCTCTGGCGATCATCGAACAGTATTCCTGGCCCGGGAATGTCCGCGAACTGGAAAACGTCATCAAGCGTGCCAGTATCATGAGCGAGGGACCGCTGGTTGGGGGAGAGGATCTGGGACTTGAGGTGGGTCAGGCGGAACCGGCTTCGGTGAGTCTGCGTCAGGTTCGCGAAGAAGCCGAACGTGAAGCCATCCTCAAGAGTCTGGCGCGTACCAATGGCAACGTTGCGCAAGCCGCCCAGTTGCTGGGGGTGACGCGCCCTACCTTATACAGTTTGATGGAACAATATCATTTACGCTGACCTGGAAGCGGAAGACAGCGGGATGGCCAGTTGGAAGGTGGTGCCCACCTGGATTTGACTGTTGACCTTTACCCAGCCGCCCAATTCTTCCAGATAGGCTTTGCATTCGTAAACCCCTACCCCCATACCCGTCTTTTTGGTGGAATCGAAGGGGCGGAACAGGCGTGTGCGGATGAAGGCATCGTCCATTCCCTTTCCGGTATCCTGGATTTCGATCACGGCATGGTTTCCTTCGGTGTGCAGGCGAACGATCACCCGACCATCGTGGGGGGTCGCTTCGCACGCATTCTGGATGATATTGCCGATGGCACGGTGCAGGCGTTCACCATCGGCACACACGGTGCAGGAAACCAGCGGATGAAACTGAGGCTTGGGTTTGAAAGCCGCTTTATCCTGTAGCACCTGACGGATCAGGGTCTCCAGATTCACGGGTTGCAGTTGAGTTTCGCGATTGTTGCCCTGCAAGCGCAGCAACAGTTGGTTCATCCGTGCCACGACATTTTTCAGGGTAAATTGCATGTCTTCCTGAAATTCGGCACTATCCCCAAATTTTTCTGCATTGCTGGTCAACAGGCTGAGTTGCATCATCAGGTTTTTCAGGTCATGGACGATGAAGGCCGACATGCGGTGGTAAGACTCGAACTGTCGTGCCACCATCAGGGCATCGCTGGCTTGTTTTTGCATCAGATTGCTGGCCAGTTGGTAACCAGCCGCCTTGAGTAAATCGCTGACTTCCCAATTGAACTCGATTTTTCCAAGCGGTTCGCTGAGTACGATGAATCCCGTCAGGCGGGTATGCAGCATGAGGGGAACGATCAACCAGACCCCTTTCATGGCCAGGATAGAAGGGGGAATATCCAGTTTTTCAAATGGGCTGCGTCGCGGATCGTACTCATCCATATCGATGACCCACTTGTATTCCTGAAAAAAGTGAACCAGTGAAGATTTGGGAGAAATGGTATCCTCACTCAGGGTAGTACCCATGCTGGCCACGCAGTGGTAGGTTTTGTCCGGCTCGCTCTGGAGCCACAAAGCCCCTTTCTGGCATTCTACCAAGGCACCCAGAGCGCTGATGGCGGCTTCGTAGATGGTCTCCGAGTTTTCGGCATTCAACAGCGTACGTGAAAATTTCAGCCATTCCACGCGATAGTCAAACTGGTGATTGAAAAAATGCTTGCTGATGGTGACCTTGAATTTGGAGCGAATTTTCCCGGAAAAAAGGATGATGAGCAGCAGCAAGGAAGCCCCAAACAGTAGAAATGTCTGAGCAGCTGGCCCCCAGGATCCGCCCTCGACCCGGATGGAATAAGCGATGACCGACATGGACAACAGATAGATGCCGGAGGCGATCAGGGTGACGGAATGAAAGACGACATGGCGTGAGAGTTTGAGGGTTTTATTCCAGGTTTTTCCGCGCAGATCGGAGATCAGGATCAGGGGAACGGCAAATACATGGATCAGCCCACGACTGACCCATAATGTAGAAGAAAGGGAACCGAACATCAGTGCTTCCGAGTACATGAGGAAATCCAGGGCGAATAGGGTTCCGACACCGAAACAGAAAAATTTTATCCCCCAACGGTAGGTGTCGGGTGTGTTCCGGAAGATCTGTTCGACAAGGATCAGGTTGATGATGGAAAACGCGAGATGCAGGGCAAAGGCGGGTTTGGAAGACGCGGGGTCATCGGAGAGGCTGGTCCAGTGGAGAAGGGGGATACTGAGTATGGCGAAGGCAGTAAAGACCAGCAGAGCGATGATGATTTTTTTATGGTGTGCAAAGGTGCGATCGGTACAGAAGTAGATGACCCGGATGATGTACCACCCCCACATCAAGTCACGAAGGTATTCGGAGCCTTCCGTGAGAAGCAGGTAACGTGCCGAGAGGGGGACGAATGCCAGTATGCCGGACCAAGTGGCATTGACCAGACAGACAATGGCCAGAAAGTGTCGCGGGACATTGCCATCCACAGATTTGCTGGGCAAGCACAGATAGAGCGCCAGTGCCCCGAAGGCAAGCAGTGCACAAAGATTGCTGTAGTGATAAAAGGAGGCCAAGGGGAATCAGTGGCGCAGCAGTATTTTCTTTGCCAATGGCCAGCGATAGCCATTGAGATGGTAGAGAGTCCGAACGTCATCCGTCCAACGGGTGTGCCATTCCAGGACACGGCCATAGAATTCGATGTTGTTGGCGGGTTTCTCGGTAAATAACGTGGTAAACATGTCCTGATGTAGCAGGAATGCGGGGGAGGTGCCCTCGCGCAGGGTCTCATGGTACGCGGTTTTCAGAATGATCAGCGCCTGATCGTCGAGAATGCACAGATCCATGGCGACGAGGTCATCGTCGTAATATAAAGCATAGACCCTGGCCTTGTCGCGCAAACTGAAGTTTTTCATGATCCGGGTGTAGAACTTCCCTTGCGGGTTGTCAGCGTGAACTGCCGTCCCCTGGTCATTTTTCCACCCCGACATTTCCAGTTGTCCGAAATCGCGGATGGCCTGATCCATATCTATGCTGTGGCGGTGACAAACCATGCGCAGGGTCTTGCCTGCTTTCGCCAGTTGATTGCGCTGCTTCTTCATGTTGGCCCGCAGGTTTTTCCCGCGTTTTTCCCAGTAGTCTTCGAAAGTGCCCGAGAGTGGGACGCGCGCCGTCTGGATATAGTCCAGGGTATGGATAGGAGAGTGTGGCGCGTCGGAACGGGGATAAAAATCCGGATCCTGCTGAGTCAACCCAATGACGATCGGGTATCCCGGCAATGCCCGAAGCAGCCCCGACAGTAGGGTTTGCGGTGGGCATTGTGGGGTGGCAAGCCAGGGACCGAGGGGGCATTGGGAGGGTTGAAAGGTTTCCCAGGTCCATTGTCGGGTTTGGCGCAGCAGGGTCATGGCCTGTGGTTCATGGTCGCCAGCAATGGCCAGTCGTTCTTGACCGGTGGCAAAGTATTCCAGGGCGGGACCCCAGAGATCCGGATGCATCAGCGCCGAACGCAGGGTCTGATCATTGAGGGTTTGCCAAGACTGTCGATAGTCTTCAAAACGTGAGGCGGGGAGCAGTTGCCATTTCATGGGTAAATTCCGAAGGGGGCTGGCGTGGCCGGGTTGTCATGCAAAATGTGGCTGATGGTGGTGATCATCCACTGTAATTCGCGGGATGACAATTCCTGATGGCAGGGAAACTGGAAGATACGCCGAGAGTAATCGGCGCTGATCGGGCAGGTCAGGGGATCCATTCCTTCCCACAGAAATTCCCCAAAGCGGATGATGGGAACTCCGGAGAACTTCAGCCGCGCAAAATATTGTCGGGGATTATCCATGATCAAGGGAAAAACATGTGGGACCACTCCTTCCGGAAGGTCCGGGTGAAGAGGGCGGCAGCCTGGCCACTGCTGGCTGGCACGCAGTAATATCAGGTAATTTTGCCGTCGTTTGGTCACGATCATGGTCTGGGACGATTGCTGGGTAACCCATGAAGCCCAGCGCGTTCCACGGTGATTCACCTCATTGACCTGAAAACCGGGGTCGGTGGCTACGGGTTCCCAGCCCTCCGGGGGAACCGAGGCAAGGGAGGAGGACTGCACAGGCTGGGTGCGGTTCCTGAGACGCATGGCCCAGGAGAATATGCCACGGAGGGAACGCAGGCGCTGGTATTGCAGGGAATACTCCAGGGTATTGACGAATGCCTTCAATTCGGTAACCGGAGAGGCGGACTGGGTAGGGTAATCCAGAGGATGGCGGTGCGAAACGAGGCAACCTCCCTCATTGATGGGAAAAAATTTCCAGTTGCTGCCGATGGCGTAATCCCCATGGAAGCCGATTGGCTGTTCGTCACAATAGCCAAAGAAGGCATGTGCGCAATCCTCAAGGTAAATCAGGCGGTGAGCATCGCAAAAGGCGCGCAGGCGCGCAGCAGCCTGGTGGAATCCAAAGAAGTGTGGCGCGATCAAAACTTTGGAATGCGAGGTCAGACGCTGTTCCAGGTCTTCCAGATCTACCTGGGTATTGGACTGGATACGGTAGAACACCGGAGTCAACTGACAAGAAATGACAGGCAGTACCATGGCCGTGCAATGGTAAGCCGGAAGCAGGATTTCATCCTCCGGGTTCAGGTGAAGATGGCGTAATACCATGGCCAGAGCCAAACTTCCTCGTCGGTGCGATTGTTGTTGGGGGGCATCGAGCAGAGAAGGGTAGGCATCGGTGGCATTTCTGTGTAGAAATAAACTCCCCAATACAGGGCTTTTCGGGATAAGTTCAGGGGGCGAGACGTGCATGGGGTTTTTCAAAGGGGAAGATTTACCACAAAAATAGGTGGGTAAATTGTATACCAGGGAAATGCGTAGCGTATGACAGAAGTTGTGCCCGCGCAGAGAAAGAGTGTCTGGTCGATGCAGAACGACCAGACACTTTAATTACGCCATCAGAATTCCAGGGTTTGCAGAGTGCGGGGTAATCGTTGGGAATGACGGCGTGGCAGGCTGAACAGTCGTGATCGCCCAGCATACTGCCATGCATTGCGCAACACCGAGGGAGGGCGGCGTTCTTCTGGGATATCAAGGGCTGCTGGCAATCCCAGGGTAGGGATGGAACGGCTGGTCAGTACGGCCAGAGGGGCGGCGAGTAACCAGGGAAGGATGACGGGAGTCATCCACAGCAGAGGTGATGCACCTGCCCAGGCACCCACTACGAGCAGGAGACCCCCCAATACCGACAGGGAACGGTAATGGTTCCAGGCTTGCGACCAGGACAAGGCTTCGGATTCGCGGGCGGGAGATTTCCATTCGAGTTTGAAACCGGTCATGGCACTGATGACGAACACGGTGTGGGCCATCATGCGCAGTGGAGCCTGAGCCATCGATAACAGGGCTTCGGTGGTGGCGCTGGCGATCAAGGATCCAATGCCGCCAAAGCGGGTAGCCTCAGAGGATTGAATCACGGCGGCTACAGCCAGAAAACGGGGGATCATCAGCATTCCCAGGGTGACAGGCCAGAGTACAGGGAAGGTAGCTCCTTCGGGATTGACCAGCGAGAGAGTCAAACTGGTCAGGATATAGGCCAGCCACAGGGGAGCCGATGCATAGGCCATGACTCCAGTGACCAGCATGGCGCGGTGCACAGCATGGAAACCGGGTTCCCACAGGAGACGGAAATTCTTCAGGTTGCCCTGACACCAGCGCCGATCACGCTGCAATTCTTCCAACAGATGGGCGGGTTGTTGTTCATAACTGCCTTCCAGGTCAGGAACGATCCAGGTGTGGTAGCCAGCACGGCGCAGCAGAGCCGCCTCGACAAAATCATGGGACAGGATTTCTCCGCTCAGGCTGCCGTTCCCGGGAAGAAGCGCTAGGCCGCAGTGGGCCATGAATGGAGCGATGCGCAAGATGGCGTTATGGCCCCAGTAGTGGGACTCACCCAGTTGCCAATACTGCATGCCGGCGGTAAACAGTCGTCCGCTGACTCGTCCGGCAAACTGTTGGCTGCGTGCGTGCAGTGAATCCTGCCCTACCGAGCGGGGGGCCGTTTGGATGATCCCGGCGCTGGGATTGGCTTCCATCAGACTGACCAGTTGCGTCAGGGCGCTACCGCTCATGATGCTGTCGGCATCCAGTACGATCATGTAACGATAGTCTTTTCCCCAGCGACGGCAGAAGTCGGCGACATTCCCGGCCTTCTTGCGTCCATGGCGCTGGCGTACACGATAGAACAGGCGTAGCGAATGGCCCAGACGAGCGCGCAGGTCGGCCCATGCCGCCATTTCCTGGGCGAGAATGTGTGGATCACGGCTGTCTGACAGGATGAAAACATCGAACAGGCTCGCGTTGCGTGTGGCTGCCAGTGATTCGCAGGTAGCGCGCAACCCGGCAAACACCGTATCGACATGTTCGTGGCAAATCGGCATGATCAGGGCAGTGCGTGCGGATTCATCGATGGGATCGAGTGCCGCAGAAACAAGAGGAAGCGCGTAGGGATCCCGACGGCGCAATGCCCGGTATCCCATGACGGCAGTCAGAAATCCGGCGCTGACCCAGGCAAACAGTATCGTGAACAGAAACCACTGGACGAAGCCCAGGACTCCGGCATATCCATGGAGGTCGCGCGGCCATTGCAACCAGGCGGCTGTCAGGGTGGCAAGGGTAATGGCCAGCACGAACCGCGAGCGGCGCACTGAAGCGACTTTTTCCCAGGCTTGGGGGGTGGAATGGAATGAGGCGGGTGGGGGGGTGGCGCCTTTCCAGAGTGCCAGGAGGCCTTTCCAGAATCCATGCCAAGGTCGGGCTACCATGGAACCACGGTGCAGGTGGGGAACCTGATAATCAGGGCGGGTAATGGTCATGAGGTCATAGGGGTTCATGCCCTGTTAAAAGCAAATGCCATGCCGACTCACTTTTTATTTTCAAATTCTATTGAAAATAAAAGAAAAAATATTTTTTTAAGACAAAGAAAAGGAGGGGATGGCGGCCATTTTGGGAGAGATGGAGGGAGTGCTGTCGTCAAACGGCGACAATTCTTTGGGGAATGTTGTATAACTATTTGAAATAATTTATATTTGTCATGTCGTCATGAGGAGACGGTACGGAAAGTGTCGGGGGTTAGCCCGTATTTTTGCAGCAGGCGATAGAATTCGGTGCGATTGCGTTGCGCCAATCGGGCGGCATCCGCTACTTGTCCTTCCGTGAGTTTCAATAGTCCGATCAGATAGTCGCGCTCGAAGCGTTCGCGGGCTTCGGTCAGGCTCAGGATTTCGACGCTGGGCAGACGCAGGGCGCGGTGGACCAGTGTGAGGGGGATGATGGGGGTGGTGGACAGCGCTGACACCTGTTCCACTACGTTATGGAGTTGGCGTACATTGCCAGGCCAAGGGGCGGCTGACAGGGCGGCCAGGGCTTCAGGGGCAAAGGCGTTGAGTGTTTTCCCATATTTTTCCCCCAGGCGGCTCAGGAAGTGGCGGGCAAGCAAGGGGATGTCCTCGCGTCGCTCGCGCAAGGGGGGGAGGGTCAGTTCCACCACATTGAGGCGATAGTATAGATCCTCGCGGAACTGATCGGCGTGGATGGCCACTTCCAGATTCTGGTGGGTGGCAGACAGCAGGCGCACATTGATCGGGTGACTTTGATGGGAACCGACGGGACGCACCTGGCGCTCTTCCAGTACGCGCAATAACTTGCTCTGTAGATTGAGTGGCATGTCTCCGATTTCATCCAGAAACAGGGTTCCTCCCTGAGCGGCCCGAAAAAGGCCGGTGTTGGCATGAATGGCCCCGGTGAAGGCACCTTTCTCATGGCCAAACAGTTCGGATTCCAGAAGGGCCTCCGGGATGGCGCTGCAGTTCAGGGCGATGAAGGGGTGAGCACTGCGCGGGCTGGCACGGTGGATGGCGCGTGCCAGCAATTCTTTGCCGGTCCCGCTTTCTCCGCGAATCAGTACGCTGGCATCGGAACGAGCCACCAGCAGGGCTTCGTTGAGCAACTCGTTCATGCGCTGGGAGCGGCTGAAAATTTCGGCGCGCCATTCCTGAGGAGGTTGTTCCTGAGGTTGGGTGGGGGCATTGACCTGTACGGCGAGTTGAATCTTTTCCAGCAGGATGGCGGCATCGAAAGGTTTGGTCAGATAGCCGAAAACTCCTTTGGCGGTGGCGGACACCGCATCCGGAATGGTGCCGTGGGCGGTGAGAAGGATGACCGGCAAGGTGGGGCTGCGGGCATGAATTTCATCGAACAGGCGCAATCCGTCCATACCGGGGAGCTGTACGTCGCTGAGCACTACGTCGGGGGTTTGGGTGGCCAGTAAACTCAACGCCTGTTCGGCGCGCGTAGCGCTCAACACCTGATATCCTGCGGCACGCAGACGCAGGGTGAGCAGGTGCAGCAGATCGGCATCGTCGTCCACCAACAGAATCGTCGCGGTAGTCATAGTACGCGATCCAGAAGTTGTGCCAGGCGAACTCCGCCTTCTTCCAGTTGAAGAGAGATCAGGGTCATGGCCTGCCGTGCATACGCATCCGAGAGGTGATAGTGGCCACGTTCGTCGGGAAGGGGAAGGGGATCGTAGGCCTGGCTACGTGCGGTTTCGAAGGATTCTCGCGCCCAGTCGCGGACCCTGCCCTGTTGCCAGGCGTGGACGTTGGCCGGTGTGATGGCGGCGGTCAAGGTGGTGGCGAGGTGAGTGGCATCCGGATCCAGTCGTTCGACGAACGTGGTATCCCAGTAATGGTGCAAACTACCCGCATGGGCATGATCCCATTTGACGCGCAATTCGTTGCCTCCCCGGTCATGGTCGTCGATGACGTGCAGGGGTTGGTGCAGATCCCCCACCAGATGGATCAGATACTTGACCGCCATGATGGCTTCGGGACGCTCAGAAATTGGGCGGCCTGCTTGACGATAATGTTCCAATTCCGCGCTGAACTGTTCGATTTTTTCCACCACACAGGCACGTGCCGGGCCATCGCTGGCCGGTGTGCCGGCAGGCAGCGCAGAAAATCCGTGGCAGACCTGGTTCAGATCGGGGTGATGGCGATCCAGATCGGCAAAGTGCCATTCGTGAGTATGATGATAGTTGACGTGTGGGCCATGGCTGCCAGAGTCCCGATACCGATCGGCCCAGACGGCACTGGCGATGGGGTCATGTGGAGTGAGGGGGTCCGTGTCTTGAGAGAGCAGGTCGATCAGTTGTTGACGCTTGTCGGGGGACATGAAATGCAGGGCGATGGCGACAGTCACCTCATGGCCTTCATCACCCCACGCCTCGGCATGGGATGGCAGGATTCCGAGCAGAATTGGAATCATTCCAATATAATGGGGGAATCGGCGCAGTATACCCCTCGGGTATCCACTCTTACTTATTTTTTCAGGAGCCATCATGTCCGTTCAGACTGTCATCGATCAGCAGGTTAAGGGTCATTCGGTAGTATTGTATATGAAAGGGAGTCCGGATTTTCCGCAGTGTGGGTTTTCGGCAAACGCGGTGAGATTGCTGCGTCAATGTGGGGTGCAGGACTTTTTTTCAGTGGATGTATTACAAGATCCGGATATTCGTCAGGGAATCAAAACCTATTCGAACTGGCCAACGATTCCCCAGTTGTATGTCAAAGGGGAGTTCATTGGGGGTTCCGACATCATGAACGAATTGTTTCAGAATGGCGAACTGAAAAAACTGCTGGGCGTTTGACCCGTTCTGCCAGCGCCGTTCAGGGAATGAGTATGGGCTCAAACAGAGGAGCACACTCTCCGGATGTCTGGAAGGCTTGAAGGCGCTGAATGAACTGAGCCGTGGTTTTGGGCATGGGGGTACGTGCGCGACTGATGTGGTTGAGGATGGCCCAACCCTGAAGAATCAGTTGCAGACCATGCTCTTGATGGCGAACATGCTCGATGTCCCCTGACGAGGTGTGGGGGGGGCGGAACTGGAGCAACTGTTCTCCGGTTACGACAAAACGAGGCCATACGGTAAAAATCAGGTCATCGCTCTGGAGTGTTTCGATTTTGAGATGAGCCATGTCGATGACACGCGCGACCAGAGGCAGGATGTCGCGGAAATCGGGATCGTCCCGAAAACACTCCGCCATCGCCTGTCCCAGACGGTCCACTTCTTTCAGGGTGGAAGCGATTTTAAGGTAGCGGCTTTCGAAGAAATCTTCCACAGGGATCGAGAAGGCATGCAGTGGTTCCCCCCACAACTCATCGATACCTTCTTCTCCGCTTCGGTGCAATACCAGTCGCCCCAGCGTCAGGGCTTCCTGGAGACAACGACCACATTCGCGCAGCAGGGCGTTGTCCGGAAGAATTTCCACTCCCATGGCCTGAATTTCCACCAGTTTGGCGATGATGTCTGAAGCCCGGTTGAACAGAGCTCCTGCCAGCATGGCCCCATTGACGCGGCGTAGAGCGGGGTCGCTGGCTTGGTCATAGGCCTGGCGTGCCTGCTGAAGTCGTGAGCCGGGGATATTGATGCCATGCTCCACATGGTTGAACAGGCGGCGTGTCAGGGCATTGATCAATTGCCGTTTGGCGGCCAGTGTATCGGCTGGGGGCGCATAGTAACGAATCCAGTAGCCATCGTAATATACGCGTTCGACCCCATCGATGACTTTGCGTGTTCCGGGGAACACTGGGGTTTTTCCGGGTATCCGTGGATCTGGGGCGCTGGGTTCCATGGGGGGAAGGTTACCGATTCGAAAGAGGGGAATTCTACCCAACTCGTCACTAAAAATACAATACCAGGAGCCAGACGAGTCCTACATGAACCAAACTGATCAAGACGGCGGCACTGCCGATATCCTTGGCACGCTTGGCCAGATGATGATCCTCCAGAGAGATGCGGTCAACGGTGGCTTCAATGGCGGAGTTGAGCAATTCCACCAGCAGGACCAGCAACAAAGAGCCGGCCAGCAAAGCATGACCAACTCCGCTGGCATGCAACCAGAATGACAGGGGAAGCATGATGAAAGCCAGCCAGACTTCCTGTCGAAAGGAACTTTCATGGTGGTAGGCACCTGAAAACCCTTGAATCGAGTAACCCAGGGCGTTCCACACGCGGCGCAAACCCTGCTTGCCCTTGTAAGGGCTTTCCTGGTTCGAGCCGAGATTGTGGTTATCTGTGGGCATGGCAGTGGTTTGTCATTGGAATACGCCACCCGTGAGGCGATCCAGTCCGGCCAGATCCTGACGGGTGGTGGCGGTGAATCCTGCTTGACTCATGGCGGTATGGCAACTCTGTCCTTGATCATGCCCATGTTCCAGCAACAGGTGTCCTCCGCGTACCAGGTGGGCAGGAGCCTGTTGGATCAGGTGTTGTAGATCGGCCATGCCATGATGGTCGGCCACCAGGGCGGTCATGGGTTCAAAGCGCAGGTCTCCCTGATGGAGGTAGGGGCTGAGTGGGTCTATGTAGGGAGGATTGGCGATGATCAGATCGAAAGGAGGGGTTTCTTCTGTCAAGGCGGAAAACCAGCTGCCGCTGTGCCAGATCAGGCGGTCATCGACCAGTCGGGTGGCATTGTGGCGCGCAAGGGCCAGGGCATCGACGGAACGATCGGTGGCCGTGATCTGCCAGGCAGGGCGCTGATGTTTGAGGGTAATGGCAATGGCCCCACTGCCGGTACCCAGTTCCAGCACTCGCCAAGGCCCCTGTGCAGGGCCCAGTGTCAGTGCCCAATCGACCAATCCTTCGGTTTCTGGCCGGGGAATCAGGACACGCGGATCTACGGCAAAAGACAATCCATAAAATTCGCGGTACCCGGTGAGATAGGCGATGGGTTCGCCATCGAGGCGGCGTTGACAGAGTTGTTGGAAGTGGTTCAGGGCGGTGGGGTCTACCGGGCGTTCCGTGAAACCGACCAAAGTGGTCATGCTGTCTCCGGTGATGGACTGCATCAATAGACGCTGCTCGCGCAGGGGTAATGGGTAGAGGGAAAAAGCGTCGGCCAGTGATGTCATGTCGAAGTGTCCGCCAGACCTGCCAGCAGGTCGGCTTGATGTTCGGTCATGAGAATATCGGTGAGTTCATGCAGATCACCATCCATCATGGCTTCGATTTTATGCATCGTGACATTGATACGGTGATCGGTGATACGTCCCTGGGGGAAGTTATAGGTACGGATGCGTTCGGAACGATCTCCGCTGCCGATCAGCGAGCGGCGGGTAGCGGCTTCTCGGGCATGTTGCTCGCGCTCCTGTTTGTCGCGTAACCGCGCGGCCAGCACAGCCATGGCCTGCGCCTTGTTCTTGTGTTGACTGCGTCCATCCTGACATTCCACGACCAGACCCGTGGGGAGATGGGTGATGCGGACCGCTGAGTCGGTTTTGTTGATGTGTTGTCCCCCGGCACCGCTGGCGCGGAACGTATCGATGCGCAAGTCGGACGGATTGAGATCGATACTGGCCAGTTCATCGGCTTCCGGCATGACAGCGACGGTGCAGGCCGAGGTGTGGATGCGGCCTTGGGTTTCGGTAGCCGGAACCCGTTGTACGCGGTGTCCCCCCGATTCAAACTTGAACCGGGAATAAGCGCCTTGACCCTCGATGCGAAAAATGATTTCCTTGAAACCGCCCATTTCTCCATCACTGTGAGAAATGATTTCCGAGCGCCAGCCCAGGCGTTCGGAGAAGCGCGTGTACATCCGGAACAAGTCACCGGCAAACAGTGCGGACTCATCCCCGCCTGTTCCAGCGCGGATTTCCACGAAGATATTGCGTTCATCATTGGCATCCCGGGGCAGCAGGGCGGTTTGCAGTTCGCCTTCCAGTTGTTCCAGCCGTTCACTGCCGTTGCTCCACTCGGTTTCTGCGAAGGCTTGTAATTGAGGGTCTTCCGCTGCCATCTGACGGGCGGTTGCCATATCTTCCTCGATTTGCCGAAAACGTTGCCAGAGATCCACGATGGGGGAGATTTCTGCGCGCTCACGGGTGAGTTTTCGGTAGAGATCCATCTGGCGCGGCAATTCGGGATCGCTGACCCATTCATCGAGTTCTTGCAGTCGCCCGTTCAGGGTTTCCAGGCGTTGACGCAGTGAATCTTTCATGTCTGATCGTCGGGGAAAAGTTGGCGAACGGCATCGATCAACCCGGGGCGTTGGGGATCGTGAGAGTGATTGAGGGCCTGCATGGGATGATGGAGCCACTTGTTCATCAGACTGACGGAAAACTGCTCAAGGACTTTCTCGACGGGGAGCCCGCGTTGCAGCGCGCGCGTGGCTTTGTCGAGTTCCTGGCGGCGGTAGTGATCCGCATGGTTGCGCAGGGACCGGATGGTGGGAACTACGTTGCGGCTGGCAATCCAGGCGAGGAACTCTTCCACGTGCTGCGCGATGATGAGTTCTGCCTCCTCGGCAGCGGCCTCACGGTAGTCACGATTCTCTTGCGTGACCTTGCCCAGATCGTCCACGGTATACAGAAAAACGTCGTCCAGTTGTGCAACTTCCGGTTCGATGTCGCGTGGCACGGCCAGATCGATCATCACCAGCGGGCGATGCTTGCGTTGTCGCAGCGCACTTTCCACCATGCCTTTGCCGATAAGCGGCAGTTGGCTGGCTGTGGAGGAAATGATGACATCGAAATGTGACAGCGCGCCCCCCAAGTCACTCAAGGGCAGATAATTGCCTTTGAGCTGCTGGGCCATGGCATGACCACGATCCGAAGAGCGGTTGGCAACGGTAACGGTTTTGGGGTGTCGATCCAGAAAGTAGGTGCCTACCAGTTCGATCATTTCACCGGCTCCGATGAACAGTACACGTTGCTCGTTCATGGGGCCCAGGATATCTTCAGTCAGGCGCAGGGCGGCGGAAGCCAGGGAGACGGAACGTTCCCCTATGCGGGTCTGGCTACGCACAGCCTTGGCGACGGAAAACGTGTGATCGAACATTTTGTGTAGCAGCGTACCCAGTGTGTCGGATTCCTGGGCCATGCGTACGGCCTGTTTGACCTGACCGAGAATCTGGGTTTCACCCAGCACCATGGAATCCAGCCCTGAGGCAACACGAAAAGCATGATTGGCGGCAGCGCTGCCGTCTTTGTGGTACAGATACTGGCCCAGATCAAAGCCTGCCAGATCATGGTGATCGGCCAGCCAGTCGGTGATCAGTTCGGGTTTGGCGGTTTTGCAGTAGATTTCGGTGCGGTTGCAGGTTGACAGAATCACGGCTTCTTCGGTGGAAGTATCGTGGCACAAGGCACGCAGCGAACTGGTCAGACGTTCCTCGGGAAACGCGACCCGTTCACGCACAGCCACCGGGGCCGTCTGATGATTCAGGCCGAAGGCATGCAGTTGATGAGCAGTAGAATCAACCAAGGTGATTTTCCGAAAGCGGATAGTAACCGCGCATTATATAACGACCTCCGCGTTATTGCGGGGAGTTAGGATCATGATCATGGGGGTAGAGTACCCATAACCGCCCCATTTCTTTCATATGTCCGGCGGCTTGCTCGGCGTGGGGACCAAATCCCCAGAAAAAATCCGCGCGTACGGCACCACGAATGGCTCCACCGGTATCCTGTGCCATCATGAGACGGGTCAGGGGTTGCTGAGTTCCCGGCTCTTGGGTGCTGAGTAATACCGGAACGCCCAGCGGGATGGTATGGGGATCAATGGCCAGGCTGGCTTGACCGGTAAGGGGAACGCCGAGAGTGCCCAGCGGCCCGGCCAAATCGGGCGGAAGTAGGCGAAAGAACACGTAACTCGGGTTCTGGTTGAGCAGGGTCTGGAGTTCCCTAGGGTGTTGCCTGGCCCAGGACTTGATCCCTTGCATTGAGGTCTGGGCCAGCGTCAACTGGTGATGGTCGATCAGATAGCGGGCGATGGAGCGGAAGGGGTAACCGTTCTGATCGGCATAACCGACATGCAGGCGTTGGCCGTTGGGGAGGAGGATGACCCCGGATCCCTGTATCTGCAGGAAGAACAACTCGACCGGATCATTCACCCACAGGAGTTCCTGGCCTTGCAGGGGGCTGTCCTCCAGTTCGATGTCGGCTCGCGAGAAGTAGGGGACAACCCGATTGCCCTGAAGACGGCCACGCAGATGGCGACCCTTGAGGTCAGGAGCCAGATCACCGAGGTCGATGGTCAACAGATCAGCGGGTGGGGCATAGAGTGGGTAGCGGTAGAGCGCATTGCGTTGCAGATTGCCGTGCAACAGTGGTTCGTAGTATCCGGTGATCAATCCCTGATCGGATCCGTTGGAATTGTTGACCTGCCAGGGGGTGAACTGGTCCTCGAAGAAGCGCCGCATGGTGTCTGGATCAAAGGGGCCCAGCGTGGTGGCCTGGTGGCAGGCAGATTGCCACAGGGGGTTATGGCCCAGTGTCTGGCAACCCGCCAGAAAAGCCGTCCAGGTGTTGGGGGTCACGGCGGCATTCCAGTCCGGCAGACGAGAAAAGTCGGAGCGCACCAAGTACCCTCGTTGTGCGCTGACAGGAGCTGGTTCTGGAGTGGCAGGGGCTGGACAGGCGGGAGTGGAGAGGGCAGGTGGCTGGGAAACCCGGGTGGCGACAGGTGTTCCCGATGAGGGGTGAGACGGCTGGTCAGCGCATCCGGATAGCAGAAACAGGCAAAAGCCCAAAACGGGAAAAAATGGTGATTTCATCCGCATAGCGTACCATTACCGAGGCTGACCCTGCTAGAATGACCCTTTGTCATCTTTGTTTATTGTGAGGAATTGTCCATGACCTTTCGTATTGCTCCCAGCATCCTGTCGGCTGACTTTGCCCGTTTGGGCGAGGAAGTCTCCCACGTCATCGGCGCGGGGGCCGATATCGTCCACTTCGACGTCATGGATAACCATTACGTTCCCAACCTGACCATCGGACCGCTGGTCTGTTCGGCCATTCGTCCCCATACCACGGCTCCCATCGATGTCCATCTGATGGTCAAACCGGTGGATCGACTGATTCCCGATTTTGCCAAAGCGGGTGCCAACATCATCAGTTTTCATCCTGAAGCATCGGAGCATATCGATCGTACCTTGCAGTTGATTCGTGACCACGGGTGCAAGGCCGGTCTGGTATTCAATCCGGCCACTCCGCTCAACCACCTCGATCACGTCATGGATAAGGTCGATCTGATTCTGATCATGTCGGTTAACCCAGGCTTTGGCGGACAATCCTTCATTCCCTCCGCGCTGGATAAACTGCGTGCTGCACGGCGGCGTATCGAGGAAAGTGGCCGGGACATCTGGCTGGAAATCGATGGAGGAGTCAAGGTGGATAATATCCATGCCATCAAGGAGGCCGGAGCCGATACTTTTGTGGCGGGTTCAGCGATTTTCAATAGTCCGGACTATCGGGCTACCATCGATGCCATGCGGGCTGAGTTGGCTCGATGACCGAATGCCGTGATGGCAGGATTGCCCTGACTCCGCTGGTTCGCACCATCCCGGCGGATCTGGATACCCCTTTGGGCGTTTACGCCAAACTGGCGCGTGGCCCTTATTCATTTCTGCTGGAATCGGTGCAGGGCGGCGAACGTTTTGGGCGTTACTCGTTTGTCGGTCTTCCTGCGCATACGCGTTTGCGCGTGACAGGCTATCGCGTCACGGTAGAACAGGGGAGTTCGGTCGTGGAGACCCATGACTGTCAGGATCCGCTGCAGTTCATCCAGGAGTATCTGGATCGCTTCGACGTGGCCCCATTGCCGGATCTTCCCCGTTTTCATGGAGGCTTGGCGGGTTACCTCGGTTACGATATCGTGCGTTACATCGAAACGCGTCTGGCACAGGGCTGGAAGACCGATGATATTGGAATTCCGGATGTTTTATTGTTGCTGACGACGGAACTGGCGGTCATCGACAACTTGTCCGGATTATTGCATCTCATCGTGTATGTCGATCCTGGTCGGGCGGAGGCGCGCCAACAGGGGGAGCAACGTCTGGATGAGTTGAGTCGGCGCCTGAAAACCGTGGCGGAACTCCCGGAAGGTGGGGAAGATACAGCTGAAGAGGGCTTGTTCTCGGATATTTCGGAAGCGCAGCATCGCCATATGGTGGAGCGGGCCAAGCAGTACATTGCGGCGGGCGATGTGATGCAGGTTGTTCTGAGTCGGCGCATGCGTCGCCCCTATCAGGCCAGCCCGCTCTCACTGTACCGCGCATTGAGGCGCCTGAATCCTTCTCCGTATCTGTTCTATTACGATTTTGATGAGTTTCAGGTGGTGGGGGCTTCGCCGGAGATACTGGTGCGTTTATGCGATGACGAAGTGACGGTTCGCCCGATCGCGGGGACCCGTCCACGGGGTCATACGACAGTGCAGGATGAACAACTGGCTCGGGAACTGCTTGATGATCCCAAGGAAGTCGCCGAGCATGTGATGTTGATGGACCTTGGGCGCAATGATGTGGGGCGTATTGCCACCACCGGTTCCGTGGTGGTGACCGAACGGATGAGTATCGAACGGTATTCCCACGTCATGCACATCGTGTCCAATGTCACGGGGCAACTCAAGCCAGGGATGAAGGCGATGGATGTACTGCGTGCCACGTTTCCGGCAGGAACGCTCAGTGGTGCGCCCAAGGTGCGCGCCATGGAGATTATTGATGAACTGGAGCCCAGCCGTCGCGGAGTATATGGCGGAGCCGTGGGTTGTCTGGGTTTTGATGGCAACATGGACATGGCCATTGCCATCCGTACGGCGGTGGTCGCGCGCGGTGAGTTATGGGTACAGTCTGGCGGTGGCATCGTCGCGGACTCGCTGCCTGAGGCAGAATGGCTAGAGACGGTGAACAAGGCACGGGCAGTCGTGCGTGCCGCTGAATTGGCTGAAATCGAGGTATTTGACGAAAATTCCCATCGATAGGATCTATTGACATCATGAAACGACGCTATCCTTCGCCTCCTAACCCCTTGTCGCGGCGAGAGCCCCTTCCTTGGGCTCATCCCAAGCAAGATCCGACGGATCAGAATCTGGATCAGCGTCTGGATGCCATCATCCACCATCCCTCCTACCGAAAATCCGATGAGGATCCCGACTTTATTCAGTCCGATGAAGCGCGCAGCGTGCGTCTTCAGTTGGACTATATCAAGGCTGAACTCGGGATGGCCAGCCAGCAGGTGGAGCGCTGCATTGTGGTGTTTGGCAGCACCCGCCTGCGTGAACCACATGTGGCCCGCCAGGAGTTGGTGGCGGCTGAAGAGGCATTCCAGGCGGGGCAGGAAGGGAGTGCGCAGGCCTTGAGGCTGGCGCAAAACCGCCTGGAACTGTCACGTTTTTATGAGGTTGGGCGAGAATTGGGGCGGCTCGTGGGGCAGGCCCCGATGCCTCAGGATCAGAAACGGCTGGTGGTGATGACCGGAGGGGGGCCGGGGGCCATGGAAGCGGCCAACCGAGGGGCCTTTGAAGTGGGCGCCCCGACCGTGGGGCTGAACATTACGTTGCCCCGTGAACAGTATCCCAATCCCTATATCACGCCCGGCTTGTGTTTTCAGTTCCATTATTTTTCCATGCGCAAATTGCATTTCATGAAACGTGCTGTGGCGTTGGTGGCATTGCCGGGTGGATATGGAACATTGGACGAGTTATTTGGGGCATTGACGCTGATTCAAACGCGTAAGGTCAGGCCCATGCCGGTGGTATTGGTGGGGGAGCAATACTGGAAACAGGTTTTCAACGCCAATTATATGAAAGAGCAGGGACATATCGATGAAGAGGATATGGAATTGTTTTGGTATGCCGAATCTGCCGAGGAAGCCTGGGAGGGTATTCAACAATGGCATGCGGAAAATGGTCAGGTATTGTGGTGAGCGTTGAATATGTGAAAAATATTCCATTTTTTTGCGCTATATCAATGTAATGGATAAATTGTAATATTTTGAAATGGGGGTGTTTACAGTCTATTGTTCCCTTCGTATAATTTGAAAAAACAATAAGTTGAAAATGGAAAGGGGGGAGTATGTGTGCTGGCAGAATGCGGCAGCCTGGGGTTTTCGTGTGCTCGGTTTTTCAGAATGATCGGGGTGTGCGGTGAGTATCCTGGTTGCTGGTGGGGCCGGTTACATCGGGAGCCATATCGTGGCGGTACTGATCGAGGCCGGATTTCCGGTGGTGGTGCTGGATAATTTTTCCAATAGCGATCCATCGGTGATTTCACGGTTGGAGCGTATCACCGGCAAGACGATCCGATGTGTGCGCGCCGATCTGCGTGATCGTGTGGCACTGATCGCAACGCTGAAAGCTCATGGCGTGACGGATGTGATCCATCTGGCAGGGCTGAAAGCAGTGGGGGAGTCGGTCAGCCAACCCATACAGTACTATGGTTGCAATGTGCAGGGAACGATCAGTCTGCTCGAAGCGATGCAGGAAACGGGTATTTCTCGACTGGTTTTCAGTTCCAGTGCCACGGTCTATGGCGACCCCCACTATCTGCCGCTGGATGAGGCCCATCCTACTTCGGCCACCAACCCCTATGGGCGGAGCAAGTTGCACATCGAGGAAATGTTGCGTGATGTGGCGCGCTCCGCACCTGACTGGCACATCGTTTGTCTGCGTTATTTCAATCCGGTGGGGGCTCATCCTTCTGCGCTGATTGGCGAAGAACCGTCTGGAATCCCGAATAATCTGATGCCGTTTGTCGCCCAGGTCGCGGCGGGTATACGGCCAGAATTACAGATTTTTGGCGGGGATTATCCGACCCCGGATGGAACCGGGGTGCGTGATTATATCCATGTCATGGATCTGGCGGAAGGTCATCTGGCCGCGTTGCGCTATCTCGTCGATCATCCGGGATGGGAGGCCATCAATCTGGGTACTGGCGTCGGTTATAGCGTGCTTGAAATGGTATCGGCTTTCGAAGCGGCCAGTGGTCGTGCCATTCCCTGCAACAGGGTATCCCGCCGCGCTGGTGATATCGCCAGTTGTTATGCGAATCCGGAACGGGCACAACGGTTGTTGAACTGGCATGCCAAACGTGGATTGGAGGATATGTGCCGGAGTACCTGGGCTTGGCAACAGGAGCGCCGGAGTCTCTCTTGAAAAGGTTTCATGGATGGGTTCTGGTCGCATTGTTGTGCCTGTCTTGGGCAAGTGCGGCCCAGCCCTTTTCTGCCGTCAATCTGTCTCCTCCCAATGTTGCGTTCTACTACCAAAGTGATTTGCCAGTAGATCTATTGCAGGCGTTTGATCAGGTGGTGGTCGATCCGGCATCCATCACATGGGCACAATTGCCGCGATCTCCCCACACCGAATGGGTGGCTCGGGTTTCTTTGGGAGATGCTGATGCCGAGTCAGCAGTAGATTGGGAGAATACCCGTATGGAACCCCTCTGGTCACAAGGGTATCGGGCATTTTATCTGGACGATGGGCCTCCCCAGGTGGCGATCAGCGATGCCAGTATGGCGCAACGGTTGAGCGTTCTTGAGGCACGTCATCCCGAGGTTCGTGTATGGTTGCATCGACACGAGAACTTGTTGGCGACCCAGGTTACCCATCTGGGCGGTTGGGTCGTCGATTCATTATTCCGGCATTACGATTTTGTTTCCGGAAGTTTTCTGACCCTGACCGAAGCCACGCGCAATGAAGCATTGGCGCATCTTCAGGGTATTCATGAGCAGTATCCCAACCTCAATATCATTGATCTGGAAATATGTGAGAGCAATGATTTGTCTTGTCGCCGTGGGGTGGCGCAATCATCGGGTCAGGCTGGGTTGACCCCGTTTGTCAGCGACCCCCAGATGGGTACGGTGGGCATCGGGCGCATTGAGGTGATGCCGAGACGCATTCTGGTGGTCCAGTCATTGGGCAAGGGAGAAGCGGCGGAAACGGGGACGGGGGCGCGGGTATTGTCCATGCCACTGGATTATTTGGGCTACGACATCCAGTTCGCCAATGTCAACGAGGAACTGCCGGCGCGCGTGAGTACCGATCGCTATGCTGGGGTAGTGGTGTATTTCAACAAGGATGCAATCCAGAGTGGTACCTGGAAGACCTGGTTTCTCAATTGTCTGGATGCGGGACTGCACGTGGCGGTGTTCGATCAGTTCGGATTTGATATCAGCCCCGATGTGGCGTCTCGTTTGGGGTTGACGCTGGTGGGGGGGCAGTATCCCGTGGGCAGCAAAGCGGTCATCCTGCATCTGGACTCGATGATGGGGTTTGAACGCAATCCACATCTGGATGAGAAGGATCCCATGGGGCTGGAAAACGCCAGCAGCATCCGGTTGAATGACAGTCACCAATCCCTGGCACGGGTTGAGGTAGCGGGTCAGCAGATCGATATGGCCGGGATTACGGACTGGGGAGGATATACGCTGGCTCCCTTTTCCATGGAGTCGTTGTCGGAACTTGACATGGATTACTGGGTGATCAATCCGGTTGAGTTTCTCAAACGCGCCCTGCGCTTGCCGGACATGCCGGTTCCTGACGTGACGACGGAAAATGGTCGGCGCCTGTTCTTTGTTCAGGTGGATGGCGATGGATTTGCCTCACATGCGGAGTTTTCCGGTCACGATTATGGAACGCAAGCCTTGTATGAGGAGGTTTTCAAGAAGTATCCGGTGCCGACGACGGTATCCGTAGTGGAAGGGGAGGTAGGTCCGCAAGGAAAATATCCCCAACTGTCGCCAACCTTTGAAGCCATTGCACGCAAGATTTTTGCCTTGCCCAATGTGGAGATCGGTTCCCACGGGTATGCTCATCCGCTGGACTGGGTATTGGCGGATCCCCAATACCATCAGGAAGCGGAGCAACTCTCCCTGCATCTTCCCGGCTATCACTTCAATGTGGATCGCGAAATTCGCGGATCCATCGACTACATCAACCAGCACCTGGCCCCACCGGGGAAAAAGGTCAAGGTCATGCAGTGGACGGGGGCAGCCAATCCGACCGCTCGGGCATTGCAGACGGCTTATGCCGCCGGGGTCTACAACATCAATGGAGGTGATACGGTCATCACCAACTCGGACAATTCCTGGACCCAGATCGGTGGGGTCGGCATTGCCAAGGGGGAGGGCGATGAGAATTACCAGGTGTATGCCGCCCAGATGAATGAAAATATTTACACCCATGACTGGATTCGACCTTTTTACGGCATGGTGCGCGTGTTGGAAACATTTCGTCTCACCGAAACGCCGGTCAGGTTAAAACCCGTCGATCTGTACTACCATTTTTATTCGGGAACCAAACTGGCTTCTTTGAAGGCGTTGCAGAATGTATATGACGTGATTCTGCGTCAACCCGTATTTCCGATCTATACCTCGGATTATGCGGAACGGGTGCTTGAAGCGCGCCATGCTACGGTGGCTCGTTCCGGGAAGCGCTGGATATTTCGCACGGGAATGGCATTGCGCGAATTTCGCTTACCCGCCGGGGAATTGCCGGACATGCAAACGGCTCATGGGCTCCTGGGATATTTGGCCACTCCGGGGGGGGAGTATCTGCATCTGGGCGCTGATCAGGCCTCCTTCGAACCGTTGCGTCCTTCCGATCCTCCGAATCTCAACCCTATCTGGCTGCGGCCGCGGCTTTCGTGGAAAATTTCCAGCGTAGCGGAGATGATCTGAGGATGCGTGTCTGGGGTTACTACCACCCCTATCTGATATTTGAAAATGCGACACATTGTTCGTTTTATCTGGATGGTGACCCGGTCCAGATGAGCGAAGATACAAAACACCGGGCCATGGTCAGATTTCCTGGCAATGTGAGCGGAAAAACCCTTCATGACATCAAGGTTCACTGTGCGCCGGGAACGTGAAAAAATCATTCGTCCGTGGTTGACCCTGATATTGGGTGTTGGCGTTTTGTTGTCCATGGCGGCTGCTTATCAGGGGCCAGGAGATTTCCTGAAGACCATGGACCCGCGCAAACCCACAGGATTGTCGATTGCCACGCTGGAAAGCCGGCTGGCTGAGCACCCCAACCAACCACGCATGATGGAAGTGCTGGCTTGGCAGTATGCCACCATCGGCCATTGGGATTCGGCATTGAAGACGGCGACTCGCCTCAGCGATCTGGGCGGGGTACAAAACCAGGGGCGTGCCTTGTTGGTGCAGATCTATGTGGCAGAACAGCGTGCCTTTTCCTTTCCCGCCAGTTCTCGTCAACGCCAGATGGCATTGACACAGTTTCGTGAACAGTTGCGGCAGACGGAAAGGTATGAGTGGGATGTTCCCACCATGGAGCGATTGGTGGTGTTATCGCGTGATACGGGGACTCAAGATGTCATGCGTTACTATTATCCACTGCTGGCCCTGCGCGATTCTGCGCGTGCCAAATTGTGGTACACCCGTTATGCCAGGGCACTGCTGCAAACTCAGCATTATGACGAGGCAGCGGATGCTTTTTTCAAAGTGGAAGCATTGTCCACCAGAGTGATTGATAAACGTCGGGCATTCATGGGGGCGGTGGGAGCGTTGGAGGCAGCAGATCAGGTTCAGCGGGCCTGTCGCGAAGCCGAGCAGCATATGGAAGGGCTGGAACAGGATTCCGAATCCGTGGTGTTCATGCTGAAACTGGCGCGTATGGCCGGGCGTCACGATCTGGAAGTGCGCTATGCACGGCGTTTACTCCAGATGTCGCAACGTGACTTGGCCCCACGGGTTCGCCGTTATTCAGACAGTCGGCCTTATCCAGTCATCGTATCGTATGCGGATGGGGTTCGGGGAGTGAGATCGCGTAACCTGACATTTCGGCGTACGGGGGCAACGCAGGTCGCTTCCGATAAAAACGCTCCGGATCTGGGTGGCGCAGGGGCACAAATTGACAGTGGAGATTCCACTTTTCTCCAGGATGTGACCCCGGAAATCGAAAAACCGCTGAATGACGGGGTGGCATCCGGTACGACGCATAAGCCAGGGGTGACGTACTCGGGGTCCAACGGGAATTATGAGCTGATGTATGAGGCGTTCGTGGGCAATCAACAGTTGGTGGATGCCCAGAAACTCTGTGTCAAAGCGCTCGCCAATCATCTGGATACGGTGCTGTGGACCCGACGACTGGCCCAAGTCTCACAATGGAATGGTCAGGGAAGTCTGGCGCTGACCAACTGGCTCAGTTATGCCAGGATGACCAATGACGAGGAGGCATGGAAAAATGTCATGCGTATTTCCCGTCAAGTCAACGACGATCATGCTTATCTGGCGGCATTACTGCATGAGTCTGAGCGACAACCTGCGGATATGGATCTGGTCGGCAAGATCGTGGCAACATATGAGCGATTGGCTGAACCGGAAAACAGCCTGGTGTTTCTTAAGCAGCATGCGACGGGAACCCTCACGGTTCCTCTTCTGGAGCGTTATGCACAGGTGGCGGAAGATCTGGGTGAGGATCAACGTGCGTTGGAGGCGTATCAACGCTTGCAGCATGATTTTGGACCTTCCCAGAATTATGCGTTGGAAATAGCGGATCTGGAGTTGCGCAATAAACATCCGGAGGCGGCGTTTCAAGGGCTGGTGAGGGTACAGGAAAACGTGGGGACAAGTCCCCGCGATGCCTCGTACTGGCGAGCTTATGCCGAACTGGCGGACATGACCCATCGCGATAAGGCGGTGACCTATGCGAATCAACAGTTGCTCAAAACGGGACGGTTCGAATCGGATGATCTCAAGCAAATGGCGGATTTTTACGCGGCTTATCCTTATGATGCCGCGCGTCTTCATGAACTGGATTTTCATCGCAACGGGAAACTCGGTCAGTTGCTGGATGCCTTGAACGGTTATTCTCAAGCCAAATCCTGGGGACGCATCCGAGCCTTGCTGGGGAGTTTGACATCGGCACAATCTGCCACATTTGAACAGTCGGTGCCGTTCTTGATGGCGCGTGCTGATTTTTATGAAAAAAGCGGTCAGTGGGAACTGGCTATTGCCGATTTGCGGCATGCCATGAGCCTGCCCGAAGCGGGAGAGTCCCAGCGCGTGGACTATCTGTGGGCGTTGGTGGATTTTGGGCGCGACGACGAACTGAAAGCGGCTTTGCGCCGTTGGCATGAGGATATCAGGCGGAATCCGGTTTATTGGGGAGCGGCTGGGGCGGCTTATGTCCGGCTGAATGATCCTCAGCAGGCATTGCCCTATCTCAGGGGACAAACGGCCAACATGCAGAATGATCCGCAGTGGCTGTTGATTCTGTCCTACGCTGAAGAGGATGCGGGAGATGCCGCCAGTGCCTGGCGTTTGCGGCGTTTGGCGTGGACGCGCATCATGGCGTTGATTGAGGCACCCCTGCAACCTGGGGTATCGGTGCGTAACCTGTCCCACGGCAATATCATGCAACCGAAGTCTTTGGTTCCAGACGCAGATGGAATAGAGTCGCCGTTGGTAACCCAGGCTTCCTTGAGTGAACTGTTTGTCAATGGTGACCGTTCCTTCAACGATCTGGAGCAGATGTTGCAGCAGCGTCAACTGCGTCATGCGGCGCTTGGGGAGGGAGCAGATGCCGAGTCATTGTTGGGTAATCTGGCAGTATTTCAGGATTTCCCGCTGGCTGATGCCGACAATTGTCTGGAACAGACCAGGCGCCTGGATGGTGGAGACCCCACATCGCAGAAACTGGGAGAGCGTTGCCGGATTTCCGATGTTGCCAAGGATGTGGTCATCTCCTGGGCATTGGGGGGCGATCATCAAGATCTTGCCAGAGCCTGGTTGGCGCGTGAGTATGGCCGTCATTTGCTGCATTCGACGGATGCACGACTGACACTGGCATTGGCCGAGAATGACCGGGATACGATGGATCGAATTGTTCGTGATAAGGAAAGTCACGTCCAACTCGACCAGCGGGTCGAGGCGCTGTCCCGTCTGGGCCGCACGGCGGATGCCCAATCTGCGGTGTTTTCGGGTGCTGAACGTGCACCAGACAACAATGATCGATACGAGTTGACGCGCAATACATTATTGACTCCGCTCACTTCCATTGGTCAAGGCATGAATGCCTCTCCAGGGCCGTACTGGAGCCCTCAAGACTATCTGAACCCTTCCTTGGTGGTGGGCCTGAACCAATCGACGTGGAGCCCGTTGTCCTACGTAGAGAAGTCTGCGGGAGTCGGTGTCTGGTTGAGCAATGAATATCATCTTGATTTGGAAGGGGTATGGCGCAGCCAGTCGGATACCAACCGCAGTTTGCTCAATTTTGTTCCGGCGACGGACCAGGCCGTGTCGATGACCCTGCAAGACCATACCATAGCCCGTGACTATGCCTTGACGGTGGGGCAGCGTACGGAATTGACCACATTCTCCACGTACAGTGGCTCAGCTCAGTTCAATTGGTCCCCCGGACTGATTGGGCGCTTGATGGCGGGCTGGAACCAGTTCACCGATTTATCGCCCCAATTGCAGTTGGTGGGAGTTAAAAATGTGGTGGAAGGGGCACTGGAGTGGCAGTTTGCCCCGCGCTGGTTCTTGCATAACACCCTGGAATCCGACCGCTTCAATACGCAATGGGGCGATTATCTCGGAAGCGGGATGCTCTATTCTGCAGAACTTGGTTATCAGTTGCTGCCCAGCATGCCTGACTGGAATGTAAGGCTCGTGACCTACCAGGGACGCTACAACAATTCCAATCTCAATCTGCCGCGTCTGGCGGCCATGGTGCCGGCAGGGAATGTGTCCAATGCCGGGTTTTTCATGCCTGGAAATATCGATCAATACGGGATCATGACGGGGTACGGGACCAATTATGAAAACGACTATACGCGCAACAGCTGGCAACCGTACATCGATGCCGGGCTTATCCGGGATACGGTGCTGGGAACATTGCCACAGATTTCAACAGGGCTGGCGGGTTCCATCTTTGGAAGCGATTATGCCAGGATCTACTATTTTCATGAGACCGCCCCCGGCAGCACAGCGGCGATTACACAGACAGGCGTAAGTTATCGTTATTTTTATTAGGAAAAAAATGGGCAGGTCAACCTGATTCAGGTTGATTTTAATGGATATTGTTATGTCAGGAGTGGGGTTATCATGAATCAGAAGATACGTGGGGTTGGGTTGGCGGGGATGATGGGGCTGGTGTTATCTGCTTGTTCGACGCTGGACGTGGGGCAACCTCCTGCGCTGTCCGGAAATGCGATCTGGGCGATTTTACCCATGGCCAATTACACCGAAACCCCGGATGCGGGAGATCGTGTGGTCAGTATGGCGGAGAGTATCCTGCATCAGAAGGGGGGGATGGATATCAAACGCTATCCGGTCAAGGAGGAGAAAGGAGCATTCGTCTTGGGCAATAATGCCAAGTTGCAACAGGCAGCGTTGGACTGGGCCAGCCAGAACAAGATTCAGTATGCATTGACAGGTTCGGTCCAGGAATGGCGCTACAAAACCGGGGTAGATGGTGAACCGGCGGTCAGTGTGACGTTTAACCTGATCGACATGACCAATGGACGTGTGGTGTGGAGTGCTACCGGTAGTCGCAGCGGCTGGAGTCGTTCCAGCGTGGGAGCGGTGGGACAGACGCTGATCGACCAGTTGTTGGTTCCTCTTGAATCAACTCGCTAACTACTGGAAATACCGTGGAAAACGCCATTCAGGAAGCCAAGCGTGCACGTTTCAGCGATGCGTTGAACGGGATTTCGCTCTACGGTCGTCTATTTGTCAAGACCGCCATTCGCCCCATAGCGGTGGTCGAGGTGGTGGGTTACATGGGGCTGGTGCTGACCCTGTTTTATCTCATCAATCCCCAGGATCCATTGCTGATGATGTTGTCTTTTCCTTGGCCCTGGTTGGTGGCAACGGCGCTGGCGTTGCGCTATGGAGCCTTGTTGGGGGTGCTGGCTGGGTTGCTGATCGTGGGTGACTGGGAGTGGTTGTATCACGGCTATGAGGGGACGGGACCCCAGGTGTTTCCGGTGATGACCATGGCCGGGGGGTTGATCCAGGTGATTCTGGTCGGGCATGTGCGGGATGTGTGGGCCAATACCGCGGTGCGCGCCAATGGAGTGAATGGATATCTCAACGATCATCTGGCTTCGCTGACGACGGCGCATTTTTTGCTGCGTAATTCCCATGATCGTCTGGAACGGGACCTGTTTACCCGTCCCACGACATTGCGCGGAGCATTGGAGCAGATGCGCGAGGTGGTTCCTCTGGAGGAGGAAGGGAAGGGGATGCAAGGATTGTTGAATGCCCAGACGATGCTGGACATGGTGGCCATGATTTGTCAACTCAATGCGGCTGCCATCTATCCGGTCGGGCGCAATGGACAGATCATGGAGGTTCCGGTGGCTCACCTGGGGAGCCTGCTTCCGCTGAATCGTCACGATATGGTATTGCACGATTGCCTCGATAACCAGATGTTGGCGCACCTGAAAACGGTGGATGCGGATCGTCTGGGGACTTATTACGTGGCAGCTCCCATCGCCATTTCTTCTGGAGAACTGGTGGGGGTACTGGTGGTCAGCGATATCAATTTCATGTCGCTGAATCATGACAATATGCAACTGTTGCTGGTATTGCTGGATTACTACGGCGATAGTTTGCAACAACAGCAGTTGGTGTTTCCGGTTCACCAGAGTCTGCCGCAGTGTCCCTTTCGTTTTGCGGCCGAACTGGAGCGGATTTCCCATTTGAAACGGTTGTACGATGTGGACTCTTCCTTGGTGGCACTCCGGGTTCCACGGACGGGTTCCGGCGATTTGCAGTACCAGCAGTTGACGCGTCAGTTGCGTGCGCTGGATCTCATCTGGCAGATTCAGGGAGATCAATCCCACATTGCCATTTTTTTGATGCCCCTGACGACAAAGGATGGGATCATGGGGTATCTGCGCCGCGTGGAAACCCAACTCAAACAAAATTTTGGTACCACGTTGGCAGAAGCGGAGATCAACAGTTATTCCTTGCCCATCCGTAGTGAAGGGGGGGGCATGGATCTTAAATCTCTGTATGATCAGGTACGGGTATGGTGATGCGCGGCTGGGTGATCCTGTTGGGGGTGTTGTCTCTACTGGCGCAGGTACTGGCTTTTCATGGGTTGGTGGAGCCCGGTCCGGGAGAAATGCCGTTGTTGGTCTTCCTGCTTGAGCAGGCATTGGCGGCAGCCTTGACCACGGCATGTTACGCGATGGTCTGGCCCTCTTTTTATGCCATGCCAGCACGCGCCCCTTTGTTACACGTATTTTTGACATGCTGGTTTCTGCCGCTGGCAGGAGCGGCCATATTTTTGGCAGAAATGCTGGTACAGCGTTTCGTACCACTGCCGCTGGATCGTTCGCACCTCGGTCGCGTGGATACTCCGGAATTCAACCATCATTTATTGCCGCATATAGCCCATGGGGTGGGAGCCCGTTTGCTGGCCAAATTGACGACGGCGGATGCCCCGCTGTCCAGTCGTTTGTCGGCCGTGATTTCTTTGCGTTCCATGCCGTTGCGACACACCAGTGGCCGGTTGACCGAATTGCTGGGTGATGGCAGCGACGAGATTCGTCTGCTGGCCTATGGTGCTATTGATGGGGCAGAAAAAGATATCATGAAACAGATTTTTGAGATCGAATCGGTGCTCAAGGGAGATGATGCGCAGGAAAGTACTGTCATGACCAAGTGGATGCGATTGGCTGAACTTTACTGGGAACTGATTTATCAGAATCTGGTGATGGGGGAAGTACATCAGTATGTATTGGCGCAAGTGGTCGATTATGCTCAGCGTGTGGTACAACGTGACGGGAATCGGACGGAAATGTATTACCTGTTGGCGCGCTGTGCTTTGATTCGACGCGAGATCGCTGCGGCCGAACAGTATCTGGGGTTCGCCCAGACTGGGGGCTTCCCTAGAGATCGATTGATCCCCTGGCAGGCTGAGGTGGCGTTTCATAGGGGAGATTACCGGAGTATCCCGGTCTTGCTCAAAAAATTGGGCGATGGGGCGCGTCTGCCACAGTTGCAACCCATACAGAGATACTGGTCCCGATGAAAAAGACGCTCCCCATGTTTTCTCGTGCCACTGAGGCAGATGTGTGTCTGTTGCTGGAAGGAACCTATCCCTATGTATTCGGGGGTGTATCGTCTTGGGTCAATCACTTGCTGGCAGCTTATCCTGAGGTACGCTTTTCTCTGGTATTCATGGGGAGTCAACCCGCTGATTACGGGAAACCAGTGTATCAACTGCCTGAGAACGTCGTATCCTATGCCGAGTATTTCATTCATGATCCTGTTCCCCGCGAACCGGTACGGGAAGTGCTCAAGGGAGATCCCGAGGCATTTGCCACCTCGGAAAGACTTCATCAGGCGTTGCGCGATCCTCAGCAGCATGAAATGGTGGCCTCGTTGATGCGTCAGTTGTTGCCGATGATGGAAAAAGGGGGAAGTCTGTCGGATCACCAGTTTCTCTATGGAAAAAAGTCTTGGGAGGCGGTGACCGACTCCTACGAGCGTTATTGCACAGACCCTTCATTCACCGACTATTTCTGGACTGTGCGATTGATGCACAAACCCATCTGGGATATCGTCAGGATCAGCCAGACCATTATTCCGGCACGCGTGTACCATACGGTTTCCACGGGTTATGCGGGGTTTCTGGGCGCACTGCTGCACTACCGGACCGGTCGTCCCCTGTTGCTATCCGAGCATGGCATTTATACCAAGGAACGCAAGATTGATCTGCTGCAAAGCACATGGCTTCGTGATAACCGGCGCTATCTGGAAGAGGATGCGACACGGGTCGGTTACCTTCAGGATCTGTGGGTACGTTTTTTTCAATCACTGGGGTCGATGTGTTACCACGCGTCGGACACCATCGTCAGCCTGTTTGAACTGAACCGACAACGACAGATTCAGGATGGAGCCCCCGTTGAGCGAACGCAAGTGATTCCCAATGGTATTGAAATATCAAGATTTTCTCCGTTGCGTGCCCAGCGCCTTGTGGAGATTCCCAGAGTTGTGGCATTGGTCGGGCGAGTCGTGCCGATCAAGGATGTACGGACGTTTATTCGAGCGATTTTTATCGCCAGCCGTCAATTGCCCGAACTGCAGGGTTGGATCATTGGGGGAGAGGAAGAAGATCCTGAATATGCCTACGAATGCCGTAGTTTCGCTGGAAGTCTGGGCATTTTGCATACTCAGGTGCAATTTCTGGGCCACCAGAGGGTTGATCATTTTTACCCGAAGGTGGGCTTGGTAGCGCTGAGTTCCATCAGTGAAGGTCAACCGTTGGTCATTCTGGAAGCTTTTGCGGCTGGGGTGCCCGTGGTGGCAACTGATGTGGGCGCTTGTCGCGAATTAATTGAAGGACGCGAAGCGTCAGACCGTGAACTGGGGACAGCGGGTCGTGTGGTGCCACTGGCCAATCCTGAGGCACTGGCCACGGCCATGTTGGCATTGCTGGGCGACGTGGAGTGCTGGCGCTCGGCGCAGGCGGTTGCGCTTGAGCGTGTGACGCGTTATTACGACAGTCATGTCATGGAAAATCGATATCGGGAACTTTATGCGCGCCTGATGGATAGTTCCACAGAACCTGTAATTCAACGAGGATGATGGCATCATGGCTGGCATTGGATTTGAACTGCGCAAGATTCTTCACAAGGACAACCTGACCAGCACGTTGGCGGCTTACAGTTATGCGGGTCTCATCGGATCCGGACCGTTGATTCTGTCCATTGTGTCCATCCAGTTGATCAGCCTGTTCAGTTTGTCGGTGGCCAAATCCAGTTTTCCCATCGTACAGTTCCAGGTGTCACTGACTTATTTGATTGCGGCCAGCCAGATATTGACGGGGGCGGTTCAGTTGATGTTTACCCGATACATTTCCGACCGGTTGTTTGGAGGGGAAAATCAGGCAGTTTTGCCCAGTTACCACGCAGTACTGCTGGTTGTGACGCTGGTTTCCGGGTTGATCGGTTTGACGCTTGCCTTTACGGTATTTGCTGGTATGGACATCTATTATCGACTCTTGATGTTGATGGCCTTTGTTCTGTTGAGCAATATCTGGTGCGGCATCATATTTCTCTCGGGCATCAAGCAATATCGTGCCATCTTGCTGTTATTCGTGATGGGATATGGAAGTTCGGTGGTTTTCTCCCTGTTTTTGTTTTCTCGTTTTGGACTCAATGGATTGGTTGGCAGTTTTGTTCTGGGGCATATCCTGTTGTTACTGGGGCTGAATGGATTGATTCATCGAAATTTTCGTTCGATTGATTATGTCAACTGGCAGGTATTTGACCATCGTTTCAACTATCCACGTCTGGCTGTCGTGGGATTTTGTTACTACCTGGGCGAATGGATTCATAAAATCCAATTCTGGTATTACCCCTATACGGGGCAGCCCGTGGTAGGGCCGTTACACGCTTCGTTCATTTATGATTACCCAATTTTTCTGTCCTATCTGGCGGTGTTGCCGGGCATGGCTTTTTTTCTGTTGCGTATTGAAACCGATTTTGTGGAATACTACAACGCGTTTTATGATGCGGTGCGTTCCGGCGGAACGCTGGAGCATATGCAGGATATGCGGAACATGATGGTGCGGGGAGTGAGGACCGGGCTCTACGAAGTCCTCAAGATTCAGGGCATCGTGGTCATGTTGGTGTTTGCTTTTGGCAAGGAAATGCTGGATCTGGTGGGAATTTCGGTTTACTACCTGCCATTGTTGCGGATTGATACCATTTCGGCCAGTTTGCAGGTCTTGTTTCTCGTTGGGATCAATGTGTTTCTTTACATTGACCGACAGCGCGTGGTGATGTGGCTCTCGTTGTTTTTTGTGGTTACAACCTTTCTATTTACCTGGATCACCCTGATCATCGGGCCGCAGACCTACGGGTATGGGTTTGCCTTATCGAGTTTCCTGGTGGTACTGTTGAGCATGTACTATCTGGAAAATTATTTTGCCGATCTTGAGTACGAAACCTACATGCTGCACCAAGACGAACTGGCTTACGGGCGCAATTAGCGGGATAACCATCCTGACGCTGTTGTTGGGGTTGGTTGGGCTTGCCCAGGCTGAATCTTCGGTGGCTTTTTATTATGGGAAACACCCATCGGTACGACAACTGGCCGATTTTGACTGGGTGATCATCGATCCAGACAGCGATTTTATGCCGGTGCATTATCCGCGCAGTCGGGCACATTGGATTGCTTACGTGAGTGTCGGGGAAGTGACCCAGAATCGCGGCTATTACGATTATTTTCCGAAATCATGGATCATGGGAGATGATACGGAGTGGAACTCCGAGGTCATTGACCAGACATCGCCCGCATGGCCGGACTACTTTGCTGATCAGGTTGTCGCCCCCCTATGGAAGCGTGGATTTCGCGGCTTTTTTCTGGATACGCTGGATGCCTACCAGCGGGTGACGACCGATCCCAAGGAGCAGGCGGCGCAACGTCAGGGGTTGGTGCGCCTGATCATGGTTCTTCGACAGCGTTTTCCGCAGGCGGTCATCTTTCTCAATCGTGGTTTTGAGTTGTTGCCCCAGGTACACGCGCAGGTGAATGGGGTCGTGGTAGAATCGGTTTTCAAGGGTTGGGACCAGGCCAGAAAAACTTACTTTGATGTGGCTCCCCAAGACACACGCTGGATTATCAATCAGATACGGATTGTGCAACAACATTATCGCTTGCCAGTGATCGCGCTGGATTATTGTGATCCCCAGCAACCTGCCTGTGCGCAAAACGATGTCGCGCGTCTGAGTCAGTTACATTTGATTCCCTATGTATCCGATGGGTTGCTTTCTGTCGTTAATGGTAAAGATCTTTCGCGTTGATTATCGTGAGATTTGCTGATATGGCCATGTATCAAGCCAAAGATGCAGGCCGCAATTTAATTGTGTTCTACGATCCGATGTCCTGAATGACGGTCAGAAGAAATTTGCCAAGGGTTCGGGTTGAGCATGTATTCGCGGTGATGCTGGTTTTCGTCAATTGAAAGACAGGGTGGATATGGGGGATAATGTCGTCCCCAACCCGGAACAATGAGGGATTGCTGCCGTTATGCTGCTGATGATCGATAACTATGATTCGTTTACCTACAACCTGGTGCAGTATTTTGGGGAGTTGGGTCAGTCTGTGGATGTGGTGCGTAATGATCAGGTGAGCGTGATCGAGATTGAGCAGCGTAGTCCCGACTATCTGGTCATTTCCCCGGGGCCTTGTAGTCCTCGTGAAGCCGGAATTTCAGTGGAGGCGATCCATCATTTTGCTGGGAAGATCCCCATCCTCGGGGTCTGTCTAGGGCACCAGGCCATGGGTTATGCCTACGGTGGGCAGGTGGTGCGAGCCAAGACCCTGATGCACGGCAAGGTGTCTCCTGTTTTTCATACGGGAGAAGGGGTGTTTCGTTCTCTGCCCAATCCTTTCCAGGCAACACGCTACCATTCCCTGGCGGTGGCACGGGAATCCTTGCCGGACTGTTTTGAGATCACCGCTTGGACAGAAGACGGGGAAATCATGGGAATGCGTCACCGCCAGGTTGCGATGGAGGGTGTCCAGTTTCATCCCGAGTCGATTCTGACCGAGCATGGTCACGCGCTGTTGCGTAATTTTCTTAATCCGCACACCGGATAGACAGGTAGGGTACAATCGCTACATTGATGAGGTGTCCATGGCCTGGTGCGCATGGATGAAACGGGAAGTCCGGTGAAGTCGACAAAATTTGTTGATCATTCCGGCGTAGCCCCCGCTGCTGTAAGTCTGATGAAAAAACCGGTAATCCACTGCACCAGAGGTGTGGGAAGGGGGTTTTTCAGGTGAGGACAAGCCAGAAGACCGGCCTCGTCATGGATGTTTGGAGTCGTGAAGCCACGGGGTGAGGGCAGGGCGTGATGGTTGCTGAGGTGGGGGAACGTGCTTATGGGATCCTTCCGGTCAGGCAATCTCCGTTTCTGGGTCACACTGAGGGTTCTCGATGCCGAATGAGTGATTTTTTTATCGGATAGTGGAGAACCCGACATGCACATTGAACCTGGATATCTTTCGGCCCCTAAAGTCGCTCTCGCGGATGCGGCGGCGCTGACGTTGATGGCGACGCATCTGCCTGCCTGGCTCAAGTCGCCTGTCATGGTCGGGCGCTCGCTGGTGGCGGCAATCTTTTTTACCGGATTGATGCAGATGTATCATTGGCCGGTGGGCCCTTCTGAACTGCACTTCATTGGTGCCATGCCCATATATCTCACCTTGGGTTTTGTCCCCACGCTGATGGGGTTTGGGATGGGGTTGCTGATTCAGGGGTTGGTATTTGTACCTACCGATCTGCTGCATCTCGGGGTGAATACGCTGTCACTGGCTGTGCCGCTGCTGGTGGTGCATCATACTCTGGGGCATCGTCTGGAGGCGATTGACTTGCGCACGGTTCTCAAACTGGATGCCTGTTATTACTCTGGGGTGACTTTGATGGTTGGTTTCTGGTTATCCCTTTCTGACCTGCCCACGGCATTTTCTGCGTGGCTTGCCTTTGCTTCCTCTTATCTGGTACTGGTGCTGATTGAGCCGGTTATTTCGGTGGCCTTGCTGACCGGTCTGGGTCGTCTGGAATCCGGACATTGGCTGCGTCGCTTCTGTCAGACGAGTATTCGTCCACTCTGAGTGATTGCCGGGATGGGTAAGGTCTGGTTTGTGGGGGCCGGGCCGGGAGATCCGGAACTGTTGACGGTGAAGGCGGTTCGTCTTCTGGAGCAGGCTGGGGCGGTATTGTATGCGGGGTCCCTGGTGGATGTGGCGGCCACGCGCTATGCGCATCCCGGTTGCGTGTTGTGTGATTCCAAAGACATGACCCTGGATCGCATTGTGTCCTGGTTGGTGGAACAGGCGCAGCAGCATGACACGGTGGTGCGCTTGCAAACAGGAGATCCAGGTCTCTACGGCGCGCTGGTTGAGATGACACGCCCCCTGGATCAGGCCGGCGTATCCTGGGCGGTAGTTCCCGGAGTGTCCTCCGCCATGGCTGCAGCTGCCGCTGCGGGAGAAACTCTGACCTTGCCGGAAATTACGCAGACCGTGATTTTTACGCGGGTGGCAGGGCGAACGCCAATGCCCAGCGGAGAGGCATTGGAGGAGTTGGCACGCCATCACACGACACTGTGTATTTTTCTATCGATTACCCTGCTCAAGGAGTTGCGCCGCGCCTTGCTGGCGGCGGGCTGGTCTGATGATGCCACGATTTTGGTAGTGCAGAAAGCCTCTTGGGGAGAGGAAAAGATTGTGCGAGGACCATTGCACCAAATTCGTGAACTGTGTCTTCAGCAGAAAATCACCAGTCAGGCCATGATCATTGCCAGCCCGGCGTTGGGTGCTCGGACATGGCAGGAAATTCCATACTCGAAATTGTATGATCCTGGTTTTACCCATCGTTTCAGGAAAGCAGAACTCCCGGAGAAATTCCATGAATGATATTCTTTTACTGGTTGGCCACGGATCAAGGGATCCAGAGGGAAACCGCGAAATTGAAGTGTTTGCCGAGCAGTGGCGAGTCAGACATCCGGAGCGCGTCATTGAGGTTTGTTTTATTGAGTTTGCCGAAGTTCTGGTCGAACAGGGCTTGGATCGCGCGGCTCGGTATGGTGCGCGGGTTCTTGTGGTGCCCTTGATTCTCAACGCTGCGGGTCATGTCAAGATGGAACTTCCCGAGCACCTTGAGCATGCGCGCTTGCGTCATCCCGAAGTGGAGTTCATTTACTGTCCGCATTTGGGCAGTAACCAGGAAATACTGGGTATTCTGAAGCGTAATCTTGACCATGCCTTGCAGGATATGGATCGCCCTGATCCCCTGAACACCGGGATCATCCTGCTGGGTCGTGGTTCATCGGATCGTGTGGCCAACGGAGAAGTCGCCAAGATGGCACGCTGGTTGTACGAAGAGGGGCATCACCCGATGGTAGATATTGCGTTTACCGGTATCACTTTTCCGCGCCTGGAATCGGTGGTTCAGCGGCAAGTCACGCTGGGCATGTCTCAGATCATCATCCTTCCGTACTACCTGTTTACGGGTACCCTGATTTCGCGTATCAAGCGTCAGCACGCCACGCTTCAACAGCAATATCCGCATATTCGCTTTGGTCTGGCCCATTATCTGGGATTTGAAGAAGAAATCTATGAACTTCTGGAACAGCGGGTGCAGCAGGCACGAGACATCGAGGCACCTCGGATGATGGAATGCGATGGTTGCAAGTACCGCGAATGGGCAGCGGATCATGGTGAGGGACACCATCATCATGGTGCTTCGGAGACCATAGGTTCCGGTACCCCGGTTCTGGTAGGTTGAGGATGAATACCGTGGTGGGGGTGACGGAACAACTGACCGAAGCGGGGCGTCGTATCGAGAATGATTCTTTTTCGGTGGTGGATGCAGAAGCCGGGGCGCACTCGTACGCATTGGATCAGTGGCAGGTAGTGCGTCGCATGATTCATGCATCTGCGGATTTTGAATTCAATGGGTTAACCCGTTTTCATCCGGATGCCATGGCGGCAGGTCAGGCGGCATTGCGACGCGGAGCGCCCATTGTGGCGGATGTGGAAATGATTTGTGTCGGGCTATCGCGGCCGAGGCTGGAACATTTTGGAGTGACTGCTTACCAGTTCATCGCGGATCCCGATGTCATCCTTCGAGCGCAAGCAGAAAATACGACGCGTGCGGTGCAGGCCATGCGCAAGGCCCATTCCCGCCATTTGCTGGATTCGGCGATTGTAGCAGTGGGAAACGCGCCCACGGCCTTGCTGGAGGTGATTCGTCTGGTGCGTGAGGGAGTGGTGCGCCCCTCCCTGATTATCGGGATGCCAGTGGGTTTTGTTTCGGCAGCCGAATCAAAAGCCATGTTGACAGAACTGACGGATATTCCATGGATGGTGATCGAGGGGCGTAAAGGGGGATCTACGCTGGTGGTGGCGGCGATTCATGCGTTATTGATGCTGGCTGAACAGCAGTCGCGCGATTCTTTGTGAATGACTGATGGAAAAGCGTCCAAAGGGGACTCGCAAGGGATTTACCACAGGAGCTTGTGCGGCAGCCGCAGCTCGTGCCGCAGTTCTGGGTTTGATGCAGGGAGAAGTCCCTGATGTGGTTGACTGTGAGTTGCCCAATGGGCAACGGGTGCGTTTCATGGTGACTGAGGGGTGGTGCCGGTCTGCGCAGTCTCATGCGGTGGTTGTCAAGGATGCGGGAGATGATCCCGATGTGACCGACAAGGCTCCCTTGACGGCAGATGTCCGTTGGTTGCCCGAAGCACCTGGCCAGGTTTCCTTGCGTGGTGGCCCGGGGGTGGGAACCGTGACCATGCCTGGGTTGGGTCTGGAAGTCGGGGGGCCGGCGATCAATCCGGTACCGAGGCGCAATATTGAGGCCAATGTCCGTCAGGTGGCGGGGGAGCCGCTGCAATCCCAGGGGGTGGAAATCACGATTTCGGTCCCTGGGGGAGAGGTGATGGCCAAGCGCACGCTGAATGCCCGTCTGGGCATTATCGGAGGGATATCCATTCTTGGCACGACCGGCATCGTTCACCCCTATTCCACGGCGGCGTTTCGGGCGAGCGTCATTCAGGGAATCGATGTGGCAGCCAATCAGGGACTTGAAACCGTCGTATTGACGACCGGGGGGCGGACGGAAAAATTTGTGATGAACGAATTGCCTGACCTGCCGCAGGCCAGTTTTGTGCAGATGGGAGATTTTCTGAAATATGCACTGGATCGGGTGGTCAAAAGAAAGATTCGTCGCGTTGTCATCGGAGGAATGGTGGGGAAATTGACCAAAATTGCTCAGGGAGAAACCATTACCCATGCCAACCGTAACCCGGTAGATACCAATCTGCTGGCTCAGTTGGCTCAACGGGTAGGCGCACCGGAAGAGGTTTGCATGGCCATCCGGTCATCAGAAATGGCTCGTTTTGCCAGTGAACAGATGGAAGCCTTGGGGTTGATTCGAGAGTTCTATACGGCATTGGGAGAGCAGGTGATTGCAACGTTGAAAGGGCGTTACGGCGATCAGTTTGCCATTCAGGTCCGTATTTGTGACTTTGAGGGGCAGCCCCTGGCCTGTATCGGAGGGAATGACCATGGCTAACGTCTGTCGTGTCATCGGGGTTCTCGACAATGGCGTGGCAGGTTTGTCGGCATCAGCCTTGCAGGCGCTTCAGGAGGCGCAGTTGGTGATTGGAAGCCGACGGGTACTGGAGCAGTTTCAAGCGATTCTGTCTCATGATGTGGAATGCCGCGATCTGACCGGTCGCCTGCAAGCAGTGGTGCAGTGGATCGTGACGGCACAGGATGAAGGGCGACGGGTGGTGGTGTTGGCCAGTGGCGACCCCTTGTGTTACGGGATTGGCAGTTACCTGATTGAACGATTGGGGAGAGCAGCCATCGAAATACTGCCCAATATCTCTTCGTTGCAACTGGCCTGTTCCTGTTTGGGGCAACCATGGCAGGACATGAAGATCGTTTCGGTCCATGCTCGCAATTCCGGTGAATGGATCATGGGTGCCGGACCGGAACATGCGTTGTATCCGGTTCTACAGGCCGTGGGACGGGATTCATTGGTCGGGATTCTGACCAGTCCGGCCAACACCCCCGATCGTCTGGCACGCCTGTTGATGAGCGAGGGGTTGGCGCAGGATGTGGAGATGGCGGTGGCTGAATGTTTGCGACAGCCGGAACAGCGGATACACGATTGGGCTCCCGTGGCCGATTTCAGTCAGCGACACTTTGCCGATCCCAATGTGGTGTTGGTGCGCCGTTACAAGACGGCGGGGCAGATACGTTTTGGTTTCCCGGATACGTATTATCATCAGCGCAAACCGGACAAGGGATTGATTACCAAGCGGGAAGTTCGGGCGGTTTCGCTGGCTCTGTTGCAATTGACCGAGCGCAGTGTGGTATGGGACATCGGGGCCGGGTCGGGATCCATCGGGCTTGAAGCGGCGCGCCTATGTCCCGATGGCCATGTCTATGCCATCGAGAAAAATGAAGAAGATGTGCGCATTGCCGGGACGAATCGTCTTGCCATGCGGGTCACCAACTACACTCTCGTTCAGGGAAAGGCTCCGCTGGGACTCGACGCTTGGCCGGTGCCCAATGCCGTGTTTATCGGTGGTTCAGGAGGGGAATTGCGCGAATTGATGCGCTATTGTCTGGACAGGCTTGCTGACTTTGGTATGTTGGTCATGAACTTCGTCACTCTGGAAAATTTGGCACTGGCGTGTGAGGTATTGCGTGCCTGCGGGTTATCCTGGGAAGTGACGCAGTTACAGGCGGCGCGCAGTCGTCCCATACTGGATATGCACCGCTTGCAGGCGGAGAATCCGGTGTGGATCGTTGCGGTGATAAAAACCCCGAGGGTGGAGGAATGAGTGCGAAGACAGGCATGGGAACGCTCTATGGGGCTTCCCTGGGGCCGGGAAATCCGGGACTGATTACGCGCCAGGTATGGGATTTGTTGCAGGGTGGAGAACGGCGCTGGGCGTACCCGGTGCGTCGCAGCGGGGCACCCAGCCACGCGCTGGGTATTGCTGAGCGTGCAGGTCTGGTCACCCCGGAGGGGGCCATGCCGCTGATTTTTCCCATGACTCATGATACGGAGATCCTCACCCGATACTGGTTGCGTGCGGGTCAACACGTCCTGAGTGAATTGGAGCAGGGAAGAGATGTGGTGTTTCTGGTCGAAGGAGATGCGTCCACCTATTCCACTTTTGGGCATCTGGCGCGCACGGTGCGTGGGTTGAATCCGGAGATCGTGATTGAAACCCTGGCCGGGGTTCCCTCACACCATGCGGCGGCAGCGGCCTTGAATTTTCCCCTGACGGATACCGATGACACCCTGGCATTGGTTCCAGCCAGTTATGGCATCGATTGGCTTGATCGTGTTTTGGGAGATTTTGATACGCTGGTATTGCTGAAAGTCAAGCCGTTGCTCGATGAATTGATTGATTGGCTTGAAGGACGCGGTTTACTGGACCATGCCCTGTTTATGGAAAAAGCCGGAACACCGGAAGAGCGTATCGAGCGTCAGGTTTCCCGCTTGCGCGGCCAGAAAGTCAACTATCTGTCGCTATTGCTGGTTCGTAATCCTTTGCGTCAACGGGGAGCAGTCCAGCGTGGTTGTAGAAAAAAAACATCTGACTCATAAGGATATTCGATGTCTCATGCTTCTCATCCTCCCATGGCCTTGGTGGCCATCACGCGCCACGGACTGAAACGGGCACTGGAACTGATCACGAAGGTCCCTGAAGCCCATCTGGTGGTGACGGCCAAGTTTGCTGCAGAAGTTCCGACCATGACCCAACCGGTTACCCTGCTGGAGGGACCGCTGAGTCAGCACATGGAAGGCTTGTTTGGCGGCTATCAAACGCTGGTTCTGTTTATTTCCCTGGGTGCCGTGGTGCGTTTGATCGCCCCGCATCTGCAGTCCAAGGAACAGGATCCTGGCGTGATCGTGATCGATGATGCCGCACGTTTTGTCATTCCTGTATTGTCAGGGCACGTGGGCGGGGCCAATGCACAGGCGGAACGATTGGCACGATTATTGGGGGCTGAAGCGGTGCTGACGACGGCATCCGATGTAGGGAAGACCATTCCCGTGGATATTTTGGGACGCGAACTGGGATGGCAGGTGGAGGCCCCTAAAATCAATATCACCCGGGTGTCGGCTCATGTGGTCAATCAGGAACCCATCGCTTTTATTCAGGAAGCGGGTTCCCCGCACTGGTGGACTCGCCCTACGCCGTTGCCGGCAAATATCCATTGTTTTGACCGTTTTGAAGCGGTGGATTGTGCTCGTTTCAAGGGGGTGCTGTGGGTTACCCAACGGGAGATCCCTGACGAGATCTGGGTTGCATTGGAGGAACGGTTGGTGGTGTATCGACCGCCACGAGATGACAATCGATGAAGACGGAAGTGGTGATTGGGTTGGGCTGTGACCGACACGCGGCATTGGAGACTCTTCAAGAAGGGGTACGCCGTGGTTTGGAACTGTGTGGAGTGGAACGTACCCTGGTAAGTTGTGTGGCCACCATCGATGCCAAGCGTGATGAAGTCGCTATCCTGGAACTGGCTGCATGCCACGGCTGGCCGTTGCGCTTTTTCTCTGCGGTTGAGTTGGCTCAGGTTCCCGTGCCCAATCCTTCGGAAGTGGTCCGGCGCTACATGGGGACCCCCGCTGTGTCGGAGGCGGCGGCCCTGCTGGCAGCGGGATCGGGGGGAACCCTGGTGCTGGAAAAAATGAAATATCTGGGATCGGATGGCAAGCATGTCACGGTATCCATCGTATTGGGTAGGGAAACAGAATGAATCACGGAAAAATTTTTTTGGTGGGATTTGGGCCTGGGTCGGTGGAACACATGACCCATCGTGCGCGCGCGGCAATTGCGGAAGCCGAGGTGATCATTGGGTACTCCACCTATATCAAACTGGTGCAGGACTTGCTGGATGGAAAAACGGTGGTACGCAAAGGGATGACCGAGGAACTGGATCGCTGTATCGAGGCTTATGACCAGGCCAGGGAAGGCAAGAAGGTGGCTTTGATCTCGTCGGGGGATATCGGTATTTATGGCATGGCAGGACCGACGTTTGAGGTATTGTTTCAGGCGGGTTGGACCCCCGATGATCCCGTTGAGGTTGAGGTGATTCCGGGGGCCAGCGCTTTCAATGCCTGTGCTTCCCTGGTTGGCGCACCATTGACGCACGATTTTTGTTCGATTTCCCTATCCGATTTGTTGACTCCCTGGCCGGTGATCGCGCGCCGTCTGGAAGCGGCGGGGCAGGCTGATTTTGTGGTGGCTTTGTATAATCCGAAAAGCGGCCGGCGTACCGGGCAAATTGTCGAGGCACAGCGTATCCTGTTGACTTACCGCTCCCCTGAAACGCCGGTGGCTGTGGTCAAATCGGCATACCGGCGGCGTCAACGGGTGGAATTGACTACATTGGCGGAAATGGCAGATCGGGAGATCGGGATGCTGACGACCGTGTTGATCGGTAATTCGTCTACCTTTGTGCGCCACGGATTGATGGTCACCCCCAGAGGGTATGCCAATAAATATGATGGGCTGACCGGGGAAGTGCGCTCGGGTGAGCAGGCGGGTCGTTCTCTGTCCATGGGGTTGCTCGGGTGGCACGAGGTGGTACGCCGCTATCTGGCTGGTCAAAAGACACTCGATATCCTTCGGGTCGCCGAGCATTTCGAAGTTCCTTGTGTTGAGATTTTCAAGGCGCTGGCTGAACCGCTGCCAGTGACGCAACCTTTGCCCTGGCGTGCGACACCGGTCAGAGCGATGCACTTACGAGTGCTGCTGGCCGAACTGTTTGAGAGAGAAGAGGGATGGCTGGAATTGGGGAAAGGGGCTGGTATCAGGGCCAAACTGAAATGGTCTGCCACAGATTTCTCGTGGGATGCAGATCGGTGGGTGTTGAGTCAACCGCACCAACAACTCCTTCTGGACGTGTCGGCGTTTGCGAGTGCATGGTTTCTGGAGCGTACCACGGGGTTTCCGGAACTTTTTCTGCTGGATGCATGGGGTAATGTGGTACTGGTTCTGAGTTTTTTGCCGGGAGCGATGGAAGACTCACCCCATCTTCAACTCCGGATACAGGCACTCATGGAACGCCATGGAACAAGTTTGGAGCCTCTCGCCGTCGCGCAACCCAACGCAGGAGACGAAGATGTCGAATGATGCTGTGGTCAAACCTCATATTGGGGCCTATCGTCGTCATCTTCTGGTCTGTACTGGGCCACGCTGTACGCAGCAGGGAGAATCGGCGGCACTGTTTGACAGTCTTGGAGAAAAACTCAAGTTGGCAGGGCTCAATCAGGGAGCGCTGCGTGTCAAACGGACGCGTACTTCCTGCTTTGCGGCTTGTCAATCCGGGCCAATCCTGTGCGTTCAACCCGATGGGACCTGGTACTATCAGGTGACCCCGGAAAACCTTGACAGAATCATTCAGGAACATCTGGTTGCGGGGGTACCTGTTCAGGATCTGGTTTTCCACCAGCAGGAAGCATGCCTTGATGCTGGCGTGCACGAGGCCCCGCAAGTCCCCTAGGTGACCGGCATGGCAACTTTTTTTCGAGGATGTTTACCCCTTCAGCGCATCACGGTTTGGCGGGAAGCGTTGGCCGGCGCCATCCTGGCTTCGATGGATATCCCTCAGTTGCTTGGCTATGCGCGAATTGCCGGCATGCCTCCGGAAACGGGGTTTTACAGTGGCATCATGCCGGTTCTGGCCTTTGCGGTACTGGGTTCTTCGCGCCACCTCGTGGTTGCGGCCGATTCAGCCACGGCGACGATCTTTTCCAGCAAACTCTCCAAAATGGCAGCCCCGCTGAGTCCGGAATACATTGCCCTTGCTGGCATGACGGCATTGCTGACGGGATTCATGCTGCTGGTAGCGCGCTGGTTTCGTCTGGGTTTCCTGGCGGATTTCTTGTCGCGTACGGTTCTGATCGGTTTTCTTGCCGGCGTTGGAATTCAGGTGGGTACGGCCATGCTGGGTGACATGCTGGGACTCTCGGTGACTTCTACCCTGACCGTGGTCCAACTTTATGATGTCGTGATACACCTATTGAATATTAACGAAAAAACTTCCCTATTGTCCCTACTCATTGTCATGACGATTCTGCTGGGAAAATACTATCGCCCTCGTTGGCCACTGGCATTGGTGGCTGTTGTATTTAGTACCACGGCCAGCGCATACTGGAACTTCGCAGGCCAGGGTATCCGGGTGATAGGCCCGGTACACATCAGTCTTCCCCATCCGACACTGTTTACGCTGAGTTGGATACAGATGCTGGAGTTGTTGCAGGTGGCTGGGGCCTGTTTTGTGGTCATCATCTCGCAGAGCATGGCGACTACTCGTGCTTTTGCTGAACGATATGAAGATCATGTCGATGCCGATGCGGACTTTCTGGGGCTGGCGGCAGCCAATATCAGCGCGGCATTGAGCGGGGCTTTTGTGGTCAATGGGAGTCCGACCCAGACGGCTATGGCCGAACAGGCAGGGGGGAGAAGTCAGTTGACCCAACTCGTTTTCTGTGCGGTGGTTATCCTTGTTTTTCTTTTGTTAGGCAACTGGTTATCGTATCTTCCTCAGTGTGTGTTAGCGTCCGTTGTATTCACCATTGCGGTGGGATTGGTTTCCTGGAAAAAACTGGTGGATATCCGTCGTGAGAGTCCCGGTGAGTTTACCCTGGCGCTGATGACCGCCTTGTCGGTTTTGGTGGCGGGGGTGGAAAATGGCATACTCATCGCGATTGCCTTGTCATTGTTGCGTCATGTGCGTCACAGTTATCAGCCGCATACGATGGTACTGGTGCCTGATGATGAGGGACACTGGAAGCCGACTCCTTTGCGACCGGGGATTGAGACGGCAGAGGGTCTGATCATTTACCGTTTTGGAGCGGATTTGTTCTATGCCAATGAGCAGCGCTTTATCAACGAGGTGCGTTTATTATCCAGTACCGCCCCAAATCGGGTAGGCCGATTTGTCATTGATGCCTCGGCCATTACCGATCTTGATTACTCGGCCGGTCATGCGGTCGGTGACCTGTTCAAGGAACTCACTGATTCTGGTATCGGGGTGGTGATGGCGCGGGTCAGCCCCTATCTGCGCGCCGATCTGGATCGCCATGGGGTGACCGCAGTGATCGGTGCGGGCAATATTCATGACACACTGCATGAGGCGTTGGAAGGGCATCAAGATCTGACGCAGGTGCCTGTGCCCGGATGAGATCAGGGCTTGAAGCGATAACCGAGTCCGCTCTCTGTCAGGAGGAAGTCTGGACGGGCAGGATCTGCTTCCAGTTTTTTGCGCAGGTTGCCCATGTATACGCGCAGATAGTGGGGGCTTTCCACATGGGAAGGACCCCAGACTTCGCGTAACAGTTCGCGGTGTGTCAGCACCTTTCCGGGGTGAGCCAGCAGGTAGGCCAGAAGCCGGTATTCCAGTGAGGTCAGATGAATATGCTCTCCAGTCAGTGTCGTTACCAGCCGTTTGGCCCGATCTACCTGGATATGACCAAAACTGATCCGGGATTGACCAATATCTCCGGATAACTGGTGGCGGCGCAATTGGGCCCGTACTCGGGCCAGCAGTTCTCCCACTCCGAAAGGTTTGGTGAGGTAATCGTCGGCACCACAGTCCAGTGCATGGATCTTGTCTTCTTCCTGTGTGCGGGCAGAGAGTACGATGACCGGAATCTGTGACCATCCACGCAGGTCGCGGAGCACTTCCAGACCGTCTCGATCAGGGAGTCCAAGATCCAGAATAATCAGATCGGGCTTGCGCGTGGCGGCTTCGATCAAGCCCCGTTCTCCCGTTATTGCCTCGATGACCTGACATCCCTCGGATTCGAGGGCTACCCGGACAAAACGCCGAATCTGTTTTTCATCTTCGATCAATACCACAGTGAATTCATTCATGTGTCAAGTTCCTGTGGGACAGACAGATCCGGTGGAGTTCCCACAGGCAGTGAGAAGATGAAACGGGCCCCCTGGGGGGTGACGTGTTCGGCCCATATTCGTCCGTTATGGGCTTCCACGATGGCACGACAGATGGCAAGACCCAATCCCACCCCTGAAATGGGTGATTCCGTACGTCCGCGGGTGAATTTGTCAAATACACTTTCTTCGCTGCCGGCGGAGAAACCAGGGCCGTCATCACTGACGGATATTTGTATTGATTCTTTAATACGTTGCGCTTGAATTATAATGTTGTTTCCTGGATTTGTGTACTTGCCGGCGTTCTCCAGAAGGTTGCATAGTACGCGTTCGATCAACACAGCATCAAATTCGACAAAAGGTAGTTCGGGTTTCATGTCTATGTGTACGGTTCGATCTGCCAGCGCACGGGTTGAGGCTTTAAGGGCACTTCCGATGACTTCTTCCACCGGTTGCCATTCACGCTTCAGCGTTACTTGGCCGGATTGCAGGCGCGCCATATCCAGAAGATTGTTGACCAATGATCCCATGCGCACGGCTTCGTCGTGGATGGCTTGCACCGCTTCCAACTGATGGTCCGGCAAGGGTTCCAGACTCAGGGTATCAGACAATCCTACCAAAGCGGTCAATGGCGTGCGCAAATCATGGGACAGCACCGATAGCACAGAATTGCGCAGACGCTCTGACTCCATTTTGATCAAGGCTTCATGGGCTACTTCAACATAGTGAATACGTTCGATGGCGATGGCGACCAGAGAAGCAAAGGTATCCAGCAAACGCCGTTGCTCGGGGATTTGTAGCCAGTGTCCGTGACGAGGTTCGATTGCCAGGACTCCACGGATCCGCATGGGTGCCTTGAGAGGCAGGTAGAATATCGGGGAAGCAGCCAGAGTCTGGGTTCCCAGTCCGGCGACTTCTCCGTGATCGAAAGACCATTGAGCGATACCGGTATCGACATCCGTCAAGGTTCCATCGAGATCGATTGGTTCTTGCAGGTTGCCATTCCCGCCCATCAACAGCAGACCAATTTTTGCGCCCAGGACGTGATTGGCAAAGCGGTCACAAACCTCTGCGATCTGTTTTGGCTGCAACGTTCCTGATAGATCACGCGCTGCTTCGTAGAGCGCCAGTGCGCGGCTTTCACGATTCATGGCAACGCGTGCCTGATAGCGTAGATTGGCCATCAATTGGGCGATGACCAGTGCCACGGTGAGCATCACTCCGAAAGTAAGAAGATATTGCACATCGCTGACAGCAAAGGAAAAACGGGGAGGAACAAAAAAGAAGTCAAAGAAGATGACGCTGAGAAAGGAGGCGAGCACGGCAGGTCCCCGGCCAAGACGCAGAGCCACGCCGATGACGGCCAGCAAAAAGATCATGACGATATTGGTCAATTCGAGCCAGTGTCGCAACGGCGTTGCCAGAAGGGTGACGGCAATGCAGAGTCCCACGCTTTTTCCGTAGGCAGGCCAGAGAGGGATATCTTCGGAAAACAGAAGGGTGGAAGTTTTTTCTTTGGGTACGGTATGGTGAGGGTTGCGTGCCACCTGGATAACATCCAGATCCGAGGCCATACGTCCGATTCGTTCAGCAAAGGAATGTCGCCACAGTGGATTGTCATGATCCCGTCCGATCACCACCTTGGTCAGGTTATGTTCCCTGGCATAGGCGACGGTGACGGCGGTGGCATCTTCGGCGGGCAGTGTGGCTGTTTCTGCACCCAGCTCCTTGGCCAGATTCAGGGTTTGCAGGATCCGCTCCCGTGCTGCGCGGGGCAGGCGTTGCAGGCGCGGAGTTTCGACGTAGATGGCATGCCATCTTCCATCGATTTGGGTTGCCAGACGTGCGGCACTGCGGACCACTCGTTCACTGCCGGGCCCTGGTCCGACACACACCAGCAGGGACTCCCGTGTCTGCCACACGGTTTGGACGGCTTTGGTGCGCCGATAGGCGAGCATGTCTCCATCCACGCGGTCTGCAGTGCGGCGCAGGGAAAGTTCGCGCAACGCGATGAGATTACCTTTGCGAAAGAAATTTCGAATGGCTCGCTCTGCCTGATGGGGTAGGTAGATTTTTCCTTCCTTGAGTCGTTGCAGTAGTTCTTCAGGAGGCAAATCCACCAGCATGACTTCATTGGCTTCATCGAAGACATGGTCGGGGACTGTTTCCCAGACTCGGACTCCGGTGATTCCCCCCACGACATCGTTCAAGCTTTCCAGATGTTGTACATTTACCGTCGTAAAAACATCGATTCCGGAAGCCAGGAGTTCTTCCACATCTTGCCAACGCTTGGTGTGACGGCAACTTTGGGCATTGGTATGAGCCAACTCATCCACCAGTATCAGAGTGGGGTGGCGGCGTAATGCTCCTTCCAGATCAAATTCCTTGAGTGGGCGGTGGTTGTGTTGTACCTCGCGCAAGGGGAGAACTTCCAGATTATTCAAAAGAGCCAGCGTTTCAGCCCGTCCATGGGTTTCGACGATGCCCACTACCACATCCATGCCTTGGGAACGCAACTGGTGTGCGGCCGATAGCATGGCGTAGGTTTTGCCCACTCCGGCGCAGGCCCCAAAAAATACCTTCAACTTACCACGCTTGGCGCGTGCGTCCTCGGCCTGGATTTGTTCCAGCAGTGTGTCAGGGTCGGGGCGCGGCTTATCCATCATCGTGCAGGGTTTCCAGCCAGTATGCTCATTGGGAATGGGATAGCCCATCCAGGGCCAGGTTCAGTTCCAGCACATTGACCCGTGGTTCTCCCAGCAGACGGCCTTGCCGTCTTTCGATGTGCTGGGTCACCAGAGACTGTACCATGGTCACTTGCAGACCTCGCGTACGCGCAACCCGTTCAACTTGATACAGAGCGGCGGCAGGGCTGATCTGGGGGTCCAGGCCGCTGGCCGAGGCGGTTACCAGATCGATGGGAATGGGATGCCGGTTATCCGGATCCGCTGTCCTGAGTGCCTGGATCCGCATCTTGACGGCATCGATCAGTGCGGGATTGGTTGGCCCCTGATTGGAACCGCTGGAGGCCAGTCCGTTATACGGCATGGGACTGGTGGCCGAAGGGCGGCTCCAGAAATAGCGAGGGTCTGAAAAAGACTGACCGATCCATCGGGAACCCACGGCTTGATGGTTGTGGATGATGAGACTTCCCTCCGCTTGTGCAGGGAACAACAGTTGGGATAGTCCGGTGACTGCCCAAGGGTACAGAATACCGGTGATCAGACTCAGGATACAGAAACTGACGATGGCGGGGCGCAATGTTTTCCACACGATGTTTTCCTCCTCAGGCCAAACCCAGAGCAACCAGTATTTCATCGATTATTTTGATGCCGATGAAGGGAACGATGATGCCTCCGGCACCATAGATCAGCAGGTTGTTTCGTAACAAGGTTGCCGCACCAATGGCTCGATATTTTACCCCCTTTAACGCCAAGGGAATGAGGGCGATGATGACCAGGGCGTTGAAGATGACGGCAGACAGGATGGCGCTGGCTGGTGTGGCCAAACCCATGACGTTCAGGGCTCCCAGGGCAGGATAGGTGGAGACGAAGGCTGCCGGGATGATCGCAAAGTATTTGGCTACGTCATTGGCAATGGAAAAAGTGGTGAGGGCTCCACGGGTCATGAGCATCTGTTTGCCGGTTTCCACGATCTCGATGAGTTTGGTCGGATTTGAATCCAGATCGACCATGTTGCCGGCCTCTTTGGCAGCCTGGGTGCCCGTATTCATGGCCACGGCCACATCGGATTGGGCCAGTGCCGGGGCATCGTTGGTACCATCTCCTGTCATGGCCACCAGTCGGCCTTCAGCCTGGTATTGACGGATCAGGGCCAGCTTGGTTTCCGGTGTGGCTTCCGCCAGGAAATCATCCACCCCGGCTTCTGCGGCAATGGCGGCGGCCGTCAGGCGGTTATCCCCGGTAATCATCACGGTTTTTATTCCCATGCGACGCAACTCGGAAAAACGTTCCTTGATGCCGCCTTTGACGATGTCCTTGAGTTCTACCACGCCCATGATGCGCGTGTCATCAACCACCACCAGAGGAGTACTCCCACGCCGCGCCACGTCATCGACTTGCAGGGAGACGCTTTCCGGGTAGTAGAGGCCCAGGTTTTCCACGTGTTTCTTGACAGCATCGGCGGACCCTTTGCGAATCTGACGGGTGCCCAGATCGACTCCACTCATGCGGGTTTGTGCCGAAAAGGGGACGAAAGTCGCTCCCAGTGCGTGGATGTCACGTTCCCTGAGGCCGAAACGTTGTTTGGCCAGTACGACGATGGATCGTCCCTCGGGAGTTTCATCGGCCAAAGAAGCCAGTTGTGCGACATCTGCCAGTTCATTTTCACTGATTCCAGATACCGGAATGAAGGTCGCCGCTTGGCGGTTGCCCAGCGTAATGGTTCCCGTCTTGTCCAGCAGCAGGACATCCACATCTCCAGCGGCTTCCACAGCCCGTCCGGAGGTGGCGATGACATTTTTTTGCATCATCCGCCCCATGCCTGCTACGCCGATGGCTGATAACAGCCCTCCAATCGTGGTGGGTATCAGACAGACCAGCAGAGCCACCAGTACGGTGATGCTGACGGGATGACCGGCTTTGGCCACTGCTACGCTATAGAGTGAGAAGGGTAGCAGGGTGGCTGTAGCCAGCAAGAAAATGAGGGTCAGGGCTACCAGTAGAATGGTCAGAGCGATTTCATTGGGCGTTTTCTGGCGTTTTGCACCTTCCACCATGGCAATCATGCGATCCAGAAAACTCTCTCCGGGGTTGGAGGTTACCTGAACCACCAACCAGTCGGACAGCACGGTCGTTCCGCCGGTGACGGCGTTGAAATCTCCACCCGACTCACGGATCACCGGGGCCGATTCTCCGGTAATGGCGCTTTCATTGACGGAGGCGACCCCTTCGATGACCTCTCCATCGGCCGGTACCATGTCTCCCGCCTCTACCAGGATGATGTCTCCCCGTCTCAAACTGGAACTGATCAGAGGGATCCAGGGGGCAGTGGGGTCGGGGGCGGTGAGCTTCTTGGCCTGGATGTCGCATCGTGCCTGACGCAGTGAGGCTGCCTGTGCCTTGCTGCGCCCCTCGGCGATGGCTTCGGCAAAATTGGCAAAGAGCACGGTGAACCAGAGCCACAAGGATACGGAGAGAATGAATCCCTTCGATGCCTCACCCGAACCCAATAGCGCTTGAAAGTACAGTATCGTGGTCAGCACGCTGCCCACCCAGACGACGAACATGACCGGGTTTTTCATCTGCTGTACTGGGGATAGTTTATGGACCGAATCCAGTAACGCAGTGCGTAACAGGGTGCGATCAAAAAATGAAAAGGATGGCGTGGAATGACTCATATGGATTCTCCTAATGCGCACCGATCATGGTCAGATGTTCTACGATAGGTCCCAGTCCCAGAGCAGGAACGAATGTCAGGGCACCGACCAGAAGTACGGTACCGATCAGCAACAGAACGAAGAGGGGTGTGTGGGAGGGTAGGGTGCCGGCTCCTGACGGGATACGTTTCTTGCCAGCTAGTGATCCGGCCAGTGCCAGTACGGGGATGAGTAGCCAGAATCGGCCAAAGAACATGACCAGCCCCAAGGCAATGTTGTAGAACGGAGTGTTGGCCGATAGACCGGCAAAAGCACTGCCATTGTTTCCTGCTGCAGAAGAGAAGGCGTAAAGGATCTCGGAAAAGCCATGTGCCCCAGGATTGGCGATACCGTTTTTGCCTGCTTCAGTCATGACGGCCAGAGCGGTTCCTGTCAGGATGAGCAGGGGTGGAATCAAAATGGTGAGGGATGCCATTTTGATATCGAAGGCTTCGATCTTTTTGCCCAGATATTCGGGTGTCCGTCCGATCATCAGGCCGGCAATGAAGACTGCGATCACGGCATAGATGAGCATGCCATACAGGCCCGATCCGACTCCGCCAAAAATCACTTCTCCCAATTGGATATTTGCTAGGGGAATCAGACCCCCCAGAGGGGTAAAGGAATCGTGCATGGCATTGACCGCACCACAGGATGTTGTGGTGGTGATGGTGGCAAAAAGGGCTGAATTGACGATGCCAAAGCGGGTTTCCTTGCCCTCCATGTTGCCACCGGATTGCAGGGAGGAAACGGTTTGATCCACTCCGAGGGTAGAGAATGCCGGGTTCCCGGGAGACTCCGCATATTCTGCAACGGCCAGCATGATCAGAAATACGAGACTCATGGTTACCAGCAGGGTCCATCCCTGTCGGGTATCTCCCACCAGTTTGCCAAAGGTGATACAAAGGGCGGCGGGAATCAGAAGGATGGCCAACATTTCAAGAAAATTGGTCAATGGAGTGGGGTTCTCATAGGGATGAGCAGAATTGGCATTGAAGAACCCTCCTCCATTGGTCCCCAACTCCTTGATGGCTTCCTGGGAAGCCACGGGACCCAGTGGCAGGGTCTGCGTGTGGGTGGAAGTCTTGACCGTGACTGGATTTCCTGAGGCATCCTTGACCGGGTTACCCAAGGCATCCAGGGTAGGATTGTCGTAGGTCGTGGTTTCCAGCGTCTGAACCACGGTATTCTTGGAAAATGTCTGGACCACTCCCTGGCTGACCAGTGCCAGCGCCAGGATTATGGACAGGGGGAGGAGTATATAAAGCGTGCTGCGTGTCATATCGACCCAGAAGTTTCCGATCGTTTCCACAGAATGTCGTGCAAATCCTCGGATGAGAGCGATCACGACGGCCATCCCGGTGGCGGCTGAAAAGAAGTTCTGCACGGTCAAACCCAACATCTGAGTCAGGTTGCTCATGGTAGATTCACCCGCATATCCCTGCCAATTGGTGTTGCTGACAAAACTGATGGCAGTGTTCCAGGCGGAGTCTGGCGATACCGCCCCCAACTCCTGGGGATTCAACGGCAGTCCTCCCTGCAGACGCTGCAGGCCGTAAACCGCAGCCGTTCCCAGTAAACTGAAGCAGAGCACTGCCAGGGCATAATCTGTCCAGCGCATCTCCTGTTCCGGATTCACGCCGCAGATACGGTAAAACCCACGCTCTCCCGGAAGCATCCAACGTAGAAAAGTGGGCAGGTTCCCCTCGTAGATGCGCGCCATGTATTCGCCCACGGGTTTTACCAGCAAGAAAAGTACGCCCATCAACAGGGTGATTTGTAACAATCCATTGGTTGTCATCAGAATAGTTCCGGTTTGAGCAGAGCGACGACCAGGTAGGCCAGCAAGCCGGCCACAACCCCTCCCACCATCAGATATATTCCGTTCATGTTGATCTCCGCAATTTTTCACAGCCGTAAACCAGCAGGGCCGATAAGGCGAAACAGGCCAACAGCAGGGCAAGATAGAAAAGATCCATGTCAAAGGCTCCTCATTTCGATTCTCGTACACAGGGACATTGTAGGAAAACGAAGGTCAAGAAAGCGTAAAGTCTGGGTAGGGGGGGGTAAAGATGATATAAAGATTCGCAAGATTCCTCATGAAGGAAGGGGGATCGTGGGTAGGGGGGGCGCTGTGACGATATAATGCACGTATTGTCCAGATATACAGGAGTGTTTTCATGCCCGTCTACCGTTCCAAGACTTCTACCGCCGGTCGCAACATGGCAGGCGCTCGCTCTTTGTGGCGTGCCACTGGCATGAAGGATGAAGACTTCAGTAAACCGATCATCGCCATTGCCAACTCATTTACGCAATTTGTGCCGGGTCATGTGCATCTGAAAGATCTGGGTCAGTTGGTGGCACGTGAAGTGGAAATGGCGGGGGGAGTTGCCAAGGAGTTCAACACCATTGCGATTGATGATGGTATAGCCATGGGGCATGATGGGATGCTCTATTCGCTGCCCAGTCGTGACATCATCGCCGATTCGGTGGAGTACATGGTGAATGCCCATTGTGCCGATGCTCTGGTGTGCATTTCCAACTGCGACAAGATCACTCCAGGCATGTTGATGGCGGCGATGCGGTTGAACATTCCGGTGATTTTTGTGTCCGGCGGGCCCATGGAGGCTGGTAAAGTGCGGCTGGCTCATGAAACGCGCAAACTTGACCTGATCGATGCCATGGTGATGGCGGCCGATGAGCGGGTATCGGATCAGGAGTTGGCACAGGTCGAGCGTTCGGCTTGTCCCACCTGTGGTTCGTGCTCAGGGATGTTCACGGCCAATTCGATGAACTGCCTGACCGAAGCATTGGGCCTGTCTTTGCCGGGCAATGGAACGGTGGTGGCTACCCATGCTGACCGTGAGAAATTGTTCAGGGAAGCAGGTCGCCGTATCGTTGATCTGTGCAAACGGTATTATGAAGGCGAGGATGAGACAGTGCTGCCGCGTGCGGTGGGACTGAAGGCGTTTGAAAATGCGATGGCCCTGGATATTGCCATGGGTGGTTCCACGAACACCATCCTGCACATGCTGGCGGTGGCTCAGGAAGCCGAAATTCCATTGACCATGGCCGATATCGATCGTATTTCCAGGGGGGTTCCCCAGTTGTGCAAAGTTGCTCCCAACAGCAATCGGTATCACATTGAAGATGTGCATCGTGCGGGGGGCATCATGGCGATTCTGGGCGAACTGGATCGCGGAGGCAAGTTGCACACGGACGTTCCCACCGTGCATGCCAGGACGTTGAAAGAAGCTCTGGATCGGTTTGATATTGCGCGGCAACCCTCCGAAGAAGTCAAGACTTTTTATCGGGCAGGTCCGGCGGGGATCCCCTCGCAAGTGGCATTCAGCCAGGATACGCGTTGGCCCGATCTCGACCTGGACCGAACGGCAGGCTGCATTCGCTCGGTGGACCATGCCTACAGCACAGAGGGGGGATTGGCCGTATTGCATGGCAATATCGCCCTGGATGGCTGTGTGGTAAAAACTGCAGGGGTAGATGACAGTCTGCTGGTTTTTGAAGGGCCCGCACACGTGGTGGAAAGCCAGGACGAAGCAGTCGAGAATATTCTGAGTAATAAGGTCAAGGCGGGAGACGTGGTCATCGTTCGCTACGAAGGTCCCAAGGGTGGGCCGGGCATGCAGGAAATGCTGTATCCCACGAGTTACATCAAGTCTAAAGGATTGGGCAAGCACTGTGCTCTGTTGACGGATGGTCGCTTTTCCGGGGGGACTTCCGGATTGTCCATTGGACACTGCTCACCCGAAGCAGCGGCAGGCGGGAACATTGGTCTGGTGCGCAACGGTGACCGCATCCGGATCGATATTCCCGGGCGTACCATCCAGGTATTGGTCAGTGATGAAGAGTTATCCCGACGCCGTCTTGAACAGGATCATCTGGGTTGGAAGCCTGCCAAGCCTCGTTCGCGCAAGATATCTGCGGCGCTCAAAGCCTATGCCTTGCTGGCGACGAGTGCGGATCGTGGGGCTGTCAGGAATCTTGATTTGCTGGAATGAGTGATCCCGGGAAAGTAAACTGCCGGCGGTACTATGAAGATTGGTGTTCAGGGAGAGGAACACCAACTTCTGCAATAGTGACGGGTTGAAACTCATGGGAATGAGTTTTTAGCCAGTTTTGTGCCAAAGCATCGTTGCCGTAATGTGTTGGATGGAAGCCAAACTTCAGATAGCGGAGTAGTGCGGTGATCAGACCGCCGCGTATAAGACCGGACTTTCCAAACAAAAAGCGCAATCCGGATTTCCAGGTGCTCCAACACATCAGGGTGTTGTCCTGTGCCAGGTTACTCAGGGTTTGCCAAATGAGATCCGACAGGAAAATCCAGGTAGCATAGGCAAACCAGTATAGACGCTTGATGTATCCCCCACCGAGTGTTGCGTATAGGTCGAAGATGATGGTACGGTGCTCCAGTTCTTCAACACAATGCCAGTACCACAGGGTACGTAGTGGCTCATCGGCGTTCAGGAACCAATCTTTTTCTGTGCCCAACCGGGAGATTACGTAATCAGCCAAACTGGCGGTGTAGTGTTCCAGGGCGGCTGAGAATGCGAGGTTGTTCAATGCGGCAGTCAACGCCGGGAAACGGCTGTTGCGTTGGTTGTGGTGATCTATCCGGGCCAGGGCACGCACCTGCCATCCATTCAGCAAGCCCTGTTTGGCCAGATGAGCGTTCATCTTGCCATGCAGATATCGGTGGGTTGCTTCCTGACCAATGAAGGATTGGATAAGTTGGAAATCGGTTGATGCTGGCTTGAGCAGTGGGACAGCAGAACGCACGGAATCGATGAAAAACTGTTCTCCAACGGGAAAACTCATGGACAGGGCATTACAAAACGCCGTCATGAAAGGATCGCGTCCGTTCCAGTGGCGTGCAAACCCGGAATCCAGATCGATCAGCAGTCGACGCACAAAAAGGGTTGGTGTGGACGTGTTTTCCAGCATCCCTTTATCTCCAGAAGGTCGGTGAGTGACTCTGTTCAGGATAACTGTTTTTGTGGTATTTGTGAATGCGGTAGGGAGATTGATCGGATTATTTGTAATGTATCCTGACTGGCAGATGGATGTGAAACAGGTTTCCTTCTGATTTTTTCATGCAGAATGGAAAGGGTGGGTGTGATGCTTTTTGGCATGTTTTTCAGTGTGGGGGAGTGCGCATGTTTTTTTTGAAAAATCATGAAACGGTGGCAAGTGGCGGGAAAATTTCGACTATATCCAGAAAGCCGAAGATTGGGTTGGTGTTGGGAGGAGGGGCGGCGCGTGGCTGGGCCCATGTGGGGGTAATCAAGGCGCTGGAAGCCGCAGGCATTCGCCCTGATCTCGTTTGCGGAACATCGGTTGGGGCATTGGTGGGGGTGGTGTATGCGGCAGGTGAATTGAATAAGTTTGAACAGTGGTTGATGGATATGAACATGAGGAATATTTTTTCCTTACTGGATTTGCGCTTGAAAGGCGGAATGCTGAAAGGGGAAAAACTGATTGAATTCTTTCGTCAACATTTTGTGGATCGCTCTGTCGAGGAACTGGGGATGCCCTATGGAGCAGTGGCCACCTGTCTGCACACGGGTATGGAAGTATGGTTGCGCTCGGGTTCGGCGATTCATGCCATGCGGGCTTCCATTGCGTTTCCCGGGTTGTTTACACCAGTACTGCATGAGCAGCGATTTTTAGTCGATGGGGGGTTGGTCAATCCCGTTCCGGTTTCTCTGGCACGTGCCATGGGTGCCGAGTTTGTGATAGCCGTGGATCTCAATACGGACTTGCTTGAACCGTGGGCGTATGCTGACAAGGAAACATTGTCTGTGCGTGAGGTGCTGAGCAATAGCATAAATATCATGCAATTGCGTATTGCTCGCGCGCGTCTGGCCGGGGATCCGGCGGATGTGATGATTACTCCCAAGGTGGGGCATGTCGGATTTTTCGATTTCCACCGTGGCGTGGAAGCGATCGCTGTTGGCGAGAAAAGCGTGTCATCCGTGTTGCCTTCATTGCAAAGTCTTCTGTAGTCTGAGGCATGCAGGACATCAAAAAAACTCATATTCGAGGCGCAGTACCATGGTGCGATCTGGAGCGCCATAGTTGGTGCCATAAAGCAGAGCGGCACTATATTCCAGTTCTTTTCCGCCATGTCCAACCTTGAATTCACCATAAAACGCCGGTCCCAACTGACGAGCGCGGTCAAAAGGGCGATTGTAGGCTTCAAACCCCGGTGAAAAAGGAGTGGTCAAGCGGTAACGGAAACTATAGGCTTCGCGCATGTGACAGCCGGGCAGGGCACCGGCTCCGACATCTTTTTGACAGATGATGTTCAGGATGTGCTCGGTATATCCCAGACGCGTTTGTAACAGAGGACCGATTTCCAGGCTGTTGGGCAAACCGGGGATGGGCACTTGCGCATAGGAAGCGAGTAGCCCAACATCGACGGGATATTGTCCGGTTTCTGTCAATTGAAATGTGTTTTCCAGTTCCTGGCCGGAATATTGAGTTCCCAGTCCAGGTGTTTGTTCATAGGTGCTGGTATAAAATTCGACTTTCCACCAGTCGGTAAAAGTATGGGCTATGGATGACTCAAAAGCGCCTAGACCATTAAGGCCAGGGCGTGCATCTTGACTGTGGAATCCGCGCAACTCCGCTTCTGATTGTCCATAAGTGACCTGAGGTGAATAGACGATGAAATCGTCATCAGCCCATAGAGTGGGGGACTCTGCCAGCAGAATAGCGGACCAATAGAGCGTGATACCGACTTTTTTCGAGAGGAGGGGACTCATTGGGCAACGATGACCCCTTTCTCTTGAGGATTATCATCATTGAAATAGTCATATCTCCCCGGCGCAAGGGGACCGATGTGGATGATCGTGGTGTGCTGCGGGGGAATAACGATTTCTACTGCCAGCGTTTCGCTCTCCAGTTCCATGCTTTCCGTTTCCAGGTTTTCGATTCGTAAACGAACTTTTTTGCCACTGGGAACGATGAGAAGGGGAGGGGTGAATTGGCCGTTTTGATGGATCAGCGCAGCATCTGGCTCTACGGCAAAATTGGGTGAAGAGAGACAGGAAAGGGCCAATGCGGTCAGCAGAGGTATGCGGGAAAAGGGGTTCATGACAGTCCTTTTTGATAACAGTTCTCATTATCATATCAGTAATGATAATCATTATCAATAAAGAAGCGTTGTGCTGTTTGTCAGAATGACCGAGGAAGGAAAAAAGTGGAATGTGGGGCTACCACGACAAAAAGATCTGGGTCCCTTTTGTGGATGAAGTGATATCCAGGCGGATACCGATCTGGTCGGCGCGTTGTCGTAGGTTGGGTAAGCCACGTCCGGGCTTGGCGGTGGAGACATCGAATCCGCGGCCGTCATCCCGGATTTCAATGCGGTGGTTGTCCACTGTGAAGTAAGCATTGCGTGCCGAACTATGTTTGGCAATATTGGTAAAAATTTCCTGGATGATGCGGCTCATGTGCAAGGCAGAGGTGGAGTTTGCATGGGGGAGTTTGGGTTGATCGGTGATCGACCAGTGCAATATTGTGCCATTGGCCTCCATGCAGGATTCCAGGCGTTCGCGAAGAGGGCCCAGTTGCATGACGATATCAGAGGGATCGCTGTCCAGCGAATCTATCATGATACGTAAATCGTTGAGGGCAGCGCGCAGGGTTTGTTGCATCAGCGGCATGGGGGAGGGTGCTCGCTCTGCTTGTACCAGGGCGCTGACCAGGTAACCGCCGAGCCCATCGTGCAACTCGCGCATGATGCGTTCGCGTTCACTGAGCACGGCATGCCGTGTCTCCAATTCTTGGCGTTCCTGAAAGCTGCGATTCAACTCCAGAGATTTTTTATCAACCAAGGAATACAGTTCACGATTCATGGATTCCGCCAGGGACAGCGAACGGTCAAAACGTAACAGCAACAGGAGTGCTATGGCAATGCCAACAACGGTGGAGCCCCAGTAAAAATAGTAGGATCCGATTTCTTTTTCCGGGAACGCCAGATTGATGAAAACATCGTGGTATCCCGTTGCTGCAGAGAAACTGAGCGCGCAGAAAAGCAGGATCCACTCACTGCGCAGGCAGGTTTGCCGGTAACGATAGATGAGGTATATGACATAAATCGAAACGGCAGCCATTCCCAAGTCCATGATTCCCAAGATGGAAAAGTGATAAGCAGCAGGGGTTGCAGCCACCAGCAGGGTACCGGTTGCCGTGTAAATGAACAGCCAGGTTTCAAACCTGGGGCGCGAGACATTGACGAAGCGATGGATCAACAAAGCCACGCTATAAACGTACCAAGAGGCGGAACAGTAGATGATCCACATCCACAGCGGGTGAGAGAGGGGGCTATGATCTCGAACCATGAAGGCCGAGGTGTAAAAAAGGCTGAAAAACCCACACAGTGCGAACATCAGGTACTGTTTTTCCTGGCGATGGCGCCACCAGATGAGGAAAAGCCAGGCGGATAACAGGATGAGCAAACCGAAGGAAATCATGGGTGCTTGTACTTCACGAAAGAACTGTTCCCGATAAGGAGGGTCGAGGTCCTTGTCTGGACCCAGTTTCAGAGTATTCAAGCCGGAGTTTTCGTTGGCGTAACCGAGAATGCGCACATCGATGCGGTTGTTACCCTGATGCAGCAACTGTGCCGGAAAGTGGAAAAGCAGCGGGCGTAACGTATTGAATATCTCTGGGTTGTGGATGTTTCCTCCGGAGCCGATCAAGGTATCATTCAAATAGACTTCGGCATTGACGCTGAGACGCGGCAGATAGACGGCCCATAGCCCCAGGGGTTGTTGATGAAGCATCAACGTGAAGTGATACCACCCCATCCCACCACGATTGGGATGAGAGATGGTCCAGTTATCAGGTAGTTGGACGGGTTCCCGGAAGCGGTCTGAGGCCGGTGGAGTGTCCGTGTCCGAAAAAATGAAATAGCCCTGGGTCAGGGTGTGGATGGTGGCGGCGGAGACATTCAATGCACAACTCATGCACAGCGCGAACAGCGCCCACCTGATCCGGTACCAAAGTCGCGACATGGAAACTAGCAAACTGCTGAGTAGGCGAGGCAGATCATGTGAAGAATCGTGATTCAGTTGAGCAGACCACGTTGTGCGGCTTCTTGAGTGGCTTCAATGTTGGAATGTACGGAGAGTTTTTCGTAGATACGCCGGATATGCGTGCCGACGGTATTATTGCTGATGTTGAGCAGATTGGCAATCTCGTGACGTTTATACCCCTTGGTAATCAGGGTGAGTATCTCCTTTTCTCGCGCGGTGAGGATTGTCGGATCAGGCGCAGTCTGAGATTCCTTTTCCCAGGTACTGAATTGACCTAAAAGAAAGCGGGCGACCTTGGGGTTGATGGGGCTGCCTCCATCGATCAGCATCAGCAGATGATCGGCGATGGTGGCATAGGAACTATCCTTGAGCAGATAGCCCCGTGCCCCTGCTTTCAGGGCGGCCACGACATGTTGTTCATCTCCGAAGATGGTCAGCACCAGAGATTCTGTGGGGGTTTGGCGGTTTCGGACATGGCGAATCAGATCCAGGCCGGAACCATCGGGGAGACCCAGATCAACCAGCATGACCCGAGGTTGCAAGGATTCGTAAAGTGCCATCCCTTCATGTAAAGAGCCGGTGGCCCCAGCGACGTGAAGCAGAACATGGGCATTGACGGCCTCAACGAGACGCTCGCGTGTGGCGGGTTCATCTTCGACGATCAACACGGTATTGCGGTGAAGCGGGGGGGGTGACATGGCCGGGAAGGTGAAAGAGGATATGAGCAGATCATAATGTAATGCGCTTGGTGACGCTTGACCATAACCTGAATCGGTGATTTTTAGATCAAACTGCCATGGAAGCCTGCAATGCAGGGTGATGACGATAGCCGGATAACTGAAAATCGTCAGGAGTTATGTGTTCCAACCATTGCGGCTGGTATTCACGGGTGACCCGATAGTCCGGGATTCGTTCGGACAAGATTAATTGAGGAGCGGGGAAAGGGGAGCGGCATAATTGTTCCTGGAGCATGGGAACGTGGTTTTCATAGATGTGAGCATCTCCGATGAAATAGGTGAACCAGCGTGGGGTATACCCTGTCAGTCGCCCGATCAGATGCAGCAGTGCAGCTCCTTCGGCGAGATTGAAAGGCGCTCCCAGCCCCATGTCATTACTGCGGATATACAGGCACAGAGAAATTTCGCCAGCACCCGGGTTGACCAGGAACTGATAGAGCAGATGGCAGGGAGGCAAAGCCATTTCATCCAGTTGGGCCCAGTTCCAGCCATGGAAGAGGATACGACGGTTGCCGGGATCGGTCATGATCAGATCCAGGCATTGTCGCAGTTGATCGATGGCTTTGTATAACAGCAGGGTGCGTTTTGGTTGGGTCTGATCTCCGTCGGAGAGGTAACCAATGGACTGATATCCCGATGCTTGCGCGTGGATCAGTTGGGCCTCGGCATGGGGATGATCAAGGTCAAGCAACTTGTAGGCCGGCCATTGACGCCATTGCACCCCATAGATCGGACCCAGATCATCCTCTCCCAGTCGGTAGGGATTGTTGAGCCATTGCTGGTTTTGATTGGCATTCTGATCCCAGACCTTGCAGCCCAGTTGACGGAATTCTGCGGCGTTACGTTGTGCGCGCAGGAACCCGACCAGTTCGGCCATGGCAGTCTTGAAGGCCAGTTTTTTGGTGGTGACGGCTGGAAATCCCTGTTGGAGGTCAAACTTCATCATGGCACCGGGTAGGCTGCATGTGCGGATTCCGGTGCGGTTTTCCTGCCAACTGCCATGATCGAGGATGTCTCTCAGGAGATCAAGGTACGGTTTCATGGGGGGATCAAATCAGGTTAGCTAGTATATTTGTTGGTTATGATGGCTTGATGAACTTCCTTCCCATGATACCATCTGCGTTGCTGCATTGGAATTTTTACTATGACGCTTGCTGCACTTTCCCGTGATGAACTCTTATCCCTCCGACACGCTGCGGAGGCGCGTACCTGGCATATTCTTGATGCTACGGAAGCCGCCTGGACAGAGCGGAAGATATTTCATGTGCTGGTGGTTCTGTCTGCAGAACCAGGACCGGACTGCGAATTTCCAGCCAAGGGGGCCTATTGGGCGTTGTCTCGCCGGAAGATGGAGCGCAAGGGCATGGAGACTGACAAGGGTTTCAAGCCGTGTGTTGCCATGACTGCGCAAGGGGTATTGGTCTCCTGGCTTTGGCTGAATGGGGCATGTTCGGCATTTGATCGTGGTACACGGGTACGCCAGGCATTGGCTCCCCTGCTGGAAGAAAAACCATCGGTTTTGTCTGTCTGGTATGCGGGCCCCGAAAAATTGGCCGATGTGGAAGATTTGTTGTTTGGTGTTCTGGTTAATACGACGGTTTTTCCTTTCCGTCAGAAGCAGGCGTGGTCAGGGGTGAGTCAACTTTACTGGCAAGGGGAGCAACCCACGGCAAGGCAATGGCAGCAGACGGGCGAGTGGGCGGCTGCCAATACCCTGGTGCGTACTCTGACGGTTCTTCCCCCCAATCGTCTGACCCCCCGAACTTATCGCAGTCTGCTGGAAGAGTGGGCACAGCAGGAGGGTTGGCAATGTCAGACTTGGGATATGAGCGAATTGGAACGCATGGGGGCTGGGGCATTTTTGGCTGTGGTGCGCGCCAGTTCGGAGCGGGATGCGGCCATAGTCTGCCTGCGTTATCGTGCGACGCGCGCCACTCGTCGGGTGGCGCTGGTAGGCAAGGGGATCTGCTTTGATACTGGGGGGCTTAATCTTAAGCCGGCCAAGTATATGTGGGATATGCATGGCGATATGAATGGTTCGTCTGTGGCGTTGGGTGTATTGCAGGCGATCAGCCGTCTTGGTTTGGCATTGGATATCGATGTCTGGCTGGCAGTGGCTCAGAATGAAATTGGTCCGGCGGCGTATCGTCAGAATGAGGTGTTGACGACCTTGTCTGGGACAACGCTGGAAGTTGTCCATACCGATGCAGAAGGGAGAATGGTACTGGCGGATGCCCTGACGCTTGCCGCCAGGGAAAAGCCCGATTTGATCGTGGACTTTGCTACCTTGACGGGGAGCATGCAGACGGCCCTTGGAACACGCTACAGTGGGGCTTTTGTACATCCCATGGCAATGAAGGAAGCCGTCGAGCGAGCAGGGGAAACAAGTGGTGAGCGGATATGGGTTTTTCCCCAAGACGAGGATTATGATGAAGCGCTGGAAAGCCAGGTGGCCGATCTCAAGCAATGTACCCTGGAGGGAGAAGCCGACCATATTTTGGCTGCCCGATTGCTTTCCCGTTTTACTGAGGGGATTCCCTGGGTACATGTGGATTTGTCTGCTTCATTGCATAAAGGAGGGCTGGGCGCAGTCGCCAGCGATGTCACCGGATTTGGGGTGCGTTGGGCCTTGGAATTTCTGGACAAATGGGGGGGGAGTCCGGTATAATCAAAAAAGATATGCAGTTTCATTTGAGCGAGTGACGGATTGTGGGCCTTTGGCCCACTTTTGTTTTTCGCATCATGGGTTGTGGGCGGACAGTGGGTGGATGCGATGGATGTCATGGGTTTGGTGGAAAAAACGGTGACTGGTCTCGGCTACGAGTTTGTGGATCTCGAACGTGCTGGGCGTGGCTTGTTGCGGGTTTATATCGATAAACCGGAAGGGGTGGGAGTCGAGGATTGTGCGGCGGTCAGCCATCAACTGACACGCTTGTTCAATATCGAAGATATTCCCTATGAACGCCTGGAAGTTTCTTCGCCGGGACTGGACAGACCTCTGCGTACCACGGCTGATTTCGAGCGTTTTATGGGTCGTACGATCAAACTCAAAACGCGTACTCCCCGTGCTGGCCAGAGAAACTTTAGTGGTTGTTTGAGTGCTGTGGATGCGCAGACATTGACGCTGATGACAGCCGCGGGAGAATTGGTCGTGGAACGCAGCGAGGTGGAGCGCGCTCAACTGGTGCCGGAATTGTAAGGAGAACAGGAGTATGAGCAAGGAAGTATTGCTGTTGGTGGATGCGTTGGCCCGCGAAAAAAACGTGTCGCCCGATATTGTTTTTGTGGCGTTGGAACAGGCGTTGGCTTCGGCTACTCGCAAAAAGCACGGTGAAGATGATATCGATGTGCGGGTTGCCATCGATCGGCAGACAGGAGATTTTCAATCATTTCGGCGCTGGCGTGTGGTGGAAGACAGCCAGTGGTTGTCTGAATTTCAGGAACTGCCTTTATCTCAGGTCCATCAAACCAGACCGGAGTTGCAAGCGGGGGATATTATCGAGGAGCCTCTTGAAGCCGTGGACTTTGGTCGAATTGGGGCTCAGGCGGCCAAACAGGTGATCTTTCAGAAGATTCGTGATGCTGAACGAGAGCAGATTCTGGCGGACTTTCTTGAACGTCAGGATAGTTTGATCAGTGGTGTCGTGAAACGACATGACCGCGGTAACTATCTGGTTGAATCAGGACGCGTGGAAGCATTGTTGCCTCGCGATCAGTTGATTCAACGGGAGAGTTTCCGGGTCGGTGATCGGGTGCGTGCCTACTTGTTGCGCGTAGATCGTGGCGGACGCGGACCGCAGGTTATTTTGTCGCGGGTTGTCCCGGAGTTTTTATCTAAACTGTTCGAGTTGGAAGTTCCTGAAATTGAAGAAGGCTTGCTGGAAATAAAGGCGGCGGCCCGTGATCCTGGTGTTCGTGCCAAAATTGCTGTTCATACGCGTGACCGCCGTCTCGATCCCATTGGTACCTGTGTGGGTATGCGTGGGTCACGTGTCCAGGCTGTGATTTCCGAATTGGCCGGTGAGCGCGTGGATATCATTTTATGGTCGGAAGATCCTGCGCAGTTCGTGATCAATGCCTTGGCCCCTGCAGAAGTCAATTCTATTCGGGTAGATGAAGATGCGCATAGCATGGATGTGGTGGTTGATGAAGAGCAACTGGCGCAGGCCATCGGTCGCGGGGGACAGAATGTGCGTCTGGCTTCTGAACTGACGGGCTGGAACCTCAATATCATGACCGAAAATCAGGCTCACGAGAAGGATGAAGCGGAGTCTGCACGTGCTCGCACATTGTTCGTCAGTCGTCTGGATGTGGATGAAGAAGTGGCGGATATCCTGATTCAGGAAGGATTTTCCACATTGGAAGAAGTGGCCTATGTTCCCAAGAATGAGATGATGGCCATCGAGGCGTTGGATGAGGAAACCATCAACGAATTGCGTAGCCGTGCCCGCAATGCATTGCTGAATGAAGCGATTGCAACAGAAGAGAAGGTTGAGCATGCGGTGGAAGACCTGAGCAGCATGAACGGGATGGACGCTGATACGGCGGTCCTGCTGGCTTCAAAGGGGATTCATACGATTCAGGACCTGGCTGATTTGTCCGTAGATGAACTGGAAGAATTGACGGGGTTGGGGCATGAACGGGCCAGTGCTTTGATCATGGCAGCCCGTGCCCCAATGTTTGGGTAATGGAGAGACGAGCATGACACAAACAACCGTAGCGGGACTAGCGGCTGAAATGAAGATGACCCCGGAAGCATTGGTGGAGCAGTTGCAAGCTGCCGGGATTCATAAACGGTCTCAAGATTCACTGACTGAGCGTGATAAATCGGTGTTATTGGAGCATTTGCGTGGTCAACATGGCCGTTCAGACTCCAAGAATCGCATTACATTGACTCGTCGTCAGACCAGCGAAATCCGGAAGTCGGATGCCAGTACGGGAAAATCGCGGACGATTCAGGTGGAGGTTCGCAAAAAACGGGTACTGGTCAAACGGGAAATGGTGGAATCTCCCGTGGAGGATGTTGAACTTTTGTCTTTGGATGAAGGAGTTGGTGAGGGAACGGAGCCGGTAGCAGATCCGGATCCAGAGATGGCTCCAGTAGTTATGGCTGAATTGTCTGACTCCCCAGCACCGGTAGTAGAATCAGTTGATGAAGTGCCCTCTATTCCTGAACCGGAAATTGAACCTGAGTTGGAACCGGAGCCTGTCATTGAAGTGCCACAACAACCTCAACTGAACACACTCACCGAAGATCAGGACCCACCGGAAACGGAAGGAGATTCCGTGGTGCCGACGGTGTCCTCGGAGCCAGAGACGGTTACACCCAAACGGCTCAAGGTTTCTCCTATCGACGAACAGCAACGTGCGATTCGTGAGGCTGAGGAGCGTCGCCAGGCGGAACTGCGGTCACGGCAGGCGGCTGACGCGCAGGATAAACTGGAGCGAGTACGAATCCGCAAGGAGGCTGAGGAAAGAGCGGCTGCAGCCTCTCTGAAGGCGGCAGAAGCCAAGAAAGCCGAGAAGACGGGCACGTTGCACCGGCCGGCGGTACCTTCCACTCCGGCAGCGACCAAGAAGGGAACGAAAAAAGTTGAAAAGCAGCCTGCTACGGCCTGGACAGACGATGGAACGAAACGACGGGGTATCAAGACCCGTGGTGAAACCGGAGGGGCAGCGGGTTGGCGTGAACCTCATGGGCGACACGGAAAGAACCAGCACAAAGGTGGAGAAGTTGCGCAAAGCCATGCGTTTTCAGCTCCCACAGAACCCATGATTTATGAAGTACTGGTTCCAGAAACCATTACGGTTGCGGTTTTGGCGCAGAAAATGGCAGTCAAGGCGGCAGAAGTGATCAAGACTTTGATGAAAATGGGAATGATGGTTACCATCAATCAGGTTCTGGATCAGGAAACCGCCATGATTGTTGTGGAGGAACTGGGTCATTTGGCCAAGCCGGCAAAACTGGACGATCCAGAAGCCCTGCTGGCAGATTCTGGCGAGATTCATGAAGATGCCATTCATGAGGCACGCGCCCCGGTAGTGACCGTCATGGGTCACGTCGATCATGGAAAGACCTCACTGTTGGATTATATTCGTCGGACGAGGGTCGCCAGTGGCGAAGCAGGCGGGATTACTCAGCATATAGGGGCCTACCATGTGGAAACCCCGCGCGGGATGGTGACTTTTCTGGATACCCCCGGTCACGAGGCATTCACCGCCATGCGAGCTCGGGGTGCTAAAGTGACAGATATCGTGATTTTGGTGGTGGCGGCGGACGATGGGGTGATGCCACAGACCATTGAGGCAATTCACCATACTCAGGCTGCTAAAGTTCCCGTGGTCGTAGCGGTCAACAAGATGGACAAACCCGATGCCAATTTTGATCGCATCAAAAATGAACTGGTGACTCAAGGCGTGTTGCCCGAAGAATATGGTGGAGATGCGCAGTTTGTCGCTGTATCTGCCAAGACGGGGATGGGGATTGATGATCTTCTGGAGTCGGTGCTGTTACAGGCGGAAGTATTGGAACTCAAGGCTCCTGTCAATACGCCAGCCAAGGGGATCGTCATCGAAGCCCGTCTGGATAAGGGACGAGGGCCCGTGGCAACGGTATTGGTGCAATCGGGCCAGTTGAGGCGTGGAGATATGGTGTTGGCAGGGGCTTCCTATGGTCGTGTGCGGGCGATGCTCGATGAGGCTGGACGACCTATCGAGGTGGCGGGACCCTCCATTCCGGTTGAGATTCAGGGGTTGACCGAGGTTCCTGTGGCAGGGGAGGATGTGATGGTCCTCAATGACGAACGAAAGGCTCGCGAAATTGCGTTGTTTCGCCAAGGAAAATTCCGCGATGTCAAGCTGGCTAAGCAACAGGCTGCCAAACTGGAAAACATGTTTGAACAGATGGGGGAGGGAGAAGTCAAAACTCTGTCCCTTATCATCAAGTCTGATGTTCAGGGCTCCTATGAAGCATTGACGCAATCCTTGCTCAAGTTGTCCAATGATGAGGTCCGGGTCAATGTGGTACATGCAGCAGTGGGCGGGATCAGTGAGTCCGATGTGAATCTGGCTTTGGCTTCCAAGGCCGTGATCATTGGTTTTAATACACGCGCAGATGCCACGGCACGCAAATTGATTTCTGGTTCAGGGGTGGATGTTCGCTACTACGACATCATCTACCATGTTGTGGATGAAGTAAAAGCCGCCTTGTCGGGTATGTTGGCCCCGGACCGCAAGGAAAATCAATTGGGTTTGGTGGATGTGCGCGAAGTTTATCGTATTACCAAAGTTGGTGCGGTGGCGGGTTGTTACGTACTGGAAGGTATAGTTCGTCGCGCAGCACAGGTTCGTTTGTTGCGTGATGAGGTGGTCGTGCATACAGGGGAGTTGGATTCCCTGAAACGTTTCAAGGATGATGTACGCGAAGTGCGAGCGGGTTTTGAATGTGGTCTTTCCTTGAAAAACTACCATGATATCCAAGTGGGAGATAAACTGGAGGTGTTTGAAGTTGTGGAAGTGGAGCGGAGTTTGTAACTCATGAAAAGTTTTCCGCGCCGGGTACGCATCGCAGACCAGATCCAGAAGGAATTGTCGGAACTGGTTCGGCGGTCGGTCAAGGATCCCCGATTGGGAAAGGTGACACTGACATCGGTAGAGGTGGCTGCAGACTATAGCCACGCCAAGATCTATGTCAGTTCCTGGCAATCCCAGGAAATACTGGACCAATCGATTCGCGCTTTGACCGATGCGGCGGGATTTTTACGGCATCAGTTGGGACGTCGCCTGACGCTCCACACGTTGCCGCAACTGCATTTTGTGGTGGATCAGACGCTGGATCGAGCGGTGGCTTTGACCCATCTGATTGATGCCGCTGTGGCGGCGGATGAAGCGCAGCATCAGCCCTGAGCGTGCCATTCGGCGTGCGCTTGACGGCGTAGTATTACTCGACAAACCGTTGGGGATGTCCAGTAATCAGGCTCTCCAGCGGGTACGGCATCTCTACCACGCGTCCAAAGCCGGGCATACGGGAACGTTGGATCCATTGGCGACCGGTCTTTTGCCGTTGTGTCTTGGTGAAGCGACAAAGTATTCAGGATGGATTCTGGATGCTCCAAAGTCCTATCGTGCGACGTTATGTTTGGGTATGACCAGCGATACGGGGGATGGCGAGGGGATATTGACTGTTGGAAACCCCTTCGCTGGCGATGAGAAACAGGTGCAGCATGTTTTGCAAAGTTTCTTGGGAATACGGCAACAGATCCCGCCCATGTATTCGGCACTCAAGGTGAAGGGAAAGGTCTTGTATCAATTGGCACGCCAAGGCGAGTCGGTGGTACGCGAGCCGCGTACCATCCAGGTTCATGAACTCGAACTACTGGATTGGCATGCAAATCAACTCACCCTTGTGACTACCGTGAGCAAGGGAACGTACATTCGCGTACTGGCTGAAGAAATTGGGGATGCGTTGGGTTGTGGGGCATACCTGAGTGAGTTGCAACGCGTGGGTACCGGACCTTTTCAGTTGTCTCAAGCCGTCACGCTTGAAACTCTGGAGCAGGAGAGTCAGTCTGAGCGTGACCGGCATCTGCTGCCTGTGGATTCGTTGCTCAAGGGTATTCCCGATCAGGTATTGGAGGTATCTCTGGCTCATGCATTAAGTCAGGGACGAGTCGTCGAAGGGAATCCGGCTTGGGCTCCCGGACTCTACCGGGCTTATGATACCCAAAAGCGATTTTATGGCCTGGTTCAGATTGATGAACCCGGGGGAAATGTGATTCCAAAGCGGATGATGGGTGAAAGAACTCAGGAGGCACTGGATGCGACCCAGATCGGTTGATTTGTCGGAAACGGTGAATCCGCGCAAGGGATTGGGTGCGCGCGACTGGGCAGCGGTTCGTTCACTGATGCCCTACCTTTTGGCATTCAAGGGGCGTGTGGTGGTTGCCATGGGATGTCTGATCCTGGCCAAGGCTGCCAATGTCGGAGTTCCTTTACTGCTCAAGCAGATCATTGATCGGTTGTCTCCAGGTCGGGGGGCCTTGCTGGTTCCATTGGGGTTGGTGCTGGCTTATGGGGCATTGCGCTTCTCCACCACCTTGTTCAACGAATTGCGTGACGGGGTATTTGCCAAAGTGACTCAGCGTGCCATTCGCCAGGTTGCGCTGTCGGTATTCCAGCACCTGCATGCACTGAATTTGCGCTTTCATCTGGAGCGGCAGACAGGAGGGCTGTCGCGGGATATCGAAAGGGGAACTCGCGGGATTGAGAGTTTGTTGCGTTTCACCTTGTTCAGTATTTTACCGACACTGGTAGAAATGCTGATGGTGGCGCTCATTCTGGCCTGGAAATATGACGGATGGTTTGCCGTGATTACGCTGGTGACGCTCGGAATATATATCGTCCTGACGGTGGTGATTACCGAATGGCGTACCCATTTTCGGCGTCGCATGAATGAACTGGACTCGCGGGCCAATGCCCGTGCGGTAGATAGTTTGCTCAATTATGAGACGGTCAAATACTTTGGTAATGAGGCATGGGAAGCGGCTCGATATGACGAGAATCTGGCGCATTGGGAGCAGGCGGCCGTCAAAAGTCAGACTTCACTGGCTTTCCTGAATGTCATGCAGAGTTTGATCATCGGGGTGGGATCGGTATTACTGATGTGGCGCGCTGCCGATGGAGTGACAGAAGGGCGCTTGACCGTGGGTGATCTGGTGATGATCAATGCTCTGTTGTTGCAATTGTATATGCCACTTAATTTTCTAGGTGTGGTGTACCGTGAGATCAAACAGTCCTTGACCGATATGGATCGCCTGTTTCGCTTGTTGACAGTAGAAACGGAGATTCGCGACATTCCCGGTTCTTTGCCTCTGCGAGTTGACGGTGGGGCGATCCGTTTTGAAGGGGTGAGTTTTGCTTATGATCCGCGTAGACCGATTCTGCATCACGTGGACTTCGAGATTCCTGCAGGACATAAGGTCGCGGTTGTGGGTTCCAGCGGGGCAGGAAAATCCACCTTGGCACGTCTGTTGTTCCGCTTTTTTGAAACTGGAGAAGGTCGTATCCTTATCGATGAGCAGGATATTCGGCAGGTGACCCAGTCATCGTTGCGTTCAGTTATCGGAATTGTTCCACAGGACACGGTTCTGTTTAACGATACGTTGTATGCCAATATTGCCTACGGACGACCTGAAGCCGCTCGCGAGGAGGTGCTGCAAGCGGCGCGTGCGGCACATATCCATGCTTTTATCGAGGGTTTGCCGGAGCAGTATGAGACCCAGGTGGGGGAGCGCGGCCTGAAATTGTCTGGTGGCGAAAAGCAGAGGGTGGCCATCGCTCGTACCCTGCTCAAGGCTCCCCCTATCCTGGTCTTCGATGAGGCGACATCGGCACTGGATTCGCACTTTGAACGTGAAATTCAGGAAGAACTGGCTTCCATGGCACGTCATCACACGACCTTGGTGATCGCGCATCGATTATCCACCATCGTGGATGCCGACCAGATATTGGTGATGGAACAGGGACGTATCGTGGAGCGCGGAACGCATGCGCAACTATTGGAACAAGCGGGGCGTTACGCTGAATTGTGGGCCTTGCAGCAAGCCGAAGCGGATCAACCAGGATAAAGCAGGATAATTACCTGAGCCGGCCCGTGGGCTCCGATGACCACTTGCTGTTCGATATCGGCTGTGCGCGAAGGCCCGGATACCAGGGTAACTCCTCGGGGTGGCCAATCGGCTCGCTGTGCCAAATGTTTCCAAGCCGCCTCCAGATCCACCACGATATCATCGTGGCAGACCAGTGCGATATGAATTTCTGGTAACAGGCTGACGCTGTCGGGTGTATCGGGTCCGGTGGTCAGGATCAGAGAACCGGTTTCGGCAATGGCTCCGGCACATCCAGTAATGCCGATCTGATCGGTGGAATGTGCTGACCCGAAACGACACCCCAGAGAAGTGCTTTCCAGCCACCTGCGTAATTGCGGCCAAGCAACGCGAGAATGGCCAGGTAGGTCATTCAACAGCGCTTGTAGTGTGGGAAGTACCATATCCCTGGATGAACAGGGGCGCAGTTGACAGCCCATGGCCAACGCCTGTCGTTGGAAGAGTTTTATCCTTTCTGTGGCATCGATCGGGTGAAGGTTTTGACCGCTGGTGCCGGCCAAGGGAGTATTGTCGGGCGGGGAGGAAGTCGTGCCGCGTCGTTGCCGGATGCGTGCCAGTATCAGATCCCGAGAAGTCATCATGAGCGATGTCGCTGTGCCCATTGGGCATGAAAAGGAGGCTGGTCTGGTGCCTTCAGGTTACGGCCTTGGGTCCAATCGGTCAGACCGGGGAAATAGGTGATTTGACCAGAATCATTGGCCAATTGGCGTAGCAGCCAGGACAGGCGGCGATGAATCCAGCGATAAAGTAAGGGGTGCATGGCGCACCAGAGCCAGAGTCGCAAGAGCACGCGCTCAGGCCATGGGCGCAGGCCACGGCTTACCGAGCGCTGACGCCAGACTCGCAACAGGTCTGGCAAAGGGATGCTGACGGGGCAGACGACCTCACAAGCACCGCACAGCGTGGCCGCCTGGGGGAGATCCCGAGCGTGTTCGAGGCCCAGATAGGCTGGCGTGAGTACGGCCCCGATGGGTCCGGGATAGACCCAGCCATAGGCATGACCACCGATGTTTTGGTAAACCGGGCAGTGGTTCATGCAAGCGCCACATCGGATGCAGCGCAAGGCAGGTTGAAGTTCAGACCCCAGTAATTCACTACGCCCTCCATCGACGAGGATGACATGATGTTCTTCGGGACCTTCCAGGTCTCCGGGGCGGCGTGGACCAGTCAGAAGCGAAACATCGTTGGTGATCGACTGCCCTGTGGCAGAACGTGGTAACAGGCGTAGAAGAGGAGCCAGCGCATCCAGTGACGGAATGACTTTTTCGATTCCGGTGATGGCGACATGGACACGTGGTAGTGTGGTGACGAGACGGGCATTGCCTTCATTGGTCAATAGTACCAGAGCCCCTGTATCTGCCACCAGAAAATTCCCTCCGGAGATGCCCATATCGGCACTGAGAAAATGGGGACGAAGTTGATGGCGTGCCTCGCGACATAGGGTCGGAATGTCCGTCTGACGCGGGGTATGGTGATGTTCCTGAAACAGATCCGCCACTTCCTCAACATTTTTATGGAGTGCCGGAGCCACCAGGTGGGAAGGTGGTTCACCCGCCAGTTGCAGGATGTATTCACCCAGATCAGTTTCGATGGTATCGATACCGGATTGCTGCAGGGCGGCATTCAGTCCGGTTTCTTCACTGACCATGGATTTGGATTTGATGACTTTGCGAACTTTGTTTTTATGTGCAATTTCCAGTACGATCTGATTGACTTCTGCAGCGGTAGTTGCCCAATGTACCTGGGTTCCCATACGTTGTGCATGGGTTTCGAAACGGATCAACCAGTCGTCCAGATTGGCCAGGGTTAGATCGCGCCATGCGGTAGCACGTTGACGCAACCCGGAAAAATCTTCCAGTTCAGCGATGGCGATGGCGCGGGCTTTGGCGAAGCGTTGACCAAAGCGCTGTAAATTGGCCTGTAGCCCAGTATTGTTGAGTTGACGCTGGGCATTTTTCTTGAATTGTGCGGATTCAGGCATGTCAGGTTACTGTTCCGGCCAGAACCTCGGCCCAATGCCAGACGGGAAGGGAGTGGCCTTCACGGCGCAGGCGTCCCTCAATGGTGAGCAGGCATCCCAGATCTCCACCGACTACGGCATCGACACCAGTAGCAAGAATCGAGCGACATTTGTTCTCTGCCATGCGTGTCGCGATATCGCCCAGTTTGACTGAGAAAGCCCCACCAAAGCCACAGCACACCTCACGATCGGGCATTTCAACGATTTCTACCCCAGGGATGCGTTGCAGGAGTTGCCGAGGTCCCGAGCGGATACCGAGGGTACGCAACCCTGAACAGCTGTCATGATAGGTCAGTCGTCCAGAAAATCTTTGGGTTGTGGGGGGCAAATCAAAGGGGTGTCGCAACAGAAATTCCGATAGTTCAAAAGTGCGTTGGCCCAGTTCCTGAAAGCGAACCTGGTACTCGGGTTGGTTGGCGAATAACCGAGGATAGTCATGACGGATCATGGCAGCGCAGGATCCACTGGCCAGTACCACGGCATCAAACGACTCGAAATGTTTGAGAAATTGCATGGCCATGGCGCGACCGGCAGAGGTATCCCCACTGTTAAAACCCGGTTGACCGCAACAGGTCTGCTGTTCCGGAATCTCGATGGAATGACCGGTGGCGCGTACCAGATTCAAGGTTGCAAAACCAATGCGAGGGCGCATCAGGTCCACCAGACAGGTGATCCATAGGCCAATTTTCATCGAGGAGTCAGAGCGTGGTCCCGCTATTTGTGGCGGGTTTCGCCAAACCCAGAGTTGTGTCCTGTGTCTCCAGCCAGTGACGTACGCGAATGGCATCGGCAAAACGAGCATGATGACCATGGGAATTGAGCAGTACGATGATGGTGGGCCGGTGCCGGATGGTGGCCTGCATTACCAGACATTGACCTGCTTCATTGATGAAACCGGTCTTGGATAAACCGATTTGCCAGTCCTGATGGTCGATCAAGGGGTTGGTATTGTGCAAAGTGACCAGACGTCCGCCACGCCCGATAGGTTCTTCGATGGACGACTGACTGGTGATCTGGTGGATCAGGGGGACTTTGACCGCGGCATCTACCAACAGGGCAAGATCGTGAGCAGTGGAGACATTGCTGCTGTGCAGTCCATTGGCATCGTCAAAATGGGTATCTTTCATGCCCAGATGTTGGGCTTCCTGATTCATCTGCTGGATGAAAGCCGCACTTCCTCCCACGAAATTCCGCGCCAGGGCAGCGGCAGCACGGTTTTCCGAAGCCACCAGTGCCATACGCAGAAAATCCAGCCGTGTGGCCTGAGTTCCGACACGCAGATGGGAATGACTGTAGCGCAGGGTATCCACATCGTCCTGAGTGATGGTCAGTTTTTCATCAAGGTTCTGATGGTTTTTCAGAACGACCATGGCCGTCATGAGTTTGGTGATGGAGGCGATGGGATTGACGGACTCAGGATTCTTGGCAAATATGACTTTTTGGGTATCTTCATCGACGACCAAAGCGGTTGCCGACAACAATACCATATGCCGAGGGTCGCCGGAATGCCCATGATGGTGGGAATGATGACGGGAATTGGCCAGCACCTCGGGCGACACGACAACGGACATCAGAAGCCCCGAGGCGACCAGAAGCCACCTCATGTGCCGGCGAATATTCAGAAAGAGCATCATGGATTCCAATGCATGGTGAACAATCTTCACAATACAAAAAAAAGCTCTGTCTGGCAAGAGTTCAGAAGTGTTGGTGCCAAAATTTCTCAAGACGCTGCAGGGAAACGGGGTATGCCGTGGGTAATGACTGGGCAAACAGTGCAACATGCCATTCTTCTAGCATCCAACGGAATTCGAGTAACGCGGGGTGGCTGGGTTTTTGTTGAAGGGTGCTCTGCCAGCGTTGTTGCAGGCGCAGCCAATCGCCAAACTTGCGAGTGTCGGTCACAGGGTCACGGAGTAATTTGTCGAGACGCAGCAACAGGCTTTGTAGATAGCGAGGAATATGTCGTCGATTCTCATAGGGAAGTGCGGTGTCGAGTGCCTCTTCAACCAGTCGATGAAGATGTGCATGGATATGGCGCAAATGGGTCTGGATATCCCGTTGAGATTCAAGACGTTTAGTACGTTCCTGGATCTCGCGTTGTTTGGACAGGATATGCTGAACCAGCATGATCTGTTGACTCAGCTTGTCGCGCCACTGTGCCTTGAGGGATTGCAGGCGTTGCTGATAATCCGCTTGGTGCAGAGGCAGTGGAGCCGCATCGGGATGCCACGCATGCAGCATCAAGTCTACCAGGCGTTCGAAGAGAATCTGAGCCGACATGCCAGACCATTGAGACTGGCAAAGCGTGAGCAATTCCAGCAGACCTGGCAGGGTATTGGGCCCTTTGCTCAACTGTGAGCGCAATCCCAGTCTGGCCAGACGGCGTAATCCGGCATGGCTGGCTGTCCGGGCTTCTTCCGCCGAGTCCAGAGCCAACAGGTCTACCTTGTCACCACGATCGATCAAGGCAGGGTATACCAAGATATGCAACGTGCCGCGTGATAGCTGTGTTGGGTGGGGCCAGTCACCAAAGGACCATTGGGTCAGATTGGGGGTTACCCAGTCTGGGCTGCTCAGTGTCACATCATCTTGCTGTAACAGGTTCGACCAAGCCTGACGCAAGGCCGCCAGATTTCTGCCGCTTTGCCATTCTTCTCCGTGTTCGTCCAGAAGTACCAGACGCATGATGAGATGAGGGGGTAACTGATCTGTCAAATCAGTGGGAACGGGGTGACCGGTACGTTGCCGTACAAAATTATCCAACTGGGGGAACAAGGCTCCTTGGGAAGGTCCATGACGCTCCAGAAATGCGGTGACCGAGGCCGGTAAAGGCACCAGCGCGCGGCGTTGGGGAGATGGCAATGCTTTGAAACAGGCCGTCAGTTTGTCACGGATCAGACCGGGTACCAGCCAGTCGAGGGGAAGTTGTTCAATGAGGGGGAGTGCTTCGCGGGGAAGCGTCAGGGTGACCCCGTCGAGTGGGTGTCCAGGTTCGAAGCGGTAAGACAGAGGCCAGGACTGATCTTTCCACTCCAGATGATCTGGATACAGGGTCACTGGTACGTCATCCAGCCGATGGCGCATCAAAAATTCCGCTGTCATCAGCAATGGATCCGGATTCGTAAGGGGGCGTGTGTGGAGCCAGCGCTTGAGTCGTTGGCTGCTCCAGACATCAGAAGGCAGGCGATCTGCGTAAAATGCCACCAGATCGTCGTCGTCGATGAGAAAACCCTGTCGTCGTCGTTTATGTTCCAGTTCCAGGATGCTCTCGATAGACGATTGATTTTGTACAATAAAATTCGGTGGATCGCGCAGTTTGTTGGCCACCAGCCCGTGACGAATGAACAGGAGATGTGCTTCTTCAGGGTTGATGGGGCCATAGCGTACCGGTCGACGTGCCACCAGAGTCAAACCGAATAAGGAGACCTTTTCATAGGCGTTGATCTGCTCTCCCGATTCATCCCAGTATGGGTCGCCGTAACTGCGCTGCAGCAAATTGTGGGCTGCTTCCTCGATCCATTCCGGCTGTATGGGAGCGCTTAGGCGTGCCTGGATACGGTCTGTTTCGGCCATTTCTCCGGCCATGATCCAGCGTGGGCGTTCCTTGTTTTTTGAGGAACCTGCGAGCCAGAAGCGAATCCCTCGCGGGCCCAGATAGTTCTGGGCTTCGCGGTCCCATTGCCCGATCTGGTCCAGTAATCCCGTGAGCAGGGCGCGGTGTATCTGTTCCTTGGGAGCGGGTTGTGTGTTGACCAGCCACCCCCTTTCGCTTACCCACCCCTTCAACTGTCCCAGAACGTCACGCCATTCGCGTACACGACGGGTGGACAGGTAATGTTGGCGACAGAACGAGGCCAGTTGACGCGATTTCTTGTGAATCAGGGTTTCCTGAAGTGTGGCCCATATCTCCAGCAGTGCCAGAAATTCAGAGCCATCACGCAGCCATTGACGATGATGCATATCAGCTTTTTGACGATCCTGAAAAGGTCGTTCGCGAGGATCCTGAACGCTCATGGCGGCAACCAGAATCAATATCTCATGCAAACACCCCTTTTCGCGGGCGGCCAGAACCATGCGTCCCAAACGGGGATCCAGCGGCAGTGGAGCGATGTCGTGGCCCAGTCGCGTGAGTTGGCGCTGCTCATCCATGGCATCCAATGTTTGGAGTTGCCGGTAACCTTCCTCGATGGCGCGGGTTCCCGGCCTATCCAGCAGTGGTAGGGTGTCCAGACCTCCGATATTCAACTGGGAAAGACGCAGAATGACGCTGGCCAGCGAACTGCGCAGAATTTCGGGTTGAGTAAAGGACGGACGTGATGCATGATCGACTTCGCTGTAGAGACGGATGCAAACGCCGGAAGAAAGGCGGCCGCAGCGTCCTGCACGTTGTCGTGCGGCTGCCTGAGAAATGGGTTCGACCCGTAACTGGGTGACTTTGGTGCGCAGGCTATAGCGACTGATGCGGGCCAGTCCGGTATCGATGACGTAACGTACGCCAGGTACGGTTAGCGAGGTTTCTGCGACATTGGTGGACAGAATGATCCGTCGCCCCAGGGCGGGTTGAAATACTCTTTCCTGCTCGGCAAAAGATTGCCGTGCGAACAGAGGGAGTATTTCAGTGTGATCGGGATGATGCTGGCGTAAGGCATCGGCGGCGCGACGAATCTCACGTTCACCGGGGAGGAATACGAGAATATCTCCGGGGGGGAGTTGAGTGAGTTCATCCACGGCATGGATCAATGCCTGAGTCTCCAGGTCTTCATCAGTTTCGTCGTCGAGATGGTCTGCCGTAATCGGTCGCCAACGAATTTCCACAGGCCAGGTGCGTCCGGATACCTCGATCAGCGGAGCATGTCCAAAATGAGCAGACAACCGTTCCGTATCCAATGTGGCAGAGGTCAGTACAATTTTCAGGTCAGGACGGCGTGGCAGTAGGGATTTGAGATAGCCCAGCAAAAAATCCATGTTGAGGCTGCGTTCGTGAACCTCATCCAGAATCAGGGTATCATAGCGACGCAGTTCAGGATCAGAGGAAATTTCAGCAAGCAGAATGCCCTCGGTCATGACCTTGATCAGGGACCTTTCTGAAACGTGATCATGGAAGCGGACCTGGTACCCTACCTGGTCGCCCAATGGGCAACCCAGTTCCTGTGCCAGACGTTGGGCGACACTGCGTGCCGCGACACGGCGCGGTTGGGTGCAGCCGATTACTCCGGAAATCCCTCGCTCCAGCCACAAGCACAGTTGGGGTAATTGCGTGGTTTTTCCGGAACCGGTTTCCCCACTGATGATGACCACGGGATGTTGGCGTATGGCAGCGAGAATTTCATCGCGTGCCGCCAGTACGGGGAGATCCGCATTCAACGTCGGGCGTGGTAAGGAAGCGCGACGTATGGCCTGTTGGGCTGGGGTGAAGCCGCGAACTTTCATCGACCCGTGCGGGCAAGCAGCAGCAACCGTTCGTTTCGATCGCCTGGGCGGGTTCCGCTCCAACGTAGGTGCCAGCCTAGAGGGATCAGGAAAGGGGTCTGGCCATTGGATTGGACAAGCCATAAGGCACAATGGGGATGGGAGCCCAGTTCCTGACGTTCGGTGATCAGATCCAGGTCGTAGTAGAGAAGACCACGCTGTGGTTCACCGAGCCCGCTGCTCATGACACAACCGTGGGTATGGGGCAGCGCCTGATGCAGTGAAATCATGACCCCTTCATAACTTCGTGAGGCTTCTACGTAAGGGAGCCAGAGCGACATGGTCAGCATCCAGGAAACGGTCATGCCCACTGACCAGTTCATCATGGCTCGTCGTGCCGAGGGATGGGAGTGAAAGATGGTAAAGGCCCATACCAAGGTTAAAAACAACGAAAAGGTAAAGGGCCAACCTTGAAAATGTGGGTGAAAATCCGGTAGTTGGGCATTGAGGTAATGTACGATGCTGGTGGGCCAACCGGTCATTTGAGCGATCCATCCGAGCCACAGCAGCAAAGTCAAGAGTCCGAATGTCAGCATACCGAACCAGTCCAGCGCGCTGGTGGCTCCGCGGCGCAGAAGATCCAGTGTTCCGCTGACCAATAAGGCGAGGGGAAGCAGGAGTGGGAGCAGGTTGTCTTCCCTGGCGGGCGTACAAAAGCCTAGAATCAATGCCCAATAGAGAAAAACCAGCACCAGAAAGCGCGTCTGAGGGCGTTTCCACAGAGTGTTTCCATCATGCCAGAATGCACCCAGCACCAAGGGGGTGGCGGGCCAGGCAAACCAGATGATCGTGGTCCAGGGAAACCAGGGGTGCCGGTCTGGGGCTATCCACAATTGAGGATGGAGCAATGGGGTGAGTAAGAGGGGTTTCCACAATGCCCAGGCAGCCGGTTCACGAAGGATCATCAAAGTTGGCCAAATGGCTACTGAGGGTAATGCGCCCAATAAAAAAGCCACGACAAACCGTGTGGGATGGGGAGGGCGAAATTCAGGAATCAAGGCTGGGGTAAGCAACAGGAGGGGCAGCAACAGGGGAAAAGCAAGGGTTCCTTGGGCAAGAAAAACGATCCCCAACCCGGTTCCGCCTAGCCAACCTCCTCGCCCCGATAGGGTACGTCCAACAGGTAATGCTGCCAGCAGCCAAGTCATGCCGGTCATCCAGACCAGAGAGGAACTCATTTCATGAGCGCGAATGACTAGTCCGACACAGCCGATGAGAACCAGCACCGCAAGGCGACTGGCGTGTTGACCGTAGAGGTGGCGCGCTGTCAGGGCGAGAGCCCAGAAGGTGGCCGCCATGAATAGTCCGCTGGCCAGACGGGCAGCGTCGTGATGAGGGATGATGTCGGCAGAAGCACGAATTAACGATGCTCCTACCCAGTAGTAGATCGGGGGGTGGGAAAGGTAGGGCTCTCCCGCCAGGGTTGGGGCCAGCCAGGACCCTCCCCGTATCATGCCATGGATGATGCCTTGACTGACGGCTTCATCATATTTCCAGGGCGTATGACCAGTTAACCCGGCGAGTATCCAGGAGAAGCAGATGAGCAGGAACAACAAAACCTTGAGAGGGCTGCTGGTCCCGTCAAAATTCAACGTTCGATCGGTCAGCCATCCTTGTGCCACGCCATCGGTCCTCACGGGGAGTGAAACGGGAAACGGTCCCGTGCCGGAGCGGGGTTACTTGCGAGCGTATTTTTGGCGGAATTTCTCGACGCGACCAGCGGTGTCAACGATCTTCTGCTTTCCGGTATAAAACGGGTGGCAAGCGGAGCAAACTTCAACAGAAAGAACGGGTTTACCCAGCGTTGAGCGGGTAACAAAGGAGTTTCCGCAACTGCAGGTGACGGTGATATCGTTATAGGAGGGATGAATGTCGGCTTTCATGGTTAAGGTTCCAGTGGCGATGCCGGGGTATACGGCATCAAACCGTTAATTATGCGTTAATTTGGTGAGAATTGCAACCGTTTGCCTTGCTAGCCACGGCGCATCGAATCAAAAAAGTCCCCATTATTTTTGGTGGCTTTGATTTTGTCGAGCAAAAATTCGATGGCTTCAATCTCATCCATGGGATAGAGCAGTTTGCGCAGGACCCATATTTTTTGCAGGACATCGGACTTGATCAGCAATTCTTCGCGACGGGTTCCTGAACGATTGACGTTGATGGCTGGGTAGATGCGTTTTTCGGCCATGCGGCGATCCAAGTGGATTTCCATGTTACCAGTGCCTTTGAATTCTTCGTAGATCACATCATCCATACGTGACCCGGTATCGATCAAGGCAGTGGCGATGATGGTCAGTGATCCCCCTTCTTCGATGTTACGGGCTGCCCCGAAGAAACGTTTGGGGCGCTGCAGGGCGTTTGCATCCACCCCGCCGGTCAGTACTTTTCCTGAAGAGGGAGCAACCGTATTGTAGGCGCGAGCCAAGCGTGTGATGGAATCCAGCAGGATGATGACATCGCGCTTATGTTCCACGAGTCGCTTGGCTTTTTCAATGACCATTTCGGCAACCTGAACATGGCGCGTTGCCGGTTCGTCGAAAGTGGAGGAGACGACTTCCCCGCGCACGGAGCGTTGCATCTCAGTGACTTCTTCAGGGCGCTCATCGATCAAGAGTACGATTAGAGTGGCATCTGGATTATTGGTCGAGATGGAATGGGCGATATGCTGCAGCATGACCGTTTTGCCACTTTTTGGGCTGGCGACCAGAAGACCGCGTTGTCCCTTTCCGATAGGGGCGATGATATCGATGACGCGCCCGGTGGTATTTTCTTCGGCGCGGATATCTCGTTCCAACAAAAGGGGTTCGTTGGGAAATAAGGGCGTCAGATTTTCGAAAAGGATCTTGTTTTTGGTGTTTTCGGGGGGCTCGCCGTTGACGGAATCGACTTTAACGAGCGCAAAGTAGCGTTCCCCCTCTTTGGGTATGCGAATCTCCCCTTGAATGCTGTCGCCGGTATGAAGATTGAAGCGCCGGATCTGGGATGGGCTGATGTAGATATCATCTGGGCTGGACAAATAGGAGGTTTCCGGGGAACGCAGGAAACCAAAACCGTCCTGAAGGACTTCCAGTGTCCCGTCACCGTAGATGCTTTCGCCGCGCTTGGCCTGATTTTTGAGCAAGGCAAAGATCAAGTCCTGTTTGCGTAGGCGATTGGCACCCTCAATTTCGAATTTTGTGGCCATGTCAACCAATTCAGTGACATGATAGGTTTTAAGTTCGGAAAGACGCATGGTGAAATGGAGTTTGTGATGAATATGAAAGAATGACCGAAGTGGGTATTACCGTGCCAACTCCCGGTTGGGAGATCGAATGGGCAACTGGGTCGGGAGGATAGTTTGAGCCGGGCGATGCGACTGTCGAGGTCCCCGAGCAGGACGCATCAGGGACCTAGGTTAACGCAGATTACAGGTGGCTGTCAATAAAAGCGTTTAACTGGGATTTGGACAAGGCACCGACCTTGGTTCCTTCGACGCTACCGTTTTTGAACATGAGTAGCGTGGGAATGCCTCGAACCCCGTACTTGCGTGCCATTTCTGGATTGTCATCGACATTCAATTTGGCAATTTTGACTCGGTCGCCGTAGTCACGTGCTGCTTCTTCGAGAATTGGGCCAATCAATTTGCAAGGACCACACCATTCTGCCCAGAAATCCAGGAGAACCGGGGTGGGGGATTGCAGGACATCTTGCTCAAAAGAGCGGTCAGTGACGTGGTGCACAGTACTCATAAAGAGAACCCTCATGAAAAAGGTGAAATGGAAAACTCAACCCCTGGAATGCTGGGGGAATGATCGGAACATGCTATACCATCCGTGTGGTGAAGGCAAAGAACCCCCCCGAAATACCTGGGTGAACCAATTGGGGTAGAATCCGCTGATTGGTGATGATAGCATTGTTGAGGAATTTCGCATGACCTATGTTGTGACTGAATCTTGTATCCGCTGCAAGTACACGGATTGTGTCGATGTTTGTCCCGTGGATTGTTTTCGTGAAGGGCCAAACTTTTTGGTTATTGACCCGGATGAGTGCATCGATTGCACGCTCTGTGTCGCAGAATGTCCTGCTGAGGCCATTTTCGCAGAGGACGATGTGCCTGAAAATCAGCGAGCGTTTTTGGCGATCAATGCAGAGTTGGCCAAACGCTGGCCGGCTATCATAGAGCGCAAGGAGGCCCCTGCCGATGCGGATGCGTGGAAGACAGTCATGCCCAAGGCGCATTGGTTGGAACGCGGGGATTGAGTCTCCCTGCTGCGACGACAGCCATGAATGATGTATTGGTTTTATGGATCGAGCGTTGATTGGTGGTTAAGTGAATCGAAGATGTCGTGCATGGTCGGTGCGCACTTTACAAATGTGCTCAGGATAGCGGGATCGAAATGGCAGGGGGAGGTGCGTCCGTCCCCGTTGAGAATGATATTCAAGGCAGTGTCGTGATCGTAAGCCGATTTGTAGGGACGGCGGCTGCGCAGGGCATCGTAGACATCTACGAGTTGCATGATGCGTGCTGGCAAGGGGATGCTGTTGCCTGACAGTTTATTGGGATAACCACTGCCATCCCAGCGTTCATGGTGGTTCAGGGCAATATCGTGCCCCATCCGGAGATACGGGGACGAATTGTTGGCCAGGATTTGTGCTCCGATGGTGGTGTGTTGTTGCATGATGTGCCACTCATCTGGGGTGAGACTGATGGGTTTCAGCAGCACGGCATCGGGAATGCCAATTTTTCCGATGTCATGCATAGGGCTGGCATAAAAAATCAGGTTGCAGAAATCCTTGTCCATGCCCAGATGCTGGGCCAGTTCCAAACTGTAGTGACTGATCCGGTTGACGTGATCTCCGGTTTCATCATCGCGGAACTCGGCGGCACGCATGAGGGTATTGATGGATTCTACAAATGATTCATGTAGGGCGCGAGTTCGCTCTGCGACGCGAGATTCCAGAATCTGGTTATGCTGTTCCAAAAATTCATTGAATTCTTTTAACCGTAACAGATTTTTGACGCGGATCTTGAGATCCAGATGGTCGATGGGTTTGGTGATAAATTCTTCGGCGCCGGCTTGTAGTCCCTGAAGACGGGATTCGCGATCTTCCAATGCGCTGACCATAATCACAGGGATAGAGCGCGTTTGGGGATCCAGTTTGAGTTTCTTGACGACTTCGTATCCGCTCATCCCTGGCATCATCAAATCCAGAAGGATGAGATGGGGTTTGAATGTTTGGACCAGTTCCAATGCCTGTTGTCCGGTCTCAGCCAGCGCAGTCTCCAGATTATCGCGTTGTAAAAGAGCCTCACACAGCAAACGCGCATGGGGATCGTCATCTACGACCAATACTCGACTGGACTTTTTGGTCAGTTTGGATAAAGAAGGTACAGTCATAGCAGGATTGTCTGAGTTGGGATGCTTTGCGTAAGGATGGAACTCATGGCTAATGTTGCCTACTCAGGCGGGTATCATACGTGACCCGGTAAAACTATACAATCTGTCTATACTGTTAAAATCGTACTATACTGGCTTGGGAAGTTTTTCGGCTTTTTTGGAGGGGATGATGTACGTTACGACGGGCCATGCGGCACGGATGCTGGGGGTTGGCTTGAATACGGTCAAACGCTGGATTCAAGGGGGAATACTGCGTGCGAATTGTACGCCAGGCGGACATTGGAGAATTTCCAGGGACGAATTGACCCGATTTATGCGTGACCAGGAGGTGAAAAAATCGGAAACGACGGAGGAGAGTGATAGTTCCCGTATATTGATCATCGATGACGATCCGATGACCTGCGCGTTGTATTTGGCGCTGCTGGAATCATGGCGGTCTTCCCTGAGTGTGCATGTTGTCAACGATGGATACACCGGATTGATGCAACTGGGTGCTTTGCAACCCATATTGTTGATATTGGACATTCTCATGCCTGGCATGGATGGTTTGGAAGTTTTGCGACGAATCCGAGAGAGAACCGAGCATGATCATCTGGTCATTGTCGTGATTACGGCCGTTCCTGACCATCCAGACTTGTTGCGTGTCATGAAATCCTGTGGAGTAGCGGCGGTATTGCCAAAACCGCTGGAAGCACAGCGGTTTCTGGACGTAGTTGGCACTTGTCTGGCGCTGTCAGCACATTGTCGGGCCAAGCAGGCAAAGGGCTGGATAGGGAAGGCATTGGCTCATGGTTAGATCGCGCATAGGAATGCGATTGAGTTTGTTGCTGGGGATCGTGATGATCCCGTTGCTGGTGTCGGGCCTTATCTGGCTGGATCGTATGGAACGCCACAGCATGACTCGTGAAGCCGAGCAGTATGCCGAGCAGTCAGGCTTGGTGGTGGTGTCCAGTCTGAAGACAATCATGTTATCTGGGGAGGGAACCGTAGCCCATGCCTGGCTACAGCGGATCCGGGAAAGTACCCAATTCAGCCAAATACGTATTTATCGTCGGGATGGTCATGAGGCTTTCGTGGATAACCAGACCATTGATCATGTGGACATCTGGCAGAAACGTTTTCACTTCGTTCGTCGTCCGACTGCTCCTGTGGCTGCTGTCATTGACCCGCACTGGCTGGCTCCCTTGGCCAAGGCCAGTGCGGGTATCGAATCGAAAATCCTTGATCAAGGACAGTTGACATTATTACTGCCGATCACTTTGGAACCTGCTTGTCTCAGTTGCCATGGGTATGATCCGGCTTCGGTCAGGGGGGTTCTCCAACTGTCGATACCGATGCAGTCCTTGACGCAGCGCCAGGATGTTCTGCGCTGGAAGATATTATGGTCTGTTTTGGGATTTATTGGAACTGTGGGGATGTTGCTCATGGGGTTGGTCATGCGTGAGGTGATTCGTCCCATTATTCGGCTGCAAGCCAGTGCGCAACGGATGGGAGAATCGGATACTTGGGTTGATCCTATGTCACTGGAACGGCGTGATGAATTGGGTGATCTGGCCAGAATTTATCACGACCTGCTTATGCGATTGAAAGATCAGACGGTACGTCAGATACGGCTTTCTGAGGCGGTGATCGCATTGTCACGGGAGTTGGTCGATGAAGTGGTACTGAAAAAAATAGGTGAGTTGGCCATGCAATTGACGGGGGCTCGCTATGTGATGTTGTCCTATTTGAAAGAAGGTGAAAAACGATTTTTGCCCATGGGCATGGATGAATCTTCCATGGCAAAAATGCAGGGTCAATGGCCTCAAGGTAAGGGGTTACTGGGGATATTGTGGAATGAACGGAAGATCCTGCGGTTGGATTGTATTGCACAACATCCCCAATCCAGCGGTTTTCCGGCAGGACACCCTGCGATGACATCCTTTTTGGGGGTACCCATTGACTTTGCAGGTGAGATGATCGGTGCGTTGTATCTGACAGACAAGCGGGGAGGAGAACCCTTTACCGAGGAAGATGAGTCAATCGTTCGCATGTTGGCCTCCAGTTGTGCGGTAGCGTTGTCCAATGCACAACAGTTTGAACGATTGCAACAGGCCAACCATGAATTGATTGAGCGAACATCAGACCTGAAGGGGTCAAATCGGTTGTTACGTACCCGGGAAATCGAACTGGAATTGATGAACGAAGAACTTCGTCATGCCAGTGAGGCAAAAAATCAGTTCTTGGCCAATACCAGTCATGAATTGCGTACGCCGTTGAATGCCATTATTGGATTTTCCGACCTGCTGTTGGTACAGACGGGGGACATGCCCACCAAGCATCGCGATTATATCGAGCATGTCAATGTCAGTGGCAAGCGCTTGCTTGAATTGATCAACAGCTTGCTGGACTTGTCCAAAATCGAGGCGGGAATGCTGGAGATTCATCACGAACCCGTTATTCCGGGGACTATTCTCAGATTTATCGTCAACCATCTCAAGCCACTGTATGACAAGAAACGTCAGCAAGTGCATCTTGTGATTCCTGAAGGAGAACTGACCACTTATCTGGATGGAGGTAAATTACAGCAGGTCTGGGTCAATTTGATTGGCAATGCTATCAAGTTCACCCCGGAAGAAGGGCAGATAGAAGTGGGATTTTCCATTCAAGGACAGCATGGGGATGGAGTGCTGGATGGCTGGGTACGTGACAATGGTATCGGAATTGCCAGTGCTGATATCGAACGCATATTTCATCCTTTTGTTCAGGCGGAAGGTGGATTGACGAGAGAGTATGGGGGGACGGGTCTTGGATTGACATTGGTGCGTCGCTTGTTGGAGATGCAAGGTGGGTCCATTCGGGTGGAAAGTCGTGTTGGAGAAGGAAGTTTGTTTGCTTTTTCTCTTCCGGTACGTTTGGTGGAAGGACCGGCGAATGGACTGATCCCGGTTGAATTGTTGCCATCCGAAGATCAGTCTCGTTTACCCATGGAGGTAGTGGAAGACACTGTGGGCGAGTTGGCAAATTTGCCCGTAATTTTAATTGTGGATGAAGATAAGGGGCGTGCAGCAGCGGTGTCTGACCTGTTGCGCGAAGAAGGGTATCAGGGGGAATTGAGTGATTTGTTGCATGTCGAGCAACTTGCCGAAGAAATGTCCCCGTTTTTGATCATGGTTGGCATACCAGAAGATCCGGTGGATATTTATCGTCAGTTGCATCAATTGCGCTCGCGCAAAGCAACGCGCCACATCCCGCTGGTACTACTGGGCGGAGAAGCAGATTGCCCAAGTTTTTCCCTAGGAACGGTAGATACCATGGACAAACGGGTATCCAAAAACGAGTTGGTCGATCTTATCACCCGACATGGCCGCCAAAGCCCTCATGCCCCCGGGTTGACGGTACTTGTGATTGACGATGAAGCGATTGTGCGCGAGTACATCAAGGAATGCTTGCGTGGGCACGGATACCGACTGTTACTGGCGGCCAATGGACGCGATGGTATTCAAGCAGCCATAGAACATGATCCGGATCTGATCATTCTGGATTTGATGATGCCCGGCATGAGTGGGTTTGAGGTTGTCGAGGAATTAAAACGCCATCCCACGGCGTGTGATATTCCGGTGGTGATCTTTTCAGCGAAGGATCTTACGCGTGAAGAAGTGATGCAGTTAGGACAGGAGGTTGAGAAAGTATTAACCAAAGGGAACACGGGACGAGCAGATTTGCTGCGCGAATTGCGTTCCATGGAATTGCTGTACCCGGTTCAAGCGCGTCTCATGGATAGTGTTCTGCGTTGTTACAACTTGCGCTATCGTCAGTTGCGCCTGATGCAGGAATGCAACCGGGCAGACCGTTATGGTCAGACCTTTGCGCTGGTGGGTTGGCAATTGGAAGGGTATGAGACCCATGTCCAAAAATATGGGCAACATTGGGGTGTGGCGGCGCTCAGAGAAATCGTGGAACTGGTTAATGCGGTAACCCGTGAGGGAGATGTGCTGGTTCGCTCTGGAGAGTCCTCCTTCATGCTGATTTTGACTGGAACCACCTTGGATGTGGCGGAACGTGTGGCGGAGAAGTTGCGCTTGCGCATCCGTGTTCACAAGTTTCCACTTGCAGGCAGTGAAGTTGGACATTTCACGGCATCATTTGGATGTGTACAATTTGGTCACGATGGTCAGAAGCCGGAAGCGTTGATAGGTCGGCTGAATTTGCGTCTGGCCCAAGCACTTGAGCGAGGGGGTGATCAGTGCATCTGTTCGGATGAGGAGGAATAAGTGAGCCGAATACTGGTTGTCGATGACAATCCGATGAACCTGGAGTTAACGCGCGCAACGTTGGAACTGTCTGGTTTCGAGGTTGTGACGGCGATTAATGGGAGTGAAGCGTTACATATCGCTGAAGTCGAGTCGGTGGATTTGATTCTCATGGACCTTCGTATGCCGGTTATGGATGGTCGTCAGTCCATGACAGCACTTAGGGCGAATCCTGTGACAGCCCATATTCCGATCGTGGTATTGACGGCCAGTGCCATGAAAGGAGAGCGTGAGTTGATGCTGACCGTTGGATTTGATGGCTATATCGACAAACCCATTGATGTCCGTACGTTTGCTGATACCGTATCGAGACTTCTGAAAAGTTGTTCCGTACGTTGAACGGATTTGTTAAGAGAAAAATAATCATGGAACATCCGTTTGCAAGATTTATTCAAATACTCGGCAAAGGCCGACGCGGGGCGCGCTCACTGACTGAAGAAGAAGCCGAAGCCGCCATGGAAATGTTGTTGGCTGGCTCGGTGCGTCCCGAACAGGTGGGGGCTTTTCTGTCCTTGTTGCGTCTCAAAGAGGAGATTCCCGCTGAAGTGGCCGGGATGGTGCGCGCATTGCGCCGTGCCCGGTTGCCGGCCATGGGGCAGGTAGACCTTGACTGGCCCAGTTATGCCGGTAAACGGCGGCAACTGCCGTGGTATGTTTTGTCGGCATGGTTGCTGGCCCAGCAAAAAATTCGCATCTTGATGCATGGTCTCGCGTCAGGAGATTCAGGACGATGCTATGTTCCAAACGCATTGGTGGCGATGGGGCTCCCGGTGGCACACAGCCTGAGTCAGGCGATGGAACACCTGGATGCCTGCTCGTTTGCTTTTTTACCAGTCTCGGGATTTAGCCTCCATCTTCAGCGATGGCTGGATTTGAAATCGATTCTGGGGTTGAGATCCCCCATCCATAGTGTGGCGCGTATGGTCAATCCTGGGCATGCTCAGACTTCGTTCATGGGTATTTTCCATCCGGGCTATGACCGCGTTCATCGTGAAGCCGCGATTTTGCTTGAAGATGCAGGGATGATGGTTTTCAAGGGAGAAGGAGGTGAGGCGGAAATCAATCCCGATGGAGTGACTGAGGTTTCCCTGGTTCGTGCGGGGAATGCTCGGCTTATCGTCAGACCTGCGTGTTTTGTGCAGCGTCACCTGCGTGATGACGAGATGGATTGTCGGCGCTTGATGGCACTGTGGGAAGGGCGCGAGGAAGATGAATATGCGCGGGCAGCGGTGTGTGAAACGGCGGCGCTGGCATTGGTGGCGATGGGGCGGTATGACGACCCGGACCATGCACGCGAGTGGGTGGATCATTGCTGGGCAGAGCGAGATCGCGGTTCATTGAAAGGATTTTCCCTTCAGCAGAGGATATCCGTGGGGAAAGTGTTTTTGGTCGGCGCAGGTCCTGGAGATCCTGACTTGCTGACAGTCAAGGCTCAACGTTGTATTCAGCAGGCTCAGGTGGTGGTTCATGATAATCTGGTATCTCAGGCCATTCTGGATCAGATTCCTTCGGGTGTTCAACGAATTTATGTTGGCAAGCAACGTGGCAACCATACGCTAGCCCAGGAAGGAATCAATGCATTGCTGGTACGGTTGGCGCATACAGGCCAAAGGGTCGTGCGCCTTAAAGGGGGAGATCCTTTTATCTTTGGTCGTGGGGGTGAGGAAATTGAAACCTTGGCCGAACAGGGCATATCTTTTGAAGTCGTGCCGGGTATTACGGCGGCTTCGGGGATTGCGGCTTATGCGGGTATTCCGTTGACCCATCGTGACTATGCCCAATCTTGTGTATTTGTGACGGGGCACATGAAGGAAGGAACGCAGGAGGATATGGATTGGGAATCGTTGGCGCGTCCACAACAAACGCTGGTCGTTTATATGGGATTGCAGGGGTTGGAGCGCCTTTGCCGCGAATTAAGCCGGCACGGCTTGCCCTCAACCACCCCTGCTGCCATTATCCAACAGGGGACAACTCGACGACAGCGTGTGGTGGTGGGCGATCTGGCAACACTACCCGAACTGGCGTGCCGCGAGTCATTGCAGGCTCCGACACTGATTATCGTGGGGGGGGTGGTAACGCTACATCGTACGTTACGTTGGTTTCAACCTGAAATGGCCATGGCTAACTGAGTTTGAGATACCCGGACTATATGCAGGACCAACCGCGTGACAGTACCCATTTGGGGGGTAGGCAAAGGTGAAAATCGTGGGTACAGTGGTGACCAAGCAGTCATCTTACCAACGGAAAAGAGGGGAAAGTGATGGGATTGTCACGGCGTACAGTATTGGGAGTAGTGGCCGGCAGTGGGCTGGTTGGTTTGACCATGGGGGCATCGTCTGTACAGGCGGCTCAATCGGGAGAGTTATCCCTTATGCCGGCTGGGGCCAAGACCTTGGAGGAATTGCAGCAGCAGTTGGCAGGTATTCCCAGGCGCAGGGACTTCAAGGAAGTCCCCATGATTCTCACACAACGGGATCAGTGGGATGCCGAGGCATTGGATGCGGTGCTCCATTATCAGGGAAAACACAAACAGGTTTGGGACCAAGCCATCCTGGACGGACCTTGGCTCAATTTGATGCGCAACAGTCTGAATTGTCAGATATGGGCATTTCATCATCCTGACTTCCTGGCGGTATCGGCGACGCATGGAATGGCCCATCTGGCGCTTTATGATGCCCACATCTGGGAGAAGTACCAGATAGCCAAGTTGACGGGTGGAAAGTATCAGGAAAATCATTTTCTTAAAATTCCTGAGGCGGCTCATGCCGATGCCAAGGAATTCCAGGATGAAAACGGTGTCTTCTCTCCGGCTGATAATAGTATTCCGGTGTTACAGGCCAGAGGAGTTGTTTTTCTTGCTTGCCACAACTCCATTTTCGAGGTTTGCCATCGATTACATGGAGAAGGGGTGAATCCTGACAAACTCACGGTGCCACAAATGGTCGCTGAGTTGACCAATCATCTGATTCCTGGCGTGATTCTCACTCCGGGAATTGCGGGTACCCTATCGGAAATGGGGGGCTTTGGATTTCAGTATGTGCATCCATGAGGAATCGACAAACATGATGAAAAAACATCGCGCGATGGGGCTTGCCGGATTATTGGCCATGGTGTTGCTGTTCAACATGGTGGATGCCGGTGCTGAGGTGTATCCCCCCTGGAGCCATGGAGACAATAATCCGGTCACGGAGCGTGGCCTGGAATTTACTGTTCCCGAGGTCGATAATCTGCCCGATTTTCATGGCAATCCCATTCAGCCCGAGTTGTCCATATTTGTGGGTGGGAATTATTTCTTTGCCATGGCTCCGTTGGTACATGCGTTTGAAGCCTTACACCCTGAACTCAAGGGACGCATTTATTACGAGACCATTCCGCCCGGGTTGGTAGCGCGCCAGATTGAACAGGGAGGAACAGTGACGGTGGGCAACATGACCTGGACAGTGCAGGCAGATGTCTACGCGGCTGGCATGAAGCGGGTTACCGAAATGCAACAAAAGGGGTTTATTGCAGGCCCTGTAGTTCCCTATGCTACGAATAGCCTGACAATTATGGTGCCCAAAGGAAATCCGGCCCATATCCATGGCGTGGCAGATTTGGCCCAACCCGGTGTAACATTGGTCATGCCCAACCCGGAATATGAAGGGATAGGTCGCCAGATCAAGGTTTCTTTGCAGAAGGTGGGAGGGGAGTCTCTGGATCGGGTCATCTATGGCGATAAAGTCAAGTCAGGGCAGACTTTCATGACCCGTATCCACCATCGTCAAACCCCCATGGCACTGATGACAGGAAAGGCTCAAGCCGGTATTACCTGGATTTCGGAGGCCAGATTCCAGGAAATGGTGGGGAATCCCATTGAGCACGTAGAGATTCCTGACAGCCAGAATATGCATGCAATTTATGCAGCAGGGGTCGTCAAGGGAACCCATCATTTGCAGGCAGCCAAGGCATGGGTAGATTTTTTGCGATCACGAGAAGGGTTGGCTATTCTCGAAAAATATGGGTTTGAGCCTTATCATCCCTAAACAGGCTGGAGTCGAGCCTATGATAGCCCCGGAATCCCCGGGGCTATTTTTTTGCGGGATTGCAAAACAGATGTTGCAGGGCTTTCAGAATGGCAATCGATTCCGGGCTGTTAATCTGATAGAAAATATGTTTTCCTTCACGGCGTGTGATGACCAGACCCTCATCACGCAATACTCCCAACTGCTGGGACAGGGTGGGCTGTCGAATTGACAGAGAAGATTCCAGTTCGCTGACGCAGCACTCTCCAGAAGCGATGCGGCAGAGCAGAACCAGTCGGTCTGGATTGGCCAGTACCTTGAGCAGACGACTGGCACGGTCGGCAGAAGAATACATGGCATTGAAATCGTGTTCTTGAAGCGTATCTGTTGAGTTCATGAAGGGACTCCATGAAAAAAGTTGAACGATTGCTTGACAGTTTACCATATTACGTTATATAAATATACATAATATAATTTTTGTATTTTATTCCACCAGAAACAGGAGATAAAAATGCGTGGAAAAAGTTCGATGGTGAGGGCGCACTGGGTCAGATTGTCATTGATTGGCGGGGGTATGTTGCTCTGGGGGGAAGTCAGCGCCGGGGATATCACAGACTCCATGAACAGTTACGAAGGGGTGGTGGAGGCGGAACGCCAAACCTTGATAGCGCCTCAGGTGGCGGCAACTGTGCGAGAAATTCTGGTGCGCCCTGGCGAAGTCGTCAAGGCCGGACAGGTAATGATACGGTTGGATGTACAGGAGGCCAGTCAGGTTGCGGCGGTGAGTGCCGCACAGGTCCGTGCGGCGCAAGCTGTTTTGGCTGAAGCGCAGCAGGATGAGAATCGACAAAAGCAATTATTTGCACAAGGCTATATCAGCCAGGCAGCTTGGGATCGTGCAGAGGCTCGCTTTCAAAGTGCCCAGGCAGTGGCTCAGGCGCAAAGTGCACAATCGTCAAGTGCCATGACCAAGGTCAGTTATTACGTTTTGCGTGCTCCCTACGATGGAGTAGTGGCGGACGTGCCTGGCAATCTTGGGCAGATGGCGTTGCCGGGTCATACCCTGGTGAATTTCTATGACCCTACTCGATTGCGGGTGACCGCACAGTTGCCACAAAGCGTCACCTCAACCATGGAGGTCGGGTCAACACGACTCGAATGGGGCAACGACCAAGGACAGGAACCTGACAGAAAACCGAGTTATCTGACGGTGCTGCCTACGGTCGATCCACTGAGTCATACGGTTCAGGTCAGGATGGGTCTGACAGGTCAAGGCTTGCCCAAGCCGGGAACCTTTGTACGGATTTGGTTGCCTGCGGATCGAACCAAGGGGATATGGGTTCCACGCCTCTCCATTGTCCAGCGTGCCGAGATGACGGGAGTTTATGTGCGTGATGGACAGGGGCAACCACTGTTGAGACAGGTTCGTCTGGGAAGAGCGATGGGCAGTGAGGTAGAAATTTTAAGTGGGGTTGGTGAGCATGATGCGGTGTTACCGGATGCTCGTTCCGTATTCAATCAGGGGCACTGAGGTCAAAATGAATCAACCGTTGGGAATAGCCGGGCGCATGGCTGCATTTTTCCAAATGGCGCCGATTACCCCGCTGGTGGCGTTGGTGGCGCTCTTGATGGGGATATTTGCGATTGTGGTCACTCCTCGCGAGGAGGAGCCACAGATCAATGTCACCATGGCCAATGTTTTGATTCCGTTTCCCGGTGCTTCAGCGCGCGAAGTCGAACAGAAAGTGGCTACTCCTGCGGAACAGGTATTGGATCAGATTCAAGGCATTGATCATGTCACATCGGTTTCACGTTCAGGGCTGGCGATACTGACGGTTCAATTCAAAGTCGGTGTCCCTCGGGTTGAGGCTCTGGTGCATCTGTACGATGCGGTTGACTCTCATGCAGACTGGTTTCCTCGGGGGTTGGGGGTTTTGCCACCCATCATCAAACCAAAAGGTATCGATGATGTACCCATCGTGACACTCACGTTATACAGCAAGGATTCGCAAGTGGGGGCATTTGCTCTGGAACAGGTGGCTCATAGTGTGGAAGTCGATCTGAAGCGGGTACCTGGGACGCGCGAAGTTACGACGATCGGAGGGCCGGGGCATGTTGTGCGAGTGAATATCGATCCGGTCCGTCTGAATGCTTCCCATCTGACCCTGATGCAAATTCAGGGGATGGTGCAATCGGCCAATATGGGATTACCTCTGGGCGACTTGATTCGTGATAATCACTCGGTGGCTGTCGACAGCGGTGATGAATTGCGCGATGCCCACGATGTTGGAGAATTGATGGTAGGGGTGGTAGACCAGCATCCGGTTTACCTGAAGGATGTTGCGGAGGTTGAGGATGGTCCACAAACCCCGCAACATTATGTATGGTTTGGACGGGCAGATCACGGCAAAGTCCTCGAATATCCTGCGGTAACCCTCGCCGTGACTAAAAAGGCTGGCGAGAATGCCATTACCGTCGCTGATGCATTGATGCGTCAGGTCGAAAGACTTCGGAATACAGTGATTCCTGCCAATGTCATGGTGGCAGAAACCCGTAATTACGGTCAGACTGCCAACGATAAAGCAGAGAAGTTGATTCATAAATTGATGTTTGCCACGGCTTCTGTTGTGGTTTTGGTACTACTGGCTCTCGGCAGGCGCGAGGCTGCAATCGTTGGAACGGCGGTGATCCTCACGCTGACGGTTACATTATTTGCATCTTGGGCATGGGGTTTTACCCTCAATCGTGTTTCCTTGTTCGCATTGATATTTTCTATCGGAATTCTGGTAGATGATGCCATTGTGGTTGTAGAGAATATCCATCGGCATCAACAGTTAAATCCGGGAAAAGCGTTGCGTGAACTGATTCCAGGAGCGGTGGATGAGGTGGGGGGGCCGACCATTCTGGCTACGTTGACCGTGATTGCGGCCCTGTTACCCATGGCCTTTGTGAGTGGGTTGATGGGGCCTTACATGAGTCCGATTCCCATCAACGCCAGTCTCGGAATGATATTGTCGCTGACCATTGCGTTTGTGGTCACCCCCTGGTTGGCCCGTCTGTGGATCAAGGAAGTGCAGGAAGAATCAGGCAAGCACAGGGAATCGAACCAGAGTCTGATTCGTTACCTGGCCCCCCTGTTTCAACGGGTCTTTGATCCGTTACTGGATGATCAGGGTGGTGCACGTGCGCGACGTTGGGTAGGTTTGGGAATTGTCGGACTGATTGTGCTATCGCTTGGTTTGCCGGCCGCTCGTCTGGTGCTGCTGAAAATGTTGCCATTCGATAATAAATCTGAATTTCAGGTGGTAATCGATATGCCAGCGGGGACACCCCTGGAGCAAACTTCAGCGGTATTGCATGAATTGGGAGCCTATTTGGCGACTGTTCCTGAGGTGACCGACTATCAGGCATATGCGGGGACGGCGGGTCCCATCAATTTCAATGGGCTGGTGCGTCAGTATGACTTGCGCCAATCCGGGGAGTTGGGCGACCTGCAGGTCAATCTGGTGGATAAGTCATTACGCCATGCACAGAGCCATGCCATTGCCATGCGTGTTCGTCCGGCATTGGTGGCCATTGGTGCCCGTTACGGGGCAAACGTGAAAGTGATTGAAGTTCCTCCGGGGCCGCCGGTGCTGTCACCTCTGGTTGCCGAAATCTATGGACCCGATGAGGTTGGACGGCGTACGGTCGCCAAGGCGGTGCGTCAGGTTTTTGCCACGACATCCGGGGTTGTCGATGTTGACGACAGCAGCATTGCGTCAGCACCGAAAATTCTGTTGCGTATCGACCGTCATAAGGCTGCGCAGTTGGGCGTGACACAACAGACCATTTCAACCACATTGCATATGGCACTATCCGGTGAGGCGATGACGTGGTTACATGATCAAAGCAAATTTCCGGTGGCGGTTTGGGTGCAACTGTCCCCTTCATTGCAAGGCAGTCTGGATGCGCTTTTATCGCTGAGTGTTGAAGGAAGCCAAGGGCAATTCATTCCGCTGCGTGAACTGGTGACTCGTGCCGAGACGGTACGCGAGCAACCCTTGTACCACAAAGACTTGCTTCCGGTGAACTATGTGGTAGGCGACATGGCGGGGCAGGTAGATAGTCCTTTGTATGGCTTGTTTGCCATGCGCTCGCGGATCCATGACATTCACACACCGGGGGGTGGGTATCTGGTCGATAACTTCGTTCATCAACCCCAGGATCCCTACCGCAATTACACCCTCAAGTGGGACGGTGAATGGCAGGTGACCTATGAAACCTTTCGGGATATGGGGATGGCGTATGCCGTTGGATTGGTACTGATTTATCTGCTGGTGGTAGCTCAGTTTGGTTCCTACCTGACCCCGCTGATCATCATGGTTCCGATTCCCTTGACCATCATCGGAGTGATGCCGGGGCATGCGTTGTTGGGGGCCCAGTTTACGGCAACCAGCATGATCGGCATGATAGCTTTGGCGGGGATTATTGTGCGTAACTCGATTCTGCTGGTGGATTTTGTGAATGTACTGGTTCAGCAGGGGGTACCGTTCAGAGAGGCCATCGTGCGATCGGCCATCATCCGCTCGCAACCGATTTTACTGACCGGCTTGGCGGCCATGATAGGAGCTCTGTTCATTCTCGATGATCCTATTTTCAATGGATTGGCCATATCCCTGATTTTCGGCATCCTGGTATCCACCATTTTGACGTTGGTGGTGATTCCCATGCTGTATTACGCGGCTTATCACCGCAAGATCGACCATTCATTAACTACCAAAGGAGTTTGATCATGACTACATGGCGCGTTGTTCGTGTTATAGCAGGGACATTCATTTTGCTGTCCTTGGTCCTGGGTGTTCAGGGAAGCCCGATTTATCAAAGCAGCTGGTGGTTGGCCTTTACAGCATTTGTTGGGATCAACCTTTTACAGAGTGGGTTGACTCGCTGGTGCCTGATGGAGACATTTTTGCGCAAACTGGGTATCCGGTCAGGTTGCTAATATCATGAATTCCTCGATGTTAACCCTTCATCGCATGGCCAACATCCTGGTTTTTCTAGGGAGCATGACCCCTTTGATGGGTCATGCCGGTGACTTGATGACGATATGGCAGGCTGTTGTCAGCCATGATTTGTCCTACCAGGCCAGCGAAGCCGGTTATCGGGCAGGACAGACCCAGAAAGAGCAGGCATCTGCACTGTGGCGCCCCACCGTACAGGTCGCTGGGACGGCTGGTCGCATGTCCAGCCAAAGCCAGATTGACGGGGCTCAATTCAGTGCGCCAGGGGCTTTCCCTGTGACCAACAACGCCAATTTTAATACGTCGATCAATGGGGGAATACTGCAGCGCTGGTCTTTGCAGGCGCGTCAGCCCCTGTTGAGTGGCGACCGTCTGGCGCAGGGTCAGGAGCTTGACCTGAAAGCGCAGATGGCTGAACTTAACTGGGTCAAGACACATCAGGAATTGTTGCTCAAGACGGCTCGATATTATTTTTCGGTAGTACTGGCTCAGGAATCCTTGCGAGTGACATTGCAGCAACAGCAGGCGGTGGAACAGGCGCTGGCTGAAGTCAATCGACGTTTTCAGTTGGGAGATGTTCCTGTAACCGATACGCATGAGGTCCAGGCACGGCGCGAGGCAGTGGCGGCTCAGGTGTTGGCTGCACAAGCAGATTTGACGATCAAGCGTCAGGCACTGAGTGACATAACCGGGATGGATTTTGAGCAAAAAATTCTGATGGGACCATACGCTGGAGTGATACCCGATGCTGGGGCACCGCTCAAGGAGTGGTTGACAGAAGTCGGCAACCAGAATATCGATTGGCAAACCAAGATGCTGGAGGCTGAGGTAGCGCGCAAGGAAGCCAAACGTTATGGCGTATTGGCATCACCCTCGGTGGACCTGGTGGGTGAAGTGGAAAGCGATCATCTGAGTGGAAGCGGCGATTATGGTGCGGCCAGCAATTCGATGCGTTCTTCTTTGGTGGGTGTTCAAGTGACCATCCCGTTATATTCTGGTGGATTGCGTAGTGCACATCATGATGAAAAGTCCTATCAGGCTCATCAGGCCGAAATTGAAGCCGATCGCTGGCACCAGCAGGTATTGCTGGAAACTCGGCAATCCTGGTTGGGCGTGTCCACAGGGATACAACGTGTCGAGGCGCTGAATCAAGCCGTTCATGCCAGTGACGAGCGGGTGGCCGCCACACGCCTGGGTCAGCGCGTGGGTGATCGCAGCACACTGGATCTGCTCAATGCTCAGAGTGATGCGGCCAGCCTGCATTTATCATGGCTGCAAGCGCGTATAGATGTGGTACTGAATCGTTTGCAACTGGCTGCGTTGAGTGGTCATCTGGCAGAAACTGATTTGATGGCCATTGACCAGTTATTGTCAGTCCCTCCGGTAGAAGTTGGAGAACCGATTCGTTCACCATCACCAAATATCATCCCACATCCTTAAGGAGAATTGCATCATGGCACATATCGTCGTACTGGGAGCCGGAACGGGAGGAATGCCAGCGGCTTATGAGTTGCGCGCCGAATTGGGTACCGAGCATCGCATCACCGTTGTCAATGCCGTGGATTATTTCCAATTTGTCCCATCCAATCCGTGGGTTGCTGTGGGATGGCGGGATCGTGAGAGCATTACTTTTCCGATTCGTCCTTATTTGGCCAAAAAAGGGATCGATTTCTTGGCTCAGTCGGTCACTCGTGTGGATGCTGCCAATAACGCGTTGGATTTTCAGGATGGGAGCCGTTTGGAGTATGACTATTTGCTCATTGCCACCGGGCCAAAACTGGCATTTGAAGAAGTATCAGGTGCGGGACCAGACAACGGATTTACTCAATCCATTTGTACGGTCAATCATGCAGAGCATGCGTATGGTGCCTACAAGAAATTGCTCGACAACCCTGGTCCGGTGATTATAGGCGCCTTGCCAGCAGCATCCTGCTTTGGTCCTGCTTATGAATTTGCTTTCATCATGAACCGCGATCTGCGTAACCGCAAACTGCGCCACAAGATTCCCATGACTTTTGTTACCAGTGAACCCTATATCGGTCACCTCGGACTGGGCGGAGTAGGGGACTCAAAGTCTATGCTGGAAAGTGAAATGCGTAACAATGACATCAAGTGGATTACAAATGCCAAAGTGACCAAAATCGAAGAGGGCAAGATGTTCGTGACCGAGTTGGATGATTCGGGGAACGTCAAAAAGGAGCATGAACTACCCTATGAGTACAGTATGATGCTCCCTGCATTCAAGGGAGTTGAGGCTGTCGCTGCGGTGGAAGGACTGTGTAATCCCCGTGGTTTTGTGATTGTGGATGAGTTTCAGCGCAGTAAAAAGTACCGCAATATTTTTTCGGCAGGGGTATGTGTGGCCATTCCTCCCGTTGAAGTAACCCCGGTTCCTACGGGAACTCCCAAGACCGGTTATATGATCGAGTCCATGGTGACCGCCATCGTGCACAATATCGCAGCGGACCTCAAAGGAAAACCTGCCGAGAGTAAGGGAACATGGAATGCTTTCTGCCTGGCTGATATGGGGGATACCGGAGCGGCCTTTATCGCGCTTCCCCAAATTCCTCCCCGAAACGTCAACTGGTTTGTTAAGGCAAAATGGGTTCACTGGGCTAAGGTAGCATTTGAAAAATACTTTATTTACAAAATGAAGCAAGGAAGTTCTGAACCGATTTATGAAAAGCATATGCTGAAGTGGATCGGTATAGAGCGGTTGCAACGTAAGAATTCTCACTGAACAGGAGACGTTATATGGGGTTATTCTCACATTTTATGGCTGCGGTGAGTGGCGGCAAGGATGCTTCAGACCTTCCTGAAGGGGCATGTCTTATCGACGTGCGGACGCATTCGGAATATATATCTGGTCATATAGAAGGGGCAATCAACATCCCGCTGGATCGTTTCAATCATGATATTCAGCGTGTGGTGGCGGATAAAAACTGTCCGGTGATTCTGTATTGCCGCTCTGGAGCACGTTCTGGCCATGCTTTGTCGGTTATGCAACAACTGGGTTACCACCATGTATTCAATGGTGGTGGCGTGGGGAGCCTGGCATTGCGGTTACAGAAAGAAGTAAAAAGAGGCGCTTGACAGCTGAGGGAGCGATTTTCGCCAGGTTTCAGGATTGGGTATCCAGATAGCGGGCGAGAAATGCTCCAGTTAAGCCAGGTGGGAGGGGTAATCGCATGATATGACCGCTTCCTGGGGCGACTTGTCGGGTTTCGCGTTCACCGGATTGTAGTTGTTGTACCGAAAAATCCTGATTTCCAGATGGATGAATGATTTCCAGGCGATCTCCATGGGAAAAACGATTACGTACGGTGATGCGTGCCCACCCATCTTCATCATAGCCAGTGACATCACCGACATAGAGGCTGCGCTCGGATTCGGAGTGGCCACGCAGATAGTTCTGATGTTCTTGATCGGGATGACGTTCATAGAACCCGCTGGTATAGCCACGATTGGCCAGCCCTTCCAGCTGACGCAGTAAAAGGGGGTTCAGTGGTTTGCCAGATGTGGCATCATCAATGGCTTGTCGATAGGTTTGACAGGTTCGTGCTACATAGTAAGGCGATTTGGTACGCCCTTCAATTTTCAGGGAATCGACACCGATGTCGACCAGGCGGGCAATATGTTCTAGCGCGCGCAGATCTTTGGAATTGAGGATGTAGGTGCCGTGCTCATCTTCCTCGATTGGCATGTACTGACCCGGTCGTTCTGACTCTTCAATGAAGTATTCTTTTGTTTCTTCTGCTTCATTGGTGCTGACTGAATAATTCCAGCGGCAGGCATTGGTGCAGGTACCCTGGTTCGGGTCGCGGTGATTGAAGTAGCCCGATAGCAAGCAGCGTCCAGAATAGGCGATACACAGAGCTCCGTGGACAAAGACTTCCAGTTCAGTGTCAGGACAGGTTTGGCGAATTTCGGCGATTTCGTCCAATGATAGTTCACGGGACAGAATGACACGTGTGACTCCCGTCGATGCCCAGAAGCGAATGCTGGCATGATTGACGGTATTGGCCTGTACCGAGAGATGGATGGGCATTTCTGGCCAATTTTCACGGACCATCAGCATCAGTCCAGGATCGGACATGATGAGTGCATCGGGTTTCAAGGCGATGACGGGGGCCATATCGGCGACGAAGGTGTGCAGTTTGGCGTTATGCGGGATCAGGTTGCTGACCAGATAAAAGGATTTGCCTGCGCGATGGACCTGATCGATTCCCTGAGCCAGATTTTCCAACTTGCCAAAATCATTATTGCGTACGCGCAGACTGTAACGCGGTTGGCCTGCGTAGACGGCATCTGCCCCAAAATTCAGGGCGGTATGCAGCATGGTCAAGGAACCACAAGGGGCCAGCAGTTCAGGTTTTCTTTGTAAAGTCATCGGGAAAGAGAAAGCAAAGGTAACAGAGTTGCAAGGAGGTCGGTGGGTGTGTTGACAAAGGCCAGTGCCGGCCAGTGCTCGACGGGACGTGGGCTAGGGGCGAGATAACCCCAGAGAGCGACGAGACCAGGCATGCCAGCTGCTTCGGCTGCCACCATGTCGCGCTCATCATCGCCGATATAGACCAGCTGGGCGGGTTCCAGAAGCAGGACTTCTGCAGCGGCCAACAGTGGGTCGGGATAGGGTTTGGGGCGAGCGCAAGTATCGCCGCTGATGATGCATGGGGTACGCCCGGTCAATCCCAGTTGCTCCAGTACAGGATGCGTGAACCGGGTGATCTTGTTGGTGACGATGCCCCAAGGGATCTGATGCTGATCCAGGTACTCAAGGACCGTAAGGATGCCGGGGAAAAGTTGGCTGTGGCGTGATTGGCGGGACTCATAAAGTTCCATGAATTCCTGGCGCAGTTCTTCGTAGTAGGGAGCACCAGGTTCAATGCCAAAACCTATGCGAATCAACCCTCGGGCACCCTGGGAAACGAAGGGGCGAGTCTGTTCCAGAGTTTGCGTGGGTCGTTGGTAGCGCAGGCACAGATCGTTCAGCGCGCCGCACAAGTCGGGTGCGGTATCGGCCAGCGTCCCATCCAGATCGAAAAGGATTCCCTTCAGCACGAGCGGACGCGACAAGCCATCATATAATTGACATCGGCACCTGAGCCCAGATGGAATTGACGGGTCAGGGGATTGTAGTGGACCCCTTCGATCTGCTCTATCGTCAGGCCGGATTGGCGGGCCCAGCGTGATAGTTCTGAAGGTTTGATGAAGCGACCGTGATCATGGGTTCCCCGAGGGAGCAGATGTAGCAGATATTCTGCCCCGAGGATGGCCATCAAATAGGATTTCAGGTTGCGATTCAAGGTGGAGAAAAAAATCCAGCCATCGGGTTTGACCAGGGCTGAGCAGGCATTGATGATGCTGGCAGGATCAGGGACATGTTCCAACATTTCCATGCAAGTCACGACGTCGAACCGGTGGGGGTGGTCACTGGCCATACTTTCTACGGAAATGCACTGGTAGTCGACGGCAATGCCGGACTCAAGAGCATGTAGGCGTGCAACCCCAAGCGATTTGTCAGCGAGATCGATCCCCGTTACCTGGGCACCTTGGCGGGCCATGGCCTCGCTGAGAATTCCACCCCCACAGCCAACATCCAGAACCCGCTTACCCGGCAGAGGGCAGTGTCCTTCTATCCAGGCCAAACGGTGAGGATTCAGGTCATGCAGAGGTTTGAACTCGCTACCCGTATCCCACCAGCGATGGGCCAACTGAGAAAATTTGGCAAGTTCTGCCGGATCCTGATTGATGTGATTATCGCTCAAAACTGTTGATACGCCGCTCTCTGGTGTATCTATCCTTCATGTCGGGTTAGTGGAGATAGTTGAATGACCATGCCGGAGGATTATAGAGCATTCTGGTTTGGGCTGGTTATGTTAATATTCCAAGATTCGGAATCACCCACTCACTCAGAGTTTCTCACCCATGACTGTTTTTGCCAAGGAAACACTTCCCGTCAACCTTGAAGACGAGATGCGTCGTTCGTATCTTGAATATGCCATGAGCGTGATCGTCGGGCGTGCTTTGCCTGATGTGCGAGATGGGCTCAAGCCGGTGCACCGGCGTGTGCTGTATGCCATGCATGAGTTGTCCAATGATTACAACAAGCCGTACAAGAAGTCGGCTCGTATCGTTGGTGATGTCATCGGTAAGTATCATCCGCACGGAGATACAGCGGTGTATGACGCTATCGTGCGCATGGCTCAGGATTTTTCGTTGCGCTATCCCTTGGTGGATGGCCAGGGGAATTTCGGTTCGGTGGATGGCGATAATCCGGCGGCCATGCGTTACACCGAAATCCGTATGGCTCGCATGACTCATGAATTGCTGGCCGATATTGATCGGGAAACGGTGGATTTTGGGCCCAATTATGATGGCTCTGAAAAGGAACCGCTGGTGCTACCGGCACGCTTTCCCAACTTGCTGGTCAATGGGTCATCTGGAATTGCAGTGGGGATGGCCACCAATATACCCCCGCATAATCTGGGTGAAGTGGTTCGCGGTTGTTTGGCTTTGCTCGAAAACCCGGAAATTTCGATAGATGAACTGATCGATATTATCCCGGCCCCGGACTTTCCCACGCGCGGCATCATTTATGGTACCGCATCCGTGCGCCAAGGGTACCTGACCGGCAGGGGGCGAGTCTTGATGCGGGCGCGTACCCACGTCGAAGAACTTGACAAGAGTGGTCGCCAAGCGTTGATCGTGGATGAATTGCCCTATCAGGTCAACAAGGCCAATCTGGTGATCAAGATCGCTGAGTTGGTACGCGAAAAGCGTCTTGAGGGGATTTCCGATCTGCGTGACGAGTCGGATAAGTCGGGTATGCGCGTAGTGATTGAACTCAAGCGTAACGAGATACCAGAGGTTGTCTTGAATAATTTGTTCAAGATGACTTCTCTGCAGGAATCTTTCGGGATGAATATGGTGGCACTGGTGGACAACCAGCCCCGTGTTTTGAATCTCAAGGAGTTTCTTGAGGCGTTTTTGCGTCACCGACGGGTCGTGGTGACGCGTCGTACCGTATATGATCTGGGCAAGGCGCGTGAGCGCGCGCATATCCTGGAAGGCTTGGCCGTGGCACTATCCAACATCGATGAGGTGGTGGCCTTGATTCGTGCTTCTGCTTCGCGTGCAGAGGCACGCCAGGCATTGATGGCACGTGCCTGGTTATCGCCACTGGTGCAGGAGATGTTGGCGCGTTCGCCGGAAAATGCCTCCAGGCCACAGGGAATCGAAAGTGATTATGGCTGGACAGAACATGGCTACCGGTTATCGGACGTACAGGCAGTGGCCATTCTGGAGATGCAATTACAACGCTTGACGGGACTTGAGCAAGATAAAATTCGGGATGAGTACCGTGAAATCATGCGTCGTATTATCGATTTACTGGATATTCTTGAAAATCCGGCACGAGTGACAGCCATTATTCGGTCGGAGTTGGGTGAGGTTCAAGAATCTTTTGGTGACGGGCGACGCAGCGAGATTGTGGTCAATGCGGAAGATATCGATGTAGAAGATCTCATCACCCCGGAAGAAATGGTCGTCACGCTGTCTCACAGTGGTTACTTCAAGTCTCAACCCCAGGCTGACTACCGCGCCCAGAGGCGAGGCGGTCGGGGAAAACAAGCGATGGCCACCAAGGAAGATGATTTTATCGAGCGCTTGTTTGTCGCCAATACACACGATACGATTCTGTGTTTTTCAAACCGCGGTCGTGTGTACTGGTTGAAGGTCTATCAGGTTCCTGTGGGCAATCGTACCAGTCGTGGGAAACCTATTATTAATCTCTTGCCATTGGAGGCGGGAGAAAAGATTACGGCCTTGTTGCCGGTCAAGGCGTTTGATGCCGAACATTATATTTTTATGGCGACTTCGCTGGGAACGGTCAAGAAAACAGTACTGAGCGACTTCTCCCGTCCCCGTTCTGCCGGGATTATTGCACTGGACCTCGATCCCGACGACTTTCTGATCGGGGTGGCGTTGACGGATGGGCAACATGATGTGATGTTGTTCAGCGATGAAGGAAAGGCCATTCGTTTTTCCGAGGACGATGTGCGTCCCATGGGGCGCACAGCCCGTGGTGTACGCGGGATGCGCTTGCCTGAGGGGCAGCGCGTGATTGCCCTGCTGGTGGCAGAGAATGAACAGCAGTCGGTGATGACGGCGACGGAGAATGGCTATGGCAAACGCACGCCGGTGAGTGAATATACGCGCATCGGTCGTGGAGGGCAGGGCTTGATCGCCATTCAAACATCGGCACGAAATGGAAAGGTGGTGAGTGCAGCTTTGGTATCGCCGGAAGATGAAATGATTTTGATTACCACGGGTGGGGTACTGATCCGTACACGTGTTAGCGAAGTGCGAGAAATGGGACGTGCCACTCAGGGGGTAACCTTGATCGCTTTGGACGAAGGGGAAACATTGGTATCGTTGACACCGACGGATGAATCTACCTGTGATCTGGATAGCGAATAACCGATGCGCGCTTTTAACTTTTCTGCTGGCCCGGCAACTCTGCCGACCGAGGTACTTGAGCAAGTTCAGGAAGAATTACTGGATTGGCGGGGACATGGCTTGTCGGTCATGGAACTTAGTCATCGTGGCCCTGAATTTATGGGAATTCTTGCACAAGCGGAAACCGATTTACGAGATTTGCTTGAAATTCCCGAGAATTATCGGGTGATTTTTTGTCAGGAAGGTGCCAGTGCGCATTGGGACATGATTCCGCTCAATCTGTTGCAAGGGCGTAGTCGTGCGGATTATATTGAAACTGGCTATTGGTCCTACCGAGCCATCGAGGAAGCGCGTCGCTATTGTCAGGTCAATATCGCGGCTTCCAATCGCTCCGATCAATTTTGCGCTGTCCCTTTGCTGCAGGATTGGCGGCTGGATCCGAATGCAGCGTATGTCCATTATTGCTCTAATGAAACGATCGATGGTTTGGAGTTTCACTGGATTCCAGAGACGGGAGCGGTTCCCTTGGTGGTGGACATGTCCTCACACTTTTTATCGCGTCCGGTGCCGGTTGGACGATTTGGCATGATCTATGCTGGCGCTCAAAAAAATATTGGTCCTGCCGGACTCAGTCTGGTGATCATTCGTGATGATTTGCTTCAACCTGCCACACCGGGTACCCCTTTCCTGATGAGTTATCATGGCCAGGTTTTGGCGAATTCCATGCTGAATACGCCGCCGACTTTTACGATTTGGGTGGCGAGTCTGGTGTTCCAGTGGATCAAGAGGCAGGGAGGGTTGGCAGCGATGGAGGTGCGCAATCGTGAGAAATCGGATTTATTCTATGCGGCACTGGACCGCAGTGGATTTTATCGCAGTGCGGTCAAGCGTAGCGATCGGTCACGCATGAATATCCCTTTTCATCTGCGTGATCCGGCTCTGGACGAGAAATTTCTCAAGGAGGCAGAGGCCAACCATCTTCTTCAATTGCGCGGTCATCGCGTGGTGGGTGGGATGCGTGCCTCGATTTACAATGCCATGCCACTTGAGGGAGTGCAAGCATTGCTGGCATTCATGGCTGATTTCGAGCGTCGTTATGGCTGATTCTCACGAACAACTTCAGCACTGGCGCACAGCCATTGATCGCATTGATGACCAATTGCTGGCATTACTCAACCAGCGCGCCGAAATTGCCGGGCATATCGGTCAGTTAAAAACAGGGGTGCTCTATCGACCAGAGCGTGAAGCCCAGATTCTTCAACGTCTGGTGGCGAACAATCCAGGTCCCCTGACCCATGATTCCATCGCATTTTTGTTTCGTGAAGTGATGTCAACCTGTTTGGCTCATGAACGACCGATTACCGTAGCCTGCCTCGGACCTCAGGGGAGTTTCTCGGAGGCGGCGCTGGTGCGCCATTTCGGACATGCGGCACAGCGCTGTTTCAGTCTGTCATGGCAGGAGATTTTTCGCAGTACCGAATCGGGGGAGGCGGATTTTGCGGTGGTTCCAGTGGAAAACTCTACGGAGGGTTCGGTGGGGCTGACCCTGGATCACATGATTGAAACCCCATTGAATGTTTGCGGAGAGGTGCTACTGCGCGTTCACCATCAATTGCTGGGACAGAGCCCGGAAGTTGACTTATCCGGGATTACGCATGTCTATTCGCACAGTCAGTCACTTGGGCAATGCCGCTTGTGGCTTGAGCGCCACCTTCCACAAGCAGAAAAAGTGGCAGTGTCGAGCAACAGTGAGGCCGCTCGCCTGGTGGCCAAAGGTCCTTCAACCTGGGTGGCCATTGCGGGAGAATTGAGTGCCGAACCCTATGGATTGACGATTCTCCAGCGTCGGATTGAGGATGCCGAGGACAATACCACACGTTTTCTGGTGCTGGGGAAATTGCTGACCCAACCATCTGGCAGGGATAAGACATCACTGGTGGTGGGCGTGGAAAATCGTCCGGGTGCTATCTGTGAGTTACTCGTACCTTTGGCGGAGTTGGGAGTCAGTATGACTCGCCTGGAATCCAGACCGGCTCGTACACAACCGTGGTCTTATGTTTTTTTTATTGATATTGAGGGACATCGACTTGATGCACTGGTCGCGCAGGCATTGCAGCGCCTGGAGCAGCGTGCGGTGTTTCTCAGGATACTGGGTTCATACCCGGTGACGGGGTTACCATGAACGTTCCACCTTGCTGTGATCTGATTCCCGACCATATACGCCAGTTGGCACCTTACCAGCCGGGTAAACCGATGAGTGAGCTAGAACGCGAACTGGGGCTGACTTCCATCATTAAACTGGCCTCCAATGAAAACCCTTTGGGCCCCAGTCCCAAGGCATTGGGGGCGTTGCAAGGACTGTCGCAGGCCTTCTCCCTTTATCCAGATGGTAATGGTTTTGAACTGAAGACTGCGCTGTCCCATCGTTATCGCCTGGATGTGGACCACTGGATACTGGGTAATGGTTCCAACGATCTTCTGGATCTGGTTGCACGTACTTTTCTAGGTCCGGGAACGTCAGCGGTTTATTCGCGCTATGCGTTTGCGGTTTATGCCCTGGCCACTCAGGCGGTTGGGGCTGTGGGGTTGGAGGTGCCTGATCTTGATTTTGGTCATGATCTGGAGGCCATGTTGGCGGCCATTCGTCCGGATACGCGGGTGATATTTATCGCGAACCCCAACAATCCAACGGGGACTTTCCTGGATGGAAAAACGCTGAGACGGGCGTTGGCACGCGTGCCGGCTGAGGTTGTGGTGGTACTTGATGAGGCTTACACGGAATATTTGTCCGATGTCCATCGCTATGACTCATTCTCTTTGCTAAGAGAGTTTGATAACTTGCTGGTGTGCAGGACTTTTTCTAAAGCTTATGGCCTGGCAGGCTTGCGTGTTGGTTGTGCGGCAGGACACCCGGAATTGATTGCTTTCCTCAATCGGTTGCGGCAGCCCTTTAATGTCAGTGTGCCGGGATTATTGGCGGCAACCGCAGCCCTCCAGGATGAGGAATTCCTGAGCATGACGCGGCGTGTCAATGACCAAGGGCGTGCGCAACTGGTCGCAGCCTTTCAACGATTGGATTTGCTGTTTATTCCCTCATGGGGGAATTTTATCAGCGTGGCAGTGGCAGATGGGGCCGCAATGTATCAGGGTTTATTGCGTCAAGGGGTCATTGTTCGACCTTTGGCGGCGTATGCGATGCCCAACTATCTTCGCGTGACGGTGGGAACAGAAGCAGAAAACGAACGGTTTATCGAATCGTTGGAGAAACTGCTTTGATCAGGGCAGTGCCCCTGATGCGATGTCTGACTCACACAAAATGTTTGGGTATTTCGTCTGGGAGGGGTATCAGGAGTCGTTCATGGTGAAAAAATTGGGCAAGGCTCCGCGTCGCTTGGCATTGCTGGGGGTCGGGCTGATAGGAGGATCCTTTGCGCGTGCCATGCGCCAGGCTTTTCCGGGAATCATGGTCAGCGGGTATGATCGGGATGAAGTCAATCTGGCTGCGGCTCGGCAGTTGGGTGTGGTCGATGTGGGAAGTGCCGATCTGGCACAGGTGGTGGATCAGGCGGATCTGATACTGATCGCCGTACCAGTGGGGCAGATGGCGGGATTGTTTGCCGAGTTGAGTCGGGTGGTCAATCCGGCGAGCATGATGACCGATGTGGGTAGCACCAAAACTCAGGTGGTGGAAGCAGCCCGCCAACATCTTGGTACAGCGCTGAATCGCTTTGTACCTGGGCATCCCGTTGCTGGAGCGGAAACCAGCGGGGTACGCGCAGCGGATGCGGAATTGTTCCAAAATCGTACAGTGGTGCTGACTCCTATCGCCGAAACCGCACCTTATGCGCTGGATTGGGTGAAGTTTTGCTGGGAACGTTGTGGAGCCAAAGTTGAAATTCAAACCGTGCGTCGTCACGATGAAATTTTTGCAGCGGTCAGTCACCTGCCTCACCTGCTCAGTTATGCGCTGGTTCACGATATTGCCGAACGACCCGATGCTTCCACCTTGTTTCGATTTGCCGCTGGAGGGTTTCGCGATTTTACCCGCATTGCGGCCAGTAATCCGGAGATGTGGCGCGATATCAGCCTCGATAATCGTGAGGTACTGAAGGCAGAGTTGGCGCGTTATCGGTTTCAGATCGATCGTCTGTCGCATTGGCTGGATGAACAGGATGGTGCGGCGCTGGAGGCTTACTTTCAGCGGGCGCGACAGGCTCGCCGCAAGTGGCAGGAATCGTAAGGGAGATAATAAGGAATGAGTGGCGTGGATGATTACAAGGTTGAACCTGGGGGACGTTTGTCGGGTACGATAAGGGTACCTGGGGACAAATCCATTTCTCACCGCAGCATCATGTTGGGCTCGTTGGCACAAGGGACAACGCAGGTGACCGGCTTTTTGGAAGGCGAAGATGCCTTGGCAACCATGAATATCTTTCGTTCGTTGGGGGTTGATATTCAGGGGCCTGATCAGGGAAGGGTTACCATCAGGGGAGTGGGGTTGCATGGCCTCAGTGCGCCCGAACGTGTGCTGGATTGTGGTAACTCAGGGACCTCCATGCGTTTGCTGGCTGGGTTGCTCGCAGGACAGACCTTCGATTGCGAATTGACAGGAGATGACAGTTTGGTTCAGCGTCCCATGTCGCGTGTCGCCATTCCTTTGAGATTGATGGGAGCCAGGGTGAACACGGCGGCGCAGGGGCGCCCCCCGCTGCACATTCAGGGAAACCCCCAACTGCAGGGAATTACCTACACATTGCCCATGGCCAGCGCGCAGGTCAAGTCCTGTCTGCTACTGGCCGGGTTGTATGCACAGGGTGAGACCGTGGTCACCGAACCGGAAATTACGCGCGATCATACTGAGCGCATGTTGACCGCTTTCGGGGTAACGGTGCTTCGAGAAGGTCGGTCGGTGCGTCTCAACGGGGGGCAAAGTTTGCGGTCAACCGCGATTGAGGTGCCTGCAGACATTTCTTCAGCCGCTTTCTTTTTGGTGGGGGCTACCATTGCGCCAGCATCGGATTTGGTGTTGACGCATGTTGGCATCAATCCGACGCGCACGGGAATACTGGATATTTTGCGTCTGATGGGGGCGGATATTACGGTTGAACGGGAGTGGCAAGCCGGTGGTGAGCCTCTGGCAGACTTGCGTGTGCGTTCCTCTTCCTTGAAAGGTATCGATATCCCTCAGCAATATGTTCCTCTGGCCATTGACGAATTCCCGGCATTGTTTGTTGCGGCAGCTTGTGCGCAGGGGCGAACCGTATTGCGTGGAGCCGCCGAGTTGCGTGTTAAGGAAAGTGATCGGATTCAGGTGATGGCCGATGGTCTGCGTGCGCTCGGGGTTGGCGTCAGCGTGTTAACCGATGGTCTGATTATTGAAGGGCAAGGAGGGGGATTTACCGGTGGGGAGATCGACAGCCATGGCGATCATCGCATTGCCATGAGTTTTGCCATGGCGGGATTGCGGGCCAGCGCACCTGTTCGGATTCGTGATTGTGCCAATGTGGCAACCTCGTTTCCTGGATTTTTAGAAATGGCACGTCAAGCTGGACTGCAGATTTTCGGCGCATGACATGAAGGGAATCCCGGTTATCGCTATCGATGGGCCTTCTGCATCGGGTAAAGGGACGCTGGCCTCCCGTGTCGCGCAAACTCTCGGTTATCACTATTTGGATAGTGGTGCATTGTATCGGCTGACCGCCCTGTGGATTCAACGTCAGGGGCTGACAGCCGAATCCCATGAAAATGATTTGGCGCGGCAGGCGGCCTGTCTGCCGGCATGCTTTGTGGGCGATCAGGTGTTGTTGGATGGTAGGTCGGTGACCGAGGAGATGCGCAGCGAAGCATGTGGCATGATGGCATCACACATTTCTGTTTTTCCGGCTTTGCGTGCGGCATTACTGGATCGCCAGCGTCAGTATCGTCAGTGGCCCGGGCTGGTAGCGGACGGACGCGATATGGGGTCAGTGGTATTTCCGGATGCCGTGGTCAAGGTGTTTTTGACGGCCGGGGTGGATGTACGCGCAAAACGGCGATACAACCAGTTGATCGCCAAAGGAAACCATGTTAAAATGGAAAAAGTTCTCCAAGACCTTTTGAATCGCGATGAGCAAGACCGGACACGACAGGCATCCCCGCTGGATTCGACGGGATATCAAGAGTTGGATACCACGGTCTTGACCATCGATGAAGGAGTGGCGGCAGTTCTTGGCTGGTGTCGTATGGCACTGGGTGGCACAACGTAGTGAAAAACGGACGGTAAACCTCGATCTCTGGCGCGCCAAGGCAGAGCATGGGTTCCCGTTACTTTTATTATTTGACCCTAGGGCGCGCTAGGTTTTTTGAATGAAGGTTATATGACTAGTCTCTCTTCTGTTTCTTCCATGGAAAATTTTGCGGCCCTCTTCGAGGAAAGCCTGACGCATCAGGAGATGCGTACCGGCGAAGTGATTACCGCTGAAGTTGTGTATATCGATGCCAATACCGTTGTGGTGAATGCGGGCCTGAAATCTGAAAGTCTGATTCCGATCGAAGAATTTAAAAATGATCGTGGAGAACTGGAAGTTCAAGTGGGTGATTTTGTCAAGGTGGCCATCGATGCCCTGGAAGACGGCTACGGTTCTACTCGGCTCTCCCGCGAAAAGGCCAAACGCTTGGCGGCTTGGCTGGATCTGGACGATGCACTGACCAGTGGTTCTCTGGTGCAGGGTATGGTGACGGGCAAGGTCAAGGGTGGGTTGACGGTGATGGTCAATGGTATCCGTGCGTTCTTGCCGGGATCCTTGGTCGATATTCGCCCGGTCAAAGATACCACGCCCTATGAAGGCAAAGAGATGGAGTTCAAGGTTATCAAACTGGATCGCAAGCGTAACAACGTGGTGGTTTCCCGCCGTGCTGTCATGGAAGCGACTCAGGGAGCGGATCGTCAGTCGTTGCTCGATAATATCAAGGAAGGATCGGTGGTTCGTGGTTTGGTGAAGAACATCACGGATTATGGCGCGTTTGTGGATCTGGGGGGCATTGATGGGCTGTTGCACATCACCGATCTGGCTTGGCGTCGCGTCAAGCATCCTTCCGAAGTTCTGTCGGTGGGTGATGAGGTGGAAGCCAAGGTGCTCAAGTTTGATCAGGACAAAAATCGTGTGTCGCTGGGACTCAAGCAACTGGGTGAAGATCCATGGGTCGGTCTGTCGCGTCGCTACCCGCAACGTACTCGCCTGTTCGGAAAGGTGACCAATCTGACCGATTACGGGTCATTTGTGGAAATCGAACAAGGAATTGAAGGGTTGGTGCATGTATCCGAAATGGATTGGACCAACAAAAACGTTCATCCGTCCAAGGTGGTTCAGATGGGCGATGAAGTGGAAGTGATGATTCTGGAAATCGATGAAGAGCGTCGTCGCATCTCCCTGGGAATGAAGCAGTGTCGTGCCAATCCGTGGGAAGATTTTGCCATGAACCATCAGAAGAATGATCGGGTTCGTGGTCAAATCAAGTCGATCACCGACTTTGGTGTCTTTATCGGGTTGCCAGGGGGAATCGATGGATTGGTTCATCTCTCTGACTTGTCCTGGAACCAGACAGGCGAAGAAGCAGTTCACCATTATCGCAAAGGAGATGAGGTCGAAGCGCTGGTCTTGTCCATCGATATGGAGCGCGAGCGTATTTCATTGGGTATCAAACAGTTATCGGGAGATCCGTTCAGCAATTTTGCGGCCAGCAACGATAAGGGTTCACTGGTACGTGGCAAGGTGAAGTCTGTCGATGCCAAGGGCGCCGTGATCGATCTGGGAGATGATATCGAGGGATATCTGCGTGCTTCTGAAGTCTCTCGTGAGCGTGTGGAAGATCTGCGTACCCTGCTGACCGAAGGGGGCGAGGTAGATGCCGTGATCCTTAACATTGATCGTAAAAACCGTACCATCAATTTGTCCATCAAGGCACGTGAAGCCGTGGAGGAAAATGCGGCGTTGCAACGGATGGCTGCGGAAGCCCCGGTCAATGCAGGTACCACAAGTTTGGGGGCTTTGCTCAAAGCCAAGTTGGCATCTAACCCAGATAATTCTCATTGATCGGAGGGGATGATGACCAAGTCCGAACTGATTGACCGATTGGCGAGTCATTATCCCCAGTTGGTTTACCGAGATGCTGAGATGGCCGTTAAAACCTTGCTCGAAACGATGGGCAAGACTTTGGAGTCGGGTGAGCGAATAGAAATTCGTGGATTTGGAAGTTTTGGACTGAATCACCGTCCGGCACGTCAGGGCAGAAATCCAAAAACCGGTGAGAAGGTAGAGGTGGCGGAAAAATTTGTTCCCCACTTCAAGCCAGGCAAGGAGTTGCGTGACCGTGTTGATGGCGAAGCCAAATCCGAGTCCTGAGCGTAGTACGTAACAGAGGTTTTGTGCATGTTGAGGCCGCCGGTGAGAATTGGCGGCCTTTTTTATGCGATGTCTGCGATCCCTGGTTATCGGATGCTTCCACTCTGGACAATTGCAGTCCGTGACTTTTTTTGCGTGAGGAAAGTCGGTATCATGACGGGGCTATGGACTTTCAAACATATTGGTTATTAGCGCTTCCATTTTTCTTTGGATTGGGCTGGCTGGCAGCCAGGGTTGATATTCGTCACCTGCTTTCAGAGTCGCGTACATTACCTGCTTCTTACTTCAAGGGGCTCAATTTTTTATTGAACGAGCAGCCAGATAAGGCGATTGAGGCTTTTATCGAAGTGGCCCGAGCGGAGCAACAAACCATCGAATTACAGTTTGCCCTGGGCGGGATGTTTCGGAGGCGTGGTGAGGTGGATCGTGCGACACGTTTGCACCAAAGTTTGGTGGAACGTACAGATCTGACCGTCCAGCAACGTACCGATGCACTGTACGAACTGGCTTTGGATTTTCTCAAGGCTGGACTGCTGGATCGAGCGGCTCCGCTGTTTGATAAACTCAAGGAATCAGATCACGAAGAAGCGGCATTGCGGCATTTGCTGGATATCCATGTCACGGAAAAAGACTGGTTACAAGCTATTGCTGCTTCGCTGACATTGGAACATAAAACAGGAGAAGACCATCGTTCCGAGAGGGGACACTTCTATTGTGAACTGGCTATTCTGTCCTATTCGCGGTCTCAGTTTGAAGAAGCCCAACAATTTCTCGATCAGGCCTTGACTACCCATAAAAATTGTCTGCGGGCTCGGGTATTGCAGGGGCAATGGGCCATGAATGACGCTAAATTTTCAGAAGCTTGTCAGATTTGGCAGCAATTGGAGCAACCGGATCCGGATTATCTGTTTTTGGTGGCTAAGCCGATGGTGGATTGTTTGCGGCAACTGAATCGTTCCACCGAGGCGTTGACACTCTTGGAGAGCTGGTTGTCACGTTATCCCAGCCTGGATTTGCTGGCTGTTACATTTCAGACAGCGCTGGAGATTCGCGGAGAGAATTACGCGCATGCTCTGACACGTCAGGAGTTGGCACGTCACCCGTCTTTGGGAGCCTTGGAAAAATATTTTGAATCCCAGGTTGTTATGGCACCCGTGGAGCAGCGTGAGGAATGGCAGCGCATGCGCGATATCGTGCATGGACAGTTTGAACGATTGGCCTATTATCAATGCCATCATTGTGGGTTCAAGGCGCGTTCATTTCATTGGCATTGTCCTGCCTGCGGTCAATGGGATTCCTATCCACCTCGTCGCCAGGTTGAACAAGATTTGCAACCCCGTGTTAACTGAGGATTTATGGTGAGTGCTTCCCCGATTATTTTGGCATTGGACAGACCGACCGAGGCAGAGGTTTGGGATTTGATCGACCGCCTGGAACCTTCTCAATGCCGGCTCAAGGTGGGCAAGGAATTATTTACGGCTTGTGGTCCCTCGCTGGTGCGCAGGCTGGTATCTCGTGGTTACGATGTGTTTCTTGACCTTAAGTACCATGATATTCCTCATACGGTTGCGCAGGCCTGTCGCCAGGCCGCTGACCTTGGAGTATGGATGGTGGACGTTCATGCCAGCGGTGGGCGAGCCATGCTGGATGCGGCGCGACGTGCACTGGACGAGGGCCCTCATTCTCCGTTGCTGATTGCCATTACCTTGCTGACCAGTCTATGCGCTGAGGATTTGCAAGACATCGGATGGCAAGGGGAGCCGCAAGATGTGGTATTGCGTTTGGCGCATTTGGCGGCAGATTGTGATTTGGATGGGGTAGTGTGTTCAGCACAGGAAGTTGCGCTTTTGCGTGCTCGACTTCCCGCGACATTTTGTCTGGTGACCCCAGGGATTCGTTTGCCAACGGACCAATCGGATGACCAACAACGTATCGTAACCCCTCAGGCGGCCATGGCCGCCGGTTCCAGTTATCTGGTGGTGGGCCGACCGATTACCCGCAGTAAGGATCCTTTGGTTGCTTTACAACACTTCAATTCATTATGTAGACAATAGCGGGGGGCGGTATGAAAGTATCCGTGATTGGAACGGGATATGTTGGGCTGGTCAGCGGCGCATGTTTGGCCGAGATGGGAAACCATGTGTTGTGTCTGGATGTTGACCCTCGCAAGATCGCCATTCTTGAAGCCGGTGGAATCCCTATTTACGAGCCAGGGCTGGAAGCCATGGTGCGACGCAACGTGGCGGCAGGTCGTCTTTTTTTTACCACGGATGTGGCACGAGCCGTTGATTACGGACTGGTACAATTCATTGCGGTAGGTACGCCGCCCGATGAGGATGGTTCAGCGGACCTTCAGCATGTGGTGGCAGCGGCACGCAACATTGGTCATCATATGACTTCCCGTAAGGTGGTGGTAGACAAGTCGACGGTACCGGTCGGTACGGCGGACAGGGTACGTGAGGCGATTGCCGATGCATTGCGGATACGTGGGGTGGATCATCCCTTCTGTGTGGTATCCAATCCGGAATTTCTCAAGGAAGGGGCAGCAGTCGAAGATTTCATGCGTCCGGATCGTATTGTGGTGGGGGCAGATGATGCCTTTGGCATAGAGACCATGCGTGCCCTCTATGCGCCATTTCAGCGCAACCATGAAAAATTAATTTTGATGGATGTTAAATCTGCCGAGTTAACCAAATACGCGGCCAACGCCATGCTGGCCACACGTATTTCGTTTATGAACGAATTGGCTCAGTTGGCCGAGAAGTTGGGAGCGGATATCGAACATGTACGTCAGGGGATCGGTTCCGATCCCCGAATTGGTTACCAGTTTTTGTACCCCGGCTGTGGTTATGGGGGGTCCTGCTTTCCCAAGGATGTGCAGGCATTGCAGCGTACAGCTAGTGATCAGGGATTGGATCTCAAGATTCTGGCGGCAGTCGAAGCGGTCAATAACCATCAAAAACGCGTTCTTCTGGACAAGATCGAGGCTCGCTTCGGTTCAGATTTGTCAGGACGCTGTTTTGCGCTTTGGGGCTTGGCATTCAAACCGAACACCGATGACATGCGTGAAGCTCCAGCCCGGGTATTGCTGGAAGGATTATGGCAGCGTGGGGCTCGAGTACGCGCCCATGATCCGGTAGCCATGGACGAGGCACGTCATTTGTATGGGGAACGTGTGGATCTGGATTTGGTGAATACTCCGGAAGAAGCCCTGGTAGGAGCGGATGCGTTGGTGGTGGTGACCGAATGGCAAGCTTTCCGAAGCCCTGATCTTGAGTTCATGCATCAGGCTCTCAAGGAAAAGACTTTATTCGATGGCCGCAATCTGTATGACCCCGATCAGGTGCGAAGCGCTGGATTACGGTACTACGGCATGGGGAGATTATGATGACGGTTTTTCCCGGCCGCCAGGAGTTGGCGCATTGCCGTGTGCTGGTGGTGGGCGATGTTATGTTGGACCGTTACTGGTTTGGTGAGGTCAATCGGATATCTCCGGAAGCGCCTGTCCCCGTGGTATTGGTCAATAAAGCCGAAGAAAGACCGGGCGGGGCGGCCAATGTTGCACGTGGAGTCGCAGCATTGGGAGCGCAGTGCGAGTTGCTATCGGTGACGGGAGAGGATGAGGCGGCGCTGCATTTGCAGCGACTTCTGGAGCAGGAGGGCGTAGTGGCCCATCTGCATCGCGATGCGACCATTGCGACCACCATCAAGTTGCGTGTTATCGGTCGCCAGCAGCAACTGCTTCGTATTGATTTCGAGGCCCCTCCGCGTCAGGAAGTGTTGCTCGATAAATTATCAGATTTTGAGGCATGTTTGAAGCGTGCTGACGTGGTGATTCTGTCGGATTATGGCAAAGGGGCATTGACGCATGTAGAGGCGATGATTGACCAATGTCGCCAGGCTGGGAAGCCTGTGCTGGTTGATCCCAAAGGTGAGGATTATCATCGTTACCGGGGGGCCAGTGCATTGACTCCCAACCGCAGTGAATTTGCCCAGGTGGCAGGTCGGTGGCAAGACGAAGAGGAATTGACTGAAAAAGCACAGCGTTGGCGTGCACGACTGCAGTTGGCTGCCTTACTGGTCACGCGCAGCGAGGAAGGGATGACGCTTTACGAGGAGCAGGGAATAACCCATGAGCCGACCGTTGCACATGAAGTGTATGACGTCAGCGGGGCGGGGGATACGGTGATTGCAACGCTGGGGGTGCTTTTGGCGCAGGGCTTCACCCTGTCTCATGCGGTGCGCTGGGCCAATCGGGCCGCTGGGATAGCCGTGTCCCGATTGGGTACGGCTGTGGTCAGTCATCAGGATATGGAGAAAATAACATGGTGATGGTGGTAACAGGAGCGGCGGGGTTTATTGGTTCCAATTTGGTCAAGGCACTCAATCAACGGCACGATACGGCGGTTGTGGCGGTGGACAATCTGGAGAAGCCTGGTAAGTTTCATAATTTGGCAGATTGTGTGATTGCCGATTATCAGGACAAGCGAGAATTTCTTGAGAATATCGAAGCCGATGCCCTGGATATGGATATTGAGGCGATATTTCATCAGGGGGCCTGTTCCGATACCATGGAACACGATGGTCGCTACATGATGGACAACAACTTCCGCTATACACGTGCCTTGTTTCATTTCTGCCAGGATCGTGGGATTCCGTTGATTTATGCTTCTTCAGCGGCTGTTTATGGAGGAAGTCATGTGTTTCGGGAGCAACCGGAACATGAGGCACCACTGAATGTCTACGGTTACTCCAAGTTGGCTTTCGATCAGTATTTGCGCCAGTATCTGATACGCGATGAATTGAGCGCTCCCTGCGTGGGTTTGCGGTATTTCAATGTGTATGGTGACCGTGAACAGCACAAGGCGCGCATGGCCTCGGTGGCCTTTCATTTTTTTCATCAGTACCGTGAGCAGGGCCGCATAAAACTTTTTTCAGGTTGTGATGGCTATGCACATGGAGAACAATGTCGAGATTTTGTCAGCGTTGAGGATGTGGTCAAGGTCAACCTGTGGCTGCTTGAACATCCTGAAGTATCAGGAATTTTCAATGTGGGGACAGGGCGCAGCCAAACCTTCAATGAGGTGGCCGTCGCCACTATCAATGCGCTGCGTCAGGGGCAACCGATATTGACGCTGGAATCCATGGTTGAGCAGCAATTGCTGGAATATATCCCCTTTCCTGATGCGCTTAAGGGGAAATACCAAAGTTATACTCAGGCCGACATGGGTCGATTGCGCCGAGCGGGATATGCGATTCCTTTTGATGAGGTATCCGTTGGTGTGGCGCGTTACATGCGGCAACTGGAGGCGCGCTATCCCCGCTGATAATTGAAAGCCCATGGATTTTCAATATCGTGGGAGAACGTATCATGTGGCTGAAAGGGGTTGTTGGGATAGCACTCGTTTTGTTGGGGTGGTCGGCATGGGCGGAGGTGGACATCAACAGTGCCACGGAAACTCAGTTGAGAACAGTAAAAGGGATCGGGCATACGCGTGCGCAAGCCATACTGGCATGGCGTGGCAGGAATGGTTCGTTCCACAATGTGGCAGATCTGCGTCGAGTCAAGGGATTTGGTGACAAGACTATCGCCAAGGTGGGGCCTCATCTGATGATTCATGGGGTCCCATTGGTGGTTGCGCACCCATCGGGAGGTGCTGTGATCCCAAAAAGATGAGAGGAAAGAGACAGCGCGTTATAATGGGCGAGTTCGTTGTTTCCCTCGGATTTTTGTATGACTGACAAAACCATTGAACACTGTATTGGTGATACCCCGCTGGTGCGTTTGCAACGTCTTCCAGGGGAAACGACCAACCGTATCTATGCCAAGATCGAGGGCAATAATCCGGCGGGTTCCGTCAAGGATCGACCTGCGCTTTCCATGGTTCGTCATGCTGAGGCACGAGGCCAGATTCGTCCAGGGGACACCCTGATCGAAGCCACCAGCGGTAATACGGGTATTGCACTGGCATTGGCAGCTTCGTTGCGTGGCTACCGCATGATCCTGATCATGCCCGAGCATCTTAGTATTGAGCGCCGCCAGACCATGCGTGCCCTGGGAGCAGAGATTCTTTTGGTACCCAAGTCGGGAGGGATGGAAGCCGCGCGCGATTTGGCAGAACAGATGGCAGAAGCCGGTGAGGGCGTGATTCTGGATCAGTTCAATAATCCGGATAATCCGTTGTCGCACTACGAAACGACCGGTCCGGAAATTTGGCGTGATACCCAGGGAACGATTACCCATTTTGTGGCCACTATGGGAACTACGGGTACGATCATGGGGGTCTCCCGATTCCTCAAGGAAAAGAACCCGGCAATCCAGATTATCGGAGTACAACCCGCTGATGGGGCTAATGTGCCAGGAATTCGTAAATGGCCTGTGGAATATCTGCCAAAAATTTATGAACCCCAGCGAGTCGATAAAATTCTTGAGGTGACTCAGGAGGATGCCGAAGATACCATGCGTCGTCTGGCGCGCGAGGAAGGACTGTTCGCGGGCGTTTCTTCTGGTGGGGGGTGTTGGGGAGCGCTACAGATATCGCGTGAGGTCAGTCAGGCCGTGATCGTACACATCGTATGTGATCGGGGTGATCGGTACCTGTCCACTGGGGTTTATCCCGCCTGAGATGAGAAAAGAAACGGGGCCCGGTGCTCTGTGGCACCTGGGAACCCCGTCAATGACTCCCCCTCCGCGTTTTTAGGTCAACAACGAACTCACTGCTTGTTTTTCCTCAGCCAGTTCGCGCCATGATGCTTCGATCATGGTGCGGCTAAACTGGTTCAACTCAATATTTTTGACGATCTGGTAATGCCCCTGATGGCAGATAACTGGAAACCCACACATCAACCCTTCTGGTATTCCATAACTGCCATCTGAGGGGACTCCCATGGTTACCCAGTCGCCTTCCGCAGTTCCATGCAACCAGTCATGCATATGATTCAACGCGGCATTGGCTGCGGAAGCTGCAGAGGAAAGTCCGCGAGTTTCGATAACTGCAGCGCCACGTTTTTGTACGGTGGGGACGAATGTTTGTTCGATCCAATCGTGGTCATCTAGAAAGTGTTGTATGGGCTGGCCTGATACATGCACCTGAGACAGATCAGGAAACTGGGACGGAGAGTGATTTCCCCAGACAGTCATGCGCGTCAGAGAATGCAAAGGTTGCCGAATCTTGAGGGACAACTGAGCCAGTGCGCGGTTATGATCGAGGCGCATCATGCTGCTGAAATTGTCGGGAGACAGATCGTGAGCATGGTGGCGCGCAATCAGTCCATTGGTATTGGCAGGATTGCCAACCACCAGGACTTTCACATGACGTTGTGCCATGTTGGAGAGCGCACGCCCCTGTTCTTTAAAAATCCCTCCGTTGAAGGCGAGCAGATCACGACGTTCCATCCCCTTCGAACGTGGGCGGCTGCCGATCAGGAAGGCCAGGTCGATGTCGCGGAAGGCGGTTTCCGGATCGGTAGATGCCGTCATGTCCTGTAATAAGGGGAATGCGCAATCTTCGAGTTCCATGAGGACACCGCGCATCGTCTGTTCGGCCACGGGAATGTCCAACAATTGCAAGATGACCGGTTGATCGGGACCGAGAAGATCGCCATGGGCCAGACGAAACAGCAGGCTGTAGCAAATTTGGCCCCCTGCGCCGGTGATGGCGATACGCACAGGTTTTTTCATCAACGACTCCATAACAGGGATAAATTTAGGCGAGCAACTGACGCAGTACAAAGGGCAGTATGCCACCGTGGCGATAATAATCTACTTCTACCGGCGTATCAATCCGCAAGCACAGGGATACGGTTGTGGTTTCTCCTGAGGATCGATGGATGAGCAATTCAACGATACTCTGTGGAGCCAGATCGCCGACATTCAGATCAAAGGTTTCATCGCCTTGCAACGCGAGCGAATTTACCGTAGTGCCGGGGAGGAATTGGCAAGGTAATACTCCCATGCCGACCAGATTACTACGATGGATACGCTCAAAACTTTGGGCAACAACCGCTTTCACGCCCAGTAAACGCGTTCCTTTGGCCGCCCAGTCGCGTGAAGAACCTGTGCCATATTCTTCTCCTGCAAAGATGATGGTTGGGATCTGTTCGCGTTGATAGCGCTGTGCGACTTCGTAGATCGATTGTGCTTCTCCGCTCGGGATATGTCGTGAAACTCCCCCTTCACTGCCTGGAACCAGAAGATTTTTCAGACGTACATTGGCGAAGGTTCCGCGCATCATCACTTCATGATGACCGCGGCGTGCCCCATAACTGTTGAAATCAGAGGGAATAACGCCTTGTTGCTGCAAATATTGACCAGCCGGAGAAGTGGCCTTTATGGAGCCGGCTGGACTGATATGGTCGGTAGTGATGGAGTCACCAAAAATAGCCAGGGCGTAGGCACCGCGCAGGGCAACAGGGGGTTCTGGTTCGGGAGTGAAGTCTGTGAAAAAGGGAGGTTCGGCAATGTAGGTAGAGGGGAGCCATGGGTAGGTGGCCCCTTGTGGGGCAGCCACGGCAGACCAAAGTGGATGATCGTCCGTGGTATGAGCGTAGCGCTGGCGATAATCCTCGGCCGTCAAGGATTGGCTGGCTTGGCGGATCTCTTCGGCGCTGGGCCAGATATCGCGTAGAAAGACGGGGTGACCATCGGTGTCATGGCCCAAGGGTTCATGAAGCATGTCAATGGTGACGCGCCCGGCCAGAGCAAAGGCGATGACCAGCGGGGGACTCATCAGAAAATTGGCGCGCAGGTTGGGATGGATGCGTGCTTCAAAGTTGCGGTTTCCGGAGAGGACGGCACATCCGACCAACGGTTCCTTGGCCAGCAGAGATTCGATGGGTGCTGGCAAGGGGCCCGTATTGCCGATACAAGTGGTGCAGCCATAGCCCACCAAGCGGAATCCCAGAGTATCCAGTGCATCCTGAAGTCCGGCGCGGGCCAGATAGTCTGTGACAACTCGCGAACCGGGGGCCAGAGAAGTCTTGATCCAGGGAGCAACCCGCAGTCCGCGTGCCACAGCCTTTTGTGCCAGAAGGCCGGCAGCCAGCAATACGCTGGGGTTGGAAGTGTTGGTGCAGGAGGTGATGGCTGCCAGCAATACGGAGCCGTCACTCACGGTTATGTCAGGGTGATGTTCAGGATGAATGTCTTGAATTGATGAGGTTTTTGCATACCCATCAGAATCATGAAGCATTTTGTTGAAACTGTCTTTTAGGCTACGGAGCGCGATGCGATCCTGGGGGCGGCGGGGTCCGGCCACCGACGGTTCGATGGATGATAGATCGAGGGTTACGATTTCACTGTAATCACACTGGCCCACTGCCGGGATGCCAAAGAGTCCTTGTGCCTTCCAATAGGTCTCCAGGGCCAGTATTTCCTGTTCCTGGCGCCCTGTCGCACGAAAATACTCCAGTGTCATGTCGTCTACTGGGAAATAGCCCATGGTTGCCCCATACTCGGGGGCCATATTGGCCAGAGTGGCACGGTCTGGCAAACTTAGGGAAGCAGTACCGGGACCAAAGAATTCGACGAACTTGCCGACCACTTTGGCTTTGCGCAACCGCTCGGTCAGGGTTAGAACCAGATCTGTGGCGGTGACCCCTGCAGGTAACTGACCGTCGAGACACACTCCCACCACGTCGGGGGTGAGGAAATACAGGGGTTGACCCAGCATGGCTGCTTCTGCTTCAATCCCCCCCACGCCCCAACCGACCACGCCAATGCTGTTGATCATGGTGGTGTGGGAGTCAGTGCCTACCAGCGTATCCGGGAAGACTATATCGTCCTTCTTCTGAACACCATGGGCCAGATATTCCAGATTGACTTGATGAACGATCCCGATACCAGGCGGAACAACTTGAAATGTTTCAAATGCCTGCATTCCCCATTTCATGAATTGATAGCGTTCCTGATTACGCTGGAACTCCAGTTTCATATTGTCCTGTAACGCTTGTGGGGTATTGAAGTGATCGACTTGAATGGAATGATCTACCACCAACTGGACAGGAACCAGGGGTTCAATGGTTCTGGCTTCTTTTCCCAGGCGCTCTGCGCAGGAGCGCATGGCAGCCAGATCAGCCAGCAGAGGCACTCCAGTAAAATCCTGAAGAATGACGCGTGCCACCATGAAGGGAATTTCAGCGGTACGTTGGGCCACAGGTTGCCAGTTGGCCAAGGCAACGATATGCTCACGCTGGATGCGACGACCATCTTCGTGGCGCAGCAGGGCTTCTAGAATGACGCGTAGCGATACCGGCAGGCGTGACAGATGGGGAAAACCCTGAGTTTGCAGGGCTGGGAGAGAATAGAAGCGACCCAGTCCATGAGGCAATGGGCTGAGGGTATGAAAAGAATCGTGGCTCATGAAAAATCTCGGAAATGACAGCATGGACTCTGGGAAAGTAGACCCAGTCTGAAGGGGATGCTAGAGTTCTTCGTGATTTCTGTCAAATACATTTCGCATGGTTTCGTCTGGCAAACGGTTATACTGTCAGCGCTGACGATCATTTTCGGACGTTTACTGGATGAACCAAACCCGCCCAAAAAATCTTGATCTGCTCACCATTCGATTGCCTTTGCCGGGAGTGGTCTCGATCCTGCACCGCATCAGTGGTGCGTTGCTGTTTGTGGTGGGGGTACCGGTGATGCTGATGCGACTGGATCGGGCTTTACACCCGGATACCCTGTCCTGGATGGATGCGCCTGTTTCTTCGGGTGTGATGTTGGTTCTGCAATGGATATTGACTTGGGCTTTCTGTCATCATTTTTGCGCAGGAATACGCTTTTTATTGCTGGACATTCATCGTGGAGTGGCACGAGCGCAGGCACGGCAGTCGAGTGGAGTGGTGTTGGGGGTAGGGGTGCTACTGACCGTTTTGATGGGGCTATGGTTATGGTAAAACGTATCGTGGTCGGGGCACATTACGGTCTGCGTGACTGGTTGGTGCAGAGGATCACGGCGTTGATCATGGCGTTGTACACCTTGCTGGCTGTGCTGGTGGTGCTGATCAAACATCCTCAGGGAGCGTCGGCCTGGCGTGGTTTGTTGCAAGTGCCCGTGGTGCGAATTGCCACCTTTGTGTTTGTATTGTCGCTGTGCTGGCATGCCTGGGTCGGCATTCGTGACATCCTGATGGATTACGTCAAGCCCGTGGGCTGGCGTCTTTTTGGGGAAGTGGCAGTTATTCTGGTACTGCTCTCCGAGGTTTTGTGGGCAGCTGAGATTTTGTGGGGATGAAGGCATGGCCGTGACCAGACAAGTATTTGATGCAGTGATTGTAGGGGGAGGAGGGTCAGGTCTGCGAGCCGCGTTACAGTTGTCAGAGGCTGGGCATTCGGTGGCGGTATTTTCCAAGGTGTTTCCAACCCGCTCTCATACAGTGGCGGCTCAGGGGGGGGTCGGGGCTTCTCTGGGCAATATGCAGGAAGACCATTGGTTGTGGCACATGTATGACACCATCAAGGGCTCCGATTATCTGGGTGACCAGGATGCCATCGAGTTCATGTGTCGCAAGGCACCCGAGTTGGTGTATGAACTGGAACATTTTGGTATGCCATTTGATCGCAATCCCGATGGCACGATCTATCAGCGTCCCTTCGGGGGACATACCCAAAATTTTGGTCAAAATCCGGTACACCGTGCTTGTGCTGCTGCGGATCGTACAGGACATGCGTTACTTCATACCTTGTACCAGCGGAATATTCGCTCCCAGTGCCAGTTTTTTGTCGAATGGATGGCATTGGACCTTATTCGTGACCGGGATGGGGTCGTGGTCGGTATTGTCGCGCTGGAAATGGAAACGGGACAGGTGGTGCTGTTTCAGGCCAAGGTGGTGGTGCTGGCTACAGGCGGGGCGGGGCGCATTTATCAATCCAGCACCAATGCCTACATCAATACGGGAGATGGGTTGGGCATGGCGGCGCGCGCAGGAATTCCACTGGAAGATATGGAGTTTTGGCAGTTTCATCCGACTGGTGTAGCGGGAGCCGGAATCCTGATCACCGAAGCAGTACGCGGGGAGGGAGGTATTCTGCTCAATGCGCTGGGTGAACGGTTTATGGAACGTTACGCGCCCAACATGAAAGATCTGGCGAGCAGAGACGTGGTATCGCGTGCCATGGATCAGGAAATCAAGGAAGGTCGAGGGGTGGGTCCGGACAAAGACCATGTGTTGTTGAAACTGGATCACTTGGGTGAAGATGTGATCCATAAGCGTTTGCCGGGTATTCGTGAAATCGCCATTAAATTTGCCTCGGTGGACCCGGTGCGTGAGCCTATCCCCGTGGTTCCCACCTGTCACTACCAGATGGGGGGAATTCCGACCAATTACTATGGTCAGGTGGTGGTTCCACGCGGTCAGCAACATGCCGAACCTGTGCCAGGTTTGTATGCCATCGGTGAGTGTGCTTGTGTCTCAGTGCATGGAGCAAATCGTCTGGGAACCAATTCATTGCTGGATTTGCTGGTATTTGGGAAATCAGCGGGTGATCATATCAGCGCATGGCTGAAAACTCATCCGGAGCAAAGAGATTTGCCACGTCAGGCGGAAACTTTGTCTTTGGCGCGGTTGCGCTCTCTGGAAAGCGATGAACCTGGAGAGTCAGTGACCCAACTGGGGGCTGAAATGCGTCGTGTTGTTCAGCATCACGCTGGAGTGTTTCGCACAGAAGCCTTGCTCAGCGAGGGAGTGGATAAAATTCGTGTGCTGGCGCAGCGTGCCAATCAGTTGCGTATTGTTGACCGCAGCCAGGTGTTCAATACAGCACGGGTAGAAGCCCTCGAATTGCAGAATCTGATGATTGTTGCCGAAGCGACGCTGGTTTCAGCCTTGGCGCGGCAGGAAAGCCGGGGGGCTCACGCACGAGATGATTATCCGGAGCGAGATGATCGGGAGTGGCTCAAGCATAGTCTCTGGTATCGTGAAGAGAGTCGCATGGCCTATAAGCCCGTCAATTTGCAACCGTTGACCGTGGAATCTTTTGAACCAAAAGTTCGTGTTTACTGAGAAAATTTATGAAATTCAGTATCTATCGATATAATCCTGAGAAAGATTCTAAACCCTATATGCAGGACTATGAGGTGGTTTTGCAATCCACAGATCGCATGTTGCTGGATGCCATTCTGCGCATCAAGGCACTCGACGATAGCCTGAGTTTGCGCAAGTCCTGTCGTGAAGGGGTCTGTGGTTCCGACGGCATGAATATCAACGGGCGCAATGGACTGGCCTGTATCACTCCGTTGGCGGGTTTGACGGAGCCGGTGGTGCTGCGACCTCTGCCGGGCTTGCCGGTGATCCGTGATCTGATCGTCGATATGTCGCAGTTTTTCAAACAATATCAGTCAGTCAAGCCTTACTTGGTGACGCATTCGCCAGCCCCTCAGAAGGAACGGCATCAGTCCCCCCAAGATCGGGAAGAGTTGGATGGGTTGTATGAGTGTATCCTTTGTGCCTGTTGCAGTACGGCTTGTCCCTCATTCTGGTGGAATCCCGACAAATTTCTTGGCCCGGCAGCACTGTTGCAGGCCTACCGTTTCATCGCGGATACCCGCGATGAATCCACCCGCGAAAGACTGGATGATCTGGAAGATCCCTACCGCCTGTTTCGTTGTCATACCATCATGAGTTGTGCTGAGGTGTGTCCAAAGGGGCTTAACCCCACGGCTGCCATCGGCAAGATCAAGGCAGAGATGGTCAAGCGGATGGTGTGATGGAAGGGGCATATGAACGCGATGACCGTTGGTTGGAGCGCCTGCGTTGGCGTTGTCGGCGCGGTATGCTGGAGACAGATGTATTGTTGCAACGTTTCCTGGTTCGCCATCTCGATGGTCTGAGTATTGGTGATCAGGATATTCTGGCGCAATTGTTGGAACTGGATGACAATACCCTTCTGGATTATTTGCTCGGACGCAGACCGGCACCGCTCAATTGGGGGGGGTTGCTTGGTCGCATGGGAGAATGACAGGAATTTGATGGAGCAAGACGGAGAGTAAACATGAAACAATACGGGACCATGACCCTTGAATTTGAAGGGCGGCAGATCGAATTGCCAGTATATGAGGGAACCCTCGGAAGTCCTGTGGTGGATATCCGCAGTCTGTCACAATGGGGATTGTTCACTTACGATCCGGGGTTTCTGGCGACTGCCAGTTGCCAATCGGCAATTACCTATATCGATGGTGAAGCGGGGTTGCTGTATTACCGCGGTTATCCCATTGAACAATTGGCTGAACAGGCTGATTTCATGGAGGTTTGCTATCTGTTGCTCAACGGTGAATTGCCGACCTTGCACCAACGCGAGGCCTTCGAAACGTCAGTTCGTCGCCATACCATGGTGCATGACCAACTGCATAACTTTTTCAAGGGATTTCGACGCGACGCGCATCCGATGGCAGTGATGGTTGGGGTGGTAGGGGCTTTGTCGGCGTTTTATCACGATGCCATGAGGGTCAGTAATGCCGAACACCGAGCGCTCTCGGCAACGCGCCTGCTGGCTAAGGTTCCGACCATTGCGGCAATGTGTTATCGCTACAACAAAGGGTTGCCGTTTATGTATCCGCGCAATGACCTGAGTTATGCGGCCAATTTCTTGTATATGATGTTCGCTACCCCCTGTGAGGAATATGTTCCCAATCCGGTCTTGGTACGTGCATTCGACCGGATTTTGATGTTGCATGCAGACCACGAACAGAATGCCTCCACTTCTACGGTACGATTGGCTGGATCCAGCGGGGCTAATCCATTCGCCTGTATTGCGGCGGGCATTGCTGCGCTGTGGGGGCCGGCTCATGGCGGGGCCAATGAAGCGGTACTCAAGCAATTGGAAGAAATCGGTGATGTATCTCAAGTGGATAAGTACATTGCTCGTGCCAAGGATAAAAACGATGGTTTCCGCTTGATGGGATTTGGACATCGGGTATACAAGCATATGGATCCGCGGGCTGGACTGATGCGTCGTACTTGTCATGAGGTATTGACCGAACTCGGACTGCACGATGATCCGATGTTCAAGTTGGCCTTATCCCTGGAAAAAATCGCGCTGGAAGATGAGTATTTCATCAGTAAAAAGCTCTATCCCAATGTCGATTTTTATTCTGGGATTGTATTGCGTGCCTTGGGTATTCCCACCAGCATGTTTACAGCGGTGTTTGCTATGGGACGTACGGTGGGCTGGATTACCCAATGGAATGAGATGATCAGCGACCCGCAACAGAAAATTGGTCGTCCGCGCCAGTTGTATATTGGCCAGCCGCGACGTGACTGGGTTCCTGTAACGCAACGTGGGTGACGGTGATGGCGGATAACTCCAGCCCGATGGGCGACTATGTGGAAGGGTTATTTGCAGATTGGCAGGCGGATACTGCATCGGTAGGTCCTGTTTGGCAGCGGTATTTTTCTGGTCTGCATCGTGAGTCTGCCTCCACTGCTGCGGTCGTGGCAGAGGATGCGCGACTGCGTGCTCAAGTTGGGGTTTTGCGCTTGATCAATGCCTATCGCTTTTTGGGTCACCGGCGTGCCAATCTTGATCCTTTGGCGCGCCACCCGGTTCCCGATATACCTGAGCTCACGCGCGCCCATCATGGGCTGGAGGGGCTACCCGGTGACTGGTGTTGGGAAACGGGTTCACTGGCAGGATGCGAGATGGCAACGCTGGAAACCATCGAGGCGCATTTGCAGCGTGTCTACTGTCAGACCGTGGGGCTGGAATACATGTATCTCACTTCCGTGGACCAGAAACGCTGGATTCAGCAACGCATGGAAGGCGACCGGGTGGTGCCGGATGCGGCACGTCAACGTGCCTTACTGGCTCAGTTGACGGCTGCAGAAACGCTGGAACGCTACCTGCATACTCGATTCGTGGGGCAGAAGCGTTTTTCTCTGGAAGGAGGAGAATCCCTTATTCCCTGCTTACAAACCTTGATTCATGAAGCACGTGCCAGCGGAACGGAAGAGATCGTGATTGGCATGGCCCATCGTGGTCGTCTCAATGTCTTGGTGAATAGCCTCGGGCGTTTGCCGCAGGATCTGTTCAAGGAGTTTGAGGGAGTACACTCTAACGCATTATCCTCGGGGGATGTCAAGTATCACCAAGGATTTTCTTCGGATGTGGTGACGGATGCCGGAGTTGTACACGTGACCTTGGCCTTCAATCCTTCCCATCTGGAATTTGTTAATCCTGTGGTGGAAGGCTCGGTGCGTGCTCGTCAGGATCGCCGGGGGGATCGACAAGGGGCCCAGGTATTGCCCGTATTGATTCACGGGGATGCGGCCCTGTCCGGACAAGGTATTGTCATGGAGACCCTCGCGTTATCCCAGACTCGTGGATTCAGCACGGGGGGGACGGTCCATGTGGTGATCAACAACCAGATTGGTTTCACAACTTCAGATCCACGGGATGCTCGATCGACACTCTACTGTACCGATATTGCCAAAATGTCGGAAATTCCGGTATTTCATGTCAATGGCGATGATCCGGAAGCCGTGTGGCGTGTCACACGGGTGGCATTGGACTACCGTAATACCTTTCATCGCGATGTCATGGTGGATATCGTCTGTTACCGACGTTTGGGTCACAATGAGCAGGATGAACCGATGTTGACTCAACCGTGGATGTACCGCCGTATTCAGGCACAGCCCACGACGCGTCAATGCTACGCCAAAATTCTGGCGGAACAGGGAGTGGTCAGCGAAGCCCAGGCGGAAGCCTGGGTACAGGAATACCGTTTGGCGCTGGATCAGGGGCAGTTGCCCTCTCACATTGTGCGCCATCCGGATACGCCGGCACCTTATCTGTATGCGACGCAGTGGTCGCGTTTTCGCGGGGTCAATTGGGATACGCCGGCTGACACTACGCTGACGAGAGAGCGTTTGCAAACTCTGGCGGCTCGTTTGACTCAGATTCCTGAGCAATTTACCCTGCACCCCAGTCTTCTCAAGGTGGTGGAGCAACGTCGCCAAATGGGAGAGGGTACCTTGCCCATTGACTGGGGAATGGCGGAAACGCTGGCTTATGCAAGCTTGTTGGAGGAAGGTACCAGCATTCGTCTTTCTGGACAGGATTGTGGTCGCGGGACATTTTCACATCGTCATGCGGTTTGGCATGACCAGAATCGCCAGCGTTGGGATGCGGGTACCTGGATCGCGTTGGAGCATATGGCCGATAAACAGGGGACTTTTACCGTTATTGATTCCATTCTCTCGGAGGCGGCAGTATTGGGATTCGAATATGGGTATGCCACTGCCCAACCGGACTGTCTGGTATTGTGGGAGGCTCAGTTTGGCGACTTTGCCAATGGTGCTCAAGTACTGATCGACCAATTCATCAGTTCAGGAGAAGCCAAGTGGGGAAGACTTTGTGGATTGACCCTGTTATTGCCGCACGGCTATGAAGGTCAGGGTCCAGAGCATTCTTCGGCACGCCTGGAACGTTACCTGCAACTGTGCGCCGAGTATAACATTCAAGTCTGTATACCCAGTACGGCAGCGCAGATGTTTCATCTGTTGAGACGTCAGGTACGTCGTCCCTACCGAAAACCATTGATGATCATCACCCCCAAGAGTCTGTTGCGACGCAAGGAAGTCAGCAGTCCGCGTGAACAATTTGAGAGCGGTGGATTCCAGACGGTCATAGGAGAGGTGGCAGAAATAGATCCCCAACAAGTGTCGCGTATCCTCATTTGTTCCGGGCGGGTTTATTACGATCTGTTGACACAACGTGAGCAGCGCGCCCTGACTGACGTAGCGATTGTTCGTCTTGAACAACTTTATCCTTTTCCTCATCAGGAGTTTGAAGAGCAACTCAAGCACTATTCTCATGCCCATACGGTTGTCTGGTGTCAGGAAGAACCGGGTAATCAAGGGGCTTGGCACCGCATTCAGCATTATTTGTTGCGGCATATGCGTCCCAACCAGAAACTGCGCTATGCATTGCGTCCATCCTCGGCGGCTCCAGCCGTGGGCTATGCTTCCCTTCATGAAGAACAGCGCCGTGCCTTTTTGGATGCGGCATTTGCCGAATAAGAGGAATTGAGTATGATTGACATAAAAGTCCCCCCATTGGCTGAATCCATTAGTGCAGCATCGGTGCTGACCTGGCATGTGGTCCCGGGGCAAGTGGTTCAACGCGATCAGCCCTTGGTAGATATCGAGACGGATAAGGTGGTGCTGGAAGTCCCGGCACCACGAGCCGGCACCGTGATCCAGTTGCATCAGCCTGTGGGGACGGCGGTGGTATCGGGTGACCTGCTGGCCTCTTTGGATGATGGAGCGGAAGTGCTGCCAGAAATACCCCACGCCTTCACTCCCCCTGAAACTCAGATACCGTTGTTGACCTCGGAACCTCCACTGGTTATGCCGGCTGCAGAGAAATTGTTGCGTGAACAAGGGATTAGCCCTGTTTCTTTGAGTGGTAGTGGTCGTGGTGGTCGCATTCTCAAAGAAGATGTGAGTGTGAATCCGGTCGTGACGGAGAAAAAACCACCCTTGTCTCGGGTACCAATGAGCCCATTGCGTCGCCGTGTGGCGCAGCGCCTTATGGAGTCGCAAAGCCAAACGGCAACGCTGACGACTTTTAATGAAGTTGACATGTCGGCAGTGTTGGCCTTGCGTCAGCGTCATAAAGAAGCATTTGAGAAACGTTTCGGCGTTCGGCTTGGTTTGATGTCATTTTTCGTCAAGGCGATTTGTGCGGCATTGGAGCACTATCCGGTGCTTAACGAGTATATCGAGGGGACAGATGTCGTGACCCCGGATGGAATACATATCGGGGTTGCTGTGGGCAGTCGGCGCGGTCTTCTGGTGCCTGTGCTGCGTCATGCACAACGCTTGACCATGGCCCAGATTGAGCAACAGATCCATGATTTTTCACAGCGCGCGGATACGGGGCATATTGAACCGCAGGAATTGGAGGGGGGGACCTTTTCGGTGAGTAATGGCGGAGTATTTGGTTCGATGCTGTCTACCCCGATTCTCAATCCTCCCCAGTCGGCAATCCTCGGTATTCATGCGACCCAGGATCGTCCGGTGGTGGTTGATGGGGAGATTGTGGTGCGCCCCATGAATTATTTGGCATTGTCCTATGATCATCGGTTGATCGATGGGCGTGAGGCGGTGTTGGCTCTGGTGGCCATCAAGCAGGGTCTGGAAGATCCGGCGCGTTGGCTATTGGGGGTATGATGGAAGCGGAGTTGCGATACGATGTGTTGGTCATTGGCGCTGGCCCCGGAGGTTATGTGGCTGCGTTGCGTGCAGCCCAGTTGGGTATGCGCGTGGTTTGCGTGGATGCCTGGTGCACGGATGAGGGGCAAGCGAGTCTCGGGGGAACCTGTCTCAATGTGGGGTGCATCCCCTCCAAGGCGTTATTGGAATCTTCGGCTTTCTATCAGCGTGTAACCCAGGAGGCTATGCATCATGGCATTCGGTTGGCTGAGGTCGGATTGGATCTGGATGTCATGCAGCAGCGTAAGCAGCGTATCGTGCAGCAGTTGACGCATGGAATCCAGACACTTTTTAACAAAAACGGGGTGACATTCATCCATGGTCATGCCAGTTTGTCTCAGCGTGATGATGAAGGATTTGGAGTAACGGTTACCGTTTTGTCTACGGGAACCCAGAAAGTTCTGCAAGCACGTCACGTGGTTGTGGCCACCGGTTCCGTTCCGCGTTCGCTGGCCGTAGCCCCTTGGCTTCCTGGAAAGATTGTTGACAGTCAGGGTGCTCTGGAATTGACCCAGGTTCCGGTTCGTCTGGGTATTATTGGGGCGGGTGTGATTGGACTGGAATTGGGTAGTGTCTGGCATCGGCTGGGAAGCCAAGTGACCTTATTGGAGGCACAGTCAGAATTTCTTCCGGCGGCTGACCGGGATTTGGCTCAGGAGGCACAACGCGCCCTCTTGCATGAGGCGGGTTTAACACTACAATTGGGGGTCACGCTGGAATCTGTTAGCGAGGGCATGGAGGGGATCGAGATTCGTTATCGAGACCATGATTCGGCTCGGGTTCTCAACGTGGATGTCCTGGTGGTGGCGGTGGGGCGTGAACCTTGTACGGCGGGATTGGGGTTGGAACAGATGGGCATTACCCTGGATGAACGCGGAGCAATTCCCGTTGATGCGGAGTGTCGCAGTGTCGTACCTGGTCTGTGGGCTATTGGTGATGTGGTGCGTGGTCCGATGTTGGCCCACAAGGCGGAAGAAGAAGGAGTGGCGGTCGCCGAACGGTTGGCGGGTCAACAACCTGCCATTGATCTGGGGCATATTCCGTGGGTTATCTACACCGAACCGGAAATGGCCTGGGTCGGCTTGACGGAAACCATGGCACGCCAGAGTGGGCGTCCCATACGGGTGGGTAAATTTCCATTCACAGCCAATGGGCGAGCCAAAGCCAGAGGCATGGCGCAGGGATGGATCAAGGTCATTGCCTGTGCACAGACGGATCGTTTGTTGGGCATTCACATTGTTGGGCCAGAAGCCTCGGAGTTGATCGCAGAAGCCGTGGTGGCACTCGAATTCAAGGCATCCAGTGAGGATATTGCGCGCATTCCGCATGCTCACCCTTCATTGAGTGAAGCTTTTCGGGAAGCTTGCCTTGGCGTTGATGGTCGCTCAATCAATGTCTGAGGGAGGGAAGTTTTCCGGGCCGCGCGAGTGGTATCAGCATTTGATCGGAACTCCAGAATTCGTGGATGATGCCGAACAATGGCCGGTCGTTGAGAAACTACAGCGTTTGCATGATGATCTGGTTGAGTTCAAGAACTATCGCCAGACCTTGTTGGCACGCACCTTTGGTAATAGACCTGCACCGCGCGGATTGTACCTGTATGGTGGCGTGGGACGTGGAAAAAGTCTGCTTATGGAAGGTTTTTTCTCGACATTGCCTTATCGGCGCAAGAAACGTCTTCATTTTCATGAATTCATGGAACAAGTTCATGAACGCATGCGCCAACTGCAAGGCCAGGAGGATCCGTTACGTGGTGTTGCGGCAGAATGGATCGTGGAGACCCGCATCCTCTGCTTTGATGAGTTTTTTGTTAATGATATTGCTGATGCATTGATTTTACAGCGTTTATTGACGGCGTTGATTGATTGGGGGGCGGTGTTGGTGCTGACTTCCAATTTTGCTCCGGAAGCTCTCTATCCGGGTGGGCTCCATCGTGATCGATTTTTCCCGACGATTGCTTTGTTGCGCGAGCGGCTCGATGTGGTGCCACTAGCGGGTGATGTGGATCATCGTCAGCATCCGGATCAGCCCCCCTTGTATTATCATTTCCCTATCAATGAGGTCACTCGACGGGTCTTTACCGAGCAGGTCATGCAGGCTTGTCCTCATGCAGAGGCGCAGACTTATCTGGTGCTCATGGGAAGGGTGGTGCCAGTGCAACGGATGGCTGGACGGGTGGTTTGGTTTGATTTTTCGGTGTTGTGCGTATCTCACCGTTCACAACGTGATTATCTGGAATTGGTGGAGAGTTTTGATACTTTTTTTGTGTCGGATGTGCCCTGTCTGACGGTCAGGCATCAGGATGCGGTACGGCGTTTGATCTGGTTGGTAGACATACTTTATGACCGGGGTTTGCGCCTGATCATGCTGGCTGATGCGCCCCCATCCGAGTTGTATCCCGACGGTATGATCAACGGGGAGTTTTTGCGCACGGCCAGTCGTCTGCAGGAAATGCAGGGGGCACATTGGCCACCCCCGCGCGCTTGAGGACTATCAGGCTGTGGTCAGGATAACGGCATCGGCTTCGATTTCAATGAGCATGTCGGGGTCGATGAGTCGTTTGACCTCGACCAGGGTGGTGGCTGGTCTGATCTCTCCAAAGTATTGACCATGGGCGCGAGCGATCTTTTCCCACTGATCGATCTGTGTTACGAACAGTCGGGTGCGGACAACATCCTGTAGCGTGGCACCTGCGCGTTTCAACGCCTGTTCCAAATTGGCCAGTGCCTGCAAGGTTTGGGCTTCCGGGTCATCCTTGCCAACGATCTGACCATCGCTTCCGGTTCCGGTGGTCCCGGATACGTAGACCTGTTGACCAACTTTGACGGCCCGTGAATAACCGATGATGGGTTCCCAACTCGAACCGCTGGAAATATTTTCTCGTTGCATGGGGTAATATGCCTCTGGATGGTAATAATCGATGCGCCGCATTGTACCCGATGCGTGGCACTTTGGCAGAAGGAGAAAAGAGATTGGTTGGACCAACATTGACCGATGACAAATCTATCTGGCGCTCTTGGGCACGTCAACGTCGTGATGCCTTGGATCCGGTCAGGCGGCACCAGGGTAGTGAGCGATTGCTGGAACGCTTGCGTCATCACCCTCGTTTTCTGCATGCTCGAACATTGCTGATCTATGGATCGATTGCTTCCGAGGTGGACACATGGCCACTGCTATCCGAAATTTTGGAACGCGGCGATCGGTTGCTGATGCCACGGGTGGCACCTGATCGTCGATCTTTGGAACTGTATCAGATGGGAGATCTGAAGCGGGATTTGCTTCCTCCAGGTTTGTGGGGATTGCGCGAACCAGATGAACGGTGTTGTCCTCTTGTGCCGGTGTCTGAAGTGGATTTCATTCTGGTTCCCGGGTTGCTTTTTGATGCGCAGGGATATCGCCTGGGTTATGGGGGTGGGTTTTATGACAGGCTACTGGCGGGCATCAAGGTGGGTGCATACCGATTGGCTCTGGCATTTCATGAGCAAAGGGTAGAGCGGTTGCCCCATGAGATCCATGACCAACCCATTGATGAATGCCTCTATGACGAGGAATCTTCGGGAGACTTGCCATGAATCGTGGCGAGCGAATTTCCAAGGTGATGGCGCATCGAGGCTGGTGTTCGCGCCGCGAAGCCGATGAATGGATCACACGCGGCTGGGTGCTGCTCGACGGTCAGGTGGTGAGTGAACTGGGAACGCGTATGGAGGAGACGCAGGAATTGACGTTGCATCCCGATGCGCGCCGCAACCAGCAACGCCAGTTGACGGTGTTGCTGCATAAGCCGGTGGGATGGGTTTCGGGTCAGGCTGAGTCAGGATACCGCCCAGCTGTCCAGTTGGTGACACCGGCCACGCGTTGGGATCAGGATCGCATTCCTTTGGTTTGGACACCGGCAGTGACAAAGCGGTTGGCTCCTGCCGGACGTCTCGACATCGATTCCACTGGTTTGCTGGTACTGACTCAGGATGGTCGTATTGCACGTACCTTGATTGGTGCGGAGTCAGAGATTGAAAAGGAGTATCTGGTGCGTGTCACGGGCCGTCTCGATGCCTTGGGACTCTCGCGTCTTAACCATGGGTTAAGCCTTGATGGACAGGCGCTGCGCCCGGCGCGGGTGTCGTGGCAAAATGAGGATCAGTTGCGTTTCGTCCTGAAGGAAGGGAAAAAACGCCAGATCCGACGTATGTGTGAATTGGTGGGGTTGCGCGTGGTGGGATTAAAGCGTGTCCGTATCGGGCGAATTGTATTGGGGGCATTGCCGCTTGGGCAATGGCGCCTTTTGACTGACCAGGAAATTTTTTGAACCCAATGATGAGAGGCTGATATGGATTATTCTCCACCAATCAAAGAGATGTCTTTTATTGTTAAAGAATTGCTGGGTCTTGAATCGGTGAGTGTTTTGCCGGGTTATGAAGAGGCTACCTCTGAGACGTTCGATCTGATTCTTGCAGAGTCGGCACGTTTCACTACACAGGTCCTGGCTCCGCTGAACGCAAAGGGGGATCGCCATGGCGCTCACTTGGAAGGAGGTGACGTAAAAACTCCACCCGGCTTCAAGGAAGCCTATGAAAAATTTCTGGAAGGAGGGTGGAATGGATTGACGGCCCCCCAGTCGTTTGGTGGACAGGGATTACCCACGTTACTGGCGGCGCCTCTGGAAGAAATGTGGCATGCGGCCAATATGGCCTTCACCTTGGGGCCTCTGTTAACCCGTGGTGCTGTCGAGGCGATCAACTATGCGGGTACCGATGAGCAAAAATCCCGTTATTTGCCGAGTTTGGTGAGTGGTCAGTGGATGGGGACCATGAATCTTACGGAACCCCAGGCGGGTTCGGATCTGGCGGCTTTGCGTACACAGGCGTGGCCTGGTCCGGATGGGGCATACCGAATTCGTGGACAAAAGATTTTCATCACGTATGGGAATCAGGACTGGACGGACAATATCATCCACTTGGTACTGGCCCGTTTGCCTGATGCGCCACCGGGGGTACGCGGTTTATCCCTGTTTATCGTCCCGCGCCAGTGTCAGGATGCCTCGGGGGCGTGGACGGTTCCCAATGAAGTGACCACGGTTTCCTTAGAGCATAAATTGGGTATTCATGGGAGTCCGACGTGTGTACTCAGTTATGGCGAAGATCAAGGGGCCTGGGGTGAGTTGCTGGGAAAAGCGCATCGTGGTCTGGAATTGATGTTTGTGATGATGAATGCTGCACGTTTTTCGGTGGGAATTCAGGGGGTTGGGATAGGAGATCGGGCATGGCAGGGTGCGTTGGCATATGCGCGGACGCGTATTCAGGGAATTCCCGTCGGTTATGAAGTTGCCGTTCCGATCATTCACCACCCCGATGTGCAGCGCTTGTTGGTAGACAGTCAAGCACGCCTCTTTGGGGCACGTTGCTTGGCTTATTACGGTGGGAAAGTGCTGGATGAGGCACAGGCCCACCCAGACCCTGCACTGCGTGCGCGTGCCCAGCGCCGCTCGGACCTTCTGACACCGTTGGTCAAGGGATATTGTACCGAACTGGGAGTGTGGCTCACCAGTGAGGCATTGCAGGTATTTGGGGGCATGGGGTATATCGAAGAAACCGGTATGGCGCAATATTATCGTGATGGACGGATTGCCACGATTTATGAAGGAACCACCGGTATTCAGGCCAATGATTTGGTGGGCAGAAAACTCTGGCGTGATCGTGGCGAAGGAGTTCGGGAACTGCTGGATGAGATAGGCGTGACGTTGCAGGAACCGGGGGCTGTTCCAGTCGAAGAACTGGGTGCGCATCTGCGTACCATGCTGGAATTGGCGGGTCATGCATCGGAAACGCTGTTACAACTGGGTGCTACAGATCCGCGCCGTGCACTGGCGGTATCGGTTCCCTATCTGCACTTGATGGCTACCCTGGTGGCCAGTTGGTGGTTGTTGCGCAGTGTCCCGCTGGCGCGAGCTGGAACGGGGGGACTGGGCCATGATTTTTATGCGCATGTGGAGAATATCGTATCATTCCATTCCGCCCCGGCTCTGGAACGGGTGCGTGGCTGGGCTCGGCAGATCGACCAGCCAACTGTCCATTTGACAGCAGCGGCTCATTATTTGAGCCAACTCGATCTTTCCAATCGCTGAGGATAGGCATGAAAAAATTATTGGTCCAATTGGACACCGATGCGCAGTCGTCTTTATTTGATACGGTAGTGGCCTATGATGGCGGCGCTGATCACGTGGTATCTTACCCGGCCATTACCCCGGAAAATGTCGGGGGCCTGGTGGAAGGGGCCATTTTTACCCGTGGTCCAAAAGACAAGAAAAATACAGCATTGTTTATCGGTGGCGGTAATCTGGCGGCGGGCGAGGCACTGATGCAGGCCGTTCAGCAACGTTTTTTTGGTAAATTTCGGGTTTCCGTGATGCTCGATAGCAATGGTGCCAATACGACGGCTGCGGCTTGTGTGGCTTGGCTGGTGCGTGATCGCTCAGTGGCGGGAAAGCGTGCTGTGGTGCTGGGAGGGACAGGTCCAGTGGGGCAACGTGTGGCGGTTATGTTGAGCCAGGCAGGTGCTCAGGTGGCCATCACAGGACGACAGCTGGCGCGCACGGAGCAGGTTTGTCTGGCTATTCGTGAACGTTTTGGTTACTCTGTGGAAGCCGTTGAAGCACCTGGTCTGGCGGAGCGTGGGGAGGTCATTTGTGGCGCACAGATCGTTGTATCCACAGGGGCTTCTGGTGTGGCGATGCTCAGCGAGAATCAATGGCAAGGGCTGCCGGGGCTGGAGTTGTTGGCGGATGCCAATGCTTCCCCACCATTGGGTATTGCAGGTATTGACATGATGGATCGAGCGACTCAGCGCCACGGGATTCTGACTTTTGGGCCACTGGGTTTTGGTGCCCTGAAGTTGGCTTTGCATCGTGAATGTATATCCTGTTTATTTGAATCCAATGACATGGTTCTGGATGCGCGCGAGATTTTCGAGCGTGCCAGCCATAAGGTCAATTTTTTATAATCTGAAGTTGAATTAGGTATTTCAAGGAGTTTTTCATGCAGTCGTCGACCATTTCTGATTTTCTCGAACAACTGGCCAGTGCGGAACCTACTCCGGGCGGAGGAGGGGCAGCGGCATTGATGGGGGCTATGGGCATGGGATTGATTGCCATGGTAGCCCGTGTCACGTTGGGTAAGAAAGGACAGGAAACTGCCATCGATGAATTAACTACGCAAGTTCATGAGGCCGACGCTTATTGCGCACGTTTTTCCTTGATGATCAAGGAAGATGCACAGGCATTTGATGCCTTGATGGCGGCATTTAAATTGCCAAAAGATAGTGTGGAAGCAATTGATACGCGTGCCATCGCCATCCAGCGCGGATACGAAGGAGCCACCGAGGTACCCTTGTGCTGTATGCGTATGGCGGTGGAAGGGTTGCAACTGGCCCAGCGCTCAGCGCGTCTGGGGCATCGCAATGTGCTCAGCGATAGTGGCGTGGCAGTCCACAGTTTGCTGGCCGCCTTGAAAAGTTCGGCGCTGAATGTGGCGATTAATGTTCCTGCCATCCGGGACGATGCGTTTGTGACTCGCGCACAGACTGAGGTGTCCCAGTTGACGGAAAAAGCCGACATCTTGGCTGTGGATACCTTGGCACTGGTCAGCGCCAGGCTGAGTTAAAGTTTGGGATATAGAGGCCCACTGCCTCCTTCTGGGGGGACCCAGCGGATGTTTTGCCGTGGATCCTTGATGTCGCAGGTCTTGCAATGGATGCAATTGGCAGCATTGATCTGCAAGCGAGGGCGGGTACCCCCGGCTTCACGGATTAATTCATAGACTCCCGCAGGGCAATACCGTGTTTCAGGGCTATCGTAATCAGCCCAGTTGACGTTGATGGCCAATTCTGGTTCATTCAGCAACAAGTGATCTGGCTGATTTTCTGCATGGCTGGTTTGGGTCAAAAATACCGAGGAAGCGCGATCGAAAGTTAGTTTTCCATCGGGTTTTTCATAGCGAATTACCCGTGCGTTACGGGCTGGTTGCAATTGATTATGATCCGGGCCATGGTGACGCAGTGTCCAGGGGGCTTTCCCTTTCCAAAGCCAACTGTCCAGACCGGCGTGGACGAGGCCGGCCCAGAGACCCCATTGAAACCCTGGGCGGATATTGCGTACCGCATGCAGTTCTTCGCCAATCCATGATTGGCGCAATTGTGGTTCATAGGTGCGACATTCGCTTGCCGTATCAGTCGAAAGGTACGGGAGAAGTGCCTCAGCAGCCAGCATGCCAGATTTGAGGGCGGTATGACTCCCCTTGATTTTGGCGACATTGAGAAAGCCGGCAGCATCGCCTACCAACAGACCTCCTGGAAAACTGAGGCGAGGGATCGATTGCCAGCCACCTTCGCTGAGGGCACGTGCCCCATATGCCACACGTCGTCCCCCTTCAAACAGGGGGCGGATGGCGGGATGGGTTTTGAAGCGCTGAAACTCTTCAAATGGGCTGAGGTAGGGGTTGCTGTAATCCAATCCGACCACGAAACCAACCGAGATACGTCGCTCATCGAGATGATATATCCATGATCCTCCATAGGTGGAGGAATCCAGGGGCCAGCCGATGCTGTGGGTGACGGTTCCCGGTTGATGAAGCGGGCTGGTGACTTCCCAGATTTCTTTCAGGCCCAGGCCATAGGTCTGGGGTTGGCTTTGCTGGTCAAGTCGAAAACGTTCCACAATCTGTCGGGTAAGGGAACCACGACACCCTTCCGCCAGTACGGTTTGGCGTGCGCGTAGTTCCATACCAGGTTGGAAACGTGGGCCAGGGCTCCCATCATGCTGTCGTCCTGCATCACCGGTGATTACTCCCTGAATCACTCCGTCTGGCGTGCTGATCAATTCGGTGGCGGCAAAACCCGGATATATCTCTACCCCTAAAGTCTCTGCCTGAGTGGCGAGCCATTGACAGACTTCTCCAAGGCTGACGATATAATTTCCCTGGTTATGTAATGACGGTGGAATGGGGAGAGACCAGGAACGTCGTTCAGTGAGCAGCAGGAATTGATCGTGGCGTACAGGAGTCAGCAACGGAGCACCGCGTTGTGCCCAGTCGGGGAATAATTCCTGCAAGGCGCGGGGCTCCATAACGGCACCGGATAGGATATGGGCACCGACTTCCGCCCCTTTGTCCAGCACGCAGACCGAAATTTCAGTGCCCTGTGCCAGGGCTAACTGCTTGAGACGAATGGCGCAACCCAAGCCGGATGGGCCGGCTCCCACAATCACTACATCATAGGTTAGACTATCACGTTGGGACATAACAGTTCGATGGCGGATAAAAATGCGATTATACGCTGACCTGGGGAACCAAACCGAGGGTAGATGGGTCGATGCACTATAACCATTGCGTCACACAGAGGGTAACTTCTCATGAATCACACATCAGCGGCCCGTGTCGTCCAGTTGAAGTCCGCCAGTCCTGCAATGACACCCGTGAATCCCCCGTCTGCAGAAGTTGATCGACTATCGGGTGGTTCAGATCGTGATCTGGATTATCAGTTGGTGTTGCGCGCCCAACGGGGTGACAAGTTGGCATTTGAGTTGTTGGTGAGCAAATATCAACGAAAGTTGGCTCGTTTGGTGGGGCGTTTGGTGCGCGATCCAGGCGAAGCAGAGGATGTCACCCAGGAAACGTTTATCAAGGCTTATCGTGCCTTGGGTAATTTTCGTGGAGATTCGGCTTTTTATACCTGGCTGTATCGTATCGGAGTCAACACGGCAAAAAATTTTCTCGTGAACCAGGGGCGACGTGCGCCAACTTCTGTCACTGTTGAAGATGCTGAATATATGGATGGTCACGAGCAGGTTATGGATGTGAATACCCCTGAGGCAGAATTGCTGTCCCGTGAGATTGCCAGAACCGTCAATGCCAGCATGGAAGCCTTGCCTGAGGAGTTGAAAACCGCTATTCGGTTGCGTGAGATAGAAGGGATGTCCTATGAGGATATAGCGACGTTGATGAATTGTCCTATTGGCACGGTTCGTTCTAGGATTTTTCGGGCGCGAGAAGCCATTGCCAGAGAGTTGAAACCCTTGCTTGATATGACGGGAGGGAAAAGATGGTAATGAATAATCAGGATCTTGAGCGACTTTCGGCTGCGATGGATGGAGAGTTGAATCAGGATCTGGGGCATTTGCTCGGTGATAAACGGCATGATGAGGCTTTTCAGGATCATTGGTTCATGTTCCATTTGATCGGAGATGTGTTGCGTGATGACACCATTCCCCATGCACTGGTGCATCCCCAGGTATCTGAAGCACTAAAAAAAGAGCCAGTGTATCTGTTACCTACGGGGGGAGTGACTTCTGCAGAACCTTCTTCAACGGTAAAGTTTCGTTGGTTGGCGGTGGCTGCGGCGATTTTCATGGTGATGCTCAGTACGGCCATGTTGCGTCCGCAAAGTGCCCCCATGTTGCAACTGGCACAACAGTCAGAAATAAAGCCGGTGGTGAATCCCAATGCGGATCGTGATATTCAGACATTTGTGGCGTTGCATCGTCAGGGTTCTCCGCTTTCCGAATTTCAAACCGTGGACTACACCCCCGCATCTGAGCGCGATTGACCATGTTGTGTGACAAGGGATGGAGAAACTCGATGCGCAGTTTCTGGGTGCTGTTGGTGATGTTGCCACTGTGCGTCCACGCTGACGAGTTGAGCCAGAATCCTCTGGTGTTGCTGGGGCAATTAAACCGGGCGGCACATCAGCAATCCTATCAGGGTACTTTTGTCGTTCAGCGCGGTACTGACATGGAGTCTTCTCAGGTTATGCACGGAAGACTGAATGGTCAGGAATTCATGCGCGTTCAAGTATTGGATGGCCGTCCCCGCGAAATCATCCGTACCGGTCAGGAGACGCGCTGCTACTATCCGGTACAGCATAAATTGCGTCTTGAGAGCAACTATCGCCGCCATCTGTTTCCAGCGTTGATTGATCCTCCCTATGATCACTATATGGATCTTTATACCATTACCCTCCGTGGCTTGAGCCGGGTTGTGGACCATGAGTGCCGTCTGATCCGATTTGCGGCGCGCGATGTGGCTCGTTTCGATCACGAATTTTGTGTGGATACCAAAACCGGTCTGATTCTTAAGGCGGTCACATTTGATGAGCGCCAATCTCCTTTGGAGACGGAACTGTTTACCACATTGAATTTAGACTTTCATGCTCGCCCCGAGACGCTTCAGTCTGCTTACCCTGATGTATCGAAATGGCAGACTGTGCGTTATCCTGTTCAGGAACATGCCAACTCGTCCCCGCTTCAGATCGGGTATATTCCGGCAGGGTACAACAAAGTTCTCGACATGGAGGTTCAGCCACCCCATTCGGTGTCTCCCATCCGACACTGGGTTTATTCGGATGGATTATCTTCCTTCTCGATTTTTCTTCGTCCGCAAGACGGTTCGGATCATGGTGCTCCCGTGAGTCGTATGCTCAATGGCGAACTCAGTTATTACTCTGGCACACTACAACAATACCGCGTGGTGGTTTTGGGTGAAATACCCCAGTCTACCGTGCAATCTATTGGACAATCCATTTCCTTGACGGAGGAGAAACATCCATGAAGCGATCATTCTGGTTGGGCTTGCTACTGATCGGTTGTAGCGTGGCTCAAGCCGATAATCTGCCTGATTTTGCGGATCTTGTCGATCATGAGGCCAATACGGTAGTGAATATCAGTGCAGTGACCAAACCACATGCGGAAAATCCCCATGAAGGAATGTCCGAACACGATCCGATGTTGGAGTTTTTTCGTCAGTTCGGAATTCCTGTTCCCAATATCCCGCCTGCCGATTCTGGTGGGGAGTCTTCCATGGGGTCGGGGTTCATTATTCGTCCTGATGGTTACATTCTCACCAATGGTCATGTGGTTCAGGGATCTGATGAAGTGACGGTTAAATTGCTGGATAAGCGTGAATTCAAAGCCAAAGTCATCGGCATTGACAGCAAGACCGATGTGGCACTTCTCAAGATCGAGGCCAATAATTTGCCCGTGGTTCATCCCGGAGATCCCAGCAAGGCGCGGGTAGGAGAATGGGTCGTGGCGATCGGGTCACCATTTGGTTTCGAGAGTACGGTAACCAAAGGGATTATCAGTGCCAAGGGGCGTTCACTTCCTCAGGAAACGCTGGTTCCTTTCATACAGACGGATGTTCCCATCAACCCTGGTAATTCGGGAGGCCCGCTGTTTGACATGAAGGGAGATGTGATCGGCATCAATTCCCAGATTTACAGCCGAACCGGAGGATATATGGGATTGTCTTTTGCCATTCCCATTGATGTGGCCTTTCAGGTAGCAGACCAGTTGCGCCTTCATGGCAAAGTCAGTCGTGGTTGGCTTGGTGTGGTGATACAGGAAGTTTCTAAGGAACTGGCTGATTCTTTCCATTTGCCCAAACCACAGGGAGCGTTGGTGGTATCGGTGCAGAAAGGTTCGCCAGCCGAGCGCGCCGGGGTAAAAGTCAGCGACATCATTTTGCAGTTTGCAGGTAATCCCGTCAGTACTCAGGCAGACCTGCCGCGCATCGTCAGCCAGATCAAGGCGGGTACCCGTGCAACCCTGGTGGTGTGGCGTAAAGGGGTGGAGCGTCAGTTGAGCGTGCAGGTCGGAGATATGCCCACCAACTCCGCTGCGGCGGGTATGGCTCCTCACCACGCTGCGACTGCCGCGATAGATTCGTTGGGGTTGGCTTTGACGGATGGAACTGCGTCAGGGGGGGAAGAAGGGCAGGTCCAGATTGTTGCGGCTCAGGGAATGGCGGCACAGATCGGTTTGAGACCGGGTGATGTCATCCTCTCGTTGAACAACAGTGAGGTCCATTCTGCATCACAATTTGAAAAACTCCTGGCAGGTCTTAAAGGATCGGGACGTGTGGCTTTGTTGGTTCAGAGGAGCGATCAACCACCGGAATTTATTACACTGCCGGCACCTTGAGCAGAATTCATGACCTGAGCGTGAGTTTGGGTTAAAATCAACATTTTATCAGGGCATCTGAGGATGCCCTTTGTTTTGTACGGGGAGTTTTTGACGGATGGCTTCCATCGGGAATATACGTAATTTTTCCATTATTGCCCACATAGACCATGGCAAATCGACTCTCGCTGATCGCCTGATCCAAATCTGCGGTGGCCTGTCTTCCCGCGAGATGGAGGCTCAGGTACTGGATAGCATGGACCTTGAGCGGGAACGCGGGATTACCATCAAGGCACAGACGGCGGCGCTGGATTATCGTGCACGCAATGGTGAGTTGTACCACCTGAATTTGATCGATACGCCGGGGCACGTGGATTTTTCCTATGAAGTTTCGCGTTCACTGGCGGCTTGCGAAGGGGCTATTCTCGTGGTGGATGCCTCTCAGGGCGTGGAAGCACAGACAGTAGCCAACTGTTATACGGCCATCGAGCAGGGGGTCGAGGTATTTACCGTACTGAACAAGATTGATCTGCCCTCGGCTGAACCCGATCGGGTTATTGAGGAAGTTGAGGATATCATCGGTATTTCTGCTCAGGATGCTCTGCGTATCAGTGCAAAGACGGGAGAAGGGGTAGCGGATGTACTGGAGGCTTTGATTGAACGCATTCCTGCACCGGTGGGGGATGCGGATCAACCACTCAAGGCATTGATCATCGATTCCTGGTTTGATAACTATGTCGGGGTGGTGATGTTGGTGCGTGTGGTCGATGGAGTACTCAAACCTCGGGATAAAATCCTGTTGATGTCGACAAATACTACGCATTTGTGCGAACAGGTAGGGGTATTCACGCCAAAATCCTTGTTGCGTGAGGCACTTCGGGCGGGTGAAGTGGGGTTTGTCATCGCGGGAATTCGGGAATTACAGGCGGCTCGCGTGGGAGATACCTTAACCCTGGCGCAACGTCCCGCAGAGATACCTCTGCCGGGTTTCAAAGAGATCAAACCTCAGGTGTTTGCTGGCCTGTATCCTGTGGAATCGAATCAGTATGAGGCACTGCGTGATGCGCTGGAGAAACTGCGTTTGAACGATGCATCACTGCAGTATGAACCGGAGACATCACAGGCATTGGGGTTCGGGTTTCGGTGTGGCTATTTGGGATTATTGCACATGGAGATTGTGCAAGAACGTCTGGAACGTGAATACGACATGGATCTCATCACCACGGCTCCGACGGTGGTATATGAAGTGGTGATGCAGGATGGGACGATGGAGGAGGTGGAAAATCCGGCACGTATGCCAGATCCTTCGAAAATCGCTGAAATTCGTGAACCGGTGATCACCGCTACCATGTTGTTGCCACAGGACTATGTGGGGCCGGTGATCACGCTGTGCAACCAGAAGCGTGGGGTGCAGGTTGATATGCAGTATTCTGGTCGTCAGGTGGTACTGACCTATGAGATGCCGCTCAATGAGGTGGTCATGGATTTTTTTGACCGATTGAAATCGGTGAGCCGTGGTTATGCATCTCTGGACTATGAGTTCAAGGAATTTCGCAGTGCCGATTTGGTTAAATTGGATGTTTTGATCAATGGTGATAAGGTGGATGCCTTGTCGCTGGTGGTTCATCGCAGCAATAGCCAGTATCGTGGACGAGAACTGGTGAGCAAGATGCGCGAGTTGATTCCGCGTCAAATGTTTGATGTGGCCATTCAGGCCGCGGTGGGCGCCCATATCATTGCGCGGGAAAATGTCAAGGCTCTGCGCAAGAATGTACTGGCCAAGTGTTATGGTGGGGATATTTCGCGCAAACGTAAGTTATTGGAAAAGCAGAAGGCCGGGAAAAAACGTATGAAGCAGGTGGGTAGTGTCGAGATTCCCCAGGAAGCCTTTCTGGCGATTCTTCAGGTGGAGACCAAATGATGGAGTTGTTTTATTGGGGCGTGGCTGGCTTGATTCTGGCTGTTCCTGTGGTGTTATGGGATCTGTTGCGCAAAAAGGAGGTTCCCTTGGGACCGCTGGCCAATCAGGGGATTCAGGGGGCATGGCTGCTGCTGTTCATCTGTGGTTTTGGCTTGCTGCTCAAGGTGACCGGATTCTCGGAAATTCTGCTGTCGGCCAGTATGCTGACGGGATTGGTGGTGGCCTGGGACTGGGTGCGCTGGCGACGTGGGCAGCGCACCGAGGGTAACGATGCTCCATGGCTGGAAATCTCCAAGAGTTTCTTCCCGGTGATCCTGGCTGTCTTCGTGGTACGTTCTTTCCTCTTTGAACCGTTCAAGATTCCTTCTGGTTCGATGATTCCCACTTTGCGTATTGGTGATTTTATTCTCGTCAACAAATTTGATTATGGTCTGCGGCTTCCTATCACCAATCGCGTATTCATCCCGATTGGAAAGCCTCAGCGTGGGGATGTCATGGTCTTCAAGTATCCAGAAGATCCGAGTACCAACTACATCAAGCGGGTAGTCGGCTTGCCTGGCGATGTGGTCACGTACCAGAACAAGCATTTGATCATTAATGGTCAGATTGTTCCCACTGAGCGCGATGGTACTTTTGGGGATGTCGATCAGCCATTGACCTATGCAACCTTTGACCACTATCAGGAGCAATTGGGGGTTCATCGACACGAGATGATCACCCTGGACTCTCAGGTTCCTGTATTTTTGGCCGAGGTTCGCAATTTTCCGGATCGTTCGGCTTGTGTGTATGGGGATGAAGGATTTACCTGTCGTGTTCCACAAGGGCACTATTTCATGATGGGAGATAATCGTGATCGTAGTTCTGACAGCCGTTACTGGGGATTTGTGCCCGATGAGAATATTGTCGGCAAGGCGGTTTTGGTATGGATGAATTTCCAGGATTTTCATCGCATTGGGAATCTTGTTCATTGAGGTTTCTGCCGTGAATGCATTGGCACAGTTGCAAGAACGCCTCAATTACTGTTTTCGGGATGCTTCGTTGGGGTGGCAGGCGTTGACGCATCGCAGCCATTCAGTGCAGCACAACGAGCGCCTTGAATTCCTTGGTGACGGGGTCCTTAATCTGGTTGCCGCTGATTGGCTGTATCGGGCTTATCCGGACTGGGATGAAGGACGACTGAGTCGGGCGCGTTCTCTGCTGGTCAACCGTGCAGCATTATTGTTGTTGGCCAATAAACTGGGTTTGCGCAGTTTGTTGCGTCTGGGTGAGGGAGAACTCAAGGGGGGGAATCCGGATTCGATTCGTGCAGATGCGGTGGAGGCGCTGATAGGCGCATTATTTCTCGATGGAGGCTGGCCAGTGGTACAGAACCAGGTGATACGTTGGATCGAGGAGTTGGCACCGCAATTGCTCACCGATGCGGAGGGGCACAAGGACCCCAAAACCCGATTACAGGAATGGCTTCAGGCACGCCAATGGCCGTTGCCTGAGTATGTTCGTCTGGAGCGACAGGGGCCCGATCATGCTCCCCTGTTTTGTGTGACATGCTCCCTGACCCGGCCCGTCATGAGTGCTGCGGGAAAGGGGAAAAGTCGTCGCGAGGCGGAGCAGAAGGCTGCTACGGCCATCTTGGAACAACTGGCGGATAACCTGGTATGACCGAGTCGACTCGTACGGGAACGGTGGCTTTGATAGGGCGCCCTAACGTCGGTAAATCTACGTTGCTCAATGCATTGATTGGTCAAAAACTGAGCATTACCTCGCGCCGTCCGCAGACGACCCGGATCCGCCTTCAGGGTATTTTGACGTTGCCTGCCGCGCAGATCATATTCGTCGATACACCTGGTTTTCAGCAGCGCCATGCCGGAATGATTTATCGTTCCATGAATCGTGCGGTGGCGGATGCGCTGGAGACCGTAGACCAAGTGCTCATGGTCGTGGAAGCCTTGCGCTGGAATGAAGCGGATGCGGCAATTCTGAAGCGACTTGATACACCCAGACCGCCGTGGTTGCTGATCAATAAAACGGATAGGGTGCGAGATCCGGCTCAATTGGCTGAGTATGTCAGGGAGCATCAGGCTGAATTTGCACGCTTTGCCGAGATTTTTTTGGTGAGTGCCCAGCAGCCTTCGACGTTACAGCCGCTGCTGAAACAATTGGCCAGCCGTTTACCCGAAGGTCCGTTTCAATATGATTCCGATCAGGTGAGTGATCGTCATGAGCGGTTTTTTGTGGCGGAGTTCATTCGTGAGCAATTGTTTCGTCAGTTGGGTGACGAATTGCCTTATGCAACGGCAGTTCTCATTGATAAGTATGAGCAAACTCAGGGCCTTGTGCGTATCGAAGCCACCTTGCTGGTTGATAATGCAGGCCAGAAAGCCATCCTCATCGGTGATAAGGGGCAACGCATGAAGGCTATTGGTACGGCGGCGCGGCATCAGATCGAGAAATTTCTGGGAACCCGGGTGTACCTGGGTCTATGGGCAAAAATCAAGCCGGGTTGGGCAGAAGATAGCCACTTGCTGAAACAGTTGGGTCATGACTTCTAGGTCTCGTCATCACCAGGAATCCCAGGGGTATCTGTTGCATACGCTGGCGTGGCGTGAAACCAGCCTGATCATCGAGGTGTTTACCCGGCATCAAGGTCGTTTATCCCTTCTTGCCAAGGGGGTGCGCCGTCCGCGTGCATCGTTGCGGGGAATTCTGCAGCCTTTCCAGTGTTTGCAATTATCCTGGTTTGGACAAGAGACATCCCTGCGCACCCTGAAATCCGCAGAATGGCTGGATTCTCTCCCATTGTTACGGGGTAGGGCGCTGTTTTGTGGATTCTATCTGAATGAGTTGATTTATCGCCTGCTCCCTCCTGATGATCCACAGGCACGTCTGTTTGTTGCCTATGCCGAGGCCGTGCGGCAACTTTCGGAGGGAGTGAGCGCAGAACCCGTTTTACGTGCATTCGAGTATCATCTGCTTCTTGCACTGGGTGTTGCTCCGATGGCGAATTTGGCGACACTTGGCCAAGAGGCCCTTGAGCCAGAAGCGGTGTACCAACTGGATCATGATGGTGCTGTAATCGTCTGGAGTGCTCATCGGCCGGAGTGCGTGTCTTTTCATGGAAAGACACTCCAGGATATGGTGGCAGGACAATATGCGGATCCACGTTCCTTGCAGGAGAGCAAGTCGTTGATGCGTCGGTTGATCAATATTCATTTGGGCGGGCAGGAGATCCATACCCGCCGCATCCTACAGGAGATTCCATCGTTATGATTCAATTGGGTGTCAATATCGATCACATTGCGACGTTGAGGCAGGCGCGTGGTACTCGCTATCCCAGCCCGGTACGGGCGGCATTGTTGGCTGAATATGCGGGGGCAGATGCTATTACCCTGCATTTGCGTGAAGATCGTCGTCATATTCAGGACCGTGATCTGGAAATTCTGCGTGAAGTGTTATCGGTGCGCATGAATTTGGAAATGGCGGTTACGGAGGAAATGCTGGGTATTGCTACGCGCATTCGTCCCCATGATGCCTGTTTGGTTCCTGAGCGTCGTCAGGAATTGACGACCGAAGGGGGCTTAGATGTGGTGCGTCACTTTGACCGGGTACAGCATGCGTGTGCTACTCTGGGCGCAGCAGGGATTCGGGTATCCTTGTTCATCAATGCCGATCCAGAGCAGATCGATGCAGCGCATCGGGCTGGTGCTCCAGTGGTTGAGTTGCATACAGGTCACTATGCCGAATTGGTCGAAGAAAGAGAAGTTGCCACTGAACTGGAGCGGATCAAGGTGGCCACGGAGTTCGGCAATCGGTTGGGATTGCGGGTCAATGCCGGTCATGGTTTGAACTACCACAATACTCGTCCTATAGCAGCCCTGGAAGGTATTCGTGAGTTGAATATTGGTCACGCCATCGTGGCCCACGCGCTGTTTGTGGGCTGGGAAGCGGCGGTACGGGAGATGAAGGCGATTATGGATGGAGCCGCGTCATGATCGTGGGTCTGGGCATTGATCTGGTTTCCATAGCGCGTATCCGCGGGATTTGGGATCGTCATGGACAGCGGTTTGCTGAGCGTATCCTGACACCGGATGAATTATGTCAATTGGAACGGAGCCATGCTCCAGAACGATTTTTGGCCAAACGTTTTGCCGCCAAAGAGGCTTTTTCCAAAGCATTGGGGACGGGGATGAGAGGACCCGTGCAATGGCGCGCGGTGGGGACGAAACATGATCTCTGGGGTGCGCCTCAACTGGTTCCGGATGCTACTTTGCAACCCGCTCTTACGGCGCGTCAGGTAGAGCGGCTGTGGTTGACATTGACGGATGAACAGGATCATGCCATGGCCTGCGTGGTATTGGAGTCAGCATGACCCCGGGTCCTGTGATGCTGGATGTGCAGGGCTTGGAGTTGACCAAGGAGGAGGCCGATGGGTTGCATCATGCAGCAGTCGGTGGGGTCATTCTCTTTGCCCGTAATTATGGAGGAGATGTCAATCAGTTGCGTGATCTGACTGCCGCGATTCGTCAGCAGCGGCCGGATATCCTCATCGCAGTGGATCAGGAAGGAGGACGTGTCCAGCGTTTTCGTGAAGGACTGACGGCTATTCCTGCCATGGCCCGTTGGGGTTCCAGTTGGCAAGAAGATCCCCAGTTTGCCCTCACTGGAGCCAAGGCCTGTGGTACGGTGATCGCCTGGGAACTGGCCGATCTGGGGCTGGATTTTTCTTTTGCGCCGGTGCTGGATCTGGATTATGGGCGCAGTGCGGTGATTGGAACACGAGCCTTCCATGGTCAGCCCCAAGGGGTTGTTGCGCTGGCTCAGGCCATGATTCAGGGATTGCATGAGCAGGGTATGGCGGCGGTCGCCAAACATTTCCCGGGTCATGGCTATGTACGTATGGATTCTCATGTGGGTTTGCCCGTTGATGATCGTTCTGTGGACCAGATTGAAAAACGAGATTTGATTCCTTTTCAGCAGTTGGCAAACCTGGTTCAAGCGGTCATGCCTGCCCACGTGCTCTACCCGGCCCTGGATTCTGCGCCAGCAGGATTTTCTACCGTCTGTATCCGTGACTGGTTGCGACAACGTCTCGGATTTTCGGGGTTGGTGATCAGTGATGATTTGACCATGGGTGGAGCCATGGCCTGGGGGACACTGGAACAACGCACATGTGCGGCACTGGAGGCGGGTTGTGATGCCTTGCTGGTATGCAACGATCCCGCAGCGGCTCGTGAGGTTTTGCGAATATTGGAGACGCGTCCCAATTCATTGACGCTTGCCGATCGTTGGTCATCCTTGCGCTGGCGTTCGTGTGGAAACGAGGCGCAAAGAAAAGCGGCTTATGAGGAAGCACGTGACTGGTTGCTAACCCACGTTGACGAGAACTGAAATGGGACATTCTCATCACTCGCATTCGGTTTCTTCGTCCTCTACTGTGCGTGGTTTGCATGTTCACCATGATCCGGCAGGGCATTCACATCATGGTGCGCGGCCTGCTACTACCCGGGCGATGTTGGGCGCGTTGATATTGACCACGCTATTTGCCGGAGTGGAGGCCTTGACTGGTTGGTGGTCTGGTTCTCTGGCGTTGCTGTCAGACGCGGGCCATATGGTTTCCGATGCCTTGTCACTGGGGTTGGGAACATTGGCGGTGTGGATTGGCCGGCAACCCCCTACCCAGCGACACAGTTATGGTCTGCAGCGTGCAGAAATCTTGTCTGCGGCCCTCAATGGATTGATTCTTATTGCAGTGATTGGGTTTATTGTCTATGAAGCCTTTGCGCGCATGACTCATCCGACACCGGTACAACCCTTTCCAGTGATTGGGGTATCCTGTGCCGGACTGATGCTTAATGCTGTCAATGGCTGGATGCTATCGCGCATGGAAAAGGGGTTGAATGCCCGTGCGCTGATGATTCATGTCCTGGGTGATTTCCTGGGATCGCTGGCGGCACTCATAGCCGGGTTGGTGATCTGGCAGACAGGTTGGATGTTGATCGATCCGATTTTGTCTCTGGTGGTCGCAGGACTCATGCTCAATTCCACGCTGCAAATTTTGTCTGAAGCGATACATGTGCTCATGGAAGGAGTGCCGACCTCGTTGTCCTTGCGAGAAGTGGGGGAGGCACTCAGTCATGCCGAGGGTGTCTGTGCGGTGCATGATTTGCATGTTTGGACGCTGACATCAGGAATGCTGGCTTTGTCTGCACATCTGGAAGTGGAGTCCATGACCGATTGGCCCGATCAGTTGGCACGCTTGCGTGAATTATTGATGGGGCATTACGGTATCGAACAGATTACGCTTCAACCGGAACCTGTTCGTCCCGTGCGTGGAGCATGACGACTCTGGATGAGTTTCGTTTGACTTTGCCGGCACAACCGGGAGTCTATCGTTTTTATGATTCACGGGATCAACTGCTTTATGTCGGTAAGGCGCGCCATCTTAAACGACGTGTCAATTCATACTTCCAGCGTGAACTGGAGAATCCGCGGTTGCGATTGCTGGTCTCTCAGATCCAACGCATAGAAATTACTCGAACAACCTCGGAGTCTGAGGCATTATTACTGGAAAGCAACCTTATCAAGGAGCATCGCCCTCCCTTCAATATCGTGTTTCGAGATGATAAGAGTTATCCTTATCTGCAGTTGACGCATCATGAGTTTCCCAGGCTAACTTATTTTCGCGGAAAGACCCACGGTCCTCACCAGTATTTTGGACCATATCCTCATGGCGCTGCGGCACGCGAAATCATTCAAGTTTTACAGAAGATATTTTTGCTAAGAACCTGTGAAGATAACGTGTTCAAAAACAGGTCGCGTCCTTGTTTGCTGTATCAAATAGGGCGTTGCAGCGCACCCTGTGTAGGTCAGATCGGGGCGGAGGCATATGCTCAGGGTGTGGAGCAAACCGCACGTTTTCTCAGGGGAGAAGAATATCAGTTGCGTCAACAGTGGGCTGATCAGATGAATCAGGCTGCCCAGCAACTCGATTACGAAACAGCGGCGTATTGGCGCGATCGCATCGCCATGGTGCAGTCGTTGCTCAGCACCCAGAGTGTAGCAACCCAGCAGGATGACGAAGTGGACATCGTCTGTCTGGTACAAGATCAGGGGGAAACCGTGGTCAATCTGACCATGATTCGCCAAGGTCGCCATTGTGGGGATCGCAACTTGTTTCCCGAACATGGGCAAGGAGCCTCTGTTTCTGAGGTTATAACGGCTTTTATGGTGCATCACTACGGGGAGCATCGTCCCCAGGCGCGTCTTCTGTGCAACTATCCTTGCCCTGATGCGGCGTTGCTGGATTGGCTGGGTCAACGGCGCGGTGCTCGTGTGCGCTGGATTCACCAGCCCCAGGGTGTGGCTCGTGCCTGGATGGATGGGGCCTTGCGCAATGCGCAGGGTGCACTGCAACAACGGGGGCTGCAGCAGCAAGGGCAGCAGCGTCGCCTTCAGGCGTTGCAGCAAGCATTGAATCTTCCGCGTTTACCCATGCGTATCGAGTGCTTTGACATCAGTCATCATCGTGGATCGGGTACTGTCGCTTCTTGCGTAGTATTTGAACAGGGAAAGCCATTGAAGAGCGCGTATCGGCGCTATACCATAGACGGGGTGGTTCGTGGTGATGATCTGGCCGCTATGAGACAGGCACTGGAAAGGCGTTTTCGTCATGCTCGCGAGGATGGTGTAATTCCCGATTTGTTGCTGATTGATGGAGGAAAGGGGCAACTTAACGTGGCGCAAATGGTGCTGGATGGCTATACACTTGACTTGCCGCTCGCTGCTTTGTCCAAAGGGCCTGAGCGGCGTGTTGGTGAGGAGCAAATCCATCGCACAGGCGAAGCGGTTTTGCATTTGTCACCACTGGATGCGGGATTTCATCTGCTTCAGGCCGTTCGGGACGAGGCTCACCGTTTTGCGGTTTCAGGACACCACGCCAGAATCCGACGTGAACGCCGCCATACGATTCTGGAAGGAATTCCAGGAATTGGGGAAAAGAAGCGACGCATGCTGTTGGAGAGTCTGGGCGGCCAACAGGGGCTGCGGCAAGCAGCTGAAACAGACATTGCGCGCATACCGGGGATTGGAGAACGCTTGGCGCGTGAAATTTTTGTTGCCCTACATGGGGCCGGTAATGGGTAGAATGGTCACATGATCAATATCCCCAATACATTGACCCTGTTTCGTCTGGGACTGATCCCGGTGTTCGTGGGGGTCTCCTATTTTCCATCGCGCTGGCTTACAGAACCTCAGGCGGGTGCTGTGGCGGCTGCTTTGTTTATTCTGGCGGCTTTGACAGATGCCTTTGATGGTTATTTGGCGCGTCGCCTCAATCAAACGACTGCATTTGGTGCTTTTCTTGATCCGGTGGCCGATAAATTGATGGTGATGGCCGCGCTCATTGTACTGGTAGATTTGCAGCGTGCGCCAGCAGCCTTGGCGCTGATCATTATCGGTCGAGAAATCAGTATTTCAGCATTGCGTGAATGGATGGCACAACTGGGAAAAAGCGCGAATGTCGCCGTATCAACCTTGGGAAAAGTCAAAACTACGGCTCAGATGATCTCCATTCCATTTCTGCTTTATGACCAGCCACTGATACCTGGCTTATCTTGCCAGATCATCGGGATATCGGCATTATGGTTGGCGGCGTTACTTACGCTGGTATCCATGGTTTACTACCTGCGAGTTGCCATTCGAGCGGGAGCCGCCGATTTTTGATTGTCCCCTTCTGAAAAGGTAACGCAGCGGATGACCTAACTGGTCGCCATTTTTTCAAGAGCGGCCGTAACTTGGTGGCTGGCCTGTTCCATTTTTTCTACCCACTCTACGACTTGCTCCAGCCGGCCTTCCTGATAGGCTGCCAGAGCGCGCTGGGCAGATTCATGAACCTGCGTGTGCGGTGCCTCAATCGCCTGATAACCGGGGAGTTTGGAAAAACTGTTCTTTCCTTCGCCTTCATAGTACCACTGTCCCAAGCGGCAGGTGGTATGCGAAGGAAATTGAGCAGCGTTTTCCTGGGTGATGCCCAGTAATGATTGGTATACCCTGAATTTGAATGCGATGTGATCGATTTTGGCGAGTTCACAAAAAGCACGCAGGGAAGAGGTGGTAATGGATTTTTCCATTTCTGAGGAAATATCCATGGCGGAGCGCATGGTTGTGGCCGTTTTCTGGCTTTCATCGCTGAAACTTACGGATTGCTGTGCCAATTGGGTCATTTGTGCCTTGCTGCTGGAACTATCGCCACGGATCTGATCCACGAGCCGGGAAATTTCTCCGGTGGCATTGGCCGTGCGTTCTGCCAATTTGCGTACTTCATCGGCTACGACAGCAAATCCACGTCCTTGCTCTCCTGCTCGTGCTGCTTCTATGGCGGCATTGAGTGCCAACAGATTGGTCTGGTCTGCCACTTCCTTGATCAGTTGGATGATGCGGATGATTTCCTGTGCTCGCCCATCGAGCCGATCGACCTGTTCGGCGGTTTGCTGAGACGCTTGGGAAAGTTCCCCCAGATTGGTGGATATGCGTTCGACGGCGTTGCGGCTGGCCAGTGAGACTTCATGGGCGCGGACAGCTTGATCCTTCTCAACGCGCATGGATTCAGCCAGTGTAGACAGGCTGCTTTGCGCATCGATCAGCGATCGGCCAAAGGAGCCCAGTTGCTGGAGTAGGGTGCGATTCAAGGTGTTTTCACGTTGCAGATTGGCTAATGTATTGTCTTTGTCCTGCAAGATTCCTTGTAGGCGCTCATTTTCCTGATTTGCCTGATCAAGCCCTTGTTGCAGTTGACGGCGTTCATGCTGCCAGCGTTCGGTGTCTTTTTTATTGTTGAAAAACATGATCGCTCCTCGCGAAGGGAAAAGATGGGAAGTTGCGCGATATGGCACGACTGTATCGACTTTTTACCATATGCCTGCCAAGTTGTGTCAGGAATTGAAGAGTATCATGGCTGGAATGTCAGATAAAAAATAAATAGAGGGGGGAATTGACGGCAACTCAAGAGATGGTTAGAATCTCTGTTTTCGCGGGAGTAGCTCAGTTGGTAGAGCGCAACCTTGCCAAGGTTGAGGTCGCGAGTTCGAGACTCGTCTCCCGCTCCAGTTCTGGCGCGATAGCAAAGCGGTTATGCACTGGATTGCAAATCCATGTAGGTCGGTTCGACTCCGGCTCGCGCCTCCATGTTATTATTACCGGGATTCATTGATTTCCTTAAAGGTTTTCTCGTAGATTTCCCGATGTGCACCTCCCAGTGCCAGAGCCTGAACGATGGCTTGATGCGCTTCTGGTAGTTTCCCTAAGAAAAGCCATGTTTCAGCCAGATTATTGAAAGCATCGCCTTCCAGTGGGTGTTCTTTGACTGCCTGCTGGTAATTTTGTAATGCCATGTGGTAATGGTGTTCCTGAAAAGCCAGATTCCCCAGACCCATTCGGGCGCGATAACTTTCCGGCCAGCGGGTCAGCGCATTGAGATATCCTTGGGTGGCCAGCGTTGGGGCAAATTTTTCCAGGGGCATGATCTGATCCAGGTAGATGTTTTCCTGTGCGCTGGCTGGTAAGGTTCCGGATGGGGTGATGACCAGTGCCCAGTCGCCTCCGGGAGACCAGGTTTGTTCAAAATAGTTGAACGTTTCGGTTTGGCGCGCCGTTGTGCCGGAATGGAGCCACAATGTCTGGGTTGGCAGGTCATACCCAATGGCAACCGCATAGTGCCACGTCCCTTCCAGTAACCCTACTTTTTGCAGAACCAATACTGGATGGCCATGAGCCAACTCCAGCAGTAGGGCGGAGAAATGAGGAGGCATGACAAACGGGATCAATCCTTGTTGCCGGGTTGCGCCGATCAAATCCAGAGGGAGCGAGCCATGACGCTCCGGGGAATATACGTGCGGTGCCAGTGCAGCAGGAGATACAGCATCACCAGCCCAAGACAATGTGGAGGCCAGAGAAGCCGGGCCACACCACTCCTGATTGTCCGGAAAGAAGGGGACATGATCAAGAGAAACCCTCGGGGGGAGTGAGACTGGCAACTCTGGCGACATCGTGGTGGCACACCCCCCCAGCCACAACCCCAGAGTTGCCAGAACAGAAGCCCGAATCAGTGGGGTGATATAGATGTCAAACAATCAGAACCAGCAGGATGGCGACCAGTAGAATGATGATGATGTCGCTGGCAGTCAAACTGGAGAAATTTCCCCCTGCAGGCATCTGGCGAATACGGTTGGCAAGATCACGAGCTTCATCATCACTGAGTAAGGCCAGGCGTTGAGCTGTGATGATGGAACCCAGCCCCAGTTCCTGGATCTTTTTTTGCACTTCGGCGCGATCCACAAACTGTTGGACAGCTTGTCGATCCTGTTCGGCCGTTAATGGTTGCGAATTCTGCGGCAATGGTTGTGAACCCTGGGGAAGAGTGGGATCGTTCAAGTGGGTGCTCGGGATCAACTCGGCGCGAGCAGCCAAACTGCCTCCCAATAGGGTCAAGGAACAAGCATAAACCAAGGCGGTGCGGATCTGGGTTTTCATGATTCCCTCCTTAAAACTTGGCGGTACACCTGGGCTGATTGTAACCGAATCACAGAGAACGAACAACGAGGGCCATCGACAGCGCTTCCAGGGGACCCAACGCGGCTTGTACGGAGGCGGAATGGTCAAGAAAATGGATGCCTGAATAACTGCCTGTGGTAATCCAGTGTTCTGCGGTAACGGGTTGACCACGTGCATGGCATTGGCGTAGAAAAGGTTGCAGCAGCGAGCGGGGATCACCGGCGGGGTTGAATGCGGGAGACTTGCTGTATTCGTTACCATCCACCAGTAACGATACCTGTGGTGTCAAAAAGGGAAAATCCTGTCGGTAGGGGACTGGATTCCCTATAAAAAGTGCTCCATGGTTTTGCCAATCGGCCAGTTTGAGAAATTCGGGTACATCTGGCCAACCCGCCAGTCGCGTGGACACAACCTCGACCGATAGCGCCATTTCTTGAATTCCATCGATCAAAAAATCTTCGGGGGACAGCGTTTGTCCGGGGTTCAGGGCGGCATCGCTCAGGCGGAAGGCCAACTCGACTTCCAGTCCTAGGGGAATGCCCATACGGAAGTGCCGAGTTTCCCCAGAATGAGACAGTGCTGATTGGGGCAGGAGTGAGCCCCATACGTCTTTCTCGCTTTCACAGACCCCTACTTTCCATGCACCGATCGGTTCCTGTTTTATCGCCAGCATGGCTTCCTGAACTTGATAAGCCGATGAGCGGCAGGTGATGACAGGCAGTTGTTTCGGGTCAAGTTGTTGCTGGTTCTGGTGGGCATGGACCAACAAGTGGGCCAGTGACTGTAGGGGATCAGGGGTTATTGGCATGGGTTTCACTCAGGGATAATGGATAGCGTATGGTTTCACCCAAAGGGAGCACCACAAATTGGGAGAGCGGAGAATGGTGGGCTTTCAGGGCCTCGACGAGACGTTTGGGGGGTTGATCAGGGGCTTCATCGCTGAGGGGAAAGGTTCCCCAGTGAATGCCAAATGCCTGCTTCGCATGGACATCAGTCATGACATCCACTGCTTGTTCGGGATTGATGTGGAAGGTCTTCAGATACCATTCGGGATGATAGGCTCCAATGGCAATGGCAGCCAGATCAAAATGACCGTATTTGCGGCCGATATCCTGTGTATCAGGGGAATAGCCCAGATCCCCCGAGAACCAGAAACGGAAATGGGGGGCCAACACGGCCCAACTACCCCATAAACTGGTGTTTTTGTCAGCGAGGTCACGAGTCGACCAGTGTTGTACGGCATCAAAATGAAGGCTCATGGGGCCTTCACGGGTCGGCCATACCAGATGTTGGTCCCAGTTAAATTCGCGCAGATACGGCGCACTCTGGCCCCCAGGCCAGGTTAGGGAATCGGCCAGCAGGTGTTGGTCACCCAACGGTACCAGAAATAGAGGAGGACCACCAGATTGTTGCGCCAGAGCTTGTAGGCTGGGTAAATCCAGGTGATCGTAATGATTGTGAGAAATCATTACGATATCAATATGGGGTAATTGGGACAGGGATAAACCAGGGGGCTGGTATCGTTTGGGACCCAGCGGTGGCCAGGGGCTGGCATACTTGGAGAATATGGGATCAAACAACAGATTGATGCCTGCAATTTGTAGCAGAACCGTCGAGTGGCCGATCCAGGTCACTTGTGGCTCTACTCCGGGATGATGAATCCAGGACAGGTGGGGAGTTACCGGCTGAGGCGGTGTTGAGTGGGGGGGGTCCCATTCACGCCACCAATGCGTCAGCAACCATTGAAAGAATCCACCTCGCAAGGGCTGCATGGGGTAGCGAGTTTGATACTGACCGCCCACCATTTGGGCAGGTTGTGCATGGTGATCATCCAGTACCGTCAGCAGTGGTTCCTCTCCCCAGACTGGTAACAGGAACAGGCTGATGATCAGAGCGATCAATCGTACGGCGGATTTACCCATCAAGACACTCCTCAGCGTTCAAGCGCATTAGTCGCCAGCGATATTCCCAGGAGTACCCGGGCCACAGTGCGGTATTGTGCCCCTGTTCATCGAGATACCAACTGTGGCAACCCAGCCAGGGGGTATCGGGTGAGCGGCGATGCATTTCATGCATGAAATCGGCATAAGCCTTTTCAGTAACCTGAAAACGGGTGCGCTGACGCTTGTTGGCCCAAGATAGCACGTATCGGATCCAGGATACCTGACTCTCGATCATGAAGACGATGGAATTATGCCCCAATCCGCTAAAAGGACCGGTCATCAGGAAGAAATTGGGGAAATGGGGCATCATCATGCCCCAAAAGGCTCCTCGTTGTGTGGCCCAATAGTCAGCCAACGAACGCCCCTCTGAGCCGATGAAACGCTGGGATACCGGGTTGTCCTGATATCGGTAACCGGTGGCCAGTGCGATGACCGTCAGGGGAATGGATTGGGAGGCGGTGTGGACCTGTTGGGCGGTGATGGAGGTGATGGGGTCGGTATGCAGACTGACCTGGGTAGATTGCAGGGTTGACCACCAATCGTCTGAGAGCAGAATGCGTTTACAACCCATGGGAGTGGTAGGGGTCACTTGCTGAAGCAACGCGGGATTTTTGATCTGTTGCGCCATCAATCGCAAGGTGCGCCGTTCGACTTGGCGCATCAGTTTACGATGCATAAAGGCCAGGGCATGGGATTCAAGAGACCAATAAAGGGAGTAGCGGTAGAGTCGGCGCAACCAAGGGTATCGTTGCCAGCGGTGGTGCCATTCGAGTGTGTAGTGTTGATCGCCCCGGGGTACGATCCAAGGAGCGGTGCGTTGAAAGATATGCAGATGTGCCACCTGTGAGGCGATAGCTGGTGCAATCTGTATGGCAGAAGCACCGGTACCGATCAGCCCGACGCGTTGACCGCGCAGATCGAGATGCCGAGGCCAGCGTGCAGAATGGATGACGGGACCGGAAAAGTCTGCCAGACCTGGAAGATCTGGCATATGGGGAACCGTGAGTGGACCGGTGGCGGCAATCAGGACGCGTGCCAGGAATAGCCCTTGGGAGCATTGGATATTCCAGTAAAGCCCACTGGGGTCCCAATGGGCTTGTTTGACCTCATGCCCGTAGCGCAGATGGGGTTGCAGAGGGAGAGAGGACTGTTCCAAATAGGCGGCAATTTCTGGTGCCTGGGCATAGCGTTGCGACCAGTTCCAGTTGGGGCCCTGTGACAGCGAATAGAGGTGGGAAGGAACATCACAGGCACAGCCGGGATAGCGGTTGACCTGCCATGTGCCACCCGGACGATCTGACTGTTCCAGGATCAGAAATCGTGTACGGGGTTCTTTTTTTAATGCCAGTCCCATGGCCAGCCCTGCAAATCCACTACCGATGATGATCACGTCCCAGATGCTTTCGGACGGCGTGGATGTGGGCGGTACTGAAGAAGTCGAGGTTGGCATGGTCAAGGGAAAGGATTTCATGCGATGATGCGCGCTCTGATGGTACCTTTTTTTTTGTGACAAGACCAATCAAACGGGATGAACGCTGGTGAGCAAGCAACGTTATGAAGAGGCAAGTATTCGGGTTCTCAAAGGGTTGGAACCTGTGCGTGAGAGACCGGGTATGTATACGCGCACGCAGGATCCAACCCATATCATCCAGGAAGTTATTGATAATGCAGCCGATGAAGCATTGGGGGGGCATGCTGCCGCGATTCAGGTGACCTTGCATCGGGATGGCTCGGTCAGCGTCATGGACGACGGACGTGGAATTCCCTGTGGTTTGCATCCCGAAGAAGGAGAGCCGACCATCCAGTTGGTTTTTACCCGCCTCCATGCTGGTGGCAAGTTTGACAAAACTTCAGGGGGGGCCTATGCATTTTCCGGTGGGCTGCATGGGGTGGGGGTATCTGTTACCAACGCCTTGTCTCGCCGTCTGGAAGTTATCGTCAAGCGTGAAGGAAAACGTCATTTCATGGCATTCGAAGGGGGGGAGGTGGTAACTCCCTTGGTGGTACAGGGGAATTGCCCAGTGCGCCAGACCGGCACTGAAGTGCGTGTCTGGCCGGACCCGCGCTATTTTGATGAACCGGGCATAGCATTGCGTGATCTGGAACGTGGATTACGTTCCAAGGCGGTACTATTGCCTGGGGTGAGTGTTACCTTGATCAAGGAGACCGATGGAGAAGCATTGACCCAGAACTGGCATTATCCGGGGGGGATTGCCCAATATCTGGAGGAGCAGGTTCCTGCAGAAGGGCGGATCATTCCCGTTGTAACAGGGCAGCAGGAAATCACCGAACAGCATCCTGCTGCTGATACTTATTCGGTGGGGGAGGGGATTCTCTGGGCTTTGACCTGGGTAGAACAGCGTCCTATGCAGGGAGAGTCTTTTGTCAACCTGATCCCGACTCCGGATGGGGGAACGCATGAAGCCGGTTTGCGAGCAGGTCTGTTTGAGGCATTGAAGGCTTTTATCGAACATCATGGCTTATTGCCGCGCGGTGTTCGTCTGCAACAGGAAGACATTGGGGCACGCCTGCAGTTTGTTTTGTCGGTGAAATTACTGGATCCCCAGTTCCAGGGGCAGACCAAGGAAAAACTGACCAATCGTGAAGCGCTTAAGTTGGTCACACTGTTGGTGCGAGATCCGTTTGAGCATTGGCTTAACCAGCAGGTTGAGTCTGGGAAGAAATTGGCAGAGGCGGTCATTCAGCAAGCCATGGCGCGCATGAAGTCAGGGCAGAAGATCGAAAAGCGCAAAAGTAGTTCGGTGGCGGTGTTGCCCGGAAAACTTACCGACTGTGAGGCGGAACGTATTGATGAGCGGGAATTGTTTCTGGTGGAAGGGGACTCTGCCGGTGGGTCAGCCAAGTTGGCACGCAATAAATTGACACAGGCCATCCTTCCTTTACGTGGCAAGGTACTGAATAGTTTTGAGGTGGAGCGCAATCGTCTTTTCGGAAATACGGAGATTCATGATATTGCCGTGGCACTGGGTATCGACCCTCATGGCTGGGATGAGCAACCAGACCTATCGGTACGACGGTATGATCGAATTATCATCATGGCTGATGCTGACGTTGATGGTAGCCATATCAAGGTGTTGTTGCTGACGTTATTTTTTACCCATTTTCCGGCTTTGATTCGTGGCGGACATATCTGTGTCGCGACCCCCCCTCTGTATCGTATCGATGTGGGAGCATACGGCAAGCGTCCACCGCGCAAGCACTACGCGTTGGATTCACAGGAGTTGGCCGGACTAGAGGAAAGATTGCGTGCTGAAGGCGTGCGAGAAGGAGGGTGGAGCGTGGGGCGCTTCAAGGGTTTGGGGGAAATGAATCCGGAACAGTTGTGGGATACCACGATGAACCCGCAAACGCGTCGCTTGACGCGCTTTTCCATGACTGAGACGGATTGGTCTCAGGCACAGGGGATTTTTACTCGCCTGATGGGGAAAAGTGAATCGGCTGCACGTCGTGAATGGATGGAGAGTCAGCAGGTCACTCAGGATCTTGACGTATGAATATGAAGAAAAAGGAGGGCCGAGGAAAAACGCCAGTTCTTCCTCTCATGGGAGATCTGTTTGATGGCTTTGAGGCGGAGCCGGCTCCTTCTGATGAGATGACGACTTTGTCGGGTTTTGTTGAGCAGAGTTATCTGGAATATGCCATGAGCGTAGTCATGGGACGTGCCTTGCCAGATGTCGCTGATGGTCAGAAACCGGTTCAGCGTCGGATATTGTTTGCCATGCACGAGTTGGGACTCTATCGTCCTGCCCGTCATGTCAAATCGGCTCGCGTCGTGGGAGATGTCATCGGGAAATACCATCCCCATGGAGATACCGCAGCCTACGATGCGTTGGTACGCCAGGCACAAGACTTCGTCTTGCGTTATCCCTTGATCGATGGGCAAGGAAATTTTGGTAGTCGTGATGGCGATGGTGCCGCGGCGATGCGTTACACCGAGTGCCGGCTTACGCCATTGGCGGAATTATTGCTGGGTGAAATCGATCAGGATACAGTGGACTTTGTATCCAATTACGATGGGGCATTTCTTGAGCCGCGGTTATTGCCAGCGCGTTTGCCCATGGTGTTGTTGAATGGGGCTTCAGGTATTGGGGTAGGGATGGCTACGGAAATTCCCTCACACAATCTTGGTGAAGTCATGCGGGGAGTGTTGGTGCTCCTGGAACGGCCGGATATGACCCTGGAAGATTTGATGGAGCATATTCCCGGTCCCGATCTTCCGGGAGGAGGACAAATTATTTCCACACGCGCAGACATCATTCAGGCTTATCGGACTGGACGTGGCTCATTGCGTATGCGTGCCAACTGGACAGTCGAGAATCAGGCGCGGGGCCAGTGGCGCATCATTGTCCATGAGCTGCCTTATGGAGTATCGACGAGGGATGTATTGGAGGATGTGGAAAAGATCATCAATCCACGCTTGAGGGAAGGCAAGAAAACCCTCAGTCCCGAGCAGACTCAACTGAAGACGCTTTGGCTCAATGCGTTGGAACTGGTGCGCGATGAGTCGGACAAAAGCGCGCCGATTCGGTTGGTATTTGAACCCAAGTCGGGTCGTCAGGATCCGGAAACTTTTGTTCACCTGTTGCTGGCGCATACGCGTCTGGAGAGCAATCTGCCCATCAATCTGGTCATGTTGGGTCGCGATGGTCGGCCTCGTCCCAAAGATCTCAAGACGATCCTTCAGGAGTGGTTGGAATTTCGTTTTGATACGGTGGTGCGCCGTACGCGTTTCCGATTGGAACGGGTCGAGAAACGATTACACCTGTTACTCGGGCGTCAGAAAATCTTGCTGGACATCGATGCTGTGATTCGTTTGATTCGTGAATCTGATGATCCGAAGGTCGATTTGATGCAAGCATACGACCTGACGGTATTGCAGGCAGAAGATATCCTGGAGATACGTTTGCGTCAATTGGCGCGCCTGGAAGGCATCAAGATTGATAGAGAAATTGGTGAATTGCACGAGCAGCAGTCAGATTTAGGGAAAATCCTGTCCGGGCGAGCGGCTCAGGCTGCATTGATTCGCCGGGAATTGGAGGAAGATGGTCAGCAATATGGAGATGATCGCCGTACACGGTTGGAGCCTCAAGGACCTGCCACATTTGTGGCTCCCGTTCTGGATGAACCGGTGACGATCACCCTCTCCCGACAAGGATGGATTCGGTCACGCACAGGACACCATCTGGATGCCACCCAATTTTCATACAAGGCGGGAGATGGGTTGGCGACGCTGGTGGAAACCCGGACAGCGCAGCCATTGTTTGTTCTGGATGGCTTGGGACGTATCTATACGTTACGTGCTTCAGAGATACCGGGCGGTCGGGGCGATGGAGTGCCGTTGTCGAGTGTCGTGGATTTGGCGGGGGGACAGCGTGCTTTGCATTTCTTTCCGGCTTTACCAGGGCAGCGCCTGCTGGTGGCAGGGAGTGGAGGATATGGATTTCTGGTGCATCAGGAAGAATTAATCAGTCGCTTGAAGGGAGGCAAAGGATTTATGACGCTGGAGGAAGGAGAACTGCCGTTGTTACCGGTACCGCTCCTGGATACCAGTCGATATGTTGCGGTTCTGTCAAAGGCTGGACGGCTGTTGCTGTTTCTTTTATCAGAATTGAAGCAAATGGGACGTGGCCGTGGCTTGATGCTGATGGCACTTGATGCAGAAGATACTATTCAGTCCGTGACAGTTTTGGCCGCGGAGCAGAGTTTGACACTACAGACGCTCGCACGCAATGGAAAAATGGGAACTCGTATCCTGAACCCCGAGATGCTTCAGCGCTATTTATCGATGCGTGCACGTAAAGGAGCTTGGGTTGATAACAAGACAAAGTTTGTGGGATTTGCGTGATGTGCATGTCAGTACAAGGGGTTTTTTTGCCGATATGGCGATATAATCAGACCTGCGGTCTCACTGGGCGAGCCAGGGGGTACGCGGGTTTTATGGATTAACTTAAACTGTAAAGGTACATGAATGGAAAATGGTCAACTGCCGGGTACCTCTTTTGTTGTTGAAAATAGCCCACGCATTCCTGAGAAACTTAATCGACTTGAGGAGTTGGCTTATAACCTGTGGTACAGCTGGGATCGCTCGGCTCGCACACTATTTTCCCGGATGCATCCGCGTTTATGGGAATTGGTAGGCTCGAACCCCATTCGATTCCTGCGTCGAGTCGATGAGTATCGGTTAAATGAGGCCAGTGAAGATCAGTCGTTCCTGACTTCCTACTACCGCGTATTATCGGCTTACGATACTTATCACAATGAGTTATTGAGAAAGCCACACAAACTGCCCCCGGGAAATCTGGTGGCTTATTTTTGTGCTGAATTTGGATTTCATGAAAGTTTCCCAATTTATTCGGGTGGACTGGGGATTTTGGCTGGGGATCACTGCAAAGCCGCCAGTGATCTGGGGCTCCCTTTTGTCGGTATCGGTTTGCTCTACCGTCAGGGTTACTTTACGCAGAATATCGACCGCATTGGACGGCAGATTGCCGTTAACACGGATTCTGATATCGATGAGTTGCCGGTTCATGCCGCCCTGGATGCTCAAGGTCAGGAAATACGAGTGACGGTGACTGTGGGTGAACGTCCCGTTCAGGTCAAGGTCTGGTGGGCACGGGTCGGCAATATCCGCATCTATTTGTTGGATACGGACTTACCGGACAATCATCCTGAAGATCGGGAAATCACCCACCGCCTCTATGGGGGGGATCGCCGGGTACGTATTGAACAGGAAATTATCCTGGGGGTTGGCGGAACGCGCGCCTTGGAGAAGCTGAATCTGCAACCGACGGTTTGGCATATCAATGAAGGTCATGCGGCTTTCATGATTCTGGAGCGTATCCGTCATGTGATCAAGCAGACGGGATACGATTTCAGTACCGCTATCGAATATGTGGCGGCCAACACTGTTTTTACCACCCATACGCCGGTTCCGGCCGGGCATGATCACTTTCCGCGTGATATGGTGGCTCGCTATTTTGGGCATATGTGCCCTGATCTCAGCATTCCGGTCAATCAACTCCTGGATCTGGGCAATGATCCTGGTGCGGGGCAGAGCGACTTCAATATGACGGCACTGGCGGTTCGGGGTTCACGTTTTCAGAATGGGGTATCACGCATACATCGGGATGTGTCGGCAGAGATCTGTTCTGGGTTTTGGCCTTCCATTCCCACGCATGAAAATCCCATGACCTATGTTACCAACGCGATACATGTGCCTACCTTCCTGGCCAGGGAATGGGGAGAATTGTATGACCGTTTCATTGGGGGAGAGTGGCGCAATCGGTTGTCGGATCGTTCCTTCTGGAAGGGAATTCATGAAATTCCCGATCATTTGTACTGGAGTGTGCGTCAATCCTTGAAATCACAGATGTTGCACGCCGTACGTGAACGGGTCGCGGCCCAATATCAACGCAACTTGGGCGATGACGCACATATGGAACGTTTGCTCAAGTATGCTGATATGCATGAGCCTAATGTTTTAACCATAGGTTTTGCCAGACGTTTTGCTACTTATAAGCGTGCGGATTTGCTGTTTTCGGATCTTGACTGGCTACGTGAAATCCTGCTTGATCCAGAACGTCCCGTTTTGTTCATTTTTGCCGGAAAGGCGCATCCAGCGGACGAACCAGGGCAAGCGATGATCCGTCGCATTCATGAAATTGCCGCCATGCCCGAGTTTCAGGACAAGATCCTGTTACTGGAAAATTATGATATGGGATTGGCGCGCCGCATGGTTGCAGGGGTTGATGTCTGGTTGAATACGCCGACTTACCCTCTGGAAGCCAGTGGTACTTCGGGAATGAAGGCGGGTATCAATGGCACCATCAACCTCAGTGTTCTTGACGGGTGGTGGGGTGAAGGATATGACGGGCATAATGGTTGGGCGTTGCGTCCGGCTCCTAATTATCTGGATGAGCATCAACGTAATCGTGAAGATGCACGGACATTGTACGAAATCATTCAGGATCAGGTGGTGCCGCTGTACTATGATCGTAGCAAGTTCGGTTACTCGCCCCGTTGGGTTGAAAAGTCCAAGGCTTCCATGGTCAGTATCCTGACCCATTTCAATACAGGTCGTATGCTGGACGAGTATCTTGACCATTTCTATGTGCCGGCCTCCGCACAGGGAAGGCGTTATGGGGAAAATGGAGCGGCATTGGCTCATACCATTTCGGCATGGAAAGAGAAAGTGCGTGCCAAGTGGTTGGGGGTTCGGATACGTCGTCTGGATCAACCCATGAAACGCATCAAGTTCGGTGAGACCATGCATCTTGAAGTGGCTGTGGACCTGCAAGGCTTGGCGGATACGGATGTCTGTGTGGAGTTGCTTCTCAACCGGTCCATCAGTCGCACCGGTGTACCGGTTTTGCCTCCTTTCCGTTTTCAGTGCATCGGTCTTCTGGAAGGAAGTCGCGAGCACCACTTTGTCCTGGAATTACAACCCGGACTATGTGGGCAACTGGATTATCGGATTCGACTGTACCCTTATCATGAGAATCTCACACACCCCTTTGAAATGGGATTGTTGACTTGGCTCTGATTCACCACAGCCAGAGGCACCCTGTCCAGAGGGTTGACATGAGCAGGGTGCCGGTTTCAGGTAAGTTTTAGCAGTTTATTGTAGAGGATTTGGTACTCCTGAGCGGCACGATCCCAGCGAAAAGATTTTTTCATGGCATTGTGAACCACCTTGTTCCATTCGACAGGGTTGTGAAAGCAGGATTTGGCAATCTTGAAGCAACTTTTCAGTTCATAGGAATGGGCGGTTTCAAATACAAATCCAGTGCCCTGCTGACGGCGTGGACTGATTTCCGGTTGATAGGGCGTGACGGTATCTGCCAGTCCTCCGGTGTGATGCACCAGGGGGGGGGTTCCATAGGTCATGGCATACATCTGGGCCAGTCCACAGGGTTCGAAGCGTGATGGCATCAGAAACAAGTCGGCACCAGCGATAATTTGGTGCGATAGAACTTCATTGAAACCAAGGGCGATATGGACTTGATCCGGCTTCCGGCTATTCCAATGAGCCAGGCGGCGCTCCATATCCAGGTCGCCGCTGCCTAGAACAACCAACTGGACGGATTTGTCAGCCAGCATGTCGTCCAATGAGTCGAGAACCAGATCGATTCCTTTTTGTAGAGTTAGACGGCTAACCAGTCCAACCAGAAAAGCCTGAGGGGAAACTTCCAGACCCAGACGTTGTTGTAGATGGGCTTTGTTCAGGGCCTTGGGAGCTTTTTTGGTGATGTTGTAATGGTGGGTCAAATGAGGATCATTGTCTGGGCACCATAATTCATCAATGCCATTCAAAATTCCGCTGAGTGCTGCAGATCGGTGACGCAGCAGGCCATCCAGGCCACATCCCATTTGAGGGGTTTGAATTTCACGGGCATACCGAGGACTGACGGTAGTAATAGCATCAGCATGTACCAATCCGGCTTTGAGAAAGGATAATTGACCGTGAAATTCCAGACTTTCCAAGTGGAATTCCTGTGCAGGCAAACCCAGCGTGTTGATCCAAGAGGCAGAAAAATTACCTTGAAAGGCAAGATTATGGATGGTTAGCACAGTGGGAACTGGGCAATGCCAGAATTTAAGAAGAGCCGGAGTCAGGGCGGTTTGCCAGTCGTGGCAGTGTAGCAGGTCGATGGACCAATCGAGAATCGATGGATGTTGATTTTGGACCAACCAAGCGGCTGCACGACAAAATGCCCCGAATCGCAGAGGATTATCCGGCCAGTCTTGTCCTTCATCATCCTGATAAGGTCCGCCCCCACGGTCAAATAAGGCTGGACAGTCGAGAATCCATAAAGGGATGGAGCTACCTGGCAAATCGGCTGCCAACAGACGTGCCTTGGCGGGTAGTACCCCGTAGGGGAAAGAGTCCATCACTTCATGGGTATCGTTTAGTGCAGCCAGCAGGTTGCGGTAACCCGGAACGAACAGACGAATGTTCTCACCCAATGACTGTAGGGCGACAGGTAGCGAGCGAGAGACATCGGCCAGCCCTCCGGTCTTGATCAAGGGATGAATTTCAGAGGTCATGTGCAGGATATTCATAAAAAATTCCCGTCAGAACGAAGAGGATGGGGACATGGCAGAGCGGACTCGTTCGATCAATCCAGTGGTCGATGGGTCATGAACGGCGGAAGGATGGTCTTTGAGTTCTGCATCAATGGTGCGTGCCAGTTGTTTGCCCAGTTCTACTCCCCATTGATCAAAAGTGTCGATGCCCCAGAGTGTTCCCTGAACAAAGGTGCGATGTTCATACAACGCTACCAAAGCCCCCAGAGTGTAAGGATCAACCTGATTCAACAGGAGGGTGTTGCAAGGTCTGTTGCCCGGAAATATCTTGTGAGGCAGCAAGGTTTGTATCTGTTCCGGAGGCAAGTTTTGGCCAGCCAACTCCTCTTTGACTTCCTCGGCAGTCTTGCCACGCATTAAGGCTTCTCCCTGTGCCAATACATTAGCACTGAGAATTCGATGATGATCTCCCAGAGGATAGCGGCTATGCAATGGCAGAATAAAATCGGCAGGAATCAGAAAAGTTCCCTGATGTAGTAGTTGGTAGTAGGCATGTTGACCATTGGTACCGGCTCCTCCCCAAATGATGGCCCCTGTGGCATAATCCACGGGTTTTCCCTCTTGGGTCACGGATTTTCCCGTGCTTTCCATGCTGACTTGTTGAATATGTGCGACAAGGCGTTCCAGTCCCTGATCGTAGGGAAGAATGGCCTGAGTTTGTGCTCCCATGAAGTTGAGGTACCAGATGCCGATAAGACCCATGAGGACAGGCATATTTTCAGCCAGCGGGGCATCACGGAAATGGGAATCCATGGCGTGGGCACCGGCCAGCAATGAGCGAAACTTATCCATTCCGATACCCAAGGCAATGGATAGCCCAATGGCTGACCAGAGGGAGTAGCGTCCTCCGACCCAGTCCCAGAACGCAAACATATTGCGGGTATCGATACCGAATTGGGCGACCGCTGTTGCATTGGTGGACAGCGCCACGAAATGACGGGCGATATGGGCGGGATCTTTGGCACGCTCCATGAACCAGGTGCGTGCAGAATGGGCATTGAGGAGGGTTTCCTGCGTGGTAAATGTTTTGGAAGCCACGATGAATAGTGTGGTCTCGGGATTGAGCGGCTTCAGGGTTCGCGAGAGTTGGGCACCATCCACGTTGGATACGTAGTGCACGCGTAGCGACACCCAGTCAGCGGGCAGGGCTGCCATGACGGCTGCAGGTCCCAGATCCGATCCTCCAATTCCGATATTGACGACATCGGTAATGGAGTGTCCGCTATAGCCCTGCCATGTACCACTATGAACCTGTTCAACAAATTCGGTCATTTGGGCCAAAACCTGGTGGATGGAGAGGCTGACATCCTGTCCATGGAGCCATAAGGGTGGAGCGTCATCTCCCTGCCGCAACGCGGTGTGCAGGGCAGCCCGGCCTTCTGATCGATTGACTGTAGCACCGTTGAACAGATGGCGAATGGCTTGAGGCAACTGTTCTTGCTCAGCCAGGGCGAGAAGATGGCTGAGTGTTTCGTGATCAAGAAGATTTTTGGAATAGTCTAGAAACAGCGGCCCGGCACTGACGGTCATGCGGGGATAGCGATCAGGATCGGCGGCAAATAGGGCACGCAAAGACGTGGCACGAATCCGTGCAACATCATTCTGCAGAGTATTCCAGGCGGGACTTTCAGTTAGACGTGACATGGATATCGGCTCTCTCGATCGGTGAAGGAAGGTTAGTGTGGTTTGGGTTCCAGTATAACGGTAGCCAGGGGAGGCAAGGTCATTTCCAGTGAACAGGGAAGCCCGTTCCATGGTTGTGTCTGGGTCCAAAGTTCACCCATGTTCCCAAGATTGCTACCGCCGTAATGCGTAGAGTCACTGTTGAAGCATTCGTGCCAGCATCCTTCTACGGGTACACCAATGCGATAATTGCGGCGGGGTACAGGGGTAAAGTTACTTATTACCAACACCACATTTTGATGGCGGTCACGGCGGATGAAACTGATGATCGACTGGGCGTGATCGTGACAATCAACCCATTGAAACCCTTCAACTTCAAAATCCAGGTCATAGAGCGCGGAGTGATGGCGGTAAAAATGGTTCAGATCACGACTCATTTTATGTATGCCCTGATGCCAGTGTTGATTCAGGAGATCCCAATCTAACCCGCTTTTGACTTGCCATTCCCGCCCTTGTGCAAATTCATTGCCCATGAAGTTGAGTTTTTTCCCTGGACTGGCCATCTGGTAACTCAATAACAGACGTAAATTGGCAAATCGTTGCCAAGTATCCCCTGGCATTTTGTCGAGCAGGGATTTCTTACCATGAACGACTTCATCATGAGAAAAGGGTAGTACAAAATTCTCCGAATAGGCGTAGAGTTGCCCGAAGGTGAGGGCGTTGTGATGATGTTGACGGTAAACGGGATCAAGTGAAAAATAGTGCAGTGTGTCATTCATCCAACCCATATTCCATTTCATCGAAAAACCGAGGCCGCCGAGATAAGTGGGGCGCGATACCATGGGCCAGGCAGTGGATTCCTCAGCAATGGTCAGCGTGCCTGGAAAGTACTCGTGGACCATCCGATTCATGTCGCGAAGAAAATCCAGTGCGGCAAGGTTTTCCCGTCCTCCGTAAGCATTGGGGATCCATTCGCCAGACTTGCGCGAATAATCGAGGTAGAGCATGGAAGCGACGGCATCCACGCGTAGGCCATCCAGATGGAACTCGTTAAGCCAGAAATGGGCATTGGACATCAGGAAGCCCCGCACCTCATGACGTCCATAGTTGAAGATATAGGTCCCCCAATCCTGATGCTCCCCCAGACGGGGATCTTCATGCTCGTACAGGGCACTGCCATCGAAGCGTGCCAGTGCCCAGTCATCTTTGGGGAAATGCCCTGGCACCCAGTCCAGCAATACACCGATGCCGGCTTGATGGCAGCGATCGACAAAAGCACGAAAATCATCGGGGGAGCCGTAGCGGCTGGTAACACCAAAATACCCCGTCGTTTGATAACCCCATGATTCATCGAGAGGATGTTCGCTGATGGGCAGTAGTTCAATATGGGTGTAGCCCATCTCTTTGATATAAGGGATCAATTGATCTGCAATCTCGGAGAAATGAGCAAAATCAGTGTGCCAGGGCTTCCGCCATGAGCCAAGGTGGAGTTCGTAGATATTGAGGGGAGCATGCATCCAGTCCCATTGCGCACGTTGCTGCATCCAGTCTGCATCTTCCCAGGCATGGCGTGAGGGTTCGCTGACAACAGCGGCGGTGCCCGGACGATGTTCGAAGCAGAAGCCGCAAGGATCGGTTTTGATGTGTAGTGAGCCCTGACGGTTACGAATTTCAAATTTGTAGTAACTCCCTGCAATGATCTCTGGCAAAAACAATTCCCATACTCCGCTGGGGCCGCGAACTCGCATGGGGTTATGACGACCATCCCAGTGATTGAAGTCTCCGATGACGCTGACTCTTTCTGCATTGGGGGCCCATACTGCGAAGCGGACACCCGAAATGCCATGGAGAGTGATGGGGTGGGCACCCAGCATGCGATACATCAGGTGTAAGGTCCCTTCTTGGAAAAGATGCAGATCGTGGTCGGTCAATAAGGGAGAAAAAGTATACGGATCGGCCTGTTCCTTCCATTGACCGTCTTCGTGACGGCGTACAAGACCAGGAACAGGGGGGCGTGAAGGGCCAGACCAGCCAAAAACCCCCTGGTCGTGAATGCGGGGGGCCACCTGCCATTCTTGACCCGTCCACACTTCCACAGTATCGGCGTACGGAAAAAACAGGCGCCACCTCCAGGTTCCATTGGCATTACCGTGAATACCAAGGGTGGCAAATGGATCGTGGTGGCAGCCTTGCAAGATTTTTAGCAATGCGCTATCAGAATTTTGATGGGCCATGAGAGTCTCTCGTCATTATTTTTACAATTTAATCCATTATAATGGGGCTGAGTGTGCCAGAGTTGTTTCCAGTTTTTAGTGCGTTATAAATTTATAAATAAGAGGAGTCTGGTATGAGTCCCCGCGATATGGCTTCCGAGCGGTTCATCAGCGTACTAACCAAGAATTCCATGGCTCTCATTTTGGCCGGTGGTCGGGGTTCGCGTCTCAAGGATCTTACCAAATGGAGAGCCAAGCCATCGGTTCAATTTGGTGGGAAATTCAGGATCATTGATTTTCCTCTGTCCAACTGCATTAATTCGGGAATACGGCGGGTTGGTGTAGTGACCCAATACAAGGCGCATAGTCTGATTCAGCATATTCAGCATGGTTGGAGTTTCCTGCGCGGTGAGTTCAATGAGTTTGTCGAATTGCTCCCGGCTCAGCAACGTATGCAGGAAGAATGGTACAAGGGAACAGCGGATGCGGTCTACCAGAATCTTGATATTCTGCGTGGCCATGCTCCACGACATATCATTATCCTGGCGGGTGATCATATCTATAAAATGGATTATGGCAAATTGCTGGCATCCCATGTCAGCACTCAGGCGGATATGACTATCGCTTGTCTGACGGTTCCCATCGCTGATGCCCATGCTTTTGGGGTGATGACCGTGAATACTGAGGGCCGTATCGTTTCTTTCGATGAAAAGCCGGAACAACCCAATGGGTTGCCGGATGATCCCGACCGTGCGCTGGCGAGCATGGGAATCTACGTTTTCAGTTCTGATTTCCTGTTTGAACAACTGGCTCGTGATGCCGAAGATCCTGACTCAACTCATGACTTCGGTCATGATCTGATTCCCTGGTTGGTTCCACGGCATCGAGTTTTTGCACAGCCATTTGAAGAAAGTTGCGTTGGTGAGCCGGATCTGGCCCCATACTGGCGAGATGTTGGAACAGTGGATGCTTATTGGGAAGCCAATATGGAAATGACCAAAGTGGTTCCTGACTTGAATCTTTATGACAAGAATTGGCCCATCTGGACCTATCAGGAGCAGTTTCCACCGGCCAAGTTCGTGTTTGATGAGGACGGGCGAAGGGGGTATGCGGTGGATTCCCTGATTTCAGGCGGGAACATTATCAGTGGTGGTGTGGTGCGACGTTCGGTGCTGTTTTCGGATGTCCATGTCAAAACCAATGCGCTGGTCGAGGATGCTGTGGTATTGCCCAATGTCCGTATCGGGAAGCGCGCCCGTCTGAGACGGGTAGTGATCGATCGTGGATGTATCATCCCCGACGAATTGGTGGCCGGATATGATCCGGTTCAGGATCGTGAGCGTTTCTATGTTTCAGAAAACGGGATTACGCTCATCACCGCCGAGATGCTGAATCAACGCAATTATCATCCGGGTTGATCGTGGGTGTCACGCGTCGTTTGAAACTGGTGTTATGTTGGCATATGCACCAACCGGATTACCGTCACGCATTGACGGGTGAGTTCGAGTTGCCGTGGACCTACCTGCATGCGTTGAAGGACTACACCGACATGGTGGCCCATCTTGAAGCCCATCCCGATATGCGGGTGGTCATTAATCTGGTTCCATCACTGGTGGAGCAATGGCTGGACTATGCGGAGCAGAGTCGTTGTGGGCAGTGGCGCGAGCCATTGTTGCGTTATCTGCAGAGTGCTTCACTGGAAGAAGTAAACGAGGTAGAGCGGCGCGGCATGATTCAATCCTGTCTGCGCTGTTACGCCCCCAAAATGATCGATCCGTTTCCGGGATACAGACGATTGCGGGATGCCATTGCGGTCCTTGATGAAGGAGGGGAGGAGGCTTCCCGGTATGTTTCGGATGCATTTCTGTATGACTTGTTGGTCTGGTATCACTTGGCCTGGATGGGAGAAACGGTGCGTAAAAGTTCTCCCCTGGTACAGCGTTTGATGCAGAAGGGATGCTGTTTTAGTTATACGGATAGACAGCAATTGCTGGCTTTGATTGGGGAGTTGTTGACAGGGTTATTGCCGCGCTACCAAGCATTGCATCAGGCTGGTCAGGTAGAGTTGGCGACCACTCCGGCATCCCATCCGTTACTACCCTTGCTGCTTGATTTTTCGGTGGCGCGTGAGGTGGTCCCTCATCTGGCATTGCCTCGGGCAGACAGATACCCGGGCGGACTCAAACGTGCCGAAGTTCAGATTCAGGCGGCCTGTGATTTTTATTACCAGCAATTCGGGAGTTTGCCACAGGGGTTCTGGCCTGCCGAAGGGGCGCTTTCCACCGAGACACTGGGCTTGCTGGCACGTCAAGGTCTGCGCTGGACAGCGAGTGGTGAGGCTTTATTGGCCAATAGTCTCCGGATGTCGTGGGGGAATTCTGTTCCCGATCGGCAGGATTGGTTGTACCAGCCTTACTGTTTCTCGGAGAAAGGAACATCTTCATCGTTGCTGGTTTATTTTCGTGATGATGTTTTATCTGATCGGGTGGGCTTTGAGTATTCACGTTGGGATGGAGATCGTGCTGCCAAGGATTTTGTAGGCTATCTGGAGGCGATTGTGCGGGAGACGCCGACTGATCGGGATCCTGTGGTGACGATTATCCTGGATGGTGAAAATGCATGGGAGTACTACCCTTATAATGGGTTCTATTTCTTGGATTCGTTGTACGATATGTTGGCCGTTCACCCTGATATCGAGCCTACCACCTTTGCAGATCTTTCTGCTCAATTGAATCCCAAATCCTTGCCGCTTCTTCAGCAGGTGGCGGCGGGTAGTTGGGTTTACGGTTCTCTGACAACCTGGATTGGTGACCATGACAAGAACCATGCATGGGATTTGCTGGTTTCTGCCAAACTTGCCTACGATGCTCAGGTTCCATATCTATCTCCTGAGGCACGGGATCGCGCTTCGGCGCAATTGAGGGTTTGTGAAAGTTCAGATTGGTTCTGGTGGTTTGGTGACTACAATAATGCGGACAGTGTTCGGTTATTTGATCGACTGTATCGCCTCAATCTGGAGAGTTTATATCGCTTACTGGGACTTCCTTCGCCGGATAATTTGAAAATTTCCCTGAGTCAGGGAACACGAGTTGCGGATGCTGGCGGTACCATGCGCCGCACGGCCTATTGAGAGTATCGGAACAATGAAAAGAATTGCGTTGCTGTTGGGCGTACATGCCCATCAACCGGTGGGAAATTTCGACGGTGTGTTGAACGATGCCTATGAGCGCTGTTATGGGCCCTTTCTGCGCTTGATGTCACGTTATCCACAGTTTCCGTTTGCTTTACATGTCAGTGGTTGGTTGCTGGACCAGTGGCTGGAAAATCAGCCCGAGGATATGAATTTGCTCAAAGCGATGGTGCAGAGGGGGCAAGTGGAAATGTTCACGGCTGGGTATGCTGAACCTGTTTTGGCAGCAATTCCAGAAGTTGACCGCGTAGGGCAGGTAGAGCGGTTATCTGGCGATCTTCAGCGCAAGTTTGGCCAGCGTCCCAGTGGATCCTGGTTGACAGAGCGGGTCTGGGAATCTTCGGTAGTTTCGTCGCTTCATGCCTGTGGGGTGGATTATGTGACCGTTGATGATTATCACTTTTTGTGTGCGGGTCAATCTGCGGAGTCGCTGAATGGTTACTACAGCACGGAAGAGGGGGGAAAGCGCCTCGATATTTTTCCGATTGCTGAAGGATTACGCTACCGTATTCCATTCGCTCAGGTTCATGAAGTCATAGAGTATCTGGAAAATTTGGCACGAGAGGATCGTCTGGATGCGGCAGTTTATTTTGACGACATAGAGAAGTTTGGTATTTGGCCAGAAACTTTTGAGTGGGTCTACGAGAAGGGATGGCTGGAACAATTTATCCAGGCCGTGTTGGCTTCTGCCATTATTGAACCCATGACCTATGCTGGTTACCACAGTCAACAACCCACTCGCGGGGTGGTTTATTTGCCGACGACTTCGTACATCGAGATGAACGAATGGACTCTGCCTGCGCCTGCGGCGCGTCGCTTTTCTGGATTGGTAGATCAGGCCAAGCGAGAGCAGCGCTATGATCAGGATCGCCCCTATCTGCGTGGGGGTATCTGGCGTAATTTCATGATGCGTTACCCGGAAGCCAATCATTTGCATAAGCGTATGCTGGGCTTGTCACGTCGCTTTCACGATTTGGCACCTGAAGATCAGACGGATGAGCGGTGTCGTTGGCTTTACTTGGCACAGGCCAATGATGCGTATTGGCATGGCCTGTTCGGTGGGCTCTATCTGCCTCATCTGCGTCGCGCCCTGTATCGGGCACTGTTGTGTCTGGAACGTGATATGGATCGTCAGTTTCCGCGAGAACCCCTGATGCAGGCAGACCTGAATTTTGATGGATATAAGGAAACCATATTACAGAACGGGGTATTACAAGTTATTGTATCAGGAGATGGATTGGCGCATATCATTGAGTTGGACCTCTTTGAATTGGTTCATAATCTGGGTGATACATTGATGCGTCAACCTGAGCATTATCATGACAAGATTCTTGGGATGGAAGAAAATCCCGTTTCTCAACAGGGTATCAATCCTCATGAAAGGGTGGTTTTCAAACCTGGGGTTGGACCAGAAGATTTGGTATTTGATACGCTGAGACGGGCTTTATTCACAGACCGAGTGGGGCTGAATGGTGAACCGCTGCGTTATCGTGCTCAGGTTCAACCGGATGAGATTGGTACGCTGAGCTATGCCTGTGTATCACCCTCACATCCAACGTTGTTCAAACGCATCAGTTTGTTGTCGCAGGCAGTGGTGGTTGCTTATACCCAGGAAGCGGGGGCTACCTGGAAGAATTTTTCGATTGAGTTGAATCTTTCCATGCCGAGTTGTGATGGTCCTGCAGGAAGGTTTGAAATGGGCGGAACTGTACTGGGTGGCTTTGGGCAAACCCTCGATATCACGGTGTTTGAACAGATTCACTTGTTCGATACCGTATTAGGGGGAAGAGTGACACTTGGATGCAATGTACCCTGTCAATTCCGCGCCGCTCCTTGTCATAGCGTGTCTCAGTCAGAAGCCGGTTTCGAGAAAATTATGCAATCCCTTACGGTAACTTTGTTTGACTTCGATTTGCCTGATACAGGAGAATTGTTGCTTTCCTTGGCAGTTTCGCCTACGGAATAAGATTTATTTTTAGATTATCGGGTAGAGAACTGCGATAGGTCGGGTGAAGTATCCTAGAATCAATCCAAATGAAAAGTATGTTATGATAAGCCAAATAACTACGTGAATTTTATTGGTAATAATCAATAATGGGTAGACCCCCTAGAAATTTGCCGCGGCATCTACTTGACGCGCCGCTTCCTGCCGCTGATTCGGTGTTGGATGCCGTTACTCTCGTGATTACTCCCATGATTCGCTTGTTGGTGGCTTGTGGTGTCGATTACGTTCGTTTTGCTGCCGTACTTAAAAATACCTTTATTGAACAGGCACAACAGGAACTGAAGGTCCAGGGGCTGACCGATACCGATTCATCGTTGAGTTTGTTGAGTGGAGTTCACCGCAAGGATGTACGATTTTGGCGTGACCATGGTTTGACTGAACGGATCGCCAGAAAGGTTCCGATCAGTAGTCAGGTTTTTGCCCATTGGGCACAAAATCCTGTTTATCGAGATGAGAACAAACAACCCAGAAAATTGCCCCGCATGGGGACTGAAGTAAGTTTCGAATCCTTGGTGCGCCAGATTACACAAGATGTGCATCCCTTTACCGTGTTGGCAGAAATGGGTCGTTTGGGTTTGGTCACGGTGGAGCATCAGGATGGCCAAGACTGGGTGATTCCCTCTGAACGTGGATGTGTTCCACCCCCGGGTTCCGATGAATTACTGGAACTTTTTGCCGGAAATCTGGCAGACCACGGAGCTTCTGCAGTGCGCAACATTCGTGGCGGAACCCCTTTGCTTGAACAGAGCGTTTTTGCTTCAGGTCTGACGGAAGCATCGGCCCGCGAACTGGACCAGTTTTCACGACAATTATGGAATCAGGTTCGTGCTGAGATGGTGGCTGAGGCCACCCGTCTGTATCTTCAGGACAAAGGGCAGATGAACGCACACTACCGTGTACGTTTTGGTCACTATTTTTGGAGTGAGAATACGGAATCTAACCAACCCCCGTTTTTATCTGCATCCGATTTATCATGAGAATGCGAGTAGGTGCGGGTCGTCGTAAAGCATCTCGGCGAAGTCAATGGATGTTCCTCATTGCAACGTTTTCCTGCATTTTCCTGGTGACTTCATGTGGTGGTGGAACCATGATGGCAGAAGGAGGGGTGGGGACCGGCGGGACCGGGGTGGTCATGGGAACTGTGACGGGATTTGGCAGTATCATCGTGGATGGTTTACATTTGTCCAGCGTGACGGGACAGTATGAGACCGACAGTAATCTGGCACCTGAGGTGCTTACATCACCACAGCGAGTGGCTTTGGGGCAGAACATCCAGGTTCAGTTGGACGCGCAAGGAAATCCAGCCAAAGTTCAACTTGAACCTCAACTGGTGGGGCAGGTGACGGCCAATCCTAAGACCAATACCTTGGTTGTCAATGGATTGACCGTATTGCTGAACACCTCGGATCAGGCGGCTCCTACTACTGTTCTGGAAGGATATGCAAGTTTTACAAATATTCAGGTGGGTGACTGGGTATGTATTTATGGATCGCCAGGGTACGATGCCAGTCAAAGTCCGTTTTTGCAGGCCACCAGCATACGGCAGATTCCCGCCAATCCGGGCTATCTTCGGGTGAGTGGCCCGGTTGCGGGCTTGGCAAATGGGACATTTACCGTCAATAACCTGACTTTTTCCTATGGTTCTTCGACATCAGTATTGGGCGCAGTATCCCAACCGGGTGGTATGCTGGAAAACGGGGAGTGGGTCAATGTCTGGAGTAATGCAACGACTACCCCCTGGAGCGTGGGTCAGGTTCGGGTACAGACTTTATCGGGGGTGAGTGGAACGGTCACCTTATCCGGGGTTGTTAGCCAATTGAGTAATGGGCAATGGTTTGTCGATGGTCTTCCGGTATCTTTGTCTACGGGATTATCGAGTTTAGTTACTGGCGAGTATGTGACGGTTGAGGGGGTGGTCGACTCCTTGGGTATCCTGAATGCTCAGCGTGTTACACCCTATATCGCTACTGCTGATCCAATTCAGTTGGCCGGAACGATTGCCGAACTGGCTTCCAGTGGGAATTTTACGGTGCGCGGCACGGTGGTTGTAGTCAATTCAAATACACAGATTCATGGTCCCAGTGGGACACCTTTGGCGCTATCTGCGGTTCAGGAAAATGCTTATGTGCAGGTTCAAGGCATTGTTACCGGCAATGTGGTTCAGGCATCGAGCATAATCATCTCATCCAGTGTACCCATTGGAGCGGTGGTGGACTATTTGGGGACCGTGCTTTCGATGTCCAATAATCAAGTGACATTGACACTTCTGGATGGAAATTCAGAGCAGGTGACTTTGCCAAGTACTGTGGTATATGCCAACGGCACCGCGAGTAATCTGCTTCCGGGGGCACTGGTCTCTGTTGAAGGAAGTGCGACGGGGGCGAATGCCATGGACGCAGTGGGGGTCAATTTCTGGAGATTTGCCAATGGGTCGTCACCACAACCCAGCAGTATCGGATTCCAGGCCAGTGGTCCGGTATACAACTACCAGTCTACGACGCAGACATTTGACATGAATGGTCTTTCCATTCAGATTGGTTCCGGCGCGACACTACCCCCAGGATTTTCCAATGGGATGAGCGTTGATGTATTGCTGACTCTCACCAACGGTCAATTATCAGCAACAGCCATCTATCCCGATGACTCACTGTAGTTGAAGGGGTTGCCGACTCTTTCAGGGTTTGCTAGAATGCTGTTTTTCGTGTTCCCTGATAGCTCAGTCGGTAGAGCGACGGACTGTTAATCCGCAGGTCCCTGGTTCGAGTCCAGGTCGGGGAGCCAAAACGAATACCATTGAAATCAGGCACTTGGATTTTATCCAGTGCCTTTTTTCTTGCCATTTTTGCTCGTATCCCTCTCAAAAACTGGCCTTTGCCGGAATTCTGCCGGAATGAAAACATGCGAACCAGACGTTCATCAACGTTTTGGAGAAATTCGCATGGCCTATATTCAACAACGCGGCACCTTCTGGCGCGCCGAAGTCCGCCGCAAGGGTTACAAACCTGTTTACCATACCTTCGACACATTGAAGCAAGCCCAGCTATGGGCACGCCGAATTGAAGCGGAAATGGATGCCGGTTCATTCGTCGACCGCACGCAAGCCGAAAGCACCACCCTGCGGGATGCCCTGGAACGTTACCGCAACGAAATCGTGCCGCAGAAGAACCATCCCTATCAGGAAAACCGGCGCATCGAACGCTGGCTGCAACACGACCTTTGCTACCGCAGCCTCGCCAACCTGCGTGGTATCGATTTTGCCCGCTACCGCGACAAACGCCGCAGCGATGGCCGAGCCGAAAATACCATCCGCCTTGAACTGCAGCTCATCAGCCATTTATTCGAAATTGCCCGCAAAGAATGGGGCATGGAACATTTGCTCAACCCGCTCAATAATATCCGCAAACCCGGCGGAAGCCGTGCCCGCAACAGGAGGCTGGAAGATGATGAATATGAACGCATTCACTCCAGCCTGCGTGCGCAAAAGCAGCAACTGTTATGCTGCCCTTGCTTTCGACTTGGCTATCGAAACCAGCTTACGTCAAGGTACCTTGTTCAAATTATCCTGGGAATGGGTTGATCTTTCCGCACGAATGATCCGGTTCCCTGCTTACATGCTGGAAACCACCAACAATCTTGCCTCTATCCAGCAAAGCAACAGCGGTATTGCAGTCATTGTGCGAAACTGACAGCAACGGTCAACTCATCATTCCCAAAAAAGGACTGGTTCTCAAAACCACCGCCAACGCGGTCGTATGTATTTGGAAGGACGTCCTTGCCAAGTTACAGATCAAAGACCTGCGCTGGCATGACCTCCGACATGAAGCTGCTTCCCGCTTGTTTGAGAAAGGACTGCACCCAATGGAAGTCGCCAGTATTACCGGCCATAAAAGCATGCAGATGCTAAAGCGGTATACGCACCTCAAGCCGGAGAGTTTGTTGGAGAAGATTGGGTGATGCAGACCCAGCTCCGGGCTGGTTAATTACAGCAAAAGTCAGTGCATCAGGTCGATGTGATTTATGATCCTGGTCACAGTACCCAATCAAGCGATCGCGAGCGTCAGATGACCGATCGGTTCGGCGGCCGGACGCACGTTGATCTCGATGTCGTAACCAAGACGATTCAGGCACTCCATCAGCTTGCGCTCGGAGAGGTTGGCGAAGTCGCCACGCATCATCCCCGACACCTTCGGTTGCGGGATGCCCATGCGCCGGCCGGCCTCCTCTTGAGTCAGTCCGAGGCGACGCACGGCACGGGTGATTTCGATCACCAGACCGGACTTGATCTTGAGCTTTTCCGCATCGGGCAAGCCGAGGTCGGCAAATACATTGCCCGAGCTGGTTTCGATCTCGATGCCTTCAATCATGCGCTTTGCCATGTCGTAGCTCCTTTGCCAGCGCTTCGGCAACCTTCAGCCTGGCGCGAATGATGTCCATATCCTCTTTCGGCGTAGCAATCCCGCTCTTGCTCTTCTTCTGGAAGCAGTGCAGGACGAATACCGCTTCCGCGAACTTAACCGTGTAGGTGGCCCGATACGTGCCCCCGGCATCGTCCTCGACGATCTCAAGGACGCCGGCACCGCCGAAGCCCTTAAGCGGCTTTGCCGCGTTGTGCTGATCACCGCGCTGCGCGAAGTCCAGGGCGTGACCGAAGAACTTTCGCACATCGAGTGGAAGCGTCATCAGGTCCTTTTTGCTGCTCCCGATCCAGATGAGCTGTTTTTCTTTGTCTGCCATCCGCGCAGTCTATACCTGTTCTGGTATTAAAGCAACCATTGGCGTCCAGAAAGCCGCTGTTAATGAGTAAGCACTCAACCGACACACCTATGAGGCTGACAGATTTTATGCTTTTGGTCTGAGCGGCAACAACTCATCGAGTCGGTTGTTGGGCCAGACTGGCAGTTTTTCCAGGGTATCCTTGAGCCAGGCATGAGGATCAAGCCCATTGAGTTTGGCGGTGTAAGCAGGGGTTAAAAAGCGCGTAAATCTGGGGATAAGACGCGGATTGGTGGATTCTGTAATTTTTCCGTTATTTTTCCCGCTTCCTCATGGAGGCTGGTGAGCGGAAGGTGACAAGGGAGCG